>CAWCCY010000015.1:0-252313 GCA_963794075.1 uncultured Actinomycetota bacterium
TGCGGCAGCCCGAGCGGTTCGCCGCCGCCGCGAGCCTGTCCGGCGCGCTCGACGTCGCCGCTCTCGCGCGGTCGCCCCGCGCGGAGGACCCGACGATCTGGCGGCGGGTGTTCGGCGAGCGACCGGTCGCGGGCGGGCCGGACGACCTCTTCGCCCTGGTGGCCGCGGCTGATCCCGATGCCCTCCCCCAGCTGCAGGTGTCCTGCGGCACCGAGGACGCGCTGATCACGTCGAACCGCCGTTTCGTGGAGGTCTGCAAGCGGGCCGGGATCGACGTGCGGTCCAGGTTCGGTCCCGGCGAACACGAGTGGGGTCTCTGGGACGCGCAGATCCAGGACGTCCTCGCCTGGTTGCCGCTGGGGGTCCGTCGACGACGGGTGGCGACCCTGACTCAGGCGCTCAAACCCCGGCCGCTGTGACGATCGCGTCGGTGGCGAACCCGGCGAGCAGGCCGATCAGTAGGCCCACGGCCAGCAGGTCGTTGCGCTTGGCCTTGCCGGCCACGCCCACGAGCTGCACGACCACGTAGAGGATCGACCCGGCCGCGAGCGTCAGGAAGGCCACGCTGAGCGGCTCACTCGTGAAGCCGTGGCCGAGGGCCGCACCGACGAAGGTGGGGCCGCCGCCGATCAGGCCGAGCAGGCCGAGCAGGGCCCAGGACGGTCGCTGCGTCTCGGCCTCGGCCGCCAGCGGCGCCACGATGCCGAAGCCCTCGGTGGCGTTGTGCAGACCGAAGCCGATGACGAGCACGGTCGCGAGCGCGATCTCGCCGCTGGCCGCGGACTGGCCGATCGCCAGGCCCTCGGCGAAGTTGTGCAGGCCGATCCCGACGGCGATGAGCAGAGCGAGCTGCCGGGCGGGCGACCAGGACGCGACGCCCTGCCGGGCGCGCACCTCGGTGGCAGCCATGGCACCGGGGCCGTACGGGCGCGTGGTGGCGGCGACCCGCCGCTTCATCCAGGTCTCGTAGCCCACCAGACCGAGGAGCCCCGCGGCGAGGCCGCCGGCGAACAGGACGCCGTAACCGGCCAGAGCCGTCGGTGAGCCCTCGCTCGTGTTCAGGGCGACCAGACCCTCGTCGATGGGCTCCCAGGCATGCGAGAGGACATCCCACAGGAGGAAGAGGAGCACCCCGATGGCCGCGGCGTTCAGCAGGACCCGCAGACCCGGTGCCGGCGCCCGCAGCCGCCCGAGCGGCAGGCCCAGAAGGATGGTCCCGCCGGCGATCAGGCCCAGCAGCAGGGTCTGGGGAAGCGACACGAACGGCTCCTCTCGAAGGTTAGGCATACCTAAGTTGGCATGAAACACGGAGGGCGGCAAGAGGCGGAAGGCCCGGCCCGGTGTGAACCCGGTCGCTCCTGGTGACGCAGATGATCCACCCGGGCGCGCCTCCCCCGATCGGGTCACGAAGCAGCTCCCTCGATCGTCTACGATGCCGATCGCCAGCACGAGAATCGGGGACTTCGCATGTGGCCGGACTCGGGGCCGCCACGACGCGTCATGCCGTCAGCAGCACGGCGACGCGGCCGTTCAGCGCGCCCCGACGACGACTCCGGCGTGGTCGCGATCGTCGTCGCCCTGCTCACCACGGTCTTCATCGGGCTGGCGGCGCTGGTGGTCGACCACGGCCTGGCCGCCGACACCGAACTGCGGGCGAAGAACGCCGCCGACGCGTCCGCGCTCGCCGCCGCGGTCGTGCTGTCGCGCAGCGGCACCGCGGTCGCGGCGGACACCAGCGCGAAGGCCTACGCCCTGGCGAACTTCGGCGTGAGCGCCGCCGACTGGGCGTCGTGCACAACGAGCCTGCCCGCGGGCTACGCGCCGCTCGCCGGCACCCCGTGCATCAGCCGGAACGCCGCCCTCAAGCAGGTCCGGGTGGTGCTGCCGAACCGCACCTTCGCGACCATCTTCGCGGGCATCGCCGGCTTCTCCCACCAGACGGTGGGGGGCGACGCGGAGGCCTCGTACGGGCCGTCGACCGCGTCGACCTGCTTGCTCTGCGTGCTGACGGCGATCGACGGCGGCACCGGGGGCATCCGCGGCACCGGCGGCGACATCCGCGCCGCCGTCATCCGGAACTTCAACGGGCCCGGCGGGATCGACGTCACCGGCGGCGGGACCTTCTACTCCACGTCGTTCGACGGCAGCGGCCGCAACAGCCCGTCCCCCCAGCCGGGCGGCACGGGCGGCGACCCGTTCGCCAGCGTTCCGTACCCGCCGATCCCGGCGGGAGCCCCCGCGGCGGGCCTCGGGCCCTGCCCGCCGGGCAACTACACGTCGATCCGAGGCTGCACCGCGTTCACCGCCGGAGGCGTCTACTTCGTCACCGGGTCCACCGGCAACCAGGCGCAGGTGGACGCGACCGACGTCCTGTTCTTCCTCACCTGCGGCAGCGCGACGGAGGTCCACTACTGCGCGGCCGGAGAGTCCGGCGGCGTCTTCGAGGGCGCCGGCCGCACCGACTACACCATCACCGGCTTGACCAGCGGGCCCTACCAGGGCTTCGCCGTGTTCGCCGACCGCAACAACGCCGCCATCCAGAGGTGGCGGGGCAACGGCACCCTGACGGTCATCGGCGGGATCATGTACAGCGCGAACCCGCCGGCGTGGACACCGCCTCCGGCAACGGCAAGATCGTCGTCCAGCGCGGGCAGCTGGTCGTCGGGGCGCTCAAGATGAACGGCGCAGGCCGAGACAAGTACCACATCGACGTCACCGGGCCGGTGCCACCGACGCCACCCGCCGTCGTGCCGCCGGCGGTCTACCTCACACGCTGACCGAGCGGGCCGACGCGCCCTCGGACGAGGCCCGCCCGCTCAGTCCTCCGCCGTCCGCTCCCGGTCCGCCTCGGCGTCCGCGGCACCGACCGGCACGCCGTCGAGCGAGCCCGCGTCCTCCGTCCCGAGGTCGGACGTGAACGCCGCCCTGGGAGCGGTCGCGGCGTCGTCCTCTCTTACCCGCGCCGGTGCTCCCTACGCGCGAACCTCGGCCGCCGGTGCGCTGCCTGTCAGCCGGTGCCGGCCGCCGGTGACCCGTCGCGTCCGGCCGTCGGGCAGGTCGATCTCCGCGGCCACCCCGTCGGGGACGGTGATGTCGACCTCGAGCAGGTCGTGGTCCAGCCGCCACTCGACGGTGATCTGCCCGTGCCGGGTGTCGAGGGAGGTCCTGGCCCAGGTGAGTCCGCCGCCGGGCCGGGGGGCGACGCGGACGGTGCGGTACCCGGGCTCCGCGGGCGCGACCCCGCCGATCACGCGGTGCATCCAGTCGGCGACCGCGCCGAGCGCGTAGTGGTTGAAGCTCGTCATCTCGCCCGGGTTGATGCTCCCGTCGGGGAGCATGGAGTCCCAGCGCTCCCAGACGGTGGTGGCGCCCATCGTCACCGAATAGAGCCACGAGGGGCACTCGCGCTGGAGCAGCATGCGGTAGGCGTCGTCGAGGTGGCCGGTCACGGTGAGTGCGTCGGTGACGAACGGGGTGCCGGCGAAGCCGGTGGAGATGCGGTACCCGCTCTCGGCGACGAGTTCGGCGAGCCGGTCGCCGGCCCGCTGCCGCGGTCGGCTCGTCGAGCAGGCCGAAGACGATCGCGAGGGCGTACACGGTCTGCGCGTCGCTGTGCACCGTGCCGTCGTCGGTCACGTAGTGCTCGGTGAACGCAGCCCGGGTGCGCTCGGCGAGCGCGCGGAAGTCGGTCGGCGTCCGCCGTCCCGGCCGAGGAGCTCGCGCCGCGTCGGCGATCAGCCGCGCGCTCCGGTAGAGGCAGGCCGTCGCGACGACGCCCTTGTCGGCCTTGGCGTCGGCCGGCTTGTCGGGCGGCGCCGTCGGGTCGAGCCAGTCGCCGAACTGGAAGCCGGTGTCCCACAGGCCCGTTGGGCGAGAGCAGCGACTCGACGCGCCGGACATGCGCGGCCATCGACGTCGTACGCCTGCGCGAGGACGTCGACGTCGCCGTACGCCTGCCACAGCGCCCAGGGCACCCAGACGGCCGCGTCGCTCCAGATCGCCGTGCTCTCCGGCGCGGGACGCCGCGGTGGCTGCGGGATGTACTTGAGGACGTCCGGGATGACGAAGCGGCACCCGCCCGTCGGCGGCCCGCTGCTCGGCGGCCAGGTCGGCAGCCAGTCCCGGAGGAAGTCCTCGACGTCGTAGAGGAACGCCGCGGTCGGCGCGAAGACGGCGAGGTCGCCGGTCCAGCCCAGCCGCTCGTCCCGCTGCGGGCAATCGGTCGGGACGTCGAGCAAGTTCCCGCGCAAGCCCCAGACGACGTTGCGGTGGAACTGGTTGAGCATCTCGTCGGAGCACTCGAACTCGCCGGTCCGCCGCAGGTCGGAGTGGACGACGACCGCGACGAGCGAGTCCGGGGTGAGCTCGCCGGGCCAGCCGTCCACCTCGGCGTAGCGGAACCCGTGGAAGGTGAGCGTCGGCTCGAAGGTGTCCTCGCCGCCGCGAGAGGACGAAGCGGTCCGTCGCCTTCGCAGGTGCGCAGGGGCCGGACGCCGAGCTCGCCGTCCTCGAGCACCTCGGCGTGACGGATCGGTGATCGTCGAGCCGCGCTCGCCGCGCACGGTGAAGCGCACCCAGCCGACGAGGTTCTGCCCGAAGTCGACGAGGGTCCTGCCGGACGGCGACGTCCAGATCCGGATCGGGCGAAGCTGCTCGTGCCGCACGACGGGCGGCCCGATGTAAGGAGTGAGGATGCGAGGGTCGAACGGTCGTCGACGTGCACGCCGGCCCAGCCGTGACCTGAGAAGCCCGGCCGCAGCCAGGCATCGTCCCGCAGCCGGGCGTCGATCGTCTCGCCGTCGTAGAGGTCGTTGTCGTGACGTCCGACGGCCCGGCGCGCCACGTGTCGTCGGTGCCGACCACCTGGCGGTGGCCGTCCGCGAACACGATCTCGAGCTGGGCCAGGGCACGGCGAGCTCCGAGCCGTAGTAGGCGCGGCCGCCGCCCCACCCGAGGCGGCCGCGGAACCACCCGTTGCCCAGCGCGAGACCGAGGACGACGCTTCGTCCGGCGCGGCCCGCACGAGATCGGTGACGTCGTACTCGCGATAGCGCAGCCGCCACTCGTAGCTGGTCCAGCCCGGGCTGAGGACGTCGTCCGCGACGGCAGCGCCGTTGAGCCACGCCGTGAACACGCCGCGCGCCGTCGCACGCAGCGACGCCTCGACGACGTCACCATGCCCGTCGTCGAGGCGTGCCTGGGAGCGCAGCAAGCGGGGCTCCGGCGAAGTCCTCGTCCGGGCTGATCATTCTCGCGGTCCAGATCACGGTGTCGACGTCTCCTCTCGTTGGGTCAGCAGCAGCAGACGGGGGAGAAGCGGTCGGAGTCCGACTTCCTTACCGCAGTCCCGTGCCGCGGGGCTCGTAGCGGTGCAGGCGGGTGGCGGCCCGGACGTGGGCGCGCAGGGCGGTGAGATCCCCCTGCACCGCGCCGTGCGTGCGGGCCTGGACGAGCAGATTCCCGAGGGCAGTGGCCTCGACCGGACCGGCGAGGACCGGCTTGCCCGCCGCGTCGGCGGTCAGCTGGCAGAGCAGCGCGTTCTGCGACCCGCCGCCGACGATGTGGACGACGTCGACGTCGTGCCCCGACAGCCGTTCGGCGTCCAGGATCGCCCGGGCGAAGGCGTCGGCAAGGCTGTCGAGGATGCACCTGACGACGACCTCGGGCTCGGGCTCGCGGATGGGCCGCTCGGTGTTCCCGCGACGCGCGGACGATCCGCTCGGGCATGTCCCCGGGCGGCAGGAACATCGGATCGTCGGGGTCGATGCGCGGGCCGCCCGGCGGGAGCGCCGCAGCGGCGACGAGCAGGTCCGTCAGGTCGAGGTCGCGCCCGCGCAGGCTCCAGGTGCGCAGCGACTCCGACAGCAGCCACAGGCCCATGACGTTGCGCAGGTAGCGGATCGTGCCGTCGACGCCGCGCTCGTTGGTGAAGTTCGCCCGCCGGCTCTCCTCGGTGAGCACGGGGGCGTCGAGCTCGACGCCGACCAGGCCCCAGGTGCCGCAGGAGATGTAGCCGAACCGGGTCGTGTCGGCGGGGACACCCACGACGGCCGAGGCGGTGTCGTGGGACCCGACGGTGGTCACGAGGAGCTCGTGCTGGGCGCCGAGCTCCGCCCGGACGTCGTCGGACACCTCCCCCAGCACGCGGCCCGCGGGGACGACGTGGGGAAGCAGGCCCGACGGCAGCCCGAGCGCCTCGACAAGCTCACGGGACCAGTCACCCGTGCGCGCGTCGAGCAGCCCGGTGGTCGAAGCGTTGGTCTCCTCCGCCGCCCGGACGCCGGTCAGCCAGTACCCGAGCAGATCGGGGATCAGCAGGGCCTGGACGCCGCCGTCGTGGACCCGCTCGTCGCGGACCCGGTCGGCCGCCAGCTGGTAGAGCGTGTTGAACGGCAGGAACTGGAGCCCGGTGATCTCGTACAGCCGGGCCGGGTCCACCTTGGCGTGGACGTCGCCGATCACCGTCTCGGTCCGGGAGTCCCGGTAGTGCCGCGGGTTGGCGAGCAGCTCACCGTGCGGCCCCACCAGCCCGTAGTCCACGGCCCAGGAGTCGACCGCGAGTCCCGCGAGCCGCCCGCCCGCGCCGGCGGCCTCGCGAGCCGCCGTCCGGACGCCGTCGAGGATGTCGAGGTACAGGCCGAGGACGTCCCAGTACAGCCCGTCGGGCAGGCGGACCCCGCCGTTGCGGAACCGGGCGACCTCGGTCAGCTCCAGCAGGTCGGGGCCGACCCGGCCGAGCATCACCCGGCCGCTGGACGCCCCGAGGTCGACCGCCGCCAGCGCCAGCGGACCCGACACCGCCATGTCAGCGCCCTGTCAGCGGAGGAAGGCGGCGGCGACGCCGGAGTCGACCGGGATGTGCAGGCCGGTGGTCTGGGACAGGTCCCCGCCGGTGAGCGCGAACGCGGCCGCTGCCACGTGCTCGGGCAGCACCTCGCGCTTGAGCAGGGTGCGCTGGGCGTAGTACTCCCCCAGCTTCTCCTCCGGGACGCCGTACACCTCGGCCCGCTTGGCGCCCCAGCCACCCGCGAAGATGCCGGAGCCCCGGACGACGCCGTCCGGGTTGATGCCGTTGACCCGGACGCCGTACTGGCCGAGCTCGGCGGCCAGCAGGCGCACCTGGTGCGCCTGGTCGGCCTTCGTGGCGCCGTAGGCGATGTTGTTCGGGCCGGCGAACAGCGCTGTTCTTGCTGGAGATGTAGACGATGTCCCCGCCCATCCCCTGCTCGATCATCACCTTCGCGGTCGCGCGGGAGACCAGGAACGAGCCCTTGGCCATCACGTCGTGCTGCAGGTCCCAGTCCCGCACGGTGGTCTCCAGCAGTGGCTTGGAGATCGAGAGCCCGGCGTTGTTGACCACGAGGTCCACGCCGCCGAACGCCAGCACCGCATCCTGGACGCGCGGCCGCGACGGCGTCCTCGTCCGAGACGTCCGCGGCGACGCCGACCGCGACGTCCGTGCTCTTCAGTGCTCTTCGCGCCGATCTCCTCGGCGACCTGCGACGCCTTCGCCGCGTCCAGGTCCGCGACGACGACGCAGGCGCCCTCGGCCGCGAACCGCTCCGCGATCGCCCGCCCGATCCCGGAGGCCGCGCCGGTCACCAGCGCGACCCGGGTCGCGAGCCGTTTGGGCTTGGGCATCCGGGCGAGCTTGGCCTCCTCCAGGGCCCAGTACTCGATCCGGAACTTCTCGCTCTCCGGGATCGGCGCGTACGTCGACACCGACTCCGCGCCCCGCATCACGTTGATCGCGTTGACGTAGAACTCCCCCGCCACGCGCGCGGTCTGCTTGTCCTTGCCGAAGGAGAACATCCCGACGCCGGGGACGAGCACGATCGCGGGGTCCGCCCCCCGCATCGGCGGGCTGTCGGGCGTCGCGTGCCGCTCGTAGTAGGCCCGGTAGTCCTCGCGGTAGGCCTGGTGGAGCTCCTTCAGCCGGGCGATGATCTCCTCGGCGCTAGCGGTGCCCGGCAGGTCCACGACGAGTGGCTTGACCTTGGTGCGCAGGAAGTGGTCGGGGCAGGAGGTGCCGAGCTCGGCCAGCGGGGCGAGCTTCTCCCGGGCGAGGAACTCCAGGACGGCGTCGGCGTCGGTGTAGTGCCCGACCTGCGGAGCGTCCGTGGAGGCGAGTCCGCGGATCGTCGGGAAGATCGCCGCCGCCTTCGCGTGCCGCTCGGCCTCGGCCAGCGGCTCGTTGCCCGGGACGAGCGCGCCGAAGGGCTCGGCGACGCCGTTCTCGTCGAGGAACTCCCGGGCGGCCCGGATGATCTCCAGCGAGTTCGCCTCGCACTCCTCGCTCGACCCGCCCCACGCCGTGATCCCGTGGCCGCCGAGGACGACACCGATCGCCTGCGGGTTCTCGGCCTTGATCGCGGCGATGTCGAGGCCGAGCTGGAACCCGGGGCGACGCCACGGCACCCACACGACGCGGTCGCCGAAGCACTCCTGGGTCAGCTTCTCCCCGTCCGCGGCGGTGGCGAGCGCGATGCCGGAGTCCGGGTGGAGGTGATCGACGTGGGGGGCGTCGACGAGGCCGTGCATCGCCGTGTCGATCGACGGTGCGGCCCCGCCCCTGCCGAACAGGCAGTAGTCGAAGGCGGCGACCATCTCGTCCTCACGGTCGATGCCCGGGTAGACGTCGACGAGGGCACGCAGGCGATCGAGCCGCAGCACCGAGAGGCCGGACTCCTTCAAGGTCCCCAGATCGCCGCCCGAGCCCTTGACCCAGACCAGCTCGACGTCCTTCGACGTCGCCGGGTCGACCGCGGTGCCCTTCGCGGAGGTGTTGCCCCCGGCGTAGTTGGTGTTCGCCGGATCCGCTCCCAGCCGGTTCGATCGGCTCAGGAGATCCTGCACAGGCGTGGTCACGATGTCGTCCCCTTGTCGTCTCGCGTTCTCGTCGAGCTGCCGTGAATCAGGCTCCCCAGCCGGCCTGCTGGCCACCGATCCGCTCGGCGGCGATGCGCTCCTGGTAGCCCGACGCCTGGTACGCGGCGATCGGGTCCCGGGGCAGGCCGCGCTCCTCGCGCAGGTCGGCCAGCAGCCCACGCACGTCGGTGGCGTACGCGTCCATGAGGATCCCGTTCGCGCCGAGGACGTCGCCGGCCTGCTGCGCCGAGCGCAAGGCGTCCTTGTCCACCAGCAGTGCCTTGGCCAGCGCCTCGAGCACGTTGAGCGCCGACCGGATCTGCCCGGTGATCTTCGGCTCGATGTTGTGGCACTGGTCGAGCATGAAATTGACCTTGGACGCCGGCAGGTGCGCGTCCCGGGACACGATCTCGTGCAGGATCCGGAACAGCTGGAAGGGGTCCGCCGCCCCGACCATGAGGTCGTCGTCGGCGTAGAACCGGGAGTTGAAGTCGAACGCCCCCAACCGGCCCTGCCGCAGCAGCATCATCACGATGAACTCGATGTTCGTGTTCGGCGCGTGATGCCCCGTGTCCAGCACCACCGTCGCCCGCTCCCCCAGCGCGAGGCAGTGCAGCAGCGAGGTGCCCCAGTCCGGGATGTCGGTGGCGTAGAAGTACGGCTCGAAGAACTTGTACTCCAGCAGCAAACGGTGCTCCGGATCCATCGCCGAGTACACCTGCTGGAGGGAGTCCGCCAGGCGCTCCTGCCGATCGCGCAGGCTGTCCTGGCCCGGGTAGTTCAGACCGTCCGGCAGCCACAGCTTCAGATCCGTCGACCCTGTCTGCCGCATGATCTCGACGCACTCGAGGTGGTGGGCCACTGCCTTCGCCCGCACCGCCGCGTCGGGATGGGTGAGCGACCCGAGCATGTAGTCGTCGTCCTGGAACAGGTTGGAGTTGATCGCGCCGATCCGGACGCCCAGATCGGCCGCGTGCTTGGCGAGCTTGCCGAAGTCCGCGACCTTGTCCCAGGGGACGTGCAGCGACACCCGCGGCGCCACCCCGGTGTACCGGTGCACCTGCGCCGCGTCGGCGATCTTCTCGAACGGGTCCCGCGGCACCCCCGGCTGGGAGAACACCTTGAAGCGCGTTCCGGAGTTGCCGAACGCCCAGCTCGGCACCTCGATAGTGAACTCGGCCAGGCCGCTGCGGACCCTGTCCGCCCGGGACCCGGGCGACACCCCCGGCTCGGGCGCCGTGCCTGCAGTCATCGTGGTTCTCCTCTCGGCGGCTCCGCCGCCCGTGTCGCCTTACCCATGAGCCGGGCGCCGCTCGGCTCCGTCCGTCGCGTCAGCCCTTGACGGCGCCCGCCGTCATCCCCGACACGATCTTCCGGTTGAAGAAGATGAACATGATCAGGGGTGGGACGGTGACGAGGACGATGTCCATGAAGAGCAGGTTGTACTGGGTGCTGAACTGGCTCGCGAAGTTGTAGGTCGTGAGCTGTACCGTGGCGTTCTCGTCGCCGGGCAGGAAGTAGAGCGGGTTGACGAAATCGTTGAAGATGGCCACGGACTGGACCAGGACCACAGTGATCATCACCGGCCGCAGCAGCGGGAAGATCACCCGGAAGAACAGGGTGAACGGGCCCGCCCCGTCGACGATGGCCGCCTCGTCCAGCTCGCGCGGGATGGCCGCCACGAAGGCCCGGAAGAGCAGGACGCAGAACGAGATCCCGAAGGCGATCTCGACCAGGATGAGGCCGGGCAGCGTCTTGAAGAGTCCGATCGACTGCAGCACATAGATGGTGGGCACGATCGCCGGCGGGATGATGAGCCCGGCCAGGACCAGCACGTTGGCGAAGGAAGCCAGCCTCCCCGGCCGGCGCTGGATGACGAAGCCGACCATGGAACAGATGACGACGAGGACGGCGACCGAGACGACGGTCAGGATGATGCTGTTCTTGAACGCCGTGACCAGCTGGTAGTCGCGGGCCGAGAACACCTGCTTGATGTTGTCCAGAATCGGCCAGCTGGTGGGCCAGGAGAACGTCAGGTCCAAGGCCTGGTCCTCGCTCTTCACGGCCGTCAGGAACATGAAGACGAACGGGATGACGAAGACGGCGACCGCGACTCCGACCGCGACGACCTCGACGCCGAGTCGGCGGGCGCCCCTCACAGGTCCTCCTCCTTGGAGTTCATCCAGCGGAACAGCGGGAAGATGATGAGCATGACGAGGATGAAGAGCACCACGTTGCCCGCGGTGGCCAGGCCGAAGAAGCCCCCCTGGTACTCCTTGTAGATCACGGACGCGATGACGTCGCTGCTGAAGCCGGGACCACCGCCGGTCATCGTCCAGATGAGGTCGAACGAGCGCAGGCCTCCGATGAGCGACAGCAGGATCACGCTGAACGTCGCGGGACGGGACAGCGGGAGGGTGATGTTCCAGAACTTGTCCCAGGCCCCGCCACCGTCGACGTCGACCGCCTCGTAGTACTCCTGCGGAATGGACAGCACCCCGGCGATGTAGATGACCGTCGCCAGGCCGACACCCTTCCACACGTCGACCAGGGCGACCGAGAGAAGCGCCGTGTTCGGGTTGCCGAGCCAGTCCGGCCCGGAGATCCCGAACCACGACAGGACGGTGTCGACCAGGCCGGTGTCCGGTGTCAGGAGCGCACCGAAGGTGAGGCCCACCGCGACGGTGCTGACGAGCACCGGGAAGAACACGAGGGAGCGGAGCAGTCCCCGGAACCGGATGGTCGAGGTCAGGAGCACCGCGAGCAGCAGGCCCAGCACCACCTTGAGGCCGCTGGTGATGATCGCGTACACGACGGTGTGCCAGAGTCCGCTGCGCAGGGCCTGCTCGGAGAAGAACTGCTTGAAGTTGTCCAGACCCGTGAACGTGGCGCTGAAGAGGGTCCACCGCGTCATGGCGAAGTAGAACGACATCACCGTGGGAACGACGAAGATGACCGCGTAGACGACGCCGGCGGGGACGTAGAACCAGGGGGTGTAGGTGCGCTCGACGGCGCTGCGGTGATGCTTGGTCCGCGCTTGCTCCGGGGCGGACCCGCCGGGCGCCGCATCGCTGCGGCGCCCGGCGACCCGAGCCTTGCTCGGCCGCGATTCCGTCACCATCCCGGGAGCCCCAGTTGCTTGGCTTCCTTCGTCACGTCCTGGTCGTACTGCGCTGCACCCTGCTGCGGAGCCGTCTGGCCCGTGCCCACCGCGACGCAGATCTGCTCCAGGGACGGGCCCTTCACCGGCGACAGGAACTCCAGCGCCGGGGAGAACGCCTTGGAGGTGATGTAGTTCTGCAGGTCGGCCGCGACCGGCGGAGCGTCGGCCGGCAGCTTGTAGCCCTTCACCAGGTAGGGCCCAGTGGGCGGGGTGCCCTGGCTGTAGGCGTCAGTACCCTCCTTGGTGTTCATGAAGGCGATGAACTTCTTCGCCAGGTCGACGTTCTTGCTCGTCTTGGGGATGTAGGCACCGCCCGGCTCCCACACGGTCGCGCCGGCTTTCGAGGCATCGTCACCGGGGATCCCGAAGAACCCGATCTTCTTGGCCTGGTCGGCCGGGATCAGCGCGACGGCGTTCGACAGCATCGGGTACATGGCACCCTTGTCGGTGCCCAGCAGCCGCATGCCCTGAGCCTGGTTGGCCGAGCCGTAGTTGTCGTTGACGTACCCCTTGGCCTTGACCTCGGCCAGCTTCTCGAAACCCTTCACCGCCGACGGGTCCGTCGCATACTTGATCTTGTTCGCGGTGTAGTCCTTGGCGAAGTTCGGGTTCGCAAGCTGCACGTTGTAGTAGTCGCCGAGCACGAACAGCTGCGACGTCCACGTGTCCGGCGCCTTGAAGGTCTCGATGATCGGCGTGATCCCCCCCGCCGCCTTGATCTTGTCGGCGTTGGCAAGGAGGTCGCTCCAGGTCTTGGGCACCTGCAGGCCGAGCTTCGAATAGACGTCCTTGTTGTAGAGGATCCCGCCCCCGAAGGCCGTGCCGAAGGGCCCGCCGTACACCTTGCCGTTCTGGCTGACGACCGGGAAGAACGCGGGGTCGACGTTCGCGACGGCGGGGTCGTTCGTCAGGTCGACGAGCGTCTTGGACGGGTCCAGCGCCTGCAGCAGGGAGCCGGAGTTGTACCAGAAGACGTCCTGCATGTCACCGGTCGACAGCTTGGTCTTCACGATGTTGTCGCCCTGGGTGCCGCCGGGCCGGGTCTCCATCTTCACGTCGACGCCGGGGTTGGCCTTCTTGAATGCGTCCACGACCGCCTGCGCGGACTTGACGGTCGCGGCGTCGTTGCCGACGAGCAGCGAGAGCGTGGTGCCGCCGCCCCCTCCGGCGCCGGCGCTGGACGAGGAAGTGCCGCCCAGGCCGGAACTACAGGCGCTCATGGTCACCAGTGCGGCCGCTGCCACACCCGCTGTCGCCAGCCTCAGACCAGCGATCTTCATCGGGAACCTCCAGGGAGAGGGTGGGGAACGATTGAGACGTTTCACTGATCCGGATGGAGGTCGAGCCTAGGAGCGCTGAAACACGACGTCAAGAGGTCGCAACAGGAAAGTTCGGGTGTCCGGAACGAGGCGTCTGGTACAGGCTGTCCTGCGGGGACACCGCTCGTGAAGCCCCCGCCAGCCGCAGACGAGAGCTTGACACCACGTCCTTGTAACGGTTCAGTGACGTTGGTGGACGACAGGCCATCTGGTCAGCGAGGTGGCATCGCCGGACGCGAGCGACAGACTCCCCTACAGAAGGTGGCCGACGTGACCCTCCCGCCCCAGACCCTCTCCGACGCCGGCACGACGGTCACCTCGCTCGCCGTGCGGCCGTCCCCGGACGGGATGGCGGGTCGCAGTCCGCTGCGGGTCGACTGGGCGGTGACCTCGACCACGGCGACGGAGCAACTCGGCTACGAGCTGCAGGCGTCACCTTCGACCGCATTCGTCCAGAATGTCTCTTCCGGCGGTCCGAGGGAAGAGACAGACCAGCTCGATCTGGTAACGCCCGGGCCCCCGCTGCGCAGCCGGGAGGTCCGGCACCTGCGTGTCCGCGTCGCCACGGAGCACGGCTGGTCCGCGTGGAGCCCCACGACCACGGTCGAGGCCGGCCTGCTCGACCCCACGGACTGGACGGCGGTGGCGGTGACTCTCGGCGAGGACCCGGGCGCCCAGCGCCAGGCACCCGCTCCCCTGCTGCGAACCACCTTCGACCTGCCGGCCGCACCCGTGCGCGCGCGGCTGCACGTCACGTCGCTCGGGGATCACGAGGTGCGGATCAACGGGCGCCGGGTGGGCGACCACCTCCTCGACCCCGGCTGGACGTCCTACCGTTCCCGCTTGCTCGTCGCCACTCATGACGTGACGGACCTGCTCACCGGGGGCGACAACGTCCTCGCCGGGGTTCTGGGCGACGGCTGGTACCGCGGGCGGATCGGCTGGGACCCCGAGGACGACCGCGGCCGGTACGGGCGGCAGCTCGGGCTGCTGGCCCAGCTGGAGGTCGAGCTGCCCGACGGCGCCAGGATGGTCGTGGCGACGGACGAGAGCTGGCGCGCGTCCACCGGCGAGATCAGGTCGGCGGACCACTACGACGGCTGCACGATCGACTTGCGTCAGCGCCAGCAGGGCTGGGACCGGGCCGGCTTCGACGACAGCTCCTGGTCGCCGGTGGCCGTCGTCCCCCTCGACCTGGCCGTCCTCGAGCCGCAGGTGGCACCTCCCGTCCGGGTCGTCGAGACGCTGCGCCCGAAGATCCTGCTCGGTGCCGACCCCGAAGGATCGACACTGCTCGACGCGGGCCAGAACGTGGCCGGGTTCGTCCGCCTCGCCGTTCGTGGCCAGCCCGGTGACACGGTCACGGTCCGGCACGCCGAGGTGCTCGAGCCGGACGGCACGCTGCACACCCGATCGCTTCGGAGCGCCAAGGCCACCGACACCTACATCCTGGCGGACGAGGACACCGTCACCCTCGAGCCCTCGTTCACGTTCCACGGGTTCCGCTACGCAGAGGTCGTCAGCGACGCGGAGCTCGTCTCCGCCGAGGTCCTCGCCGTCAGCAGCGACACCCCGGTCCGCGCGAGCTTCAGCTGTTCGGACGCCGACCTCACGCGGTTCCACGAGAACGTGCGCTGGTCGCAACGGGACAACTTCGTCGCCGTCCCCACCGACTGCCCGCAGCGGGACGAGCGGCTCGGTTGGACAGGCGACGCGCAGGCGTTCGCCGCGACCGCCTGCACGCTGTACGACGCGCGCGCCTTCTGGGCGAGTTGGCTGGTCGACCTCGCCCACGACCAGGCCGACGACGGCGGCGTCCCGAGCGTCGTCCCCAACATCCTCGGCGACGGCGAGCTCGCGCTGGGCCGCGCCGGCTGGGCGGACGCGGCGACGATCGTGCCCTGGTCGGTCCACGTCGCCTACCGCGACCGTGAGGTGCTCGCGCGACAGCTGCCGAGCATGAAGGCGCACGTGACCTACCTCCAGGCCAAGCGCCACGACGACGACGGCCTGCTCGGCGGCGAGTTCCAGTTCGGTGACTGGCTCGACCCCGACGCGCCGCCCGGCCGTGCCCACGAGGCCAAGGCTTCGTCCGACTACCTGGCCAACGCCTTCTTCTCCCACAGCGCCCGCCTCGTCGCGCGCGCCGGCCGCGTGCTCGGGGACCTCGATGCCGCACGCTACGAGGACCTCGCGGACGAGGTCGCCCGCCTCACGTGGGACCGCTGGCAGGAGCACGCGACGACGACCCAGACCGGCGCGGCGGTCGCCGTCGAGCTCGAGATCGCCCCGCCGCACGAGCACGAGCGGATCGGCAACGCGCTGGCACGGCTGGTCCGGGACGCCGACGGGCGTATCGCCACGGGCTTCCTCGGCACCCCCCTGGTGCTGCCGGCGCTCACCCGCACCGGCCACCTCGCCGAGGCGTACCTGATGCTGCTGCGCCGCGAGCTGCCCTCCTGGCTCTACCAGGTGACTCGCGGGGCGACGACGGTGTGGGAACGCTGGGACGCGATCCGCGCGGACGGTTCGATCCACGACGGCCGGCTCGTGCTGCCCGACCACGAGAGCGAGATGCTCTCCTTCAACCACTACGCCTACGGGGCTGTCGTCGACTGGGTCTACCGGCACGTCGCCGGGATCGCGCCGGACATCCGAGCGCCGGGCTACCAGCACGTCATCCTCGCGCCCAGGCCGGCCGAGGGCCTCGATTCCGTGAGCGCGTCGGTGCAGACCGCGCTGGGCACGGTGGCGGTGGAGTGGTCCACGGATCCGGACGGCCACTTCTCGGCCCGCTATGTCCTACCGTTCGGCGCGACCGCGACTTTCGATCCGCCCGCCGCGGAGGGGTCCGTCGTCCGGATCGATGGCCGCACCGTCGAGGGATCGGTCACAATGAGTGCGGGAGAGCACGAGGTCGAGGTGTCGTCCGCCCGGATCGTCAGCCCCGCCGTTCCCAGCCTCCCGTGACCGCGTCCATGCGGCACCACGGTGCACGGCGGGTCGAGAGGAGCGTGGAGCAAGGGATGGCCGCGCCCGGCATCAAGGACGTCGCCACGCGGGCCGGTGTCTCCGTCGGCACGGTCAGCAACGTCCTCAACCGGCCCGACGTCGTCACCGAACGCACGCGGCGCAGGGTGCTGGACGCGATCGCCGCGCTCGGCTTCGTGCGGAACGAGTCCGCGCGACAACTGCGCAACGGGCACAGCCGTACGCTGGCGTACATCGTGCTCGACCCCGCGAACCCGTTCTTCACGGACGTGGCCCGGGGGGCCGAGGACGCCGCCCGCGGGGCAGGGCTGGCTCTCTACCTCTGCAACAGCGAGGAGGACGCAGCCCGCGAGGCCGAGTACCTCGACATCCTGCTCGAGCAGCGGGTGCGCGGCGTCCTGATCACGCCGGTGGCCAGCGGGTCGGAGAGGCTGCGCACCATGCCCGACCTGGGTGTTCCCGTCGTGCTCGTCGACCGGGCCGCCGGCGACCCCAGTGCCTGGTGCAGCGTGGCCGTGGACGACGTCGAGGGCGGAGACCTGGCGGTGAGCCATCTGCTCGAGCTCGGGCACACCCGGATCGGCTTCGTGGGCGGCCCCGAGTCGATCGTGCAGGTGACGGACCGCCGCCGCGGGGCGCTGCGCGCCCTGAACCGCGCCGGCGTCGATCCCGAAGCGCTGGTGGTGCTCGAGACCTCCGCCCTCACCCTCGCCGAGGGCCGGCAGGCGGGGCAGCGCGTGGTAGGCATGCCTGCCCGTCGTAGGCCGACCGCCGTCTTCTGCGCCAACGATCTACTCGCCATCGGCTTCCTCCAGCAGATGATCCAGCACGGTGTCGACGTCCCTGGGGACATGGCGATCGTGGGGTACGACGACATCGAGTTCGCCGCGGCGGCCGCCGTCCCGCTCAGTTCGGTCCGGCAGCCGCGCTACGAACTGGGCCGGCGGGCGTGCGAGCTGCTGCTCGCGGAGGCCGACGCCTGGGCCGCGCGCGGCGACGCCGTGGCCCACGTCCACCAGCAGGTCGAGTTCACGCCCGAGCTGGTCGTCCGTACCTCCTCGGGTCGCCGGCCCGTCCGCCCGGCTCGGCCCGCGAGCAGCTGAGCGCCGGAGAGAGTCATGCGAATCGCCTTGATGGCCACCTGCCTTGCGGACGCGCTCTTCCCCCGGAGCGCGCAGGCCACCGTCGTGCTGCTGGAGCGGCTCGGGCCACGAGGTGGTCTTCCCCGCCGGGCAGACGTGCTGCGGCCAGATGCACGTCAACACCGGGTACCGGCGCGAGGCGCTGCCGCTGGTGCGCCACCACGTCGAGGTGTTCGAGGCGGCCCTCGGCGACGGTGCGGACGCCATCGTGGCGCCGTCCGGGTCGTGCGTGGGGTCGGTGCGGCACCAGCACGCGACCGTCGCCCGCGACAGCGGGGACGCCGCCCTGGCCTTGCGCGCGCAGCGCGTCGCTGACTCGGACCTACGAACTCTCCGAGCTGCTCGTCGACGTCCTCGGGGTCGAGGACGTCGGCGCGACCTACCCGCACCGCGTCACCTACCACCCGACCTGCCATTCGCTGCGGCTGCTGCGCGTCGGCGACAAGCCGCTGCGGCTGCTGCGGGCGGTCCGCGGGATCGACCTCGTCGAGCTGCCGGCCGCCGACGAGTGCTGCGGCTTCGGCGGCACCTTCGCCCTGAAGAACGCCGACACCTCCACCGCGATGCTGGCCGACAAGCTCGCCGCCGTCGCCGGCACCGGCGCCGAGGTGGTCACGGCCGGCGACTCGTCGTGCCTCATGCACATCGGCGGCGGCCTCTCCCGGTTGCGCGCGGGAGCCCGCACCGTGCACCTCGCCGAGGTGCTCGCGGGCGAGGGCTGGGAGGCGGCGCTGTGAGCACCTTCCTCGGGATGCCCCACGCGACCGAGCGGGGCACCCTGCGCGGTGCCGCGGGCTTCCCGGAGGCCGCCCGCGCCGCGCTGACCGACACGCAGCTGCGCCGCAACCTCGGCCACGCCACCGCGACCATCCGCGCCAAGCGGGCCGCGGTGGTCGCCGAGCTGCCCGACTGGGAGGACCTGCGCGACGCGGGCGCGGCGATCAAGGACGAGACGCTGGCCCGGCTGCCCGAGCTGCTCGAGCAGTTCGAGGCGGCCTTCACCGCCCGCGGCGGCCACGTCCACTGGGCCCGCGACGCCGACGAGGCGAACGCGATCGTCGTCGATCTGGTGCGCGCGGCGGGGGCACCGGACGACCCCGTCGACCGGGTCGTCAAGGTCAAGTCGATGGCGACGCAGGAGATCGGGCTCAACGAGGCGCTGGCGGACGCCGGGCATCGACGCCGTCGAGACGGACCTCGCCGAGCTGATCGTCCAGCTTGCCGGCGACCGGCCGTCGCACATCCTCGTGCCGGCGATCCACCGCAACCGGTCCGAGATCCGCCGGATCTTCCTCGAGCACATGCCCGGCGTCGACCCCGCGCTGACCGACGAGCCACGCCTGCTCGCGATGGCCGCGCGGGCCTACCTGCGGCGCACGTTCCTCGCGGCGAAGGTGGCGATCAGCGGGGCGAACTTCGCGGTGGCCGAGACCGGCACGCTCGCCGTCGTCGAGTCCGAGGGCAACGGCCGGATGTGCCTGACGCTGCCGCGGACGCTGATCACCGTGATGGGCATCGAGAAGCTCGTGCCCACGTTGCGCGACCTCGAGGTGTTCCTCCAGCTGCTGCCCCGCTCCTCGACGGGCGAGCGGATGAACCCGTACACCTCGCTCTGGACCGGCGTGACGCCCGGGCGACGGCCCGCAGGACGTGCACGTCGTGCTGCTCGACAACGGCCGGACCGCCGCCCTGGCCGACCAGCGTCGGCCGCGCCGGCCCTTCGGTGCATCCGATGCTCGCGCCTGCCTGAACGTCTGCCCTGTGTACGAGCGGGCCGGCGGTCACGCCTACGGCTCGGTCTATCCCGGCCCGATCGGCGCCGTCCTGACGCCGCAGCTCGCCGGCATGCACGGCCACGGCGACCCCGTCGACACCCTGCCGTACGCCTCGTCGCTGTGCGGGGCCTGCTACGACGTCTGCCCGGTCAAGATAGACATCCCGGAGCTGCTGGTGCGGCTGCGCGCCCGGCACGTCGAGGGGGAGCGAGCGCGGCGGCGGCTGCCGACGGCGGAGGCGGCGGCCATGGCGGGCCGCCTCGTGGGCGATGCGCTCCCCCGGCCGGTTCGCCGCGGCGGAGCGGTCCGCCCGGGCCGGCCGCGTGCTTCGCCCGCGGCGGCCGGATCCGGTCGCTGCCGCCGCCGCTCTCGGTCGTCGCGCGAGGCTGGACCGCGTCGCGCGACCTGCCGGCACCGCCCGAACGCACCTTCCGCGAGTGGTGGGCGGCACGGAGCCGGCAGCCACCGGCGAGCGGGGCTCCCGGCGGGAGCGAGCGGTGAGCGCCCGCGACGAGGTGCTGGGCCGCGTGCGCGCCGCGCTCGCCGGGAGCCCGTCGATCGCGCCCACCCCGAGGGATTACCGGACCGCGGGCGAGCACGCGGCGGGGTCGGTGCCGCTGCTGGACCTGCTCGACCGACCGTGCTCGTCGACTATCGCGCGACCGTGCTGGCGTGCGCCGCGGACGACGTCGCGGCGACCGTGGCCGCCGCCCTGGCGGACCGCGGCGCGCGGACGGTGGTCGCGCCCGCCGGCGTGCCCGCGCCGTGGCTGCGGGGCTGCCGAGGCCCTGCGCGACGACCCGCCGCTGACGGTCGAGGCCCTGGACGCCGCCGACGCCGTGGTCACCGGCTGCGCCGTGGCGATCGCCGAGACGGGCACCATCGTGCTCGACGCCGGGCCCGGCCAGGGCCGGCGGGCGCTCACGCTGGTGCCCGACCTGCACGTCGTCGTCGTCCACGCTGCGCAGGTCGTGCAGACCGTCCCCGAGGCGCTGGCCCGCCTCGACCCGGAGCGGCCGCTCACGATGATCAGCGGCCCGTCGGCGACGAGCGACATCGAGCTGAACCGGGTCGAGGGCGTCCACGGCCCCCGCACCCTCGTCGTGGTCCTCGCTCAGGCGGCGGGCGAGGTCGGACGCTCCGTTGCTCCGACGGGCACCTGACGGGCGGGCCCGATATCCTGGTCGCAGAGGGGAGTACTCCCGCGCGCCGTCCCGGTCATTCCGGGCACCCGATCAGTACAGGTGCCCTCGGGCGGCGGCCCAGCTCGGGTGGAGGAGACCTCGGCCGGTAACGCCGACCGAGGAGGAGCCTCGTGCCCAGCATCGCCGATCCCCTGGTGTGGGGTCTGACCGTCGCCGCCGTCGTCGCGCTCGTCGCCGTCGACTTCAGCCTGACCCGCCGCCCGCACGAGGTGAGCACCCGCGAGGCGGCCCTCTGGTCGGCGTTCTATGTCGCGCTTCCGCTCGGGGTTCGGCGCCTGGATCTGGGCGCGGTACGGGTCGGGCCGCGGCGTGGAGTTCCTGACCGGGTACGTGGTCGAGAAGTCGCTCTCGGTCGACAACCTGTTCGTCTTCATGCTCCTGCTGGGGGCCTTCGCGGTGCCGGCCACCCTGCGGCAGCGGGTGCTGCTCTACGGCATCGTCGGGGCCCTGGTGCTGCGGGTGGTCTTCATCGCCCTGGGTGCGGCGGTGCTCGAGACCTTCTCGTTCACATTCCTCGTGTTCGGGCTCGTGCTCGCGGCGACCGCCGTCAAGGTTCTGCGGGACGCCCGGCAGGGCCACACCCGCGAGGTCGACGTGTCGAGGATGCGCACCGTGCGCCTGCTGCGCCGCATCGTGCCTGTGGCGGGCGACTACGACGGCCCGCGGCTGACCGTCCGGCGCGCCGGCGGCCGGCGCGCCCTGACGCCGCTCGCCGTCGCGGTGGTGGCCGTCCTCGGCACCGACGTGGTCTTCGCCGTCGACTCGGTGCCGGCCGTCTACGGCATCACCGGCGACCCCTACCTGGTGTTCGCCACCAACGCCTTCGCCCTGCTCGGCCTGCGGGCCCTCTACTTCCTCCTCGCGGGGGCGCTCGCGCGCCTGGTGCATCTCGGGTTCGGCCTCGCGATCATCCTCGGCGTGATCGCCGCGAAGCTGGTCCTGCACTGGGCGCACGGCGTCTGGCCGGCCGTCCCGGAGGTGCCGACGCTCGCCGGGCTGGTCCTCATCGTCGGCGTCCTCGCGGTCGTGACGGTGACGAGCCTGCGCGCCGCGGCCACCGGTCCCCGGGCAGGACACAGGGGCGAACCTATGGCGGATGCCGGGCCGACCGGTGAGGATCAGGGCACATCACTGGAGCGACCAGCGACATGGTGAGGAGCCCGGTTCATGATCCACCGAAGTCCACTGCCCGACGTCGACATCCCCGCGGTACCGCTGCCCGGGTACGTGCTCGCACCGCGCGGGCGACCTCGCGGACAAGCCCGCGCTGATCGACGGCCCCACCGGGCGCACCCTGACCTACGGCCAGCTCGACCAGGGCGTCCGGGCACTCGCCGGCGGCCTGGTGGCGCGCGGGTTCGCTCCCGGCGACGTGCTGGCCCTGATGGCGCCGAACCTGCCGGAGTACGCCGTGGTCTTCCACGGGGTGGCCTTCGCGGGCGGCATCATCACCACGGTCAACCCGACGTACACCGAGCGCGAGGTGCACCACCAGCTGCTCGACGCCGGCGCGCGGCTGCTGGTCACCGTACCCCCGTTCCTCGAGACGGCGATGAAGGCCGCGGCCGGCACCGGGATCGAGACGGTGCACGTGCTCGGCGCCGACCCCGGCACCCCGCTGCCGGAGGGCGCCCGCCCTTTCACCGAGCTGCTGGGCGCGCCACTGGCCGAGCAGGTGCCCGTGGACCCCGACGACGTCGTCGTGCTCCCGTACTCCTCGGGGACCACCGGCATGTCGAAAGGCGTGATGCTCACGCACCGCAATCTGGTGGCCAACGTCGCGCAGGTACTCGTGCCCGCCGATATGCGCGAGGACGAGAAGGTCATCGCCGTGCTGCCGTTCTTCCACATCTACGGCATGCAGGTACTGATGAACACCGGCCTGCGCGCGGGCGCCACCATCATCACGATGCCCCGGTTCGACCTCGAGCAGTTCCTGCGCATGCACGAGGAGTACGGCATCACGCGCTCGTTCGTCGCACCGCCCATCGTCGTGGCGCTGGCGAAGCACCCGCTGGTCGACGCGTTCGATCTGTCCGAAGCTCGAGCAGGTCTTCTCCGGCGCCGCCCCGCTCTCGGCCGAGCTGGCACTCGAGGCGGGCAAGAGGCTGAGCTGCGAGGTCGTGCAGGGCTATGGCATGACGGAGATGTCCCCGGTCTCCCACCTGACGCCGCCGGGGTATTTCAAGCCCGGTTCCGTCGGTGTCACCGCTCCCAACACCGAGATGCGCATCGTCCACCCCGCCAGCGGGGAGGACCTCGGGCCCGACGAGGACGGCGAGCTGTGGATCCGCGGCCCGCAGGTCATGAAGGGCTACCTCAACAATCCCACCGCCACCGCACTGACCCTGGACGACGACGGCTGGCTGCACACCGGCGACATCGGCCATGTCGACACGGACGGGCACGTGTTCGTCGTGGACCGGCTGAAGGAGCTCATCAAGTACAAGGGTTTCCAGGTGGCTCCCGCCGAGCTCGAGTCGTTGCTGCTCACGCACCCCGCGGTCGCGGACGCCGCCGTCGTCGGCCTTCCCGATGAGGAGGCCGGCGAGATCCCGGCGGGATATGTCGTCCTGAAGCCCGGGGAGCAGGCGAGCCCCGAGGAGATTCAGGCGTTCGTCGCGGACCAGGTCGCGACGTTCAAGCAGCTGCGCCGCCTGACCGTGGTCGAGGCCATCCCGAAGTCCGCCTCCGGGAAGATCCTGCGGCGCGTCCTGCGCGACCAGGCGGTCGCCGGGCGGTGAACCCGCCGCACGACCAGCACGGACGACGCCGGCGGCCCCCCGCGAGGAGGGACCGCCGGCGTCGTGGCGTTCAGCTGTGTACGAGCAGTGCTCAGTGCGCCTGCTCGTAGGCGGCGATGACCTCCGAGGAGACGCGGCCGCGGTCGCTCACCTTGAAACCGTTGTCGCGCGCCCAGGACCGGACGTCGGCGAGGTCGTGCTTGCCCGGGAGCCGCCGGAGCCGCCGGAGCCACGGGAGCGACCCGAGCCGCCGGCGGAGCCCGCCGCCCTGCTCCGGCCACCGCCCGAGCGGCCGCCCACCCGGCGGGCGTGCCCGACCCAGGGGCCCAGCGCGTCGCGCAGGGCGCTCGCGTTCTTCTCGGAGAGGTCGACCTCGTAGCTCACGCCGTCGAGCGCGAAACTCACGGTTTCGGCGGCTTCACCGCCGTCGACGTCGTCGACGAGGATGACCTGGACCTTCTGCGCCATAGAATTCTCCCGGGGCACGCGGAACGGTTGTCAAGGTGAATAGTGGCCGCCCCGGAGAGAAATGTCAAAGCGCCACCGAGAAAAGGGCACGGCCGCCGCTAATGGGCACGCGGCGGGCCGGCCGGAGCGCCCGCCCTATTGTGGGGGTGGCCCGGCTGGCGGCGACGGCTGCCCACCCGCCGCCATCGGCGGAGCGGGTACGGCCGAATGCGCCGGGACGCCGCCGCGGCTATTCGCCAGTCGTTCGGCCGCCTCGATTCGCGCCTGCGCCGCTCGTTCGCGGCGGTCGGCCTGCACGAGCGCGCGGATGCCGATCCAGAACACCAGCAGCACGCCCGCCGACGGCACGAGAGCGACGAGGAAGGCGGCCACGTCCGCGAGGATACGCCCGGGCGGCGCGGCGTGCCGCCGCGGGCCGGGGCATCCACCACGAAGCATCCACCACGAAGGCGTACGGCGGCGCGCTATCGGGAGAGCTTCTCGGCGCCCTTCGGCCGTTCTCCGGTGAGAAGTCCGAGCACCGCGTCCTCGACCGCCCCTTGCGTACCCGGGGCCTCGTCCGGCGCCCCCTCACCGATGTCGGGCAATGCGGGTTCGATCGTCCGGCCGTCGTTGAAGAGGTCGACGACCCGGGGGTCGACGTAGGAGGCCTTCGCCACGGTCGGCGTGTTGCCGAGATAGGTGCTGACCTCCTTCATGGCGCGCGTGACGGCGCGCTTGCGGGCGGTCCGCGACGAGATCGTGGGGGTCGACACGGCCAGGGCCATCGCCGCGAGGACCGTCGCGTGCCAGGTCCTGAAGTCTTTGGCGGTCGCGTCGCCGAGGTGCTCCTTGACGTACTCGTTCACGTCGCTCGTGGTGATGTCGTGCCAGCTGCCGTTCTCGTCGCGGTAGCCCAGCAGTTCCTCCCCCGGGTGCCGGTGCCGGGCCAGTTGCGAGATGACCGCATGGACGGCGGGGTCGGTCAGGGTCAGGGTCCGCTCCAGGCCGTGCTTGGCGACGTAGTCGAACGTGAGGCTGCCGTCCCGGTGGACCGTCACGTGCTCCCTGTGCAGGGTCGCCAGGCCGTAGGTGCCGTTCTCGGCCGCGTAGTCCTCGCCGCCGATGCGGAAGAATCCGAGGTCGAGCAGACGGAAGGCGCAGGCGAGCACCCGCGTGCGGGTGAGGCCCTCGGTGCGCGAGGTCGCGAGCCACGGCGTCGCGGGCGGCCGGCAGCCGCCTGGCCACCTCGACGACCCGCGCGTGCTTGAGCCGGTCCCGGTGCGCGCGCCACTGCGGGTGGTAGAGGTACTGCCGCCGGCCGGCGGCGTCCGTGCCGACCGCCTGCAGGTGGCCACGCGGGTCGGGCGAGATCCAGACGTCCTTCCACGCTGGTGGGATGACGAGCCCGTTGATGCGCTCCAGCGTCTCCGAGTCGGTCACGGGGCGGCCGGCGGGGTCGAGGTACGACCAGCCGCGCCCGCGCCGGCGGCGGGTATACCCAGGGCTGTCCGGCGAGCTGCGGCGCAGCCGCATCAGGCGCCGCCTCCGGCACCTGCCGGCGGTCCCGTACTCAGCGCGGCCCACACCTGTTCGGCCGCGTGCCGCTCGTGTACCGATGGCGTGACGACGGCCGCGGGGTCGTCGGGCCCCTCCGCCGAGGAACCGCCGACGAGTTCCACCAGGGCCACGGCCAGATTGCGCAGTCGCACGTTGAAATGCTGACTCCCCCGGGCGAGCGTCGCGAACGCAGCGTCCGCGTCGACGCCGGTGGCGGCCATGACGACCCCCTTGGCCTGCTCGATGACCCGGCGGTACTGCACCATCTGCACCATCTGCTCCGCGCGCTGCTCCTCGCCGGCGCAGTACTCCACACCGCCACCGCGCAGGTCAGCACGGGCTGCATCCGCTCGACCACCTGGGCGTCCTCGGGGCGGGGCTCACCGTGCGAGCCACAGGGCGACCACGAGCGCGGCCGGCTCGCTCTGCTCGCCCGGGACGGCGACCACGCCGCGGGCATCCACCTCGCCCTGGGCGTCGGCCACCGGTGTCCCCAGCACGGGCCGCCCCCGGGTCAAGGCCTCGCGCTCCGTCTCGCCGCCGGGCGAGACCCGGCCCACCGCGGCGAGGTGCCGCACCGACCCGCCGTCGGCCATCCCTACCGCGCAACCGACCGCGTCGGGGACAGCCTCCAGCAGCCCCTCCAGCAGGGCGCGCAGGAGGGCGTCGCCCGACTCCTTCATCGCCACGGCGACGACCGGACCGGCAGACACGGGCTCCCCACGACGCCAGGCCCCCTTACTGCTCGGCGGCCGCGACGGGCCGGACCACCCCCGGAGGATCTCTCAGCGGGATTCGTGCCCGTTCCGAGGGTTGAACGAAACCTCTTTTGGGGATGTTTGGTCCTGGACGCGATGATCACCATTCGTCGCGGAGGCATCATTCGCCGACCCGGAGGAGACGTACGCCGTGTCGCCTTCCCGACGCCGTCGCCGCGCCAGCCCAGCCTGGGAGGGCCGCCCCACGATCAACGTCGCGACGTTGCCGGGGCGTGGTCTCTACGCCCGGCACCTCGGCCACCCCGAGGGGGTGGACGCGGTGTACCGGAGCACGGTCGGCATGCCCGGCAGCGCCCCCCGGCGCGCGGCCTTCGAGCGCTCCTGGCTGCTCGAGAACCTCGACGAGATCGACGTCGTGCACGTCCAGGGCCTGCGCCCCGGGCAGTCCCCCGCCGACGTCGCCGCCGCCGCCGACGCCGTCCGCGCGTCGGGCACACCCCTGGTGGTGACCGGGTACCACCTCAGCGACCCCGCGGGCGGGAGCGAGCCCGCCTACGCCGAGCAGCTCGACACGCTCGTGCCGCGCGCCGACGCCGTCGTGACGCTGACCGAGACGGCCGCCGAGGAGATGCGGCGGCGCTGGGGGGTCGAACCCCTCGTCCTGCCGCACCCGCACGTGGTCGACTTCGTGCGCATGCGCCAGCCGCGCCCCGCGCGCCACAGCGAGCTGCGGGTCGGTACGCACCTTGCCGGCCTCCGGGTGCCCACCGACCCGGTCCGCCTCGTCGACGCGCTGGTCCGGGCGATGCGGGGCATGGACGACGTCCGGCTGAGCGTGCACGTCCACGAGACGGTGCTCGACGCGGGGGCGGCGTCCTACGACCTTCGGGCCGTCCGCGAGATCGACCGTCAGGTGAGATCGGTCCGCGGCGCCCTCCGGGTGCACCGGCCGCTCTCGGAGTCCCAGCTGTGGGACCACATCTTCGGCCTCGACGTCTCGGTCGTGCCCGGGCTGTACGGCTCGCACTCGGTCTGGCCGGAGGCCTGCGCGGATCTCGGCACCCAGGTGCTGCTGCCCGCGGGCACGCACGCGAGCGGCCAGCAGCCGTGCCTGACCTACGAGGACGACGGATCGGTCGACGACCTCGCCGACTCCTTCGCCAAGGCTCTCTGGACGGCCCGGGAGCAGGGCTGCGTGTGGCGGGCCGACCCCGAGGCCCGCTGGGCCGAGCGGGTTCGCGTCGCCGAGGCGCTGCGCGGCCTGTACGAGCGGCTGCTGGGTCTCGACCGGCGCTGACGCGGGTGTGGTGGGGCGGCAGGCGGCCCCACCGCACCGGCCGGGCCGGACGCCGGGTCAGGGGTCGGGGCGCAGGTCAGCCGCGCTGCTGGGGGAGGAGTGCGACCCGCGGCCGCGTCGGCTCCAGAGAGCATCGAAAGCGGGGCCCGCCCCCTGCCAGGGGGCCGACGACGACGTGGTCGACCCCGGCCTGGGCCACCTCTTTGGCGTCGTGCACGTCCCGGATCCCCGCGGCCGCGATCTCCACCGGTTCGAGCGTCGCGCCCCGCACCTGGCGGACCGCTCCCGCGAGCACGTCGACGTCCATGTCGGAACAGACCACGAAGCGCGCGCCGGCGAGCACCGCCTCGACCGCCTCGAGCGGGGTGGTCACGTCGACCTGCACCATGGCCCGCGGGAGCCGGCGCCGGACCGCGTCGAGGGCCCGGGCGAAGGAGCCGGCGGCCAGTGCGTGGTCCCCGGTGACGTAGGCCGCGTCGTAGAGCCCCGCCCGACCGTTGACGCCGCCGCCGCACCGCACCGCGTACCGCTCCAGGGCTCGCAGGCCCGGGGTGGTCGCGGTCGAGTCGAGCACGCCGGCGCCGGTGCCCTCGAGCGCCTCCGCCCAGGCGGCCGTGCGGGTCGCCACGCCGGAGAGATGGCTCAGCGTGTCGAGGACGCTCCGCTGCGCCGCGAGGAGCACCCGGGTCCGCCCGCGCAGGTCGGCGAGCACGTCGCCGGCCCGGACCCGCGCCCCGTCGAGGAGCCGCAGGTCGGCGGTCGGGACGGGCAGGTCCAGGCGGGCGGCGGCCTCGGCGAGGAGCACGGGCACGAGCAGCAGGCCGGCGACCACGCCGTCCTCGCGAGCCACGATCTCGCCGCGGCGCTCCTCGTCCGGCGAGACCGTCACGGCGGCCGTGACGTCGACCCAGCCCGGGCCGAGATTCTCGGCGACGGCCCGGATGGCGTAGTCGCGCACGGCTCCCGGCTCCAACCCCACCGCCGTGAGCGCCTCGCGGGTGCCCTCCTGCCACGGCGCCCGAACGCCGTCGCCGGCTCGATGCCGGCCCATCGGCCCCTCCCGACCAGGTCGCCGGGCGGGGGGCCGGCCCGCCTGCAGACCCAACGAACGATGCTGTCAGTGCGAACCTATCGTTGCGGAACGTAACCCGCTACTGGCTCACCGTGATGCGAAGTTCCTCCCGGCTCGTCCGCGTCGCCGGGCATGTGTGCGGCCCGGCCGCCGCCCTGCACTACCGTCGTGCCGCCCCGCCGCGACCAGGCGCGGGGCGGCCGGCCCCAGGAGGACCCGTGACCAGCGCCCCCGTCGTCGCCCGGACCCGCGCCGAGCTCGCCGCCACGCGGGGGCCCGACAGCGGGCGGCTCGGCGTGGTCATGACGATGGGCGCTCTGCACGCCGGGCACGCCGCGCTCATCCGTGAGGCGCGCCGCAGCTGCGACAGGGTGCTGGTCACGATCTTCCTCAACCCGTTGCAGTTCGGGCCCAGCGAGGACCTCGCGCGGTACCCGCGCACGTTCGACGCCGACCTCGAGCTCTGCACCTCCGAGGGCGTGGACGTCGTCTTCGCGCCGGGCCCCGACGTGGTCTACCCCGACGGCGACCCGGGCGTGCGCGTCGGCGCCGGCCGGCTCGGCGAGATCCTCGAGGGCCGCAGCCGGCCCGGGCACTTCGACGGCGTCCTCACGGTGGTGGCCAAGCTCCTCCACCTGACCCGGCCGGCGGCCGCCTACTTCGGCCAGAAGGACGCCCAGCAGCTGCTCATCATCCGGCGCATGGTCCGCGACCTCGACTTCGGCGTCGACGTCGTGGCCGTCCCGACCGTCCGGGAGCCCGACGGCCTCGCGATGAGCAGCCGCAACATGTACCTCACCGCGCTGGACCGCGAGGTGGCCCTCACGCTCGTCCGATCGCTGCGCGCGGGCGGGGCCGCCGCCTCCGAGGGGGCGAGCGCGGTGCGGCGGGCGGCCCGCGACGTGCTCGTGGCCGAGCCTCTGGTCCTCGTCGACTATCTGGTCCTGGTGCATCCGGAGTCGCTGGAGGATGTGCCCGAGTGGTACCGCGGGCCTGCCCTGCTGGCGGTCGCGGCCCGGGTCGGCACCACCCGGCTCATCGACAACGCCCTGCTGACCGTCGGCCAGGCCGGCGCCGTCGCGACGGGCCTGCCGGCCTGACCGGCTGACCGGCCGGGCCCGGCCCTCCTCAGCCTGCGTCGGCCGGCGTCAGAGCGGGGGGTCGTCCGCCAGGGCCGCCAGGAGCGACTGCGCCGCCTCGGCGCGCAGGCGGCCGGAGGCGAGCGCCCGGTCGGCGGTCGCCCGGGCGAGGCGCCGGTAGGTCGCGAGCGCACCGTCGACACCGCTGGCCGCGATGGCGGCGACGTGCGCCTCGACGGTCCCCGCGTCACCGCGGGCGACCGGCCCGGTGAGGGCGCCGTCGCCCTGTCGCAGCGCGTTCTCGAGCGCCGCCGAGAGCAGCGGCCCCAGCACCCGGGGCCCGGACTCGACGCCGGCCGCGGTCGAGCAGGTCGAGGGACTCGGCGACGAGCGTGACGAGGTGGTTGGCGCCGTGCGCGAGGGCGGCGTGGTAGAGCGGCCGAGCCTCCTCGGCGACGACGACCGGCTCGGCGCCCATCTCGACGACGAGCGCCTGCCCGATGGGCAGCACGGGGGCCGGCGCGGTGACGGCGAAGCAGCAGTCGGCGAGCCGGGCCAGGTCCAGGCTGCGGCCGGTGAAGGTCATCGCCGGGTGCAGGGCGAGCGGGATCGCCCCGGACGCCGTCGCCGGGGCGAGCACCCGCCAGCCGTGCCGGCCGCTCGTGTGCACGACGAGCTGGCCGCCCTGCCAGGCCCCGACCTCCGCGAGCCCGGCGACGAGCGGTTCGAGCGCGTCGTCGGGAACCGCCAGCAGCACGAGCTCAGCCCGCTCGACGACGTCGGGCACCTCGAGCACCGGCACGGCGGGCAGCAGCAGCTCCGCGCGCTCACGGCTCGCAGCCGAGACCGCCGAGACGCCGACCACGGCATGGCCCGCGGCCCGTAGGGCGTTGCCGAGCACGGCGCCGACCCGGCCCGCGCCGACCACGCCCACGCCGAGGCGCCCGGGCCGGGCAGCGCCGGGAGCCCCGGCCGCGTCGTCGGGGGCGGGGCCCGGCCCGTGACCGCCCTGGCTCGCGCCGTCCACGAGTCGCGAGGCTAGCCTGACCCCCGTGGGCCGGCACGAGCGCATCGCGGAGCTGACGGATCTCGCGGCGCCCGAGGGCGGGCGCACCCTCGAGATCGCCGACCTCGCGACCGGGTACGGGCGGACGGCCCGGGCCATCCTGGCCGCCGCCGCGGGACCTGTCCGCATCCACGCCGTCGACACCGGCCCGATCATCGACGACGACCTGCTGCACGACGCGCGGGTCCGCGCGGTGCTCGCCGACCTCGACGAGCCGCTGCCGTTCGCCGACGCGGAGCCTCGACCGGGTCACCTCGGTCAACGTCGCCGAGCACCTCGCCGACCCCCGGGCGCACGTCGCCGAGTGCTACCGGGTGCTGCGGCCCGGCGGTCTGCTGGTGCTCATGCACAGCGACTGGGACACCACCCTCGTCAGCAGCGACGACGACGCCCTCACCCGGCAGCTGGTCGACAGGTTCGTCGCGACGGTGCCCAAGTGGGTCGAGCGCGCGGACGGCTTCATGGGCCGCAAGCTGCTCGGGCTGGCGAGCGCCGCGCCCTTCGAGGTCCTCACCGTGGACACCTGGGCCGACTGCCACCGCCGCTTCGACGCGGACTCGGTGGCGTGGAAGGTCGCGCGGGGCGTGCTCGCCGCCGTGGCCGACGACCCCGAGCTCGCCCCGCGCGCCGCCCAGTGGGTCCAGGACCTGCACCGCTACGCGGGCGAGGGGCGCTTCCTCTTCGCCGTGACCGACGTAGCGGTCGTCCTGCGCCGGCCGGGGTGAGCCGCGGGGAGGGCTGGCTCGGCTGGGAGGAGGCCTGGCGGCAGGCGCTCTTCGGTGAGCAGGGGTTCTACCGGCGGCCGGAGGGGCCGGCCGGGCATTTCCGGACGGCGGCACACGCAGCCCCCACCCTGCTGGCGCGGGCGGTCGCGCGGCTGGCGCAGACCGCCGGCTGCTCGGGCGTGCTCGACCTCGGCGCCGGCCGCGGCGAGCTCCTGTCGGCGCTGGCACGCCTCGACGAGGGCGCGCGCCTGCGCCTGCACGGTGTGGACGTCGTCGACCGGCCGGCCCTGCTGCCGCCGCTGGTCGGCTGGACGAGGGCGGACCGGGGCGTGCCGTACGCGGCGTTCGACGGGGCGCTGGTGGTCGCCTGGGAGCTGCTCGACACCGTGCCCTGCCCCGTCCTCGAGATCGACGACGAGGGGCGGCTGCGCACGGTGCTGGTCGAACCGGTACCGGGCGCGAGCGGCTGGGGCCCTCGCCCGCGCCGGAGGACCTCGACTGGTGCGCGCGCTGGTGGCCGCCGTCCGAGCTGGATCCCGGTGCGCGGATCGAGGTCGGCCGCGGCCGCGACGACTGGTGGGCCGGTCACGTCACGCTGCTGGGGCGCCTCGGCGGGGGCCTGCTGCTGGCCGTCGACTACGGGCACACGCTGGCGGACCGGCCGCCGCTCGGCTCCCTGAGCGGTTACCGGCGAGGCCGGCTCGTGCCGCCGGTGCCCGACGGGTCGTGCGACGTGACCGCACACGTGGCGTTCGACGCGGTCGAGGCCGCGGGCCGATCGGCGGGCGCCGCGCCGGGGGTCCTGCGCCCGCAGCACGCTGCCCTGCACGAGCTCGGCGTGCGGCGTGACGAGCCCGGTGCGGCCGAAATGCTCGACCCGGCGGGTCTGGGCGGATTCACCTGGCTGCTGCAGCGCGTTCCGGCCTGAGCCGGAGCGCGGGTATTCGCGGCGGATTCCGCCGGAATGGGCCGGCACTCGCCGCGGGCGGCCCTGTTCGCAATGTCACGGCATTCGCCCGAGCCGGTCGTGCACGGCACGAGAAGGGGGCTGCGGCGTCGACCGCGGACAATCTCAGACAAGAACGGAAAGCCACTCGCCGCATCTCGCCCATTCCTCCGCCGAAAGGGTGGGTGACGACGGCGTGTCGTCACGCTGCGCACATGGACGGGAGCCTGTCCAGGGCCAAAGAGGGAGGTTGCCGACCACTGACGGCCCCACCTAGGGTGGCCGAAAGTGACAGCGCGCAACGGGCGGGCGGCATCTTGGAGGGGGAACTCCACCATGGCCCTGGCCGACAAGAATGTGCTCCACGAACACCTCGAACTCGACGGCCTGCCGGCGGCCCGGCCGCTGACGGAACCGAGCGCGAGATCCTTGCCGCCCGGCGCCTGCACGCGACCGAACACGTGCGGGTCGGATACATCCCCGAAAGCACGCTCTCCCCCGACGGGACGCTCACGGGTGGCCGCCGACCCTGGGTGCCCTACGCCGTCTATTTCGGCGCTTTCGACGGCTCGGGCGGCTGCGCGCGACGTGCCGCGTCATCGGCAATCACGGGCTCCGGCCGTTGCCCACGCTGGTGCTGCCCACGATCGACCCCGCCCTCCGGCCCGGCTCGAGGAGTTGTCCGGCGGGCCGCCTGGGGGAGATCTCCGCCTCGCTCGCGAGGGACCCCGGCGTAGGGCGCGAGTATCCCCGCGGCCTCTTCCACGCCGTCTGGGCCGACGCGAGGACCGCGGCGAGACGACGTGGTCATGAACGTGGATGCCGGTCCTGCGGACGCTGCGCACGATGGACCAGGACGCCTTCCGGATCGCGGGCCGGGCGCACCGGCCCCGGTCCGCCCGGTCTTCCCGGTCTGGGCCGGGTCGCCGACGTCCGCGGCGAGATCTTCACGCACGGGCTGCGACCGGCCGCGGTCACGCTGCCTCGACCCGTTCGGCGGCGCCCGTCACCGTTCGGCCCAACGAGTGCTCGCCGTCACCGGCCCTCAAGACCGTTCCTTGATCGGCCGAACGACGCAGGGTGGACCGACTCCAGCCGGCGGGCGCCGGACCGCGGTCCGCCGACGGCCGCTGCTGCTGCTGATCGGGGCGCCCGTCCTCGTGATCGCCGTGGCCGCCTTCCTGGCGGCCCCGAAAGGCGCGGGCGGCCTCGCCTTCGTGGGCGTGGTGGTACTCGGGCTCGGCGGGCTGGTGGTCGGGCCGCCGCTTCGCCAGGCGGAGCCGAGAGGTCCCTGGCGGCTGATGACTCTCGCCGGCCTGTTCTTCCTCGTGGGGCTGGCGTTGCGCATCGGCGTCCTGCCGCGCGGCCGCGGCCTCCTCGAGAGTCCCGACCTGTGGGTGATCGTCGGCTACCTGACGACCCTGTGGGCGCTGCTGCGCATGCTCTCCTCCACCGCGAAGGGGTCCGGCCGGCTGGCCGCGCTCGACGCGATGATCGTCACCTCAGGGGCATCGCTCGGCTTCTTCAGTGCCGAGGTCGGCCCGCACCTGGGCCTGGACGCACACCGGTACGACCTCTACGCGCTGGCGATCAACATGCTCTACCCCGTCCTCGACGCGGCCCTGCTGTCGATCACCGTGCACCTGGCCTTCCGGACGTCGCGGCGCTCGCCCGCCCTGGGGATGCTCCTGGGCGCGATCACCACCTGGCTGGTGGCGGACATGACGTACGTGGTGCTCTGGCACTTCAGGCCGGGCACCACGAGCCCCTACATCGAAGCCCTGTTCATGGTCTCGTTCGCCCTGGCGGGGGCCGCCGCCACCCACCCCAGCGTCACCGAACTGGCGAGACCGGCGACCGCGACCCAAGCGCCGGCGCGGAGCGGGCGCTCGGTGGTCCTGCTGACGCTGCTCGTGCCCGCGGGCGCGGCCGTGATGATGCCGACGTCCGGCCGGCTCGACGCGACGGTGCGCGTCGCCCTGCTGTCGCTAGTGCTGCTCGCGGTCTTCCTGCGGATGATGTACACCGTCAAGGCACTGCGGAAGGCGGAGGAGGACGCACTCCACCAGGCCCTGCACGACCCGCTGACGGGGCTGCCGAACAGGGCGGCGTTCCTTGCCGCCCTGCGCGAACGGCTCGCCTCGCCCGAGGGGGCGGCCGAGGGCGTCAGCGTCGTCTGCCTCGACGCCGACCGGTTCAAGCTCGTCAACGACACCTGGGGCCACCCGGTGGGCGACGAGCTCATCCTGATGCTGGCGCGGCGACTGCGGGGCAAGGTCCAGGCCGGGGACGAGCTGTTCCGGCTCGGCGGCGACGAGTTCGTGGTCATCGCCCGCGGCGGCACCCCCGAGGTGGCGCGCACCGTCGCGGAGCGACTGCTGACGATCGCCGAGGAGCCGCTCGTGCTCAGCGGCGGCCAGCGGATCGTCATGACGGCGTCCATCGGGGTGGCGCAGGCCGCGGCCGGGGCGGACGCCGACGCCGACGCCCTCGTCCGCGACGCAGACATCGCCCTCTACACCGCCAAGGACTCCGGCCGGGCCACCTGGGTGCAGTTCGACCAGTCGCTGCGCTCCTCGATCGAGCACCGGGTCAGGCTCGCGGACGAACTGCGCGCGGCCGTCACGGCCGGCGAGGTCCGCCCGCACTACCAGGCGATCATGACGGGGCCCGGTTACGGGTCCGTGGCCGGCTTCGAGGCCCTGGCCCGCTGGACCCACCCCGAGGACGGGCCGGTGAGCCCCGCCGAGTTCATCCCCGTCGCGGAGGACACGGGCCTCATCGTCGAGATCGGCGACCTGATGCTGCGCCAGGCCTGCCACCAGCTGATGACGTGGCGCCGCGCCACCGGCCGCGACCTGCACGTCTCGGTGAACCTCTCCGCGACCCAGATCGCCCGCTCCGACGTGCCGCGCCTGGTCCGCGAGGCGCTGGGCGAGTCGGGGCTGCCGGCCCACGCGCTCTGGATCGAGATCACCGAGTCGCTGCTGATGACGAACCGCACCGCCGCCGCGGCCGTGCTCGAGCAGCTCGCCGGGCTCGGGGTCGTGCTCTGCATCGACGACTTCCGGCACCGGGTACTCCTCGCTCAGCTACCTCAAGGACTTCCCGGTGCAGGTGGTCAAGGTCGACCGGTCGTTCGTGCGGCAGCTCACCACCGACGCCAAGTCGCGCGGCGTGACCCGGGCGATCATCGAGATGGTGAACGCCCTCGAGCTCACGGGCGTCGTCGCCGAGGGCGTCGAGCTGCCCGAGCAGGCCGAGGCCCTCGAGGGGATGGGATGCACCTGGGGCCAGGGCTTCCTGTGGGCACGGCCGATGCCTCCCGACGCCGTCGCCGAGCAGGTGCTCGGGCTCCCGGCGCCCGTCGCCCGGCCCGCGGCGACGCGCGCGCCGGCCTGACCCGCGCGGCTCCTCCCGCCGGTTCACGCCACCGGTGGTCGCGGCTCCAGCCAGCGGTCGGGCACGGCCAGCCGCCGGGCCCGCCGCGCCCGCACGCCCTGGTCGTCGAGCAGGGCGGTGGCGTCGGCCAGGCGCAAGGTGGGGTACCGCCGGGTCGACCGGACCACGGGTCGAGTGCACCGTCAGCGACGCGACCCCGAGCAGCGCGCTGCAGCGGGCCCTGGACCAGGCCGCAGCTCTGGGTGCGCGCGTGCGGCACGACGTCGAGACGCCGGCGCAGCCGCCCCCGCCGGATCAGCAACGCCTCGTGCGTGACCCGCACACCGTTCCGCCGCCAGCCGATCGGGTCGACCCAGCGGGCCGCGGACGGCGACGACAGGTAGCCGTCGTCCCGCCGGCTGTCGCCGTCCAGCCCGGTGGCCACGATGACCCAGGGCGTCCTCGCCCGGCTCGAGACCGAGGTCGGGCAGCACCAGCGCGAGCAGCTCACCGCCTCGTCGCGGGTGCCGACCGGGAGCAGCTCGTTCTCGGTCCGCTGGTGGTCGCCGCGGCCGCCGTAACCGGCCACGTTGACGACGACGCGCCACCAGTCGGGGACCGCGCCAGAGCAGCGGCTGCACCAGCCGGACCGCCTGCACCCGCCCGGGCGGCACCGTCTGGGCGCGGTGCTCGAGCAGGCCGTGCCGCAACCGCAGCCCGTCGGGCGAGACCTTGGCCGTGAAGCCGAACCCACCGGCGAAGCGGCGCCAGAGCACGGTGACGACGCCGATCGCCGCCGGCAGGAACCCGGCGATCGCCCCGCGGGCCGGCGGCCGACCAGCCCCAGGACCACGACGCCGACGGTGGCGGCGACACCCGCGAGCAGCCCGATGTCGAGCAGGATCGAGGCGACCAGGCGCGGGACCGGCACCTCGACGACCGGGCTGCTCCGGCGCCTCCGGCGCGTGCGGGGTGTCGTACGTCAGCCCGGCGGCGGCCGCGAGCAGGTGGTTGCGCAGCTGGCGGGCCTGCGTGTCCGTCAGGTACGACAGCTCGATGCTCGACCCGGAGCCGCCGGCCACGTCGAGCTTGAGCCGCGCCAGGCCGAAGATCCGGGCGACCAGGGGCTGGACGACGTCGACGGCCTGCAGGCGGTCGAGCCGGGCTCGCCGCTGACGGCGCACGACGATCCCGTGCCGCAGCTCGAGCGCCTCGGAGGTGACGCGGTACCGGGTGAGCCGCCACGACAGCACGAGCAGCGTGACGACGGCGACGAGCAGCAGCGCCACGATCGGCAGGCCGATCCGCAGGAACTCCGCACTCGGCCCGCCGCCGCTGCCGTCGCCGCGGCCCGAGCCCCCGGGCCCCTCGCCCGCGGCCTCGCGCACGAGGTTCTGGCCGACGTCCTGCAAGGCGACGACGAGGAGCACGACGAGGGCCTGCCAGGAGTGCACCGCGGGGGTCAGCGGGTGCACCCGCTGCCAGCTGCCGTCGGCGACCCCGCCGGGGACGGCCGGCGGCGCGGGCGCCGTCACAGGCCCGCCAGGCGCGCCTCGCCCCGGGAGGCGAGCCGGTCGCGCAGGCGGGCGGCCTCCTGCGGCGGCAGGCCGGGGATGAAGGCGTCACTGTGCGCGGACGCCGTGTGCAGCTGCACCTTGGCCAGGCCCAGCGCGCGGTCGACCGGGCCGGCGTAGACGTCGACGTACTGCATGCGCCCGTAGGGCACCGACCACGATCGCGCGCCACGTCACCCCGCGCCGCACGAGCAGGTCGTCGGCGCGCTCGGCGTAGCCCCAGGCCCGCACCTGCCGGCCGATCACCCGCCAGCCCCAGCCGGCGCACGCGGCGAGCGACGGCGGCGGCGGCCACAGCCAGGCGAGGTCGACCACGATCGCGAGCACCCCGGCGACCAGCGCGAGCGCCGCCAGCGGACCGCAGGTCACCAGCCGGCGGGCCACGGCGAGCCGGGGCGAGACCCCCGACCAGACCACCTCGGGCGGGTCGAACGGCCCCCCCGGCCAGCCAGCACCGGCGCCGGCGATCGCCCCGAGGTCGACATGACGCCAGCATCGCACGAGGCACCCCTGCGGGGCCGTGCGCAGACTGGCGCCGTGGTCCCTCCGGACGGGTCGTCGCTCACCGTCGGCCTCGGCGCGAGCGAGATCGACACGGCCGACATGGTGCTGAACATCGGCCCGCAGCATCCCTCGACGCACGGCGTCCTGCGGCTGAGGGTCACCCTCGACGGCGAACGGATCACCCGGGCCGAGCCCATCGTCGGCTACATGCACCGCGGCGCGGAGAAGCTCTTCGAGGTGCGCGACTACCGGCAGATCATCGTGCTCGCGAACCGGCACGACTGGCTCTCGGCCTTCGCGAACGAGCTCGGCGTGGTGCTCGGCGCCGAGCGGATGCTCGGGATGGAGGTGCCGGAGCGCGCCGTCTGGGCGCGCACCCTGCTCGCCGAGCTCAACCGGGTCCTGAACCACCTGATGTTCCTCGGCTCGTACCCCCTCGAGCTCGGCGCGATCACGCCGGTGTTCTACGCGTTCCGTGAGCGCGAGGAGCTCCAGGCCGTGATGGAGGAGGTGTCGGGCGGGCGCATGCACTACATGTTCAACCGGGTCGGCGGGCTCAAGGAGGATCTGCCGGCCGGCTGGACGACGCGGGTCCTCGCGGCGCGTGGGCGTCGTCCGGGCCCGGATGCCCGGCTCGAGGCGCTCATCTCGGGCAACGAGATCCTGCGCGCCCGCACCCGCGGCGTCGGCGTCCTGTCCCGCGAGCTGGCCGCGGCGTACGGGGTGAGGGGCCGATCGCCCGCGGCAGCGGGCTCGACCTCGACCTGCGCCGCGACGAGCCCTACCTGGCGTACGGGGAGCTGTTCGCGCCGGAGGCCCTGGCCGCGTCGTCACGCGCGGCGCGGGCGACTGCCTGGCCCGGCTCGAGGTGCTGCTCGAGCAGGTCGCACGTGTCGCTCGACCTCGCCGAGTACTGCGTCGACCGGCTGCGCTCGCTGCCGCCGGGGCCGGTCAACGTGCGGCTGCCGAAGGTGCTGCGCGTGCCCGAGGGGCACACTCTACACGTGGACCGAGAACCCGCTCGGGGTGAACGGCTACTACCTGGTGTCGCGCGGCGACAAGGTGCCCTGGCGGCTGAAGCTGCGGTCGGCGTCGTTCAACAACGTGCAGGTGCTGTCCCGGATCCTGCCCGGGCGCCTGGTGGCCGACATGGTCGCCGTCCTCGGGTCGACGTTCTTCGTCGTGGGGGACGTCGACAAGTAGGCCCACCCGGCGGACGTCGCCGCGGGCCCGCCGGCCGCGCACGCAGCGGTGCCCGTCGTCCTCTCCCCCAGCTGCTCCGCCTACCCGTACAGTCCGCGCATGCGCGATCACGCCGCGACGCCCGTCGTCCTCGAACTGCGGGTCCACGGCGTCGCCAACACCGCACCGGCCGACATCCTCGAACTGCCGCCGGCCGCGGTCGAGCAGATCGACGGCGATCAGCTCGGCAGCTTCTGGCGGCCGCTGGCACGCCCGCGGCCGCGACCGTGGGGACGCCGGCTGGGTACCGCCCCGGGTCGAGCGCGAGGCCTACTCGTGGGGCGGCCTGGCCCGGACGACCGTCGTCGGTGGGACGGGCACGGTCGGCACGGTCGTCGCGGCCCTCGGTCGCCTCGGCTGGACCCTCCTGCTGCCGTTCGGCCTCACGAACGTCGCCTACTGGAGCCGGGTGCTCACCGTCCCCGACGCGAACGGCGAGCCCCTGGCGGAGCCGGCGAAGCACGGCCTCGCGGCCCGCCCGGGGCAGGGCGCCGGCGCTGGTCCGCGTCTTCGGCCTGCTGCTCACGCTGCTGCTCGTCACGACGGCCTGCGAGGTGGGGATCGACCTGGTCGGGGCGCAGTGCTACGACGGCCACGTCGTCCGCTGCACGAACCTGCCGAGCGCGCTCGACCTCGTGGCCCGGTTCGAGGTGGGGTCACGGCTGGCGCTGTTCTCGGCCGTCCCCGTGCTGCTCCTGCTCGGGCTGTGGCAGTTGACCCGGATCTCCGCCGACCGGTACGAGGCGGCGACGATCGGCCGCGGCCGGCACCGCCGCAGCGGAGACGCGTGCCCTACGCGGAGCGCCCGAAGACCTGGCTCGCGGCCGCCTCGTTCTGGGACGGGCGCGGAGCGGTGCGGCCGTCTCACCGCGGTGCACCTCGCCGCGGGCTTCGCGCTGGTGACGCTCACCACGGCCTGGCCGGCGCTCTTCGGCGGCGGTGACGCCTGCCGCACCCTGGGGTCCCTGCGGACGTCCGCCTGCTGGTCGCAGGTGGGACTCGGCGGCGGGCGCCCGGAGGTGGGTCTTCGGCGTCGCCCTGCTGGCCTCCGTCGCCGTGCTGGTGCTCGCGGCCGTGGCCGTCGCCGCCCTGGCGGGCGACTCCCCCGACCTGGCGTCGGTGCCGGCGCGGCGACGGCGCGCTGCCCGGCGTGCTCCTCGGTGCGGCGTGCGTGGTCCTGGCCGGCGAGGTGGCGGCGCTGGTCGGCCTGCCACCCGTGGTGACCCGTCCCGGCGTGCTCGACGGCCCCGACCCGGCCGACCGCACACCGTCCTTCCTCCCGGGTGTCGTCACGAGCCCGGTCGTGCTCACCGCGCTCCTGGTCGGCCTGGGCGCCGCCGGACTGGCGCGTGCGGACCTGGCGCACGTCGGTCTGCACGACGCTGGGCCTGGCGCTCAGCGCACTGGTCCTCCTGCCCGCGGTGACCCCGGGCGCCGTGCACCCCTGGCTCCTGGCCGCCGCCGTCGCCGTGCTGGCCGTCCTCGTGCTGCGCCCGGCCTCGGCCGCCTCGAGGCGGGCCCGGCGGGACACCGTCTGGGCCGGCCGCGGACCGGGGGTGCTCATGCTGCTCGCCCTGGCCGTCGCCGCCGGCCTCAGCTCGATCGTGGTACTCACCGTGGGGGACTGGCTCAACGGCGGCCGGGGGGCGGCCGAGCTGCTGAGCCTGCAGGACCCGCAGGGCGGCGGGGCGATCACGAACTGCACGCGCGGGACGACGGGGCAGTGCGTCGGCCCGCACCTGTCGGTGGCGGCGCCGTACGTGTGGGCGGGACTCGTCTGCGTCGGCTTCGTCGTCGTCTTCGCGATCTGCGCGGTCGTCCTGTGGGTGCGCCGGGGTGGCGCGCCTCCTGCCGCGCGGGTGTTCCTGGGCAGGGCCTGGCGAGCCACCTTCGCCGGGGTCGCGGTCCGGCCGGGCGGCCAGCTGACGGCCCTGCGTCACCTGCAGGAGGCCGCCGCCGGCCTGACGCCCTCCGACGGCCGGCAGCTCACGCCGCTGGAGCAGAGCCTGCTCGACCAGGCGGCGACACAGCGCCGGTCGGCGGCCTACGCCCAGCGCGGGGAGCGGCTGGCCGGCCTGTTCTGTGCGCTCGCCACGGTGGCCGTGGTGGTCGCGGTCGCGCTGTCGACGTACGGGGTCGCGGGCCGCCCGGGTCAGGTCGCCGCGCTGCCGGCCGTGGTGCGCACCCTGCTCAACGGCGGGGTCGCGGTGATCGCGCTGCTGGGGGCGGCCGTCGTCGGGTCCGTCGCGGGCGGGTCGGCCACGGCGGGGCGGCGTCCGCTCGGGTTGGCGTGGGACCTGATGTGCTTCCTGCCGCGGACGGGGCACCCGCTCGGCCCGCCCTGCTACGCGGAGCGGGCGGTGCCCGAGATCGTCCGCCGGATGGAGTGGTGGCTGGACGCCGAGGAACCCTCGGGCACCGAGCGGCCCGGGGCCGGCCGGCGGCACGTCGTGCTGTCGGCGCACAGCCTCGGAGCCGTGCTGGCCGTGGCCGCCGTGTGCGCGGCGAGCGGCCGCGAGGGCGGCGCGGACACCGTGCGCCGGCTGCACGTGCTCACCTACGGCGTCCAGCTGCGCGCGTACTTCGGCCGGCTGTTCCCCGAGCTGCTCGGGCCGGCCGTGCTGGGGACGAACCCCGTGCGCGCTCCCCGGTGGACAGGGGAGCAACCCTGGCGCGACGAGATCGCCCTGCCGCCCTCGGCGCCCGCATCGCCGTCCCTGCGCACGATGCTCGACGGGCGCTGGCGCAACCTGTGGCGCCTCACGGATCTGCTGGGCTTCCCGGCCGACTCCTACCGGACCGGGCCGGAGGCCGTGGACCGCCCCGCGGAGGAGTTCGACATCTCGACCTACGTGGTCGCCGTCGACGGGCACGGCGACTACCAGCGCACGCTGGTGTACCTGGACGAGCTCGAGAAGGCGGTCGCGGCGTCGCTGCGCGATCGGGGGCCCTACCCCGGGTAGGCCGTGGCTCGGGCCGTCGTGCCGGCGATCGCTCAGGCGGTGTGCCGGGGCCTGACCGGGACGGCGCGCTCGTCGTCGCGGGCTGCGCCCTCGGCGTGGTCGGGGCCGGCCTGCTCGGAGCCGGCGTAGGCCAGGCGACGGGTGGCCTCGTCGTCGTCGAGCTCGGCCAGGGCGGCGTAGACGAGGGCGTCGGTGGTCACGCTGAGCCGGTCGCGCGGGGCCGGCTCGAGCACGGGGATGCCGCCGGTGTCGAAGATGCGGCGGCGGGGAGGGGCGTCGTCGGCGACGACCGGGAGCGAGCCGCTGCAGCGCCGCGACGAAGGGGCTGAGCCGCTGAACGGGCAGGGGCGCGGCATCGACGGCGTCCCGCTCGGGGGTCTGCACCCAGCCCTCGCCCACTGGGAGCGCGACGGGCTCGGGAGCCTCGGCACGGCCGGCTCGGGAGCCTCGGCACGGACCGGCTCGGGGGCCTCGGCACGGACCGGCTCGGGAGCCTCGGCACGGACCGCCTCGGGAGCCTCGACCCTGGCCGGCTCTGCGCGGGCCGGCTCGGCGGCCGGCACGACGCGGGGCAGCACCTGCGACGCGGGCTCGGCGACGGGAGTGAGCAGCGGGAGCGACCGTGCGGCGAGGACCGCCTCGGTGTCGAGCAGGGCGCGCTGGAAGGCGCCGACGTCGAGGCGGAGCTGGGCGATCGTGCGGCGCAGCTCGGTGACCTCGTGGCGGTTGCGCATCCGCTCGGCGCGGCGACGGCGGCGCAGCGAGCGCGCCTGGAACCGCTCCACGTAGAGGCCGACCGCGGCGACGAGGGTGCCGCTCGCCGCGAGCCCCGGCTCGGCGAGCAGGTACCCGGCCGCACCGAGGCCGACCCCGGCGGTGAGTGACGCCATCGGCGCGCACGCCGAGGCGGCCGCCAGGGCGGAGCGGAACAGAGACCGTTCTACCTGCTGCGATGCGTACCGATTCGCCACGGCCGTCAATGTAGGGGCGGGACGCTCCCGACTAGCGCAGGCGGCGTCGGCGTGTCCCACAGGTCACACCAGTATCAGGAGAACGGCCGGGTGACACTCCCCCGCATGATCGGCGCCCTGCCGCCGGGCCCGCCGATCCGTCGTTCGGCACCTGCCTGCGACACGCCGCCACGATGCGGCGCGCCGCGCCGAACTGCCGAAGTAGCGACCGCCGATGGACGCGAAGCGCATGATCGACGCGGATTGCATGATCGACGCGGATTGCATGATCAACGCCGGGGGTGGGGCCGCATGAGAAGAGCCGCCGGCGGGGCCCGAAGGGATCCCGCCGACGGCTCCGTGCTCACGCCACTCGGCCGATCACGACCGGCCGATCACGACCGGCCGATCACGACCGGCTCGTCGGCTCCGGTCTCAGAGCAGGCCCTTGGACGTCAGGTACTCCTTCGCGACGTCCTCCGCCTTCTGGCGCTGTGCGTCGACCTTGAGGTTGAGCTGCGCCAGGTCGTCCGTCGTGAGCGCGGCCGACAGCTTGTCGAGCAGCGCCGCGATTTCGGGCGACCCCGCCTTCTGGGTGTTCACCACCGGGAGGATGTTCTCGGCCTCCTGCAGGTTCTTGTCGTCCTGCAGCACCACGAGCCCCTGGGCGTCGAGCGTCGCGTCGGTCGTACCCGTCTCGACGACGTCGGCCTTGCCGGTGAGCACCGCCTGCTTGGCCTGGGGGCTGCCGAAGCCGAGCGGCAGCACCTGGGCGATCTTCAGCCCGTAGGTCTGCTCCAGGCCGATCTGGCAGTTCGGCCGCTTGGGGCACTCCGCGGGTGCCGCCAGCTTGATCGGCTTGCCCAGCTTCGCCAGGTCGGACAGCGTCTTGAGGTTGTTGTCCTGCGCGAACTTCTTCGTGACGGCGAACGCGTTCTGGTCGGTCGCCGCCGACGGCTTCAAGGCGGTCAGCCCCTTCTGCTGGAGCAGCGGCTGCATCGCGCTGATCGTCTGGGTGGCGTCGTTCGTCGTGATGCTCTTGGCGTTCGTGCCGTTGACCTGCGCGTTGATCCAGTTCGCCATGCCCGCGGTGTAGTCGGGCACGACGTCGATCTGGCCCTGCTCGAGCGCCGGGCCGTACACCTCGCGGTCGGTGACCGGCTTGTACGAGATCGTGTACCCGTTCTTGGCCAGCAACTGTCCGTACAGCTGCTGCAGGACGAGCATCTCGGTGAAGTTCGCGCCGCCGACGGTCAGGGTCTTGCTCCCCGACGCGCCGCCGGACGAGGCCGCACCGCTCGCCGCGGCGGAGGTGCTGGAGCTCGACGACGAGAGCGCGTTCGACGAGCCGCATGCGGTGAGTGCGAGCCCGGCGACCGCTACGGCGGCACCGAGGCCGAGCGAGCGGCGCGAGAGGCGCGTCGAGGAACGGTGGAGGGATGGAGCCGTCATGGTTCAGGTCGCCTTCTGTGTCCCCTGCTTGCCGCAGGCGTGTCCGGCGGGCTTCGTGACGCCACAGGGGCCACGGTGACGGGCCGTTCCCGTTCCGCTCGCCCTGCTACCCGCTGTACCGACCCAACCGCCGGTGCCGCCCGCACGCATCCCCGGTGGGCATCACAGTTCGGACACGATCATCCGCCGGACGCGGCCCGTCAGGGGGCGCGTACCAGGCGCAACGGGTTCACCCGGCGTTGCAGGAGGGCCATCAGCCCCTCGACGCTGAGCGCGAGCACCAGCACGCACAGGGCTCCGGCGACGACCTCGGCCTGGTTCTGCTGGGCGAATCCCTCGGTGATCAACATGCCGAGGCCGCCGCCGGCGACGAGCGCCGCGATCGTGGCCGTCGCGATGACCTGCACGGCAGCCAGGCGGACGCCGTCCATGAGCAGGGGAACGGCGAGCGGGAGTTCGACCTTGGCGAGCACCTGGGGGCCGCTCATCCCCATGCCGCGGGCGGCGTCGACCGTCGCGGGGTCCACCTCGCGCACGCCCAGGTACGTGTTCGTCAGGATCGGCGGGATCGCGAAGATCACCAGCGCCACGAGGATCGAGAGCGTGCTCAGGCCGAACGGGTCGGGGGCCAGCACGAGGAGCACGAGGACGGCGAAGGTCGGCACCGCGCGCCCGACGTTCGACACGTTGACGGCGAGCCCCCCGCCCCGACGCACGTGCCCGAGCCACAGCGCCAGCGGGATGGCCAGCACGCAGGCGATGCCGAGGGCCGCCGCCGACACCCCGATGTGCTCGATCAACCGCTGCACGACGCCGTCCGGCCCCTGCCAGTTCTCGGCGTTGGAGAACCAGGCGATGACGTCCCCGAACCAGCCCATCAGCCCTCCTGCCCCCGGCGCCATGGCATGAGCAGCCGCTGCGTCCCCACCAGAAGCAGGTCGAGTACCAGGGCGAGCACGACGCACAGCACGGAGGCCGTCAGCACCTGCGCCTTGAAGTTGCTGCTCAGGCCCGTCGCGATGAGGTCGCCGAGGCCGCCGCTGCCGACGATCGTCCCGATCGTGACCAGGGCGACGGTGGAGACCGTCGCGATCCGCAGGCCGCCGATGAGCACGGGGAGGGCCAGCGGCAGCTCCACCCGCCAGAGCAGCCCGCGCTGGGAGTACCCCATGCCGCGGCCCGCGTCCCGCACCTCCTCGGGGACGCCGTCGAGCCCCGTGAGCACGGCCCGGACGAGGATCGTCAGCGAGTAGAGCACCAGGCCGATGATCACCGTCTTCTCGGACAGCCCCGTGAAGGGCAGGAGCAGCGAGAAGAGCGCCAACGACGGGATCGTGTACACGGCGGTGGAGAACCCCAGCAGCGCCGGGCGCAGCCCCCGGACGCGCCGCGCCACCAGCGCGAGGGGCAGGGCGATCGCCGCCCCGATGAGCACGGAGATCAGCGTGATCCGCAGGTGCGTGAGACTGGCGGCGGTCAGATCCCCCGCCCGGGTGCGCACGTACTCAGGGCACACCCACGCGTTGCGAAGGAGGCAGTCGTCCGCAACGGTGGGCGCATGGCTGTCGATCAGCGCACTTCCGATCGCCCCTCGGATCACGGGGCCGAACCTACAACCGACACCATGATCCGGCTCGACGGGCTCGGCAAGCGGTACGCCGACGGCACCGTCGCCGTCGACGACGTGTCGCTCGACGTGCGCCGCGGCGAGCTCGTGATGCTGGTGGGCCCGTCGGGCGGCGGCAAGTCGACGACGCTGCGGCTGATCAACCGGCTCATCGAGCCGACGTCCGGCAGCATCTGGCTGGACGGGCGCGACGTCACCCGCAGCGACCCCGAGCAGCTGCGCCGCGGCGTCGGCTACGTCATCCAGCGGATCGGGCTCTTCCCGCACCGCACGGTCGAGCAGAACGTGGCGACCGTGCCGGCCCTGCTCGGGTGGGATCGCGCGCGCACCAGGACCCGGGTCACGGAGCTCCTCGAGCTGGTGGGCCTGGAGCCGGCCACGTACGCCCACCGCTACCCCAACGAGCTCTCCGGAGGCCAGCAGCAGCGCGTGGGCGTCGCCCGGGCGCTCGCGGCCGACCCGCCCGTGCTGCTCATGGACGAGCCGTTCGGGGCGGTCGACCCGTTGGCGCGGGACCGCCTGCAGGAGCAGTTCGGGCGCATCCAGACCGAGCTGCACAAGACCGTCGTCTTCGTGACCCACGACATCGACGAGGCGGTCCGCCTCGGTGACCGCATCGCGGTGCTCGGGCCGGCCGGAAAGCTGCAGCAGTATGCCGACCCGGGCACCCTGCTGGCCGCGCCCGCCAACGACAGCGTCGCCGCGTTCGTGGGCGCCGACCGGGGCATCCGCCGGATGAGCGTCACGATGCTCGCCGCCGCCGACCTCGACCACCCGCCGACCGTGCCCGAGGGCCACGGCGTCGGCGCCGCCCCCAACGGCGCGGCAGTGGTCGGTGAGGGGGGTCGCCTGGTCGGGGTCGTCCGTGGTGGCCGGGTGGTGCCCGCGCCGGCGACCATCAGCCTCGGGACGAGCCTGCGACAGGCGTTCGCCGTGCTCGCGGGCGTCGACGACGACCGGGTGCCGGTGCTGGACGGCGACCGCTACGTCGGCACGATCGGGGCGGAAGGCGTGCACCGCGCCCTGCGCCGCAGTGCCCCACCCGCCGAGCCCGCCGCCTCCTGACCCGCCCTTCCCCTCATGGCGATCATGCACGCCACGGCGTGCATGATCGACGCGGATTGCATGATCGACGCGGATTGCATGATCAGCGCTGGAGTTGGCGCGGCGCCCCTCTCCCCATCGGTGAGTACCCATCGGTGAGTACCCATCGGGGTCCCATCGGTGAGGCAGGGTCAGGGGGTCAACGTCACCGCGAGCAGGGCGATGTCGTCGTCGTGGCTCGGGCCGCGGCCCATCACGGCGAGGGCGGCGGCGCAGACGGCGTCCGGGTCGCCGGACCGGATCAGCGGGTGACCCGCCAGGCCCGCGACGAGCTTCTCGATCCCCTCGTAGACGGGCAGCGAGCGGTCCTCGACGAGCCCGTCGGTGAAGAGCAGCAGCGTGTCGCCCGGGGCGAGGGTGACGTGGGCGACCCCGAACGACCGGACGTCGACACCGAGCGGCGGTCCAGGGTCGAGGTCCAGGGCGCGGACGGCGCCGTCCGCCGCGACCACGAGCGGGGGCGGGTGCCCGGCGGACGAGATCGCGAGAGCGCCCGTCACCGGGTCGAGCACGCCGTAGAGCGCGGTGACGAGCTCGCCGTCCTCGAGGGCCTGCACGAGCGCGTCGACACGGGCGAGCACGCCCTGCGGCGGGTGGTTCTCGAGGGCGTAGCCGCGCAGCGTCGCCCGCAACTGCCCCATCACCGCGGCGGCCCGGACGCCGCGGCCCATCACGTCGCCGAGCGTCAGGCCGATCCGGCCGGCCGGCAGCGCGACGGCGTCGTAGAAGTCGCCGCCGACCTCCGTGCCGTCCGCCCCCGGCAGGTAGCGGCTGGCCAGGGCGACGCCGTCCACGACGGGCAGCGACCGCGGCAGCAGGCTGCGCTGCAGCGTGACGGCGACCTCGCGCTGCTGCTCGTAGAGGCGGGCGTTGTCGAGGGCGAGCGCGGCGCGCCGCACCACGTGCTCGACCAGGTCGTCGTCGGCCTCGCAGAGCTCGTGCGAGCGCGCCACGGTGACCGCGCCCAGGGTGCGGCCGCGGGCCCGTAACGGCACCGACAGGGCGTCCCGGGTGTCCAGGCGGCGCAGCAGGGCGAGCAGGTCGGAGTCGTCGCCGGCGATGTGCTGGAGCACCTCGTCGCGCAGGTCCTTCATCCGCTGGGTCCGGCCCTGGCCGATGGCAGGCCCGGCGCCGTAGGCCTGGTCGCGCCGGATGGGCGTGGCGTCGAGCACGCGCCGCAGCGCGGTGCCGACGACGGGGTCGCGGTGCACCGCCCGCGCCTCCTGGATCTCGCCGTTGGCCCCGACGAGATGCACCACGCACCAGTCGCCCAGCCCCGGCACGAGCAGCGCGACGACGGCGTCCAGCACCTGCTCGGTCCGCAGGCCGGCGGCGAGCAGCTCCCCGGAGCGGGCGAGGACCCGGGTCCGCTCCTGGGCGCGGTGCCGTTCGAGCTCCGCGCGCCGGACCTCCGTCACCTCCGAGGCGACGCAGACGGCCGCGACGATGCGGCCGCTGCCGGGGGCGCGGGCCGGGAACCAGGTGACCTGCCAGGTGCGCGGCGTGCCGGCGGAGTCGAGGACGACGACGTCCTGACCGGTGACGGGCCGGCCGTGGGCGAGGGTCTGCTCGAGCTGCGCCCGCACGGCCGGGGCGCTGTCGCCGAGCACCTCCTCGAGGGTGCGGCCCACGTGCTCGGCGGGCGACGGGCCGTTGGTGCGGGCGATGAGGTCGTTGATCCGCAGGTAGCGCCCGGTGGGGTCGAGGACGGCGATGCCGACGGGAGAGTCGCCGTAGAGGGTGGTGAGGACGGCGGCGTCGACAGCGGCCAGGGCCGTGTCGGGGTCGGTCACCTCGACCTGCACGTCGCCCGGCGCAGCCGGCACCGGGACGGTCAGGTCGACCGTGGTGACGTCGGAGCCCTGGGCGGCCTCCCCGTCCACCGGGGGGCCGGCCTCGGGGCGCTGCCGCCGCAACGCCGTCAGGAGGACCTGCGCCATCCGCTCGGGCACAGGCGACCCCTCTCCAAGCGTTCCGGCGCAGCCTCGCGTGGCCGGCGGGGGCGCCGAGCCGAGCGCACCGTAACCAGTCGGGAGCGCCGTGGCCAACCCAGCTGCTCACGCCGGCCCCGCCACGGCGGCGGGCGACGGATCAGCCGGAGCGCTCCTCCGGCCGCCGGGGGCTCGGCGGCGCCAGCAGGTCGTCGACGCGCACCCCGCCGGTGTCGTCGTCGTCCGGCGGCAGCCGGCACCAGCGCTGCGCCACCAGGCCGGCGACCGCCAGGGCCACGCTGGCGAGGGCCGTCACGGCCGCCACGACCAGCCGGTCGCGCCGCCCGCTGGTCAGCTGGGTGAGGAGCTGCAGCCCCTGCGCCACGTACCAGCCGGCCAGCACACCGCCGGCGTAGGCGGACGCCTTCGCCAGCACGGCCACCCGCGCGGCCGCCAGCGGGTCGAGCCGGCGCCCGCCGGTGCTCTCGCCCCGGACCCGGCGGCGGATGTCGCGCGCGAGCACCAGCACGACGATCGCGACGATGGCGGGGCCGAGCGCGGCGGCCCAGGGCAGCGGGGGTCGCGAGCCGCCCTGGCGCGACCAGAGGTCGAGCAGGAACCAGCCGACCGCGGCGGTGACGACGGCGGCGAGCACGACGGACGACGCTCGGGCGGGCCTCACGGAAGGGCCTCCTCGGCCGGGGATCGGGTCGTGGATCGAGTCGGGGGGCGGGTCGCGGTGCCCGGGTCAGGGGCCGGGCGGGCGGCGGGAGCCGGCGGCAGCAGCACGATGTCGGGCCGCGGCCGGACGCCGGCCACCGCCTCCGGGGGGAGCCCCGCCAGCAACTCGGCGACGCGGCGGGCGGCCCCTCCCGGGCCGGGCAGCAGGGCGCCCGGGTCGAGGGCCACCCAGGGTGCGAGCACGAACGCGCGGGCGGCCGCGCGCGGGTGCGGCAGGACGAGGTCGGGCGTCTCGAGCAGGAGGCCGCCGTAGCTGACGACGTCGACGTCGAGGGTCCGGGCGGCCCATCGGACCCGCCGTTCGCGGCCGTGCGCGCGCTCGACGGAGAGACACGCCGCCAGCAGGGCCTGCGGCGTCAGCGAGGCGCGCACCGCGACCACGGCGTTGAGGTACTCGGGCTGCGGGGGGCTCCCGGGGGCCAGCACCGGGTCGGTCTCGACGACGGGTGAGACGGCGAGCACGTCGAGGCCGTCGACGCCGGCGAGCTGCCGGACGGCGGCGGCCAGCGTGGCCGCCCGGTCGCCGAGGTTCGACCCGAGCGCCAGGACGCCGTCGCGCGGCGCCGGGTACACCTCGGCACGGGCTCGCCGCACGGTGACCGCCACGTCGGCGAAGGTCTCGGGGATGGGTGCCTGCGGCTTGTGCACGACGACGCGGGCGGCGACGGCGCGCTCGTCGGCGAGGCAGATCCGGGCCAGCCGCTCGGCGAGCGTCTCGAGCAGGTCGACGGGCTCGGTGCGCACGGCCTCGGCGAGCGCCGTGGCGAGCTCGCCGTAGTGGATGCTGCGGGAGAGGTCATCGGTCGCGGCCGCCGCCCGGGTGTCGAGCTCGACCTCGGCGTCGACGACGAAGTCCTGGCCGTCGCGCCGCTCCTCGGCCAGCACGCCGTGGTGCCCCCGGGCCACCAGGCCGGAGATCGTGATCCGGTCCGTGGCACTCACCGCGGCACCGGCTCCCCGGTCCGCGCCGCCTGGACGGCGGCGACGACGCGGACGGCGTCCGCGCTCGCCCGGGACTCGTGCACCCGCACCGCCCAGGCGCCGGCGGCCGCCGCCAGCGCGGACGTGGCCGCGGTCGCGCCGTCCCGGGCCTGCGGCCCGGCGCCGCCCGCGCCGTCGCCCTCGGCATCGCCGAAGACGGCCTGGCCGAGGAAGCGCTTGCGCGACGTGCCGACCAGCAGCGGGCGACCGAGCCCGAGCAGCGCGTCGAGGTGCGCGAGCAGGGCCCAGCCGTGCTCGGCCCGCTTCGCGAAGCCGAAGCCCGGGTCGAGCACGATGCGGGCGGGGTCGACGCCCGCGTCCGCGAGCGCGTCGACCCGGCGGGCGAGCTCGTCGCGGACCTCGGCCACGACGTCGCCGTAGCGCGCGAGGCGTTCCATCCGGTCGCTCGCGCCGCGCCAGTGCATCACGACGTAGGGCACCTGGGCGTCGGCGACGAGTTCGGCCATCGCCGGGTCGGCCAGGCCGCCGCTGACGTCGTTGACGAGGGCCGCCCCTACGGCCAGCGCCGCGTCGGCGACGTCGGCGCGCATCGTGTCGACGCTGACCACGACCCCGGCGGCGGCGAGCCCGGCGACGACGGGCAGGACCCGCCGCTGCTCCTCGATCACGTCGATGCGGCCGGCCCCGGGGCGCGTGGACTCGCCGCCCACGTCGACCAGGTCGGCCCCCTCGGCCACGAGGGCGAGACCGCGGGCGACGGCGGCATCCGCGTCGAGGAACAGCCCGCCGTCGCTGAACGAGTCGGGCGTGACGTTGACGACGCCCATCACGAGGCAGCGCTCGATGTCGGCCAGCCGGCGGGGCAGCCCGGCGGGGTGGATCATCGCGCGAGCACGAGGCTCATGGCCTCTGCCCGCGTGGCCGGGTTGCGCAGCTGACCGCGAACGGCGCTGGTCACGGTGCGCGAGCCGGCCTTGCGGACCCCCCGCATCGACATGCACAGGTGCTCGCAGTCGACGACCACGAGCACCCCGCGTGCCCCGACGACCTCGGTCATGGCGTCGGCGATCTGGGTGGTGAGCCGCTCCTGGACCTGGGGGCGGCGCGAGTACAGGTCGACCAGCCGGGCGACCTTCGACAGGCCGGTGATGCGCCCGTCGGCCGCGGGGATGTACCCGACGTGGGCGCGCCCGTGGAAGGGCACGAGGTGGTGCTCGCAGATCGAGAAGACCTCGATGTCGCGGACCAGCACGAGCTCGTCGTGACCGAGGTCGAAGGTCGTGGTGAGCACGTCCTTGGGCTCCTGCCACAGGCCCGCGAACATCTCCGCGTAGGCGCGGGCCACGCGCTCCGGCGTGTGCCGCAGGCCCTCCCGGTCGGGGTCCTCGCCGATCGCGACGAGGATCTCGCGGACCGCGGCCGCGACCCGGGGTGCGTCGTACCCGGGCCGGGCCGCCGGCTCGCCGGCCCGCTCCGTCACCGGAGCGGACTCGCAGTAGTGAGGGTCTGCGCCGGGGTCACAGCGCGGTCGCGCCGTGCCCGTTCGCGTGCCCGTTGGCGGCGGCACGCTCGGCCGGCGTCAGCACCGGCGGGATCTCCGAGACCGAACGCCGGTCGCTCGACAGCCACACCGGCCGCTCGGGCCGCCGGACGATCGGCGCGAAGATCTCGGCCAGCTCCTCCTTGTTGAGGGTCTCGCGCTCGAGCAGGGCGACGACGAGGGCGTCGAGCACGCCCCGGTTCTCGACGAGCACCTCCCAGGCCTCGTCGTGCGCGTTCTCGATGAGCCGGCGCACCTCGTCGTCGACGACGCTCGCGACCTCCTCGGAGTAGTCGCGCTGGTGGCCCATGTCGCGGCCGAGGAAGACCTCGCCCTGGCTCTGCCCGAGCTTGATGGCGCCGATCCGCTCGGACATGCCGAACTGCGTCACCATCCGCCGGGCCAGCCCGGTGGCCTTCTCGATGTCGTTCGCCGCACCGGTCGTGGGGTCGTGGAAGACGAGCTCCTCGGCGACGCGGCCGCCCAGTGCGTAGGCCAGCTGGTCGAGCATCTCGTTGCGGGTGGTCGAGTACTTGTCGTCGGTCGGCAGCACCATCGTGTAGCCGAGCGCGCGGCCGCGGGGAAGGATCGTCACCTTGGACACCGGGTCGGTGTGCAGCAGGGACGCCGCCACCAGGGCGTGCCCGCCCTCGTGGTAGGCGGTGATCTTCTTCTCCTTGTCGTTCATGAGCCGGCTGCGCTTCTGCGGGCCGGCGACGACGCGGTCGATCGCCTCGTCGAGCGCGCGGTCGTCGATGACGCGGGCGCCGGCCCGTGCGGTGAGCAGGGCGCCCTCGTTCAGGACGTTCGCGAGGTCGGCGCCGGTGAAGCCCGGCGTCCGGCGGGCGACCGCCTTCAGGTCGACGGTCGGCGCCATCGGCTTGCCCTTGGCGTGTACCTGGAGGATCTGAGCCGGCCCTGCATGTCCGGCGCGTCGACGGCGATCTGGCGGTCGAAGCGGCCCGGGCGCAGCAGCGCGGGGTCGAGGATGTCGGGCCGGTTGGTGGCGGCGATGAGGATGACGTTCGTCTTGACGTCGAAGCCGTCCATCTCGACGAGAAGCTGGTTCAGCGTCTGCTCGCGCTCGTCGTGGCCGCCGCCGAGGCCCGCGCCGCGGTGCCGGCCGACGGCGTCGATCTCGTCGACGAAGACGATGGCGGGCGCGTTGGCCTTGGCCTGCTCGAAGAGGTCGCGCACCCGGCTGGCGCCGACGCCGACGAACATCTCGACGAAGTCCGAGCCGGAGATCGAGTAGAAGGGCACCCCGGCCTCGCCCGCGACGGCGCGCGCAAGGAGCGTCTTGCCGGTACCCGGCTGGCCGTAGAGCAGCACGCCCTTGGGGATCTTCGCGCCGACCGCCTGGAACTTGGCGGGCTCCGCGAGAAAGTCCTTGATCTCCTGCAGCTCCTCGACGGCCTCGTCGGCACCGGCGACGTCCGCGAAGGTGACCTTGGGCATGTCCTTGCTCACGAGCTTCGCGCGGGACTTGCCGAAGTTCATGACGCGTGAGCCGCCGCCCTGCATCTGCCCCATCAGGAACCAGAACAGGACGAGCAGCAGGATGATCGGCAGGAACGAGAAGAGCAGGCTGCCGAGCACGGAGGGCTGCGGGCGCTCCTCGTTGTAGCCGTCGACCGGCGGGTTCTGGTCGAGCAACTGGACGATCTCGTTGCCCCGGGCCCCGATCCAGCCGGCCACGATCTTGTTGTGGCCGTCGACCTGCTGGCCCGGCTTGAGGGTCAGCTCGATCGTCTGGTCGCCGTCGACGACGTGGGCGTACTGGACCTGGTGGTCCTTGACGGCCTGCAGCGCCTTCGACGTGTCGACCTGCTCGAACCCGGTCGGGGTGAGCAGGCGGCCGGCGACGAGCAGCGCGATCACCGCGACGATGATCCAGATCGTCCGCGGGGTGGTCCAGCGCTTGAGATTCATACCTCGGGGGCAGCCAGCCCCGTCCTTCCTGCTCGATCGACCGGCCGCCACCTGACGGCCGGGTCGGAGGGCGCCACGCGACGCGCGTCCGGAAGTGCCAACGGGCGGCTCAACAGCAGTGTTCCGGCGTTACGCCCGCGGCGCAACGCCGCTCACGCCCAGGTCACCCGCTCGGGGCGTCGAGGTCTAGGCGCCGTAGACGTGCGGGGCCAGGGTGCCGATGACCCGGAGGTTGCGAAAGCGCTCGTCGTAGTCGAGGCCGTAGCCGACCACGAACTCGTTCGGGATGTCGAAACCGACGTACTTGAGCTGCACGTCGACCTTCAGGACGTCCGGTTTGCGCAGAAGCGTGCACACCTCGACCGACCGGGGCCCCCGGGACGACAGGTTCGCCATGATCCACGAGAGGGTGAGGCCGGAGTCGACGATGTCCTCGACGATCAGCACGTCGCGCCCGGTGATGTCGCGCTCGAGGTCCTTGAGGATGCGCACCACGCCCGACGACTTCGTCCCCGACCCGTACGACGAGATCGCCATCCAGTCGGTCTCGGCGGGGAACCGCAGCCGCCGGCTCAGGTCGGCCATCACCATGACGGCCCCCTTGAGCACCCCGACGAGCAGCGGGTCACGGCCGGCGTAGTCCGCGTCGATCGCCGCCGCGAGCTCGTCGAGCCGCCCCAGGATCTGCTCCTCGGTGAGGAGGACCTTCGCCAGGTCCGCGCCCATGTCGGTCGGCTCCACGTCACTCCCGCTGCTCGAAAGGGTGCTCGGGAGCCGTCGTCCTCGACGGGCCCGGGGCGGCGAACCACAGAGTGCCACACCGCCGCCCGGCGACGACCCCGCCCGGCAGATGCACGGCGCCCTGCCCGCGCCACCGCACGACGAGCGTGTCCAGCGCCAGCGCGTGCCGCGAGCCCAGGGCACCGGCGGGGCTCCCGGCCTCGCGGGCGGCGGCGAGCAGGGCCCGGCGGCGGACGGCGTCGGACGCCGCCGCCAGCGTCTCGCAGGCGTAGCCGCCGGGCCGGCGCGCCCGTTCGGCGAGCTCGAGCGCAGACTCCTCGAGCGCCGCCGCGTCCTCGGCGAGCAGCCCGGCGGTGCGGGCCAGCGCCGGCACGAGACCGGGGCCGAGGGCGGCCTCGAGCACCTCCATGGCGGCGCGGACGCGCGCCCGCGCGTAGCCCGGATCGTGGTTCGACGGATCCTCGTGCGGCGTGAGCCCCAGGGCGGCGCAGGCCGCGCGTGTCACCGCCCGCGGCACCGCCAGGAACGGTCGCGCGAAGACCCCGCGCCGCGCCGGCATCCCGGCGAGCGAGCGCGCACCGGACCCGCGGGCGAGACCCAGCAGCACCGTCTCGGCCTGGTCGTCGAGGGTGTGGCCGAGCAGCACGAGCGCCGCTCCGCCGGCCCGGGCGGCCGACTCGAGCGCGGCGTAGCGGGCGTCGCGGGCCGCGGCCTCCGGGCCGCCGCGGCCGGCGGCCGCCTGGGCGGTCACGTCCACGACCTGCGCGGGGTCGAGCCCCAGGCCGGCGCAGGTCGCGGCGGCAGCGGCCGCGACCGCGGCGGAACCGTCGTGCCACCCGTGGTCGACGACCACGGCGCCGGCCCGCAGACCCGCCCGCGGCGCCTCGAACGCCGTGGCGGCGGCGAGCGCCAGGCTGTCGGCGCCGCCCGAACACGCCACGAGCACGAGCGCGCCGTCCGGCAGGCCGCGGAGCACTCCCCGCACTGCCGCCCGGACAGCCGCGACGGCGGGGGCGGGACCGCTCACCGCCGCATCACGACCGGCTCACTCCCGGTCGGTCAGCCGTGGACCCGGCGCACCCAGGCGGCCGGGTCGGCGATCTCGGCGGCCGCCGGCAGGGTGTCGGGGCCGGTCCAGACCCGGTTGAAGCCGTCGGTCCCGACGGCCGCCGTCACCTCGCGGACGAAGCGGGCCCCGTCGGCGTACTGGCGCATCTTGGCGTCGAGGCCGAGCAGGCGGCGCAGCAGGCGGTCGACGGCGCCGCGGCCGGCCCGGCGCCGGGTGAACCGCTCGCGGATGCGCTCCACGCTCGGCACGACCCCGGGGCCAACCTCGTCCATGACGACGTCGGCATGGCCCTCGAGCAGGGACATCACGGCGGTGAGGTCTGCCAGGGCGGCGCGCTGCTCCGGCGTCTGGACGGCGTCGAGCAGGGGGACGCCGATCCTTCGCCGCGCACCAGGGCGGGAGCGTCGCGCAGGGCCCGGCCCAGCCGCTCGGCCACCTGGGACGGGTCGAGCAGCAGGCCCCCGACGAGGTCGCGGATGCGACTCACGAGGTGCGGGGCCAGCCACGGGTTTGCCCCGAACTGCACCCGGTGGGTCTCCTCGTGCAGGCACACCCACAGCCTGAAGTCGGTCGGCGGCACGTCGAGCTCGCGCTCGACGGTGACCACGTTCGGCGCGACCAGCATCAGCCGCCCGTCGGGGGCGAAGGCGTCGAACTGCCCGAGCACGCGCGAGGAGAGGAAGCCGAGCAGGCCCCCGACCTCGAGCCCGGTGACGCGGCTGCCGAGTGCGGTCAGCGCCGCCGGGGTGTTCTGGGTGCGCCGTCGCAGGGCCTCCTCGGCGACCGGCTCCAGCAGCCCTCGGAAGCCGCGCGCGTTGACCTGGGCCCAGCCGGCCCGGTCGACCACGAGGACGTCGTCGGGCGCGTGCGAGGACGCCGTCGACAGCAGGGAGATGCGCTCCACGTGGGGGACGGCGGCAGCGGCGGCGGCGCGCAGCTCGGCCACGACGGCGACGGCCTCGGCCCGCCCGAGCTGCGGCCCGGGGCGGCCCACGACGGCCGCGGTGCGGGCCGCGAGCTGCCAGTCGACGAGGTCGTCGACAGCGGCCCGGCGCGCCTGCCGGCTGGTCGTGGCGTCCTTGACGTCCTCGGCGGCCATGCGACCACCGTACGTCGAGCCGGAGCGGGCGGCCGCCGGGCCCACGACGTCAGCGGCAGCCGCAGCCGGCCAGGGCGACGGCGACGGCGTCCAGCGCGGTCCGTGCCGCGGTGGTCGAGGCGACCTTGTCGGCGAGGAGGACGAAGCCGAGCTGGCGCCCGTCGGCGTCGACGACCGTGCCCGAGAGGCTGCTGACGCCCGTCAGGGTGCCGGTCTTGGCCCGCACGACGCCGAGACCCGCGCGCTCGCCGCCGGAGCGGAACCGGTCGGCGAGGGTGCCCGAGGCGCCGGCCACGGGCAGGCCGGACAGCAGCGGCCGCAGCTCGGGGTGGCCGGGGGACGCAGCCAGCACGAGCAGCCGGGACAGGGTGCGGGCGGGGACGGCGTTGCCGCCGCCGAGCCCGCTGCCGCCGGACAGGTGCGCGCCGGCGACCGGCAGGCCGAGCAGCGCGACGCGGTCGAGCACGGCCAGCCCGCCGTCCGCGAAGGTCGCCTGCCGCCCCGAGCGCACCGCGACCACCCGGGCGAGCGCCTCGGCGACCGTGTTGTCGCTGTCGGTCAGCGCGTGCTCCACCAGGTCTCCGACTGGGGCCGACTCGACCCGCGCCAGCGGGGCGGAACCGTCAGGGGCCTTGGCCCGGGCGACCGGGCCGGTGACGCGGATGCCGTCGGCGGCGAGGAGTCGCACGAAGAGCTGAGCGGCGGCCATCGCCGGGTCGCCCTGGCGCGGGGCGGGCTCCCCCGGCGGGATGGGCCGGGCCGGGTCGGCAGAACCGGAGTTGACGGCGAGCGCGGTGACCGGGGCGACGAACCCGCTGCGGACGTCGCCGCAGCTCCAGGCCGGGTTGACCGGTGAGCCCTTGAAGAGGGAGTCGTCGAGCCGGACGGCGACGGCCGTGCGGCCCTGAGCCCGCAGCGTCGCGGCCGCCTGGTCGGCGAGGTCCGCCATCCCCGCCCGCCCGACGGCGCTGCCCGGGTCGCCGTGCCCCGCGGCGAGGGTGACGTCTCCGCCGCCGACGAGGACGACCTCGTCGCGGCCGGCCCCGTCGACCACGGTGGTCTCGAGCCGCGCGGCGGGCCCGAGCAGCGACAGGGCCGCGGCCCCCGTCAGGAGCTTCGTGCTGGAGGCGGGCGCGGCCGGCCGGGCGGGCTGGACGGCGAGCAGCGAGGCGCCGTCGGTGAGGTCGACGACCTCAGCGCTGAGGCTGGCGCCGAGGCCGGCCCTGCGCAGGAGCGGACCGACGACCCTGCGCAGCCCGCGCGGCGGACGGCGCCGACCGCGGCGCCGCTCAGCGCCGGCAGCACGGCCGCGGGTGGCGCGGCCAGGCTCTCCCCCGGCAGGGCGTGCCACACGACCGCCGGAGCCGCGGCGCCCCGCGGGGCGGGGTGCTGACCGAGCGCGACGACGCCGGCCCCGGCGGCCAGCACCGTGCCGACGAGAACCGCCGACAGCGCGGCCGTGCGGCGCCCGAAGGGGCGTGGTCGCGACCGGCGACCGGTCCGAGGGGGCGCCGGGCGGGGGACCGGCCGCCGAACCGGAGGCGCGCCGGCAGCTCGACGTCAGGGGCGCGGCGAGGCGGCGGCGGCGCGATCACGAACCGGGGCTCGGGAACGGGCTGCGCTTCCGGCTCCTGCCGGGCTTCAGGTCTCGGCTGCGGTTCAGGTCGGGGCTGCGGTTCAGGTCGGCCCTGCGGTTCCCGCTCGGGCTCGGGCTCGGGTTCCGGGTCGGCCTCCGGTTCCGGCTCGGCCTCCGGTTCCGGCTCGGCCTCCGGTTCCGGCTCGGGCTTCGACTCGGCCTCGGGCTTCGGCTCGGCCTCCGGTTCGGCTCGGCTTCGCGGCCTCGGCCTCGGCCTTCCGGCTCGGGCTTCGACTCGGCCTCGGGCTTCGCTCGGCTCGGGTTCCGGCTCGGGCTCCGGCTCGGGTTCCGGCCTCGTCGGTTCCGGCTCGGGTTCCGGCTCCGGCTCCGGCTCCGGCTCCGGCTCCGGCTCGGGCTCCGGCTCGGACTCGCCGCGGCCTCCGGCTCCGCCGCGGGCTCCGGCTTCGCAGCGGGCTCCGGCTTCGCAGCCGGCTCCGGCTTCGCAGCCGGCTCCGGCTCGTCGGCCGGGGTCTCGGCGGGTGCCTCGCGAGCCGCGCCGTCTGGCTCGAGGGGCGCCGGCGCGTCGTCGTCCGGGGCCGGCGGGCCCTGCGCCGGCGGCTCGTCCGCCTCCGGGGGCGGGCCGCCGAGCGGCACCTCGGCCTGCTGCACTGGCCCCCCTCGTCCGGGCGCCGTGGCGCTCGCTGTCGACCCTTTCTCGCCGCGAGACTAGTGTCTGGCGGGCCGGGAGACGCCAGACGAGGGGAGCAGGTCGTGGAGTTCGACGTCACCATCGAGATCCCCAAGGGGCAGCGCAACAAGTACGAGATGGACCACGAGACCGGGCGGATCCGCCTCGACCGGATGCTCTTCACGTCGACGCGCTACCCCCACGACTACGGCTTCGTCGACGGCACCCTGGGCGAGGACGGTGACCCCCTCGACGCCCTGGTGATCCTCGAGGAGCCGACCTTCCCCGGCTGTCTGATCAAGTGCCGCGCGATCGGCATGTTCCGGATGCGCGACGAGGCCGGCGGCGACGACAAGGTGCTCTGCATCCCGGCCGGCGACGTCCGGTCGGAGCACATCCAGAACCTCACGGACGTCTCGGAGTTCGACCTCCTGGAGATCCAGCACTTCTTCGAGACGTACAAGGACCTCGAGCCGGGCAAGAGCGTCGAGGGAGCCACCTGGACCGGCCGCACGGAGGCCGAGGCGGAGATCGAGGCGTCCCGCCGGCGGGCAGCCGAGAACGGCCACTGACGCGGCCCCAGACTCGCGAGACGTGCTTCCGACGGGATTCCGGCGGCCTGTGGGATAGAATCTTCGCGTCGCGCTGTTGCGCTACACCGTGGGCACTTCGCCCGCGAGGTCGCTGTGGAACCGGTCATGAGCCGTTCGCGTAGCGGCCCCCTTCCACTCGACGGAGTTCCTTCACCGCATGACGCAGCCCATGACGGGCGGGCGACGCACGCCCGCCGGCCACCGCTCCCGCACGCCCTCGACCCCCTCCCCCCGCCGCCCGCGCGGCTCGTCCACGAGCGCGCCCGCGGTCGCCACCGCAGCCGCCGCGCTCGACGCGGCCATCGCGGAGGCACTGCAGCGCCCCGAGCCCGCCATCGGCTCGTTCGCCGAGCTCGGCCTGCCGCAGGTCCTCGTGACCGCGCTCGCACGCGGCGGCGTCGACGCGCCCTTCGCCATCCAGACCCGCGCGCTGCCCGACGCCCTCGCCGGCCGTGACGTCCTCGGCCGCGCGCCAGACCGGCTCCGGCAAGACCCTCGCGTTCGGCCTGCCGGTGCTCAGCAGGCTGGCGACCTCCGGGCACCCCCGGACGCCGAACGCGCCGCGTGCCCTCGTCCTCGTTCCCGACCCGCGAACTCGCCCTGCAGGTCGCCGGCGTCCTGACGCCGCTCGCGCAGGCGCTCGGCCAGCGGGTCGCGACCGTCGTCGGGGGTGCCCCCTACGGGCGCCAGATCGACGCGCTCTCGCGCGGCCTCGACGTGCTCGTGGCCACCCCCGGCCGCCTCGTCGACCTCATCGAGCGCGGCGCCTGCCGCCTCGACCGGGTCGAGGCGACCGTGCTCGACGAGGCCGACTACATGGCCGACCTCGGCTTCCTCCCGGTCGTGACGCGCCTGCTGGAGCAGACGCCGGCCGGCGGGCAGCGCCTGCTGTTCTCCGCCACGCTCGACCGCGGCGTCGCGACGCTCGTCGAGAAGTTCCTCACCGACCCAGCCGTTCACGCAGTCGCCGCGACCCCCGAGGCGTCGGGCGCCATGACGCACCGGGTCTTCACGGTCCAGCGCGACGACAAGATCGAGGTCGCCACCCGGGTGGCCGCCCGGCCGGCACGCACGCTCTTCTTCGTGCGCACCAAGCACGGCGCCGACCGGCTGGCCAAGCAGCTCGGGCGGGGCGGCGTCGAGGCGGCGGCGATCCACGGCAACCTCGGGCAGGGCGCCCGGCAGCGGGCGCTCGCCGCGTTCGCCGAGGGCCGCACCCGGGTACTCGTCGCCACGGACGTCGCCGCGCGCGGGATCCACGTCGACGACGTCGACCTCGTGGTGCACTTCGACCCGCCCAACGACCACAAGGACTACCTGCACCGCAGCGGCCGCACGGCGCGAGCCGGTGCTGACGGCACGGTGATGGCCCTCGTTCAGCCGGAGCAGCTGCGCGATGTGCAGCGCCTCCAGGCAGCGGCCAGGGTCGAGGCCAGGGTCGAGGCCGTGCACCCGGAGCACCCCGCGGTGCTCGAGATGTCGCGGTCGGGCGAGCCCGTCGTGGTGCGCCCGCCGGCTCCGACGACCCCGCTCGAGGGTCCCCGCCGTTCGGGCGGCCAGCACTCGCGCGGCCGCCGTCCCTCCGGTGCCCCGGCCTCCGGGCCGGCCCAGGGCCAGGCCGGGCGGCCCGGCGGGGCCCCGCGGCGCCGCCGCCCGCGCGGCTGACGCGCCTGGCGCCGCCGCCCGCGCACCCGGCTAGAACCAGGAACGGGCGCGACCGCAGCTGCGGTCGCGCCCGTTCCTGTTCGTAGCGCCCTTGCGGGTGGCCGGGATCAGCCCTTGAAGGCGTCCTTGACCTTCTCGCCGGCCTGCTTGAGGTTCGACTTGGCCTGGTCGCCCTCGCCCTGGGCCTGCAGCTCCTCGTCGCCGGTGGCGCGGCCGACACCCTCCTTGGCCTTGCCGCCGAGCTCCTCGACCTTGTTGTCGATCTTGTCGTCGGTCCCCATGGACCCTCCTTCGATCTCGATCGCGCGGAAACCCCATGCGATCACGCCCGGACGAAGGTCGCATCTCAGGGCGAGCCGGGCGACCGTCATGGGTCGCCGTCCGCTGCCCGCAGGGGCACGATGACGCGATGGCGGCCAATGATCCGGAGTTCGACGTCGTCGTGCTGGGCGCGGGGTCGGGCGGCGAGAGCCTCGCGTCCGAGCTGGCCGGGGCGGGGCAGGCCGTTGCCGTGCTCGAACAGGGTCTGGTGGGCGGCGAGTGCCCGTACCTCGCGTGCGTCCCCAGCAAGACGCTGCTCCTGGCGGCCGCGCGGGGCGTGCCGTGGGCGGTGGCCGTCCGGCGGCGTGACGAGGCCGCGGAGCACCGCGACGACTCCGGCGCCGCCGGCGAGCTCGAGAAGGCGGGCGTGACGCTCCTGCGCGGCCGCGGTGAGATCGTCGCGCGCCGTCGTCTGAAGGTCGGCGACCGTCAGCTGACCTGGCGGCGTGCCCTCGTCGTCGCCACGGGCAGCGAACCGCTCGTGCCGCCCTTGCCGGGCCTCGACGCGGCGCCGACCTGGACGAGCGACGAGGCGCTCTCGAGCCCCGAGCTGCCGGCCCGGCTGGCGGTGATCGGGGCCGGTGCCGTCGGCTGCGAGCTCGCGCAGGCCTACGCGCGGTTCGGGGCGCGGGTCACGTTGCTCGACCCGTCGACGGCGCTCCTCGACGGTGAGCCGGAGTGGGCCGGCGAGGCACTCGCCGAGGCGCTGCGCGCGGACGGCGTCGACGTGCGGCTCGGCGACGCCGCCGAACGCGTCGAGAGTCGGCCGGGCGCAGGGGCCAGGGTGGTCCCGGAGCGCAGCGAGCCCGTCGACGCCGACCGCGTGCTCGTCGCCACCGGCCGGCGCCCCCGCACCGCCGGCCTCGGGCTCGGCAGCCTCGGCCTGCGGCTCGACGAGGGCGCCCCGCTCGCGGTCGACGCGCCGCTGCCGGGTGGTGGCCGAGGACGGGCCGCTCGACGACGTCTTCGCGGTCGGCGACGTGACCGGCGTCGCTCCGTACACCCACACCGCGAACTACCAGGCGCGGATCGTCGCCGCGCACCTGCTCGACCGCGGTGCCCGCGACGCGGACTACCGCGCCGTCCCGCGGGCGGTCTACACGGACCCGGCGGTCTTCTCGGTCGGTCTCACCGCGGACGCCGCCCGGGAGCAGGGCCTCGACGTCGTCGCCGCGCGGTCGGACGTCGCGGAGACGGGTCGCGCCTACGTGGAGCACCTCGCTGCGGGCCGACCCGGCATCGGGCCCGCCGGGCTCGAGCTCGTCGCCGAGCGCGCGAGCGGCCGGCTTGGTCGGCGCCGTCGCCGTCGGGCCGGACGCCGACAGCTGGGCGGGCGAGCTCGCCGTCGCGGTGCACGCCCGGCTGACCGTCCACACCCTGCTCGACGTCGTCCACGCCTTCCCGACCTGGGGCGAGACCATCCTGCCGGCCGTGCGCGAGCTGCTGGGAGCGTGAGTGACCACACGCCCCGGGGCGCTCGTTACTCAGCTCCCCGCCAACGACTCACCGCCCACTGATGGGCTGTCGCGGTCAGGGCCGGGTGTAGTCCGTGTCATCTCGAATACTCCGGTACTCCGCTTCGCTGATGAAATGGCAGAACGGAAGCTTGTCCTGTGGGGCCCGGAGGCGGAGACGCTTGGCCCGTTCCACGCAGCGATCTCGACGTGCCCCAAGCGCAGGTCGATGATCGCCTCTATCGCGGGCATGAGGTCGGTGTCGCTGGAGACCAGGATCGCCGCGTCGTACGCCTGCTCCATGGCCAGACGGACCATGTCGACAGCGATTGCGACGTCGATGCCCTTCTCGGACGCCGGGACGGCTGGCCAGTCCGCGGGGTAGAGCAACGGTCGACGGATCACGAGCACCAATGGGCTCGTCTGCCAGACGGCGGTCTGCCTGTCGTTCGCGGCCGCCGCCCCCTTCTGGCGGTCGGGTTGGGTCGCCCTCGGTAGACCCGAACCTGCTCCAGTGCGGACGGCCGCCGACGGCGTCGCACGAGCAGCTGGGCCAGGCGCAGCACATCCACATGCCCGTCGGCCGGGTGCGAGTTGACCCCCAGGAAGCGGCGTCGGGCCCAGCCGTGGAGGTTCTGGTAGTCGATGAAGACCACGACGCGGTCGGTCATACGCAACCCCCGAACGAAGAAACCCCGCCAGTCCCAAGGGGACGGCGGGGAGGAATGCATCCACAGTATCGGCATCGAGGACGGCGTCTGCAACCCCCGCTTGGGTTCGCCTGTTCCCAGCTCGTTGTATCACCCGTACGGACGAAACCCGCGCCGTCCGAGTACGACTCGCCGGCGGCTCAAGCGACCTCGGGCATAGCTGAACGGGGCTCAGGGCAGCGCGCCGTCCGTCGCGGTGAGCGCGGTCTCCAGCACCTCGGGCAGGTCCGGCGGGTACACGGCCTCGCCGGGACGGCCCGGGCCGTCGTGCGGGCGCCCTTGCAGCTGGGCCCGCAGCTGGTCGAGCGTCCACCACTCCCAGGCGTCGACGGTGGCGACCTCGACGGCCTCCAGCGCGGCGGGCGCGGGGGTCCACGCCTCGACCCGCGCCGCGTAGAAGTCGTTCGTCTGCTCGATCCACCACCGGTCGAAGGCGAACGCCGTGGCGTCGGAGTGCAGCGGGCCGACGAGCGCGCTCTCGGGCAGCACGAGCCCGGTCTCCTCGTGGAGCTCCCGGACGGCGCCCGCGGCGGGGGTCTCGCCGGGATCGAGGCCACCGCCGACGGTGAACCAGAACCGCTCGTCAGGGGTCACCGGGTCGAAGCCGCGCATCATCAGCAGGCGGCCGGCCCGGTCGAGCACGAGCACGCGCGCCGCCCGGCGCCGGAGCAGCTCCAGCCCCTCGGGCCGGCCCTCGTCGAGCGTCACGGCGGCCCACTCTAGGTGGGTGCCGGCGAGGCGCCGGTGCTGCGGGCGCGCTCCGGCGGCGCTGAGGGGAGCGTCCTGGACCGGCCGGTTCAGGGATGCTCCCCTCTGCGCCGCCGCTGCGCCACCAGCGCCAGCAGCTCGGCGAGCTGGCCGGGGTCGGCGACGCGGTGCCGGGCGGCGGTCCGGCCCGCCACCGACCTTGACCGTCACGTCGCCCCCGTCGTCGTCGAGCACGGCGAAGGCGCTGCTCGTCGGTGGTGTCGTCGCCGGCGAAGAGCACCCCGCCGTCGGCCAGGCCGAGGTCGGCCCGGAGCCGGCGCAGTGCCCGGCCCTTGGTGACGTCGGTGACGGCGAGCTCCACGACCTCCTTGCCCCGCAGCACGTGCACGCCGGGCCACCTCGCCGGGCCCTCGAGGGCATCGCTGGTGGCACCGATCGCCGCCTCGCGGTCGGCGCGGCGGGTGTGGAGCACGACGGCGGCCGGCTTCTCCTCCAGGGATGTGCCCGGATGCGCCGCGACGATGTCGCCGACGGCGTCGCGGACCTGCGCGAGAAGCTGCAGCTCGCCGTCGTCGAGCAGGTCGTCGTCGTCCTGGTCACCCCCGGCTCGTCGCCCTCGGCGAGCAGGTCGTGCTCGTCGATCTCCGCGCCGTGGCTGCCCACCAGGGCGACGCCCTCGGTAGGTTCGACGAGCCGGCGCAGCTGCTCCAGCGGCCGCCCCGAGATCACCACGACGTGCGTCCTGGGCAGGGCGACGAGGGCCTGGATCGCCTCGGCAGCCAGCGGCAGGGGCTCAGCGGCCTCGGGGTCCTCGACGATCGGTGCGAGCGTGCCGTCGAAGTCCAGTGCCAGCAGCACTCGGTCGCGCCCCGCGAACGCGTCGATCGCCCGCTCGAGGGCTAGATCCAGGGCCCCGGTCTCCACGGGCAACGCCTCCCATCCGCCCGGTCACGACCGGGCGAGTCCCTCCCCGCCGCCTCACCGATGCACCTGCTCGCCGCGTCCGCGGGCCACGCCGGCGTCCGCGAGCGGCGGGTCGCCGGCCCCCGGCTCCCTGCTCCTCCCTACTCGCCTCTCCTGGTCAGGCGAACGCGAGGTCTCACTGGAGGCGACTCCACCGGTCAGGGCCAGGTCGGCGCCGTCGTCGTCCAGCAGCAGCAGGTGGTCGTTCGCCGCGCCGCTGCGCTCCAGCGCCCGGAGGAAGTCGCTCGCCCAGCGGGCGACGTCGTGCGTGCGGACCCGCCGGCGCATCGCGCGCATCCGGCGGGCCGACTCCCGGGCCGGCGCGTGCGCAGCCCGCACGATCGCGCCCTTGAGCCCCTCGATGTCGTGCGGGTTCACCACGTACGCCTGCGGCAGCTCGATCGACGCGCCGGTGAACTCGCTGAGCACGAGCGCCCCGCGCTCGTCGTGCCGGGCCGCGACGTACTCCTTCGCGACGAGGTTCATTCCGTCCCGCAGGGCCGTGACGAGCAGCACGTCGGCGGCCAGGTACAGCGCGACGAGCTCCTCCTTCGGGAAGGACTGGTGCAGGTAGTGCACGACCGTACTGCCGAGCTGGGCGTGCTCGCCGTTGATGTGCCCGACAGTCACCTCGACCTCGTCGCGCAGCGCCCGGTAGCTCTCGACCCGCTCCCGGCTCGGGGTCGCCACCTGGACGAAGACCGTGCCGGGCGTCTTCAGCCGCTGCTCGGCGCACAGCTCCTCGACGGCCTTGAGTCGGTGCAGGATGCCTTTGGTGTAGTCGAGCCGGTCGACGCCGAGCAGCACCAGTTCGGGGGACCCGAGGTCCGCGCGGATCTGCCGTGCCCGTTCGAGCACCTCGGGCCGGTGCGCGATCTCGCCGATCGCCTCGGCGTCCACCGAGATCGGGAAGGCCTGCACCGGATCTGCCGCTCCCCGCCCAGCCCGGGTGCCTGCACCGTGTTGCCGCGCGTGACGAGGCCGGCCCGGCGGCACGCCCGCAAGAAGTTGTTGGCGTCGGCCGGCCGCTGGAAGCCGACCAGATCGGCGCCGAGCAGACCGTCGAGCACCTGGCGTCGCCACGGCAGCTGGGCGAAGAGCTCGTACGGCGGGAACGGGATGTGGTTGAAGAACCCGATCCGCAGGTCGGGCCGCACGTCGCGCAGCATCCGCGGCACGAGCTGAAGCTGGTAGTCCTGCACCCAGACCGTGGCGCCTCGCGCGGCCTGTGTCGCCGCCACGTCGGCGAAGCGCCGGTTGACGTCGACATACGCGTCCCACCAGCGCCGATGGTAGCGCGGCGCCGAGATGACGTCGTGGTAGAGCGGCCACAGCGTGCCGTTCGACATGCCCTCGTAGTACTCCGCGATCTCACGCGACGACAGCGGCACCGCGACCAGGTGGAGGTCGGCGGCGTCGAACGGCGGCGGCGCCTCGCCCTCGCCGCCGGTCCACCCCACCCAGGCGCCGCCGTTGCGGCGCAGCACCGGCTCCATCGCGGCGACGAGGCCGCCCGGGCTCGGCTGCCAGCTGACGCTGCCGTCGGGTTCCTCCCGGCCGTCGACCGGGAGCCGGTTCGCGATGACCACGAAGTCGACTGCGCCCGGTCATCGACGACACCCCCTGTGCACCGCTCCCCCGGCGGCCGCCGAAGGGAAGACCACTGTCGAGTATGCGACGCGGGCCGGCGGGTCCGGCCGCGCCACCGTCGGGGCAGGGCTCACGCGGCCATCAGCAGGCCCTTCTCGCGGACGAGGCCGAGCGCGAGGGTGCGATATCCCGCGTCCGTGAAGAGCACCACCACGCGGTCGCCCTCGTAGTGGCTGACGGTCCCCTGCCCCCACTCGCCGTGGACGACGGGTGAGCCGATGGGGTAGGGCCGGTCGGCGGCCTCCTCGCTCGTGCCGGCGTCGCAGTTGTCGCAGTTCAGGCAGCGCTCGGGGTAGTCCTCGCCGAGGAGTTCGAGGATGACCCGGCGACGGCAGTCGGTGGTCTCGGCATAGGCGCGGATCATGTCCAGGCGGGTCCTGTCGAACTCGCGCCGGCGGTCGCGCTCCGCCAGGGCCTCGGCCACGATGCCCTGCGGATCCCGCCGGGCACCGGCCCGCAGCTCGAGCCCGCCGCGGCGGCGCTTGACCGCCTCGCCCGCGATCAGTGCGCCGACCACCTGCGTCAGGCGGCGGCGGTTCAGCCCGGTGCGCTGCTCGAGGTCCGCCCGGGCGAGCGGGCCGTCGGCCTGGAGGAGGACCGACACGACGGTGCGCAGATCGTTCGCGTTGACGTCGCCGCCGGCCTCGAGATAGCGGCCGAGGGCGAAGTCCTCGAGCCGGTAGAACAGCTCGGCGCGGCCGGGCTCGCCGTCGCGGGCGGCCCGGCCGACCTCCTGGAAGTACTGGTCGACCGAGGTGGTCGGCCCGGCGTGCAGGACCGCCCGCACGTCGGGCCGGTCGACGCCCATGCCGAACGCGTTGGTCGCCACGATCGTCCCGGCGCGACCGTCGAGGAACGCGTCGGAGGTCTCCTTGCGCTGCCGGCTCGGCAGCCCCGCGTGGTAGATCTCGGCCGGTCGGCCGGCGTCGGCCAGTGCGGCTGCCAGCTCGGCGCACCGCCGGCGAGTGGGCGCGTAGACGATGACCGCTCCGTCGACGCCGGCCGCGGCCTCGACGAGGGCCTCGTCGCGCTGGCGGTTGCCGGCGAAGAGCCGAGCGCCGAGCCAGATCTCCGGCCGGTCGGCCTCGCCCACGATCACCGCGGGGTCGCGCATCGACAGGCGCTCGGCGATGTCACGGCGCACGCGGGGCGCGGCGGTGGCCGTCAGCGCCAGCACCCGGGGGTGGTGCAGCCGCTCGACCACCGAGCCGATCAGCAGGTAGTCGGGGCGGAAGCTGTGCCCCCACTCGCTGACGCAGTGGGCCTCGTCGACCACGAGCAGGCTCGGCCGGCCGCGTTCGATCTCCTCGAGCACGTCGGCGTTGCCGAGCTGCTCGGGGGCCAGCAGGAGCATCTCGATCCGGCCGGCCGCGTAGTCGGCGAGCGCCGCGCGCCGGGCCTTCTCGGTGCGCGCCGAGCTGATCGACGCAGTGGTGTGCCCGTGCTGCTGCAGCGCCTGCACCTGATCGCGCTGGAGAGCGAGGGTGGGGCTGATCACCAGGGTCGGGCCGTCGAGCAGGTACCCGACGGTCTCGTAGATCGCGGTCTTGCCCGTCCCGGTCGCCAGCACGGCGATGGTGTCGCGGGTCAGGGCGGCCTCGACCGCCTCGCGCTGGCCCGGCCGGAGCGTCTCGACGTCGGCCGCGGTCAGGGCGGCCTCGGCGACGACGTCACGGCTCTCGTCGAGCTGGGGGGCTTGAGTCACGGGCGGTGGGGTACCCGGCGGTGCGCGGCTTCAATCGGTGGTGGGACCACCACCTGCTCGCACGTCCCACGCCCGGAGGCAGCGGCACAGTCGCGGCTCAGGCGGCCGCCGGCACGGCACCTCGAGCGACACGGGCCGGACGACGTCCGCGAGGGGCGCGTCGACCGTGAGGAGGCCCTGCTGCCATGCGAGGGTGCCCGGGCCGAGGCGACGCCGCAGGATGGCGACGACCCGGCGGTTGTCGGGGTGGACGTCGAGGTGCACCGCGTCGGCGCCCGCGCGGCGGGCTGCGGCGAGTGCCGCCTCGAACAGGGCACCACCCACACCGCGGCCCTGGGCAGCATCCGCGACGACGACGCCGACGTCCGCGACGCCGTGCTCGTCGACCGACCAGCAGGCGTGCCCGACCGCCTGCTCACGACCGGCGGCGTCGTGCACGGCGAGCAGGGCACCGCGCCGCGTATGGCCGGCGAGCAGGGCACGGACGAGGCCGGGCTTGGCGCCGCCGAGGCCGGCCATGAACCGGTGGAACGCGCTCGCGGGCGAGAGCCCGTCGAGAAGGGCGGCGAGCAGGGCGTCGTCGCCGGCGCGGGCCGGGCGCACCACAGGCTGAGTTTCCTCCACGAACCCAGCCTCTCCGACACAGCTGGGTATGTCAACTGGACTCAGCAGGCGTACAGTGGGGGGATGAGCAGCCCCGAGGCCTTGGACTGGGCGGTCGACAACTGCACCATCGGCCGGACCCTCGACATCCTCGGGGACCGCTGGTCCTTCATCGTGCTGCGCGAGGTCTTCCAGGGCATCCGGCGCTTCGACGACCTCACGGTCCGGACTGCGATCCCCCGGACGGTGCTCACCGATCGGCTGCGCCGGCTCGTCGACTCCGGCATCCTGCGGCGCGAGCCGTACCGCGAGCCGGGCTCACGCAGCCGCTTCGAGTACCGGCTCACGGACAAGGGCCTCGACCTGTACCCCGTGCTCATCGCTCTGCAGACGTGGGGCAACCGCTACCTGGCCGACCCCGAGGGCGCGCCCATCGAGTTCGTGCACCGGGGCTGCGACGAGCAGGTCGAGCTCGTCCTGCGCTGCGAGGGTGGCCACGAGGTTGCGCGCCCGCGCGACGTCGGCGGCCGGCCAGGGCCGGGAGCGCACCGGCGGGTCGCCTCGTGACCGGAGTCCGGCGCGTCGTGCCCTCAGGGGGCGGCGGCCACGACCAGTTCGCCGAGGTCCTGCTCCACCGGCTCGGCGGGGCCGCCGCGGGCGATGGTGACGAGGGCGTCGTCGAGCGCGTCGAGCTCGTCCGGGTCGAACCCGCCGGCCAGCGGGTCCTCCCGCCAGGTGCGCAGGTTCAGCACGTGCAGGGCGGCCATCTCCGCCGGGCGCTGCGCCACCGGCCGCAGGCCGCTGTGTTCGACGGCGAGCCCTTCGGCCGCGGCCAGCTCGGCGAGCCGTGAACCGACGTCGAGCGCCTGCCCGTGCTGCGCCTGGAGCTCGGCGACCAGCTCGTAGTACCTCCCGAGCGCGGGGTCGCGGCTCACCAGCCGCGCCGTCTCCTGGACGACGAGGCGTCCGCCGGGGGCCAGCGCCTCGGCCCAGCCGCGCAGAGCGCGGCCCGGGGCGGCCAGGTGCGTCAGCAGGAAGCGCGCGAAGATGAGGTCGGCGCCCTGGACCGGCAGCGGCAGGTCGGTGACGTCGTGCTCGACCAGGCCGACGCCGGCCGCCCCGGTGTCGGCGAGAAGGTCGGCCAGCCCGGCCCGCGCCGCGGCCAGGTAGGCCGGGGACCGCTCGACGCCTACCGTCCGCCGGGCCTCGGTCAGGGTGTGCAGGAGCCTGGTGGTGTGTCCCGGCCCGCAGCCGAGGTCGACGGCGAGGCCGACCGTGGGCGGCGCCCACCGGGCCAGCAGGGCCCGCGTCGGCGGCGCGTAGACCTGCGCGAGGAGTTCGAGCCGGCGCCCCGCGACCTCGTCGTCCCCGAACGTGTAGACATCGGCCCTCGCCACGGCCCCGACCCTAGCCGCCGCCCCCGACGCGGCCGCCGCTACAGGGCGCCGGGGTCCTCGCCACGCACGATCGGGACCCGCACGGCGTTGCCCCACTCCGTCCAGGAGCCGTCGTAGTTGCGGACGTGCTCGAACCCAGCAGGTAGGTCAGGACGAACCACGTGTGGCTGGACCGCTCGCCGATGCGGCAGTACGCGATGACGTCGTCCGTCGGCTTGAGGCCCTCCTCGCCGGAGTAGATCGCCTCGAGCTCGTCGCGCCGCCTTGAACGTCGCCATCCTCCGCCGCCGCCCGTGCCCACGGCACGCTCTGGGCGCCCGGGATGTGGCCGCCACGCAGCGCGCCCTCCTCCGGGTACTCCGGCATGTGGGTGCGCTCGCCGGTGTACTCCTCGGGCGAGCGGACGTCGATCAGCGGTTGCCTCGGGCAGTGCGCCAGCACGTCCTCCTTGAAGGCGCGGATCGGGGCGTCGTCGCGCTCGACGACGGGGTACTGCGACGGCCGGCGACCGCGGTGTCGGTGGTGAGCGCGCGGCCTTCGGCGATCCACTTGTCGCGGCCGCCGTCGAGCAGCCGGACGTCCTCGTGGCCGAAGAGCGTGAAGACCCAGAGGGCGTACGCGGCCCACCAGTTGGTCTTGTCGCCGTAGATGACCACGGTGGTGTCCCGGGCGATGCCCTTGGCACCCACCAGCGCGGCGAACTCTCGCCGTCGACGTAGTCGCGGGTGACCTCGTCGTTGAGGTCGGTGTGCCAGTCGATCTTCACCGCTCCGGGGATGTGGCCGGTCTCGTAGAGCAGCACGTCCTCGTCGGACTCGACCACCACGAGCCCGGGATCGCCGAGGTGTTCGGCCAGCCACTGCGTCGTCACCAGCCGCTCGGGATGGGCGTAGCCGGGCGAGCTTCGGGTCGGGGTCGAGGCCGACGGGCATTGGGGGATCTCCTGCCGAGAGCGAGGGACGCGGGAGGGCGACCGCAGCAGCTAACCCCGCTGTCGTTGATGCGTCAAACGCCCTGTGCCAGGGTGGGCCGGTGAGCGACCAGGCACCCGAGTACGTCCGCGTCAACCGGGCCAACTGGGACGAGCGCGCGCCGGCGCACGCGGCCTCGCCCGACTACGACGTCGCACGAGTTCGTCGCCGACCCCGCGCACCTCAGCGGCGTGGTCCGCTTCGACCTGCCGCGGCTGGGCGACATCACGCGGGCTGCGCGGCGTGCACCTGCAGTGCCACATCGGCACCGACACGATCTCGCTCGCCCGGCTCGGCGCGCGCGATGACCGGGCTGGACTTCTCGCGCGCCGGCGTTCGAGCAGGCCCGCCGGCTCGCCGCGGCCGCGCGGCGCCACGTCGACTTCGTCGAGTCCGACGTGTACGACGCGCTCGACGTGCTCGGCCCGGGCGGCTTCGACCTCGTCTACACCGGGATCGGGGCGCTGTGCTGGCTGCCGGACATCCGGCGCTGGGCCGCGGTCGTCGCCGAGCTGCTGCGGCCCGGCGGCCGGCTGTTCATCCGCGAGGGCCACCCGATGCTGTGGGCGCATCGACGACGACCGCGGCGACGGGCTGCTGCGTCGTCGACTTCCCGTACTTCGAGCGGCCCGAGCCGTTGGTCTGGACGACGGCGGCACCTACGTGCGAGACCGACGCGCGAGTTCGAGCACAACGTCGACCCACAGCTGGAACCACGGGCTCGGCGAGATCGTCACGCGCGCTGCTCGACCGCGGGCCTGCGGCTCACCATGCTCGAGGAGCACGACAGCGTCCCGTGGGACGCGCTGCCCGGCCAGATGGACGTGGACGAGCGGCGGCGAGTGGCGGCTGGCCGACCGGCCGTGGCGGCTCGCCGCACTCGTACACGCTGCAGGCCGTCAAGGCGTAGTCGTCAAACGCCGGCCGCGGCGACGCGGCGCTGCCTCAGCAACAGCGCTCCTGCCGCGAGCCCCACCCCGACAGAGACGAGGTGCCCGACCGCGGCCACGTCGCCGTCCGCGAGGCCGTCGAACAGCGACGGCACGAGCAGTCCGAAGCCGAGTGCGGCCGCCACCCGCCACCGCACGCTCACACCGGCGACGACGGTCGCCACCAGCAGGCCGACGACGGCGAACGACGGGCCGACATCGACGATGCGCCGGTCCGCCGCCGGGGCGAGCCCACGAGCCACGCGGACGGCGAGCCCTCCCTCGCTGACCGCCGTCCCGACGACGTGCGCGGTGCCCGCCACGGCGAGGGCACGCCATGGGCCGGCCGCCCGGGCGACACCGGCCAGCCCGACGGCCGCGAGCAGGACCCACGCGACGACGTCCCCGTCGGCGAGGACGCCCGAGGCGAGCAGAGCCCGGACGGGGTGGTCCGCGAGGTTGTCGACGTTCGTGCTCGCGTAGGCGAGCCACGCGTCGCGGGTGCCGGGCGCCGTCGCTGCCAGCGCGAGCGACCCGGCCGCCAGCGCCGCCGGGTACACGAGGGCGGGCCACAACACCGCCAGGTCGGCACGCGTCGGTGTCCGTGCCATGGTGGCGACGATAGAGCCACGCCGAGGGGACTCACGATGACGAGCACCGACCGACGGACCGATCAGCCCGCGCCGGCCCTGGTGAACTGGGCGGGCAACCTCTCCTACAGCGCCCGCAGCCTCGCGGAGCCGGAGTCGCTCGACGAGCTGCGCCGCCTGGTGGCCCGGGTGCCGCGCGGGCTGCGCGCTCGGCACCCGGCACTCCTTCAGCCCCGTCGCCGACACCGACGGCGACCTCGTGGGCCTCGGCCGGCTGCCGCGCCGGGTCGAGTCGACCCGGAGCGCCGGACGGTGACCGTCTCGGCGGGGCTCCGCTTCGGTGAGCTGGCGCCGGCGCTGCAGGCCCAGGGCTGGGCGCTCGCGAATCTCGGGTCGCTACCCACATCTGCGTGGCCGGGGCCGCCGCCACCGGCACGCACGGCTCCGGCGACGGCAACAGGGCGCTCGCCGCCTCGGTGGCCGCCGTCGAGCTCGTCACGCACCGGCGACGTCGTCACCCTGACCCGGGACGACGCCGACTTCGGTGGTGCCGTCGTCGCGCTCGGACGACTCGGCGTCGTCACCGCACTGACGCTCGACGTCCAGCCGGCCTACGAGGTGCCGCAGTTCGTGCATCTCGGCCTGCCCGGCCGCCGCGCTCGGCCACGTCCTCGACCTGCTCGCCGGCGCCTACAGCGTGAGCCTCTTCACCCGGTTCGAGGACCCGCTCGAGTTCCAGGTGTGGTCGAAGCACCGGGTCGACGGGATCGGCGATCCCGCCGGGGCGGGGCCGGACCTGCTGGAGTGGGGGGCGCGGGCGGCGGCCGAGCCCTGGAATCCGGTGCCCGGAATGCCCGCCGAGAACTGCACGGTCCAGCTCGGGGTGCCGGGCCCGTGGTTCGAGCGGCTGCCCCACTTCAAGCTCGAGTTCACGCCCAGCAGCGGGGACGAGCTGCAGAGCGAGTACTTCGTCGCGCGGGCGGACGCGGGGGCGGCGCTCGCGGCCGTCGCGGCGGTGCGTGACGTCGTAGAACCGGTGCTGCAGGTGTCCGAGGTGCGCAGCATCGCGGGCGACGACCTCTGGCTCGGCCCGCGCCACGGGGCGCGACACGGTGACACTCCACTTCACCTGGGTCGGGGACACCGAGGCCGCACTGCCGGCGGTCCGCGCGGTCGAGGCCGCGCTCGAACCTTTCGGGGCGCGCCCGCACTGGGGCAAGGTCTTCACGACGGCTCCGGAGACCGTCCGCGGTCTGTATCCCCGGCTGGCGGACGCCGTACGCCTCGCGGCGAGGTTCGACCCCGACGGCGTCTTCGGCAACCGCTTCGTCGAGGAGTACCTCGGGGTCTGAAGCGGATCCGTTCGGCACGCCGTGATCAGGCACGCCGTCGTCAGGGGGTCGGCGTGGGGGTCGGCGTGGGGGTCGGCGTCGGGGTGGGCGTCGGCGTCACCGTCGGCACGGGACCACCACCACCGGGGCCTCCGGTGGTGCCGCCGCCGGAGCCGCCGTCGGTGCCCGGGGGGCCGCCGGTTCCGGTGCCGCCGCAGGCCGTGGTCGACATCTGGGTCATCAGGCTGCAGACGGCGTCCTGCAGGACGCCCTTGATGGTGAGACCGATGCCCAGGCACAGGGCGCCGCCGATGAGCGCGACCAGCAGCCCGTACTCGACGCTGGACGCGCCGCGGGCACTCCGGACGCGGGCACGCAACAGGGCGCGCCCGGCGCGGGCTAGGACACGCACCGCCCCGCATCCTCCGTTCGACCTGACTCGTCCGCTCCCCGACCCGCTGCGCGGCACGCTGCCCCCATCATGCGGTGCCACTGACGGTGGCACGGTACATCCTCGCGAATTTACTGACCGTGACAATTCGTTGTCAGTCTGCAGTCGAACGAGAGGCAGCGTGCGCCCGGGGACCGTGCCGGCCCGCGCGGTGGCTAGCCTGCCCCTCATGACTGAGCCCACCGCGGCGGCAGCGCTGACGAGCGAAGGTTTCATCGACCTTCTCGGGTTGCGGTTCGACGAGGTCGGCCCGGACCGCGTCGTCATCAGCTGGGACGTGACGCCCGCGCTGCACCAGCCCTACGGCATCGTGCACGGGGGCGTGTACTCGTCGGTGGTCGAGACGGCCGCCAGCATCGCCGGCGCCGCGTGGCTGGGCGATCGAGGGCAGGTCGTCGGCGTGACCAACACGACGGACTTCCTGCGGGCGGTGCGGACGGGCCGGCTCCGTGCGGTCGCCGAGCCGGTTCACCGCGGGCGGCTGCAGCAGCTCTGGGTGGTGGAGATCCGGGACGAGGCCGATCGCCTGATCGCCCGCGGCCAGGTGCGGCTGCAGAACATCGTGGACGCCGGGCGTCTGGGCGCCTCGCCCACCGCGGCTCCCGCCGGCCCGACCGAGGCCTGATCCACATGCCCGGACTCGACGACCGGGAGCACGTGCACGCCGAGACCCGCGAGCGGTGGCGGGCCTGGCTGGTCGACAACCACGGCTCGAGCCGAGGGGTGTGGCTGGTCAGCTGGAAGGCGTCGACGGGGCGTCCCAGCGTGGGCTACGAGGAGTCGGTCGAGGAGGCCCTCTGCGTCGGCTGGGTCGACAGCAAGGGCGGCACGATCGACGACGAACGCACGAAGCTCTGGTTCGCGCCGCGGAACCCGCGCTCCGCGTGGGCACGGACGAACAAGACCCGGATCGCCCGGCTCGAAGCCGCGGGGCTGCTGCTCCCGGCCGGACTGCGCGCGGTCGAGCTGGCGAAGGCCAACGGAGCCTGGGCACTGCTCGACGACGTCGAGAACCTCATCGTGCCGCCCGACCTCGCCGCGGCCTTCGACGCACGGCCCGGCGCCCGCGAGCAGTGGGATGCGTTCCCCCGCTCGGCGCGCCGGGGGATCCTGGAGTGGATCGTTCAGGCGCGCACCGAGGCGACGCGTGCCAAGCGCATCGAGGAGACGGCCGCGAAGGCCGCGGTCGGCGAGCGCGCCAACCAGTGGCGCCCGAAGACGAGCCCGGACGCGAGCAGCACGACCTGAGCTCTGACCCGGCACGGGACGCGAGCAGCACGACCTGAGCTCTGACCCGCACGGGACGCGAGCGCACGACCTGTGGCGGCGCGGCACCAGACGTCGAGCACGACCTGTGGCGGGCGTCCTGGATCGCTCGAGGACAGTGGGTCGCCGCCGATGCTGTGCGCTGCTTCTTCCCGTGAAGCAGCGCACAGCATCGCGGGAGGCCCACGGGTCGAACGCCCGGGCGGCCCGCTCTAGGGTCGGCAGATGGTGGACGCGGCGTCGACGGTGGCGAGGGCGCGGGCGGCGGCGGGGGCGGACGGCCGGTTGCCGCTGCCGGAGCTGACCGCGTGGGACACGTTCCCGTTCGAGGGTGACCTGCACGTCAAGCGGCTCGACGACCCGGTGCTGCCCGAGCCGCCCAGGAGCGGGGAGGACGGGCCCGCGAACTGCGCGATGTGCACGAAGGGCGATGACGGCTACATCTGGGTGAGCGATCGCTGGCGGCTGACCGTGCCGATCGCGCCGGTGCCCGTGCCGGCGCTGCTGCTCGAGCCGCGCGCGCACCTCGACCTCGCCGATCTCGACGACGCGATGGCCGCGGAGCTGGGCCTGCTCGCGGTCCGGCTCGCGCGGGCGATGGAGGCCGAGCCGGGCGTGGGGCGCGCGCACGTCGATCGGATCGGCGACGGGATGGCGCACCTTCACGTCTGGTTCCTCGCCCGTCCGGCCGGCCTGCTCCAGCTGCGGGGGTCGTGCCTGATGGACTGGCTCGACGTGCTCCCGCCGATGCCGGCCGACGAGCTCGACGCGTTCGCCCGGCGCGTCGCCGCCGCTCTCTGAGACCCCCGCGTCAGGACGCACTGCGGGCGGCACGCTCCTCGGTGTCGATGCCGACGATGATGTCGCCGAGGCAGTGCCGGGCCAGGCAGGTGCCGACGAGCAGGCCCCGCAGGCGCTCCACCACCTCGTCGGTCGCGGCGCTGGAGGCGCTGTCCGCCACGGCGTCGGCGAGCAGCAGCTCGATCGCCAGCAGGGTCTGCACCCAGCCCGCCGCGGTCACGGTCAGCTGGATGGCACCGAACGCCAGCGAGTTGTGGTCCTCGACGCCGTCCCCGACGGGCGTGCCCATCACGGTCAGCGGGCTCGCCAACTGCTTGAGCTCGGCCGCGATGGCGGCCGCGGTGTTGGTCAGCAGCACGGGCACCAGGTAGCCGTTGCGGCGCGCTCCCAGAAGCGCTGCAGGGTCTGCCAGCGGCCGACGGTGTTGTTGACGGCGCTCACGACGAGCGGGGCGTTCGGACCGGTCGGGAGGACGCCGACGGGCCTGCCCGACTGGAGCACGAGGGTGTGCCCGGGCTCGAGATTCAGCAGCTCCGAGCGGATCCGGTCGAGCGCCTCGTGGTCGCGGGCGGCTTTGGCGAAGCTCGCGTAGACGATGAGCTCGCCCGGCCGCTGGCCGACGTCGAGGACGTTCTCGAGGGCGCGGAGCAGAGCTTCCGCCCGCCAGGTACGGGCTCTCAGGGCTCCGCCGGAGACGGCGGAGCCCGTGACGGTGCTGGTCACGGTTCTCCATCGACCCTGGCGGAAGCACCCGGCGGACCGGGTTGCTGCGGCGTCGTCGAGCCAGGTCTCTCGGCCGCTCTGGATGGGCGCCGCCGACGCCACCTCACGTGACCCCTTCAACTCGCCAGATGGCCCACCGGCTGAGACGCCCCCTCCCGTTGATCATGCAAACCGCGTGGACCACGCACGAGCGGGGGCGACACGGACCCGAGAGCGGGGTCAGGATGACGTCGTGCCCACGACGCAGACCCGGCCCGCGGCGCAGTTCACCGGCTTCGGCCCCGACGCGCTCGCGTTCTACGAGGGCCTCTGCGTCGACAACAGCCGCGCCTACTGGCAGGCGCACAAGGACGTCTACGAGCGCGACGTCGCCGGGCCCCTGCACGCGCTCGCCGAGGACCTCGCCGACGAGTTCGGTGCGGCCAAGATCTTCCGGCCGTACCGGGACGTGCGCTTCTCACACGACAAGCGGCCGTACAAGGAGAACGCGGCGATGGCCGTCCAGAGCGACGGCGCCCTGTACGTGAGCCTCTCCCTGGAAGGGCTGATGATCGCCGGCGGCTACTACCAGCCGTCCCGCGACCAGCTGGACAGGTACCGGGCGCTGCAGGACGACGACACCGTCGCGGCCGGCCTCGACCGCCTGGTCACGCGCCTCACCGAGCGCGGCTACCCCCTCGGCGAGGGCTCCCCCTTGCGCACCGCCCCCAGGGGCTGGAGCCGGGACCATCCCCGCATCGACCACCTGCGCCGGCGCAGCCTCACGGTGGGCGCCGTGCACGAACCCGGCCCCTGGCTGCACACCCAGGAGTGCCTCGACCGCGTCCGGAGCGGCTGGCGGGCCTGCCGCGAGTGGAACGACTGGCTCGCCCGGCACGTCGGCCCACCCCAGGACGCCGCACGGGGCTAGGTCGATGCACGGGAAGCGCTGCGATGCACGCCAGAAGCCGGTCGGCGAGGCCCGCGCAGCGGCTTTTCGGGCGCAACGCAGCCGGACCCGTGCAAGCCCACGCGCCGCGAGGGGCGGCCGGCCTACTCGACGGCGCGCAGGCGGCGCAGGACTTCGTCGGGGCCGAGCGTGCGGGCGACGTCGGGGAGGTTGGGGCTGCGCGTCGAGCCGGTCAGCGAGATCCGCACGAGTTGCGACGCCTCGCGGATCGACCCCGGATACGCCTCGGGGTTCTTCTTGAACTCCTTCGGCGACGGCGCGAAGCCCTGCTCGGCCGCCAGCTCACGGATCTGCGCGAACCAGGCGTCGCCGTCCTCGAGCGGCTGGTAGCGGTCGGCGAAGGCGGACAGGAAGGTCCGGACGACGTCCGCCGTGACGCCCAGCGCGACGAACCGCTCGTCGTCGGCCCGCGTGACCGGCTCGAACAACGAGGCGAAGAAGAAGCCGTAGGCCGCCCTGAAGTCGGCCCACTTCCGCAGGTCCTTGCGGGGGTTGTCGACGCCGACGCGCTCCACCGAGACGGCCCGGACGGCGAGGTCGGGGTCGGCGTCGAGGGCCTCGACGACCTGCGGGTCGAACTGGGAGGCCCACCCGCGGACGGCGTCCACGACCTTCTCGCTCGACCACGACGCGATCACGTCGCCGCTGATGTCCTCGAGCTTGACCAGGTCGACGAGCGGGCCGGCGACGCCGCACTCGGCGAGCCGGATCGGCTCGGCCAGCGCCTGGTCGATCGGCAGCTCCGCGAGCCGGCCGTTGGCGAGGCCGCGCAGGTAGTACAGGACGGCGTCGACGGGGTACCCCTGCTCGACGTAGAAGTCGGCGCCGGCCTCGAGGTCCTTGCGCTTGGAGAGCTTCCGCTTGCCGCCGGGGATCTGCTTCATCAGCGGCGCGACATGGGCGTACGCCGGCGGCTCGAAGCCGAGCGTCTCGAAGAGCTGCAGGTGGAGCGGCACGCTCGAGATCCACTCCTCGGCACGGATGACGAGGTCGACGCGCATGAGGTGGTCATCGACGGCGTGCGCGAAGTGGTACGTCGGCAGCCGCGGACTGGTGTCGGACGACTTGAGGATCACGACGTCGTTGCGGTTCGCCTCGTGCTCCAGGCGGCCGCGGATGACGTCGACGTACGAGGTGCGGGCACCGGGCGGCAGATCCGGAGCCCTGAACCGGACGACGTACGGCGTGCCCTTCGCGAGCTCGGCCAGAACCGTCTCGACCGGTGCGGCGCGCCAGAGCGACCAGCCGGCGTAGTAGCCGGGCGCGACCTTCGCGGCCTGCTGCCGGGCGGTGATGTCGGCGAGCTGCTCCTTCGTCGCGAAGTCGACGTACGCCTTGCCCTCGCGGAGCAACTGCCGGGCATAGGTCGCGTAGATGCCCGCGCGCTGCGACTGGCGGTACGGGCCGTAGCCGCCGTCCTTGCCGGGCCGCACCTCGGGGTCGGTCTCGTCGGGGTGCAGGCCGAAGTAGTCGAACGCGCGCGCGAACTGCTCCAGGGCGTCGTGCACCTCGCGGGCCGTGTCGGTGTCCTCGACGCGGGTGATGAACACGCCGTCCGAGAAGCGGGAGACGCTCTGGCAGATCATCGCCGTGTAGATGCCGCCGATGTGCACGTAGCCGGTCGGCGACGGGGCGAAGCGTGTGACGTGGGCGCCCTCGGGCAGCGCGCGCGGCGGGTAGGTCTGCTCCCAGTGCTCCACCTCGGGCAGGCCAGGGGGGAACAGCCCGTCCACGACCTCCCTCGGGAGCACGGGCACGCCCCCCTGCGTCGCCACGCCACCCACCGATCCGCTCGTCGTCACCCGCCGATCCTAGAAGGGGACCACCGCTCGACGCGGCGACGGGCGCTCGGGCAGCGCGGGGACGGTCCCCCGGCGGAGATGGCAGCGGGCCGCGGCGCCGGGTCGAGGGCTCGGCGCCACGGCCCGCTGGTCGGGGCCGGCCGAGGGTCAGCGGGCGTTCGCCAGACCGACGGCCTTCGGCTTGTGGTCAGGGAAGATCTTCGCGAACGACCCGACCCGGCCGCGCTTGGCGAGCACCTCGCCGAGCACGTCGCGGTAGTCGGTGCGGGCGGCGAGGCTGCCGTTGGTGAACTGCGCCTGGTCGGTGAGCCCGGGCCACGCGCCGTACACCGTGCCGCCCTTGATGCCGCCGCCGAGCACGAGCATCGCCTGGCCGTGGCCGTGGTCGGTCCCGACGCTGCCGTTCTCGCGGATCGTCCGGCCGAACTCCGAGATCAGCACGACCGTGACGTTCTTGTAGGCCGCGCCGAGGTCGGCGACGAACCCGGAGAGCGCGGCGTCGAGCTCGGTGAGGTGGTTGAGCATGTCACCGCCGTCGATCCGGCCCTCGTTGGTGTGCATGTCCCAGCCGCCGACGTCGAGCGTGGCGATCGTCATGCCGAGGTTCGCCTTCACGAGCCGCGCGACGTCCATCAGGGCACCGGCGAGCCCGCTGTTCTGCGGGTAGCCGGCGGCCGCGGCCGCCGGCGTCGCCGGGATGCTGCCGACCTTCGACAGCGCGGCCACCGTGTCGCGCACCTGGTCCGCGACCGGATGCTTCACACCCTTGTAAAGCGCCCCGAAGGCGTTCGCGGCCTTCACCTTGACGTCGTCGTACCCGGCGAGCCCGAACGACTGGATGCCGTTCATCGTCAGCGCCGGCGCGTCACCCGCGAGCGACAGCGGCAGCGACGACCCCATCTGCACCGCCGAGAACACGCCCTTCTCGCCGCGCGCCTGCAGCACCCGGTTCAGCCAGCCCGAGGGGCGTCCCCGCGGTCGCGGTGCCGCGCTCGAGGGTGTCCATCGCCTCGAAGTGCGACAGCGTCGTGTCGGGCGTGCCGACCGCGACGACCGGCGCGAGGCTGCCGCTGCCGTAGAGGCCGTGCAGCTGCTTCAGCGCGGGGTGCAGCCCGAAGCCGCGGGCCAGGGGCAGCGCCGCCGCCTTGGGCACGGCGATGTTCGGCCGCTGCTGGTAGTACCGGTCCTCGAAGGTCGGCACCACGATGTTCAGCGTGTCCCAGCCGCCGCGCAGGCTGATGACGACGACCGTGTCGGCGTCCGCGGCCTTCGCGGTGGCGGCGAAGGCGTACCGGGTCGTGACGGTCTGGAGGCCGAGCGCGGCGACCATCGCGGTGGTGCCCTGCACGACGCGGCGCCGCGTGAAGCCGCGCCGCCACGGGTCGGCGGACGCCGCCTCACCGCCGCAGTCGCAGCCGTCGTGGAAGCCCGCGGGCCGCTGGTCGTGGCCGGGCGTGCCGGCGGGGAGCCGGTCGAGGAACTCGTCGGTGGAGGCGGTGCTGTCGGGCACGAGGGCGTCCTGTCCTGCCGCGGGGAGCGGCACGCGGGCGGGTTGCTGGAGGTCGGGGCGCACGGCCGGGCTCACCGCAGCTGGTGGTGCGGGCCGCCGAGGATGAGCGCCGGCAGCTGCACCCGCAGCCGGTAGTCGTTCTTGCGGGCGTCGGCGCTGAGGGCGTCGCCGGCGCGGTGGCCGAGGAAGGTCAGCAGGGCGGCACGCTGCGCGGCGCTCCCCTTCTGGAAGGTGAGCCGCAGCACCAGCCGGTCGACGGCGGCGCCGTAGGTGGTCGCCCCGGCGAGCATCCCGGTGATGTCCGGCGTCGAGAGCCCCTTGCGCCACTGACCCGTCAGCGACATGTCGAGGTTCCAGCGCCCGAGCACGCCGTCGGTCGACAGCCAGGGGCGCATGAAGTCGGGGTAGCCGTCGGGCGTCGACCTGCCGAGCGGGGCCTGCCCGAGCCGCTCCAGCCAGTAGCGCAGGTCGCCGAGGTCGCCGGCGAACTTGGCGGCGTCGCCGCGCCTGATGCCGAGCGCCCGGATCGACGCCGCGGTGTGCTCCAGCGGCCGCCGGTACTTCTGCCCGACGCTGTGGGTGAACTCGGGCGAGGCGAAGAGCGCGCGCAGCATCGGCACGATCGCCGTGTCGTTCTTGAGGTAGACCGCGGCGAGCCGGTCGACGAGGGACTTCGGCGGGGCGTCGGAGACGAAGCGCCGCGCCATGTCGAGGGCCAGGTAGTGGGCCGTCTTCGGATGCTTGGCCAGGTAGGCGATCAGCGCCTTGATCGTGGCCATGCCGCCGGTGGCGGAGGCGTTCGGGAAGGTCTTGCCGAAGACGCGGACGGCCCCGGTCTTGTGGCGCTCGGGGTGGTACACCGTCGCCGCGCCCTTGTCGTCGACGCCCAAGCCCGTGAGCAGCACGGCGGCCGCGGCGACGTCCGCCTGCTTGTACCCGGCGTCGACGCCGAGGGTGTGCAGCTCGAGCAGCTCGCGGCCGAGGTTCTGGTTGCCGCCGTCCTTGGTGTTGTTCTGGTTGTCCAGGTAGATGATCATCGCCGGGTGGGTGATCATCGCCCAGAGCATGTCGCGGAACGTGCCGAAGGCGTGCTTGCGGATGACCGACGTGTCGTAGTGCGTCAAGGTGTCGCGGGTCTTGTCGATGTGCGCGGGCACGTGCAGCCGGCTGTGGAAGAAGTCGACGGTGACCTCGAAGAGCTGGCGCTCGCTCCAGGCGGCGCGCGCGATCGCGGCGGACTCGAGCTGGTCGTGCGCGTACCAGTAGTCGTTCTTCGAACGGCTGTCGTTGGCCGCCTTGAGCTGGGCGGGCGTCCAGCCGAGCGTGTCGAACGGGCGCAGGTAGGCCGCCAGGGTGGCGTCGGGGATCGACGCGGGGTGCAGCTGCCGCTCGAGCCAGGCCCTGGCGCCCCGCCGCTTGATGTCCGCCACGACCTGGGCCGTCGGGCCCCAGGTGGCCCGGCGCGCGAGGTGCAGGGCGGGGTCGAGCGTGAGGATCGTCGCGGGCTGCTTGATGCTCGCCCGCGCGTTCGCGGCGGGGGCCTTGCCGGCCGCGGTGGTCTGGTACTCGACCTTCGCGCCCGACTTCGTCGTCGCGGTGCCGGCCGTCCCGGTGCCGGCAGACCCGTGCCGGCGGCCGTCTGCGTCGCCGCCTTCTGGCGGGCGGCGATGTCGCGGGTGCCGACGTCGAGGCTGTGCGTGTCGGGGGCCTTGTGCGTCGCGACCGCCACGCCGATCAGTGCCGCGCCCGAGCCGGCGAGGCTGAGGGTCGTGCGGCGCGTCACCGAGATCGGCGTGCGGGCGTGCGACGCGGCGCGCGCCCTGGCGGGCGCGCGGCCCGACACCTGGGCGTCGACCCGCTCCGCCTCGAGAACGGTGCGCCGGCTGGCGGTGGAGGGATCACTCGGCCCGTCGTCGGGCGGCTCGAAAGCCCCTCCGACGGAGGACGGGCGCCCGGGGTGGGAGGGGGCGCCGGCGGGTGGCGCGTCGGAGAAGAACACGCCGTCTACCTGGGAGTCCTCATCGAAGGAGGAGAAGTGCCTGTTCATCGTGGGACCAACCCCACCGTCCCGATCATGACGGGTCAATACTCCCAACCAAGGCACCCCGGAATCTTGAGAGACCTTTAGTGAACCCTCCGCATCCCCCCTTCGAGCGGTCCCTCCGAAGGGGTGTGGCGGCGCCGTCGCGGGGCCGCCATGCTGCACGACATGCAGGGTTCCCCGCAGTCCGAGCTGCGGCTGCGGCTCGCCCTCGACGCGGCCGAGCTCGGCACCTGGTACTGGGACGCGGCGACCGGCGTCACCGTCTGGGACCGCCAGATGCGGGCGGTCTTCGGCGTCGGGCCGGACTGGCCGGGCACGTTCGACGCCTGGGTCGAGGCGCTGCACCCGCTCGACCGCGACGACGTGCTCGCCACCCTCGAGCGGGCGCTCGCGCGGGGCGGGCGCTACGAGGTCCGGCACCGGGTGGTGCGCCCCGACGGGGCGGTGCGCTGGATCGAGGGGGTCGGCCAGGCGGTGCGCGACGAGGGCGGCCAGGTGGCCGGCACCATCGGCTGCGCCCGCGACGTCACGTCCCGGGTGGAGGGTGACGAGCGGCTCGCCGCGCTGGCCGGGCAGGCCCGGCGCGCGGCCGAGGGGATCGCCCGGCTGCAGACCGTCACGGCCGCCCTCGCCGGTGCCCTCAGCCTCGACGAGGTGACCGACGTGCTGGGCCGGCACCTGCCGGACGTCGCCGGCGCGGCCCGCACCGGCCTCGCCCTGCGCACGCCCGACGGGCGCGGGGTACAGGTCGTCGACGCGTGGGGCTATCCGCCGGACGTCCTTGCGGGGCTCCGCGTGCAGCAGTTCGGCGAGCAGCTGCCCATCGCGGACGCCGTCAGGAGCCACCGCCCGCTCTTCTTCGACCGGCTCGACGTGCGCGAGCGCTACCCGGTCCTCGCCGTCCAGAACGAGCGGCTCGGCAGCGTCAGCATGGCGGTGCTCCCGTTGCTGGCCGGTGCCGAGGCCGTCGGGGCGCTGGTGTTCGGCTTCGAGACGGAGCAGGCCTTCGGCGACGACCAGCGGGCGTTCCTGCTCGCCCTCGCCGCGCAGGCCGCCCAGGCCGTCACGCGCAGCCTGCTCGTCGGGCAGCTGCGCGGCGTGAGCCGCGAGCTGCAGGCCGGTCTCGCGCCCGGCGACCTGCCCGAGGTGGAGGGGCTCGAGGTGGCCGCGGCGTACCGGGCCGGCGGCGAGGAGATCGAGTCGATCGGCGGCGACTGGTTCGACATCGTGCGCGTCGCCGGCGAGGGGCACGGCGACGGCGAGTGCGCGGTCGTCGTGGTGGGTGACGTGATGGGGCGGGGGGTGCGGGCCGCGACCACGATGACGCGGATGCGCGCCTCGGTGCGCGCCTACGTGGCCGAGGACCCCGACCCCGCCGCGGTGCTCGCGCGGCTCGACCGGCTCGTGCTCGGTGAGGGCCTGGAGGATTTCGTCACGCTGCTCGTCTGCCGGCTGGACCCCCGCACCGGCGCCCTCGAGGTGGCGAACGCCGGCCACCTGCGCCCGCTCCTGGTCCACGGCGGCACGGCCCGGGCGCTGCCGGTGCCGCCCGGGCCTCCCCTGGGCCTGGCGTGGGGCCCGCGCGTCGCCGTCGCGGCCGACCTGCCGCCCGGTGCGACCCTGCTGCTCTTCACCGACGGCCTCGTCGAGCGCGCCGACCGTGACATCGACGACGGCATCGACCTCGTCGTCGAGGTGGCCGAGCACGCCGACGGCGACGTCGGTCGGCTGGTGACGGACGTCGTCGACACCCTCGCCCGTGTTCCCGGCCAGGCGAACGGCGACGACGACGTCACGGTGCTCGCCGTCCGGCGCACGGCGGTGCCGGCGGCCCGGCGGCCCGCCCTCATCCCGTGGACGTCGGCGGCCCAGCCGGGTAGCCGGCGACCTCTGTCGCCTTGACCGACAGCCACACCCGGGTGCCGGGCGCCAGGCGCAGCTCGGCCAGGGCCGCCGGCGTGATGTCCGCGAGTGCCGGTGGCGCGCCGTCGAAGGCGACGCGGACGCGGTCGGCGAGCTGTTCCAGACCGGTGACCGTCGCCTCCCACACGTTGCGGGGGCTGCCTGCGCCGGGCCGGACGGGGTGCACCGCGATCGCGCTCGGCGGCACGGCGACGAGGACGGCGACGCCCCGGCCGGCACCGGCCAGCGGGGGAACGGCGACGTCCGGGTCCTGGGGGTCACCGGCCCCGGCACCGGCCGCCTCGAGCACGCCGCCGGCGTCGAGCAGGACCCGCCCGCGCACCGGGTCCTCGAGGACGCCCGGGTAGAGGTTGAGGCCCACCAGCCGGGCCACGTACTCCGTCGCGGGCCGCCGGGCCACCTGCGCGGGCGTCCCCTCCTGGACGACCCGGCCGCCCTCGAGCACGAGCACCCGGTCGGCGAGGACCAGGGCGTCGACGGGGTCGTGCGTGACGAGCAGCGTGGGGCCGGCGTATCCGTCGAGGTGGCGGCGAAGCTCGGCGCGCACCTCGATCCGGGTGCGTGCGTCGAGCGCGGCCATCGGCTCGTCGAGCAGGAGCAGCAGCGGGTCGCGCGCGAGCGCCCGCGCCAGCGCCACCCGCTGCGCCTGCCCTCCGGACAACTGCCCCGGACGCCGCCCGGCGAGGGGCCCGAGCCCGAACCGGGAGATCCAGCCGTCGGCCTCGGCCCGCGCCTGTCGTCTACCGAGGCCCGCGACGCGGGCGGGGTAGGCGACGTTGTCGCGCACGGACAGGTGCGGGAACAGCCGGTGGTCCGCGAACACCACGCCGACGCCGCGGCGCTCGACCGGCACGAAGACGCCGTCCGCCGGGCTGTCGAGCACCGTGCGGTCGCTCGGGCCCGCGAGCTCGACCCGCCCCTCGCTCAGCGGCAGCAGGCCGGCCAGCGCCCGCAGCAGAGTGCTCTTGCCGGCCCCGTTCGGGCCGAGCACGGCAAGCACCTCGCCGTCGTCGACGACGCAGCGGGCGCGCAGGTCGAACGTGCCCCCAGCGGCAGGGGCGGCCACGACGTCGGCCTCGAGCCTCACAGCGCACCGGCCGCGGCGCCGAGGGCCGTGCCGCCGCCGGCCCCGTCCAGGGTCGCGGCCCGGCTGCCGCCGGGGCGCAGCCAGCGGTCGCGCAGCAGGACGAGCACCGCCAGGGCCACCGCGACGAGCACGAGGCTGAGCGCGACCGCGCCCTCGATGTCGCCGCCCTCGAGCTGGTCGTAGACGAGCAGCGGGAGGGTCTGGGTGGTCCCCGAGAGGTTGCCGGCGAACGTGATGGTGGCCCCGAACTCGCCGACGGCGCGGGCCCACGTCAGCACCGCGCCGGCGCCGAGGCTTGGCAGGAGGAGCGGCAGGGTCACGGTGCGCAGCACCACCAGGCGGCTCGCGCCCAGGGTGGCCGCGGCCTCCTCGAGGCGGGCGTCCGCAGACCTGAAGGCACCCTCGAGCGTCACCACGAGGAACGGCATCGCCACGAAGGTCTCGGCCACGACGACCCCGGCTGTCGTGAACGGCAGCGAGACGCCGAACCACTGCTCGAGGTAGCTGCCGACCAGGCCGCGGCGGCCGAAGGTCAGCAGCAGGGCCAGGCCGCCGACGACCGGCGGAAGCACGAGCGGCAGGGTCACGACGCCGCGCACGAGGGCGACCACCGGGCCGCCGCCCTGGGCGAGCATCCAGGCCAGCGGCAGCCCGAACACGACGGCCAGGACTGTCGCCGACAGCGAGCAGACCAGCGACAGCCGCAGCGCGGTGAGCGCCTCCGGCGACGTCAGCAGCTGCGGCAGGTCGCGCCACGCCACCTCGCCGACGAGCCCGACGAGCGGCAGGCCCAGGAAGGCGACGGCGACGACGGCGAACGGCGCCAGCGGCCAGGGCACCGGACGGCGGGCCGCGCGCCCCCTCCCCGCGCGACCCGCCGCCGGTGCTCCCCGGTCGGAGACGGCTGCGGTCACGGTGCCTGGAAGCCCACCTTCGCCAGCTCGGCCCGGCCCTGGGGTGACAGCACGAAGGCGACGAAGGCCTTGGCGAGAGCGGGGTTCTTCGAGTCGGTGAGGTCGGCGATCGGATAGGTGGTCGCGGCGTTGACGTCGGCGGGGATCTGGATCCCCTTCACGGCGCCGCCGGCCGAGGTGACGTCGGTGACGTAGACGAGGGCGGCGTCCGCCTCGCCCAGCTGGACCTTGGTGAGCGTCGACTTCACGTCCTGCTCGAGGGTGACCGGCTTGACCGTCACCCCGGCGTTGGCGAGGACCTTCTGCGCGAGCGCCCCGCAGGGCACCTGGGGCTGGCAGAGCGCCACCTTGACGTTCGGCCCGGAGAGGTCGGCGAGCGCGGCGACCTTGCCCGGGTTCGCGGGAGGAACGGCGATCTCGAGCACGTTCCTGGCGAAGTCGCTCGCGGCGTCCGCCGCCTTGGCGTCGATCACCTGCTGCATGTTCTTCGGCGCGGCCGAGGCGAACACGTCGGCAGGCGCGCCCTGGATGATCTGCTGCGCCAGTGCCGAGCTCGCCCCGAAGCTCACGGTGACCTTCGTGCCGGGGTTGGCGGCCTCGAAGGCCCTGCCGATCGCCGTGAACGACTCCTTGAGGGAGGCGGCGGCGAGGACGGTGATGCCGCCGCTCAGGCTGTTCGACGCGCCGGCACCGGCGGCGCCCGTGGCGGCCGTCGACCCGCCGGCGCTCGAGCTGCCGCAGCCGGCGAGGGCAAGTGCGGCAACGGCCGCGAGGACGAGGACGCCGCGCACGTGCTTCACCCTTCGCCCCGGTGCTCGGGGACCTCGACGACCACGTTGGTGGACTTGACCGCGGCGACCGCGACGACGCCGGGCTCGAGCCCGAGCTCGTCCGCCGCCTCGCGGCTCAGCAGCGAGACGATGCGGTAGGGCCCGCACTGGAGCTCCACCTGGGCCATCACGGTGTCGCGGACGACGCGCGTGACGAGACCGGTGAGCCGGTTGCGGGCCGACTCACGGACCACGGGCACCGTGGCGGCATCTGGCGCCGTGGCGGCGACCTCCCCCGCGAGGCGGGCGAGTGCGGCGCCGTCGACGACGGTGCGGCCGGACGCGTCGCGGGTCGTCGGGAGCCGGCCGGAGTCGGCCCAGCGGCGGACGGTGTCGTCGCTGACCCCGAGCAGCTGGGCGGCCTCGCGCACGCGGTAGAGCGGCATGGCGGGAACGATAGCCGCACCTGCGGCAGAACGGCGAGGCAGGAGCCGCAGATGCGGCTCCTGCCTCAGTCCCTTCGCGACGTGTGGTGTCTTTTCGTGCTTTCGGTCCCTTGGGACGCACGAAAAGACACCACAGGTCGGGGAGTGCCCGGTGGGGTCAGGCCGTGGGGTCGTTGCTCCGGTCGTCGCTCGACACGTCCACGCCCTCGTGAGCGTGCTCCGCCGGGACGACGCCGAGCCGGCCGGCCTGGTAGTCCTCGAAGGCCTGCACGACCTCCTGCCGGGTGTTCATGACGAACGGGCCGTAGGCGAAGACGGGCTCGCGGATCGGCCGGCCACCGAGGACGTAGACGTCGAGGCCGGCGGGGTGCCGCGCGTCCTGCCGGGCATCGGCCGCGATCACGAGGGTGTCACCGGCGCCGTGCACGGCGAGCTGCCCGCCGCTGATCGACGCGCCCTCGGTGCCGACGGTGCCGTCACCCGACAGCGCGTACACGAGCGCGTTGAAGTCGGTGCGCCACGGCAGCGTCAGGGTGGCTCCCGGGGCGATGGTGGCGTGCACGAGCGTGATCGGCGTGTACGTCGACCCCGGCCCCGCGTGGCCACCCACCTCACCGGCGATGACGCGCACGAGCGCGCCACCGTCCTCGCTCGCCAGCAGCGCCACCTTGCCGGCGGTGATGTCCTGGTAGCGCGGAGCCGCGAACTTCTGCGCCTTCGGCAGGTTCACCCACAGCTGCAGCCCATGGAAGAGCCCGCCGCTCATGACGAGGTGCTCGGGCGGGGTCTCGATGTGCAGGATGCCCGCGCCGGCCGTCATCCACTGCGTGTCACCGTTCGTGATCAGGCCGCCGCCGCCGTGCGAGTCCTGGTGGGCCATCTCGCCGTCGATCATGTACGTCACGGTCTCGAAGCCGCGGTGAGGGTGCCACGGCGTTCCCTTGGGCTCGCCCGGCGCGTACTCGACCGCGCCCATCTGGTCCATGTGGATGAACGGGTCGAGCGCGCGCTGGCTCACGCCGGCGAACGCCCGCCGCACGGGGAAGCCCTCACCCTCGTATCCCCGCGGCGCGGTCGTCACGGCCAGCACGCGGCGTGGCGTGGCGCCGGGCGCGGCCGGGGGACGCGCGGTAGCGTGAGCGGGTTGTCGACGGTCACGGCGGGCATGGCGATGGTCCTTCCGAGGAGCTACGACCCGTGTAGTTGAAGTATGAACTACGTAGGCGGTAACCCGCCAGGGTCGCCCCTTCTTCCCTCGGCTCCCGCCGGGTCAGCGGGATCGACGGACGTCCGCGTCCCGGTCGGATGCTCCCACGCTCTCGCCGTCGTCGGCCTGCGGCGGCTCGTCGTCACCGGTGAGCAGCTCGTAGGGGCTGCGCGGCCCCGTGTCGCCGCCGCTGTCACGGTCGCCGTCCGCTTCGGCCACCGCCACGGTCCGGCGGAACCCGGTCCGGCCACCGTTCGTCAGGTCCTCGTGGACGCGATCCGGCTGGTACTCAACATCGTCTGGTTCGTGCTGCACGGCTGGCTGCTGGCGCTCGCCTACCTGCTCGCCGGGGTCGTGGCCTGCCTGCTCGTCGTCACGATCCCCTTCGGCATCGCGTCGTTCCGCCTGGCGGCCTTCGCGGCGTGGCCCTTCGGCCGCACCACGGTGCGCGCCCCGGGCGCGGGCGTGCCGTCCGCCCTGGGCAACGTGGTCTGGTTCCTGTTCGCCGGCTGGTGGCTGGCACTGCTCCACGTGGCCGCCGGCATCGCCTACTGCGTCACGATCATCGGGATCCCGTTCGGGATCGCCCTGTTCAAGCTGGCCCTGGTCGGGCTCTTCCCCCTCGGTAAGCGGGTCGTCCCGGTCGACGCGCCCGCGACGGGGCGCGAGCTCGCTCCGGCGGTGGGTCGGCCGGCGGTCCGCTGACCCCGGCGCCGGGCCGGTCCGCGGCGGGCCGTACCGGCGGACGCGCTGCTACGGCAGGGCCAGCAGCGGCGTGACCACTGGCGCGACGGCGTCCCAGGACTGCCAGAGCAGGGCCGCCGGCAGCACGATCCCCGCGGTCAGGCCCTCGAGCCAGCCGCCGGTGTCGAGCCCGACGCCGACATGACCCCACCACGGCCAGATCGGGATGCCCGGGCCGCGGCCCGAGAACGGGTCGGGGCGCCCGAAGGCCAGGTCGCCGAGCAGATGGCTGAGCCAGCCGACGACGAGGCACCATCCGACCCACTGGACGGCGCTCGGCAGCAGCGGCGGGAGCAGCGAGGCCGCGGCGGGCAGCCCCCACCAATGCGAGATGCCCCGGTGCTGCAGCGGGCCGCCCGCGCCCAGCAGCTCGTCGGGGACCCACCGGTCGAGCCGGCGCCAGCCGCGGTACTGGTCGATGTCGGGGGACGCCGGGCCCGCGGCCGTGACACCGGCGACCACGGCGGCGCACGTCGCCTGCGGCCACCCCCACCCGGACGCCGCCGCGACGGCGAGACCGGCCGAGAGCCCGAGCAGGTGGTGGGTGCCGCGCATCACGAGGTCGATGATGCTGGGCGCGCCGCTCACGCGGCGTGGACCGCCGCTCGACGGCGTGTCGCCGATCCGGTCAGCGCCGCGCGACGACCTTGACCTTCTGGAGCTTGGGGTCGGTCGGGTCGGGCAGCTGCATGCCGGCGTCGACGCCCGAGCGGAGGTAGTCGAGCGCCTCGGCGGTGATCAGGTCGCCCGGGACGAGCACGGGCACCCCGGGCGGATAGGGCGTGGCCAGCTCGGCGGCGATACGGCCCGCGGCCTGCTCGACCGGCACGACCTCGGTCGGGCCGAAGAACGCGTCGCGCGGCAACATCACCGTCTCGAGGTCGAGGTGCTCCGGGCTGGGGATCCGCACCCTCGCGCCCTTCTCGAGCTCACCGGCGCGGCGTGCGAGGTCGGCGAGCGCGGCGAGGAGTCGCTGGACGGTCGAGTCGTCGTCGCCGTGCGTGATCAGGGCCTCGACCCGCCGATGGTCGGACAGCCCCACCCCGACGCCGTGCTCCGCGCGCAGCCAGTCGGCGGCCTGGTAGCCGGTGATCCCGAGGCCGGCGACCTCGATCAGCACGTGGTAGGGATCGACCTCGGCGACGCCAGGCCGCGCGAGCAGTTCGTCGACCGTGGTCGCGTGCAGGCCGTCGATGCCGTTGATCCCCTCCCGCGCCGCCGCAGGCCCCGTAGTCGGTCGGGCTGATGTAGAGCATCCCCTTGGCGTCGGGGTGCGCCGCCCAGGCCCGCTCGACGGCCTCGACCGTCGGCGGGTGCGCCACCTCGAACTCGGCGTCCCACGACGGCTCCACCCAGACCGGGCTGATGCCCGCGAGCACCAGCCCGGAGACCACGCTCTTGTGGATGTTGCGCGCGACGAGCAGCTCGTCGCCGTGCGCCGCCACGGACAGCATCGCCGTCTTGACCGACAGCGAGCTGCCGGCGGTGGCGAAGAAGGCCTGCTCGGCGTTGACGGCGTCCGCCATCAGCTCCTGGGCCTGGCTCAGGATGCCGTTGCTCGAGGTGCGTCGGCCGGTCGTACCGCGGACCGCGCCCGGCCCGTTGTGCCCGGCGGGGTGTAGACGATGTCGCCGCGCGGCGGACGGAGCAGGTCAGGACGAGGCACGGGCCAGCCGGGGGGTGTGCGGACGCGGCCGAGCGGGCATGGGGGTCATCATGACGACGAGCACCGACCCCGAGGACGGCAGCCTGGTCGAGCGCGAGGGCGTCGACGCCGGTTCGGCGCGCTCGACCGCCGAGGGCCCGCTCCTGACCGGGGGGACGACGACCGGTCGCGCCGGCGACCGCCCCGAGGGGACCACGGACGACGGCGGCACGGACCGCGGCGACACGGACGGCGGCACCGACGGCGGTGCCGGTACCCCTGGTCCCGTCACGCAGCCGGCCCAGGTCTGGGCGCGGTCGTCCGGGGTCGCCGACCCCCGCGCCCCACACACGACCGAGTCCGGGCAGGACGAGGGCAGCATCGGTTAGAGACCCCGGTTCTGCCGGGTGGGGGCGGCCGGAGGCTGCGATGCTGCGCGTGTGCCCACCGCCCGCCTCAGCCCCGCCGACACGACGTGGCTCCGGCTCGACCGTCCCGAGAACCGGATGGTCGTCACCGCGGTGGTGTGGCTCGACGGCCGGCTCGACGAGGCCGAACTGCAGCGGGTCCTCGCCGAACGCCTGGCGGACCGGTACCCACGCTTCCGATCCCTGATCCGGCCGTCCCGGGTTCCGTTCGACCTGCCGCACTGGGAGCCCGACCCCGATTTCGACGTCCGGCGCCACGTGGAGCGGGTCGACCTGGCAGGGGCGGGTGACGCCGCCCTCGAGGAACTCGTGGGCCGGCTGCTGCCCGAGGGGTTCGACACGGCTCCCGGACCGCCGTGGCGGATGCTGCTCGTCGACGGCTACCGCGCATCGCCGGCGTCGGCGCCGACGTCGGTCGTCGTCGCCCGCCTGCACCACTGCCTGGCCGACGGCGCGGCGCTGGTACGCCTGCTGCTGGAGCTGACCGACGGGGTCGAGGAGCCGGCCGACGACGCCGGCCCCGGGCAGGGCGAGTCGCCGCGGCCGCCCGGCCTGCGCGACCGGCTCGCGGGAGCCGTCGGGCTGGCCCTGGCCGTCCCCGTCACCGCCGCGCGGCTGCTCCTGCTGTCGCCGGAGCCGGCCACGCCCGTGCGCGGCTCCCTCGGCCCCGACAAGGTCGCGGCCTGGGCGTCGCCCCGGCCGTTGGCCGACGTCAAGGCGGCCGCGGAGGCGTTCGGCGCGACGGTGAACGACGTCCTGCTCGCCGCCGTCGCCGGCGGACTGCGCCGCTACCTCGCCGAGCATGCCCTCGATCACCCGGTCCGCCGGCCCGCCGACGGCGAGGAGCCCTCGCCGCTGCCCCGGCAGGTCCGGGTGTACGTGCCCGTCGACGTCGGCGCGGCAGGCGCCGCCGGGCACCGGGTGGGCAACCGCTTCGGCCTGCTCCCGCTGCGGCTGCCCGTCGCCGAGCCGGACGCGCACGCACGCGTGCTCGCGGTCGCCGACGCGACCCGCCGGGCCAAGCGCTCGCCCGTCCCCGTGGCCAGCTTCGTGCTGATCGGCGTCCTCGGTCTGCTGCCGGGCAGCGTCCGTACGGTGTTCGTCCGGCTGCTGGGCTCACGGGCCACCGCGATCGTCACCAACGTGCCGGGGCCACGCCGGCCGCGGTCCCTCGCCGGGGTGCGCGTCGCCGGGGTCGCCTTCTGGGTGCCGCAAGCGGCGGACGTCGGCGTCGGCGTGAGCCTCTTCAGCTACGACGGGACCGTCCGGATCGGCGTCGCGGCGGACGCTCGTCTCGTCCCCGACGCGCGGCACCTCGCGGACGCCGTCGACGCCGAGTTGGCAGCGCTGCTGCCGGCCCCGATCACGGTGTGACCGCAACCCCGGCCAGCTCCAGAGCGTCAGAGGTGGTGCGGACGGCGCCGTCCGGGGCGGTGAAGGTCACGGTCCACGCACCCTCCCCCGGGATCGCCTCGAGCCGGGCCCGCGCGGCGCCGTCCGACCACTCCATCCACAGCTGCCCGGGGCGCTCGCCGGCCCCGCTCGCGAACGTGCCGGCGAAGGCCGGGTGGGCGTTGCGGAAGCGGATGGCCGCCAGCATTCCGCGCACGACGGGCCGCTCGAGGGCGGCCTCGATCTCGGCCGGCGTGTACCGGTGCCGGTTGACGTCGCGCCCCACCGCCGTCCGCCGCAGTAGGTCGACGTCGTTGACGCCGGCGAGCAGCCCCACGTAGTAGACCTGCGGGACGCCCGGCGCGAAGAACTGCATCAGGCGCGCGAGCAGGTACTTCGCGTCGTCGCGGCCGAGGGCGTCGTAGTAGGTGCAGTTGACCTGGTAGAGGTCCACGTTGCTCGCGGCCGCCCCGGTGGCGAGCCGGCTCGTGCCACCGCTCGCCGCGTGGACCGCCTCGACCAGGTCGTGGATCTGCGCCGGGGTGAGCAGCCCGGGCGAGTTCTGCGGATCCTCCGGATCGGCCCCCACGTCGACGACGCCGAGGCCGTCGTGCGTGTCGAGCACCGTCACGCAGTTCACCGGCCGGATCGCCAGCCAGCTCACGAGGGCCTCGGCATCGCCGGTGTGCAGCGCGTGCAGCACCAGCGGCGGGAGGGCGAAGTCGTAGACCCGGTCGACCCGGCCCGCGATCTCGATCTGCCGGCGGTAGTAGGAGTGGACCTCGACGAGCACCTCGAGGCCGAGCGCACGCATCCGGCCGGTCAGCTCGCCGATGAACGCGAACGTCTCGGGCGTCATGAACGAGGTGGTGCCGGGGGTCTTGACCGCGTAGCCGACCGCGTCCACCCGGACCATGGTCACCCTGTGCGCGGCGAGCAGCTCGAGCACCTCGCCGATGTAGGCCTCCGCCTGCGGTGAGCGCACGTCGAGGTCGACCTGCATCGGCGTGAAGGTCGTCCAGACGAGCCGGCGGCGGTCGCCCAGGCGCATCGGGGTGAAGGGCAGGCCGGGTCGCGGGCGGTAGAGCGTGAGCAGCTCCTCTTCGCGGGCCCCGCCGGGGAAGACCGATCCGTACGTGAGGAACATCCCGGCGGACGGCGACGCGTCGCCGCGGGCCAGCACGTCGCGGAACCACGGCGAGTCGGCCGAGACGTGGTTGACGATCAGGTCGACCACGGTCTCGCCGGCGTCCGCGAGGGCGGCGACGTCCGCCCAGGTACCCAGTCGCGGATCCACCTCGCGGTGGTCGGCCGGGTCGAAACCGGCGTCGGCGCCGTCGTAGGGCCTGAAGAAGGGGAGCACGTGAACCCCGCCGAAGACGCCGTCGAGCGGGCCGGTCAGCAGGTCGCGCAGCGCCGGCAGGTCGGCGGCCAGGCGGTCGGCGTACGTGATGAGGTGGACGCGATTCCGCACCGGCCGTCAGCTCCTCTGCTCGGGCAACCCTCGTACCTTGCCGGATCGCTGCGGAGGCGGTGGTCAGGCGTGCCGTGCCGAGGCGGCGTCCTGCAAGCCGAGCAGCTCGACGGCCTGCTCACGCATCTCGACCTTGCGGACCTTGCCGGTCACGGTCATCGGGAAGTCCTCGACGATCCGTACGTACCGCGGCACCTTGTAGTGCGCGAGCTTGCCGGCGCAGAACGCGCGCAGCGCCTCGATCGTGACCGGCTCGGCGCCCTCGCGCAGGCGGACGCACGCCATCAGCTCCTCGCCGTACTTCGCGTCGGGGACGCCGATCACCTGGACGTCGACGATGTCGGGGTGGCTGTAGAGGAACTCCTCGACCTCGCGCGGGTACACGTTCTCGCCGCCGCGGATGACCATGTCCTTGATCCGGCCGACGATGTTGACGTAGCCCTCGGCGTCGAGGGTGGCGAGGTCGCCCGTGTGCATCCAGCCGTTCCTCAGCACCTCGGCGGTCTTCGCGGGCTCGTCCCAGTAGCCGATCATCACGGAGTACCCGCGGGTGCAGAGCTCCCCGGGCTCGCCGACGGGCACGGGCAGGCGGGTCAGCGGGTCGACGACCTTGACCTCGAGGTGCGGGTGCACGCGGCCGACGGTCGAGACGCGGCGGTCGAGGGAGTCGTCCTCGCGCGTCTGCGTCGACACCGGCGACGTCTCGGTCATCCCGTAGCAGATGGTGACGCCCTCCATGTGCATGTCGCTGATCACGCGCTTCATGACCTCGACCGGGCAGGGCGAGCCGGCCATGATCCCGGTGCGCAGCGAGGTCAGGTCGTAGTCGGCGAAGTCCGCCAGGGCCAGCTCGGCGATGAACATCGTCGGCACCCCGTACAGGCTGGTGCACCGCTCGGCCTGCACCGCCGCCAGCGTCGCGGCCGGGTCGAACCCCGGCGCCGGGATGACGACGCACGCGCCGTGGCTGGTGCTCGCCAGGTTGCCCATCACCATGCCGAAGCAGTGGTAGAAGGGTACGGGCACGCAGATGCGGTCGTGCTCGCTGTAGCCGCAGACCTCGCCGACCATGTAGCCGTTGTTGAGGATGTTGTGGTGCGACAGGGTCGCGCCCTTGGGGAAGCCCGTCGTGCCCGAGGTGTACTGGATGTTGATCGCGTCGTCGAAGCCGAGTGATGCCGCCCGCTCCTCGACGGCGGCGTCGTCGACGGCGGCGCCGTCCGCGAGCAGCCGGTGCCAGCTCTCCTCCCCCAGGTAGACGACGTCCCGCAGGGTGGGCAGGTCGGCCCGGACCTCGTCGACCATGGCGCGGTAGTCGCTGCTGCGGAACGAGGGGGCCGAGACGAGAGTGGCGACACCCGCCTGGCCGAGCACGTAGCCGACCTCGTGGGTCCGGTAGGCCGGGTTGATGTTGACGAGGATCGCGCCGATCCGCGCGGTCGCGTACTGCACGAGGAACCACTCGACGGTGTTGGGCGCCCAGATCCCGACCCGGTCGCCCTTCGCGACGCCGCGGGCCATCAGGCCCCGCGCCACCTTCTCCACCTCGGCGTCGAGGTCGGCGTACGTCAGGCGGCGTCCGGAGGCGACGTCGACGAGGGCCTCGCGGTCGCCGAACCGCTGGACGGCCTTCGCCAGGTTGGCGTCGATCGTCTCGCCCAGGAGCGGCGTGGTGGAGATCCCACTGGCGTACGACGTCGTCGTCATGTGTCCTCCTGGCAGGTGGGCCGTGCGTGGGCACAGTCAATCCGGTGGGGCCGCCGGGCGGTACCCCTCACCGTTCGACCGTCTGAAGAGATCGCCAGGGTGCCGACGAGGTGGTCCCGGCGACGGGCGGTGTCGTTTCCTTCGGCGCGCGGCGCGCCACCGCGATCCCGGCGTCCCAGCCCGGTGCGCGGCCGCCGCCGGGCATCCGGACGGCGCGCGCGTCGATGCCGGCCGTGGTCAGCAGCCAGGCCACGATCGCGTTCGAGTTCCACATCTCCCCCGCCTCGAGCTCGTCGCGGCCCCAGACGGGCGTGGGCACCCGCGGCACGAGGTCGAGCAGCCGCCGGGCGGTCGCCGCGTCGTCCGTCAGCAGTCGCGGGCTCTCGACGGCCTCCGCGACGTCGGGGATGGCGCCGTCCCGCCAGCACCGCACCTCGTACCTGAAGATGCGCAGCCGCCCCAGCGGCCGCAGCCCGACCGGACCCACCGCTGCGACGCCGCGGGCGGCGGGGTCGCCGCTCGGGACCGGGGCCTGCTCGATCACGAACCGGCCCTCCGGCACCCTCACGTCGAGGGCCGAGTGGTAGAGGTCCAGTGGAGGGCGGTGTCGCCACCGTGCCGCGACGGTCTCGAAGAGCCGCCCGTTCCGGCGGACGAACCAGCCCCCCGCCCCGAGCGGGAGCCAGTACAGGTGGACGTAGCTGTCGGGCGCCTGACGCAGCGCCGGGAGCGACATGAGGGCCTCCTGCTCGCGGTTGCCCTTCCAGTCGACCGCGGCGCGGCGTGCGATGTCAGGGCCGAACGTCCCGGGGAGGGCCCGGGCGCTCAGCCCTCGCGCATCGGGACCCGGACGCCGGCCGCCTCGGCGACCTCGACGGCGCGGTCGTAGCCGGCGTCGACGTGCCGGATCACCCCCATCGCGGGGTCGTTCGTCAGCACGCGCTCGAGCTTGGCCGCGGCCAGCGGCGTGCCGTCGGCCACGGTGACCTGGCCGGCATGCAGGGAGCGGCCGATGCCGACGCCGCCGCCGTGGTGGATCGACACCCACGTCGCGCCGCTCGCCGTGTTCACCAGGGCGTTGAGCAGCGGCCAGTCCGCGATCGCGTCGGAGCCGTCGAGCATCGCCTCGGTCTCGCGGTACGGCGACGCCACCGAGCCGGTGTCGAGGTGGTCGCGGCCGATGACGAGCGGTGCGGAGATCTCGCCCGAGGCGACCATCTCGTTGAAGCGCAGCCCGGCGCGGTCGCGCTCGCCCTGGCCCAGCCAGCAGATCCGGGCCGGCAGGCCCTGGAACGCGACCCGCTCCCCCGCCGCCCGGATCCATCGGCGCAGGTGGTCGTTGTCGGGGAAGAGGTCGAGCACCGCGCGGTCGGTGGCGGCGATGTCGGCCGGGTCGCCGGAGAGGGCGGCCCAGCGGAACGGGCCCTTGCCCTCGCAGAACAGCGGCCGGATGTAGGCCGGCACGAACCCCGGGAACGCGAAGGCCCGCTCGTAACCGCCCTGGCGGGCCTCGTCGCGGATCGAGTTGCCGTAGTCGAACACCTCGGCGCCGGCGTCCAGAAAGCCGACCATCGCCTCGACGTGCCGGGCCATCGACGCCCGCGCCCGGTCGGTGAACTCCTCGGGCTTGGCCTCGGCGTAGTCGTGCCAGTCCTCGAGGGCGACGCCGACCGGCAGGTACGCCAGCGGGTCGTGCGCCGACGTCTGGTCGGTGACGACGTCGACCTCGACGCCGCGCCGCAGCAGCTCGGGCAGGACCTCCGCGCAGTTGCCCGCGACGCCGATCGACACGGCCCGCCGCTCGCTCTTCGCGGCCAGCGCCCGCCGGACGGCGTCGTCGAGGTCACCGGCGACCTCGTCGAGGTAGCGCGTCTCGACGCGGCGCCGGAGCCGCGCGGGGTCGACGTCGACGACGAGGCAGACGCCGCCGTTGAGGGTCACCGCGAGCGGCTGAGCGCCGCCCATCCCGCCGCACCCCCCGGTCAGGGTCAGGGTGCCGGCGAGAGTCCCCCGAACCGCTTGGCGGCGACGGCGGCGAACGTCTCGTAGGTGCCCTGCAGGATGCCCTGGGTGCCGATGTAGATCCACGACCCGGCGGTCATCTGCCCGTACATGGTCAGGCCGAGGTGCTCCAGCCGGCGGAACTCGGGCCAGGTCGCCCAGTCGCCGACGAGGTTGGAGTTGGCGATGAGGACGCGCGGCGCCCACTCGTGCGTGCGCATCACGCCGACCGGCCGGCCGGACTGCACGAGCAGCGTCTCGTCGCCCTCGAGCCCCCGCAGGGTGCGGACGATCGCGTCGAAGCTCGCCCAGTCACGCGCCGCGCGACCGGTGCCCCCGTAGACGACGAGGTCGTCGGGCCGCTCGGCGACCTCCGGGTCGAGATTGTTCATGAGCATCCGCAGCGGCGCCTCGGTCTGCCAGCTCCGCGCGCTCAGCTGCGTCCCGCGCGCCGCGCGCACCGGTCGTGCACCGATCATCATCGTCGTCGTCTCCTTTCGCGGTGATCAAGGAATTCTCGGCCGCGTCGCAGAACTCGGGCGACGTCGTGCCGGCCGAGAATTCCTTGATCACCGCCAGGGTTACGGGGGGGCCGGTCAGGACAGGGGGTGGCCGAGGGCGGACTGGGCAGCGTCGACGATCAGGCCGGCGCGGACGGCGTCCGCGAGGGCCGCGATCTCGGGGGCCAGGTGGCGGTCGGGGCCGGGGCCGGGCACGCCCGGGGCTCGGACGGCGCCCAGCACGGCGCCGGTCGCGGCGGCGGGCTCCAGCGGGGCGCGCAGCTCGAGCGCCCGCGCCGCGGCGAGGAGCTCGACGGCGAGCACGGTCGCGAACCCGTCGACGGCGCGGCGCAGCTTGCGGCCGGCGGCCCAGCCCATCGAGACGTGGTCCTCCTGCATCGCCGACGACGGGATCGAGTCGACGCTCGCCGGCACGGCCAGCCGCTTGAGCTCGGCGACGATCCCGGCCGCCGTGTACTGCGCGATCATGAGCCCCGAGTCGACGCCGGGGTCGTCCGCGAGGAACGGCGGCAGGCCGTGGCTGCGGGCCACGTCGAGGTAGCGGTCGGTGCGCCGCTCGCTCATCGAGGCGACGTCCGCGACGGCGATCGCGAGGAAGTCGAGCACGTAGCCGACCGGCGCCCCGTGGAAGTTGCCGTTGGACTCGACCCGTCCGTCGAGGGTGACCACCGGGTTGTCGACGGCGGCGGCGAGCTCGCGACCCGCGACGGCGGCGGCGTGGTCGAGGGTGTCGCGGGCGGCGCCGTGCACCTGCGGGGCGCAGCGCAGCGAGTAGGCGTCCTGAACGCGGGTGCACGCCGGCGTCCGGTGGCTCGCCATGATCGGGCTGCCGGCGAGCAGCGCCCGCAGGTTCGCCGCGGACGCCGCCTGGCCCGGGTGCGGCCGCAGCGCCTGCAGGTCGGCGGCGAACACGGCGTCGGTGCCGAGCAGCGCCTCGACGGTGATCGCGGCGGCGACGTCGGCGGTGCGCAGCAGGTCCGCAGGTCGTGCAGCGCGAGCAGGAGCATGCCGAGCATGCCGTCGGTGCCGTTGATGAGGGCGAGGCCCTCCTTCTCGGCGAGCTCGACGGGGGCGAGCCCGGCGGCGGCGAGCGCCTCCGCGGCGGGGAGGAGGCGGCCGGCGGCGTCCCGCACGTCGCCCTCGCCCATCAGCGCGAGCGCCACTGACGCGAGCGGCGCGAGGTCGCCGGAGCAGCCGAGCGAGCCGTACTCGTGCACGACGGGGGTGATGCCGGCGTCGAGCATCGCGGCGTAGGCGAGCGCGGTCGAGGGCCGCACGCCGGTGCGGCCGGTCGCGAGCGTCGACAGCCGCAGCAGCATGAGCGCGCGGACGACCTCGCGCTCGACCTCGGCCCCGGCGCCCGCGGCATGCGAGCGGACGAGGCTGCGCTGCAGCTGGGCCCGGCGCTGCGGCGGGATCTCCGCGTCGTCGCGAGCGCCCCGAAGCCGGTCGAGATGCCGTAGTGCGGCGCCTCGTCGCCGGCGAGCTGCTCCACCACCTCGCGGCTGCGGCCGACCGCGGCGAGTGCCTCGCCGGAGAGCCGCACACCGGCGCCGTGCCGGGCGACGCGGACGACGTCCGCGGGGTCGACCGGGCCGGTGCCGACGACCACGAGATCGGCGGGGGCATGGGTGGCCCCCTCGGTCACGGCCGGTGCGATGTCGAACGCCATGCGTCCATGGCACTCCCCTCGGCGTCACCCCGGCGAGCACCGAACGCCCGATTCCGTCTGGGATACGAGACACTTCTGTCGTGGTGGCCCCCGCGGCACGGCAGGTGCTGGCCGTGCTCGGCGCGCTGGCCCGCCAGCCGGCGCCGGTGCCGGCCGCGGTGCTCGTGCGTGAGCTCGGCCTGCCCCGCTCGACCGTCTACCACCTCCTGCGCGAGCTCGTCGACGCCGGCCTCGCGGTGCACCTGCCGGAGGAGCGGCGGTACGGGCTCGGCGTCGGCGCCCTCGAGCTGGGGACGGCGTTCATGCGGCAGGAGCCGCTCGCCCGGCTGGCGCGGCCGGTGCTCGCGCGGCTCGTCGACCGGGTCGGGGAGTCGGCCCACCTGGCGGTCCTGCACGGGCGGGAGGTGCTCTACGTGGTGGAGGAGCGCGCGCCCGGGCGGCAGTCGCTGGTGACGGACGTCGGCGTCCGGCTCCCCGCGCACCTGACGGCGAGCGGGCGGGCCATGCTCGCGGGCCTGCCGGCGGCGCAGGTGCGGGCGCTGTTCCCCTCGCCGACGGCGTTCGTCGACCGCACCGGGGTCGGCCCCCGGTCGCTGTCGGCGTTGCGGCAGGTGCTCGTGGCGGTGCGCGCGGAGGGTCACGCCGGCGAGGACGGCGAGGTGACCCCGGGCTTGGCGTCGGTGGCCGTCGCGGCGCGGGATCACACCGGCCTGCCGGTCGCCGGCCTCGCGGTGACGTTCACCGCGGCGGACGTCGACGACGCCGGCCGCGAGCGTCTGGCCCGTGCGGCGACGGTCGCCGCGTCGGAGCTGACCCGCCGCCTCGGCGGCCGCCGCCCCGCCGATCCGCTCCGAGCCTCCCGGTGACCCAGGTGCGACGCCTTCCCCCGTTCTGAGGGTGCGATGCGGGACCTTGGTCCCGGGTTCGAAGGCCGATCCACCCCGGCGGCAGGCGCCGGGCTGCGCCTAGCGTCGGGTCCACGGCCTGCCCGCTCCCGGGCGCGCCCTGCGAAAGGTCGACCCGTGACGCCTCCCGACCCAACCCGCTCGGGCCTGCCGGCCGCCCGGCTGGCGTCCGACGCGGCCCTCGACGGCGAGGGCCTGGCCGAACTGACCCGCGCCCAGTGCCTGGCACTGCTCGCCACCCAGGACGTCGGGCGGCTCGTGTTCACCGCGGCGTCCCTGCCGGCCATCGTGCCGGTCGCCTACCTCCTCGACGGCGAGTCCGTGGTGCTGCGCACGGCCGCGAGCTCGCGCGCCGCGCGCAACGCCGTCGACACCGTCGTCGCGTTCGAGGTCGACCAGGTCAGCCGCAGCCTGCACAGCGGCTGGAGCGTCGTGGTGACCGGCCGCTCGAGCCGGGTGACCGATCCGGGCGACGTCGCCCGGCTGCAGGCGCGGCTCCCGCGCTGGGTGGGCGGCGAGCGCGAGATCGTCGTCCGGGTCGGGCTCGAGATCGTCACCGGGCGCCGGATCCCGCTCAGCGCCTGAGCTGTCTCCCGTCGGCGCCGCCCGGCTGGGTGACCTTCGGCCCTGCCCACGTGTCGCACCCCGCGCCTAGCGTGGACGGCGTCCGCACGGTTTCCGCCCCGGAGGGGGACGCCATGTCCAGCCAGAGCACCGACCCGCACGCCGGCAGGCCGGTGCCCGCCGACCACCGCGGCATCGATGTCCTCACCCTGCGAGAGTGCTTGGACCGGCTCCGCTCCACGCCGGTCGGGCGGCTCGCCTTCGTCGACAGCGGCAGCCCGGTGATCCTCCCGGTCAACCACGGCCTCGACGGCACGGACGTCGTCTTCAGGACGACGTACGGGAGCAAGCTGCAGGTCGCCGAGGACGCGCGCAAGGTGGCATTCGAGGTCGACGGCATCGACACCCGGACCCACCATGGCTGGAGCGTCCTCGTGAAGGGCGTCGCCGGCCCGGTCTACGACCCGGCGGACGTCGCCCGCTACGAGGCGCTCGAGGTCAGCGCGTGGGCCGGCCTCGACGCTGGGCCGGCCGTCTGGATCCGCCTGCGGCCGGAGGAGATCAGCGGCCGCGAGATCCGGCCGCGGGCGGGAGGCCCGCAGTGAGCGAAGCGCAGACCCGGATCGTCGTCGGGGTGGACGGTTCACCCGAGAGCGAGGGCGCGCTGGCCTTCGCCCTCGAGGAGGCGGAACGCACCGGTGACGAGGTGCACGTCGTGACCACGTGGATGGACCGGCCACGGGTCCTGTCCGAGCCGGGCGTGCTGGAGTTCGGGTCACCGGTGACCCCGGAGGAGCTGCACCGTCGCGCCGAGACGGAACAGGACCGGGTGGTGAAGGCGGTCGTGCGCGACGGTTCCGGCGTCCGCGTCACCGGTGAGGTGCTGGAGGGCGCCGCGGGGCGGCTTCTCGTCGAGGCATCGCGCGGCGCGCGCATGGTCGTGCTCGGCAGCCGCGCCATCGGCCCGTTGCGGGCGGCGCTGCTCGGCTCAGTGTCGCGCTACGTCGCCGAGCGGGCGGCCTGCCCCGTCGCCGTGGTGCCGGGACGTGCCCGCGAGGCGTCCACCGCCGGGCGAGCCGGCGCCTGACGTTTCGGCTCCGCACCCCGGCCCTGGCCGGACGCGACGGGGCGGACGGCCCATAAGGGCAAGAGACCACCCCTTTCGCCAAGATCCTCCAGGCCCTATCTTCTGTGGGCAACGGGTCTTCCATGAGCAACAGGGTGAATTCGCAACCGTCTGTCACCGAGCCGCGACATTGAGCGAGATCATGACTCCGAGGTGACACACCGCAATCCAAACGTCATGCGTACGGGCGATGCGCGACGTACCGCGATTCGTCGATGATCTGTCGAAAGCGTGATGACGGTCACGTGAGCCGCGCCGTGGGTGGGAGGGGACGGGACGATGGCCAAGGTCCTGGTGATCGATGACGAGCCGGCCATCGTCAGGTTCCTCGTGCGGGCTCTCGAGGCCAGCGGCTACTCCGTGCTGGCCGCCAACGACGGCGCCGAGGGGCTGCGTCTCGCCGCCGAGTACCGCCCCGACCTCGTCGTCCTCGACCTCGTCATGCCGGGCCTGTCCGGGATCGCCGTCCTCGCCGCCATGACCGCGCAGGACCCGGCCTGCAAGATCGTGGTCGTCTCCGCGCAGGACGACGTCGAGGGCAAGGTCCGCTGCCTCGACGCCGGGGCGGCCGACTTCGTGGCCAAGCCTTTCGCCGTCTCCGAACTGCTGGCGCGGGTCCGGCTGCGGCTGCGGGCGGCCCCGGCCCCGTCGGACGTCGTCTCCGAGACCGAGCTGCACCGCGGCAGCCTCCGCCTCGACCTGCGCACCCGGCGCCTGTCCAACGGCATCCGCGAGGTCGATCTGTCCCAGCGCGAGTTCGCCCTCGTGCAGCACCTGATGCGGCGCGCCGGCGCCGTCTGCACCCGCGCCGAGCTGCTGTCCGAGGTCTGGGGCTACGCCTTCGACCCGGGCAGCAACGTGGTCGACGTGACCATCGCCCGGCTCCGCGGCAAGCTGCGCGACCTCAACATCGAGACGATACGCAACGTCGGGTACGTCCTGCGGGAGGCGTGAGACGTGCGCACCCGCTCGCTGCACGCGCTCGACCTGGTCTGGGCCGTCTTCGCCCTCGCCATGCTGGCGGTCATGTCGCTCGCGACCTTCGGGATGACGGTCCCGTATCACCTGATCTTCGTGAGCTTCGCCCTGGTCTACGGGTTCCGGCTGTGGCCGGCCGGGACCTCCGTGCTGATCCTCGCGCTCATCACGGTGGCGACCGGCGCCGTGTTCGTGCGCGAGTACGTCCGGGGCGACGTCAACCTCGACGAGCTCTCCGAGATCGTGCTCATGCCGGCGATCCTCGGGTTCACGGTCTGGCACGGCCTGCGTCGCGTCGCCGCGCAGCGCCGGGTCGAGGAGCTCGCCGCCCTCGAGAGCTCGCGGCTGCAGCGCCAGCGCGAGTTCCTCCGCGACACCTCGCACGCCATCCGGACGCCCGTGACCATCGCGCGGGGGCATGTCGAGCTCCTGCGGCTCACCTCCGACGACCCCGCTCTGCGCGCCGACACCGACGAGGTGCTGCACCAGCTGAAGCGGCTCGGCGAGCTGGCCGGCCGACTGCTGGTGATGGAGACCCTCGACACCACCGACGGCCTGCGGCGGAGCCCGTCGACGTGGCCCACCTGGTGGCCAGCATCGGCTCGCGCTGGCGGGCGGCGGTCGACCGGCGCTGGGTCGTGAACGTCCCCGACGAGGGTGTCGGGTTCGTCGACCTCGACCGCAACCGGCTGGAGGAGGCGGTGGACGCGTTCGTCGAGAACGCCGTACGGTTCACGTCGCCCGAAGCGGTCGTCCGGCTCTCGACCCGTCGCGACGGCGACCAGGTGACGATCGAGGTGGCCGACTCGGGCCCGGGCATCCCACCGGCCGACCGCGTCCGCGTCTTCGACCGGTTCTACCACCGGCACCCCCCGGGCACCGAGCCCGGCACAGGCCTCGGGCTCGCGCTGGTGCAGTCGATCGCGCGGGCCCACGGCGGCTGGGCGAACGCCGCCGAGGCACCCGAGGGCGGCGCCCTGCTCGCTCTGCACCTGCCGGCAGCGCCGGCGGTCGAGTCGGCCGCCGCCTCGACCGCGATCCCCCAGCAGGTCCGCGTGACGGGAGCGGCCGTCGTGCCGTGAGCCGCGGTGCTCGCGTTCAGCCCGCGACGACGTTGCCGCCGTCCACGTGCACGGCGACCTTAGCCAGTGGCTGCGGGGCCGGGCCCTTCAGCACCGCCCCGGTGGCGGCGTCGTACATGGAGCCGTGGCAGGGGCAGGCGAAGCGCGCCCCGGCCGGCGCCACCGTGCACCCCATGTGGGTGCAGATCGCGCTGAACGCCACGACAGTGCCCGCCGTGGGCTGGGAGACGACGATCGGTGCCCCCGAGGCGTCCTTCGCCGACCACCGCCGAGCCCACCGGAACCGCTGACAGCGGGGTGATGCGCGCCACCGGAGGCGGGCGGCGGCGGCCGCCGAGCTCGACGAGCCGGAGCCGCACGCGGCGAGGGCGGCCAGCGCGGCCGTCCCGGTGACGACGGTCACGACCTGGCGGCGGGTCGGGTCGGCGACGGGCACGGTGACCTCCGGGGAGCGGGGAACGCCTTCACGTCACCTCACGCGCGCGGCACCGATCCGGTTCGATGGCGGGCACGGTGAACCAGGCGGGCACCGGATGCGTGCTGGGGGCATGGCCAGAGCCCACGTCGTCGAGACATCGTCGCGCCGGTACGCCCGCACCCGTGCCGTCCGCCTGGTGGTGCGGGTGGTCGGCGCCGGCCTGCTGCTCGGCACCGCCTGGATCCACCAGCACCTGTACAGCATCGGCTACTCGACCGTACCGACGATCGGGCCGCTGTTCCGACTCGACGCGGCGTTGGCACTCGCCGCCGCGATCGCCGTACTCGTCGCACCGGGGCGCTGGTTCACCCTCGCGTGCGCGGCCGGCGCGCTGCTCCAGCTCGGCACCCTCGGGGCGCTGGTCCAGAGCCTCACGATCGGCGCGTTCGGCTTCCACGAGACCCTCGACGCGCCGCTCGTGCCGCAGACCTTCGTCGTGGAGGGCCTGGGCGCAGCCGTCCTCGTGCGGGCGCCGCGGCGGCTCCTGAGCAGGCAGCATCGGGGGCAGTGATGCCGAGCGTGGCTGACGAGGACCTGCTCCGGTCCCTCTTCGACGAGCACGCACCGGCGCTGCTCTCCTACGCGCTGCACCTCGTCGACGGCGATCGGGGCCGCGCGGAGGACGTCGTCCAGGAGACGCTGCTGCGGGCCTGGCGCCACCCGGAGGCGCTCGCGCGCGACCGGGGCCGGTCCGCGCCCCTGGCTGTTCGCCGTCGCCAGGCGGCTCGCGGTCGACGCGCATCGTCGCCGGCTGGCGCGCCCGCAGCGAGGTCGAGTGACGGGGATGCCGTCCTTGCGCAGATTCCCGCCCAGGACGACGACGTGGACCGCGCGCTCGACGCCTGGCTCGTCGCGGACGCCCTCGCCGCCCTCACCCTCGCGCATCGGGAGGTCCTCGCGCAGACGTACTTCGCGCGGCCGGACGGTCGCCGAGGCCGCCGTCGCGCTCGGCGTCCCGCCGGGACCGTGAAGTCCCGGACCCACTACGCCCTCCAGGCCTTGCGCCTGGCACTTACCGAACGAGGGGTGACGTCATGAGCTGCGCACACACCATGGATGTCGCCGCCTACGCCCTCGGCACGCTCGACGAGCCCGAACGGCTAGCAGCTCGAGGCGCATCTGCCCAGCTGCGCGGAGTGCCGGCAGGTGCTCGCCGAGGTCTCCGGCCTGCCCCGCCTGCTCGCCCTGGTCCCGGCGGAGGACGTCGCGCCGGGGGCGGGCAGACCGCGAGCCCTGCGGCGCGCCGTCGGAGGCGATGTTCGACCGGCTGCTCGCAGCGGCCGTGGAGCGGCGGCGGACCCGCCGCCGCGCCCTGCTGGGCGTGGCCGCGGCCGCGGTGCTCGTGCGCCGGCACCGCCGGGGCCGCCGCGGTCATCCAGACCGTCACGGGGCCGGCGGTGCAGGTCGTCGCCGGCGCCGCGGGCGGCGTCCAGGCCAGGGTCGAGGTGCGGCCGGGCGACGCCGGCACGGGCGCTGCCGACTGCAGCTCGACGGCGTCCCACCGCTGGAGCACTGCCGCCTCGTGGCGGTCGACCGTGACGGTCACCGTGAGGTGGCGGCCAGCTGGGAGGCGACGTACTCAGGGGACGGCGACGTTCGACGGCAGCACCACCATCCCCGCGTCCCGGCTCGCCTGGCTGCGGATCGAGACCGACAGCGCGACGCTGCTGAGCATGCCGGTGGGCTGAGCGGACCGTGCTTCGAGCGGTCCGATCAGGGCGTGATCGCCCGGGGCATGCCCGCCGCGTGCCAGGGTGAGCGCATGACCTCTGCGTCGTCGCGTGTCGCCGGCCTGTTCGACCGCTCCGCCGGCACCTACGACGAGGTCGGCGTCGAGTGGTTCCGGCCGATCGCGCAGGGGTTGGTCGACGAGCTGGCGCCGCGAGCCGGTGAGCGCGTCCTCGACATCGGCTGCGGCCGTGGTGCGGCCACCCTGCCGCTCGCCCGCGCGGTCGGCGGCGACGGCCACGTGCTGGGCATCGACCTGTCCGCGCGGATGGTCGAGCTCACCGCCGTCGATCTGGCCGACCTGCCACAGGTCGAGATCCGGCTCGCGGACGCGAGCGACCCCGCGCTGCCGTCGGCGTCGTTCGACGTCGTCGCGTCGTCGCTGGTCGTGTTCTTCCTCCCCGACCCAGCCGTGGCGCTGCGGGCCTGGACGGAGCTGCTCGTGAGCGGCGGCCGCCTGGGCGTCTCGACGTTCGGCCGGCAGGACGAGCGCTGGCAGTCGTTCGACGACGTGTTCACGCCCTACCTCCCGCCGCAGATGCTCGACGCGCGCACCAGCGGGGCGCGCGGCCCGTTCGCCTCGGACGAGGGGGTGGAGGACCTGCTGCGCGGCGCCGGCCTGCAGGGCGTGCGCACCGAGCACCGCACCGTCGAGGCCGTCTTCCGCGACACCGAGCAGTACCTGACCTTCACCTGGTCACACGGGCAGCGGGCGATGTGGGAGGCGGTGCCCGAGGACGCCCGCGGGACCGTCCGTGGGCAGCTGGCCGATCTCGCGCGCGACCTGAGCGGCGGCGGCCCGCTGACACTGACCCAGGACGTGCGGTACACGCTGGGAGCGCGGCCCTGAGTGACGGGACGACAATGGGCGCGCCGATCAGGAGGAGGAGCGAGATGGACGCATCGCAGCGCGAGAAGATGGCGACCGGCAAGGGATTCATCGCGGCGCTCGACCAGAGCGGCGGCAGCACGCCGAAGGCCTTGCGCCTCTATGGCATCCAGGAGTCCGAGTACACCGGCGACGAGCAGATGTACGACCTCATCCACGAGATGAGGAGCCGCATCGTCACCAGCCGGGCGTTCGACGGCGACAGGGTGCTGGGGGCGATCCTCTTCGAGCAGACGATGCGCCGGCGGATCAGCGGGAAGCCCACGGTGCAGTACCTGTGGGAGGACAAGCACGTCGTGCCGTTCGTCAAGGTCGACCAGGGCCTGGCCGAGGAGTCCGACGGGGCGCAGCTCATGAAGCCCATGACGAAGCTCGACCCGCTGCTCGCGGACGCCGTCCGCGAGGGGGTGTTCGGCACGAAGATGCGCTCGGTCGTCAAGGCTGCGAACCCGGCCGGGATCGGCGCCGCGCTGGACCAGCAGTTCGAGTACGGGCTGCGGATCCTCGACGCGGGGCTCGTGCCCATCCTCGAGCCCGAGGTCGACATCACCATCGCGGACAAGGCGGACGCCGAGGAACTGCTGAAGGCCGGCATCGTCGAGCGGCTCGGCTCGATGCCACAGGGCCGCCAGATCATGCTCAAGCTGTCGATCCCCACCCGCGACGGCTTCTACGCCGATCTCATGGCCGACCCCCGCATCCTGCGGGTCGTCGCGCTCTCCGGCGGCTACAGCCGCGAGCAGGCCGACGAGCTGCTGGCGCGGAACCCGGGGCTGATCGCCAGCTTCTCCCGGGCGCTGACGGAGGGGCTCACCCGCCAGCAGAGCGACGAGGACTTCGACGCCGCCCTGGACGCCTCGATCTCGGCGATCTACACGGCGTCGGTCGCCTGATCCGTCATCGGGCGGCGTCGATCTCAGCCCGCCACGCGGCCTCGTCTTCGGTCGCCTGATCCGTCATCGGCCGACCCGGGCCGCCAGCAGCTTCGGCACGGCCCGGGCGCCGGTGAGGGGGGCGAACCGGGAGGCGGCCGCGCGCAGAGCCGCATACTCGTCGGCTCCGAGCACGATGTCGCCGGCCGCCGCGTTGGCCTCGACCTGCTCGACGCTCGACGCCCCCGGGATCGCGACGACGTACGAGTGGTGCACGACGTAGGCGAGGGCGATCTGGGACGGCGTGGCGCCGTGCGCGTCGGCGACCTCGCGCAGGGCCGCGAGGAGCGGGCCGGCGAGCTCGAGGTTCCCGGGAAGGAACAGCGGGTTCATCCGCCGGACCGAGCCCGACGGTGGGTTCGCGGCGTCGTAGCGGGCGGAGAGCAGCCCCTGGGCGAGCGGGCTGTAGGCGATGACCAGGCGGCCGTGGTCGGCGGCGTACGGCAGCAGGTCGTCCTCGGGGGCGCGGTGCGCCAGGCTGTACTGCACCTGGTTCGACAGCACCGGGGACCCCAGCGCCCGCTCCGCCTCCTGCCAGCGGCGAAGCCCGTAGTTGCTGACGCCGACGTGCTCGACCAGGCCGACCTCCTGCAGCCGCCGCATGCCGGCCATCGTCGTCCCGTCGCGGACCACCGGGTTCGGCTGGTGCACCTGGTAGAGGTCGATCGTCCGCAGGCCGAGCCTGGCCGCGCTCGCCACCGCACGCTGCTGGACGACAGCCGACACCGGCAGCACCGGGAGGATCTTGGTCGCCACGAACGCCTCGTCGCGACGGTCGCCGAGCCCCTCCCCGAGCAGCCGCTCGCTGCGCCCGAAGGCGTAGACCTCGGCGGTGTCGAACAGGGTGATGCCGCAGTCGAGGGCGCGCTGCACGATCGCGCGGGTGCGCTTCTCATAGCCGGGCCCGTAGCCCCATTCCCGTGACCCGAACTGCCAGGTGCCGAGACCGATCCTCGAGATCCGCCGGCTGGTGGGCACCTCCGCGTAGCGCATGGTCGCGAGTCAACGCGCCGGCATCCGCACCGGCAAGTCGTGACCCTCCTCGAGGGGGCGTCTCACGTTGCCGAGCCGGCGGCAAAGCTCACCATGGGTACATTCGGAGAGCTGGTCTTCGATGTTCTGCGCTCCGGGGAGGGTCTGTGACAGCCGAGCACCGCCTCTACCCGCAGGGTGAGATCGACCTCGCCGTGGCGCCGCAGCTGCATCAGGAATGGCTCGCCGAGATCGCCGAGCACGAGCCGGACCTCCTGATCCTGGACCTGGCCGAGGTGACCTTCCTCGACGCGCAGGGACTCGCCCTGATCGCGACCATGCACAACCGCCAGGCGGAGCGCGGCCATCGCCTGGTGATGACGAACGTCTCGCCGCTGCTGCGGCGCATCCTGCGCGCCACGCGACTGCGCAACCTCGTGCGGATCGTCGACGCCGAGCGCCTCGGCTAGCCCGGGCCAGGCGGCCGGGCGTCAGGCGGGCATGCCCGCGTCGATCCAGCTGCGCAGCACGTCGACCTGCTCGGGCGTCCACGGCGTGTCGCACGGCATCGTGCCGTCGCTGACGCGATCGAGGATGGCGGCGGCGTTCGTCCGGACGTCGTCGTAGGACCACAGGTCGAACGACCGCTGCATCGACCGGCGGTCCCGCTCGCGGAACAGCGGCTTGACGTCCTGCTCGAAGCCGATCGACATGTGTTCTCCCTGGTGTGTCGGGTGGTCGCGGCGCCTGCCGGCTGCTGGGGCGATCAACGGGGCCATCGTGCCCCGCCAGGTCACCGCGGTCCATGCCGGGCCGCTTCGCGCACAGCCGGCACCACTCTGACCGGCCAGCGGCCGGCGCGGACGAGCCGGACCGCGAGAGAGCCGGAGAGGTCTAGGCTCAGCCGACCCGCTCGCCGCTGCGGTGGTCGGGAGCGAGGGGAGGGCTTATGGCAGGCAGCCTGCGCGCGCGTTTCCTGTGGACGCTCAAGCACACGCTCAACCCGGTCACGGCCGCGGTGGCCCGGTCGGGCCACGGGCCGTTCGCGCTGGTCCGGCACGTCGGGCGACGGTCAGGGCGGACGTACGAGACGCCGCTGGTCCTCGCCCGCGTGCCCGCCGGTTTCGTGGCCGAGCTGACCTACGGCGCGAACGTGGACTGGTACCGCAACGTCGCCGCGGCCGGGCGGTGCACGGTGATCTACCACGGCAGGGAGTACGAGGTCGACGGCGTCTCCCCGTACTCCGCCGAACAGGGTCTGGCCGCCTACCCGAACCCGCGGCGCGCGATCCTGCGAGCCACCGGGCGCAAGGAGTTCCGGCTCCTGTCCGTCAGCCCTCCCGACCGACCGTAGGTATTCAGCCCCGGGGTGCTTCCTCCTGCACGCATGGACCCATGCGTGACGAGGGAGAAGATCATGCATCTCACCAGTTGCCCCGAGTGCGGCAGCCCTGCCGAGATCACCGAGCAGTTCAGCCTGGGGAGCACCAGCGGCCCGGTCGAGCACGTGCGTATCGCCTGCGTGCGACGGCACTGGTTCCTGCTGCCGATCCCCCAGCCGCGGCCCCCCTCGGACGATGCCGCGTCGACGGGCGAGGGCGCGAGGCCGGCGAGCGATCCGTCCCGAGCGGCGCGCGTGCGAGGACCGGGACGCTGAAGCTGGTGCATCCGACCATGCCGGTGTTCTGATGCGGGGGTGCTCACCGTTGACGATCTCCGGCCGCTCGGCCTGTTCGACGGCCTGACCGACGATCAGCTGTCCGAGCTCGTGGCCGCGGGCGATGAGGTCGGCGTCGAGCCGGGGGGCGAGCTGTTCCGGGAGGCCGAGCCGGCCGAGGCGTGGTGGGTGCTCGTGGACGGCGCGGTGGACCTGTTCCGCCACGTCGGCCAGGAGAACGTGCTGGTGGGCCGGCTGACCACTCCCGGGCAGTGGGCCGGCGGGTTCCGCGCCTGGGACGAGCACGGTCTCTACCTCGGCACGGCCGTGGGAGTCCGGCCCGGACGTGTTCTCCGGGTACCCGCGGGCGTACTGCGCGCACGCATCGACGCGTGGTTCCCGCTCGGCGGCCACCTCGTCGCCGGGCTCTTCACCACGGCGCGCTCGATCGAGGCGACGGCGCGACAGCGGGAGTCCCTCGTCACGCTGGGCAAGCTGGCGGCAGGGCTTGCCCACGAGCTCAACAACCCCGCGGCCGCGGCCACCCGAGCGGTGGACGCCCTCGAGGCGGCGAGCGCGTCGCTGGAGGTGTCGCTGGCACGCCTCGCCGCCGGCGGCATCACCGCCCCGCAGTTCACGGAGCTCGGCGACCTGCGCGGGCAGATGAAGGCTCCCGCCGTCCCCCTGGGTCCGCTGGCACTCGCCGACCTGGAGGACGACCTGGCCGACTGGCTCGACGCCCACGACGTCACCCGGTCCTGGCTGCTGGCGCCGGCGCTGGCGGCGTCCGGGGCGGACCGCGCCTGGTGCGAGCAGGTCGCGACCGCGCTGGGGGACCCGGCCCTGGAACCCGCGCTGGAGTGGGTCACCAGCAGCCTGTCGGTGGCGAGCCTGCTGGGTGAGGTCAAGGAGGCGACCGGACGGGTCTTCGACCTCGTCGCGGCGATGAAGTCCTACTCGCAGATGGATCGCGCCTCGCTGCAGCGGATCGACGTGCGCGAAGGCCTGGAGAACACCCTCGTGATGCTCGGCCACAGGATCCCCGCCGGCGTCAGGGTCGTCCGCGAGTACGACGACGCGGCGCCGCTCGTCCAGGCGTACGCCGGCGAGCTGAACCAGGTCTGGACCAACCTCCTCGACAACGCGCTGGACGCCATGGACGGCACGGGCACCCTGCGGGTCGTCACCATCGGCGACGGCCAGGACGTCGTCGTGGAGATCCACGACACGGGCCACGGCATGTCACCGGCCGTGGCCGCTCGGGCCTTCGAGGCCTTCTTCACCACCAAGGGCGCGGGCAACGGGGTGGGGCTGGGCCTCGACATCGCCCGGCGCATCGTGGAGGAACGCCACGGCGGCAGCATCGGGATCGACTCCGACGCCGGCGGCACCGTTCTGCGCGTCCGCATCCCCGGGCGCGCCCGGCAGCGGACCTGAAGCAGGGCACCGCCGGGGCGACGGCGCTGCGGCGGCCGGCACGCGAGGAGCGTGAGCGGTGCCATGATGCCGGCCATGGCCGTCGTCTCCGCCGACTACGTGGACGTGCCCGTCGGGGCGCTGCGGATGCGCACCTTCGTCGTGGCGCCGCGCACGCCCGGCCCGCACCCCGGCATCGTCTTCTACTCCGACATCTTCCAGCTGACCGAGCCGACCCTGCGCTGGTGCACCCGGCTGGCGTCGTACGGCTTCGTCGTGGCGGCTCCCGAGATCTACCACCGCCTGGAGCCCGCCGGGACGGTGCTCGCCTTCGACGACGAGGGCAAGGCCCGGGGGCAGCGGGACGCCGACCTGACGCCGGTGGCCGACTTCGACGCCGATGCCGCGGCGGCCCTCGACTGGCTGGCGCAGCGCACGGACGGTGCGCCGCTGGGCGCGGCCGGCCACTGCACCGGGGGTCACCTGGCGTTCCGGGCCGCCTTCGACGCCCGGGTGCGCGCGACCGTCTGCTGGTACCCGACGGGGCTGCACGACGGCACGCTCGGCGCCGACGCGGACGCCGGTTCGCTCGCGCGGGCGCACGAGATCCGCGGCCCCCTCCTGCTGATCTTCGGCACGGGCGACCCGCACACGCCGCGCGCCGAGCGGGAGGTGATCCGGCGCGGCCTCGAGGGCACGGACACCACGTGGGTCGAGTACGACGCCGAGCACGCGTTCGGGCGGGACGTCGGCCCGCGGTTCGATCCCGCCGTCACCGACGAGGCCTTCGCCCGGACCGTCGATCACTTCCGCCGGGCGTTCTCGTAGGTCGAGCGGTCGGGGGGCGCCGAGCGGGCGGCGCCAGCCGAGCGATCATGGGAGCAGGACGAGCTTGCCGCGCAGGTGCCCGCCCTGGCTGATGCGGTAGGCCTCGACGGCACGGTCCAGCGGGAACGTCTGCACCTTGATCACGATCTTGTTCTGCGCCAGCAGGTCGGCGATCTCGGCGAGCGCCTCCATCGGCCGGCTGTCCTCGCCGCCGGCCGTCACCTGTGCGCCGGCCTGCCCCGCCGTGAAGTTCGCGATCGTCAGCACGCGCGAGGGCTGCGACACGAGGCTGACGAGGTCCTCGACGGGGGTCTTGCCCGCGACGTCGAACACCGCGTCGATCGGCCCGCCCGCGGCGGAGCGGACGCGGTCGACCATCCCCTCGCCGTACAGCACCGGGGTCGCGCCGATCTCGCGGAGGTAGCCCTGGTTGTCCTGCCCGGCGGAGGCGATGACCTTCAGGCCGCGCGCCTTCGCCAGTTGCACGGCGACGGCTCCCACGCCACCGGCGCCGCCGGCGATGAAGAGCGTGTCACCGGCCCCGACGCCCAGCAGCCGCAGGCCACGCTCCGAGGTCTCGCCCGCGACGCCGGCCGCGGCGGCGACCGCCCAGTCGAGCGAGCGCGGCTTGGGCGCCCACGAGCCGAGCACGGCGTGCTCGGCCATCGTCCCCTGCCCGCGGCCCAGCACCTCGTCACCGGCGGACACACCGGAGACCCCCTCGCCGACCTCGTCGACCACTCCGGCCGCGTCGTTCCCGAGGTAGCCGGTACCGGCCATCGGCCTGCCACCGGCCATCATGCCGCCGAAGATCTTCCAGTCGATCGGGTTCACGCTCGCCGCTCGCACGGCGATCCGGACCTGCCCGGGCCCGGCGTGCGGCTCGGGGGCCTCCGCCACCGCGAGCACCTCCGGGCCGCCGTACTCGGTGAACTGCAGCGCGCGCATCGGCGGACCCTTTCGACGTGCCTCGCCGGCACCCGTCGGCGCCGTGCGATCGACCCTACCCGCGCCCTTGACCACGGTGCGACCGCTGGAATAGGCATGACCGGGGGCGTTCCTCGTGCAACCGTGGCGCCCCGGGCCGCGTCGACCAGGGGGTTCTCATGAGCCGTGCCGAGTCCAGGATCCGTGCCGTCCACACCGAGCTCTGCGCGGTGGCACCCAGCCCGCAGCTGCGCGAGCGGATGCGCGAAGGCCTGCGGGGCGGCGCCGAGGTGCCGGCGCTGGCACGAGACCCGCGGCCGCTCGGTTTCAACGACGGGGTGATCCGGCCGCCGTCGAGCTTCCCGCCGGGGACCTCGCTGACCGACGTGCGTTCGGCGGCGGCGCAGCGTGCCCCTCTGCGGGGCACCCTGCGGGTCATCGTGGTCCTCGTCGACTTCACCGACAAGCGGTTCGAACAAGCCACCTCCCGCTTCGAGGACCTGTTCTTCTCGACAGGGGCGATCCCGACGGGCAGCGTCAGGGAGTACTACGCCGACGTCACGGGAGGGCTCGTGACGATCACCGGCCAGGTGGTCGGGCCGTTCACCATGCCCCAGACGCTCGCGTGGTACGCCAACGGCAACTACGGGATCGGCAAGCCCTCGGGTGAGCCGCGGGCCAACATCCTGGCCCAGGACGCGGTGAAGGCCGCCGACCCGGGCGTCGACTTCGCCCCGTACGACAACGACGGCAACGGATACGTCGACGCCTTCATCGTCGTCCACGCCGGCGAGGGGGGTGAGGAGACCGGCGACCCGGGCGACATCTGGTCGCACAAGTGGGTCCTGCCGGAGGAGTACGACGCCGACGGCACGAAGATCTACGCCTACCTGACGATCCCCGAGAACGCCAAGCTGGGCGTGGCGGCGCACGAGCTGGGGCACCTGCTGTTCGGTTTCCCCGACCTGTACGACACCGACTACACCTCCGAGGGCATCGGCAACTGGTGCCTGATGGCCGGCGGATCCTGGAACGGCGGCGGCGACACCCCCGCGCACCCCTCCGCGTGGTGCAAGGCGCAGCAGGGATGGGTCGACGTCGAGAACGTCAGCCAGGCGGGCACCCTCACGCTCGCGGACGTGAAGACGAGCCGGCGGGTGCACCGGCTGTGGACGGACGGCGGCGAGGGGCAGGAGTACTTCCTGCTCGAGAACCGCCAGCAGGCGGGTTTCGACGCGGAGCTTCCGGGGGCCGGGTTGCTCGCCTGGCACGTCGACGAGAGTCAGCAGTCCAACGAGGACGAGAACCACTACCTCGTCGCTCTCCTCCAGGCCGACGGCTCTCGTGACCTCGAGAACGACATCAATCGAGGGGACGGCGGCGACCCCTATCCCGGCTACACGGACAACAGGGAGTTGTCCGTGTCCACCAACCCCGCGTCGACCGGCTACTCCGGGCAGGCCTCGCTGGTCGAGGTCACCGACATCAGCGATTCCGCCGACACCATGACGGTGCAGGTCTCGGTCCACTCCGACGGCGGCGGGCAGTCGGGGGATCTGGAGAGCAGGGTCACCGCCCTGGAGGCGCGGCTGGCGGCCATCGAGAGCGCCGTCGCCTCGGCCGGCGATGCGCTTGCCGGGCTCTCACGTGCGGCCGGCTCGAAACGCCGTCACACCGCCGCGTCGCACGGCGCAGGCGCCGACGGGCGCGGCCGCGGCGACGGGCCCGTCGACGTCCTCAACGCCGGCCTCGCGGCGGCGGGCAAGGCCGCCCGGGACCTCGTCGGCGAGATGCAGCAGTGGTCTCCCCGCCGCCGAACCTGACCCAGGTCTCCGGGTCGATCCTCGCGCGCCGCCCGCACCCGACCCTGCCGGACTGGGACGTCGTCTCGCTCGCGGTGGACTCGTCGTCCCCGGTGCCAGGCCTCCGGGACATCGCCGGCCCGCGCCTGCTGCGGACGCCGTCGGTCGCGGGCCCCCCGGCCGAGTCACCGCAGGTCGATGTGGCCGTGCGCCGGGACCTGCTGGATTCGGCCGGCCCGGGGTGGCACCTGACCTGCCGCGTCAAGGTCACCCCCGGCGGACTGATGGCCGAGCCGCACCCGCCGGGCGCCGTCGCGCTCGAACCGCCCCAGCCGGCGACGGCGGAGGGCGACGACGCGTGATACTCCGGGTGCCAATGCCTGCCAGAACCCGAGGAGACGAGGCCGGGATGACAGCGACGGCGCCGAAGAGCGCGACGTTCGAGACGACCGTGACAGCGACCGGCAACAACACCGGCATCGTCGTGCCCCCCGAGGTGATCGACCAGCTGGAGGCGGGCCGGCGGCCGCCGGTGCTCGTCGACCTCAACGGCCATGAGTACCGCAGCACCGTGGCGGTGATGGGCGGGCAGCACATGATCGGCATCAGCGCGGCGATCCGAGCCGCCACCGGACTGTCGGGCGGCGACCCCATCCGCGTGACGCTGACGGTCGCGGACGCTCCACGTCAGGTGGACGTCCCGGCCGACTTCGCCGCCGCCCTCGCGGCGAACGAGGGAACCGGCGCCTTCTTCGAGAGGCTGTCGAACAGCGTGCAGCGCTACCACGTCGACACGATCAACGCCGCCAAGACGGAGGAGACCCGTCAGCGGCGCATCGCGAAGGCGGTCGCGCTCTTCGCCGACGGCAAGCAGCGGTAAGCACGGCCGCGGGTCGTCCCACCCTCCGAGCACCCCACGAGGTGGCGCGGGTCGAGTCCGTTCGCGGGTCATCGCCTCTCGCGCAAGGCTGGCTTTTGCCCTGCTTTGCGAACATCGAGGGAGTACCGATGACGAAGGTCGAGAAGTCCATCGAGGTCGACGTACCGGTCACGACCGCCTACAACCAGTGGACGCAGTTCGAGCAGTTCCCGCAGTTCATGAGCGGGATCGAGCAGGTCGAGCAGCTTGACGAGCGCACGTTGCGCTGGGTCGCCGAGATCGCCGGCGTCCGGCGGCAGTGGATCGCGACCGTGCTCGAGCAGGTCCCTGACCGGAAGGTCGCCTGGGCCGCGACGGAGGGCGCGACGAACGCGGGCGCGGTGGCCTTCGAGCCGCTGGGCGCCGCGCGCACGCGGGTGATGCTCGCGCTCGAGTACGAGCCGGAGGGGATCGTCGAGAAGGCCGGCGACGTGCTCAGCATCGTCGAGCGGCAGGCCCTCGGGGACCTCGAGCGGTTCAAGACCTTCATCGAGTCCCGCGGCACGGAGACAGGGGGCTGGCGGGGGGAGGTCACCGGTGAGCCGGACGTCGGGACGCCCGACGTCGAGGACGCCGCCGCATCCCGGGGAGACAGCGGAAAGGCCGGGGTCAGCGGCACGGCGGTGGCGGCCGGCGCGGTGGCGGCGGCTGCCGGCGTGGCCGCGGTCGCCGCCACCCGGAAGGCCGGTTCGCAGGAGACGACCGGCATCGGGGAGGAGGACGTGGTCGACGTCCTCACCAGGGACCACCGCGAGGTCACCGACCTGATCGCACAGATCCGCTCGGCTCCCGACGCGGCGTCGCGCCGGGATCTGGCCGACGTGATGATCACCGAGTTGGTGCGGCACGCGGTCGCCGAGGAGATGTACGTCTACCCCGCGATGAAGAAGCACCTCGCGGACGGCGAGGCCGCGGTGGAGCACGACGTCGCGGAGCACAAGGAGCTCGAGCGGACGATGAAGGAGCTCGAGGCGGTCGACGGCTCGGACCCGCGCTTCGACTCCCTGCTCGGCGAGCTCGAGACCACCCTCGCCGACCACGTCTCCGACGAGGAGTCGGAGCAGTTCCCCAAGCTCCGGGCCGCGATCCCGCGCGAGGAGCTCGTGCAGATCGCGGGCAAGGTGCAGGCGGCGAAGAAGCTGGCGCCCACCCGCCCGCACCCGGCCGCGCCGAACGCCGAGCTGTTCCACAAGCTCGCGGGCCCGGGCGTCGGTCTCGTCGACCGGCTTCGCGACCGGCTCACCGGGAGGGCCACCGCCTGAGCAGTCCCCAGGTCGTGCTCGCCGGCCCGCGAGCACGACCTGGGGACCTCACCCGGCGGGGCGCAGGGCACCCAGGCGGGGGCCGAGCAGGCGGGTGACGACGACGGCGGAGATCGTCTCGGCCGCGAGCAGCCCGACGAGCACCAGGAGCTGCACGCGGCCGGCCTCCAGCGGCGATGCCCCGCCGAGCAGCAGCCCGACGTAGGCACCCGGCAGGACGACGAGGCCCACGTTGCGGGTCTGGTCGATCGCCGGGACGAGCGCGCGGCCGGCCGCCCGGCGGCCCGCCGCGGAGACGGCCTGGGCCGGGGTGGCCCCGATCGACAGCCAGGCCTCGACCTCGGGCCAGCCGGCGGCGACGTCGTCGGTGAATCTCTGGCCGGCCAGGGTGGTCGCCGTCATGGCTCCCCCCACGAGCTGGGCGACGAACGGGACGCCGGACCGGGCCGACAGCGGCAGGGCACCCGTGGCGAACACGATCACCGCCGCTCCGGCCGCCCCGCACGAGATCGCGGCGGCCGCGAACCCGAGCAGCCGGCGGTCGCTCCCGAGCCGTCGCCCGGACGTCCACGACGCCGCGGACAGCACGACGGCGAGGTAGAGCGGCGCCAGCATCGGTGAGCGGAAGACCGCCGCGATGACGAGCCCGACGACAGCCAGTTGTACGACCGCGCGTGCCCCCGCCGTCAGGACCTGCCGGCCCTGGGCGAGGCCCGCGAACCGGTCGACGACGACGGCCACCGCGAGGAGCAGCGCGACGGCGAGCCCGGACGCCACCGCGGGCTGGGATACGGGCAGAGCCGCCCTCATCGGTCGGCGACTCTCACGGGACCCAGACTCACCGGACGGCGAGGACGACCAGGGAGACCCCACCGGCGACGAGGCAGTAGACGGCGAACGGGATCAGCGTGCGGGTCTCCAACCAGCGGGTCAGCCACCGTACGGCGGCGTACGCCGCCACGAACGCCGCAAGGCTCCCGACCAGCACCTGACCGCGGACGCCGTCACCGAGCGGCCCGAACAGGTCCGGCAGCTTGAGCGCTCCGGCGGCCAGGATCACCGGCGTCGCGAGCAGGAACGAGAACCGGGCGGCGTCCTCGTGGGACAGCCCGCGCAGGAGCCCGGTGACCATCGAGACCCCCGAGCGGCTGATGCCCGGGAGCAGGGCCAGCGACTGGGCGCCGCCGACGATGACGGCGTCCTTCACGCTCAGCTGCCCCAGGTCGGCGCCGTCGTGGTACCCGTCCACCCGGCCGGCACCCGCGCGGGTCGCGCCGGAGGAGGCCGGCTCGCCGGCGGCCACGGAGATCTCCGCCAGCGCCGCGGGAGCCTGCGCGCGGCGTCGCAGGAGCTCGCCGCCCAGCAGGATGAACCCGTTCACCAGGAGGAAGACGGCGGCGGGGACCGGGCGCCCCAGGGTGGTGCGGAACAGGTGCTCGAGCGCCAGCCCGGTCACCCCGACGGGGATGGTCGCGAGGACCAGGAGCCAGCCCAGCCGGGCGTCGGGGGTGGTGATGCGCCGGGCCCGGATCGAGCCGAGGAGGCCACCCACGATCCGTACCCAGTCGTGGCGGTAGAACACGATCAGCGCGAGGGCGGTCGCGACGTGCAGCCCCACGATGAAGGCCAGGTACGGCGATTCGGGCGCCGAGACGTCGAGGTCCTTCGCCCAGCTCCCTCCCACGAGGGCGGGCAGCAGCACGCTGTGCCCGAGGCTGGACACCGGGAACAGCTCACTGATCCCCTGCAACGCGCCCACGACGAGCGCTTCGGGATAGGTCAGGGACACGAGGACTCCAGGTCGAAGGGCAGGACCGGGTTCGGGCGACTCAGGTCTGGCTCGGGGCGGACGGGCCGTCGGCACCCCGCTCGGCCTCGCTGCCGCGCTCGGCCTCGCTGCCGCGCTCGGCCTCGGTAGCGTGCTCGGCCTCGGTAGCGCGCTCGGCCTCGGCAGTGTGTTCGGCCGCGGCCTCGGCGCGGTGCCGGCGGATGCGCCAGACGACGAACCCGACGAGCACGACGACGAGGACGGCGAGGGCGGCTCCGCGGCCGAGCCACTTCTCCACGCGGGCGTACGACGCCCCCGCGAGATAGCCGGCGAAGACGACGGTGACGCCCCACGTGATGCCACCGGCGGCGTTGTAGAGGAGGAAGGTCGGGTACGGCATCTTCGCCGTCCCGGCCAGCGCGGGCATGACGGCGCGGAAGAACGCCACCCACCGGCCGAGGAACACGGCCATGCCACCGCGCCGGGCGAGCAGGACCTGCGCGTCCAGCAGGCGCCCCCGCCGCTTGTCGAGGACCCGCAGGTCGAGCACGCGGGCACCGAAGTGCCGGCCGATCTCGTATCCCACCGTGTCGCCGATGATCGCCGCCAGGATGACCACTGCCAGGACGGCGGGCAGCGGCGCGTTGCCGAGCTTCGCCGCGACGCCGGCGATCAGGGCGGCCGTCTCGCCGGGTAGCACGAAGCCGATGAACAGCGCGTCTTCCGCGAAGACGATGAGCCCGACGAGGGTGAGCAGCGTCCACGTCGGGACGTCGAGGAGGCGCTGCAGCAGACCGCTCACGGGCTGCTCCCCCCGACGGGTTCCGCGCCCGTGGACGGGCGCACCCGAACGATCCGCAGCAGCACGGAGACCACGGACAGTGCGGTGGCGAGCAACTGCACGAGAGTCCTCTCCGGTCCACCCGGCGCCTGCGGCGCGTACTGGCGTGACAGCCTGGATGGCGTGATGATGTCGTACTACTGATTATCGTAGTAGATGACGGGAGGGGACGGTGAGCATGTCGAGACGGCCCGAGCGCCGCCCGCGTGGAGGGCTGGAACGCCAGGTGCTCGCCTGCCTGTCCGCGGCGCAGCAACCCCTGACGCCGAGCGAGGTCCTGCAGGCGGTGGGCGGTGGCCTCGCGTACACGACCGTCATGACCACGCTGACCCGGCTCTTCGAGAAGGGCGCCCTCCAGCGCAAGACCGTGGGGCGGGCGTACGCCTACAGCCTCGCCGCCGACCCGGGCGCGGCGCAGTCCGCGGTGGCCGCCCAGCGCATGCGCCGGGTGCTCGACGCCGGGGAGGACCGCGCCGGCGTCCTGACCCGGTTCGTCGCGGACCTGCGCCCCGAGGACGAGCGCCTGCTCGCCGACCTGCTGGCGGACCTCATGACCGACGAGGAGCGCGGCGAGCCGGGGCTGCCACCGTGACCCCCGTGATCTGGCTGCCTCTGGTCGCGAACGCCCTGCTGGCCGCGACCGGTCCGTGGCTGGCGCGACGGCTCCCGCCGCGCAGTGCCGTCCGGCTGCTCACCTTCGCGATGCTCGCCACGGCGGCGGGCAGCGGGCTGGTGCTGGCCGTCCTGGGGTTGCTCCTCGTCGCGCAGCAGCCGCTCGTCGCCGGACTCGGGCACTGGTCGACGGCGGCCCTGCGCACCTCCCAGCCGGTGCCCGCCTGGATCGCCCTCCCTGCCGGTGTGACCGCCCTCGCGCTGCTCACCGCCGCCGTCCGGCGCGCCGTCGCGGGCGGCCACGACCTCGTCCGCGCAGCCCTCGCCTGCCGGCGCCTCGGGCCCGCGACTGCGGGCCTGGTCGTGCTCGAGGCGGGCGAGCCGGACGCGTACGCCCTGCCCGGCGGCCGCATCGTCGTCTCCCGGTCGATGCTCGACGCCCTGCACGGCGAGGAACGGCACGTGCTGCTCGCCCACGAGGCGGCTCACCTGGCCTGCGGCCACCACCTGTTCCTCCAGCTCGCCGAGCTCGCCGCGGCGGCCAGCCCGATCCTGCGCCCGACGGCCGCCGCGGTCCGGCTCGCCGTCGAGCGGGAGGCCGACGAGGCCGCGGCCGTCGAGGTCGGCGACCGGCGCCTCGTCGCCCGCGGTCTCGCCCGGGCCGGGCTGGCGAGGGCCGAGGCGCGGCGAAGCGCCCGCACGCACGCGGCAGCCCTGCCGGGCGCCGACGGCTTTCTCGTGCAGCGTGCCGCTGCCCTGCTGGCCCCCGCCCCACGGGCCCGGCGGCCCCTCGCGGCCGCTCTGGTCGTCCTCACGGTCGCGACGCTGGCGGTGAGCGCGCTGACCGCGCGTCAGACCGACGACCGGCTCGACGACGCGGTGACCGCGATGGCGCCGGCGTCCGCCTCGCACTGATCCGCACCTGCGGCATTCCGCCCTGCCCTTTCGGGCAGGCCTGCACAGGCATGTACGTGACCCCACCTCGCCGGCTCTGACCGGTCGAGCAACGGCGGCACCGGTCCGCCGGCCGAAGGGGACGTCATGGGAACGTGGACGGTTCTGGCGAATCCACCCGGGTTCGCCGCCAGCACCATGCTGCTGCTGACCGACGGCACGGTCATGGTCAACGAGGATTCCTCCCGCCGCTGGTTCCGGCTCACGCCGGACGCCGCGGGCGGGTACCCGCAACGGCACCTGGTCGTCGCTCGCCGACGCCACGGTCGCCCGGCTCTACTACGACTCCGCCGTCCTGGCCGACGGGCGCGTGCTCGTCCTGGGCGGCGAGTACAGCGATGCCTCGGGGACGTTCAAGCAGGACTGGACCGGCACCGGGGAGATCTACGACCCGCTGACCGACACCTGGACGGCGACGCCCGCGCCGCCTTTCGCCTCCGGCGCCATCGGCGACGCCGCGGCCTGCCTGCTGGCCGACGGGCGACTGCTCGTGGGTGACGTCTACAGCACCTCGACCGCGATCTACGACCCGGCGGCGAACTCGTGGTCGACGACCGCGAGTTCGACCTACATGTCGAACGAGGCCAGCTGGGTGCTGCTCCAGGACGGGTCCGTCCTGAACCTGACGACGTACGCGCCGCCGCACACCGAGCGGTACGTGCCGGGGAGCGGCAGCTGGGTGAGCTCCGGCTCGACGCCGGCGGGCCTGGTGGACGTGCCGCTCAAGGAGTTCGGCCCGATCGTGACGCTGCCGGACGGGCGGGCGTTCGCCGTCGGCGGCACCGGGCGGACGGCGCTCTACACGCCCCCCGCCGGCGGGACCGGCACCGGCACGTGGGCCGCCGGCCCCGACGTCCGCGACACGGACGGCACGATGATGACGGCGAAGGACGCCCCGGCGTGCCTGCTGCCGAACGGCCGCGTCCTGATCCTCGCCGGCCCTGCCGGCAACGGCGGCTGGTCCAGTTCCTCGCGGTTCTTCGAGTTCGACGGCACGTCCGTGGTGCGGGTGGCGGACGCCGCCAACGCGGGCGCCGTCACGTACGTCGGGCGGATGCTGCTCGTGCCGTCGGGCGAGGTGCTCTTCTCGGACGGCTCCAGCACGGTCGGCGTCTACGCGCCCGACCCGGGCTTCGACCCGGCCTGGCGGCCCGTCATCACGTCCTGCCCGAACGACGTCCAGCTCGGTCAGACCTTCACGCTGACCGGCCTGCAGCTGAACGGGCTCTCGCAGGCGAGCGTGTACGGCGACGACGTCCAGAGCTCGACGAACTACCCGATCCTCCGCGCGCGGAACACGGGCACCGGCGCCGTCTCGTACTGGCGGACGGCGCACCACTCGACCATGGGCATCGCGACCGGCGGCACCCAGGTGTCGACGACCTTCACCGTTCCCTCGGCCATCGACCAGGGCACGTACGAGCTGGTCGTGGTCGCCAACGGCATCCCCTCGGACGCCGTGACCGTCACCGTCGACGCCGGCTCGGCGCAGGCCAGCTACCTGCTGCTCGACCGCTACATCGGCGGGGGTGCGGTGCTCTGGGCCTACGCGGGCGGCGCCTGGCACGGCAAGGACGTGCCGGACGGCGACATCGCCGGCATCGCCCAGGACCTCTTCACCGCGAACCGTGTCGACGCCTACTGGTCGGGCTCCGAGCTCACCATCGCGCGCGGCTGGAAGAACCTCTGATCACCGCTTCCGGGACCCACTGACCCCGACCTCACGACACCGATCCACACCTCACGAAGGAGCGCACCATGCCCAAGGCACCCAGCCCCGAGATCCTCGCCCAGCTCAAGGAGGCCACGACCAAGCGTGCGGCGGCCACCGCCAACGGCGGCGGCCAGGTGGCGGCACCCGCCGCGCCGCCGCCGCAGCGCACGGCCGAGCGGGCCCACGCCGGCCTCGCCGAGCAGGCCGACCAGGCACCCACCGCCGGCGGCGCCAACGCGCAGTACCTGCTGCTCGACCACTACGTCGGCGGCTCGTACGGCACCCTGTGGGCGTACGCCAGCGGGGCCTGGCACTCGTCGACCACGAACGAGCCCGGCGACGAGCAGGGCATCGCCCAGGTCGCGTTCGCCTCGAACGCCGTCGAGGCCGACTGGATCGACGACGGCGAGCTCTGGCTGCTCCGTTGCTGGAAGTACCTCTGATCGGCACAGCTCAGACGAGCATGTGAGGCTCGGTCCGGGGTCACCGGACCGAGCCTCACAGGCGTCAGGACTGGTCGGTGGGGCACCACACCTGCGCCTGGTCGACCTGCTGCGGCGCCCGCCGCTGGACCGGAGAAGTCCAGGGTCAACCTCCCGACGCGCCGTGTGCTCGGCGGCAGCGCCTGAGCCAGGGCGCGGCGGCGTTCAGCAGCTGATCACCCTGCGATCAGGCGCTCTTGGCACCCACTGCCTCCGCGATGCGGGCGATGGCCTCGGCCTCGCCCGGGCTCACGGTCTGGCCGTCCTCGCGGTGCGCGCCGGCGACCCGGTCCGCGACGGCCAGGACGAAGCCGCGGTACCCCTCCACCTCGTCGGGCGTCGACTTGGCCTGCACGAGCGCGACGGCGGCGCGCAGGTGCTGCAGGCTCAGGTCCCGGAACTCCTCCTGCGACCCGGCCTTCGGGTGGTCGACCTTCGGCTTGGCGGCCACGATCTCGTCCAGGAGCTCGCTCTGCCCGTGCCCGGCGCGTGCCTGCGCGTACGCCTTGGACATGGCGAACGTCTCCTTGAACATCCCTCCGCCGGACGCGGTGAGCACGATCATGCCGGCGGCCGGTGGGCCCTCGAGCACGGTCCGCCACTCCTCCGGGGTGAACGCCTCATGTGTCGTCATCGCTCAACCTCCTCAGGACGGGAGCCTTCCACGGGGCGCCGCGGCCGGTCATCATCCGCCGCGAGCGGTTCGTCGGCACCCTGATCCTCGCCGGACGAGGCGAGGGAGGAACTCGAGGCGGCAGACGCAGCCTCGAGCTCCTCCCTCGAGCGGCGAGCGACTACGCCGGGCACATGATGTTCGGGTTGAACATCGCGAACGTGCCGGCCGGGTTGTGCTTCCAGACCCACACGTGCAGGGAGTAGAACGCGGGCAGCCCGAACCGGTTCGGTGCGTCGGTCGTGGTGAAGGTGTGGCCGAAGAGCGCGGGCGGGTGGTGATGCTTCGCGTCCCAGTCAGCCTTCAGCACCACGTACTCGACGGCGGCCAGGGTCAGGGTGCCGTCGCGGCCCGGTGCGTAGACCATTGCCTCGGGCGTGGTCAGCCGGATCTTCCCGTCTCCCACCAGGGCCGGCTTGGCCCAGTGCACGCCCATCGCGCCCATGCCCGGCATGTCGATGCAGGCGATCTTGTTCACGTCGGTGAGCAGCCCGTACCCCTGCTGCTCGGCCACGGCGATGCTGTGGAACTGGTCGGTGGCGCGCCGCAGCGTCCGCAACTGCGGGTCGAGATGCTCGCTGTCGGGCGTGACGGCCTGGTGGGGCATCACCATCGGGCCCGACATCGCCATCGAGTCGGACATCACCTTCTGGGGCGTCGTGCCGGAGGCACGCGCGGGCACCGGCGACTGGGCGTGGGCGAGCACGGGTACCATGGCCGCCAGCATCAGGCCGCCGGCGAGCATCGCGCCGACCATGCTACGGATGCGCATCTCAGGCCCCTTCCCCGTCGCGGCGTGGTCCCGCGACGTGGCGCCTGACATCGTCGATCACCGACATGTGGTCCTCCCGGAGCGATCGGCTCTCCTCACGCGGACGGCGTCCGCAGGGGGCCGGTGCGATCACGGTAGGAACGGGTGCGGGGGGCGGACATCGGTGTGCGTTACCCGTATCGGGGCCGGGAGTTACCCACGTCGACGTCGCCGCGGTGGCGGCTCCCGCTCCCCGGGACCCGCCACGGTCTGAGCGGAGGCCTCAGGCCGGGTCGGTCTCGCCCGGCCGGACGAACTCGAGCTGGTCGGCTGCGACCCAGGTCATCACCCGGCGGTCGTCCACCCGGATCTCGACGCAGCATTCCCGCTGGTCGTGCTCGCCGGACGTCAGACACCGGCGCAGGACGCCGGCGAACACACGGCCGTGGATGGTCACGAGCACCTCGGGCTGGGACTCCCCGCAGTCGTGGCCCTCTTCTCGCCCACCCACGCTCTCAGGCTGCGCCGCGCTGACGCCGGGGGCTACACCCCTAGGTATGGACGCCGTCGGCCCCCGGCCTCCCTTGGAGCGGGGGTCGACGATCAAGATCGACAAGGGGTTACCAACCAGTAACTAACGGGCTAGTCTCTCTCCTGGGTTCATCGTGCGACCGTCGCAGACGCCACGGGAGGCAGACGTGACCGATCAGTTGAGCAACTCCGCCGAGCAGGCAGCCGCCGTGCCAGGCCCGTCAGGAGTGCCCGTGCCGGCGCCGGAGGCCGACCTGCGGGCGATCGCCGAGTCGTCACGTGAACGGGAGTGGCGCAAGCCGTCGTTCGCCAAGGAGCTCTACCTCGGCCGGTTCCGGCTCGACCTCATCCACCCGCACCCCACGTCGTCGCCGGACGACGTCGAGCGCGGCGAGAAGTTCCTCGCCGACCTGCGAGCCTTCTGCGAGGGGGAGGTCGACGGCGCGCTCATCGAGCGCGAGGCGCGGATCCCGGGCGATGTCGTCACGGGTCTGGCCGGGCTCGGGGCCTTCGGCATCAAGATCCCGCGGGAGTACGGCGGGCTCGGCCTGTCGCACGTGTACTACAACCGGGCCCTGCAGATCGCCGCCATGGCCCACTCGAGCGTCGGCACCATGCTCAGCGCCCACCAGTCCATCGGCGTCCCCGAACCCCTGAAGCTCGCGGGCACCGACGAGCAGAAGAGCCGCTACCTGCCGCGATGCGCGCGCGGAGCGATCAGCGCCTTCCTCCTCACCGAGCCGGACGTCGGGTCCGACCCCGCCCGGCTGGCGATGACCGCGGTACCGGTCGACGACGGTGCCGCCTACGAGCTCAACGGCGTCAAGCTCTGGACGACGAACGGCGTCGTCGCGGAACTTCTCGTCGTCATGGCGCGTGTCCCGGCGACCGAAGGGCAGCGCGGCGGGATCACCGCCTTCATCGTCGAGGCGGACTCCCCGGGATCACGGTGGAGCACCGCAACGCGTTCATGGGCCTGCGCGGCATCGAGAACGGGGTGACGCGCTTCGAGCAGGTGCGCGTTCCGGCCGAGAACATCGTCGGGGGCATCGGGGACGGTTTCAAGATCGCCCTGCGGACGCTCAACACCGGCAGGCTGTCGCTGCCCGCGATGTGTGCCGCCGCCGGCAAGTACGCGCTCAAGGTGACCCGGCAGTGGAGCCGCGAGCGCGTGCAGGGTGGGCGCCCGATCGGCGAGCACGAGGCGGTGGCCGAGAAGATCGCCTTCATCGCGGCGAGCACCTTCGCCCTCGAGGCAGTCCTCGACCTGTCCGCGCACATGGCCGACGAGGGGCGCAACGACATCCGCATCGAGGCCGCCCTGGCGAAGCTCTGGTGCAGCGAGATGGCGTGGCGGGTGGCCGACGAGTTCGTCCAGATCCGTGGCGGCCGCGGCTACGAGACGGCCGACTCCCTCGCCGCTCGCGGCGAGCGGCCGATCCCGGCCGAGCAGATGCTGCGCGACCTGCGGATCAACCGGATCTTCGAGGGCTCCACCGAGATCATGCGCCTGCTCATCGCACGAGAGGCCGTCGACGCCCACCTCACGGCGGCCGGCGACATCATCGACCCGAAGGTGGACGTCCGGGGCAAAGCGCACGCCGCGGTCCGCGCGGGCGGCTTCTACGGCACCTGGCTGCCGCAGCTCGTGACGGGACCCGGCCGGGTGCCGACGTCGTTCCGCGAGTTCGGCCGGCTGGCCAAGCACCTCCGGTACGTGGAGCGGTCCTCGCGCAAGCTGGCCCGGTCGACGTTCTACGGGATGGCCAGGTGGCAGGGCAGGCTGGAGTTCAAGCAGGTCTTCCTCGGGCGGATCGTCGACATCGGCGCCGAGCTGTTCGCGATGTCCGCGGCCGTGGTCCGCGCGGAGATGCTCCGTTCCCAAGGGGCGAACGGTGCGGAGGCCTACGAGCTGGCGGACGTCGTTCTGCCGGCAGTCCCGGCTGCGCGTCGAGGCGCTCTTCGACGGGTTGTGGACCAACACGGACTCCCCTGACGCGCGCCTCGCCCGTCGGGTGCTCGAGGACCGCTACGCGTGGCTCGAGGAAGGCATCATCGATCCGGCGCCGGAGGGTGCATGGATCGCCTCGACTCTCCCGGGGCCTACGCAGGTACCCAACGTGGCCCGACAGTTCCTCACCACTCGCTGACGTGACCGGGGCGGGCGCAGGGCGTCGTGCCGGCGCCCGCCCCGGAGCTCGAGCCCTGACGGCCGGCAGACCCGCGCCGGCGACCTGCTCACAGCTGAGTCGCAGGCTGCGGCAGCCGTACGCCGTTGGAGGGTCCCGTTGGGCCGATGGCGCCCACGGCCGGCGTTCGCCTCGACCACCCTGCCCCGTCGCGCCGTCCCTTTCCTACCGCTTCGCACCAGTAGCTTCCTCAGCCCGTCGTCATGTCGTTGCTGGCCGTTGCTCCTGTCGTGAACGCTCGATCGCCGCCTCCGGCCGGGGACGTCGGCGCCGATGGACATGGTGGAGCCTGTGAACGGGCTCCTGGCAGACGTCCGTATGGACCGACGAGTGGGGTGCTATGTCTGGAACACGTCGTGCGGCGTCAGCCGCGCGGGGCAAGTCATGGCAGCGGCGAGGTGTGCCGGCGCTCGTCGGCGCGTTGACGGCGCTCTCGGCCTTGGCGCCCACCACGGCGCTGGCCGCGTCCGTGGGCGGAGGCGTCGGCGGGGGTGTCCCGATGAGCCCCGCGCCTGCCGGCGCCTTCAACCCCGCCACCGACACGGGGTCCCTCTACAGCATCAGCCGGATCGTCCGGGCGAACAGCGCCTGGCAGGCCGGCTACACCGGCAAGGGGGTGGACGTCGCCCTGATCGACAGCGGCGTGTCTCCCGTCCCCGGCCTGACCAGCGGGAACGTCGTCAACGGCCCGGACCTCTCCTTCGACAGCCAGAAGCCGACCCTGGCGAACCTGGACGGCTACGGCCACGGCACGCACATGGCGAGCATCATCGTCGGGCGCGACGCAGCCTCGACTCCCGCCGGCTACGCGGCCGCCCCGGCCTCCCATTTCACGGGGATCGCCCCCGACGCGCGCCTGATCAGCGTCAAGGCGGGCGCCTTCGACGGCTCCGTGGACGTCAGCCAGGTGATCGCGGGCATCAACTGGGTCACCCAGCACGCGCACGACCCCGGCTACAACATCCGGGTCATCAGCCTCTCCTACGGGACGGACTCGACGCAGCCGTCGCAGGTCGACCCGCTGGCCTACGCGGTGGAGGCGGCCTGGAAGGCCGGCATCGTCGTCGTGGCGTCGGGCGGCAACGACGGCACGCCCGCGACGGTCCTGGCCGACCCCGGCTACGACCCCTTCGTCGTCGCCGTCGGCGCCGACGACCCTCGGGGAACCCTCGACATCGCCGACGACACCGTCCCGGACTTCACGAGCCGGGGGACGAACAACCGGCACGTCGACCTGATCGCGCCGGGTGCGCACGTAGCCGGACTGGTCGTGCCCGGGTCCGTCGTCGCCACCGCGAACCCTCTGGCGGCGGCCGGCACGCGGTTCATCCGCGGGAGCGGCACGTCCCAGGCCACCGCGGTGGTCGCCGGCGCGGCCGCGCTGGTGCTCCAGAGGTACCCGACGGCGACGCCCGACCAGGTCAAGCACCAGCTCATGACCTCGGCCCGGTCCTTCGCGGGCGCCACCAACATCTACCGCGGCAACGGCGTCCTGGACGTCTACGGGTCGCTGACGAACCCGTTGAACGCACGCGAGCCAGGCCGGCGCCTTCTACGGAACCGGGACGGGCTCCCTCGACCTGGCACGAGGCACGCACTTCGTCAACGACGGGGTCACCGACCTGCGCGGCGAGAAGGACATCATGGCCTCGCCCTGGCGGCCCGCCGTCTGGGCCCCCAGCGTGAGCTCGGGCTCGGCATGGTCCGGGGGGACCTGGAACGGCAAGGCGTGGGCCGGCTCCGCCTGGACGGGCAAGAGCTGGGCGGCCTCGACCTGGGCTAATGCAACCTGGACGGGTGCCGACTGGTCCGGCAAGAGCTGGGCGGACAGCAGCTGGGCCGGCAAGAGCTGGGCCTCCGGCAGCTGGTCGGCCGGCACCTGGTCCGGCAAGAGCTGGGCCGGCAAGAGCTGGGCCGGCAAGAGCTGGGCGGACGCCGTCTGGAGCTGACGGCTCCGCGCCGGCCGGCCCGACCCCTTCCTGGGGGCGGGCCGGCCGGTCCCATCGAAGGGAGAAGCGTGACGGCCGCGACGCCGGACAGGCGGACCCGCGTGGTCCTCGCCGTCTCGGCCGCGAACGTCGCTCTGACCGTCGCCGCCTGGCTCTTCGGGGTGCACGCCATCCGACAGCCGGGCGTCACCGGCTGGCAGCCGCCGGCCTGGGCGCTCGTGGTGATGTTCGGCGTCACCGAGGCTTTCGTCCTGCACGTCCAGCTGCGGCGCGAGACGCAGGCCATCTCGCTCAGCGAGATCCCGCTGGTCCTCGCCCTCTTGTACGTCGCGCCCGTCACGCTGCTGTGGACGCGGCTCGCCGGCTCCGCCGCCGTCCTCGTGGTCTACCGCCGGCAGCCGCGTCTCAAGCTGCTCTACAACCTCACGATGCAGGCCGCCGAGGTCTCCCTCGCCGTGTGGCTCTTCCATCGGGTCGGAGCGCCCCACGGCGCCCTCGACCTGAGGGCCATCGCGGCGGTGTACCTCGCGGTCGCCGGCGCGGCCGTCCTCGCCGGCTGGGCGCTGTGCACGGTGCTGGGCCACGCCGAGGCGTCTCTGTCCCTCGGGCGCTACCTGCACGAACTGATCGATTACCCCCCCGTGGCCATGTGCGTGGCGACGCTCGGGTTCGTCGCCGCCTACGCGCTGCAGACGGGGCCGGCGGCGTCCTGGGCCTTGCTGGCCATCCTCGGCGGCCTGCTGGCGGCCTACCGCACCTATGGTCTGCTGAGGCGTCGCCACGAGTCCCTCGAACGGCTCTTCGTCTTCACCCGCTCCCTGCCGGACACCACCGTCACCGATCGGGCTCCGCAGCGGCTGCTCGACGCCGTCCGCGAGCTGTTCCACGCCGAGTACTCGGCCCTCGTCCTCGCGGCGGCGGGGTCCGCCGCCCCTCTGGTCGTGTCCTCGAGGGACGACGAGGCCGGTGACGCTGTGGGGCATGAACGCGCGGCGCTGGCCCTGCACGAGTACGTGCTCTCCTCGGGGCAGCCACTGCTCCGGACCCGCTCGGGGCGCAACGCCCACCCGTCGCACGACGCGCCCCCGCGCGACTGCGTCGCGACGCTGCTCCGGGACGGGTCGGACGTCCTGGGGTCCCTGATCGTGGCCGACCGCGTCGGCGACGTGCAGACCTTCACCGACGACGACCTGCAGCTGCTCCAGACGATCGCGACCCAGGCCTCAGCCGCCGTACGCAACGCCCAGCTCATCGAGAAGTTGCGCTACGACGCCGGGCACGACGCGCTGACCGGCCTCGCCAATCGGGTCGCGTGGGAGACGTCCGCCGGACGGCGGTTGGGTCTCGCCGACTGGGAGCAGGAGCGCGTGGACGCCGTCGTCCTCGTGGATCTCGACGGCTTCAAGGATGTCAACGACACCCTGGGGCATCATCACGGGGACCAGCTGCTCGTCCAGGTCGCCGCGCGGCTCTCGGCCACCGTCGGCGGCCTCGGGGCGGTCGCTCGTTTCGGTGGTGACGAGTTCGCCGTGCTCGTCCCCGGAACGACGCGCGCAGAGGCGATACGCACGGCGGAGGCGATCGCGGCCGCCACGCGCGAACCGATCGGGCTCGGCGACGTGCACGTGGAGGTCCGGGCCTCCGCCGGCATCGCCTTCGCCCCGACCCACGGGACCGACCTGCCGACCCTGCTCAAGCGTGCCGACCTCGCGATGTACCAGAGCAAGCGGACGACCGCCGAGGTGACCGTCTTCCACGACTCCCTGGAGGACCACGGCCCGAACCGCCTGGCCCTGATGGCCGATCTGCGCCGCGCCCTGCACGACGGCGAGATCGTCATCGCCGTCCAGCCGAAGGCCGTCCTGCCCCACGGCCGGGTGACCGGTGTCGAAGCACTCGCGCGCTGGACGCACCCCCAGCAGGGGCCGATCAGCCCGGAGATCTTCGTCCCGCTGGCCGAGCGGAGCGGGCTGATCCGGGAGCTCACCGCCACCACGCTCGACCAGGCGCTCGCCTGCTGTTCTGCCTGGGCGCAAGTCGGACTCCGGATCTCCGTCGCCGTCAACCTCTCCCCGCGCGCCCTGCTCGACGCCGATCTCGTCCCCGTCGTCGCCGATGCACTCGAGCGACACGGCGTCCCGGCGCCGCTCCTCACGCTCGAGATCACCGAATCGAGCGTGATCAGCGACCCCGAGGCGGCGCTCGGTGCCCTGCACGCCTTGCGCCACCTCGGCGTCCGGCTCTCCGTCGACGACTTCGGGACCGGCTACTCGTCGCTGTCCTACCTCAAGCGCCTGCCCGTGCAAGAGGTCAAGATCGACCGCAGTTTCGTCAGGGACCTGGTGCGCGACCCGGACGACGAGGTCATCGTCCGCGCGGTCACCGACCTCGGCCGTCGTCTGCACCTCGACGTCGTCGCCGAAGGAGTCGAGGACCTGGCGACGTGGCGGCGATTGCAGCAGCTCGGGCCGATCGTCGCGCAGGGGTACTACCTGAGTCGGCCCATGCCGCCGGCGCACTTCGTCGCCTGGTTGCACAAGCACGAGGCCACCCAGAGGGGCGACGGCCGCGAGCGAGGCCCCGGCGCCGTTGCCGCCGCGCCCCCGCCTCGTCCCCGATTCCCCGGTGGCCCCGACGCATTCATAGGAGACCGACCGGCACCCTTTCGCTCCGGCTGCAGGCAGCACGGTGGGACCTCTGGAGGAGCGTGCGGCGCCGGCGTACCGTGAGCCGGGCTCAAGGGAGGCATCGTGGCGAACCTCGTCGTGCACTTCGAGATACATGCGTCCGAGCCGCAGCGGCTCATCGACTTCTACCGCGAACTGCTCGGCTGGACGTTCACCCAGTTCGGCGACATGCCCTACTGGTCCATCGACACCGGCGAGGGTGCCATCGCCGCGAATGTTCCCGGCAACGGCATCAACGGCGGGCTCACGCAGCGCCGAGGCCCGGCCCCGGAGCGCGGTGCTCCGGTGAACGGGTGCGACATCGTCATCGGCATCGACGGCAGTGTCGACGAGCTGTTCCAGAAGGGCGTGGATCTCGGCGGCGCCGAGGCGCTCCAACCGGCTGACATGAAGGGCATCGGCCGGGTGGGTTACCTTCTCGACCCCGACGGCAACGTGTTCGGGCTCATCTCGCCGGTACTCTCCGACGGCACGAACGTGATGGCCGGCTGACCGGCCCATCGCCTGGTCGCACCTGACCTTCGTCGCACCGGTCGTCGGCTCCTCGACGGTTGATCAGCCGAGCTCGCGCAGCCGCGGGAGATGGGCCGCGAGCCGCTCCCCGACGGCCAGGGGATCCGCGCCGTGCACGATCAGCACGAAGTCGGTGACCCCGACCTTGACGTAGCCGTCGGCCGTGGCTCGGACCTGGTCAAGCTCGTCGACGCCGACCCGGAACTGCACCGATCGGCGGATCTGGCTCGGGTCACGCCCGACGTCCGCGCAGTGCTGGTCGAGGATCGTCGAGGACGCGGCGACCTCCTCCGGGCTGCCACCCGCCGCGTTCCACACGTCGGCATACTCCGCGGTGATCCGCAGCGTCCGCTTCGGCCCCGACCCCCCGATCCAGATCGGCGGGTGGGGCTTCTGCACCGGCTTCGGCTCGGCGACGGCGTCCTGCAGCCGGTAGTGCCGGCCCTCGAAGGTGGTGCGCGGCTGCGTCCACAGCGACCGGATGATCTGGACGCTCTCCTCGAGCCGGTCGGCGCGGTCGTTCCTCGTGCCGAACTCCAGCCCCAGCATGGTGTGCTCGTTCTCCGCCCAGCCGGCGCCGAGGCCGAACTCCAGCCGGCCGCCGGACAGGTGGTCGACCGTGACGGCCATCTTCGCCAGCACGGCGGGATGACGGTAGGTGTTGCCGACGACCGCGCACCCGATCCGGGTGCGCGTCGTCAGCTGCGCCATCGCCGCCAGCATCGTCCAGGTCTCGAAGATCGGGCCGTCGTCCCGTGGGCCCAGGGTGGCGAAGTGGTCCATCACCCAGCAGCTGTCGAAGCCTGCCTCGTCGGCGAGACGCCAGAGGTCGCGCAGCTGGTCGATGGTCGCGTTCTGACTGAGCTTGAGCCCGAACCGCACAGAGGTCACCCACCAGTCATATCCCATGCCGTGGCGTCGTCGACAGCGAGCCTGTCGCCGTGCGTGGAGGACGCGACGCGGCCATCGTGTCGAGGAGCAGTCATAGCGTCCCTCCCTGGGGTGGACCGACACGACGACCACTGGAGGATGCATTCATGCCGCGCATTCGACGCTTCGACCATGTCGGCATCACGGTCGCCGACCTCGACAGGGCGACGGCGTTCTTCGTCGGGCTGGGTCTCGAAGTCGAGGGCCGGATGTTCATGGAGGGCGAGTTCGTGGACACGGTGATCGGCATCCCCGACTCCCGAAGCGAGATCGTCATGCTGCGTCCACCCGACGGGGGCGCCGGCCTGGAACTGTCGAGCTTCGCCCGCCCCGAGCATCAGTCGGGCTCTCCCGCCGCCATGTCCACCGAGCTGGGGCTGCGCAACGTGGCCTTCGAGGTCGACGACCTGCAGGCGGCCGTCGACGGGCTGGCTGCGGACGGCTACGGTCTGGTCGGCGGCATCGGTCAGTACGAGCACATCTGGCGGATGGCCTACGTGCGCGGTCCGGAGGGGATCATCGTGTCCCTGGCCGAGCGGATCGGCTGACAACTTCCCCTGGCCGGCTCGCGCCCAGACCCGTGCTGCGCCCGGTGGCTACGCTCGGCGCATGGATCGCGTGCGCGTCCGAGCATGGGTCGGCACGGTCGTGTTCCTCGTGCTCACACCCGGCGTGGTCGCCGGGCTGGTCCCATGGGTGATCACCGGGTGGCGTATCCCCTGGCCGGCCGGCTGGTTCTCGCCGGTCGCGATCATGGCGGCCATCGTCATCCTGAGCGGGATCCTCGTGCTGCTCGACGCGTTCATCCGTTTCGCTCGTGCCGATGGGACGCCCGCCCCACCGATGCCGACCGTCCATCTCGTCGTCGTCGGGCCGTATCGGTACGTGCGCAACCCGATGTACCTGGCCGTCCTGGCGATCATCCTCGGGCAGGCGCTGCTGTTCGGGAGCGGGGCTGCCCTTGTCTACGCGGGCATCGTGCTTCTCGCGGTCGTGTCGTTCGTGCGGGGCTACGAGGAGCCGACGTTGGAGCTCCAGTACGGCGACGAGTACCGGGACTACCGGAGGAACGTCCGCGGATGGATCCCGCGCGTGCGGCCGTGGGACGGAGCCGCCGCCCGGTCTCGGCAGCGCGCGGGGTTAGGCAATCGCCGCCGTTGATGATTGTCGTGTGGCCCCTTGGGCCGCGCGTCGCCGGGTGGCGCGAGATCGACGCGCCGCAGCGGGGCCTGGATCGGGCCGCTAGGGACGCTGCTTGGTGCCGGATCTGAGCAGCTTCACCATTTCGGCGATGCGTTCGGCGCGCTGTTCAGGTCGGCGTTTGGTCGCGTCGATCCAGCGGAGATATCCCCGGCGATAGAACTGCGCGAGCGAGTCGAAGAACGCCCCGGCGTCCGGATTCGCCGCCAGGGCCGCGGCGACGTCCTCGGCGAGGTCGTCGCGTTGTGGCCCTTCCGGTGCGATCTCCACCCTGACCTCGTCGCCGACGCCGACCGCGTGGCCGGCAGGCGAGGCCCGGCCGAGGGTGAATCCGAAGCCGTCGCCGACCGGTTCGATGACGGCCCGGACGCGGACGCCGTTGACGGTGCCGGTGATGTGGTGCCGTTGCTTGGCGCCCCAGACCTGGTCGGGGTCGAACGGGATGGGCACGAGCAGCTTGCCGCGTTCCGCGGAGGCGACCACGACGGCGAAACGTCGAGACTCCATGGACACCGATCCTGTCCTCGGCGATGGTGTGCGAGCGTCGGACCTGCGAGTCTCACGGCAGGGGCGAGCCTCGCTCGTGATCGTACTGTCATGCCGTCCTCATCCGGCTGTGCGTGCAGGACAGAGCCGGAACCATGGTCTGACGCCTTTCAGCTGGTCGCGGCTGGGCTCTCGGGGCACACCAGGCAGAAGCGAAGCGTTGCACGATAGGCGACAAGCCGTGGACGGCCACGGTGGTTCCCGTCACCGGCAGGGGAAGGACAGGCGAGCATGTCGGGCCGACGCCCAACGTTGAATCGGCTCATGAACGCCGCCGTCGACGTGGTGAGCGACCGGGCGCCGTGGCTGTCCGACCGGGCCTATCGGGCAGTGGCCGTCCCGCTCCAATGGATCGATCCGTCGGGGTGGGCCGGCACGGCTGACGCGCGTCTCGACGACATCCATGATCGGGTCAGGGGCATGGCCGCGACCGGACACGTGGGCCCTGGCGAGCTGCGGCGTATCCAGCGGGACCTCACCCGCACCCATGAGGACGTCGAGAGGATCGCTCCTCGCCTACCCGTCGTGCGGGCTCATGTCCTCGTCCTCCGGCTGGCCGCCTACAGCGAGGTCCTCGAGAGGCTCACCGGCCGACCCCTCACCAAGAACCGGCCGCTTCGGGCCCGCGATGCCGTCGCCCTCGGCGGGGCAGTCGCGGCGGCATCGATCGGTGCGGTCGTGGTCACGGCCGGCGCCCCCGTCGTGGAGGGTGGGCTGGCCGCGGCGGCCACCACGGCCGTCGGTGTCGCCGCGGTGCGCAGCCGGCGAGCCCGCAAACAGCGGATCGAGGCCGTCGCCGGCGCCCTGACCGAGATCGACGAGGCGGTGCGAGGCCGGAACGGCGAAGACCCTCGTGCCCTGGACGGCGACCGCCGCAGTCTGCTCGAACGGGCCCTGAGATCCGATCGCCTCGACGCCCGCGGTGTCGAGATCGTGCGCCGGATCGATGCCCACCTCGATGACCTGCTGATCCGCCTGGTCGACGACGACCTCGAACCGGACGCCGCGCACCTCGTGCGGGCCAGCATCACGCGGTACCTGCCGGACACTCTGGAGCCGCTTCTCGCCCTGACCGATCCGCAAGTCGTCGTCCGGGGCCGGCCCGCGGCGGTGGAGGTGGCCGACCAGCTCGCCTCGATCGAGAAGGGCCTGGCAGAAGCGGCCCGGCGACCCGGGCGCAACCGTCCCGAGACGCTCCTGCTCCTCCAGGGCGAGTTCCTGCGGTCGAAGTTCGGCGAGTCCTCGGTCTGACTCCGCCGGCGTGTCGTCGATCGAGTCACCCGCAGCGAATGAGGACGTGATCACTTCTGGGGGGGATGCTGCGGCCAGGAGCCCACGAGAGGAGCGACCATGGGGTGCCTGTTCGTACTGCTCGGCGGCGTGTTCCCCCGTCTGGCGCTGTTCATCGTGTGGGTGGCGCGGCCCAAGATGGTGGACGCCGCCTTCGACTCGTGGATCTGGCCTCTGCTCGGCCTGATCTTCCTGCCATTCACGACTCTGATCTACGTACTCTTGTGGCAGGTCGGCGGCCTCCACGGGTTCGACTGGTTCTGGGTGGGCCTGGCCGCGTTGCTCGACATCGGGCACTGGAGCGCCAGCTGGACGCAGCGACGCCAGGTGCCGGGTTATCCGTCCAGCGCCTACTGAGACGACCCTCGCTCCTCCCTGCAGGACAAATTTGCGGATCAGGCGTGTCCTCAGCGGGGTGGGGCGTCTGAACACCGCGGGGTCACGCCGACCGCCCCTCGAGGACGGCGAGGTCGCGCTCGGCGTACTCGCGATGCAGCCACTCCTCTTTGACCACCGCGCCGAGGCAGCGGCGTACCGGGAACGGCTTGGACTCGGGGTATCCCGGCTCGAGCACCGGTTCGGTCATCCCCTCGAGCTGCTCGTCGGTCAACTCGCCCAGCACCCGCGCCACGGTGGCCATCCGGTCGGCGCGCACGGCGAGGACCTCGTCGAGCGAGGGGCGGGCATCGAGATCGTGCGGCACCCCGGGGGTGTCGGCCGGCATCTCGGTGTGAGCCAGTCCGAGCGGGTGGTAAGGCGCCGGGTCACCCAGGACCGCCCGCAGCACCCAGGCATCGGTGGCCATGACGAGATGTCGCAGCGTCTCGACGAAGGACCACTCGCCGTCGACGCGCTCATTGAGCAGGTCCTCCGGGAGCTCCCTCGCGCGCCGCACGGTGGCGTCCCAACGGGCTGTGACCACCTCCCAGGCCCGCCGGAAGCCCTCGGCATCCGTGGGCCTCACGAGTAGCCGGTCGGGGTCGCGACGGTCGAGCTCGGCTTCGATCAGCGGGCCGACGTCGACCCCGTTGATCGTCAGTTGGTCGATGAAGCCGTCGATCTCGACCCGTTGGAGCCAGGCGCCTCGGATGACGGTGTCTTGGAAGTAGACGTTGTGGAAGCGCGACTGGCTGAAGTCGACCTCCTCGAAGCGGCTGTGGCTCCAGTCCTCGCGCAGGTAGTCGGTCACGGACGTCACCCTGCCATCGGGGGGCGACAGAAGTCAGGGCCGGTGAGCTGGTGATCAAGGTCGCCACGGCTGACGGCCGCGTTGTAGCTTGAGGAGCAGAGAGGGAAGCCGACCTACGCAAAGGGGCGGTCATGCCTCATGGACATGCGCATCTCGGCGAGCTGACGCCCCAGTCGGTCTTCTACGATCGGGGTCGGTTCGGCCGGCTGTTCCCGACGCTGCCACCGTTCGCGGCCGACACACCCCTGGTCCGCGACGCGCTGGTCGAACTCGGCGCGACGGGCGGTCCCATGGATGCCGGCGACGACTTGTCCGACCCGATCACCCTCATCACCGACCCCGCCAAGAGCGCCCACAACCCGAACAACCCGGCGATCACCGCCGGGTATCACCTTCCTCGGGCAGTTCCTGGATCATGACATGACCTTCGACCCGACCTCCAGTCTGGCCCGCAGTCAGGATCCCGAGGCGATCCGCAACTTCCGCATCCCCGCACTCGACCTGGACAGCGTCTACGGCGGCGGCCCGGTGACCTCGCCGCACCTGTACGACCAGACCGTCGACGCGGGTCGGACGACACTGTTGGTCGAGGAGATTCCGGGGTCGGCCGCCGTCTCCATCGACGCCTCGACCCGCCATGACCTGCCGCGCAACAGTCAACTCGTGGCGCTGATCGGCGATCCACGCAACGACGAGAACCTGATCGTTTCCCAGCTGCACCTGGCGGTCCTGCGGTTCCACAACAGAGTGGTGACCGACATCAAGGCCGAGCCGGGATCGGGGTACACCGCCGGGGAGATCTTCGCCGAGGCCCAGCGGGTGGTGCGCTGGCACTACCAGTGGCTCGTCCTGCACGACTTCCTGCCCACGACCGTAGGCCAGCAGATGGTCGCCGACGTACTCACGGCCGGCCCGAAGTTCTTCACCTGGCGCAACGATCCCTTCATCCCCGTCGAGTTCTCGGTCGGCCGCCTACCGCTTCGGGCACTCCCAGGTCCGCCCGAGTTACCGGGCCAACTTCGGGACGAGCGCCACCGATGTCTCACAGCAGTTCTTCGCGCTGGTCATCGATCCCGGCGCCACCGATCCCGACGACCCTGCCGATCTTCGAGGTGGACACCGCGCCCCGCGACGGTTCATCGACTGGCAGACCTTCTTCGACTTCGGCGACGGCCGGGTGCGACCCAACAAGAAGATCGACACGACGCTCTCCACCGTGCTGTTCCGTCTGCTCGGTCAGCCGGCGGGCGAGCCGGTCTCACTGGCCACGCGCAACCTCCTGCGCAACCTGACCATGAAGGTGCCCTCGGGTCAGCGGGTCGCACAGGCGATGCAGCTGCCGGTGCTGGCACCCGGCGACCTCGACGACTTGAAGACGTTCGACCTGCACCAGCGCACGCCGTTGTGGTTCTACGTCCTGCGTGAGGCGGAGGTCACCACCGACGGCGAGCACCTGGGCCCGGTCGGTGGCCGGATCGTCACCGAGGTCATCGCCGGACTCATCAAAGGCGACCGGCAATCGTATCTACGCCAGGATCCCGACTGGACCCCCACCTACGGGTCGGCGGGCGACTTCACCGTCGTCGACCTGCTCACCGCTGCGGGTGGGGTCGCCACCATCGATCCGGGGCCGCGCTGACGCCCGATGGCCGGGATCGGGCCCGCGCAGGCAGGCGTCGACGCGGGGCCTCGTCATCGCCGTGGACCGAGAAGAGCGCCAGTTCCAGCACGTACATCGAGGGCCCTTCGCCTCTGTGGTCCCGTGGGCGCTGAGGCCAGGATCTAGCCAGGAGCAACCGCGAGAGGCGGCGGACACGGCCAAAGGCTGATCGGAGGCAACGTTCGCAACCGACCCACAGCGAGCTGGAGCCCACGGCCGATTCCCTGGGCTCCGATCACTGAGTCCGGAGGGGACCGCCGATGCGTGAGCGGACGATGTACCGAGAGCGACTGCGCCCTGCGGAGGATGCTGTCGGTGTCGTGCGCGACGGCGAGACCGTCGTGGTGCCCATCGCCGCGGGAGAGCCGCCCGGCCTCCTGCGAGCCTTGTCGCAGCGGCGGAAGGAACTGCACGGTGTGACGGTCTTTCAGCTGCTGCCGATGCGGGACGCCGAGTATCTCGACCCGGATACGACTGAGCACGTCCGGCATTGTTCGCCGTTCCTGGGCCGCCCGAGCCGGCAGGGAGTCGCGGAAGGCTGGGTCGACCACTGCCCGGCGCATTTCTCCGAGATCCCGGGTCTGATCCGGAGCGGCACGCTGGCATCGGACGTCGTGTTCGCGCACGCCTCCGCGATGGACGAGCACGGCTTCTTCGCCTTGGGGTTGTCCGCCGACTACACGATGGCGGCCATCGAGCGCGCGAGGGCTGTCGTGCTCGAGAGCAACCCGAGGGTGCCCTTCTGCTTCGGCGACTGCCATGTCCACGTGTCGCAGGTCTCGGCTGTGGTGGAGAGCGACGAACCGATCTACGAGCAGCCGCCGACCGTGATAGGGCCGGTGGAGCGCGCGATCGGCGGCTTCGTCGCCGAGATGATCCCCGACGGGGCCACGGTGCAGATCGGCATAGGCGCCATCCCGGACGCCGTCGTTCAGCAGCTGACGGACAAGAACGACCTGGGGATCCACACCGAGATGATCGGAGACGGCATCCTGGCCCTCCTCGAGACGGGCGTGGTCACCAACCAGCGCAAGAACCTGCACCGCGGCAAGTTGTTGGCGACATTCGCTCTCGGCTCGCACCGCCTGTACGAGTACATGCACCGCAACCCGGCCATTGAGATGCATCCGGTCGACGTGACCAACGACCCGTTCCTGGCGGGCCGGCTCGACAACCTGCACTCCATCAACGGCACGCTGCAGGTGGACCTGGTCGGCCAATGCGGTTCGGAGAGTCTGGGCTTCCTTCCCTACTCGGGAACCGGCGGGCAGGTCGACTTCGTCCGCGCGGCCAACAGGTCCAAGGGCGGAAAGGCAATCATCGTCGTGCCCTCCACCGCCAGGGGTGGCACCCTCTCGCGGATCGTCCCCACACTGAGCGCCGGCACGCATGTGACCACCGGGAAGAGCGACGTCAGCTACGTCGTCACCGAGTACGGCGTCGCCTCACTGCGTGGCCGAACGACGAAGGAGCGAGCGCGCTCCCTCATCGCCATCGCTCACCCCGACTTCCGCAGCGAGCTGACCGACGCCGCCGCCCGGATGCAGCTGGCCTGAGGCGAGCCACGCATGCACTCACAACGAACCAGGGCTTTGTGCCCTTCCCCCCGCGGGGATGTCGGGCTGGCCTGGGTGGACCGGCGCGGCACCGACGAACTTTGGGGTCGCCGGACCGCGTCAGGGGTTGCCGGCACGGGCGCACGTCGTCGATGTCCTTCGGATGGTGGGAAATGATCGCAGTTGTCGGCGCCGGCGCGATGGGCACAGCGCTCGCGACTCATCTGGCCCGGAGCGGCCACCCGGTCGTCGTGCTCGCGACCGAGTACGACACCGCAGTGGTGCAGGCCTGGCGCGAACACCGACCGCATCCCGCGCTCGGCGTGCCGTTCGATCCCGGCATCATCGTCTACCAGCGTGACGAGTGGCCTCTGGGGCTGGGCAGCGCCGACATAGTGCTGGTGGCGGTGTCGAGTCCGGGCCTGCACCCGGTGATCGCGGCCGCCGCCGAATACGCGCCTGCGAACGCCGTCTGGGTTCTGGCGACCAAGGGCTGGCAACCCGGAACCCTGCTGACGCCGTCCCAGGTCGCGGCGAAGGTTCTCGGGGACGCGGCCCCGGTGGTGACGCTCGCCGGTCCGGGCATCGCCGCGGAGATAGTAGTGGGTTCACAGACCGCGTTGGTGTGCGCGTCGCATGATCCTGAGGCGCGCCGGCTCGTGGCACGCACCCTGAGTGCCCCGTTCATGCTGACCCTGACGACCAGCGATGTCGCCGGCGCGGAGACCGCCTCGGCGTACAAGAATGTGGTGGCCATCGCGGTAGGTATCGGGCAAGGGCTGTCCGAACGCTTCATCGAGAGCGCGTTCGTGCGCGCGTTCGCCAACGTACGAGCGGCGATGTTCGCCCAAGGCATGCTGGATATGGTCGAACTCGCCGAGGCGAGCGGTGGCCGGGCGAGCACGGTGGTGGGCCTGGCCGGGTCGGGTGATCTCTACGTCACGTGCGTCGGCGGCCGCAACGGGCGGTTCGGGCAGTTGCTCGGCTCCGGCGCGAGCCCGGCGCAGGCGCTCCGCACCATCGGCAGCACGGTTGAAGGGGTGGCGAATACCGCGGTCGCCCTCGACCTTGCCGCCCGGTACTCGATCAACCTTCCGACGGCACGTGCAGTCGATCTCGCGCTGCGTGAAGAGTTGACCGACGTCGACGCGGTGGAGCAACTCCGCCGGCTGTTCGTGGCCACCCTGCCGCCGCAACCGTCCTCCGATCGATGACCGTGAAGATGATGTCGCCCTCGGCGGGATGCCGGCTTGTTCCCTAACCGGCCGTCGCCGTCACCCTCGCGCACCCAGACGAGGGGCGGGGACGGTCGGCCGAGGCGATCGAGGACCTTGCGCTCTGAACTGGCTGAGCCGGTCTGACATCCTCGGCCGATGGCTCGAGTCGGCACCCCCGCCTCCCAACTGCTTGGCCGTGCCCAGAACGGCATCCTTCTGTACGGGCTGACTCCGCCACGGCTCACCACGACCGCCGAGCGCGCACACGAGATCGCGAGAGCGGCCCTGGGGCGCTTGGCTTCCGTCGAGCTGGACGCGCTGATCCTCTACGACGTGGATGCCGAAGCCGATCGCTCACCCGACCCGCGCCCGTTCCCGTTCATGCCAATGATGGATCCCGCAGCGTTCCACGCTCGGCACCTGTCGGACTGGACGAGCCCGGTGATCATCTATCGTGCCGTGAGCAAGTACACCCGCACCCAGTTGACCGAGTGGTTGACGTCGGCTGACCCCGACCAGGTGCTCACCGTGCTGGTCGGAGCCGCGTCAAGTCGTCAGGTCGTCAGGACGCGACTCGGCGACGCCTACCAGCTGCACGGCGCGCTGGCACGTCGCCCCATTCTCGGCGGCGTGCTCATCCCCGAGCGTCACGCCGCCAGAGCGGACGAACACCAGCGAATGCTGCGCAAGCAGGTGCAGGGGTGCCGGTTCTTCGTCTCCCAGGTCTGCTACGACCTCGATCACACCCGCAACCTGTTGTCCGACTACGCCTATACCTGTCGCGACGAGGGGATCGACCCGTGCCCGACCGTGCTGACGCTGGCGCCATGCGGCTCCGGCACAACGCTCGACTTCATGTCCTGGCTCGGTATCGACGTCCCCCGATGGTTGCGCACGGAAATCGTCCGATCCGCGGACCCCTTGGCGGCGTCCTACGACCAATGCCTCACCAACGCCCGCACCCTCATCACCTTCTGCCGCCGCCTCGGCCTGCCGTTCGGTATCAATGTGGAGAGCCTCACCAACCGGAAGGTGGAGATCGAGGCCTCGATCGAGCTCGTCCGCGACATCAGCGACCGGCTTCGATGACGCCGCGAGAGACAGAGCCCCGCGGAGTGGTGGGCTTTGAGATGAATGGCAGCTCTCCGACCGGCGCTACCTCTCGGAAGAATCCATGACCGAACTCCGCGCGAAAACTGACCGGGAAGCCGAATTCGAGACGAAAGTCATGCCGAACCCGGCGAGCCCGATTGACCCAGCCGCCACAGAAGCGGCATAGTCATCAGCGACGCGAAGCAACACGCGAACGAGTTACACCACTTCTTGGGGCGCCATCAGGCCGAGCGCTGCCATGGGGCGGGTGGGTGGGGTTTGAATCGGTGCGGGTCGACTCGGGACAAGTCCGCGGACGGCCACCATTGCACCGCGACGAACGGGCGCGGGTCGGTCCGCAGAGACTGGCCGACTCGGGACCGGGATCTGACGATGAACCCGTTTATGAGATGCGGCCGGTCCAGATGGAGCGCATATGGGAAACGGTGATGGACTGCAGGCTCGCCGTGCCACCCGTCGCGAAGGCCGCGATGCCGGTGCTGGTGGGGTCCGGGAAGACTTGGTCGGTCATGAGGACGCGTCCGCCCTCGGCGAAGACCTCGACGGACGACCAGTCGACCAGCAGCGTGAGATGCACGACGCCCTTGGTGGTGGGCAGCGGCGCGCGCTGCACGCTGGGGAAGGCGGGATCGAAAGCGACGTTCCCGGAGCGAGTCCGGTCGACGTACAGCTGCCCAGCGGTTCGGTCGTAGCCGATGACCGTCTGCTGCCCGTTCCCCGTGCGGACCTTGAGCCCGTAGGTCGTGGCCGTGCCCGGTTGCAGCGTCACATCGATCCAGAGCGCCTTGCCCCTGGCGGGGAGCGCCGTGGTTCCGCGCGGGATCCGGCGATGCTTCAGATGAGTCACGGGCCCGGAGCGCAGCTCCTTGAGCTGCCGGACGGGCGACTGCACGATCCGCAGGGCGCCCTGGACAACGCGCAGCGTCAGCTGCCTGGGCACGGTCATGGCGCTACGCCAGGGCGAGGTCGGGATGGATTGGCCGTACAGCCAGTTGTTCATCCACCCGATCATGATGCGCTTGCCGCCGGGCACGTCGTTGAAGGTGACCGCGGCGTAGTCGTCGGCGCCGTAGTCGAGCCAGTGCGCGCGCTGGACGGCGGAGGTCGCGGCGGCGTCAGCCTGCTCGAAGTTGTCGGCGATGGTGTGGGCCCAGTCTCCGCCGCTGTTCTGGTCGACGATCTGCACCTGCGCCTGCTGGCCCTGCAGGTCGCTCACGTTCCAGTTCGCCCAGTCGAGGCCGGGGCTGTTGTTGCCGGTCGCGGAGCGGACGACCTGACCGTTGACGATGAGGTTCGCGCCGGTCTGATTGGCCCATCCGACCGCCTTGGTGGCCGACAGCACGGGGTTGTCGACAATGAGGTGGCCCCAGCCGTTGCTGCCATCGGACCTGTCGATGATCTGGAGTTGTGCCTGCTGGCCCTGGTATGCGGAGAGGTCGATCGCCTGCCAGTTCAGCGAGGCACTGTTGTTGCCGGTGACGCTGGCGACCACGTTGCCGTTCACAAGGACGGCGACGGCGGTGGGCATCGCGCCGTCAAGCGGATGGTTGCCGCCCGCGACGAGTACGTCGAGGTAGCGATGGTCGATGGTGAACGCGGGTGACGTGATGGTGCCTTGTGCGGCATCGCAGCCGGCCTGGCAGGTGTCCAGAACACCGCTTCCCACCTGACCGGACAGCGTCTCCTTACTCGGGGTGATGCCGACGAAGTCGCCAGTGCCGGTCCAGCCGGGCAACGCAGCGCCCTCGAAGTCCTCGATGGTCGTGCCGGGAGGCGGGCTGGTGAGCCCGCCGGGCTGGTAGGGGTGGTTTCCACCGGCCATCAGGAAGTTGATGTAGTCGTGGCTGATCGTGAAGGTGGGTGACGTCAGCGTCCCGGTGTCGGAGTCGGCCGAGCCGTAGCTGTCGACCCAGCCGTGACCGATCGCGCCGTTGGTCGGGTTGTCGGCGTGAGCGGGCCCGCTGCCGAAAGCGGCGCCGGAAGGCGTCCAGTTCCCGTAGTCGGCGCCTTCGAAGCCACCGTCGCCGATGAGAGTTCCGCTCGGCGGCGTGTACGGCTTGTCGTCAGAGGTGAAGGTCTTGCCGTTGAAGGTGCCGACGAAGTACTGCACCCCGGATCCGCCGGCGATGCCGCCGGGGTTGAGGTTGACCACCAGGATCCACTTCTGCTTGCCCGGGTGGCGCGGGTCGGGCAGCGGGAACAGGTCGGGGCACTCCCACACGCCGCCAGTTGCCCCGGCGGGGCCGAAGTCGGACAGATGCGTCCAGTGCTTGAGGTCCGGGGAGGTGTAGAAGGTGACTTTGTGCTGGTCGGACAGCACCGCTGTCATCAGCCACTCGTGACCCGGCGCGTACCAGAACACTTTGGGGTCGCGGAAGTTGGTGGAGCCGATGTCGAGCACGATGCCGTACTTGGTGAAGGTGCGCCCCCTGTCCAGGCTGTAGGCCACCGCTTGGCGTTGCATGTTGGTGACTCTGTCGGTGGCGGTGTAGATCGCGACCATCGCCGGGTTGCCGGGTCGACCGAAGCCACTGGTGTTGCGGTAGTCGATGACCGCACTGCCGGAGAAGGCATAGTTCTGGGCGTCGGCGGGAATTGCTACGGGCAGCTCCCGCCAGTGCACCAGATCCCGGCTCACGGCATGGCCCCAGGAGATGTTGCCCCACGTGTTGCCCGAGGGGTTGTACTGGAAGAACAGGTGATACTCGCCCCGGTAGTACAGCAAGCCGTTGGGGTCGTTCATCCAGTTACGCGCGGGCGAGAAGTGGAACTGCGGCCGGTACGTCTCCGTGTACGGAGCTCCCACCTGAGCAGCCGAAGCACCGACCCGCCCCTGCGCCGCCGCGGCAGGTGCCACCTGCCCGGCAGCGACAAGCACGGCCGTGACGACGGCGGCCAACGCAACCGCGACCCGGCGCCCGTGAGACGCTCGAGCACTCCCTCGCCGAACGATGCTGGACAGGCTCGTCATGGTCATCATCGACTCCCCCTACGAGCAGACGACAAGCAGCACCAGTCCGGCGCCGCAGCAGCGGTGATGCACAAGTGCCGCGTCCGAGAGCGCCACCAATTGGAGCAGTCCGGGCGCACTCGGTGGTCAAACTGGGACAAATCGTTACAGAGTTGTTACCGTCAGGCTCCGGCGATGGAACACTCCGCGTTCCCTTGATCGGAAGGCGTGAACGCCCCCCACCCTGCAGCGGCGACTGCGGTTGCGCGCAGATCACGCCGCACCGGGGTCGCGCCTCCCGCTCGATCCTCTCGTCGAGGGGGATCCAACTCTGAAGAGTCCAGGGGTCGCGCCCGCTGCCACCCAGCGTGGATTGCGGAAGCAGCAGCAGTACTGTCAATAGCACAATGGTGGGTATGGTCGATGTTGCGCTCTTTCACCCCAGCTTCGGGGTCGGTCCGGGTGTGCTGGACGCCGCCGAGCGGCTCCGCCGCGCCGGGCACCAGGTGCTGGTCGTCGACCAGTACGACGGGCTGACCTTCGACGACTACGACGAAGCCGACCGGTACGTTGAGCGGCTGGGTTTCCCCGAGCTGATGCGCCGCGCCGTGACCGCGGTTCAGGACCTGCCGGACGGGTTCGTCGTCGGAGGGTTCTCCAACGGTGGCGGGATGGCCGAGTATGTGGCGACCCAGCGCCGCTGCAGCGGCGCCTTGCTGATCTCTGGGGCTCTGCCGGTGGCGATGCTCGGCGCCAAGGGGTGGCCGCGTGGGCTCCCGGCGCAGATTCACTACACGGTCGGCGATCCGCGTCGCCGGCAGGAGTGGATCGATCAGCTCGTCTCCGAGATTGGCGCCGCAGGCGCGGCGGTCGAGGTCTTCGACTATCCAGGGACCGGCCACCTGTTCACCGACGCCAGTCGGCCCGACGAGTACGACGAGACAGCTACCGAACTGCTGTGGACCCGCGCTCTCGCCTTCTGCGCCTCACCCTCGAGCCTGTCTCGCTGAGCGATCGGTCACTGGCACGGCCCCCTTGCCGAGCGCAAGCGGGACGCCGCCGAGCGTCAAGGCTGACTCGACGGAACGACGGCCGAGGTCTTGATCGCGGTCCCGTTGGTCCCGATGAGTTCAGAGCTCCGGAGCGGTCGTATGAGCATGGAGTTCACCGACCTCTTCGCCGGCGTACGGGTCCGTGACATCGCGGACGCGCGCGCCTGGTACGAACGGCTCCTCGGGAGCGAGCCCGCGTTCTTCCCCAACGACGTCGAGGCCGTCTGGGCGGTCGGCGAGCACCGCTGGTTCTACCTACTTGAGGACGCGCGTAAGGCCGGCAGCGCGCTCGTCACCATCATGGTCGCCGACCTCGACGCGACGGCGGAGGCGATCAGCGGGCGCGGCATCGAGCCGACGGCGCTCAAGGACTACGGCGAGGCGCGCAAGTACGTCTTCCACGATCCCGAAGGCAACGAGATCGGGATCGGCCAGGTCCCGAAGGCTTAGGCCGAGCAGACGGTCCCGCGCGGAACTTCATGGCCGTCCTCGACAAGGCGGGCATCCTCGTCATCCGGACCAGCGAAGCCTGCCAACCGTCCCGGTACGCGATCCGCTACCGGGACGGCGCCCTGCCGTGTCCAACGCCCTCGCCGGCAGCTGCCAAGGATCTCGCCGGACGGTCATGCTCTAATCCCACCCATGCACGAGGTCGTTGCCGCGGCGCTGGTTCGCGACGGTCGAGTCCTCCTCGTCCACAGGACTCCGGACCGCCACGCCTACCCCAGCGTGTGGGATCTGCCCGGCGGACACGTCGAGCCAGGCGAGACAGAGCTCGCTGCGCTCACCAGGGAGCTGCGCGAGGAGCTGGGCGTGCAGATAGCAGCAGGCTCGGCGATCCCCCTGTGTCGGCTGGAGGCGGGCGGCGGTGAGGAATCCCTACGCCTCAGCGCCTGGCTTCTCGGCGAGTGGCTGGGGACACCGACCAACCTCGCTCCTGATGAACACGACGACATCCGTTGGTTCGGGCCTGAGGAATTGCCTCCACTGGCCCACGAACTCGTCGGCACGGCGCTCGTGGAAGCGATGCGAGGCGCCCCGGCTTGAACGTCAAGCGGCATCTGCATGAGCGAGCGTCCCAGTCGCCGATCCTTGACGGAGACCCGGGATCGGGCGGGATGGCATTAAGCCATTTGATGCCGGCGGCCGGGTTCCTCGGGGCCCCGGTCCGCGATGGGTTACTGACGCAGCTACGCGCGCCATGTGCGGAAGAATTCCAGCATGGCGACGACATTGGTATCTGCGGGGACAGGGATTTCCTGGTCGCTGAGCCGCCTGTGGGAATCGAACCCACGACCTACGCATTACGAGAACCTTTGAAGCCCCAGGTCTGCTCGATGACGTGCGCGAGGACCTCGACGGTTGCCTCCGGTCCTCTCGCGCTCGCAGTGGTGCTTGCGGATCCTCCTACGGAGTTTCTGCGGACCGGAGGCAGGCGAGGAAGGCGAGGTGCACGAGCATGGTTGCCTCGGCCGGCGTGCGGTAGCCCACGTCTGACCGCGTGCCCAGGCGCCGGGACGCCCGTGAGCAGGTCCTCAGCGCGGTGCCCGAGAAGCCGTTGGTGCCCCGCGACGCTCGACCGCCCGACGCGCCTATCCTGCAGTCGAGGGGTGATCCGCGAGGCTGGAGCCGCGGACGGTGACGTGCGGAGGTGACGTGGACGTCCGTGAGGTCAACCGGCAGGTGATCGAGCAGTTTCGGGCCGGTGGCGAGATCGAAGGGATGCACCGCGAGCGGCTGGTGCTCCTGACGACGGTGGGGGTCAGGACTGGTCAGCTCCGGACGACGCCGATGATGTTCCATCCCGACGGGGACAGGTTGCTGGTCGTGGCGTCGAACGTCGGGGCTCCACGACACCCGGACTGGTACCACAACCTGGTGGCGAACCCACGGGTGACGGTCGAGGTCGGCAACGAGACGTACGAGGCCGTGGCGACGCCGCTCGAAGGGCAGGAGCGGTACCGGCTCTGGGCGATGCTCAAACAGACCTATCCCTTCTTCGCCGACCACGAGACGTCAACCTCGCGCGCGATCCCGGTCGTGGCGCTCACTCGTGCCTGAGGGCGGCGGCCGCGGAGCCTGCATGCGTCCAGACTCTGTTCCTCCGTCGCCGGCCCGGCGATAAGCGCGGGAACGGGCACGCGACGGGGGCCGGTAGATCGGGCTGCCACGACTACCAGGGCAAAGGCGCCAGGTCCGGTTCCACCCAGGTCTGGCAGGCGTGCGGCACCGCGAACGTTGAGGAGCGGTAGTACACGGACTCGCGGTTGGCGCTCCTCGAGATGGCCCCGGCGTGCCCCGGCTAAGGAATGTGGCGAAGCGAGCTGATCGACGACCTCTTCGTCCCGAACAAGGTCCCCCTGGCGTTCTGATCGCGCCTGGTGGCAGGAACATCCTGCCCGCGGCGGTAAGAGACGCCGCGCCGATGACCATGCGGACTCGGGCCCCCTGAAGGGGCCGCGCGGTCCCGGCCAACCCGGCCGAGTACTTCGCCCTACCGGCCGGCCCGTCGTCATGGGCTGGCACGGCGCCGGTGGCCCCCCGGGTCAGTCGCTCACGGCGCGCCGGGTGAAGAACTCGACGAGGGCGGAGACCACGGCCACGATCAGCGCGGCGCCGAAGGCGGCCCAGAAGCTGTCGATGTCGAGCTTGGAGCTCAGCGACGCCGTCAGCGCGAGCATCGCCGTCGAGATGACGAGCGAGAACAGCCCGAGCGTGAGGACGACCAGCGGCAGCGTGAACAGCCGCAGGATCCCGCCGATGACGGCATTGATCACGCCGAAGAGAGCGGCGATCCACAGGTACGTGACGACGCCGCCGTAGACGTGGAACCCGGAGATCAGGGCGGCGGCCACCCAGATCGCCAAGGCCTCGGCCACGAAGTGGATCGCCAGCGCCACCCCGAGACCTGGTCGGCGCGCGCCCGCGCCGGTGGAGCCGGTCGTGCCGGTCGAGTAAGTCATGATCTCATCCTGCTCCTCCGACGGCCGGACATGAAAGGGGTCGGGGCAGGCTGTCGGTGCCACCGTCCTGGCAGGCTCTCGGTGCTGCGCCTGTCGGGGGGTGGCCGAGCACCTGCAGCGCCCTCACCCGGTTCGTCGCGATCGCTTGCAGTGGGCTATGACCGTCACCGCGATCGTGTCGCGGGTGTCGATGCGGGTCACCGTGAGTTCTTCCGGCTCGCCCCAGGGGAGGTCACACTGCTTGCATCGATCGGTTCGCGGTTCCCCATGCGAAGGTGGCGAGATCGGCGGTGAGCAAGCGTTCGGTCCTGCGTACCCGAGTGGCAACGGGTGCGCTCCTCCTGGTCGCACTGTTGGCCGCGTGTTCCGGGAGCAGCAGCGCGCCAGCGTCCGGCAGCCGTAGCGGCTCCGCGCACGGCAGCACGAGCGGGACACCGGTGCCGACCGGTGGTCAGCGGTCGGTCACGGTGCGCGTCCCGTCGGGATACCGCACCGGCAGTCCCGCCCCGTTGCTCGTCCTGCTGCACGGGTACACCTCGGATGCGACAGCGGTCGACGACTACTTCCACCTGCAGCCAGTGCTGGACGAGCGGGGAGTCCTCTACGTCGTCCCCAACGGGACGCCGGATCGCGCTGGGGACCAGTTCTGGAATGCCACCGATGCCTGCTGCGATCTGTACCACAGCGGCGTCGACGACTCCGGCTATCTCCAGGACGTGATCCACCAGGCCCAGGATCGGTACAGCGTGGACCCACGGCGGATCTTCGTCGTCGGCCACTCCAATGGTGGGTTCATGGCCTACCGGATGGCGTGCGACCACTCCGACACCGTCGCGGCGATCGTGTCCGTCGCCGGAGCCATGTACGACGACGCGAGGAGATGCTCTGCGGCGCAACCCGTCTCGGTCCTGCAGGTGCACGGCACCAGCGACAGGACGGTCCCCTACCAGGGCGGGACAATCGATGGCATCAAGGTGCCGGGCGCCATGACGACGGTGGTCGACTGGGCGACCTTCGACGGTTGCGCGCCGGCACCGGCAGGTGCCGGACGCCTCGACGTCGCCACGGACGCGAACACCCCGCCCGGGTCGTCGCCTCTGCCCGGAGCCGAGACCCGCGTGCTGACCTTCCACCAGCACTGCAAGTCGGGCAGCGAGGTCCAGCTGTGGACCGTGCAGGGCGCAGGGCATGCTCCGGCTTTCGCCGGCGAATTCGCGCGCGACGTGGTCGACTTCCTCCTCGCGCATCCGAAGCGCTGACTCGCGCGGACACCGGCCCTGTCCGACCACCTCACTCAGGCGCCAGTGCCCCTCGGCTCTCGTCGTCCCGGGCGGCGCGCCGGCCTACCGCGCGCGGACTCCGTCGCGACCACGTCCGGATGCTGGATGAGGGTCGGCGGGATGTGGTCGACCCACCGTCTGTCGGGCAGTCTCCCACCGTCTTGTCCCCCACGCCGGGCGGCTCCGCAGGATTGACGGCGAGCCAGCAGGGAGCCGGCGCAGTCCCCCTCGCGGAACTCACCGACACGAGCGGAAGCAGCCATCCGGCAAGCGTGATTTATCGTGGGCGCGCCTACGGCGAGAGCCTCCGGATCGCATGCGGCAGTGCAGATGTGATGCGTAACAATTCGCTGCCAACTTGGAATTTGGACGGCCAGACGAAGCTATCGGGTAGCATTATCATGGATACGGTCGATGGCGGGCGTGTCTCAGGCAGTACGGCTTACATTACTTTCCTGGCCAATGGGAACAAGCCGTTGCACTCTCCGTATACTGTTCGACTTGGTGACATGAACACGATAAAGAATCTAAACCTTGGAGGTGCGCAACAGATCTCGGTAAGATGCGTCAGCGTCAATCCTAACGGCGTGGCTCTCTTCTCAGCGTATCTTCTCGACCCTGCCGTCAGTTGAAGTTGGAGCCGTGGGGAGTGCTTGGCACTGGCTCCCTGAACCGGCTCCTGCGCCAGCGCCTGCAGATCCTGACGGTGACCAGCCTCGTTGGCCCCCTTCGTCGGCATGGGCTCGATCGTGTCGGACAAGATCCTTCCTCCCACCAGGCTTGGCCTGGCGTGTCGAGAAGGATCACTTACACCATCGATCGGACGGTCCCGGGTCCGATACCGACTGCCGGCGCCAAGCCCGGCTCCGGGGTGTGCCCGCAGGAGCTGGTGCCCCTCGCATGACGCCGATGTGACCTGGCCGCCGGCCGGCTGTCGAGTAGTCCGCGCCGCCGGGAGATTGGGCAGGAAGAAGTCGACGAGTTGTCCCGCGCCCTGCTCGCGGTCGGCGCGCACGTACACAGGCAGCGGCTGCACGGCCCACGCCCTCGGCCGGTTGAATGCGTGGCCCGGCCATCCTCGCGTCCTGGACAAGATCGCTGGCGGACCCGTACTCCGGTGGCATGTCGGTCGCGGCACCCGGCCGAACTCACCGGCCTTGGTCGCGGTCCCAGAGCATGTGGAAGGCGTCGTGCTGGAGCGCGGCGCGAAAGCCCTTGATGCTGCAGTAGCCGGCGCCGATCAATCCGAACATCAGGGACCCCAGCGTGCCGAAGGTGTGGCCGCCGAGGCTCGCCGAGGTGATGATCGCGAGCAACGCCAGCCCGAGGAACCCGAGCGTCCGCAAGCCCCAGCGGGGCGGCCGCTTCTGCGGCGGCCCCGCCGGGCTGCTCGGGACGTGTTCGTCCGCCGGCCACTGCCCGGACATCGTCGAGGACCCGGTGCTGTCCTCTGTCACCCCTTGACCGACCCGGCGGTGAGGCCGCGGACGAAGAACCGCTGCAGGGCGAGGAAGACGATGATCGGCACGATCATCGTGATGATGCCGCCCGCGGTGACGAGGTTCCAGCCCTGGCCCTGCTGACCGAGGAGGTTGTTCACCACAGCCACGGTGAGCGGCGCGTTCTCCCCGGGGCCGATGAAGACCAGGGCGACGAGTAGGTCGTTCCACACCCAGAGGAACTGGAAGATGGCGAACGACGCGATCACGGGCGTCGACATCGGCAGGATCAACCGGTAGAACGTCGCGTAGTGACTGGCCCCGTCGACCTTCGCCGATTCGAGGATCTCCCGGGGAAGCGTGGCCATGTAGTTGCGGAAGAGGAAGATGGCCAGGGACATCCCGAAGCCGATGTGGAACAACCACACCGTCAGGAACGTGCCGCTGATCCCGAGGTCGCCGTAGATCTGCAGCAGGGGGACCATCGCGACGAAGTTGGGCACCACCAGCAGGCTGACGATGACGAGGAACAGCACGTCCCGTCCGGGGAACTTCATGAACGTGAAGGCGTAGGAGGCGAAGGCGGCGATGAGGATCGGGATGAACGTGGCCGGCAGCGCGATGGCGAAGCTGTTGATGAGAGCATTGCCGAGCCCGGCGTTGACGATCGCGTCGTGGTAGTTCGAGAGCGTGAACGAGCCCCAGTTGGCCGGGTTGAGCGCCGTCCACCAGCCGGTGGTGTTCGCGTCGGTCTCGCTCCGGAAGGAGGTGATGAGGGTGCCGAACGCGGGGACGATCCAGAAGAAGCAGATGATGACGATGACCAGCTTGACTGACCAGTGCGCCCGCTTCTCTTCGTCGGTCCCGCCCACGGCGGCCCTGCGCCGGCGCAGTCGCGAGGGCGCGCTCTCGGTCGCGACGGGTCCGGGCTGCACGGTACTGGTCATCGGTTTGCCTCCTGCAGCCGGAACTGGCGGACCTGGAAGATCATGACCGGGATGACGAAGAGCATCAAGATCACGACGATGGCGGCCGCGGCGCCGTTGTTGAAGTTCGTGAAGAGCTCGTTGAAGAACGAGGTGGCCAGCACGTTGGTGTTGAAGCTGCCGTTGGTCATCACGTAGACGATGTCGAACAGCTTCATGACGCCGATGATGACCGTGACATAGACGGTCACGACCGTGGGCATGATCTGCGGGAAGATGACGCGGCGGAAGACCTGCCGCTCGTTGGCGCCGTCGACCCTGGCCGCCTCCACCGTGTCGGTCGGAACCCCCTTGATCGCCGCGGACAGCAGGACCATCGAGAAGCCGACCTGCGCCCACAGGAACATGATGATCAAAAACATGGTGTTGAGGTAGTACTGGCGCTGCTCGAGCCAGGCGACCGGGTCGAAGCCGAAGGCGGTGACGATGGCGTTCTGGATGCCGACCTGTGGCTGGCCCCCGGGCGCGTACGCGTAGACGAACCGCCAGACCGTCGCGGCGCCGACGGCGCTGATCGCCATCGGGAAGAAGACGATGGTCTTGGCGGTCTTCTCGCCGCGAGGGCGGAGCCGGTCGACCAGGGTGGCGACGAGCAGGCCCAGCAGGACGGCCGCCAGCGGCGCGACGATGACCCAGACCAGGGTCGTGAGCACCGTGTCCCGGAACCCGCTGGAGGACAGCAGCTTCGTGTAGTTCTGCGTGCCCACGAACTGCGTGCTCTGGGCGTTCGCGAAGCTGTAGACGATGGTCTGGATGCCCGGGTACACCACGTACAGGGCGATCATCGCCACCGCAGGGAGGATGTAGAGGTAGGGCTTAAGCCGGTCCTCCCACTTGCCCGGGAGGAGCTCGGCCAGTTTGTTGAGGACCCAGTAGAGGACCAGGGCGACGCCGATACCGGCCACCACGGTCAGGATCGCGTTGATCAGCTTGACCATCAAGCACCGCCTCCTTGCGGCAGGCGACTCGGCTGTGCAGGGGCCCGCGTCGCGTCATTACGAGCACAGTGTGTCGGAGCACCCGGAGCTTTCCTAGTGCCCGGGGGACCAGGCGCCCGGGTCCGCCGGGGTGGGGCGACCTGACGGCCGCCCACCCCGGCGGACCGGGTCGGCGCTAGCGGGACGGCCAGCTCTTGTCGATGTTCGTCAGCGCGTCGTCGAGGCTCTCCTGGCCGGCGACCCAGGAGGTTCCGTCCTTCCAGAACGTGCCGGCGCCGACGGCGCCGGGCATCTGGTCGGAGCCGTCGAAGAGGAAGTTGCTCGTGCTGTAGGCGTACTTCGCGACAGCCTGAGCGGTCGCCCCCTTGTACTTCGTGACGTCGAAGTCCTTGTGCGGTGAGAGGAAGTTGGTGGGACCGGCGGCCACGTTGCCGACGTCCTTGTTGCCGAGCAGCTTCATGATCTCGCGGGCGCCGGCCGAGTTGTGCAGCAGCACGGCCATGTCACCACCGCCGAGCAGCGGGCTCGGGTCACCAGCCTTCGCCGGCGGGAAGCCGAACACGCCGACCTCGCTGTCGAGGTTGGCCTGGATGTTCTTCGGGAAGAAGGTGGTGATGAACGAGCCCTGCTTGAACAGCATGCAGCCGGGCGGGGAGTCGAACATCGGGTTGGCCGCGGTGCCGAACGGCGTGCTGGCGATGGACTTGCGGCCGCCGAAGGTGTTGCCCGGCGTGAAGGCGAGCTTCGCGTACTCGTCGAACGCCTTGCGCACCTCGGGGGAGTCGAACTTGATCTGGTTCTTGACCCACTTGTTGTAGCCGTCGACGCCGTTGTAGCGCATCATCAGGTCTTCGATCCAGTCGGTGAGCGGCCAGCCCGTCCCGGCGTCCGCGCCGATGCCCTGACACCACGGAGCCTCCGCGCTCTTGTCGGCCTTGATCTTCTCGGTCAGCGCCTCGAGCTCCGGGATCGACGTGGGCACCTTGTAGCCCGCCTTGTCCCAGGCCTTCTTGGGGTAGAAGACGAAGCTCTTGGCGTTGGCGCTGACCAGCAGGCCGTAGAGCTTCCCGTTGACCGTGCCGGCCTCGAGCGTGCCGGGGATCATGCTCGACTTCAGCGAGGCCAGGTCGACGACGTCGTCGAGCGGCGTCGCCACATTCCGGCTGACGATGTCGGCTACGACACCAGGCTGCGGGATGAACGCGATGTCAGGCGTGTCCTTCGCCTGGATCTTTGTCATGACGAGCTGGTTGATGTTGCCGACCCGGGACCACTTGACCGTGATGCCCGCCTGCTGGGCCAACGGCTCCAGGCCCTTCTGCAGGCCGTCCATGATCACCTGGTCCAGGCTGGTCCAGATCGTGACGGTCGACCCGCTGGCCTGCCCGGAGGGTGCGCCCCCGCCGCCGCCGCTGGTGCTGTTGCCGCCGCCACTCAGGCATGCGGTCGTCATGGCCATGGTGACGCCGAGGACAGCCGCGGTCTTGAACAGGGAAGGGCCTCGCATGGGTGCTCCTCACTCATCGGACGGGTCCGGCCGCGTCGAACGGGGCGCCTGATGACGCTGAGGCGATGGACCGGGTCCTAGATCGTGGCCAGAGAATTGCAGCCTGTTCCTGCGTGCCCGCCTCGTCAAGACAAAGTTACGGTGTTGTGACGCAGAGGAGGGTCAGGACCACCACGCGGTGATCCCGGCGCCGCGCGGAGCCGCGTCAGGACAAGGGGAAAGCGGAAGGCCTACGACCCCACGCCGGGTCGCTACTTCGAGGACGCAGCCGTCCACGAGGACGTCCACGTGCTCCCCCTCGAGCGGGGCGGTGACGATCCCTGCGGCCGTCGTGACCGTCAGCTGGTCCCCCGTGCGCAGGAGGTCGAAGGCGCGCCGGCCGTCGTCCGAACGCAGGGTCAGCCTGTCGGTCCCGCCCTGCCCTGAACGCCACGTGAACCCCGCCGTCAGGCCGGGATCGGGCCTGGCGCCGGCCAGGACCGGGTGGGGCCGGACGGCGACACGGCCGTCGACGATCGAGAGCCGGTACGGGATGCTCAGAGCACCGCTCCAGCCGGCATCCGCATCGCCGACGCCCCGGATCCAGAAGATCACGCAGGGCTCACCGTCGGCGTCGAGGAAGGTGGTCGCCGCGTAGTGCCCGGGCCCGTACGTGAGCGGTACCCAGTGGTCGACGTGCATGCGGCCCGCGCGGTAGCTGCCCACGGCGACGAGCACGTCCTTCCCCTGCTCGTCCGCCTGCACGGAGACGAGCAGGACATGGCGGTCGCCTACGCGGACGAGCTGGGGGCACTCCCAGGTGAGGTGCCTGGCGCCGTACGACTCGGGCCGCTCGCTCTCCACGAGCGCCCCGCCCGGGATCCAGTTCTCCTGGTCGGTGGAGCTGTAGCAGAGCACGGCGCCGCGTCCGTCCGCGTAGCCCGCGCCCACGAGCATGCGCCAGCAGTCGCCGTCCCAGAAGACGTTGGGATCCCGGAAGCTGCGGACCGGAGGCTGCTCGGCCGGGGTGACGACGACGGGACCCTTGCGCCAGGCCAGCCAGGCGTCGTCGAGGGGGCGGGCGATCCGAACCACGCCCTTGTCGACGTCCGCGACGTCGACCGACGTGTAGTACATCGCGGGTGGCTCCTGAAGCGGAGTGGTGCAGACGCTGCCGGACCAGCAGCCGTCGTCCCCGTTCCCCGGAGCGAGCGCAGGCAGCTGCTGCTGCCAGGTCAGGAGGTCCGGGCTGGTGACATGGCCCCAGCTGATCCCGGGCTGCCACTGGGTGGAGTCGGGAACGGCCTGGTGGAAGAGGTGGTAGACGCCGTCGCGGAAGCTCACTCCGTGCGGGTCGTTGATCCAGCCCCGCTCGGGGGTGAAGTGCAGGGCGGGACGACTGTTCACTGGCGTACGCCCCGCGTCAGGTGGAGCAGCAGCAGCGACTCCGGCTGCATGAACGACGCCTGGATGCCGGCGGTCGCGAGCATCCGTCCCGTCAGCTCCAGGGCCGGATCGCCGCCAGGGGCGGCCGCCGGCCACGGGGGGAGCTTGCGGGAGGCCGTCGGGACCAGCCCCGGGTCGAGCAGCCGCAGCCGGTACGTGCCGGCGTCGTCGAGTCCGGGCAGGCGGAACGCGCCGGGCGGCTGCGTGACGGACGTCTGCAGCCCGACGAGGGCGTAGAGCGCTTCGCTGCCGTCGTCCGCGACGACGCTGTGTACCCGCCGGGCGACGTACCAGTCGCCCAGGCCGGACTGCTCCGAGCGCCTTCCCCGGAGCCAGCCGTCGTCGAGGACGAACCGCTCGATCCCCAGCGCCGCGGCCTCGTCCGCCAGCTTCAGCAGCTTGCTGGTACCGGCGTCGAAGTACACCGCCTCCCAGATGTTGACCAGAGCGGGCCGCGGCCGCTCCGGTACGGGGTGGCTCGGGCGTGCTCGCAGGTAGTCCTCCCGACCCACAGAGGCGATGGTGAACAGAGGGGACCAGTCGCTTCGGTCGTCCCGGTGGCCGCAGACGCCGGGCAGGCCCGACCAGCCGAGCGCGTGCTCCGGCAGCACGGCGACCGGCACCGGATCGTCGATCACGTACGAGGTGACCTGCGGGACCGCCGCCAAGGCCAGCTGCTCCAGCTCGCGATCGGTGACCTCGCCCAGATCGACCCCCCAGTGGAGGACCCTGGGCAGTCCTACGGAGGGGATCTCGAGGAGAACTTCGACGTCGCCGGCGCGCAGCCGCTGCCAACGTTCGCCCTGCACCTCGTTCGGCATCTTCGGATCCTACGGATCCGTCAGCAGTGGTCTGTCGTCACCACTTGTCGTAGTCGATCGTCTCCGGCGGCTCGTAGCGTGCGCTCAGGCCGCGACGGCGAAGGAGCCAGTGCACGAAGACCACGATCGCCAGGGGGAGGCCCATCACCCCGACGAGAAGGAGTGCGTTGATCAGGGTGTCCATGAGTCCTCCAGGGGACGCTGGACGTGGTCATGTGCCACCAAGGATATGCCCGGGGGCCGACTCGAGCGACCGGGCCGCCGACGGCCCTGGAAACGTCTGGGCGGGATGTGTGACTTCGACGGGACGGCCTGGTCAACGCAGGCAAGGGCCGGCTGTCATCTCAGTAACCGGCCCGACGCGGAACCCGGACTACGTTCCGGGCTGCGGCCGCATTCGTTCCGGTCAAGACGTCCCGGGCTCAACGAGCGCCGACAGGTCACGGAGTTTGGCTCCGCCGCCGAGCCCGTCTCTCGTCGGGGTGATCTTCAATCGAGATCTACCGTCCCACCGCGGCGGCCCTGGTGATCGCCTCCCTGCATTGAGGCGGATCCGGGTTGACGCAGGAAGTCGAAGGGCTGAGGACCTCGTGGACCAGCTCGGCCGTCGATCTGCAGGACGGTTACTGCCCGCTCCGCCGCGGCGTGCGGAGTACCGTGCCGCTTGTGCGATCCGCATGGCGAGAGACGCGCGCGCTGGTGTTGGTCACGTTGCTGTTGGCGGCCTGTACCTCGCAGAACAACTGCGCACCGATCCCGCCCTCGGCCGACTGCCCAGACATCACCTTCGGCGGAGTCGGATACAACGAGTTGCGGGTGTACCACGGGCCGCCGCCCGCGCAGCTGCAGGAGGTCGGCGATGCGACCTACCCCGCCTGCAACGTCGCCAAGGGGTGCCCCGGCAGCGAGTTCGAGGGCTTCGGCGCAACCGACCTCTGGCTGCTAGAGGGGGTGGACACCGCCGACGCGGTGATCGGCCTGCGGGAGAACTCCGACACGTTGGTGATCTTTGTCAGACTCGGGGTGGAGCCCGGCGATCTGCCGCTGCCCTCTGATCACCGCTGACACCCGTTGCGCACCGAAGCCGATTAGGTGTGGACAACAGGTACCGAAGTCGCACCTCGCGGACTGGAGCTACGTGACGTCGATGGCAGAGTCCATATCCGGCATGATTTATCCCCTTCCCCCGGCCCGAAGGCCATGATCTGTTTCCAAAGAGAGCAGGCGGGTCAGAATCGACCGGAGACGCTCGGGCCCGTCACGACGTTATTCTGTCGGTCGCCAAGCACCGACTTGTAGGTCATCGGCCGAAGTCGAGGACCTGGAGGTCGAGGGGGAGTTGGTGGCGATGAGGACCGGCCAGCCGCGTGTCGATCGGTGCCGGCTGCCCGGAGAACAGCGCGTTTTCGTCCGTGACGGTGCCGGAACTGGTAAACCGCGCGAACTCGTAGGGGAGGCTGTCCGCTGCCGGTGTGGACGGGCCGTTCATCAGGTGGAAGTGCAGGTGCGGTGCTGTCGAGTTGCCGGAGTTGCCAAGCCGGCCGATCACCTGCCCAGAGCGGACCCGGTCACCGGGGTGTACCCGAAGGCTTCCGGGCTGCAGATGTGCGTAGAAGGCGAACCGACCGCCACCCAGGTTGAGAACGATCCAGTTCCCGCCGGCGGTCTCGAGCGAGAACGGTGGCAGCGCGGGCGGGATCTGGTCCGGCTCGCCATCGTGGATGGCGACCACCTTGCCGGGTGCGACGGCGAGCACGGCCTCCCCGTATCCCGGATAGCCGGACAGCTGCCCGACCGGCCCGGAGAACAGTCGTCTCTGCGCGTCGAGCTGGACGAAGTCGATGGCGAACCGTTCCGCGGCGACGAACCCGCCGTTCACCGGGACGATGCCGCCACGGTGGGAGTTGGCGACGTCGCAGCATCCGTTGACGGCCACCCAGCTGTTCCCGCGCAACGGCCGCCCGAGCACAACAGGCCGGTCCCGGCGAACCGATGTCGGGCCCAGCCTGTATTCCTTGGCCAGGTCGGGGAAGCCTTCGGGAGTCTCGAAGTCGACGACCAACCGGTGCGTCAGCCGTGCCGGCACGTGGGCGCTCTGCGGGAGTGTGGCGTCGAGGATGACGAATGCACTCAGCCCGGCTCCCAGTGTCCCGTCGAAGGGCCCGCCCTCCGGGCGCTTAACCGCCGCGACCAGCGCGGGGCCAGCCAGGCTCTGCAGGACGGTGCCGGTGGCGGCGTCGAGGGTGTCCAGCCGTCGGAGCGTGACCGGGAAGAAGGCCGAATTCAGCAACTGAAGTTCATGGGCGAGGTGACGACGGCCGTCGGCACCGATCACGGGACGCGGTGGACCAAGCACGGTGCCGACCACCAGAGTCAGGACGCTGGCTCGTGGCGGCCCTGCCACTGTCGGGCGCGCTCGCGCCCCTTGGACGGCGGTCGTCACCGTCGCGGGTGTAGTGGTCGCACCGGCCAGGACGGCTGGAACCGCCACCAGGCTCACCGCGGCGAAACAGGCCCCGAGAAATTTCCGTCGTATCGCCATATCGGCACCTGTTCCCGTAAGACCGTTTGTCCAGTCCTACACCTCATGACCTTGGTGGCGCTAGGTTTGGCTCTGCGGTACTGGGGGTTCTTGTGATTCGATAGTTCCCTCTGTGTCTAAAAAAAGGCGACCGGTGTAAGACGACGGGCCCGGCGGACGACTGGTGTTGGTGGCGTGCTGGTGCGCCGCACAGCGCGGAGTCCGCGCTGACCTTCCAGTCGACAAGCTCGGCGGCGTCGGCGTCCGCTAGGACCTCGGCTAGCACCGATCCCAGGTGCCGTCGCCGGACCACTTGTGGTGCCGCTTCCACACCGTCTGCCACGGCTCGAAGTCCCGCGGCAGATCCCGCTACGGGGTCCCCGACCGGTACCGGTAGATGATTCCTTCCACCACCGGCCGGTGTGGCGTCGCCGGACGCCCCATCTGGCCCTTGACCGGCGGCAACAGCGGCTCGATCATCGCCCACTGATCATCCCTCAGAACTGCCCGAGGCCCCATACCGGCAGCATCGCGGCTAGAGATCGCTCAACAAGGGAGACACGCCCTAGCCCCAGGCCTTTCGTGATGTTGGTGTGGTCGGGGCGGGGTGGTGTCCCCCCGGATGGGGGGCCGTCACGAGCCTTGTGGGTCAGAATCCTTGCGTGCTAGAAGGCTAGCGACACTTTCTGATCTAGTCCCGTACGCCCTGTTGGGTGGCCCGTTCGGGGCTGAAAATGGGTCCGGTCGCCCCTGTCGTCCGCCCGGTCACCGTCATTTTCGAACTAGAGGTGGATTGGCCGCGTCGCATGTAGTGGCAGGCGCGGCGACGGGACCGCCAGGCCTCTTGATCCGCACTGCCCCGGCGCGGGGGTGACCGGGGTGTGAGGTTGTCTGTCGTCGTTTTCCGGTTGGAGCCGTGCACTCCATGCTGCCGCCGCGTGGGCAGCGCCAGGCACGGGCCCATGCGGAACGGGAGTCGACGGCCGCGCATGATGGGGCCGTGGTAGAGCGCAACGTACTCGGCGCCGATCTGCAGCCGTGCGGCGTCGATCCCATCACCGGGTTCTTCCGCGATGGCGCCTGCCGGACCGGCCCGCAAGACCTGGGCAGCCACACGATCTGTGCGGTGGTCACCGCGGAGTTCCTCGACCACCAGCGCAGTATCGGCAACGACTTGACCACTCCACGGCCGGAGTACCGCTTCCCCGGGTTGGCACCCGGGGACCGCTGGTGCGTCACGGCGGTGAACTGGGCCCGTGCCTACAACGACGGCTCAGCGGCGCCGGTCATTCTGGCGTCCACCCATGAAGCCGTCCTGCAGCTCGTGCCGTTGACGGTGCTCCGAGAGCTCGCCGTCGACGTTCCGGACGACCCCAGCACGTTGTAAATTCGCCCTCGGCAACCCGTTCGTCTGCTGGTCGCCGCCGGCTCCTTCCTCTCTCGAGCGGAACCTGGGTACCGACCATGACCGGCAACCAGCACGGCGACCGTGCCCCACGCCGGACCATCAACCTGGCGGGTTCGCGGCTCCTGCTGCCGGTGCAGAGCTGAACGACGACCGGTTTCTGGCGTCACCCCACGGCCGCGGCCCAGCAGATCGCGCCGAGGAGGTGCTGGCGGAACGCCGGCTCCTCGAACGACTCCTCGGTGTGCCCGCAGCCGGTGCAGAACGCACGTCCGCCCTGATACTCCTGACACCATGCGATCGGGTGGTAGGCCCCCGTGCCGCCTCCCCGATAGGTCTCCTCATCGAGGGTCAGCAGAACGGCGACGTCGGGGTCCGGGCGGGCGCGAAAGTCCTACCACTCGTCGAACCGACTCCATTCTGCGTCGAGGTGCGCCGTCGACGGGTGCTCCCGGTCCCGAACGGTGAGGGTTGCGGGTTGCGGCGCGGGGTGGGAGCGGAAGTAGGCGCCAACCAGGCCGCCGTACCAGGTCCAGTCGTACTCCGTGTCGGCGGCGCCGTGGACACCGACGTACCCGCCCCTCGCGGATGTAGCCCTCGAACGCGCTCCGCTGGTCGTCGTTGAGAACGTTCCCCGACGTCGACAACCAGATCACGGCCCGGCAACGGGCGAGATCTTCCCACGTGAAGGCCGATGTGTCCTCGGTCGCGGTCACCGCGAATCGGTGAGCGTGGCCGAGCTGTCGGAGCGCCTCAATTCCCGCCGGAATCGAGGAGTGCCGGTAGCCGGTCGTCCTGGAGAAGACGAGGACGGCGAAGGGGCGCGTCGAGTCATCCGCGGCGTCATGCACCACAACACGTAGGGTCCCATAGCCGCACAGGCGCTTCCGGGCCGCCGCCGACTCACGCGGCTCCCTGCTCGAGTATCGCGACGGCGGATAGACCGCCCCGTAAGGGGGAGGTGCCGCCACCCGGGCTGCATGTGGGCAGGACTCGATCAATGGGGCGTACGTCCTCCGCAAGCTCGAGGTTCCCTCTCGCACCGCTGCGGCCGCATTCGCCTTCGAGCACCACATGCGTGAATCTGCGCGGGGCCGCTCAGAGCTGCCGCGTGTTGGTAGTCACCGGCTGCGCAAGGCGCGGATATGGGCAGCGGTCAGCCAAGTGAAGCCGCTGGTCACGGCGGCTCGCTGCAGAAGGCCGCCGTGCGCGACCAGTCTCGGTGCTTGGCTGAAGGCGACGGTCGCTGCGACGGTCGCACTGAGCATGCCGAGCCCGGACGCCGCGGAGTACGCCGCCCAGCGCGAATGTCCTCGATGAGCAGAGCTGACGGCGGCGAGGAGAGCTGCCGCCGGTACTCCGATGAAGGTCGGCACGCTGAGCAGGTCGTGCAGGACGCCGAAGGTGCTGCGGCCGGCTGGGACTTCAGGGGTGCCTGGCGGGTAGCCGCTGATCGGGTCGGTGACGAAGGCGCCGGCACCGATGAGGCCGGCAGCGGCGGCGGCAACGAGGGGTGGTACCGAGCGCGCCGACCGGCCGACCTCGGCGTCCGAGGCGCCTTGTGCCTTTCCCAGGCCGATGGCTCCGGCCGTGTACAGACCGCCGGCGAGGAGGAAGTTCAGCCTCTGCACACATCCTCGTCTGCCCAGGGCGAGGGAGCTGACGGGATGGCGCAGCGGGTCGTAGTCGGGCCGCAGTGCGCCCTCGACCAAGAACGTGGTGATGAAGATCGGGCCGGCGGCCGCGCCGCAGCGGAGGAGCAGACCTGTTACGCCAGACGCGCGGTGAGGGCCGATCGGCCGACGGCCGGCATCGGGAACTGATAGGCCCATCTGGACACTCAACTCTCTTGGCGCTCGGTGGTCTATGCGAGAGCGTGTCAGGTGGTCCGTGCACAAGATCCTGATCGTGCTCCCGACCCGGAACGCCAGATACGTCCGACATCCCCGGGGGCTCAGTGCTCAGCACGATCTCGATCGGCACCGGTACGACTTCTCGTTCTCGGGTGCTGGCGGCCGATGCCGGCGCGATGCCTGCGACGTCGCTAGCTCGCACGATCAATCCCGCTGCCGTGACGGCTCGGGACGTCACGCAGGCCCGCACCCTCGCCGACCAGTACGCCCAGGCCAACGGCTGGACGGCCGGAATCGCCACACTCACGGTGGACGCCACGGCGCAGACCGTGTCCGTCGACCTGGTGGCTGTCCGTTCCCCCCGGATCTTCCCCGGGCGATCGGTCAGGGAACACCGACAGTGGGAGCATCCGCGGGAGCGACATGGGCGAGGGCCCCCGCGCCGTGCGCGGTCTGAGTGCTGGGCGACCTGAGCGCCCAGAACGGGCAGACCGTCACCAGCGCCGGCAACGTCCTGATCCGCGGCAATCTGACCGTTGGCCCGAACGGGACCGTCAGCTCCGGCACTGGGATCGTCGGCTACGGCGGAGGCCTGAGCAACAGCGGGGCCGTGACCCCGACACCGATCCCGATCACGCCCATCACCGACCCCTACGCCGTGACTCCGGCGCTGCCCCCCGCACCAATGCTCGGCGCCCCCGTCGTCACCGCCACCGGCGGTCAATGGGGCCCGGGACCTACGACGACATCACCGCCTGCCGCGCACTCGCCCCCGGCATCTACATCATCGCCGGACACAACCGGTTCAGCGGCAACATCAACGTCGTCTCCAACGGCGGCGTCCTGCTCTACTTCACCTGCTCCGCCACGTCCGGCACTGCCACCGTGAGCGCCGCCTGCCCACCGGGAGCCGCAGGCGGCTCACTGGACTTCGCCGGCACAGTTCGCGCCCGCATCGACGCCATCACCGATCCCGCGGCCCCCTACCGCGGGCTGGCGATCATCTACGACCGCAACAACACCTCCCCGCTGGCCCTCATCGGCGGCCCCAACATCACCATCAACGGTGGTGTCTACGCCGCCGCCGCCACCCTGCGCAACACCGGCCCCGGCCCTCTCGTCGTCAACGGCTCAGTGGTCGTCGGCGCCGTCGACATGCGCGGCGTCCCCGCCACCCTCACCGTGACCCAGGGCAACGCCTTCGCCGACCTCCCCGCGATGCTCATCCACCTCACCCGATGACCCGGCGAGTTGAGGAACATCTTGACCGACCAGATTCGTTAGTGCAGTCTAACCGTTAGTGGATACTCACCAAGGTGACGACGGTTGGGGTGCGCTGGCGGACGGCACACGCCGAGCCATCGTGGCGCGCCTGACACAGCGCCCCTACGCCGTGGGGGAACTGGCGGAAGGCCTGCCGGTGACCCGATCCGCCGTGTCACAGCACCTCAAGATCTTGAAGCACGCGGGCCTGGTCACCGAGCGCGCCGCCGGTACCCGGCGGATCTACCGGCTGAACCCCGAAGCCCTCGGCGCCCTGAGAGACCAACTGGACACCTACTGGCAACGGACACTGGCCAGCTACGCGGAGCTCGTCGAGGACGAGCCGCCAGAGAGCGAGGAAAGCCGATGAGTCAGACCGACGCGGCTGTCCGAAAGGTGATCGTGGTGAACGCGCCGGCCGAGCGAGCCTTCACCGTGTTCACGGAGCGGTTCGGTGACTTCAAGCCACCCGAGCACAACCTGCTCGCGTCGCCCATCACCGAGACGGTCTTCGAACCGCGTGTCGGCGGCAACATCGTCGACCGGGCGGCGGACGGCTCGGAGTGCCGGTGGGCGCGCATCCTCGCCTACGACCCGCCGCAACGGGTGGTGTTCAGCTGGGACATCGGACCCAGCTGGCAGGTCGAGAGCGACCCGGAGATGACCAGCGAGGTCGAGGTCCGCTTCATCCCGGAAGGCCCACGACGCACCCGGGTGGAGTTGGAGCACCGGCAGATCGAGCGGCACGGCCCGGGATGGGAGGCCGTCCGCGAAGGCATCGACGGCGACCAGGGCTGGCCGCTGTACCTCGACCGCTACGCCGCACTGCTCGAGGAGGGCAGCTGAGTGTCCGCCATCGTCACCAGTACAGAGATCGACCGGTCGGCAGCCGACGTGTTCGCCTACGCGACCGACCCGACGAGGTTCCCCGAATGGCAGAAGGGCGTCGTCGGGCGGCCACATGGACAGCGGCCGGATCGATCAGGGTCGGCGACCTGTGCATGACGACCCGGAAGCATCGGTGGAGCGGAGCGACCGTCGACCTCGCGAGGTCACCCACGTCGACCCACCCCGGACCTGGGGCGTGAAGGGCATCGACGGCCCGATCCGGGCGACCGTCGACGTCATCGTCGAGCCCTTGAGCGAGGCGCGGTCGCGCCTGACCATCTCGGTCGACTTCGAGGGTCACGGCATCGGCAAGGTGCTCGTCCCGCTCATGGTTCGCCGAGAAGCACGAGCAGAGATGCCGGCAAACCTGGCCGCACTGAAGGAGCGACTCCAGACCCCTAGCCCCTCTCACCTAAAGCGCAGCGCACAGTCTCGATGGCGCCGCCGATAGGCGATGTGCCGGCACCCATGCCACCGATCACGGCCGGCTCAGGGGCTGCAGTCACGATCAGCACAGGACGAGCGCGTTGGCGCCAATCGTCAGCGTCAACCTGCTGGTCGCCTCTTGACCATGGCGGTCGCGGTCACCTACCTGCGGGCCCGCTCCCGCTCCACGAGGCCTCCGGGATGACGGCTGGCACGTGTCCGGCGGTCGTCCTGCATGGAAGGATCGGCCGTGGACAGCGCGGACGTGAGGGCGTTCTTCGAGCGGGTGTCCGGCGACTGGGACGCGATGCGGTCGAGCTTCTACAACGAGAAGGTCATCGACGCCCTGGTCGAGCGGGCCGAGGTGACCACCACGAGCCAGGTGGTTGACGTCGGCACGGGTACCGGGTTCGTCGCCGCGGGCCTGGCGCCCCGCGCGGCGGCCGTGCTGGGCGTGGACAACTCCCCCGCCATGCTCGCCGTGGCCGAACAGAACCTGCGCGCCCTGAACGTCGGCAACGTTCGACTCGCCGAGGGCGAGCTGGACGCCCTCCCGCTGGACGACGACAGCCTCGACGCGGCCGTCGCGAACATGGTGCTGCACCACGCCCGGACCCGGCCGCGATGCTGACGGAGATGGCCCGGGTGGTCCGGCCCGGCGGGATCGTCGCGATCACCGATGAGGTGGAACACGAGTACGAGTGGATGCGGACCGAACAGGCCGACCTGTGGTTGGGATTCAGCAGGTCGCAGGTCGAAGGGTTCTTCGGAACCGCTCGGCTGACCGCCTACGGCTACGACTCCTTGGGCATGCAGTGATGCATCGCCTCGATGACCTCCCACCCTGAGCCGTGGCCAGCAGCTTGAAGTGGAGAGCCAGGGCAAGCCGACAGTGTGAGGGGCGCTGGGCTCCCCCTGCAGGCGCGTAGAACCGCCGGTCGAGGTCAGTGTTGGGTCTGGCCAGGCGTGGTGGAGGGGTGGACGATCGACGTCGTGGACGTGCGAGTCGTGTACTTCGATGGCTGCCCGAGCTGGCGCACAGCGCACGACCGTCTCGTTGAGGCGTTGGATCGTGTGGGTCGCGGTGATGATCGGGTTGAGCTGACCGTCATCGAGACCGGCTCCGAGGCAGTCGCTGCGAACTTCCGCGGGTCGCCTACGATCTCGGTGGACGGGCTGGACCTGTTCCCGGGGCCTGGTGTCTCCGAGAGCCTGGCGCGCCGGCTGTACTCGACGTCTGCGGGGTTGGCTGGGTCACCGACGGTCGAGGACCTGGTCACGGCTCTCCAGGAGAGGAGCGCGGGATGACGACGATGGCTACCGATTCCAAGGGGCAGGTGGATGCGCAGCGGTGCGGCTGCTGTGGTCGCACCTTGCCCGCCGACCGGGTGACCGAATTGGGCACGACGCCGGGGGTGTACATCTGCGGCTCCTGCGCGGTGTGGGCTGCCCGCCGGTCGACCCGGGTACCGGTGGTGCGTCTGGATCCTCGGCTGCCGGTGCAGTGGCTGCGCCGAAGGATGCAGACCCGCCAGGACCGTCACGATGGGATGGGTACGGCGATCCCGATCCTGGCCAGTGCTGATCTGGACCGCACCGCGGCCTACTACCAGGGCCTGGGGCTGAAGGTGACCGGCCGGTACGACGGCTACTTGGTGCTGAACGCGGGGCCGGCCGAGATGCACTTCAGCAGCGACGGCGACGTGGGCGCGCCGGGCCAGGCGTTCGTGCACGTGGCGGATGCCCGTCGGTTGTGGAAGCAACTGAAGGCCGCTGGCGTGGCAGGGATCGGCCCGGTAGAGGACCAGCCGCACGGGCTGCGCGAGTTCGTGGCGACAGACCCGGATGGCAACCGGATCCGCGTGGGCAGCCCCATCACGGACGCCTGACCCGACGGAGGTGGCACCAGCCGATAAGCGGCCACGGGAGCTGCGCCCGGAAGCTCGGCATCCGCTGATCCCTCGTCGCTAGTGTCAAGCTGAGGGCGCGTTCGTGTTAGGCCCAACTCAAAGAGTCTGCATAGGCGCGGGCAGGTTGTGAGGACGCCTCACGACCTCACCCGGACGAGCGTACGTTCGAGGTGCGGTGGCAGCAGCGCCCCGCCGTCAGTGCCGGCCCATCCCCCCCGGGCCCGGACTGACGAGACGGCCCCCGCTCCCCCCGGCGGGGGCCGTCCTACGTAGAAGCTGGCATCGCGAGCACGACGCCACGCTCGTGCAGCACTAGCCCTGTCTATTCATGGGGATCTTCGTGCTGGCTCGGAGATGTGAAGAAAGGTGCTCCTGACCTGCGAGGATGAGGTTGTCGAGGCCATCATCAGCGCGAGATCGGGAGCACCTTTGGTGGAGCCTTAGCCGATCCCTGCTGTCCGGTCCAGTAGCTGCAGCAGCTCGTGCGCGGCCAACTCGACCTTCTTATGCCGCCACTCCGACGCGCGGTAGACGCAGGCAATGAGGCCGCTGCGGTGGACGCGACGGAAGTCGCCGTACACGAACGCGTACCGCGCCTTGGTGCCGTCGGTCGCACCTTGCGTCAGGCCGAGATGCCACGTCGCGTACTCCTCGAAGGAGTGTCGCGCCAGGAACGCGTTCTCCGCCTCCGCGCGCGGCTGCACCGTCCCCCAGTCGCTGTCCAGCACGTACTGCCGGGAGCCGATCAGCGCCCGTGCCCGCTCTACCGCCGCCAAGTTCAGCTCATAAGTGGCCACTCGCACATCCTGCCTGGTGGCGGCTCGCCTACCGACGAGCGGGATGCAGCACGCGGACCGCTCCGGTTGCCCGATGCGGGCACCGCTGACCGCGATCGAAGTGTGCCGGAGCCTCAGGCCGGCTCCATGCCGTGTCGTTGCATTACGTCGAGCTCGTCCTCGCGCGACGGCGGCTCGGGGCTCGACCAGAGCCGGTCGAGGTCGCGGAAGTAGCCGTCGAGTGCCGGCGCGTGCAAGACCAGCAGGTGCGCGTCGTCGTCGGCAGCAGCCCCGAAGGTGCGTGCGACGCCGCCGGGGACGAGGACGAAGGACCCGGCGCCAGCGGCGCTGATGGTGCCGTCGAGAACGAACTCCGCGGTCCCGTCGAGGACCCAGAACGCCTCGACGCGATCCGGATGACGATGCGCAGGAGGGCGTCGGCCACCGGCGGAGACGCGCCGCTCATGGAGGGAGAACGCTCCGCCGGTCGTCGCGGCGACGGCTCTGAACAGCAAGGCGCTGCCCCGAGCGCTCATTGGCTCTCCCCCGCCCGAAGGGACGATCCGCGCGTCCGGCATGCGGCCTCCCGTGGCTGCTCTGCCTGCACCGTATCCCCGTCGTCCCCGCCCGCGACCGCCGCGCCGCAACAGGCCAGCGCTCACCAGGTGAACCAGATGCTTCCTCGAGTCTTGCGACGTCGAACAACCTGTCGGACTGTGAGTCCCTGCGTGGCGCCGGTGTATGCGCGCCTTGGCGGTCTGCGTGGGCCGGCGCGGCGGAAACTCGGCGCGGATGTCGCCGGGCGCGTCGAGTCCGTCGGCTCGGCCGTGACCCGCCTCAAAGTGGGTGACGAGGTGTACGGCGACAATCTCCAGTTGAAAGGCGGCTTCGGGGAGTGCGCCGTCGTGCCCGAAGCGGCCCTTGCCGCCAAGCCGCCGGAGCTGACCTTCGCCGAGGCATCGACGATCCCGCAGACGGCAGCGATCGCACTGCAGGGAACCGCCGGCGTTGCGCCCGGGCAGCGGGTGCTGATCAACGGAGCCGGCGGCGGCTCGGGCTCGTTCGCTGGGTACGACCAGGGTCGGTAACCAGCACGGCGACCGTGCCCCACGCCGGACCATCGACGTGGCGGGTTCTCGAATCCTGCTGCCGGTGCAGAGCTGAACGAACGACCAATCACTGGCGTCATCCCAAGTCCGCGGCTCAGCGGATCGCGCCGCCTCTTCGTCCCGCAGCTCCACCCGTCGCTGTCGGTCCATACGCCTGTCGCGTGCGGCGATCCCTGCGGGAGACACCCGTGCTCGCCGGGAAGCTCATAGGGAGACTCCTCAATCAGCAGGAGGGGGTGCGTCAACCCGACGAGCTCCTGCGGGGCACCTCGTCACGGCGCCCGGCGCCGCTAGGCCCGTCCGGGGAACCGCGCATCTTCGCCCCCCCGCGGGGCAGGACCTGATAGTGCAGGCGCGAAGGTCTACCGTTCTTCGCTCGGCTGGCACCTCGGACATAAGTATCCCCTGATGACGTTGAGAATGGGCTGAGAACGACGGCAGGAGGGACAGTCATGAATTCGGCATTCCGCGATTTGAACAAGAACGGACGGCTCGACCCGTACGAGGATCCGCGGCGCCCGGTCGAGGAACGGGTCGAGGACCTTCTCTCCCAGATGACGGTGGAGGAGAAGGCGGGGATGATGTTCCACGCCATGATCGGTATGAATCCGGACGGCAGCCTGGTCGAGGGCGAGAGTCAGGTCGGGTCGATCTCGACGTCGGACATGGTGCTCAAGAAGATGATGAACACCTTCAACGTGCTGCAGGGCACCAGGCCCCGAATGATGGCGCAGTGGTACAACCGACTCCAAGCGCTGGCGGAGAGCAGCCGGCTGGGCATCCCGGTCACGATCGCCTCCGACCCCCGCCACTCGTACGGCGTCAGTGACAACCCGGTCGCGAGCTTCCTCGCGGGGGATTTCTCGGAGTGGCCCGAGCCGATCGGGCTCGGCGCCACCGACGATCCGGAGCTGGTGCGGGAGTTCGGCGACATCGCGCGCCAGGAGTACCTGGCGGTCGGCATCCGGATCGCGTTGCACCCGATGGTTGATCTCTGCACCGAGCCACGCTGGTCACGTGTGTACGGCTGCTTCGGTGAGGACGCCGACCTCGTGTCTCGGGTCGCGTACGCGTACATCCGCGGCGTGCAGGGCGAGACGCTCGGGCCGGAGTCGGTGGCCTGCATGACCAAGCACTTCCCAGGTGGTGGCCCGCAGCTCGGAGGCGAGGACCCGCACTTCCACTACGGCCGGGAACAGGTCTATCCCGGCGACAACTTCGAGTACCACCTGAAGCCGTTCGAGGCCGCCTTCGCCGCTGGCACCGCTCAGATCATGCCATATTACGGCATGCCGGTCGGCACGGATCTGGAAGAGGTGGGCTTCAGCTACAGCAAGGGCGTCGTCACCGACCTGCTGCGCGGGCGTTTCGGCTTTGACGGCGTGGTGTGCACCGACTGGGGCCTGGTGACCGATCAGGAGTACGTGGGTGGCGAGGTCATGCCCGCCCGGGCGTGGGGCGTGGAGCACCTCGACCGGCACCAGCGGGTCGCCAAGATCATCGAGGCTGGGGTGGACCAGTTCGGCGGTGAGTTCTGCCCGGAGCTCGTGGTCGACCTTGTCCGCGACGGGCGCATTGCGGAGAGCCGGATCGATGTGTCCGTGCGGCGACTGCTCCGGGACAAGTTCCGGCTCGGCCTGTTCGACTCCCCCTACGTCGACGCGGACGCCGCCGAGCGGATAGTCGGCAACATCCGGTTCCGAGAACGGGGCGAGTACGCCCAGCGCAAGTCCATCGTCCTGCTCAAGAACGGTGACCGTGGCGGCGCTCCGGCGCTACCGTTGTCCGGTAGACCCCGGCTGTACATCGAGAACGTCGACCGCGACGTCGCCGCGCGGTACGGCGAGATCGCGGAGCGGCCGGAGGACGCCGACTTCGCCATCGTTCGGGTGCGGGCGCCCTACGAGCAGCGCGACAAGAACCTTCTCGAGCGGCTGTTCCACTCCGGCGACCTCGACTTCAAGGAGCCCGAGAAGGGCCGCATCCTGTCCCTCCTACGCACCGTTCCGACCATCGTCGACATCTTCCTGGAGCGGCCGGCCGTGGTCCCAGAGATCGCGGCGGAGGCGGTCGGGCTTCTCGCGGACTTCGGGGCGAACGATGCCGCTCTGCTCGACGTGGTATTCGGGCGCTTTTCGCCGACCGGCAAACTGCCGTTCGAGCTGCCGTCCTCGATGGAGGCGGTACGCAACCAGAAAGAAGATGTTCCCCACGACTCCGAGAACCCCCTGTTCCCCTTCGGGTTCGGGCTCACCTACAGCCGGTGATCGATCTCCACAGGAGACCTGCGTGGTGCCTGGTAGTACTGAGCTGTGCGTGGCTGCGGTGTCCGGTCGTCGGGTGGTCGGGTCGAGCTGCTGCAGCCGCCCGACCCGGCGGCCCCGGGGCCCGGTGAGGTGGTGCTGGCGGTGCAGGCCGCCGGGATGGGCCAGTGGGATGGGCTGCTGCACCTACCGGGTGGCTGGGACGTCGGGCTGCGGCCGCCGGCGGCGCTGGGCGTGGAGGGTGCCGGCACGGTGGTCGCGGTCGGCCCGGACGTGACCAACGTCGTGGTTCGCGATTCTGTGCTGACCCATGCCGCGCCGCTGCCCGGGGGCAGCGGGCTGTGGGCCGAGCAGGCCCTGGTCACGGCCGCGCACCTGGCTCGACGCCCGGCCACGCTCGACCCGGTTCTGGCCCGCGGGCTTCCGGTTGCCGGGCTGACAGCGCGGCAAGCCCTCGACCGGCTCGCAGTCTCCGCGGGCGGCTGGACCTCACCGCTTCATGGTCGGCCGGCGCCGGGCACCGGCACCGGGAGAGTCAGGATCTCGCCGGTGCGGGGCCCGTGTGCCAGCCGCTCGAGATTCCTGGTGTAGTGATCGGCCGGCCGCCACTCCGCGGTCAGGATGAACAGGGTCCGCCGGTCCGGGCCGCCGAGCATGACCGCGAACGGTGCCCGGTTCTCACCCAGCTCGACGCGCTGCAGGACCTGCCCGCCCTCGGCGACCCGGACGACGGCGGACATGCCGGCGGAGGTCCACACCGCGCCCTCGGCGTCCAGACAGATGCCGTCCGGGGAGACGCCCTCGGCGAAGACCCGCCGACCGGACAGCCCGCCATCGGGGTCGATGTCGAACGCGGTAAGCCGGCCGGCGAACGACTCAGAGATGATCAGGGCCCGGTCATCGGGCGTTATCACCATGCCGTTGGGGAACTGGATGTCGTCGGCGACCTGGCGCAGCCCGCCGTCCGGCGTGATGAGCTTGATGGAGCCGGGCCTGGGCGGCTCACCAGCGACGAAATCGAAGTCCGCGCCGTTCAGATAGATGGTGCCGCGCGGGCCCACGACGATCTCGTTTGCGGGCTGCTCCGCCTGGGTGACCATCGACCCGCCCGGCTCCTGACGGCGCAGCTTGTCCCCGGTGGTCAGCAGCCGGCCGTCGGGCAGCCAGTCGATGGAGTATCCCATCGGGTGGCTGTCCGGGTCCCGGGTGAGCATGACCTCCGGTCTGCCGTCGAGGCCGACCGCCACCACCTGCCGGTCGATCCAGTTGCAGAACCACAGCCGGCCCTCGTGCCAGCGCGGCGACTCAGGAATTCCCAGGCCGCTCAGCAGTACCTTCGGCTCGAACATCACACCTCCTCGCTTCGACGGGCCAACCTCCCACCGGCCGGCTCCTGTACCCGTATGACGAGCCACACCCTGACCGATCGACACGACGAGCCCTCGAGCTGCGGCAATGGTTCGGTGAGGTTGGACCGGTCACGGCAGGACGACTACCGGCAGAGACGCCACGGACGTGGTCCTCGGCCTGCATCCATCGGCCTTTCGGACCCTGCCGGCGCTGCCCGCGAGATGGGGCACGGGCCGGGAAGGGCTTCAGCTGAATGCCGACCCGGCGGCGTCCCACGTGGTGGTGTCCCCGGGCCGCATCGCGAGGACCTCGACGTCACGCAGGCCCTCCCGGTCGAGGGCTTGGCGGAACCGCTCGGGGACGTCTTGAGATCCCGGCGCGATGCCGTAGTGCATCGGCACGACCCGGCGGACGCCCAGCAGCCGAGTCGCGACCGCGGCCTCGGTCGGCCCCATCGTGTGCTCGTCACCCATCGGTAGCAGCGCGACCTGAGGACGATGGATCTCCCCAACCAGCGCCATCCCGGAGAACGCGGCCGTGTCCCCGGCGTGGTACACACGCAGCCCGTCCGAGAAGCCAAGGACGAACCCGGCCGCCACCCCAGCATTGACCTCCGGCTCGTCGTCGATGCTCGAGGAATGCGCGGCGGGCGTCATCGCGACCTCGACACCCTCGAGTTCGAGCACGCCGCCGAGGTTCATCGTCTGCACCCGGTGCAGCCCGTTGCGCCGCATCCAGTGCCCCAGCTCGGCGACCGCGACGATCCGAGGGCGGATATCGCGCACGACGGCGAAGAGGTCGCCCAGGTGGTCATGATGGCCGTGCGTGACCAGCGCAAGGTCGAGCGGGCCGACATCACGCAGCCCCGGAGGGCACAGCGGATTGCGATACGTCCACGGGTCGATGATGACCTGGCGCCCTTCCGGGCTGGTCAGCCGGAACGTCGCATGCCCGAGGAAGGTCACCTGAGTACGGCCCGCGGGACTCATATCCCACACGGTCCTGGCCTCACGGGCGAACGACAAGGGCTCCGCCGACCGCAGTTCTGACCCGACCCAAGCGACCGGTGGCTCGACTTGCGTCACGGCCGGACCAAAGACCACGGCCTTTTGGTGTTCGCCCTGGTGACGGGCGGAACGGCTGACGTTGACCAGGGCGACCGAGTGACGCACTACAGGAGCGTTCGACAGTCAGGACTACGTCTTCATCGGTGGACTCCCGTCGCAGCCTGCCCCCGTACCGACAGGAACTACTCGGGCCGGTCATGATCATCCGGGTCTGTGACACCGCGTTTCGCGTCACGTTGGTCCCCGAGCAGCCAAGAACGATCAAGTTCCGACGGCGTTTCTGCAGGTCATGAAGGAGCCGCCTGTGGTGTTCCACAGCCTGTCCCACGACACGGCCCAGGCCCCGGCCTTCCTCCCGAGGCGGCGCCCAGGCGTGGCCCCGCTTCGAAGCCGGCAAGACCGAGCCGACGATCGGGCGAACCCAGCCGGGTCCGAACCGGTCGGTACGGACCCGGCCGCGGCATCGCGATCCGCTGCCTCGAGACGCTCACCGGCGACTGGAACCGGTACCACCTGGAGGAGCAGGAGGGCGTGGATCGCCGCGTCATGCACGTCGACACCGACATCAGGAGTGACGCGAGCGACGCGTCCACGACGAGAGGCGCGTGGGCGGGCTCTGGGGTAGGACGAGAGCAGCGGTTCCGGTTACCTGTCGTGCCCAGGAGTCGACGATGCGCAGACGCCTTCCCGCCGCCCTCGCCGCCGTCACGGCGGTGCTCGCCGCGATCCTTCTCGCCGCTCCGCCGGCTCAGGCGGCGGCGAACAGCAGCCTGACGAGCGGTCAGCGCGCCGACCTGGCCGGGATCGCCAGGGACACCTGGCGATTCTTCGAGCAGGACGTCGACCCCTCCACGCACCTCCCGCTCGACAACCTCGGTCCGGGGGCGATGCGCGGCGCCTACACGTCCTCGGCGAACATCGGCGTCTACCTGTGGGCGGTCGTGGCGGCGCGCGACCTGGGGCTCGTCTCCCAGGGCCAAGCGACGACACTCGCGACGGCGACTCTCAACGAGGTGCGGCACCTGGCCCGGGGCCACGGCTTCCTCTACCAGTGGTACGACACCTCTACCGGTCAGGTGATCCAGGGTCCCGGGCAGGGTCCCTGTACGACCGTGGGCGGGACGAACGACAACTGCTCCTTCCTGTCCGCCGTCGACAACGGGTGGTTGGCCTCGGGTCTGATCGTCGTCCGGAACGCCCTGCCTGGAGCGAAGACGATGGCCTCGTCCCTGCTCGGCGACATGGACTTCTCGATCTTCTACGACGACCGGCCGCAGAGCGGCTGCAACGTCAACCCCGCGATCGACAACCAACCGACCGGGCAGATGTACGGCGGCTACTACGAGGGCGTCGGACCGGCGGGGTACCACAACGGCGCCATCTACAGCGATCCCCGCATCGCGATGTACATCGGCATGGGCCTGCACCAGATGCCCGGCGACGTCTGGTGGCGCACCTGGCGCACTCTGCCCCCGAAGCGCTGCGACACCGACCCCGACTTCTCCTGGCAGGGCCAGTGGCCCGTCGGCGGCTACTGGACGACGATCAGCGACCCGCAGTCCGGCAAGGCAGTTTCCCGTCTGGGAAGGGCACTACACCTACCCGGGCACCTCGTTCCGCTTCCTCCCCACCTGGGCCGGCGGCATGTTCGAGGCGCTGATGGTGAACGAGGTCGTGCCCGAGACGACGTGGGGTCCGCGGAGCTTCGGGCTGGCTGACGCCCGGATCGTCACGGTGCAGCGGCGGTACGCCACGGAGCAGCTGCACTTCCCGGTGTGGGGACTCTCCCCGTCGAGCACGGCGGACGACAGCGGCGGCTACGGGATCTACGGCGTCGTGGGTGCGACGTTCCCGCCCGGTCAGCGGCTCGCTCAGTGCGCCGACTGTGCGATCGAAACGACGGTGACCCCGCACGCCTCGTTCCTCGCGCTGGACGTCGCCCCCCGGGCGGCGTACGCCAATCTCGTCGCCCTGCGGCGCCTCTATCCGGACATCTACACCTCGGACGGCGGCTTCTACGACGCCGTCAATCCGACGACAGGGTCGGTGGGTCACCGACGGCTCGTCCTCGACCAGTCCATGATCATGGCCGCGCTGGACAACGCCTTGAACGACCGCCGGCTACAGCAGTGGTACGCGAACGACCCGGTGGCGTCCGTCGACCGCGAGTACCTGGCGATCGAGCGGATGTCGCTCTGAGCACCCTTCCCCGATCCGCTGAGCCGATCTCTCAGCTGATCGGGAAGTTGGCCGTCACGCAGAACGGCGGACCCACGGGGTCCTCGAGCGCGACGAAGGGGACGAACGAGAGCCGCTATTGGCGTGTTGTCGGGAAAGGGGAGTCCGTATCGAGCGGAAGGGTCGCGCAGACGCTGGACCAGCTCGCCGAGGGCACCGAGGAAGCAGCTCACCTGCTGGGCCGGGTTGCTGGCTTCGCCCTTGGCTTCCAGGTAGATGGCTTCGGAGCCGCCGCGATGCCGTACTCAGCCCTGCCGGCGGCAGGCCTCGGCGGAACGGCGCTCCGTCGGTCAGCCGGTGAGTGACTCGGCCGCTGCGCATGCCTGGTTGGCCGCGTCGGTCAGGCCAGCCCCGTCCAGCTGGATGGCCAGGATGCCGAGTTCGGACCTGACAGCTGCCGGATCGGCGTCTGCCCTGGCGGCCGTCAGATATGTCCGGGTTGCCTGGGTGGCCGTTAGCGACTCTATCCCGAACCAAAGGAAACGATCAGTTCCGATCTGGCTGATCGGCCAGAGCGGCCATGTCGGCGAGCGCCTCACCACCATCGGCCAGCATCACCGCCACATCGACCAGGACCTGGCCCGGGTCGTGCCCGCCGCCTCGCCGGTGCGTCCCCTCGGCGGCGAGCCGGTACTCCGCCCGCAACCCGCTAGTGCGCCCCGTCTTCGGCGACCCTCTTGAGGGACTCCAGCATCGGGCGCCAGCCGTTCTCGATCATCGCTTGGGCGGCCTCTTCGCTGGGGCTGTTGCCGTGGACGAGCGTCAACCGGGTTCCGCCCGCATCGCGCGGGGACAGTTCGTACGTCACGTGGTGGTAGTTCTCCGGCGCATCCGGATCACCCGTGAGCGGGCTCCAGTGCGTCACCGACACCACCCGTGGCGGCTCGAACCGCAACACGACGCCCTTGTCCTGGTACGGCCTCCCCTGCCACTCCCCGGACCACGTGATCGGGCCTCCCTCCGCCCAGTCGGTCCGCAGCTCGGTCCCGTGCATGTACTGGGTCACGAGGGCGGGCTCGGTCAGGGCCCGCCAGACGTGCTCGGGTGGGGCATCGATGTCGATGCTCGTCGAAGCCTGGTGGCGATCACCTTGGTCCTCTGTCATCCCCGGATCCAAGCACACGCAGATGTCGCCCGGCGAGGTCGGAGCAGCCCGAAATTGGATGGCTCCTGACGGGCCGATGCCCGTTACTACGCGCGTGCCGACATCCAGGGCTCGTACGACGATCAAGTGCTCGAACTTGGTAAAGCCCATCACGGGCATCGCCGCTACCTCCTATGTGGGGTGGTTCCTTCAAGGCGAGCCGGATCGCCATCACGCCCTCGCCCGTTTGGCCGAGCCGGCGCGGACCGGCATGACGAAGAAGCCGCGGTCCCGGTCTCCCTCGGCGAACAGGGTGTCGTTCCGGCCAGACGGGCAGGTGACGACCCTGCGCGTCCAGTGCGGCGATCTGGGCGTCACTCAGCCACGGGAACGTCCCCTGCAGGTCGGGGGTTCGTCAGACGAAGGTCTCGTCGACATAACACCAGCGCCAGTCCTCGCCCGGCTCGTACGACTGGACGATCGGGTGCCCGACGGCGAAGGCGTGGGCCCGCGCGTGCCGGAGCGGCGAAGAGTCGCAGCACCCCACGTGCCCGCAGGTCAGGCAAAGGCGCAGGTGCACCCACTCGGACCCCAGGATCAGGCATTCCTCGCAGCCGTCCGCTGTCAGCGGGGTCACTGGACGGACCAGACTCAGGTGCGGGTCGGTCAGCGTCGCCATGCTCGCCGTCCTCTCGCAGTGTGCATGGACCCATGCTGGGCGGAGAGGGAAGGACGCACATCAGCAGACCACGTAGTTCCGGGCTTCCGGCAGGAAGTCCAGATGCCCGGCCGGAAGGCCGCCAGCGGCGCCGTCAACGCGGCCGACGGCGGCCGGTCGGGCCGCCGACGCCCTGGTGCTGAAGGTCCGTGAGGGCGGCCGTGTCGTCGACGTGCACGCGCTCGTAGCCACCGGTGTCAACGCCGACGGTCACCGCGAAGTCCTGGGCCTGCAGGTCACCTCCGCCGAGGACGGCGCACTGGCCTTCTTCCGCGACCTCACGGCCCGCGGCTTGACCCGGCGTGCAGCTCGTGGCGTCCGACGGGCGCGCCGGGCTGGTGGCCGCGATCGGCGCGACCCTGCCCGGGACGTCCTGGCAGCGGTGCCGCACCCACACGCCGCCAACCTGATGGCCACCTGCCCCAAGAGCAGCTGGCCCTGGGTCAAGCCCCGAGGCGTTGTGCCTGACGGTCGTCGCGTGATCTTCTCGTTGTCTAGGCTGTGATGGCCTGCATGCCGTTGTCGGTGGCCTCCTCGTTGGGGTCGCTGGTGGCGTCGTGGTCGGTGACCAGGTTCATCCGGGCTCGGGACAGGACCTCCAGGCCGAGGCAGCGGCGGCCTTCGGTCCATTCGTCGTGTTGCTCGGTCAGGGACGGCGCCGATCAGGCGGATCGCGGCGTCCTCGAAACGAGCATCACAAGGCGGCCGAACACCACGCCCTGGGACTTGACCGACCAACTCGCGTCATGACACGGGCCCGAAGGCTTGAACTTCTCGCATTTGCCCTGCTCAGGGGAGGAACAGTGATGCTCAGCGGCGACGCCTGAGTGACGCATTCCGAAAGCGTTTGACAGTCAGGACTACGTCTTCACCCCTGGACTCCGGCCGCAGCCGGCCCCCGCGCTGACAAGAACTACTCGGATCGGTCTGATCACCCGAGTCCGTGACACGGCGTTTCGCGTCACGTTGGTCCCCGAGTTCCAACGACGTTTCTGCAGGTCAGGAAGGGAGCCGCCTGTGGGAATCGAACCCACGACCTACGCATTACGAGTGCGTCGCTCTGGCCGACTGAGCTAAGGCGGCACGTGCCACCGCGTCGGCGGCACGGTCCACGAGTATACGGGCTCCGCCCGGCCGGGCCGACCGGGTTCGCGCCGTCACCGCCCGCCCTGGCGTGTCGACGTCCGGGCCCGGAGGGTCGGCGGGCTGGGAGCGGGCTGCGACCGGGACTACGAGCAGGTGGTCCCGGCGGCGGGCTCGGAGCCCTGCACGAGGTACCGCTCGATCGCACCGTCGATGCAGCGGTTGCCCTGCCGGTAGCCCGTGTGCCCCTGCCCCACCCGGGTCAGCAGCCGGCCGGACGACAGCTGCGACGCAAGGCCCTTGGCCCACTCGTACGGCGTCGCCGGGTCCTCCGTGGTCCCGACCACGAGGATCGGCGCGGCGCCCTGGGCGGTCAGCTTCTGCGCGGGCACGACCCCGGGGAGCGGCCAGACCTTGCACGGGACCGCGCCCCACCCGATGAAGTCGCCGAGCGGCGGGTACTTCTGCTCGAGCCGGCGGGCATCCGCACCGATGGCCTCGACGCTGCGCGTCTCGGGGTGGTCGAGGCAGTAGATCGGGCTGTACGACGTGAGGTCCTGCCCGTAGTGGCCCTGCTTGTCGCGGTCGAGGTACTGGTCCGCCAGCGCGAGCAAGGTCGTGCCGTCGCCCTTGAGCGCCTGCGCGAGCGCCCGGCTGATCGTCGGCCAGTAGCCCTGGCTCGTACATGCCCCGAGCCAGTCCCGTCGCCATCAGGGCCTGGGTCAGCGGGCGGCCGCTCGCCGTCCGCAGCGGCGTCTGGTCGGCCCGCGCGAGCAGCGCCTCGATCTGCCCGTAGGCGTCGTCGACCGTCCCGCGCAGCGGGCAGCCGTCGTTCGCCAGGCAGTCCTGCACGTATCCGCGCACCGCCCGCGAGAAGCCGAGCGCCTGGCCCTCGCTGTACTGCGCGGAGGTCAGGGAGGGGTCGACGGCGCCGTCGAGCACGAGGCGGCCCACGCGCCACGGGAACTCCTGCGCGTACCAGGCACCGAGGTAGGTGCCGTAGGAGGCGCCGTAGTAGGAGAGGACGCGGTCGCCCAGGACCGCCCGCAGCACGTCCATGTCGTGCACGGTGCTGATCGTGTCGAGGTGGGCCAGCGACGGGCCGCTGTTCTTCTGGCAGGCCTGCGCGAAGCCGCGCGACTGGTCGACGAGCCCCTGCACCTCGGCCGCGTCGTCGGGCGTCGCGTCGGAGGCGTACATCTGGTCGAGCTGCCGATCGCCGAGGCACCTGACCGGAGCCGAGTCGCCGGTGCCGCGCGGGTCCCAGCCGACGAGGTCGAACGCCCCGCGCAGCGCGTCGCTCCCGAAGGACGGGGCCGCGAGCCTCAGCCAGCCGACGCCGGCGACGCCGGGGCCGCCGGGGTTGATCAGCAGCGAGCCGATCCGGTGGCCGGTCGCGGGCTTGCGGACGACCGCGAGCTGGAGCGTGCCGCCGGCGGGCTTGGCCCAGTCGACGGGCACGGTGACCTTCGCGCACTGGAACCCGCGGTCGCAGCTGGCCCACACGAGCTTCTGGCCGTAGTAGGCGGCCAGAGCCGGGTCGGTCGCCGGGTCCTGCCGGCCGACGGGAGCCGCAGTGCTGGCGGACGGCGGTGTCGGGTCGCCGACGCCCAGGTCCTGCGACGACGAGCAGGCCGTCACCGTGACCATGGCGGCGACCGCCGCCAGGGCGAGGGCGATCCTCGGGAGCCGACGCCGGGAGCGGTGCGCGGCGGGGCCGGAGCGGAACGTCACCGAGGCAGGCTAACCCGCGCGCCTGGGTCGGCCGCCCACGGCTGCGGCCGGCCGCCCGGACCCACCGGACGCCGCCGCGGGGCGCAGCTCGACCATCAGGGCCTCGATCGCGAGCAGCGGTGCCACGTTGGCCGCGATGCGGTCGCGCGCCGTGCCGATGGCGTCCATCCGCCGCACCGACGCCTCGGGCGACGACGACCGCGCCAGCCGCTCCACCTCGGCGGCCAGCTCGGCGTTGACGAGGTCGACGCCCGCGCCGAGCTGGACGACGAGGACGTCGCGGTACAGCGAGAGCAGGTCGACCAGGGAGCGGTCGAGCACGTCGCGCTGGGCGCGGGTGGCGCGGCGCTTCTGGTTGTCCTCGAGTTGCTTGACCTGGGCGCGCACCGCCGGCGGGAGGGTCGAGACGCCCTCGGCGCCGAGGGAGTGGAGCAGGGCCGCGCGCTCGGTGGCATCACGCTCGGCCGTCGCGTCCTTCGACTCCTCGGCAGCGACCGCCACGAGCTCGCCCGCCGCGAGCACGGCGGACCCCGTGGTGGACAGGGCGCTCGGGAGCCGCAGCACGTCACGCCGCCGGATCCGGGCACCCTCGTCGAGCGCCAGCCGGCGCGCCACGCCCACATGGCTGCCCGAGGCCCGTGCGGCGAACGCCGCGACGGCCGGGTCGACCCCGTGGCGGCGCACGAGGAGCTCGGCCACGTCGTCCACCGGGGGGACGCGCAGCCCGACGTGCCGGCAGCGCGAGCGGATCGTCACGAGCACGTCGTCGGGGCTGGGGGCGCAGAGCAGCCAGACCGTGCGGGGTGGTGGCTCCTCCACCGCCTTGAGCAGCAGGTTGCCGCTGGTGTCGTTGAGCCGGTCGGCGTCTTCGACGACGATGACGCGCCAGCGACCCAGCGACGGGCGCTGCTGCGCCAGGGTCACCAGGGGCCGCACGTCTTCGACGCGGAGGAAGACGTGCTCGGTGGCGACGAGCGTCACGTCGGGATGGCTGCCGGCGAGGGCCGTCCGGCACTCGTGGCAGGCCCCGCACCCACCGTGGGGCACTGCAGGGCGGCCGCGAAGGCGCGCGCGGCGGTCGAGCGACCCGACCCGGGCGGCCCGGTGAGGAGCCAGGCGTGCGTCATCGGACCGCCCTCGGCCGCCCGGCGCAGCACGCCGACGGCGTCGGGCTGGCCGACCACGTCGCTCCAGACCGTCACGGGCGAAGCGTCTCACCCTGGTCGGACACCCTGCTCGTCGCCTCGCCACGGGCCACGTCGACGACGGTCGAGGCGTCGGCCCGGGGTTGGCCAGCACCCGCCGCGGAAGACGGAGCGGCCTGCAGGGGCAGCTCGGCCGTCGGCGGGGGCTCCGGGCGCGCTGGCGCTGCGCCTCCTCCGCGAGCTGGCGCTCCGCCTCCTCGCGCAGCCGGCGGCGCGTCTGCTGGCGATGGTCCGACTCCTCGCGCTGGCGCCCGCGCAACTCTGCGTCCAGTCGCAGCACCTCGGCCTCGGCCTCGGCCCGGCGGCGCCGCGCGTCCTCCTCCTGGGCGAGCCGTTCCGCGAGGTGCTCGCGCTGCCGGGCGGACAGCGGCAGCACGTCGCGGACCCGCCGGCGGATCAGCTCCTGGATCTCCTCGCGGGGCTGGGTGGCGTCGAGCACGAGATAGCGGGCGGGCTCGGCGCGCGCCAGCTCGAGGAAGCGGGTCCGGACCCGCTCGTGGAAGTCCGCGGGCAGCGCCTCGAGGCGGTCCTCCCCGCTCCTCGAGGCGTCGCTCGCGCGCCGGACCCGGGAGAACTCCTGCGGGATGTCGAGCAGCACCGTGAGGTCGGGCACGAGACCGTCGGTCGCCCATCGCGACAGCTGGGCGATCTCGTTGGCGTCGAGGTCGCGGCCCGCGCCCTGGTAGGCGATGCGACGAGTCCACGTACCGGTCGGTGACGACGATCTCGCCGCGCTCCATCGCGGGTCTCACCAGGGCGGCGACGTGGTCGGCACGGTCGGCGGCGAACAGCAGCGCCTCGGTGCGGGGGCTCACCTTCTCGTCGCGGCCCAGCAACAGCTCGCGGAGCCGGACGCCGAGGGCGGTGGCGCCCGGCTCGCGGGTCAGGACGACGTCGTGACCCTGATCGTTGCGCAGCCACTGCGCGAGCAGCTGCGCCTGCGTGGACTTGCCGGCGCCCGTCGCCGCCTTCGAAGGCGATCAGGTAGCCGGGCACCGCGCGCTTGGCCGCCGCCACCGCCGCCGTGGCGTGACCACGGTCCGCCCGCGCCACGCCGAGAGCAGGTCGGCGACGAGCGGCACCCCGCGGCGGTCGTCCATCTGCCGGAAGGCGGTGAACCCGAGCACCAGCGCGAGGACACCGGACAGCAGGAACACCCAGGCCGCGCCGTTGTAGGTGAGCTCGAAGTTGGGCCCGAGCGTGATGGTGTGCGTCCCGATCGGCGCCGCGATCGCGGGCCCGGCCGCGAGCACGAGGACGAGCACCACCCTGGCCGACGACTGCAGGAAGGCGAACGTCCGCCCGCGCACCTCGTCGTCCACCTCGAGGCCCAGCAGGGTGTAGCCCGTGACCCAGGCGACGCCGCCGCAGGCACCGACGAGGGTGGTGAACAGCACCGCCGCGACCAGGCTCGGGACGAGCGCCAGCCCCACCAGGAAGGCCCCGGCGAAGATCAGGGACAGCCCGAACAGCCGCCGCCGCGAGAAGCCCTCGAGCAGGCGGGGCCCGAGCCACATGCCGGCCGCGAGGCCGACGAAGACGGCGCCGAAGAGCACACCGAATCCGGCCTGACCGGCGCCGAGGTCCTGCACGAACGTCTGGGACAGGCCGACGACGAACCCGGCGGCGCCGAAGGCACCGAGCATCCCGATGACGAGCCCGCGCACGACGGGCGTCCGGCCGACGAACCGCCACCCGTCGAGGATCGTCGAGAGCACGCTCCCCTCGCGGGTGTGGGCGCGGCCGGGGCTCGGCGGGATGGCCAGGCGCCAGATCACCAGGCCCGACACGAGGAACGTCCCGGCGTTGAGCCACAGCGCCACGACGATCGGGTCGAGGGCGATCCACGGCGCGAAGTCGTTGACCGTGCCGGTCACGAGTGCCATGCCGGCGTACACGAGCGCGGCGAGCGGCGCCGTGCCGTAGGTGGCGACCAGACTGATCTGGTTCGCGGCCTCGAGGCGCTTGGGCGGCACCAGGTTCGGGACGGTCGCGTCCTTCGCGGGCATCCAGAACAGGGCCACGCACTCGATGAGGAACGGTCGCGATGTAGAGCCACGTGAGCGTGCCGACGATCGGGATGGTCGCGAAGAGCGCGAACCTCAGGATGTCGCCGAGCACCAGCGTCCAGCGCCGGTCGAGGCGGTCGGCGACGGCCCCGGCCAGCGGCCCGAGCACGACGGCGGGCGCGAGCCGCAGGATGAAGACGCCGGCGATGGCGAAGTTCTCGGCCGTGTACGAGCCGCTCGCCAGGTTCTTGGCGAGAGCGGCGGTGGCCAGCAGGCCGAGCCAGTCGCCGAAGCTGGACCCGAGCAGCGCGATCCACAGCCGGCGGAAGGGCACGATCCGCAGCACCGCGCCGACGTCGTGCTCGGGCGAGTCGTCGTCCGGCCAGTACCGCTTGCCGTAGGCGGCGACGGCGGCCGCCAGATCCGGCTCGCCCGGCTGGGTGCCGGCGACCGGCGCCGTCCCGGCCGGTGTCTGCTCCGCGGGGCGGGGCCCGGTCGCGCCCGGGGCGGCTCAGGGGGCACGCCCGACGCGGGAGCTGCTCGCCCGGCCCGCCGTCAGCGGAGCTCGGCGACGCCGCCCCCCGTCCGAGTCGGGTCAGGTGCCTGGCCACGTCGCCAGGGTAGCCCGCGAGCGGTGGATCTCCGCCAGTCCGGGATCGCCGCTCACCCGGGGGGCGTCACCACGACCAGCCGCGGGCACGAAGCTCGACCTCCGCCAGCAGCCTGTAGGTGTCGCCGCCGGGCGTCGGGTGTGGACGCCGGCGAGCCGGCACGCCTCGTCGAGCAACTGGTCGTAGGCGGAGAGCGCGGCGTAGAGGTGGTGGGCGCTGGGCGAACCGCCGGTCGTCGCGCTGCAGGTCGACGACGCGCCGCTCCACCCGGGCCAGGGCCATCTGGACCTCGAGCGCGCTGAACGGGTCGACCATCGTGCGCTGGGACCACTCGCCCACTGCGTCCTCGTCCTCATGGCAGCTCCCGCGCCTCCACGCCCAGCCGCGCGGCGACGCGAGAGACCCGTCGCCGCGCCCTCCCGAACGGTAACTCGCGCCGGGCCGCTGCGGCACCCGCCCGGCGCCGGCTTCTCCGCCCGGGCGTGTGAGCGGCGGCACGTCCTACGTCGCCGGCGGCCTTCTTGGCGGCAGTTTCTTCGCCGTGGCCTTCTTGCGCCGCGGCCGTCTCGCCTGGGGCCGCCTTCTTGGCGGCGGTCTTCTTGGCGGCGGTCTTCTTGGCCGCCGCGCTTGACCGGCTCGCGGCTCGCTTCTCGGCCAGCAGTTCGGCCGCGCGCTCCGAGGGTGATCGCCTCGACCGCGTCCTCCTTGCGCAAGGTGGCGTTGGTGGTGCCGTCGGTCACGTAGGCGCCGAACCGGCCCTCCTTGACGACGACCGGCGGCCCCGAGACGGGGTCGGCGCCGAGCTCGCGAAGCGGGCCGCGGCGGCCGCCCGGCCGCGGGCCTTGGGCTGGGCGTAGATCGCCAGGGCCTGGTCGAGGGTGATCGTCGAAGATCTGGTCCTCGCTCGGCGAGCGAGCGCGAGTCCGTCCCCTTCTTCAGGTAGGGCCCGTAGCGGCCGTTCTGCGCCGTGATCTCCTCGCCGGTCGCCGGGTCGGTGCCGACCAGCCGGGGCAGCGAGAGCAGCCGGAGCGCGTCGTCGAGCGTCGACCGTCTGCAGCTGCATGCTCTTGAACAGGCTGGCCGTCCGCGGCTTCGGCGGCACTCTTGCGGCCCTGGCCCTCGCCGTCGTCGACGACCTCCGTCACGTACGGGCCGAACCGCCCGTTGCGCGCACGATCGTGCGGCCGGTGTCGGGGTCGGTGCCGAGCTCGCTGTCGCCGTCCGCATTGGTCTCGAGCAGCTCCCGCGCCTTCTCGACGGTCAGCTCGTCGGGGGCCACGTCGTCGGGGACGGACGGCCCGGCGCGGCTCCTGGCCGTCCTGCGCCGGCGCCTCCAGGTAGGGCCCGTACCGGCCGACGCGCAGCACGATGCCCGTCGCCGATCGACGACGGTGTTGATGTCGCGGGCGTCGATGTCGCCCAGGTCGTCGACGAGCGGCTTGCAGGCCGCCCTCCCAGTCGAAGTAGAAGTGGGACAGCCAGCGCGCACGCGCTCCTCCTGCCCCGACGCGATGCGGTCGAGGTCCTCCTCCATCGCAGCGGTGAAGTCGTAGTCGACCAGCCGGCTGAAGTGCTCCTCGAGCAGCCGGGTCGACCGCGAACGCGAGCCAGGTCGGCACGAACGCCGAGCCCTTGGTGGTGACGTACCCGCGGTCCTGGATCACGCGGATGGTCGGCTCGTAGGTCGACGGCCGGCCGATCCCGCGCTCCTCCAGCGCCCTGATCAGGCTCGCCTCGGTGTAGCGCGGCGGCGGGGTGGTCTCGTGGCCCGTCGGCCCGCAGGTCGCGGGCGTCGAGGCCGTCGCCGCGCGACCAGCGCCGGCAGGCGCCGCTGCTCGTCGTCCGCCTCGTTCGAGCTCGGCCCGGTCGTCGTCGCGGCCCTCCTCGTAGGCGGCGAGGAACCCGCGGAAGGTGATCACGGTGCCCGACGCCGAGAACTCGACGTCGCGGCCGTCGGCGGCGGTCGGCACCCAGCCGGACGGTGGCCGTCGAGCCGCGCGCGTCGGCCATCTGGGAGGCGACCGTGCGCTTCCAGATGAGCTCGTAGAGGCGGAACTCGTCGGCGCTCAGCTGCCCCGAGACCTGTGCGGGCGTGCGGAAGGCGTCGCCCGACGGCCGGATCGCCTCGTGCGCCTCCTGCGCGTTCTTGGTCTTGCTCGCGTACAGCCGCGGCCGGTCCGGCACGAACTCCGGCGCCGTACAGCTCGCCGGCCTGCCGCCGGGCCGCGCCGAGCGCCTGCTCGGACAGGTTCACCGAGTCGGTGCGCATGTAGGTGATGTAGCCGTTCTCGTACAGCCCCTGCGCCACGCGCATCGTCTGCCGGGAGGAGAAGCGCAGCTTGCGGCTCGCCTCCTGCTGCAGCGTCGACGTGGTGAACGGCGCCGCGGGCTGCGCGTGTACGGCTTCTCCTCGACGCCGCGCACCGCGAACGCTGCGCCTGCCGGAGCGCGCCGACCAGCCCGCGTCGCGGCCGCCTCGTCCAGGTGCGCGACGTCCGGCGGAGCGCGCGGACGCCGTCAGCGCCCGCGGTCGTCGAAGTCGCGGCCCGACAGCGACGCGGCGCACCGTCGACGGCTGACCAGACGGGCCGGGAACGCGCTGCCGGCGTCCCGGCGCCCTGACCGGCCTGGCGAAGGTGCCGGTGACGTCCCAGTAGGACGCCGACCGGAAGGCCATCCGCTCCCGCTCGCGCTCCACGACCAGGCGGGTCGCCACGGACTGGACACGGCCGGCGGACAGGCCCGGCGCGGACCTTGCGCCACAGCACCGGCGAGACCTCGTAGCCGTAGAGCCGGTCGAGGATGCGCCGGGTCTCCTGCGCGTCGACGAGCCGCTCGTCGAGGTCGCGGGTGTCCTGCAGGGCGCGCTGGATCGCCTCCCGGGTGATCTCGTGGAAGACCATCCGCCGCACCGGCACCTTGGGCTGGAGCACCTCGCAGCAGGTGCCAGGCGATGGCCTCGCCCTCGCGGTCCTCGTCGGTGGCGAGGTAGAGCTCGTCGGCGTCCTTCAGGGCCCGCTTCAGGTCGGCGACCATCTTCTTCTTGTCGCTGTCGACGACGTAGTACGCCTCGAAGCCGTTGTCGACGTCGACGGCGAACTTGCCGAAGGGCCCCTTCTTCATGTCCGCGGGCAGCTCGCTCGGCTGCGGCAGGTCGCGGATGTGCCCGCGGCTCGCCTCGACCTCGAACTCGGCGCCGAGGTAGCCCGCGATGGTGCGCGCCTTCGTCGGCGACTCGACGATGACGAGCCGCCGGCGGGCGGGCGCGTTGCTCGTGGCCACGGTCGTGGTGCCTCTTCCTGGAGGGGTGGGATGCTGCTGCGGAGCGCCGGTGGCGCGCAAGCACGGTAACGCCGCGAGAGCCGGGGGCGTACACGACGTCCACCGGCGGCGCGGCGGCCGGGGGCCCCTGGAAACGTGCTTCTGGTCACTCCGGGCACCGAACGTCACATCCTCGCGCCATTTCGTTGCCCACAGTGAAGCTAGCAGCGCATTGCGCCATGTTGCGAGCCTCGGCGGCGCCTTTCCTCACGGTGCGTTCCACAGGTCAGCGTTCCCCCGTAGCCTCGACGACGGTTCTTCTGTCACGATTTGACAGATGTCACGACGGTTGTCGGAGCGCCCCGAGGGCGGCCGGTCCCCATCAGCTGACGAGGACGACATGCGTGAACCACGCGAAAGCGGTGGCAGGGAGGGTCGGGTGCCTCGACACGGAATGACGCGTTAAGGCACCCCTGCCCGGAACCGGCCCGGCGGCGCCGAGCCGACGCGGACGGCGGTTCGGCCTCAGCTCGGGTGGCCGATCCGCCGCAAGCTGGTCGCACTGGTCATCGGGCCGCTGCTGGTCATCCTCGGCGGCGGGCGCCTGGTGACGACAGGCGTCCGGCAGCTTCGCGAGGCGCAGGACGCCGAGCGCGTCACCACGGCGCCGCCTCGTACTCCAACCAGCTGTCCCAGGCCCTCCAGCGTGAGGTGATCGAGCACGATGACCGTGATCACGACGCCGCGAAGGGGGCGCGGATCGCCGTCAAGCGCGACTGGCAGGGCCACGACCGACGCGGCTTCACCAGTTGCTCGGCGTGTTGTCCGACGCCCCCCGCGGGGGCTGGGACATCGCCACCCAGGAGCAGGTGCACGGCGTCGCCGAACCGCCGCGCCGAGCGGCCAAGGATGCGGCACGGACACCTTCCCAAGGGCCTGGACGAGAGCGCCGACAAGCAGGACAGCGACGGCCGGGCACGCGCCGCCCCGGCCATCGTCAGGTCGGCTACCAGCACGTCTTCGACGCACCTCGGCAGCTGACGCAGCGGCTCGGCCAGCGCTTCGCCACGGCCACCTCGGACGGCAGCACGGTGAACCCGCGGCGGCCGTCACGGCGCTCGCCGGCGCTCGTCGGCGGCCGCGGAGGAGGTCATCGACATGGACATCCGCTCCTCGGGGCACAGCTCCCCGAGCCCGCCGAAGGCCCGGCTCCTGCGAGCCAACCTCAGCAGAAGAACCTGCTGCTCACGCTGCCGGGCCACGCGACGGACGCCCAGCGGGCAACATCGACGCGATCTGCGCCGACGACGGCCGCATCAACAGCTTCCGCGACGGCGCCTCGGTCGTGTTCAACGACCAGAACGCTGGTCAACAACGACCTCGCACCGAGACGGCCAAGGGGGAGCGCCCTCGTTCCGCAGCGCCGCCGGTCAGCGGCTGCTCGAACCTCGACGACCTCGTCGGCGGGATCGTCGCCGACGCGAGTCCGACGCGTCCGAGAGCGTGCGCAACGCGCTCGTCCGGGTGGGCATCGTCGGCGGCGGCGCCCTGCTGCTGCTCCTGCTCGTGACCGCCTTCACGGCCGCCGTCGCCCGTTCCGTCAGCTCCCGCTGCGCCGGCTGCGGTCGGCCGCCGTGGAAACGGCGAACGTGCGGTTGCCCGCCGCCGTCCAGCAGATCGAGCGCGAAGGGCCCGACGCCCGTCGTCCTGCCGCCGGCACTGCCGGCCGGCGAGGGCGGCGGCCCGGAGACGGCCGAGGTCGCCCGCGCCGTCGACGGCCTGACCAGCGAGGCGGTCCGGCTCGCGTCGGCTCAGGTCCGGCTGCGGCGGTCGCTGGACGACGCCTTCGTCAGCATGTCGCGGCGCAGCCAGTCGATGGTCGAGAAGCAGCTCGCCATCATCGACGAGCTCGAGCGCACCGAGGAAGACCCGGACCAGCTGCGCAACCTGTTCCGGCTCGACCACCTCGCCGCCCGGATGCGCCGGTACAACGACAACCTGCTGGTGCTGGCGGGGTCCGTCGGTCCGCACCCGGACGCAACGCGCCGGTGCCCATCGCGGACGTCTTCCGGGCCGCCACCTCCGAGATGGAGCAGTACGAGCGGGTCCGGCTGCAGCCGGTCAGCGGCGCTGCCGTCTCCGGTCCCGCCGCCGGCGGCCTCATCCACCTGCTCGCGGAGCTGCTCGACAACGCGGCCATGTACTCGCCGCCGACCAGCCCGATCCTGATGGCCGCGGCGTTCGACCGCGGACGGCGGGCTTCACCTCGAGATCACGGACTCCGGGGTCGGCATCCCCGCCAGCGAGCTCGCCGAGCTCAACATGCGGCTCGCCGCTCCCGGATCCTTCGACATGCAGGTCCCGTCCCGGATGGGTCTGTACGTCGTCGCGCGCCTCGCGCAGCGGGGCGGCTTCGGCGTTCAGCTGGCCCAGCGGGACGGCGCAGCCGGCACCGATCGCCGAGGTCGTCGTCCCCGCCCAGCTCGTGATCGGCGGGCAGCGGCCTCGTCGCCGAGCCCGGCGTCGCCGCACCCAGGCGTCGCTGCCCGAGCTCGGGCGTCCCCGCGGCGCCGCCGGCGGCCCAGGAGCCCGGTCGGGGCGTCGCCGGCGGGTTACGCCGTCCGCGGCCGGCCGCCGCGGTGTCGCGGACAGGCCGTCGGCAGCGCGTCGGCGCGGGGTCGCCAGGCCGGCCGCACCCCGAGCGCGGACACCGCGCCGGCCGCGCCGCGTGCCGGCCGGCCGACGACGGCGCGCAACGACCACCCCCGCATCCGCACGCCCCTCGGGCATCCCCGCGGCAACGCCGCGCCGAGAGCCGGCACGTGCCCGCGGCCGGCGAGGCCGACGGAGGCCGCCGGGGCGCCGCCGGTACCGGCCCGCGACTGCCGAGCCGCAGCCCGGCGCCGCGCTCGCCGGCGGTCCGCTGGCGGCCGTGCGGCCGGTGCCTCGCCGTCGCCGACCCGCCCTCGGCGCCGCCGTCGACCTCGCCGGCTGCGACGGCGTCGCCCGGCGACGGCGACCCCCGCGGCCGGGACTCCCGGCCGAACGGGCCCGAGCGCCGGGGCGGCCGCCGCGGGCCGCGCGGGAGGCGGCTTCGGCGCTCCCGGCCGCCCGTTCGCCGCCGGGAACGCCCGCCGCCGATCCGCCGGCCGGCGGTGGCGGGCGCGCCCTCCGCCGCCGCGGCCGCTGCCGCGGCCCGCAGCCCGGGCAGCCCGTCCCGGCGGCTCGGCGCCCGGCGCCGCCTCCGCGCTTTCGCGGCCCGCGGGCCGGCGACCGACGGCCCGGTACGCCGCCGGTGGCGACGACGATCCCCACGGACAGCCACGCGGCGCGCCCCGAGGGCCTGCCCGAACGGCGCCGGCCCGCCCCCCGGCGGGTGGCAGGCGCCGACGCCGAGTCCCGACTCCGGCACTGCCGCCGCGGCTGGCACGACGGCCCCGCCGGCGGCCGGCCGAACGACCTCCGACGGCCGTCCAGCGGGCGTCCCGGCGGGCATCCCGCCAGGACCTGACGGATGCGCCGACGCACGGCCGCGCCCGGCGCCCCGCCGAACCCCTGTCGGGCGAGGTTCCGGCGGCATCGGCGGAGCGCGCCGGGACCCCGATCTTCGACACCGTGTCGATGTGGTTCACCGACCGACGGCGTCGCGGACGAGGCGAACCGGCGTGATCGACCTGCGCGACCGCCCGCGAGGGATCGCGGGCCAGGTCGGAGGCAGCGTGGTCGGCGCTGGGCGACCAGCGCTGGCTCGCGACGAACGCGCGTGCAGCGGCCGGCCCCGAGGTCGCCGGTCACGACGGAGGTCGGCCTGCCGCGGCGGCGTCCGGCGCGCGAACCTGATCCCGTCCGCCGCCTCCGCGGCTCCCGCCGCGCTCGCCGGGCGGCGCCCCGAGGCGCGCCGCCGGCACCGGCCGTCGGCCGGGCGCGCGCGGCGAGGGCCCCGGGCGTGTGGATGCCGACGCGCGTGCGCGGGCGATTGTCCAGCTACCAGCGCGGGCTGACGTCCGCTCGCCGGGCCCGGCACCTGCCCGCCAACGGTTCGGACGGGCTGCTCAGCGGCGGCGCGGGCGGCGACAACGATCCGGGCGCTCGTCCGGGGACCAGGGAGGATGACTGCGGTGAGCACGGGCACGGGTACGGACGTCGCCTGGCTGGTCGACGGCTTCACGCAACGCGTGCCAGGAGTCGCTCACGCGGCCGTGGTGTCGGCGGACGGTCTGCTGATGGCCAGCTCGGCGGGGCTCCCCCGCGACCGGGCCGACCAGCTGTCGGCCGTGGCCTCCGGGCTGGGCAGCCTCACGCAACGGCGCGGCGCTGTGCTTCTCGGCCGGGCAGGTCGTGCAGACGGTCGTCGAGATGCAGGGCGGCTTCCTGCTGCTCATGGCCATCTCGGACGGGTCGTGGCTGGCCGTGCTGGCCGCCCCGACGTCGGACATCGGCCTCGTCGGCTACGAGATGACCATGCTCGTCGACCGCGTCGGGGAGCACCTGTCCCCCGAGCTGCGCGGCGGGTCGGCGCACGGCCGCCTGGCCCGCCAACTGATCGCGACGCCGTCGGCCGCATGTCCGAGACCCCCCGCAGCGGGCGACCCGGCCCGAGGACCCGGTGACGCATCGCTGGTGCGGCCCTACGCGCGCACCGGGGGCCGCACGAAGCCGGGACGGGATCTCGACCTGGAGGCGCTCGTGCTGCCGACCGCCAACGGGCGCGACGCATGGGAGAGCCCCCTGCTCTCCCCCGAGCACACCACCGTGATCGAGATCTGCCAGCGTCGGTGTCGTCGCGGAGATCGCCGCCGAGCTTCGGGTTCCCCTCGGGGTCGCCCGCGTGATCATCGCCGACATGGTCGACCTCGGGCTCGTCGAGGTCCTCAAGACCGCGGCCGCCGATGGCGACGAACGTGACCCAGCATTCCTGAGGAGGGTGCTCAGTGGCCTTCAACGGCTCTGACGCCGGTCCCTCCCGATCGACGAAGATCGTCGTGTCGGGAGGCTTCGGAGCCGGCAAGACGACCTTCGTCGGGCGCCGTCTCCGAGATCGTGCCGCTGCGGACCGAGGCGGTGATGACGTCCGCGTCCGTGGGCGTCGACGACCTCACCGCGACGCCGAACAAGACCACGACCACGGTCGCCATGGACTTCGGCCGCATCACGCATCGACGACGAGCTGGTGCTGTACCTGTTCGGCTCGCCCGGGCCAGAACCGCTTCTGGTTCATGTGGGACGACCTGGTGCGCGGCGCGATCGGCGCGGTCGTGCTCGTCGACACCCGCCGTCTGGAGGACTGCTTCGGCCCGCTCGACTTCTTCGAGGCCGCGGGCTGCCGTTCGTCGTGGCGGTCAACGCCTTCGACGGGCTGCTGCCGGCACAGCCCCGACGAGGTCCGGGAGGCGCTCCAGCTGAGCACCGAGGTACCCGTGATCGTCATCGACGCCCGCGACCGCGACTCGGCCAAACAGTCACTCATCGCCGTGGTCGAGCACGCCCTGCGCACCTGGACGGCGACCGCCGCGACGGCCCACTGAGTCGGGGAGCAGCAGACCGTCGGCCACGAGGCCGCGGACGGCGGGCGCGAGGCGGGCGGCCAGCTCGCCGGCGGGCTCCTCGAGCAGGTGGGCGAGGGCTGCGGCGATCTGTGCACCGGTCAGCTCGCCGTCGCACGCGCCGACGAAGCCCGCCAGGGCCGCGTCGGCGCGCTGGACGCCGCCCGAACCCACCGCCCTGGCGGAGCAGGATCACCGCGGGGTCCTCGTCGCCGGGGCGGTGGTAGCGCTCCTCGGTGACGTCGCCGGCGACCCGCAGCCGCTCCGCCAGCAGCTCGCCGTCGGTCCGCGCCCGCAGCCAGTCGTGCGCCGCCAGGCAGGCCCCCACGTGCTCGCCGACAGGCTCCTCGAGGCCGCCCGGCAGCTCCTCGAGCGCGGCGCAGCGCCCGGCACGCCCGAGACCGGCCTCCGGAGCGTCACGAGGCCGAAGCCGACCGCCTCGACGTCGCGCGCGGCGAAGTCGTCGAGCCACGCCTCGTAGAGCTCGCGCGCGCCGGTCGCGGCGCGGGCTCGCCGCCGTCGCGCATCCAGAGTCTCGGCGTACTGCGCCGGGTCCTGGAGCTCGCGCTGCACCACCCAGCCGTCGAGCCCGCGACGCGTCGAGCCACGCCGCCGACCCGCTCCTCGCCACGGCTCGCCGGCGCGGTGCTCCCAGTTGCCCAGCAGCTGGGCGACGCCGCCCGGCGCGAGCACCGAGCGCCATCCCGGTGACCAGGCGCCGCACGAGCTCGTCGCCCGGCCAGCCCGCCGTCGCGGTAGGTGTACGCCGGCACCGACGGCGTCGCGGGGGGTGATGACGAACGGCGGGTTGCTGACGACGAGGTCGAACTCCTCGCCGCGCGGCGGGCTCGAGCAGGTCGCCCCGGACGCAGGTCCACCCCCTCGGCGCCGTTCAGGGCGAGCGTCGAGCCGCGCGAACGCGAGGGCCCGGGCGGAGACGTCGGTGGCCACCACCGCGACGGGCGTGGCGGCCCGCGTGGAGCGCCTGGACGCCGCAGCCCGTGCCCAGGTCGAGCACCCGGGCGACCGGCGTCCGGACGTGCACCGCGCCAGCGTCACCGAGGCGCCGCCGACGCCGAGCACGTGGTCGGGGCGCAGCGGCGCGCCCGGTGGCGAGCTCGCCGACGGTCCGAGGCGACCCACCAGTCGGCCGTGCCGGCCGCGTCGACGGCGGCGTAGGGCCGCAGGTCGACGACCGCGCGGACGGCGTCCTGCGGCCCCTCCCCGGCCGTCTCGACCAATCCCATCCGGACGGCCCCCGCGACGCCGAGGCGGGGCAGCGCGGCGGCCAGCCGGTGCCGCGGCACGGGCCGGCCGAGCACGAAGGCGAGGGTGAGCGCGGCCGGCGGCTCGTCGAGGCGGCCGGCGAGAGCGCGGACGGCGGGCACCGCCTGCTCGCGGGCCAGCGCCGCCTGGGCGACGTCCCCGAGGAGGTCGTGGACGCGCGTCGACGGTCCACCCGGTCGAGATCGGCGCGGAGCAGGTCGACGTCCGCGGGGTCGGCCCCGGAACGTGCGCCGGGTCGACCCGGGGGACGTCCGCCGGCTGAGCCCGGGGGACGTCCGCGCGCGGCTGGGGCCGGCCGGCACCCGCGTTGCCGCTGGAACGGGCGGGACGGCGGAGGCCCCGGGCAGCTGCCCGGGGCCTCCGTCGTGGTGCGTCATGCCGAGCGGCGGTCACACCGCCGCCGACTCGGTGGCCGGCGCCGCGGGGACGTCGTCGTCATGGCCGAGGATCGCCGCTTGGAGACGGTCACCGCGGCGACGATGACCACGACCGCCACGCCGGCGATGGTGTAGCGCAGCCCGGCCGAGGCGCTGCTGCCGACCGAGAGCTGCACGATCGCGGGCGCGATCAGGACCGAGACCAGGTTCATCACCTTGATCAGCGGGTTGATCGACGGGCCGGCCGTGTCCTTGAAGGGGTCGCCGACGGTGTCGCCGATGACGGTGGCGGCGTGCGCGTCGGAACCCTTGCCGCCGAAGTTGCCGTCCTCGACGATCTTCTTGGCGTTGTCCCACGAGCCGCCGGAGTTCGCCAGGAAGACCGCCATCAGCACGCCGGTGCCGATCGCGCCGGCGAGGTAGCCCGCGAGCGGCCCGACGCCGAGGCCGAAACCGACCGCGATGGGAGCCATGGCGGCCAGCAGGCCCGGGGTCGCGAGCTCACGCAGCGAGTCGCGGGTGCAGATGTCGACGACGCGGCCGTACTCCGGCTTCTCCGTGTAGTCCATGATCCCGGGGTGCTCGGCGAACTGCCGCCGGACCTCGTAGACGATCGCGCCGGCTGCTCGGGTGACGGCGTCGATGGCGAGGCCGGAGAAGAGGAAGACCACCGACGCGCCGATGATGAGGCCGACCAGGACGTTCGGCGAGACGACCGCGTAGGTGAAGTCGAGCGCGGTGCCGGCGGTGGTGATCGCCGACTGGACGGCGTCGGTGTACGAGCCGAACAGCGCCGTCGCCGCGAGGACGGCGGTCGCGATCGCGATGCCCTTGGTGATCGCCTTGGTGGTGTTGCCGACGGCGTCGAGCTCGGTGAGGATCTGCGCGCCCTCGCCGTGCACGTCGCCCGACATCTCGGCGATGCCCTGGGCGTTGTCGCTGACCGGCCCGAAGGTGTCCATCGCGACGATGACGCCGACCGTGGTGAGCAGGCCGCAGCCGGCCAGCGCGATCAGGAACAGCGAGACGATGATGACGCCGCCGCCGAGGAGGTAGGCGACGTAGACCGCGGTGCCGATGATGAGCGCGGTGTAGACGGCGGACTCGAAGCCGACCCCGATGCCCGACAGGACGACGGTGGCGGCACCGGTGAGGGACGTCCGGGCGACGTTGAGGGTGGGCTTCTTGTCCGTCCCGGTGAAGTAGCCGGTCAGCCAGAGGATCACGCCGGCGAGGACGATGCCGAGCAGCACGGCCGCGATAGCGAGGAGGCGCGGGTCGCGGTCGAGCCCGGCCACGTCGGAGCCGACGCCGGTGAGCTTCGCGAACGACGAGGGCAGGTAGATCCAGGCGGCGATCGAGCACAGCACGGCCGAGATGACGGCCGAGATGTAGAAGCCGCGGTTGATCGCCGTCAGGCCGTTCTCACCGGGGCGCGGCCTGGTGATGTAGACGCCGACGGCAGCCGTGATCGCCCCGAGGGCGGGGACGATCAAGGGGAACACGAGACCCTGCTCGCCGAAGGCGACCTTGCCCAGGATGAGCGCGGCGACCAGGGTCACCGCGTAGGACTCGAAGAGGTCGGCGGCCATGCCGGCGCAGTCGCCCACGTTGTCGCCGACGTTGTCGGCGATGGTCGCCGCGTTGCGCGGGTCGTCCTCGGGGATGTTCTTCTCGACCTTGCCCACGAGGTCGGCGCCCACGTCGGCGGCCTTGGTGAAGATGCCGCCGCCGACACGCATGAACATGGCGAGCAGCGCGGCGCCGAAGCCGAAGCCCTCGAGCACGGCGGGGGCGTCGCCCTTGTAGATGAACACGACGACGGAGGCGCCCAGCAGGCCCAGGCCGACCGTGGCCATGCCGACGGTGCCGCCGGTCCGGAAGGCCACTCGCATCCCCGCGTCGCGACCCCCGGCCTCGCGGGCCGCGGCGGCCACGCGGACGTTCGCCTTGACGGCGAGCAGCATGCCGAAGTAGCCGATGCTCGCCGAGAACACCGCTCCGACGACGAAGAAGAGGCTGCGGCCGACGCGCACGCCGGTGTCACCCGGGAGCAGGAACAGCAGGAGGAGGACGAGGACGACGAAGCCGGCGAGGGTCGTGAACTGGCGCCGCAGGTAGGCCCGGGCCCCCTCCTCGACCGCCCCGGCGATGTCCCTCATCTTCTCGGTGCCATCGCCGGCGGCGAGGACCTGCCGCCGGAACACGACGGCGGTACCGAGCGCGAGCAGGGCGATCACGCCGACCACGGCGACCAGCCTGTGGTTACTGCTGGAGAGGTCGAGCACCCCCTCGCCGGCTGCCGCGACACGGGTGAAGCCTGGCATTCGTCCTCCTCGACGATTGCGCGCCCGCCCGCTCAACCGGCGGGAGCCGAGAATCAGGACGGGACGGTGCGATCTGGCCGACCGGGTGTCCGGCAGCGCTCAACGCCGCGCAGTCTACGGACCGTGACGGCCCACCCAAAGTCGGCTGTGTGTGACCTAGTGCACCGTAGCGGACGCGATCCTCACGGCACAGCACGGCTACAGGGTTCGCCGCAGACGGGCACCAGGCGTGGCGACGGTGGTCCCGGGGCTCAGCGTGCCCAGATCATCCGGACGACGCCGCCCGGACCGCCGGGCCCGGACTCGACGGTCACCGCGTCCGCGAGACCCCGGACCAGCGGCAACGAGACGGACTCCTCCTCGACCTCGCCGACGTCCGACCCGTCGGTGACGGTCACGTCGAGGGTCGGCCCCTGGTCGTCGAGCTCGACGAGCACGTCGCCCTGCGTGCCGCTCTGCAGCGACCTGCGAACGGCGCGGGCGCACATCTCGCCGACCGCCAGGCGGATCTCGTCGAGCCTCACCTCGTCCATGCCCGCCCGCCGCGCGACGGCGACGGCGACGAGCCGCGCCGTGCGCACGTGTTCGGGGGCGGCCTGGAACCGCAATGCGACGGTCACCCGCGCTGCTCCGACCTGCGCCGCCGGCGCGCTCAGCTCGCCGTGCCGTCGGGCACGCCGCCGGTGTCGTCCAGCGCCTCCTGCAGGGTCGCGTGGATGGGGAACACCTTGGTCAGCCCGGTGATGCGGAAGACCTTGAGGATCTTCTCCTGCGAGCAGACCAGCCGCAGCGTGCCGTCGTACGACCGCACCCGCTTCAGGCCGCCCACCAGCACCCCGAGACCCGTGGAGTCGAGGAACTCCACCTTCTCCATGTCGACCACCAGGTCGTAGTGACCGGCGGCCACGAGCTCGTTGAGGCGCTCGCGAAGGCTCGGCGCGGTGTAGACGTCGATCTCGCCGCCGACGGCGATCACCGTGCGCGCCCCCTCCTGGCGACTCGTGACGCTCAGCTCCACTTGCCCTCCTTGAACCCCGGGTCGTCCGGGTCGACGAAGCAGGCATGTCGCCCGCGGTTCCCGGCTGGCATTCAATCATTCCTTGCCCATTCCGCTCATGGTGACGGCCGGGCGCGCCCCGCTCCGGCACGTCGCGGTGCCGCCCGCGGGGTGCCGCCGGAGTACGGCCGCGGACGGCGGGTGACACTGGCGGGGTGGCGGGGCTGGTGCGGGCACGGGAGGTCATGCCGGGCGCGGTCGAGCGCCTGGTGGCCACGCCCGCCCGGGCCGAGCGCGTCCTGCACGTCAGGACGGTCCCGGCGCGGGCCGGCGAGTGCGGGCCCTGGCCGGCCTGGGCGGACGACGACGTCGTCGCCGCCTTCCGCCGGAACGGGATCGAGCAGCCGTGGACGCACCAGCTGCAGGCCGCCGAGGCGGCCCACCGCGGCCGGCACGTCGCGCTGTCGACCGGCACGGCGTCCGGCAAGTCCCTGGCGTACCTGCTGCCCGCCCTCACGGCCGTGGCCGCAGGGAGCCGGGCCGCGAGCGGTCGCGGTGCCACCGCCCTCTACCTCGCCCCCACCAAGGCGCTGGCGGCCGACCAGCTCGCCGCCGTCTCGGCGCTCGCGGTGCCCGGGGTCAGACCGGCGGCGTACGACGGGGACACGCCCGTCGAGGAACGCCGCTGGGCCCGCGAGCACGCCGGCCTGGTACTCACGAACCCCGACATGCTGCACCACGCGGTGCTGCCGGGTCATGCCCGCTGGTCGTCGTTCCTGCGGGCGCTGAGCTACGTGGTGGTCGACGAGGCGCATCACTACCGGGGCGTGTTCGGCAGCAACGTCGCCCTGGTCCTGCGCCGGCTCCGCCGGGTCGCCGCGCGCTACGGCAGCGACCCCGTGTTCGTCCTCGCCTCGGCCACGACGGGCGACCCCGCGGGGACGGCACGCGCCCTCACCGGGCTGGAGGCGCTGGTCGTCGCGCAGGACGCGTCGCCGCGGGGCAGGACCCACTTCGTGCTGTGGGAGCCGCCGCTGCGGCCTGGAGGCGGCGAGAACGGGGCACCCACGCGCCGCACTGCCGTCGCCGAGGGCGCCGAGCTGCTCGCCGACCTGGTCGCCGACGGGACGAGCACGATCGCCTTCGTGCCGTCGCGGCGTGGCGCGGAAGCCGTCGCAGCAGGGGCGCGGCGTCTGCTGGACGAGGCGGCCCCGGGCGTCGGCGACCGGGTCGCGGCCTACCGCGGCGGCTACCTCCCCGAGGAGCGGCGGGCGCTGGAGGCGGACCTCCGGGAGGGTCGGCTGCTGGGGCTCGCCAGCACCAACGCCCTGGAGCTGGGGATCGACGTCGCCGGGCTCGACGCGGTGCTGATCTGCGGATGGCCCGGCCGGCGGTCGTCGCTGTGGCAGCAGGCCGGCCGGGCCGGCCGGCGCGGCGCCGACGCGCTCGCCGTGCTCGTCGCCCGGGACGACCCGCTCGACACCTACCTCGTCCACCACCCCGAGGCCGTCTTCGACGCCGAGGTCGAGGCGACCGTGCTCGACCCCGGGAACCCCTACGTGCTGGCACCGCACCTCTGTGCGGCCGCGGCCGAGCTGCCGCTCACCGACGCCGACCTGCCGCTGTTCGGGCCGCAGGCGCGACCCCTGCTCGACGCCCTCGTCGACCGCGGTGCCCTGCGCCGCCGGCCCGCGGGCTGGTACTGGACCCGCACCGACCGCGCGGCCGGCCTGGCCGATCTGCGGGGCACCGGCGGCGAGCCGGTGCGCATCGTCGAGCACGAGACGGGCCGCGTCGTCGGGACGGTCGACCCGGACGCCAGTCACCACGCCGCCCACCCCGGTGCCGTCTACGTGCACCAGGGCACGGTCTGGCGGGTCCGCTCGCTCGACCTCGACACGCGCGTCGCGCTGGTCGAGGCGGCACCCGGGGAGGAGCTCGTCACCCAGGCGCGGGAGATCAGCGACGTGCGCGTGCTGGCGGTCCGCGACGCGACCTCGTGGGGCCCGGCCTCGCTGCAGGTCGGTTCGGTCGAGGTGACGTCGCAAGTCGTCGGTTACGTCATGCGCGACCTGCGTAGCGGCAGGGTGCTGGGCCAGTCGCCGCTGGACCTGCCTGCGCGCACCCTGCGGACGACGTCCGTGTGGTGGACCCTCCCCCCGAGATGGTTCCCGCCGGTCTGGCGACCGGAGGCCTGCCCGGCGCCCTGCACGCCGCCGAGCACGCGGCCATCGGGATGCTCCCGCTGGTCGCGACCTGCGACCGCTGGGACGTCGGCGGCCTCTCCACAGCACTCCATCCAGACACGGGCCTGCCCACGGTCTTCGTCCACGACGCCCACCCTGGCGGCGCGGGGTTCGCCGAACGTGGCTACCGGGCCGCGGTGCGGTGGCTCAGGGCGACCCGGGCGGTGCTCGGCGACTGCCCGTGCGAGGCGGGCTGCCCCTCGTGCGTGCAGTCGCCCAAGTGCGGCAACGGCAACGACCCGCTCGACAAGGCCGGGGCGGCGCTCGTCCTCGACGCCCTGCTCGACCGCGCGCCCTGAGGCTCCGGCGCCCGGCGAACCGGTGCCCGGCGAACCGGCGCCCGGCGAACCGGCGCCCGGCGAACCGGCGCCCGGCGAACCGGCGCCCGGCGAACCGGCGCCCGGCGAACCCTGGCCCCGCAAACCGGTGCCCGGCGAAGCGGGGCCGGGCCCTGCCCTGGCCCTGCCGACTGCCGGCGGGAGGGGCAGCCAGACGGAGCCGGCCCGGAGGGTGACGCTGACCGTCACGGTGCCGTCCGGCAGGGCGGCACAGGTGCGCACCGTCGCGCCGTCGGCGGTGGCCACCACCTCGGCGCGCCGGCAGTCCGGCGGGTCGACGGCCGCGGCGGCCAAGGCGGCCAGGTCGGCGGCGCCGTCCGCCCGACGCGCCGCGGCCAGCGCCGACCCCAGGGACGCGAGGACGCCCGCGGCGGCGATCCCGAGGGCGCACACCGCGGCGACGAGCACCGTCCCGGCACCACGCTCGCGATCACCGGCCGGATCAGGGCCGGCCTTCACGGCAGGCCCTGCGCGCCCGGTTCGGCGTCCGCCGTGGCCGTGCCCTCCACGGATACCGCAAGACCCAGGGGCAGCGAGACGACCGCACTCACGCGAACCGTGACCTGACCGGCCGCGGTTGCCACCACCACCCTGGCGCCGGACGGTGCCGACGCGGCGGCACGGCCCCGGACGAGCCCGGAGGTCTCGCCCCGGGCGGCCAGGCGGGCCGCCGCGCGGGCCGCGTCGACGCACTGGAGGTGGGCGGCCGCGGCCTGCCCCACGGCGACGAGCACGGCGGCGACGACCGCGACCGCGGGCAGGGCGACCGCCGTCTCGGCCGTGACCGCCCCGCCCTCCTGCGGCCTCGTGCGCGAACGCCTCGGGCCCACCCGGCGGGCAGCGCCGGACCGGCTCACCGGGCCAGCGCCGAGCGGATGATGCCGAGCAGCAGCCCACGCACCTCGCCGCTGCGCAGGATCGCCACGAGCAGACCGGCGAAGCCGCAGGCGGCGACGGTCACCACCGCGTACTCGGCCGTGGCCATGCCCGCGTCGGCCGTGGCGCGGCGCCAGCGCCGGATGCGGCCGCTCCCGACCGGTCGCCGCCTGCCCGCCGACGACGCCTTCGACGACCCCGTCGTCGACGCCTTCCCACGACCCCTTCGACGACCCCTTCGACGGTCTCCGTGACGCGTACATGGCCACCTCGCTCTCGTTCGGGTGCGGCGCCCTCGCGCCGCCTCCACACCCTGAGCCCGGCCGCCCGCGCCCCGGAGGAACACGGCCTGGGGCTGTGGACGACGAGGCGCCGAGGCGCCGCTGTGGACGAGGCTCACGACAGCAGCCCCAGCACGAGCGGGACGACGGTGAGGAGCACGAACGCCGGCAGCAGACACAGACCGGCGGGCAGCACGACGCGCACCCCGAGCCGGGCGGCCGCCGCCCTGGCCCTCGCAGCGGCCTCACGCCGCTCGTCCTCGGCGGCCGCGGCCAGCAGCGGGGCGGCCGCCGTCCCCGCGTCGCGGGCGAGCGACAGCGCCGCGTCGAGCCGCTCGATCCAGCCCGGTGAGCCCGCTGCCGGCGCGGGGCCGGGCAGTGCGGCGTCGTGCCGGGCAGCGAGGTCGAGCAGCAGGCGCCGGGTGCGCTCGTCGTGCCCCGCCAGGGCGTCGGCGAGCAGGCGGACCGCTCCCGCCGGCGGTGATCCCGACCGCAGGACCGCCGCGGCGAGGTCGAGCAGCACGGGCCCCGGGACAGCACCGGAGGCGCCCGTCGACCGCTGCCTCCCGGGGGGCGGACGGAGGCCGCGCACCCGGCGCCGGGCACGCCGCCCGCGGGGGACGGCGCACGCCGCCGCCGCCGCGGCCAGGAGCCCCGCCGGAACTCCCGGCAGGGCCTGCAGCGCGACGGCCAGCGATCTCGTCACCACGGCCCCGCGGCAGCGGCCACCAGCCGGCCGGTCCACCACCGTCCCGCCGACCACAGCCCGGCCCCTGCGACCAGGCACACGCGTCCGGGCGCGGTCGCGAGCAGGACGGCGAGCGGGTCGGCCCCCAGCAGCGCTCCGAGGGCGAGACCTGCGACCGGCAGCACGCTCATCACCGTCGCCGTCGCTCGAGGCGCGGCCAGGGCCACCTCGCGGTCCTGGCGCGCGGCCTCCTGCGCGCGCAGGGCGCGCGCGAGGCCGTCGAGCACGTCGGCCGCGGGTGCACCCGCCCGGTCGCACACGTCGAGCGCCACGGACATGGCGATCACGCCACGACCCGGGCCGCCGGGCGAGGCCCTGACGAGGGCGGCACCGGGGGGCAGACCCGCCTCGGCCCAGAGGGACGCCGCCACCGCGGTGGTGGCGAACGGGCCCGAGCGCTCGGACACGAGCCGCCAGGTGCGCGCCGGGGAGAGCCCGGCCCGCGCCACGGCCGCGACCAGTTCGGCGAGCACGGCGACGGCGAGGGTGTCGTCGGCCCGGCCACGGCCGGGTGCGGGGTGAGCGGATCCCGGCCGGGGAGGGCTCCCGCGCAGGTGGAGCCGCTGCTCCGCGCGTGCCCCGCGGCGGGGGACAACCAGCACGGCGAGTGCCGCGAGCAGACCGGCCGAGACCGCGCCGGGCAGCAGTACGCCCGTCACGGCAGGCCCTCACCCGAGCCGGCGAGCCGCGCCCGCAGGAGCGACCAGCCCCGGGGCTCGACGACCGGCTCGCCGGCACCCGCCCAGCGCGCGGCCGGCTCCACCGTGAGAGCACCACCAGCCGGGCGGTGCAGCACCGCGATCTCGGCGAGCCGCCGGCTGGACCCCTCCCGCCGCAGGTGCAGGACGGCGTCGAAGGCGGCCGCCGCCTGGACGGCCACCGCCTGCGGCCCCATCCCGGCGAGGCTGCCCAGGGCCTCCAGCCGCGCCGGCACCTCTGCCGCCGCGTTGGCGTGCAGGGTCGCGCAGCCGCCGGCGTGACCGGTGTTGAGCGCGGCGAACAGGTCCCGGACCTCCGCCCCGCGGCACTCGCCGACGACGAGCCGGTCGGGCCGCATCCGCAGGGCCTGCCGGGTGAGGTCGGTCAGCGTCACCTCGCCGCGCCCCTCGACGTTGGCGTGCCGCGCCTCCAGCCGCACGACGTGCGGGTGACGGGGCCGCAGCTCGCACACGTCCTCGACGAGCACGAGGCGCTCGCCGGCCGGCACCGCGGCGAGCAGCGCGGCCAGCAGTGTCGTCTTGCCCGCCCCGGTCCCGCCCGTCACGAGGAAGGCGGCGCGCGAGGCCACCAGGGCGGCCAGCAGCGGCCGCCAGGCGCCGGGCACCGCCCCGGCGGCGACGAGCTCGTCGAGACCGAACCGGCCCGGGCGCAGGATCCGCAGGCTGAGGTGCGTGCCGCCCGGCGAGACCGGCGGGACGACGGCGTGCAGCCGGACGCCGTCCGCGAGCCGGGCATCGACCCAGGGCCGGCTCTCGTCGAGGCGGCGTCCCGCGGTCGCCGCGAGCCGGACGGCCAGCGCCCTGACCGACGCCTCGCCGCCCAGGTCTGCCGGGATCCGCTCGGGCCCGTGCCCGCGATCGGCCCACACGCCGTCGGCACCGTTGACCAGGACGTCCGTGACCGACTCGTCGTCGACCAGTGCCTGCAGGACGGCCGGCAGCCAGGCGCTGGGGGCCTGCGGCACGCCGGTGGTGGTCACGGCGCGGCGAGGGCCGAGACGAGGAGCCGCGCCGACAGCGTCGCCAGCGGCCCCTTCGGCCGGATCGGCGGCACGTCCCCCCGGTCGAGGGCGGCGGCCAGCCCCGGCTCCGCCCGGAGCTCGCCCGCGAGCGGCAGCCCCACGGCGTCGCAGACGGCCTCGGCGGAGAGCCCGGTCGGCGCCGGTCCGCGCACGACCAGCGAGACGTCAGCGGCGTACTGCTCGACCTCGGCCGCCACGCGTGCGGCCGCGGCGACGGCGCGGACCTCGGCCGGCACGACGACCAGCACGCGGCGGGCCGCGGTGAGCACGGCGCGGCCGACGTCGTCGATCCGGCGCGGCAGGTCCGCGACCACCAGGTCGGCCTCGGCACCCGCACGCTCGAGCACTGCGGCCACGGTCTCGGCCGCGAGCAGGGGCGCGGCATCCCGCTCCCACGTGACCAGGGTGACGCCGGCGGCCCGCACGGCCGTCGCCGCCAGCAGCCCGGCGGGCAGCCGCCCGGAGACGTGCCGCAGGTCGCCCCAGCGCAGGCCCGGCTCGCCCTCGGCCCCCAGGAGGAGGTCGAGGCCGCCGCCGAGGGGATCGAGGTCGAGCAGGGTGACGTCGAGGTCGCGGGACCCGGCCGTCACCGCGAGAGCCGCGGCCAGCGTGGAGGCGCCCGCACCGCCGCGGCCCCCGACGACCGCGATGAGCGGAGCGGGCGGCCGGTCGGCGACGGCGCGCCGGACGCGCGAGGTGAGCCACGCCTGCCCCTCGGGCAACGTGACCACGTGCTCCGCCCGCAGGAGTACGGCGTCCCGCCAGACCTGCGCCTCGGGCTCGCCCTCACAGACCAGCACGAGCCCTCCGGGCGGCCTGGGCGCCGATCCGATCCCCGGATGCCACTGCGCGACGACCAGTGCCGGTTCGGGAGCGCCGGCGCCGGCCGCAGCCAGGTCCGCCACCTCGACGGCCACGGCCCCGGCCCGCCCGACGAGCCGGACGAGCGCAGCCGCGATCTCGGCCCGCAGGCCGGCCACCACCACCTCCCTGGCTGCGCGCTCGAGCGTCATGCCGCCCCTCCCTGACCGACCGTGGGCCGACCAGGGCGGCCGGCACCGCAGCCACGGTGGCGGCCGAATCCGGGGCGTGCGGCCGGCGGCCGGCCGGCCTGTGGACGGTGGGGCGTCGACCCGGGGTTGTGGACGACGCGAACGCGTCACCGCCGCGCGGATCCGGGGAGGCCCGGCGAGGGGGGCCGGCACCGTGCCACGCCGATGATCCAAGGCGAAGGGGATGTCACCGAAAGTGACGGCAGGCGGAACGGCCCGGACATACGACGGCCCCCGCTGGGGGGGAGCGGGGGCCGTCTGCCAGTCCGGCTCGGGGGGGAGGAGCCGGGCTGGCGGCACGGCTTTCGCCGGCGCGGCCAGTGTGTACCCCGAAGGCGCAGGTGTGCAACCGGCACTGACCAACCCGTCAGGTTTTCAATCATCGGACCGTGTCCGCGGCGCCACCGGGAGCGTGCGTGTGCTCGACGACAGCGGGTCCGCGGCGTCCCACCGCGTCTGCGAGCCCGGCTCCGGCCGCCGTCGTCCGCCTCACACAGGCCGGTCGCCGTGCCTATCCTGACGAGGTGATCTCGGCCCACCGCCGCGCCGCAGCCTTCTTCGACCTCGACAAGACGATCATCGCCCGCTCCAGCACGCTCGCCTTCTCGCGGCCGTTCTACGCCGGCGGGCTGATCAACCGCCGCGCGGTGTTGCGCAGCGCGTACGCGCAGTTCGTGTACCTCGTCGGCGGCGCCGACCACGACCAGATGGAGCGGATGCGCGACTACCTCTCCGTCGCTGTGCGCCGGGTGGGACGTCGCAGCAGGTCCGCGAGATCGTCGCCGAGACCCTCGCACGACATCGTCGACCCGATCGATCTACGACGAGGCGGTCGACGCTCATCGCGGAGCACCACGCGGCCGGGCGCGACGTCGTCATCGTGTCGCACGACGGGCGCCGAGGTCGTCGAGCCGATCGGCGCGACTGCTCGGCGCCGACCGCGTCATCGCGACCCGGATGGTCGATCGAGGACGGCCGCTACACCGGCGAGATCGCGTTCTACGCCTACGGCCCGAACAAGGCCGACGCCGTCCGGGAGCTCGCCGAGCAGCGAGGGCTACGACCTCGCCGAGTCCTACGCCTACAGCGACTCGTTCACCGACCTGCCGATGCTCGAGGCGCGTCGGGCACCCGTACGCCGTCAACCCCGACCGCGCGCTGCGGCGAGACGCCGTCGCCCGCGGCTGGCCGGTGCTCGACTTCACCCAGCCGGCTCCCCTGCGCCGCCGCTTCCCCGGCCTGCCGGGCGCCGCCGGCTCCCGGCCCACCGTCGTCGCCGCCGCGGTCGTCACGGCGTTCGCGGTCTCGGCCGCCGTCATGTGGGCAGCCGGCAGGTCGCGGCGGGCCGCCTCGGCAGCCGCGATCGCGCCGAAGTAGGCGTCACAGCAGGGTCGACTCGTCGTAACCTGCCGCCATGACGGCGACCGCCGCCGCGCGCTCACGCGTGTCGAGCCCCCGCGCCGCCCTCCCGGTCCTCTACCTCGCCCTGTCGTCGCTCGCCTTCCTGTTCGTCGGCGGGCGGCACCCGGGTGCGTCGCTCTGGTTCCCGCCCGCCGGCGTCGCCTTCGGCTACCTGCTCGTGCGCGGGTGGCGCGCGGCCTGGCTCGTGCTGCTGGCACGCTCCGCGGGCGGCCTGATCACGGCGGCCCCCGGGCAGGGGTGGCACCCGCTGGCGTCGCTCGCCACTGACGCGGCCGTCACCGCGACCCTCGTCGTGGCGGCGGAGCTGCTGCGGCGAGCGGCTCGGTTCGAGAGCCCGTACGCCCTGCTGACCCGGTTCATCGGCCTCGGCGTGGTGCTGGCGCCGGTCGGCGCGGCGAGCGCCGCCGGCCTGCTGGGCGCCGCGCACGGCCACCCGCTCGAAGGCGCCGTCTGGGCCCGCAGTGTGGTGGGCACGGCGACCGCGGTCCTGACGCTCACGCCGGCGTTCCTCGTGCTCGCCGCCCCCTGGACCGCTGCCATGGCGCCGACGCGCTCCGTGCCCGCGCGGCGACGGTGGGAGCTGGCCGGCCAGGCCCTGCTGATCGTGCTGATCCCCGCCACGTCGCTGCTCGCCGGCGGGGCCGACGCGCGTGAGCTCGCCCTCCTGCCGGTCGCTCTCGTGCCCCTCGCCTGGACGGCGGCCGACCCCGACCGCACCCGTGGCGCCGCCGTGCTCGCCGTCGCGGGGCTCGCCCTCGGTGCCGCCGCCGAGCTGCGGTTCGGCGACGCCGAGGCCACCTTCCGCCTCCAGCTGGTGATGTTCGCCGGCGCCCTGGCCGCGCTCTTCGCCGTGGCCGGCCTGGTAGCCGACGCCCGGGCCCGCTACGGCGCGGAGGTCGAGACCACCCGCTGGCGGGCCCTCGTCGAGGCCGCGCCGGTCGCGGTCGCGCGGATCGGCCGCGATGGCCGCTGGCGGCCCGAGGGGGCAGCGGGGCCCGGCGACGAACCGGACGGCGACGGCACCGACGCCGCGGCCGAGATCCTGGCCCGGGCCGCGCGCGTGCCTGGCGTCACCGCCGCTGTGGCCCAGGGCGCTCCGGCGACCGTCGACTGGGGCGTGGACGACGACACCGGGCGGCGCTTCGTCACCCGGGTGACACCGCTGCCCGACGGCGACACCCTGGCCGTGACGAGCGAGACGACGAGGTTGCACAGCGCGGAGGTCGCCCTCGCCTGGGAGCGCAGCCACGACCGTGAGACCGACCTGCCGAACCGCGACCTGCTGCTCGCGACCGCCGATCAGGCCCTCGCCGAGGGCCGCACGGCCAGCCTGGTGCTCGTCGACACCGGCAACGCGGCCCACCGGGCCGTGCTCCTCGATCTCGACCCCGTCCGGGTGCTGCTCGTCACCGCCGAGCGGTTGCGGGCCGAGCTCGACGCGCAGTCAGTCGCGAGCGGCACCGCCCTCGTGGCACGGGTCGGCGACGGGCAGTTCGGCGTGCTGCTGCCCGAGGGTGTCGCCGCCGCGCGGGACCGGGCCGCCCGCATGGTCCGGGCGGTCCGGGCCGCGCTGCCCGCGCCGGCCGGCGCGTCGGCCGGTGTGGCCGCCCTCGAACCGGAGCGCGGGGCGCGGGCCGCGCTGCAGCGCGCCGAGGCGGCGCTCCAGGCCGCCGCGGAGCTGCAGAGCGCCGGCCGCGGGCACGGCCAGGTCGTCGTCCTCGACCAGCTCTCGGTGACCAGCTCCGCCCAGCGGGCCCGGCTGAGCGACGACGTCGCGCGCGCCGTGGAGCGCGGCGAGCTCGAGGTGGCCTTCCAGCCCGACGTCCGCCTGTCCGACGGCCGCCTCACCGGGGTCGAGGCGCTGGTGCGGTGGCGGCGCCGGCGGGGCTTCGCTGCCCCCACCGACGTGTTCGTGCAGCTGGCCGAGGAGGTCGGCGCCGTCCAGGGGGTGGACGCCTGGGTGATGGAGGAAGCGCTGCGGGCGTTCGGCGGCTGGCGGGCGGACCACGCGGCGCACGACCTCGAGCTCGGGCTCAACGTGAGCGCACTGTCGCTCTCCCCCGATCTGGCCGAGCGGCTCGTGCGCGCCTGCGAGCGCCACGGCGTGCCGCCGGCCGCGGTGCGGATCGAGGTCACCGAGACCTCGCTCGCCGACGAGGGCATGGCGCGCACGGTGCTGGCGGACGTCAAGGCCCGCGGGTTCCGGGTGGCCCTCGACGACTTCGGCACCGGCTACGCCACCCTCGCCCGGCTGCACCGGCTCCCGGTCGACGTGCTCAAGCTCGACCGTTCGTTCCTGCCGGCGATCACCGAGGACGAGCAGGCGCGCGCCCTGGTCTCGCTCGTGCTCGGCCTCGCCGACGCCCTGGGCATGGACGTCGTCGCCGAGGGCGTCGAGACGCGGGCGCAGCGCGACGTGCTGGTGGCGCTCGGCTGCCGCCGCGCCCAGGGTTACCTGTGGTCGCGGCCGACCAGCGAGGCCGTCATCGCCGGGATGCTGGCCGCCGGCGGCAGCCTCGACGAGCCGATCGGCGCGGGAGCCACGCTCACCGTCTGAACCGCCCGCCCCTGCGCACGTCGGCTGCGCGGGGCCCGCGTGCCCGGCGTCGTGTGCACCGGCGCCGGCCGGGGCTACGCGGGATCGTCGAGCCTCCCCGCGAGCACGGCGTCGGCCGCGCGGCGCCCCTGCGCAACGCCGTCGACGACGGCGCGGGCGAACATCGTCAGCCAGCCCCGGACGCCGTCCGCGCCGCCCTCGGCATACCGGGCCAGTGCCAGCGGGTAGGGCGGTCCGGCGGCCAGCAGCGCGGCCTCCCACACCGCGGCGCCGGTCGGGTCGAGGCCACGCCCGACCACCAGGGCACGCGTGAGGGCGCGCGCCACGACGCCGTTGGCGGCCACGAACGGCCGGAGGGTCGTGAGCTCGGCGTGCACCAGCGCGGCGACGACCAGCGCGGGCACCTCCGGGGGGGCGGCCACGAGCGCGGCCACGCCGGCGAGGCGGGCGGGCAGCTGGGCGGCGTCGACGACGGCGAGCGGCCGGCCGGCCGGGGTGAGCAGGTCGGCCCCGTCACCGGGCGCCTGCCCGGGGCCCCGGGGGCGGCCGAGGGCGGCGTCCGGCACCAGGCCCGCGGCCGCGACCACGTGCAGGCGGGCGAGGGCCTGCAGCGGCGCGCGCTCCCAGCCGGGGCTCAGCGCCTGGGCCTCGGCGTACGCCCGCAGCACGCCGAGGGCGGTACGACCCGCGGCGTCCTCGGGGAAGATGGCGGCGCCGCGGGCGACGTCGCGGACCAGCGCCACCGGGAAGCGCGCGCCGGCGAGGGCCGCCGACGCGCGGGCGGCCCGCATCCCCGCCTCGGCCCGCACCTGGTCGCCGCGGCGCCGCAGCGCGGGGTGCCAGCGCAGTTCCGTGCAGGCCTGCCGCGCCTCGTCGACGGCCGCCGGCACGCCCGGCAGCCCGGCCAGGCGTTCGAGGGCGGCCAGTTGCGCGGTCTGCTCGCCGCCCGGTGCCACACCACGAGGCTATCCGGGCGGCCCGCCCGTGAAAGCATGCGCCGGTGGCACTCCACGCACCCGGCACCGACGCCGTCGCCGAGTTCGACGTCGCGAGCGCGGGCGTCATGAGCGATGGGGTCCTGGCGGCGATGACCGCCCACCTGAGCCGGGAGCGTGTGCTGGGCGGCTACCCGGCCGCCGCCGAGGCCGCCGGCGTGATCACCCAGGCCCGCAGCAGGCTGGCCGCGCTCGCCGGCATGCCCGGGGCCGGCGTCGAGTTCGTCGGCAACGGCACGGAGGCGGTTCGCGCGCTCGTCGAGGCGTGGCCGCTGACGCCCGGCGAGGCGGTGCTGGTGCCCCGCAGCGAATTCCTCTCCAACCGGCTCGCACTCGAGCGGCTCGTCGCGCGCCGCGGTACGACCGTGGTCGAGCTCGCCGAGGGCGGCGACGGCCGGCTCGACACCGCGACGCTCGAGGAGTCGCTGCGCGAGCACCGGGCGGGCCTGGTCGTCATCAGTCAGGTGGCGTCGCAGCGCGGCGTCGTGCAGCCGCTCGGCGATCTCCTGGGCGTCGCCGCGGCCGCCGGGGTGCCGGTCGTCGTCGACGTCTGCCAGTCCCTCGGTCACCTTCCCGCCGTCGCCGGCGCCGCGGCCGTGGCGGGGACGAGCCGCAAGTGGCTGCACGGCCCCCGGGGCGTCGGGTTCGTGGTCGTGGCGCAGCAGTGGCGCCGGCACCTGGCCGGGCCGCCGACCCTGCACAGCCACATCGGCGCCGGCGGCGACGTGCGGGCCGACCCCGACGTCGCGCTCTTCGAGCCGGGCGAGGCTCCGGTCGCGGCCCGGGTGGGGCTGGCTGCGGCAGTGGCCGAGCTTGTGGCCGCCGGGCCCGCCGCAGTGACCGACCGGCTGGCCGCGTTGGGGCCGGCGCTGCGCGGGCTGCTGCTCGAGCGGGTGCCCGGGCTGCCGCTCGGTGAGCCGGTGGACGAGCCCAGCGCCATCGTCACGATCCGGACGACGGAGCCCGGCCGGGCCCGCGCCGTGGTGGCGGCCCTGGGCGAGGACGGCCTGCGGGCGAACGTCGTGCCCGCGGGCCGCGCCCTCGACGTGGACGCCGACATCGCCCGGCTGGCCCCCGCGCCATGGATCACGCCGGAGCACCTCGAGCGGGCGGCGGAGTCGGTCCGCCGGGCCTACGCCGGTGAGCCGGCCCGGGTCTGAACGACGCTCCGACCCGACGCCCGATCGACCCGCTGACCCGGCGTCAGTGCTCGTCCCAGGCCCGGCTGACGGCGTGCATGAGACGCTCCGGCACGCCCGGGCCGCCGTTCGGCTCGAGCAGCACGTGCCGGCCGCCCTCGACCACGAGCCGCCCCGAGACCACCACGGTGTCGACGTCCCCGGCGGCCGCGACGAGCAGGGCCTGCTCGGGCAGGGCGCCCGCGGTCCGCAGGGTGTCGAGCCGGATCGCGACGAGGTCGCACAGCGCCCCGACCTGGATGTGGCCCGCCTCCGGCCAGCCCAGCGCGACGTGGCCGCTCGGTGACATCGCCTCGACGAGCTCGGGCACGCTGAACCGGCCGCGCTGGCCCGAGCGCAGCCGCTCGTGCATCTCCAGGCCGCGACCCTCGGCCAGCATGTCGACCATCACGTGCTGGTCGGTTCCGAGCGTCAGCGGGGCACCCGCGTCGGCCAGGGCCCGGGCGGGGCCGAGGCCGTCACCGAGGTCGCGCTCGGTCGTCGGGCAGACGCACACGGCAGTCTCCGACTCGCCGAGCAGCGCGATGTCGCGTTCGCTCGACGTGGGTGGCGTGCACGGCGGTCGTCGCCGAGCCGAGCACGCCGTGCTCGCTCAGCAGCTCGGTGGGGGAGCAGCCGTAGGCGCTCTGGCAGGCCTCGTTCTCCGCCGGCTGCTCCGACACGTGCACGTGCAGCGGCCGGGGCATGCCGTCCTCGCCGACGGCGGCCTCGACGACGACGTCGAGCTCCTCGGCCGGGACCGCGCGCACCGAGTGCACGGCGGCCGCCACCCGGAACCCCTCGTCGTCGCTCATCATGCTGACGCGGTGGCCCAGCTCTCGGCGTCCTGGTCGTCGAACCGGCGCTGGACGCCCTCGAGCGGCACGTCGATGCCGCCGCGCAGATAGCAGGCGTCGAGCAGGGTGAGCCGGATGCCGGCCGCGCGGCCGGCCTCGCGCAGCGACTCGCCCATCGCGTTGGGGTCGCCGTAGCGGGCCCCGCCAGGGCCGTGGTGCAGGTAGTGGAACTCCCCGACGCAGGTCACCCCGCGAGCACCATCTCGGCGTACACAGCGGTGGCGAGCTCGGCGTAGGTGTCGGGGTCGAGCTTGTCGGCGAGCGCGTACATGCGGTCGCGCCAGGTCCAGAAGGTGCCGCCACGACCGTGCGTGCGGCCGCGCAGCGCCCGGTGGAAGGCGTGCGAGTGCGTGTTCGCGAAGCCCGGCAGCACGAGGCCCGGCAGCCGGGCGTCCCCCGGCGCGGCCGGGACACCCACGGCGACCTCGGAGATCAGACCGCTCGGCCCGCACGTGACGCGCACGTCCGCTGCGGGGCCGCCGGGCAGCCAGGCGTGCTCGCACCACCACGAGTGCGTCGCCGTCACGCGGACGATCCTCCCTCACGCCTGGGCCGGTACGCCGGCCCTGCGGGCGGCCCCGCGGATCAACGACACAAATCGGCCAGGACCGCTGCCAGGGAGCGTACCCCGGCCTCGGCGTCGGCCGGCTCGACGTGCTCCTCGCGGGGCGTGCGAGACGCCGGTGGGGTTCCGTACGAAGATCATGGCGGCGGGGACGCCGGCCGTGGCGAGCACGCCCGCGTCGTGACCGGCGCCGGTCGCGAGCACCGGCAGGGGGCCGCCACCAGTGGCCTCACCGGCGACCCGCGCCACCCGTTCGGTCAGCGGGGCGCCGAAGGGCGTCGCGGGCGTCCACGACTCCTCCACGAGGTCGAACCCGACGGCCCGCAGCTCCGAGACCACCGACTGACCTGCCCCGGCGTGTCCGCGCGGACGTCGACCCAGGCGCGGACCGCCGGCCGGCACGGCGTTCGGGACGTTCGGGTCGCACCTCCACCTTGCCGACCGTGCCGAGGGCGTCCTGCCGGCTCGCCGACGGTGCGGACGGTCGTGACCAGGCGCCCGAGCTCGAGCATCGGGTCCGACCGGTCGACGAACCGCGCGGTGCCGGCGTGGTCGCCGCGGCCGGCCATGTCGACGCGCCAGCGACCGTGCGGCCGGATCAGGCCGCACACGCCCGAGCGGCGCGTCGACCTCCTCCGCCGCCAGCGTGAAGCCCTGCTCGACGTGCAGTTCGACGAAGGCGGCGACCGCGCCACGACCTCGTCGTCACGCCCGATCGCGTCCGGGTCCAGGCCCGCCTTGCCGGCCGCGTCGGCGTAGGTCACGCCGTCGGCGTCGACCGAGGCCCAGGACGTCGCCGGGTTCGAGCTGACCGGTGAGCAGCCGGCTCCCGGTGCAGGGGACGCCGAACCGGGCACCCTCCTCGTCGACGAACCGCACGAGGCCGATCGCCCGCCGCGGCTCGAAGCCCTGTTCGCGCAGCAGGTCGATCGCCGCCAGCGCGGTGACGACGCCGAGCGGCCCGTCGTAGGCGCCGCCGCCCGGGACGGAGTCGAGGTGGCTGCCGGTGACGACCCCGCCGGGGCCGAGCACCAGGGGCTCGACGACGGGCGGCCGGCCGGCGGGAACGGCCGGGGTGAACAGGTCGTCGACGTCACGTCGCCCTCGGCCTGGGGGGCTCTGCCGCATCAGTGGGGTCGCCGTCGGTGGGGACCTCGACCCGGTCGCCGGCCTCGCCGTCCCCGGCCTGGTCGCCGGCCCCGTCGTGCTCCTCGTCGCCGACCCGCTCGCTGACCTGCTCGTGCTCCTCGGCGGCGGCCTGCTCGTGCGATCTGCTCGTGGATCTGCTCGTGGATCTGCTCGCCGGCCTCGCCGCGGCCCTCGTCGTCGGCCTCGGCGGCGGCGGGGGGCTCGCGAGGGCGGCGTCCGGGTCGCCCCACCAGGCCCACTGGTTGCCGCAGCGGTCGACCCGCACGTCGAGCCCGCGCTGCGCGCAGGCCGCGCGCGAACCACTCGCCCAGCCGGGCGTCCTCGGCCGTCCATGCCAGCCTGCTGACGCCGCCGCCGTCGACCTCACCGATGCCGGCGATCTGCCCCAGCAGCGTCTCGACGTCACTCACGTGCGCACCCCCTTCTCGGCCCCGATGTCCGCAGCACGGCGCGCGTCGGCACGCCTGGTCGCCGCATACGTTGTCACGGCGGGGACCCTCCCGGCCAGGTGTGGCCCACGGGCGGCGGCGCCGGGGCTGTTCGCGCCGGGCGTCGCACGAGCGCGTGGCCGCCGGCGCACCGGATCGGGAGAAATCCCCGCTCCGCCGTGCTGGTGAGGCGGCGATTCGAGGTGCTAGCGTCGCGCCTGGTTGCAGTTGCAGTTCCCGAACGTTCAGGCGCCCGCGAGCACGATCGCGGGCGCTTTCCGCAAGGCCCTCGCCGGCCCCCGCCCGGGCGCCGCTCCGAGGTGGGACGTCGAACACCGCGGCAGCCCGGTGGCCGACACAGGGTCGGTCGCCGAACCGCTCCCACCGAAGGAGAAGCAGCAGTGGCACAGGGCACCGTGAAGTGGTTCAACGGCGAGAAGGGCTACGGGTTCATCACGCCCGACGGCGGCGCGCCCGACGTCTTCGTCCACTTCTCCGCCATCCAGGCGAGCGGTTACCGCTCCCTCGAGGAGAACCAGCGGGTGGAGTTCGACATCCAGCAGGGCCAGAAGGGTCCGCAGGCAGCGAACGTCCGCGCCATCTGATCCGCCGCCGGCGCATGCCGGCAGCACCGAGGGCCCGCACCGGGAACGGTGCGGGCCCTCGGCCTGTCACGGCTCCGCGTGAGCGCGGGACGACTCCGCGACGGCGTCCTCGATCGACACCAGGTCGAGCCGGCGCACGCGGTCGGGGCCGGCGCTCGAGCAGGTGAGGCGGGCCGGCGGGGACCAGCGCGCCCTCGACCGTGACCAGCCGGCGCCGATCGGCGTGGCCGAGCTCGACCCTCCACTCGGGGCCGTCGCCCGTGATGCGCAGCGCCCGCACGGCGTCCACGCCGGTCGTCCCCGAGGGCGACCCGCAGGTGATGCTCGGCGGCCTGCTCGACCGGCGGCCGGCCGTACCGCCCGCGGTGGTGGGCGAGGTCGAGCCGGCCCTCGTCGAAGGCCGCGAGCGCGGTCACGGCGCTGGCCTCGTCGAGGGAGCCGAGGAGCTCGCCCGGCGGCACGAGCAGCACGTTGGCGGCGAAGCGGTCGCCCCCGACGTGCGAGCACTCCCAGACGTCCCAGCCGGTAGCGCGCTCGGCGAGCGCGGCCGCGACCGGGCGCCCGCGCACGGCGCAGCACACGTCGTGCCGGCCGTGCGTGCAGACCAGGGCCACGCTGCCGCTGCGGGCCCGCCGGCTCCCGGATCGGCTCGGCGTCCAGGTCGAGGTCGAGCAGGTCGTGCTCGACCCGCCAGGTACCCCAGCGCACGTGCTCGCGCCCGGGCCGGAGGTCGGCCAGCGCCCAGGCCTTGGGGACGCCCGCGGGCGGCAGCACGTGCCGCCCCGGCCGACGCACGAGCAGCACGCGGGCACCGGCGGCGACGGCGAGCTCGGCGAGCCGTCCGCCCGCGTAGCGGTCGAGCCGGCTGTCGCTGATGGCGGTCCGGCCCCACGGGCCCGGCACCTCGACCAGCAGCAGCCTCGTCGCCGGCGGTGCGGTCGCGAAGAGCGGGTCGTCGCGCTCCGCGCGGCGTCGGAGCAACGGGGCGATCGGCGGGACGGTCACGCCGGCACGACGAGCGCGTGCCGGAGCAGCGACGCCGCCAGCTCCAGGCGGTCGGCGTCACCGGGGATGCCGTCGGCGCCCAGCTCGGCCACGGTCAGCTCCTCGCCGGCGAGCAGGCGCCGCAGGCCCGGCTCGGCCGCCGCCGGTAGCGGCGAGGGTGGTCTCGATCGTCGTCGACCAGGACCTCGTCGCCGGCCCGCCTCAGCTCCGCGCGCAGGTACCGGCGCCAGCGGATACGCGTCCAGAGGTCGACGGCAGCCGCGGCACGCGCCTGCGCCATCGGCCCGACCGGCTCCGCGCGGACGCTCGTCGCGGCGCGCGCGCGATCCGCCCGGCGAGCGCCTGCGCGTCGACGTCGCGCAGGGCGGCCCGCAGCGAGTCGAGCGTCTCGGCGAGCTCGAGGCCGATCGACGCCGCGTCGGTGACGTCGACGCCGAGCGGGAGCGGTTCGCGCAGCGACTCGACGCCCTGCAGCTGCCGCAGGAGCTCGGTGAGCAGGTGGGCGCGGGTCCAGGTGTGGATGCCCACCGTGAGGTGCGCGCTCGTCTCGCCCAGCGCCTGGGCGGCGTGCAGGAAGCCCGCCGGGAGGTAGAGCGCGTCGCCGGGGCGCAGGACGACGTCGAGCAGGGGTGGTTGCTTCGCGGCCTGCTCGACGGCGGCGCGGCGGTCGGTCCAGGGCTGGTCGCGGGTCGGATGCCGCAGCACGGGCTCACGGATGAACCACCGCTTCTCGCCGGCGACCTGGAGGACGAAGACGTCGTGGACGTCGTAGTGGTCGCTGAAGCCCTGCGACTGCGGTGGCGTCACGTAGGCGTTGACCTGGACGGGGTGACCCGAGGTCGGCGGCCAACGCCTGGGAGAAGTCGACGAGTGGCGCGTGACTGCGATGCAGGCCCTGCAGCACGAGCGTCGCGCCGTCCGCGAACAGGCGGGCCAGGGCCGCGTCGTCGACCTGGTCGTCCACCGTCGCGCCCGACACCGCCGCCGCGCGGTGAAGCGGGAGGCGGCGAAGGTCTGGCCGTTCTTCGCCACCCGCAGGAAGGGCGTGCGCAGGCCCTGCCGTGAGACGAGACGATCGACGGCGTCGAGGTCGAGCAGATCGCCGAAACCCCTGGGGCAGCTGCTCGCGCGTGCTCAGCGACGCATCCTGCCCCCAGACCCGCTCGGCGAAGTCGGCGGGTTCGAGGTGCGTGCAGCGCCGCAGGGCGAGCCGGCCGGCCGGGTCCGCCGGTCTCGCCCTGGGCGCCGTTCACCTCGAGGTCAGCGGCCTGCGCCACTGTCGCTCCGCGCCGCCGTCGGCACCGCCGTCGCCGCCGCTGCCGGAACCCGCGCCACCGTCGGCCGGGCCGTGCTGGCCACCGCCGGACCGCTGTCGCGCCGCCGTCACCACCGGCGCCGCCATCCGCTCCGCCGTCACCACCACTGCCGGGCCCGCACCACCGTCGGCGCCACCGTCACCACCGGCACCGCCGTCGGCACCGCCATCGGCACCGCCGGCGCCGCCGTCCGCCCCGCCGTCCGCGCCACCGTCGTGGCCACCACCCGCGCCACCGTCGGCCGCGCCGTGCTGACCGCCCGCGCCGCCGTCAGCGCCGCCGTCGTGCGCGCCGCTGGCGCCGCCGGCTCCGCCGTCGGCAGGGCCCTCGGTGTCGTACTCGCTGTCGTCCATGCCCACTCTGCCCACTCCTTCATGGGCCGCGTCCGCGGCCCGTCCGATCGCTGCTGCCGGAGTCTCGCAAGGGCGGCCTCTCCCCGATCGGGCTCGCGCCGCCACCCGAACGCTATGGCCCGGGTGCTGGGCGCGCGAGAGGGCGGGGACGGTCAGGCGTGATCGGCACAGCAGCAGGGCGTCGGTCAAAGTGGCAGGCTCAGAGTCGCGAAGGAGTCGCAGCGGATCCGCCGCTCCGATTCGAAGATCCAGTACGAGCAGGCGACGACGCTCGTGGCATCGTGGATCGTTCCGGGGACCGCTCCGAACCACAGATTCTCGAAAGCGGCCTCCCGCCGTACACCCGCATAAGGGTGCTCACGTCGAGTGAAGATCCATGCGGTGACGACGATCGACAGATCGATCGACGGCTTCTCCTGGTCGATCCATCGATCGAGAGCATCCTCGAACCCCTCGAGTCGCCACGGTGACTCCTCATCCACGGCGCAGCCTGGCGCGCAACCCTTCGAGGTCGTCGGCGCGAACGGGTAGTTCACGCCGCTCACCCGCTGCCGCCAACCACGAGGACACCGTCTGCGCATCGAGGACGACGTCTTCGTCGTCGCCGGGTGCTCCGGCGAAGAACTCGCGCAGCCATTCCCGCTCGATACGGGCGCTCCCGCCGGGGCGGCGCACCGCATCCGCGCGCCGCCATGGCTCTTCGGCATGGCTCAGGTTCTCGAGGTCACGCCCGGTGAGTCCCCCGTATCGGCTCAGCACGTAGCCGATCGTGTTCAGCTCGGCCTCTCCGAGATCTGCGGTGCCCACGTGGCCGGACCCTTGCTTCTCGTCGTACCAGAGCTCGCCGACGACCGGCCCCATGTCCCACGCGGAGACGGTTTCGGTGAAGAGGGGCTCACCGAAGGTAGCGAGATGATGCCCCTGGCAGTAGTAGAGGAGCTTGTGCACCTTCTTCACGCCGACGCCTGGCAGCCGGTCCCTGATCACCGCCGCTACGTCACGCGCAGAGACCATGGGCCGAGCGTACGACTGGGCCGTCGTCAGGGAACTCATGCCACCCCGTGTCTTCCACTCACCATGCATTCGAACGTCCGTTCGAGTCTAGCCCTCGGACACCGGCGGCGCGAGTGTCATGTCGCAGGACATCGGTGACAGTTCTGCGTCAGGACATCGGTGACGGTGCAGGCTGTCTTGGTGGTGACACTTCTGCCCTGAGGCTCGGGCGGTGGCTGCCAAGGAACCCATCGATCCCCGTGTCCGTCTCGCGATCTCGCAGTGGCCTGATGACGCGCCCCGCGGGGCGGTCTCGACGTTCTGCGCCGAGCACGGGATCTCCCGCAAGTCGTTCTACGAGCTGCGCAGGCGCGTCAAGGCCGAGGGGCCTGCGGCGGTGCTCGAGCCCAGGTCCAGGCGTCCGAGGTCGAGCCCGTCGAAGCTGACTGACGAGGTCAAGGCTCAGGCCGTGGCGGTGCGGGCGGCGCTGGAGGCCTCCGGGCTGGACCACGGCCCGATCAGCGTGCACGACAAGATGCGCGCGATGGGCCTGGACCCGGTCCCGTCGACGGCGTCGCTGGCACGGATCTTCCGCGAGGCAGGTGTTGCCCGCCTGGAGCCGAGGAAGAAGCCCCGCTCGTCCTGGCGCCGGTTCGTCTACCCGGCACCGAACGCGTGCTGGCAGCTCGACGCCACCGAGTACGTCCTGACCGGCGGACGCACGTGCGTGATCTTCCAGCTCATCGACGACCACTCCCGCTACGCGGTGGCTTCCCATGTCGCATCCGGTGAGACCGCCAAGGACGCGATCGCGGTCTTCGACAAGGCGGTGGCCGCCCACGGCGTGCCACAACGACTGCTGTCCGACAACGGGCTCGCGCTCAACCCATCGCGGCGCGGCCTGGTCGGCCAGCTCGTCGCGCACGTTGCCGCGCTGGGCACCGAGGCGATCACCGGCAAGCCCTACAAGCCGACCACCCAGGGCAAGAACGAACGCTTCCACCAGACCCTGTTCCGCTACCTCGACAAGCAACCGCTCGCCGACACCCTGGCCGAGCTGCAGGCCCAGGTCGACGCGTTCGACGCCATCTACAACACCCAGCGCCCCCACCAAGGCCTGCCCGGGCGCATCACACCGCTGGCCGCCTGGCAGGCCACCCCCACGGCCGATCCGCCCCGCCCGAAACCGGACCGGCCCGTCTACGAACCGCCGGCCCCCATCCGGCGTCCCCGACCCAAGCCGCCCGCAGACCTACCCGCCGACACCCAGGTCAGAACGGTGAGCACCGCCGGCACCATCGCGCTTCGACAAGGTGTTCTACAAGGTCGACGTCCGCCACGCCTTCGAACAGGTCCTCGTCATCAGCGACGGCACCCAGGCCGGCGACAAGATCACCGTCACCGACCTGGACGGCGAGATCCTCGCCGAGCACACCCGACCCAGACCCGGCATCCGCTACGTCGGCAACGGACGACGCCCAGGAACCCGCCCCAAGAACCCCGGAACGTCACCGAAGTCCTGACACACCAACCGTCACCGAAGTCCTGATACAGAACTGTCACCGAAGTCCTGAGACATCACACACCGGCGGGGCGAGCTCGGCGAGCGCCTCGAGCGCCCCGGGAACACCTGCTCGGGCGGCGTCACGAGCCCTGCGCCGACCTGGCCCGTGCCCGGCCACCCGGCCGGCCATGCCGGTGTTGATCTGCGGCAGGATGCCGGTCGCGGACGACGGCCGGTCACGTCGATGCCGGTCGGGGTCCCCCGGAATCGAGGACGGGGATCCGAGAACGCCGGGTTCTCGGCCACGGTGATCTCGTACATCCGCCGGGTCGTGGCGAGCGCGAACGGGACGTCGCCGCCGACGAAGCGGACGATCGCCGGCGCGGCCGCCATCGCGAAGCCGCCGATCCCGGCCGTCTCGGTGATCGCCGAGTCGCCGATGTCGGGGTTGGCGTCGTCGGGCCCGAAGCCCCGAGGAACAGCCCCTCGGGCGTGTTCGCCGGGCCCGTGAACCACCGGTCGCCGGTGCCCGAGACCTGGATGCCGAAGTCGGTGCCGTTGCGGGCCATCGCCACGACGACCGTCGACCCCGGCACGTCCCGCGCGGCGTCCGTGCGCGAGCTTGCAGGCCGGCATGCCGAGGTTGAGGAAGAAGTGGTCGTTGCCGGCGACGAACGCCACGGCGCGGGCGACGTCCGCCTGCGGGTACGGCGGAGTCGATCATCGCGGGCAGCAGCTCGCGCAGGAGCATCAGCGTGCCGGCGCGGTTGCGGTTGTGGCCCTCGTCGCCCATCTGCAGCATCTGGGCGAGGATCGCCTTCACGTCGACCGCCGCTCGCGTCCCGCAGCGAGCGGACCGCGTGCGCCAGCAGCGGGCCCAGCACGACGGTCATCCAGCGCAGCCGCTCGATCACCTCGGGCCCGTAGGCGCCGTAGCGCAGCACCTTGCCCAGGCCCTCGTTCAGCGAGCACCAGGCCCGGCCGCCCGTGCACCGGGTCCTCGAGCTCGAAGACCCACATCGACGGTGAGATGACTCCGGCCATCGGCCCGACCGCCCGGCGGTGGTGGCACGGCTCGAGCGTGACCCCGCTCGCCGGCGGCGAGCTTCGCGGCGGCGTCGTCGGGGTCGCTCGCCAGGCCCTCGAAGACCATCGCCCCCTGCAGGGCGCCCGCAGGGGCCCGGAGGCGCGGTCCCAGTCGAGCGGCGGCCCGCGTGCAGGAAGGTGCCGGGCTCCAGACCCAGCGCCTCCCGGCGCGGGCCGGACGTCGACCAGCCGCGCGCCGGCCGCGAGCATCCGCCCGGCGGCGGCGGCGTTCGCGTCGGCCGCGGCGCGGGTCGGCGAGCGACGCGTGCGAGGGCGTCCTCGACGAGCCCGGCGCCGAGCGGCGGGCGCCAGTCGACCGCCGTGACGGCGACGGCCTGCTGCCGCAGGGCGTCGGCGAACAGCGCGACGCCGGCGGAGACGACCACCGGCTCGCCGTCGAGCAGGCTGCTCATGCGGCCTCCTCGACTGGTCTCGGCGACGAGAGCGGCGGCGGCGCGGGCGGCGTCCGCGTTGGACAGGTGCACGTGCGCGCCGGCCTGGTGCAGGGCGTCGGCCTGGCGGAGCAGGCCCTGCGGGTCGCCTTCGGTGCCGATCAGGGCGACGACGACCTCGAGCGCGCGCCCCGGCCGCCGCTCGCGTGCCGCGGCGATCGCGGGGGCAAGCTCGGCGGCGGGGTCGGGGTGCGCGCCGTGGCCCAGCACGACGTCGAGGAGCAGGACGCGCGGCCCCCGACGCCGCCTCGCGGGCCTGGGCGTCGATCCAGGCCAGCCGCAGAGAGTTGTCGATCATCGGGTGCGGCCGGCCGCGGGTGAACTCGTCGTCGCCGAAGTCGACCATGGCATGTCCGGCACCGCCGTCCGGCCCGGTGCCGGTCAGCCGGGGCGCCCCGGCCAGCGGGATGTTCGACGCGATCGGGCCCAGCTCGGCCGCGGCGAGAACCATCGCCTCGTCGCACAGGGTCCCGCCGGCGTAGCCGCCCCGCAGCGACGGCTGACCCGGCCGCGTGCCGAGGCGCCGGCCGCCCACCCGCGCGGAGCCGGCCACTCGCGGCCGAGCGCCTCGACCACGCCGCGGGCGGCGGCGGTGAGGTCGGGCCGATCCGGGCCGAGCAGGGCGAACCGCACGGGCGTGCCGAGCGTCGCGGCGAGCGCTTCCAGCTCGGCCGCCACCTGCGGTGCCGGCGGCTTCGAGACGACGAGGATCAGCTCGGTGCCGGGGTCGGCGTCGAGCATGCTCAGCGCCTGCCGGGCCGACGGCCCCGCCGACGGCGGCGGACAGGTCCCGGCCGCCGACGCCGAGGCAGTGCCGCACGCCGACGCCGGCGGCGTCGAGGAGGCTCATCAGCTGCTGCGCGCCGGTGCCCGACGCGGCGACGATGCCGACCGGCCCGGGCCGGACCACGTTCGCGAATCCCAGCCCGACGCCGCGAGACGACGGCCGTGCCGCAGTCGGGGCCCATCACCAGCAGGTCGCGCGCGGCGGCCTCGGCCTTCAGCCGCACCTCCTGCTCCAGCGGCACGTTGTCGCTGAAGACGAACACGTCGAGACCGGCCTCGAGGGCGTCCATGGCCTCGGCGAAGGCGTGCTGCCCGGGGACCGAGACCAGCGCCGAGGCCCGGCGCCGCGCCGGCGGCGCGGCGGCGCGACCCGGTGGTCCGCGGCGGCGCTGCGACGTCGGGGCCGGCGAGCCTGCCGGGCGCGCCACCGGCCAGCGCCCGGGCGAGCGCCTCGTCGGCAGCCGCGAGCGCGTCGTCGTCGAGAGCCCGCACGGCCACCACGAGATCGTTGGGTCCGGCGCCGGCGGGCACGTCGAAGCCCATCCCGGTGAGCACCTCGACGTTGAGGTCGGTGGCCATGGCGACCTGCGCCGCGAGCACGCCGTCGACGTCCGCGACGTCCGGCTCACCTGGAGCAGCGTGACCGAGTCGTGGTACGCGCCGGGCCGGAGTTCGACCCGCTGCCGTTCGTTCACGCCACCTCCTGCGCCGTTGGCCGCGACGCCCGGCCGGGCGCCGCGGCGGATGCGGGGTCGAGGGCGCGCAGGCCCGCCAGGGCCCGTGCGCGAGGGCGGTGCCGGAGCTCGAACCGACCCGTCAGCAGATCCTGCACCATGGCCGGCGTCGGGCGGCCCGCGGGCCACCGCGGCGACGAAGCGAGCGAGCTCGGGCACGGCGCGACCCGCGCACGCGCGGCGGAGCAGGGCGGCCGAGACCACCGTGGTGCGCGACAGCAGCGGCAGGAGCAGACGGTCGAGCGGCCGCACGTCCGCCTGCCGCCGCCGCCAGGGCGACGAGGGCGCCGGCGAGCACGTCGTCGCCGGCGGGAGTCAGGCCGGGCCCCAGCCCGGCGAGCCCCTGGACGGCGTCCGCGAGGGCCCGTTCCCGATCCCGCGACGACGGCGGGGCGGCGCCGATCGAGCACTCGCCGGCGAGCGCCGCCGCGAAGGCGGCGGCCGGCGGCGCGACGACGCCGGGCAGCGGCGGCAGCCCCAGACCGGCGGCCGTCGGTGGCGCGGCCGACAGCATCACCCGGGGGACCTCCGAGTCGTACCAGCGGGCCGGCCGCAGCCGGAGCCCGGGCAGCACCACGGATCCCCCGGCGAGCTCGATCGGCGCACCGACCGGAGCCGCGGCGGCGACCCGCTCCCAGCCGCTGGTCACCACGAGGGCGGCCGGCACGCGGACGGCGCCCGGGCCGAGCAGGGCCACGACGACCGGCGCTGTCGGCGTGTCAAAGCGGGCGTCAAGGCGGGCGTAGACGGCGTGCGCGGTGACTGCCACGATCCGGCCGGCGCTCGCCGGGCCCTGGAGCAGCGGCGCGAGGCAGACGTCGGCGAGCGCGGGTTCGACGGGCACCTGCCGTGCGGTCACGTCCCCTCCTCCTGCTGCCGGACCGATGCCGTTCACAGCCCCGGTCACGGTCGGACCCGGAGCAGACGCTAACGGCAGCGATACCGTCACCGCATGGCCACACCTGCCAACCGCCGGGCGCTGCGGGCTCACGATGTGCCAGCCCCTCGGGCCGAGCGGGGGATCGCCGTGGCCGACGTCCTGCGGCTCGCGGCGCTGGCGGGTGCGCGGGTCGAGGGGGGTACGCGCGGGCTGCGTCGCGAGGTCACGCGGCTCGGGCTCCTCGAGGGCGCGGCGGCCGGCGCGGAGCGGCCGGGCTGCCTCGTGCTCGCGACGGCGGCCTCGCTCGCCGCCGCCCCGCCACTCGATCGACTCGTCGCCGCCCTCGACGAGCAGCGCGCCGCCGGGCTGCTGCTCGCCCCGGGCGTCGAGCTGCCCGGGCCGGCGCGCGCGGCGGCCGACCGGCTCGGGCTGCCGGTCGTGGCGCTGGCCGAGGAGGTCGTTCTCGACGACGTGCTCGAGGCCGTGCTGGCCGCCGTCATGCCCGCCGTGCTGCACCCCGAGGTCGCGGCGCTGGGCCGCGCGGAAGAGGTGCACCGCGCCCTGCTGCAGATCGTCGTCGAGGGCGGCGGCCTGCCCGAGCTGGCGGCCGGGCTGGTCGGCCTGCTGGGGGGCGCCGTCGTGATCACCACTCCGGACGGGCGCGTGCTCGCCGACGCGGGCGACGTCCCGGCCCTGGGGCAGGCGTACGCGGGCGCCTGCTTCCAGCCGTCGGGCCGGATGCGCACCGAGACCGAACCGGCGGGCCTCTCCCGCCATCCCGGCCTGCCCGGCAACCACGTGGTGGTCAGGATCACCGCGGGGCGGGTCGACCACGGTCGGATCATGGCGTTCTCGCCGGCCGGCGTGCTCACCGAGGCCGACGTGCCGACCGTCGAACGCGCGGCCACCGTCGCCGCGCTCGCCGTTGCCAAGCAGCTCGCCGTGCGCGCCGTGGAGAGCAAGTACCAGGGCGACTTCTTGCGCGACCTGCTCACCGGCCAGGTGGGGACCGAGGTGGGCGTGGCGCACGCGGCCAGCCTCGGGTGGGACATCGACCGCCCCGTCGTGGTCGTGGTCGCCGAGCTCGACCCGGTCGAGGGCGACGACGAGAGCGGCGCCCCCGTCGCCCGCTCGGCCGGGGAGCGGTTCGCGGCGGCGTGGCAGAGCGTGGTGCGGCCCCGCGACCCCAGGGCGCCGGTGGTGGGATTCCACCGCGAGGTGGTCGCCGTCCTGGGCGTCCCGCCGTCGGGGGACGTCGACCGCCTGGTGCGCGAGCTCGTGCGTGAGGTCTCCGGCGACGGCGGCGGTGGGCGGCGCTCCTTCGGCACCGGCGTGAGCCGGGTGGCGGGGCGGCCGGAGGGGATCCCGCGGGCCTACGACCAGGCCCGGACGGCGGTGCGGGTCGGCCGCCGGGTGCAGGGCGCCGCGTCGCTGGCGCACTTCGACGCGCTCGGCGCCTACCGGCTGCTGAGCCTCGTCCCGGACGGCGCCGAGCTGCGCGCCTTCGCCGACGAGACGCTAGGGCCGCTGGGGCGCTCCGGCGGCTCGCCCCAGGAGCAGGAGGAGGCGGCCGATCTGCGGCACACCCTCGAGGTGCTGCTCGACGCGAACCTCAACGTGGCGCAGGCGGCGCGGGAGCTGCACTTCCACTACAACACCCTGCGATACCGGATCGCGAAGCTCGAGCGCCTGCTCGGTCCTTTCGCCGACGACCCACAGCTGCGGCTCTCCCTGCACCTGGCCCTGCACATCCGCCGGATGCGCGGCGCCTGACCTCCCTGGACTTTGCGGTGATCATGCAATCCGCGTCGATCATGCAATCTGGATTGCATGATCGACGCGGATTGCATGATCACCGCGAGAGGGCGGCGGCAGGGTCAGCCCTTCAGGCCGCTCCTCGCGACGCTCGCGATGACGTGGCGCTGGGCGAGGACGAACAGGATGATCACCGGGACGCTGGCCACGACCGCCCCCGCCATGATGATCGGATAGTTGGTGTTGTACGCGCCCTGCAGGATCGGCAGCCCCGCCGGCAGGGTGAACTTGGACGGCGAGAACAGCACGTAGATCGGCCAGATCAGTTCGTTCCAGTTGGTGAGGAACGACAGCACGGCGAGCGTCGCGAGGCCCGGCCGCACCAGCGGAAGCACGACCTTGTAGAAGATCTGGAACTGGTTGGCGCCGTCGAGCCAGGCAGCCTCCTCGATCTCCCGCGGCAGCGACAGGAAGATCTGCCGCAGGAAGAACACCCCGAAGGCGCCGCCGGCGCTGGGGATCGCGATCGCCCAGATGCTGTCGAGCCACCCGAGGTCGCTCACGATGAGGAAGTTCGGGATGAGCAGCACGAAGCTCGGGATGAAGATCGTGCCGACGATGAGCCCGAAGAGCAGCTTCTTCCCGGGGAAGTCCATCCGGGCCAGCGCGTACGCCGCGAGCGACGCCGTCGCGACGATCAGCACCGTGTTGATGGTCGCGGCGGCGAGGCTGTTGAGGAACCACAGGATCACCGGGGTCTGCGACGTGGTCGACGCCAGCGGCGTGTAGCTCTCGGTGGTGAACGGGTTGGGGATCCACCCGAGCGGCTGGCTCGTCGCGTCCTGCGTCTGCTTGAACGACGTCACCAGCATCCACAGCAGCGGCAGGATGAAGACGAGCGACAGGAGGACGAGCACCACGTAGAAGCCGATCCGGCCGGGCGTGCGCCCGCGCCCGGCGCCGGTGGCCGGGCGCAGGTTCTCCTGCCCGAGGCCCGTCACCGCGTCGACGGTGTCCGTCGCCATCAGCTCTCACCCTCCTCGGTGCGGAACAGCCTGAAGTTCGCCAGACTGATCAGGATCAGGGCCGCCGCGAGGATGTAGCCCATCGCAGCCGCCGCACCCTGGCGGAACTCGCGCAGGCCGGTCTGGGCGATGTACATGATCGCCGTCCTGGTCTCGTTGCTCGGTGCACCCTGGGTGGTGATGTACGACTGCCCGAACATGTTGGCCGACGCGAGGATGGTCACGGTCAGCACGAACAACAGGACCGGCCGCAGACCCGGCAGCGTGACGTACCTGAACTGCTGCCACTTGTTGGCCCCGTCGACCTCGGCGGCCTCGTACAGATCGGGCGAGATGTCCTGCAGGCCGGCCAGGTAGATGATCGCGTTGAATCCGATGGTCCACCACACCGTCATCCCGACCAGGGTCACCCAGACCCACGGCGTCGAGGTCGTCCAGGCCGGCTGCGGGAGGTGCAGGAGCCCGAGGTAATAGTTCACGACGCCGATCGTCGGCTCGAGGATGAACCGGAAGAGGACGCCGACGACCGCCACGCCGAGCACGTACGGGCGTGAAGAAGACCGCCCGGAAGAACGTGCGCCCGGGGAACGCCCGGTTGAGCAGCAGGGCGACGCCGAGCGGCAGGACGAGCAGGAGCGGCACCGACAGCACGGTGAAGATGCCCGTGGCGCGCATCGCGTGCCAGAAGTTCGCGGCGTCCCGGGAGGTCGAGTCGAACAGGCTGGTGTAGTTCTGCAGCCCGACCCACGGCTTGCCCGGCAGCAGGTAGTCGTAGTCGTGCAGGCTGACCCAGATGCCGTAGACGGCGGGCAGCAGCACGAACCCGATGAACAGCACCAGGAACGGCGCGAGGAACAGATAGGGAGTGGCCCGGCCGGTCCGGCGGACGGGGCGGTTGCGCGGGGCAACCGACCCGTCCGCGGCACGTCCTACCGCGGCGGGTCGCGCAGCGGTGGCCATGTCAGCCTCCGTACTTGCTCTGGTTGGCCTGGAGGATCTGGTTCGCCTTCGCCGCCGAGTCCTTGAGCGCCGAGGCCGGGTCGGCCTTGCCGAGGATGGCCGCCTGGTAGCCGGTCCAGAACTGCGTGAGGACGTCGGCGACGCCCGCCAGGGGCGGCGGGAAGTGCGCGTAACCGAGTTGCTCCGCCAGCTTGTTCTCGGGGCTGATCTGCTGGAACTCCGAGCCCTTGAGCACCGTCTGGGAGGCGGGGATCTTGCCGGTCTTCACCCACGGGATCGAGTTCTCGCCGACGTACTTGATGAAGTACTCGGACGCCTGCGTGACGTTCGGGTCAGGGCTCGTCTGACGCGGGAGGACGAACTGGTGGGAGTCTGCCCACACCGCCTTCTGGGACCCGATCTGCGGCATCACGGCCGCCCCGTAGTTCTCCGGGTTCTTCTGCCCGCGGACGGTGTCGTTGACCTGCCAGATGCCGTTGATGTTGATCGCGTTCTGGGCGTTGTGCAGCGCGACGTAGTCGGCGTCCTGCGCCACGTTGGCCGGGCTGTAGCCCTGGTCGATCATGCTGCGCATCCAGGTGAGCGCCTGGACCGCCGGGTCCTGGTCCCACGTCGCCGTCTTCAGGTCGTCGCTGAACACCGACCCGCCGAACTGGTAGATCAGGCCGAAGTAGGTGAGTCCGCCGGTGAACTGGAACGGGGTCACCCAGTAGCCCTTGATGCCCTTGCCCTTCATGGTCTTCAGGGCCTCTTCGAAGTCGTTCTTGTTCATCGGAGGCTTCTCGGGGTCGAGCCCGGCCTTGGTGAAGACCTGCTTGTTCCAGTACATGACGAGCGGGTGGATGTCGAGCGGGATCCCGTACCGCTTGTTCTGGAAGAGCCCGCCCTGCCAGACGATCGGCGAGAAGTCGGCCTCCTTGAGCTTGAGGGCGTCGGCGATGTCCTGGATGGGGACGATCGTGTTCTGGGCGGCGGCGGTGCCGATGTCGTCGACGTGCATCGCGGCCACGTTCGGGCCGTTGCCGCTCGCCACGGCCGCGGGCAGCTTCTGGAAGAAGTCCGCCCACTGGTAGACGTTCATCTCGACCTTGATCTTCGGGTTCTTCGAGTTGAAGTCGTCCACGATCTGCTTGATCCCGACGCCGTCGGCACCGGTGAAGCCGTTCCAGAACTTCACGGTGACGTTGGGGCCGGTGTAGGTGGCACCCCCGTTGCCGCCCGCGGGCGCGCTCGCCGTCGGCGGCGTCTTCGACCCGCCGCAGGCGGCGAGCGCCGCCATCAGACCGACCCCCCCGCCGAGGGACAGCAGGCCGCGGCGGGTGAGGGCCGGGTCCTGCGAGCGCGCCGGCTCGGCCTCTCCGCGAACTCGGGGGCCGAACGAGTTGTTGGACGTCATCGTCTCTGTGCTCCTTGCTTGGCGGTGACCAGCGGGGGTGACGGTGTGTCGGACAGGTGCTGATTGCCGGGCGCGGGTCGGCGGCCGGTGGACCGGCCGGGTCACGGCCGGTAGACGTGGAAGTAGTCGAACGAGGCGGTGGCCGGGGGCGGAGCGCCTTGGCCGCCCTCGGAGACGAGGCCGACCTTGATGTCGCTGCCGGCCGGGAGGGTCCACGAGCCGCCGCGCGTCCAGGTGTGGCCGTCGCGGCTGGTGAACGGCGTCAGCACGTGCTCGCCGTTCGCGGGGTTGATCCGGTGGACGATCCGCAGCCACGTGGTCAGGGCCGGCGGGCCGACGATGGTCCCGCCGTAGGACAGCCGCCCGGCGTACGGCATCTCCTTGCCGAACTCCGTCTGCCGGGTGTTCCAGATGGCCACCTTGCTCAGCCGGGTGAACAGATCGTCGTTCACGTAGGCGACCAGGCCCGCGCCCTGGTAGTTGCGGATCTCGTCGGTGCCGAGGTCGAGCGTCAGCTTCGTCTCGACCGTCCAGTTCCCCGCGGGCGGGCGGCGCAGCAGCACGCCGGCGGTCTCCCCGCCCGGCTCCGAGGGCCCGACGAGGTCGGTGTTCTCGACGGTCCAGTCGAGGTGACCGCCGGTCACGGACACCGCCGGCGACCGCAGCTGGGTCCAGCCGGGCTTCAGCGACGACCCGTTGAAGTCGTCGGAGGCGGCGGCGTCCAGCCGGCCCGGCCCGATCGACGCGAGCGCCTCGAGGCAGTCGAACCTCGTGACGCTGGTGCCACCCTTGCCGGCCGCGGCCGTCGTCGTGCCGCTGCCCTTGCCGCGCTTCACCACGGGGCCGAGCTGGCGCGAGTCGCTCGGGCCGCACCCGTAGCGCACCACGGGCCAGCCGTTCACCCAGTCGATCCGGTCGGTCAGCATCGGACGCCGGTTGATGCCGTCGGTGCCGGTCAGGTAGGGGTTGTTGCGGTCGATGGCGTGGTAGAAGATCCAGTCCTGCCCGAGGTCGTCGGTGGCCATCGAGTTGTGGCCGGTGCCGATCCACCGGTTGCCGTTCTGGTAGAGCACGGGCGTGCCGCCGGTCTCACCGCCGACGTCGAGGCGCAGGCCTTCCTTGTCGACGTAGGGGCCCGTCAGCGACCTCGAGCGCCCGACCTCGACGCTGTACCCGGTGGTCGGGCCGGCGCAGCAGTTGGCCGTCGAGGCGAACAGGTACCAGTACGCCGCCCTTGCGCTTGATGTAGGTGCCCTCGAACTTGTTGTCGATGGCGATCCGCTTCTCGTCGCCGGCGACGTGCCTGCCGCTGCGGTCGAGCGTCTGCTCGAAGATCCCGCCGTAGTACGAGCCGTAGAAGATGTGCTCGCTGCCGTCGATGTCGCGCACCACGTCGGGGTCGTAGGTCCAGAGGTAGTTGTTCGCCGACGACGCGGCGGGGGCCGACCACCGGGGCGCCGCTGTCCGTCCAGGGCCCGAGCGGCGTCGGCGCGGTCGCCATGCCGATCGCGTTGTCGTTGACCTCCGCGTCGGTCGTCGGGGTGACCGCGCGTCTCGGTGACGACGTAGTACATCCGCCACTGGCCGTCACGTAGTGGACGTCGGGTGCCCAGAGCGACGCCGTGTGGTCGTGGGTGGTCGTGTCCGCCCAGGAGGGCAGCTTCGCCGGCGAGAAGGCGTCGCCCGCGTACGTCCAGTGCACGAGGTCGCGCGAGCGCGACATCGGGATGTAGTGCCGGGTCGTCTCGCCGGTGCGCAGCGGGTCGGAGGTGGCGTAGGCGTACCACCAGCCGTCCTTGCCCCGCACCACGTCGGGGTCTGCGTAGGTATCGCCGACGGCTCGTGAGACCGGGTTGCGGTAGATGGTGGGACCAGGGCGCCGGCCCGGGCGGCCGACGCCGCGGGCGTGGCGACGGTCGCGGCGCGCCGCGGCCGGCACGCCGGCCACCCCTGCGGCCAGGACCGCGAGAGCGACGAGCCCGGTACTGCACTCCGTTGTGCCGATACTTGCCCGGAAGCTGCATGTGCGGGAGTTTGCACCGAATACATCGTTGGAACAACCCTAGGATGGCGGCCGACATCGCCATGCGGTCCCGCCCCAATTGGGTCACAAATCGATCACGCCGCCTCGCCGGGGCGTGGCCGCTCCCGCCGCGCCGCCCGGCGCCGAGCAACCACGCCCGCAGGACCCGAACCACACGAAGGCCGGTCAGGCCATGAGCAGGAGTACCGCAATCCCGTCCACCCGGCTACTTCGCGGACCCTTCGTCCTGCCCGTCGACGGCGGCGTACCTGGCGTTCGGCACCGGGCGCCGCGTCCGGGCGCCGCGCTTCGAGATGCTGCGCTCCGCCGACCTGGTGCGGTGGGAGTCCGCGGGCGGCGCGCTCGAACCGTTGTCGCCCGACACTCGGCCGAACGGCTCGGCGGCGACTACTGGGCGCCCGAGATCGCCGACGGCCGCCGGGCCGCTGGTGGATGTACTACTCGGTGGGTCGGGGCGACACCGCCCACTCGCTGCGCGTGGCCGTCGCCGACGACCCGATGGGACCGTACGTCGACTGCGGGGTCGACCTCGACGCCCGGCGAGCGGTTCGCGATCGACCCGCACCCGTTCCGGGACGTCGACGGCACCTGGTACCTGTTCTACGCCCGGGACGTGCTCGAGGGCCCGCGGGTCGGCACCATGCTCGCGGTCGACGTGCTCGACGGGATGACGCGGCTGCCGGCCGCCCCACGTCGGTGCTGGCGCCCTCCGGCGACTGGCAGATCTTCCGGCGGGAGCGGCCATGTACGGCGGCGTCTACGACTGGCACACCCTGGAGGGGCCGTTCGTCTGCCGGCGCCAGGGCCGGTACGTGCTCTTCTACTCGGGCGGCAACTGGGAGGAGCCGACATACGGGGTCGAACTGGGCCGACCGCGGACCACCCGCTCGGCCCATGGACCGAGGCGCAGGGCCGCGAGCCCGCTGCTGCGCACCGTGCCCGGGCACGTCGTGGGGCCGGGCCACAACAGCCTCGTCGTCGGGCCGGACGGGCAGGACGTGCTCGTCTACCACGCCTGGGACCCGGCGAGCACCGCCCGCCGGCTGTGCATCGACCCCGTCGACCTGGACGGCGCGGGCCCGGTGGTGGACGGGCCCAGCTGGGAGGACGCTGACCTCCAGCGCTCGGCGCCCGTTCGGCCGCAGTCGCCAACACCACCAGCTAGCCCTGTCGGAGCTGCCGATGCTGGCGGCGGGGCACCCCCCTAGGTTTCGGGCACTACTCAGATCGGAGACGTGAGCGGCGGCGGCACGAGCCCCGGGAGGGCGCATGGCCATCGGTTGGAAACTCCACGGCGACGGCAGGTCCCTGGCCCCGGCGAGGTCGTCGCACCGGACGAGCGGCTGAGCTGGGGCAGGACCGTCGGGCTCGGCGCCCAGCACGTCGTGGCCATGTTCGGCGCGACCTTCGTCTTCCCGCTGATCATGGGCCTGAACCCGCAGCTCGCGATCATGATGAGCGGGATCGCGACGATCATCTTCCTGCTGATCGTGCAGGGCCGAAGGTGCCGAGCTACCTCGGCACCAGCGCCGCCTTCGTCGGCGGGGTGGCGGCGATCCGGGCGCAGGGCGGCGACTCTCGCACAGGTCACCGGCGCCATCCTGGTGGCCGGTCTGGTGCTCGCGCTGATCGGCGTGATCATCCACTTCGCCGGGAGCCGCGTCGTCTACGCCGTGCTCCCGCCCGCGGTCACCGGGGCCGTCGTCATGCTCATCGGTTTCAACCTCGCGCCGGTGGTCGCCCAGGTCTACTGGCCGCAGGACGAGGGTGTCGCCCTGCTCGTCATGATCTTCGTGATCGTCGTCAGCCTCGCGACCCGCGGGTTCATCAGCCGCATCGCGGTCTTCCTCGCGCTGGTGTTCGGCTACCTCCTGTCGTGGGTCGCTCGACAAGACTTCGGGCCAGATCACCGTCCCGACGCGCGGCCGGCAAGGTCTCGACGCACTTCCGGGTGGACTGGACGAACGTCGACAGCGCCAGCTGGTTCGGCTTCCCGCCGACCGGGACGTCGATCGTGAACGGCAAGGAGGTGCCGGGCTACCACGCGCCGAGCTTCTCGCTGACGTTCATCCTGCTCGTCCTGCCGGCGGTGATCGCGCTCATCGCGGAGAACACCGGCCACGTCAAGGCGGTCGCCGAGATGACCGGCGCCGACCTCGACCCGTACATGGGCCGCGCCATCGCGGCGGACGGCGTCGGCACCGCCATCGCCAGCGCCGTCGGGGGATCGCCGACCACGACGTACGCCGAGAACATCGGCGTCATGGCAGCCACCCGGGTCTACTCCACGGCCGCGTACTACGTGGCGGCCGTCGTGGCGATCCTCTTCGGGCTCTCGCCGAAGTTCGGCGCCGTCGTCTCGGCGACACCCGGCGGCGTCCTCGGCGGCATCACCGTCGTCCTGTACGGCATGATCGGCCTGCTCGGCGCCAAGATCTGGAAGGAGAACGGCGTCGACTTCGGGCAACCCGATCAACCTGGTGCCGCTCGCCGCCGGCATCGTGATCGCGATCGGCGGGGTCAGCTGGCAGATCACGAAGGACTTCACGCTGAGCGGCATCGCGTTCGGCACGATCGTGGCCGTCGCCGGCTGGCATCTGGCGCGGGTGCTCGCCCCGGCGGAGCTGCGCGACGCGGAGACCGCGAGCCGCAGGGGCGGCGGAGCGAGGGTCGGCGGAGCAGCGTCGTCGTCGACACGCCCGGCGCGTACGTCGAGCCCGAACCCCTACGACACCGACCGCCGCTGACCTCCACCCCACCGCCGCTTCGCGCTGATCATGCAACCAGTCCGATCATGGACCTGCGGCTTCCCATGACGGACGGGTTTCATGATCGGTCCGGTTTGCATGATCACCGACAGAAGGGCGGCGGCAGGGCGCGCGTGCTCGAGTCGCGCGGCGCGCGTGCCGCTTTCCGGGGCGGGGGGAGCGTGTTCGCATGGGCTGCGTGGAGAACCAGGGGGCGGGCGGAGAGGATGCCCCGTGAAGCCCTCGCCGTTCACCTACCACCGGCCGGAATCGGTCGAGGAGGCGCTCGCCGTGCTCGCCGAGGTCGGCGCCGACGGCAAGGTGCTGGCCGGCGGCCAGAGCCTGCTGCCGGTGCTCTCGATGCGCCTCGCGGCGCCCGGCCACCTGGTCGACATCAACCGGCTCGCCGAGCTCGCCTACGTGCAGCCCAGCGCGGACGGCGTCCGCGTCGGTGCCCTCGCCCGGCACGCCCAGGTCGAGCGCGACGACGGAGCCGCGGCCGTCCAGCCGTTGCTCCGCCAGGCCCTGCGGCTCGTCGCCCACCCGACGATCCGCAACCGCGGCACCACCGTCGGCTCGCTCGCGCACGCCGACCCGAGCGGCGAGATGACCGCCGTGCTGGCCGTGACCGGCGGCACCGTGACCCTGGCCTCGGTCGCGGGGCGGCGCGAGGTCGCCGCCGCCGACTTCTTCGTCGGGCCGCTGGAGTCGGCGGTCGGCCCCGGCGAGCTCGCCGTCGAGGCGTTCTTCCCGGCGCGCCCGACCCGGCGCCGGCACGGCGTTCGTCGAGGTCGCCCGCCGGCACGGCGACTACGCGATGTGCGGCGTCGCCGCCGTCGTGGCGCCCGCCCGGCGTCCATGGACGCACCCTCGACAGCGCCTCGGCGCGGGGCTCGTCGATGAGCGTCGCGTACGTGTCGATGGGGCCGACGCCGGCGGTCGTCGACCTGACCGGCGCGGAACCGGGCGGGCCCGGCCGACGACCCGCGGAGCTGGCAGGAGGTGGCCGGTCACGCCGTCGCGCAGCTCGACCCCGATGGCGACGTGCACGCCTCCGCCGACTACCGCCGCCACCTCGCCCGCGTGCTCACCGCGCGGGCGCTGGCGACCGGCCTGGGCCGCGTCCGGCGGAGCGACGCAAGGGCGGGCCGCGTGAGCGAGCAGGACCTGCCGGTCCGGCTCGTCGTCAACGGCACCGAGCACGCGTCGACGTGCCGGCCCGGCGGCTGCTGTCCGACGCGCTGCGCTACGACGTGGGCCTCACGGGCACGCACGTCGGGTGCGAGCACGGCGTCTGCGGCGCATGCACCGTCCTGCTCGACGGCGAGCCCGTGCGCTCGTGCCTGCTGCTCGCGGTCACCGTCGACGGCTCGCGAGGTGACCACGGTCGAGGGGCTCGCCGGCCCCGGCGGGGCGCCGCACCCCGTGCAGCGCGCCTTCAAGGAGTGTCACGGCCTGCAGTGCGGGTTCTGCACGCCCGGCTTCCTCACGACGGTCGCCGCCTACCTCGGGACAACCCGGACCCGACCGAGGACGAGGCCCGCGAGGCGATCGCCGGCAACCTGTGCCGGTGCACGGGCTACCAGAACATCGTGGCCTCGGTGTTGCGGGCCGCGGAGATCGCGCAGCGGAGCGGCATGAGACCCGCTCCCGCGAGGCGCGGCCGTGACCGCGCGTCGACGAGGTCGAGGAGAGGGTCACGGGGTCCTCGCTGGTCGGCAGCCGGGTGCAGCGCCGCGAGGACGACCGGCTGCTGCGCGGCGAGGGCCGCTACCTCGCCGACCTCGTGCACGGCGCGCTGGCGGCGGCGTTCGTCCGCAGCCCGCACGCGCACGCCCGGGTCGTCGACGTCGACGTCACGGACGCCCTCGACGTCGACGGGCTGGTCGCCGATCTACACCTACGACGACCTGCTCGAGGCCGACGAGCGCGACGGCACCCGGGTCGCCGAGCGGCTGCCGCTGCTCATCCCGCACCCGGCGCTCACCCACGGCCGCACCGGCTACCCGCTGGCGAACGGCGTGGTGCGGCACGTCGGCGAGCCGGTCGTCATGGTCGTCGCGACCGACCGGTACGTGGCCGAGGACGTGCTCGACCGGATCCGGGTCGAGTACGAGGTGCTGCCCGCCGGTGGTCGGCGTCGAGCAGGCCCGCGACGGCGACCCGCCTGGTGCACGACGACGTCCCCGGGAACGTCGCGGCGCACATGCTGCAGGAGGTCGGCGACGCCCCGGCCGCGATCGCCGCGGCGCCGCACGTGCTCGAGCTCGACCTCGACGTGGAGCGGTCGCTGTCGAGTCCGCTCGAGGGCCGGGGCGTGCTCGCCCGCTACGACCGCGACGAGGGGTCGATGCGGATCTGGTCGTCGACGCAGACCTCGACCGGGGTGCGCGCTGCCGTCGCCGCGAAGCTCGCCATGCCGCTGGCGAAGGTCGAGTGCATCACCCCCGACGTCGGCGGCGGCTTCGGCGTCAAGATCATGCACCCGTGGCCGGAGGAGGTGCTCGTGCCGTGGGCCGCGCGCCTGCTCGGCCGCGACGTGGGCTGGGTCGAGGACCGGCGCGAGCACTTCGTGGCGAGCGCGCACGAGCGCCGTCAGGTGCAGCACGTGCGGGTCGGGTTCGACGACGCCGGGCGGATCCTCGGCCTCGACGTCACGCTCTGGCACGACAACGGCGTCTACACGCCCTACGGCATCATCGTCCCGATCATCAGCTCGACCCAGCTGCTGGGGCCCTACAAGCCCGGCGCCTACCGGGTCGAGTTCTTCTCGCTCTACACGAACACCGTCATCGTCACGCCGTACCGCGGCGCCGGCCGGCCCCAGGGCGTCTTCGCGATGGAGCGCACCATGGACGCCATCGCCGCCGAGCTCGGCCTGGACCGCGCCGACGTGCGCGCGGCGAACTTCATCCAGCCCGACGAGTTCCCGTACGACCAGGGCCTGACGTTCCAGGACGGCCGGCCGCTGATCTACGACTCGGGCGACTACCCCGAGATGCTCCGCAAGATCAAGGCCCTGGTCGGCTGGGACGAGTTCGCCGCCACCGGGACGCCGCCCGCGCGCAGGGACGCCGCGTCGGCATCGGGCTCGCCTGCTACGTGGAGGGCACCGGCGTCGGCCCCTACGAGGGCGCGCACGTGCAGGTCGAGACGTCGGGCCGGGTGAACGTGGCGATCGGCCTGACCACGCAGGGCCAGGGCCACCAGACGGTGTTCGCGCAGATCGTCGCCGACACCCTCGGCGTCCCGCTCGAGTCGGTGCACGTGACGTCGGGCGACACCCGGCGGTTCGGGTACGCCGTCGGCACCTTCGCCTCCCGGGCGGCGGTCATGAGCGGCAACGCGGTCGGGCTGGCCGCGGCGAAGGTGCGGGCGAAGGCCCTGCGGATCGCGTCGGACGCCCTCGAGGTCGACCCCGCGGACCTGGAGATCGTCGACGGCGTCGTGCAGGTGGTGGGCGCACCGGCGACGTCCATACCGCTGTCGACCGTGGCCGTGCTCTCGAACCCGCTGCGCTACGCGTTCGACGCGTCTGCGGCGGCCGCGACCCAGTTCGCCGGGACCGCCCAGCCCGACCGGCCCCCGGTCGCGGACGACGACGAGCCGGGGCTGGAGGCCACGGACTACTACTCGCCGATCCGCTCGACGTTCGCCAGCGGCATGCACGCCGCCATCGTCGAGACCGACCCCGAGACCGCCGAGATCCGGGTGCTGCGCTACTGCGTGGTGCACGACTGCGGCACCCTGGTGAACCCGATGATCGTCGAGGGACAGATCCACGGCGGCGTCGCGCAGGGCGTGGGCGGGGCGCTCTACGAGAAGGTCGAGTACGACGAGAACGGGCAGATCCTCAACGCCTCGTTCATGGACTTCCTCATGCCGTACGCCACAGAGGTCCCCCGGATCGAGACCGACCACCTCGAGACGCCCTCGCCGCTCAACCCGCTCGGCATCAAGGGGGCGGGCGAGGCCGGGGTGATCCCGGGGATGGCCGTGTTCGCCGCCGCGATCGAGGACGCCGAGGGCATCCCGATCACGACGATGCCGATCTCGCCGTCGGACCTGTTCGAGCTCCGCGAGCGCCACGCGAGCCGCGAGACGACCGCTCCGCCCTGACCGGCGCCTCGACCCGCGCTCGGCCCGCCCCTCGGACCGCCCCCTCCGCCGACGCTCTGCCCTGGCCTCTGAAATGGCCTGGGGACTCGGGCCCGGTACGCCGTGCTCGGCCACGGATCAGGGCAAGTGGCCGAAACGGGTCCCGGGCCGGGCGTCGCCCGGGAGCGCGCATGCTCGGACGCGCTGCCCGCCGACGGGCCCGGGCGGTAGCGTACCCCGCACCTGTCGAGGAGGACGACCGTGAAGATCAACGGAACGGCGACGCTCAACGCCCCCCGCGACCGCGTCTGGGCGGCGCTGAACGATCCGGCGGTGCTCGTCCGCACGATCCCGGGGTGCGAGCGGCTCGAGGCGGTCGGCGACGACCGCTACCGGATGACGGTGACGGCCGGGGTCGCCTCGATCAAGGGTACGTACCTGGGTGACGTCGCCCTGACCGACCCGGCACCGCCCGGCGCGTTCACGCTGAAGGCCTCGGGCGCCGGCGCACCCGGGACCGTCGACGCCGACGTCCGGGTGACTCTCGACGACGGCGCGGACGGCACCACGCTGCTCAGCTACGCCGCCGACGCCGTCGTCGGCGGAGCCGTGGGCGGCGTGGGCCAGCGGGTCCTCGCCGGGGTCGCCAAGAAGACGGCCGGGGAGTTCTTCAAGGCGGTGGACGCCGTCCTCGCGGAGCCGGCCGGCGTCGGCGCGGTGCCCGGTCAGGCGAGCTCCCCCTCGCTGGAGACCGCGGAGGGCGCGCCGACCGTCGACGAGGTGCGCGAGGCCGTCGCCCTCGAGGGCGAGCCCGCGGCGACGCTGCAGCGGGTCTTCACCCGTCCCGGCGCCGTACCCCGCGGCGGCCGCCAGGTGCACGTCGACGTGCGCGACCAGCTGCCGGGCGTGCTCGTGGGTGCCGCGATCGCGCTGGTGGGCGTCTGGATCGGCGCCCGGCTCGCGGGCCGCCGCCGCTGACACCCGACGTACCCTGACGGGGAGGCCCGAGCTCCCGGAGGTTCCATGCGCGCCTTCACCGTCGCCGCCGTCCAGATCGCGCCGCTGCCGGGGCCGCTCACCGCGGCGAGCGTCGCGGCGAACTGCGCGAAGGGGGCCGACTGGCTGCGCCGGTGCGTCGACGCGACCGGGGCCGAGCTGGTGGTGCTGCCCGAGACGGCGTCGACCGGGTTCGTCCCGGGCACCGGCCCGGAGGAGCTGTGGGACGTCGTCAGCGCCGTCCCCGGCCCCGTGACGGAGCCGCTCCAGGAGGCGGCCCGCGAGCTCGGCGTGCACGTGGTCTGGGGCACCTACGAGCGGGGCGCCGGCGCGGGGCGTCGTCCACAACTCCGCGGCCCTGATCGGGCCGGACGGCGACGTGCTCGGCGTGTACCGCAAGACGCACCCCTTCGCCGGCGAGCGGTGCGACCAGGGCGGCTGGGTGACCGCCGGCGACGAGGTCTGCGTCGTCGACACGCCGCTCGGACGCATCGGGATGATCATCTGCTTCGACGGGGACTACCCCGAGCTGTCCCGGATCACCGCGGTCAGGGGCGCTGAGCTGATCGCCCGGCCCTCCGCGCTGCTGCGCAGCGCCGACCTCTGGGAGCTGACGAACCGGGCCCGTGCCTACGACAACCACGTCTACGTGGTGGGGGCGAACGCCACCGGGCATCGACCCGGCGGGCACGATCTACTTCGGCAACTCCATGGTCGTCACGCCGATCGCCGAGGTCGTGGCCCGGGCCGCGTCGCACGAGGGCTGGGCGCCGCCCGGCTCGACCCCGACAGCGCGCTGGCGTCGCTGACGCCGGGCTCGAACGTCGCCCAGACCTTCGACCACCTCGCCGACCGCAACCTCGACCTCATCCGCCGGTACGCCGACGACCTGCAGGCCCCGGCGAAGACGTCCTTCCCGCACTGAGGCCGCGCTCCGGATCGAGGGCCCGCGCCGCCAGCCACGCGTCCTCGGCGGCGGTGTCGAGCGCCTCGGCAGGGAGCAGGCCGGCGTCGGGGCCGCCGCGGGCGGCCTCCACGAGCCAGCGGACCTCCTCGCCGACCGTCTCGCGTAGGAGCCCGCCGGCCGGTACCCGAGCGCCTCGGCCGCCGTGGTGTCGAGGACGAAGGGCGAGGGCGCGTCCCACGGGGTGCGCCCGAGGTCGGGGTGCGCGGCCGCTTCGGCAGGGTCCAGGAGGACCTCGTCGAACGTCCGGTCCATCGCGGCGGCGACCGCCCGGGCGACGTCCAGCACTGTGGGCGCGTCGGGGTCGGCGCTGTTCAGCACGCGCGCCCCGGGGCGGGCGGCCACCGTCTCGATCAGCGCGGCCGTGTTGGCGGCGGCGGTGGTGTGGTCGACGGCGTCGGGGTGGGCGACCGGCAGGGTCCGACGGCCGGCGAACAAGCCGAGCACGAAGACCCACTCGCGCGGGTCGCGGGCGCCCGGCCGTGCACCTTGGACGGCGCGCAGCACCGTGACGGGCAGGCCGGAGTCGAGCAGCAGCCGCTCGGCAGCCACCTTGTTCGGCCCGTAGCCCTCGCGGCTGTCGTGGTCCCCGGCGCCGGGCGCGAGAGTCGGGGCCGTCTCCGCGACGGGGCCGCCGAACCGGGGCGGGACGTCGCCGTTGACGTGGTTGCCCGCATCGTCGACGTACGACCGCCTGCTCGAGATCATCACCGTCGACGCGACGCCGGCCCCGACCGTGAGCAGGCGCGCGGCGTCGGCCGCCGTGAAGCAGGCGCAGTCGACGAGCAGGTCGGCGCCCTCGCCGACCACCCGCGACAGCGCGGCCGCGGCGTCGGGATCGGTGCGGTCGAGGCGGCTGAACCCGACCCCGGCCTCGGCGAGGGCGACGGGCAGGTGGCGGATCGCGCCCGGTGACGTGGACGGTCCAGCCGTGATCGACGAGCCGGCGCGCCGTGGCACGGCCGATCGCGCCGGTCCCGGCCAGGACGACGGCGTGCGGCATCGCGCGGACGCTACCGCACAGCGCGCGCACAGGTTCCGCCGGGGACGGGCCCAGGTGCGCGGCCCACAGTGAGGTCATGCGTCGCCCCACCTTCGCCGTCATGAGCGGCCTGAGCGCCGTGGTCCTGGCGCTCAGCTATCACTCGAGCACGGGCACGACCGCCGGGACGGCCATCGGCTCCAGCCCGGTGAGCGGCTCGTCCGGGTCGTCGTCCGGCTCGTCGGGGTCGTCGTCCGGCTCGTCGGGGTCGTCGTCCGGCTCGTCGGGGTCGAAATCCGGGTCGTCGTCCGGCACCTACACGGGGAACGCCGTCGACACCCAGTGGGGCACGGTCCAGGTGCAGATCACCGTGGCCAACGGCAAGATCACCAAGGCGGACGCCGTGCAGTACCCGCAGAACAACGGGCGCGACCTCGAGATCAACAGCTATGCCGTCCCGCAGCTGAACCAGGAGGCGGTCGCCGCGGGAAATGCCAGCATCGACGCGGTCTCGGGAGCGACGGTGACGAGCGACGGCTACATCCAGTCCCTGCAGTCCGCGGTCGACCAGGCGCACATCTGAGCCCACCTCTGCTCGCGCGGGTCGCGGCCGCCCACCTGGCCACGCTGGCCTGGACGGGCAGGGGGGCGGACCTGGTCGAAGGGCGGGTCAGGTGGTGCGCCGACCTCGACCTGGCCGTGCGGGGTGCGCAGGGCGGCGCTCGCCGGCAGCTGGCCGAGCATCACGCGCATCTCCGTGATCGTCAGCATCCGCAGCGGCGGGCGCCTCCGGGAGGCTCACCTCGGCAGGCCGCTCCCCGGGCCGGCGTCCGCGCCCGGTCCCCGGCTGCCCTCGCGGGGACCGGGATCCGGTGCGGTCGACGCCACCGCGGGAGCGGGCGCTATCGGCGGGACGGGTGGCGGAGGCGGCGTTGCGCCGACACCGGTCACGTTCATGGCCGCCCTCCTTCGCGACGGGCCCGGGCCACGCCCTGCGCGTGGCCCGCTCGACGCTCCCGTCGGCGCCCGGGGTCGGGGCTGCAGGCTCCGGACGGGTGAACCCCGTCCGCCGGGCCGCCCGCAACCCCGCTCACGACCCCGGATCCGCCCCCGGTGGTGCACGCCGCCGTCGCACCGCACATACTTGAAGGCCGCCTCGTGGGCGCCGGCGAAGGAGGCATGCCCTGACGACTGCCCCGACACGCAGGACCTGCAACGCGAGCTGCAGGTCGAGCAGGCCTATGTCGTCCCGCCTGTACGAGCAGCTCGACACGTTGCGCGCGCGGGCCACGCGCCGCCCTCGACGAGGTCCGCCGCGCCCCACTGGTGCCCACGCCCTCGGGCCGCGCCGAGCGTGACGCCTTCGACGCCTGGCACAGCGAGCGCATCGCCCGCCTCGCGAGCGTCGAGGACCGGCTGGCGTTCGGCCGGCTCGACCTCGACGACGGGGTCCGCCGCTACGTGGGGCGGCTCGGGCTCTCGGACGACGCGCAGCAGCAGCTGCTCGTCGACTGGCGGGCGCCCGCCGCGTCCGCGTTCTACCAGGCGACGGCCGCCGCGCCGCAGGGCGTGGCCCGGCGCCGTCACCTCGCCACCCGCGGGCGCACGGTGATCGGCCTCGACGACGAGCTGCTCGACGCCGAGGCGCTGCGAGCGGGCGGGCCTCGCCGTGGTCGCCGGCGAGGGAGCGCTGATGAGCGCCCTCACGGCGCACCGCACCGGCCGGATGCGCGACATCGTCGCCACCCTGCAGGCGGAGCAGGACCGCGTGGTGCGCTCGCCGCTGGCCGGCGTCCTCGTCGTCCAGGGCGGCCCGGGCACCGGCAAGACGGCGGTGGCGCTGCACCGCGCGGCCTACCTGCTGTACACCCACCGCGACCGCATCGCCCGCAGCGGCGTGCTCGTGGTCGGCCCATCGCCGGTGTTCCTCCGTTACATCGAGCAGGTGCTGCCGAGCCTCGGCGAGACCGGCGTCGTGCTGCTCACGCCCGGCCAGCTGTTCCCCGGCGTCGAGGCGACGGCGCCCGAACGACCCGAGGTGGCCGTGGTCAAGGGCGACCTGCGGATGGCGGACGTCGTCCGGAACGCCGTGCGGGGCCGGCAGCGGACGCCCGCGCGCCCGGTGCCCCTCGACGTCCAGGGCGACCGCGTGGTGCTGCGACCGGGGGTCGTCGCGGAGGCCCGCGGGCGGGCCCGGCAGGGCGGCCGGCCGCACAACGAGGCCCGGACGACCTTCGTGCGGCATGTCCTCGACGACCTCGCCGCGCAGCTGGCCGCGGCCCGCGGTCTCGAGGCGGACGGCGAGGACCGCGGCGACCTGCTCGCCGAGCTGCGCTCCGAGCTCGCGGTGCGCCGCGAGGTCAACCTGCTGTGGATGCCCCTGACGGCGCAGGGCCTCGTCGCCGACCTGCTGGCGCGCGCCGACCGGCTGGCCGCGGCCGCCGACGGGATCCTCAGCGGGCGGGAGCAGGGCTGCTGCTGCGCCCGAAGGGATCCGCCTGGACGACGGCCGACGTGCCGCTGCTCGACGAGGCCGCCGAGCTCATCGGGACGGACGTCGCCGCCCTCGCGGCGGAGCAGGCCCGGGGCGCGGAGGCGGCGCGCCGAGCGGAGCGAGTCGCTGGAGTTCGCCCGCCGGGTGCTCGAGCAGCGACCGGCGACGCGTGCCCCGATGATGCCGACCCGAGATGCTCGCCGACCGGTTCGAGGCGCGGGCCGGCGCGAGCACGCTCGCCGAGCGCGCCCGCGAGGACCGCACCTGGACGTTCGGCCACGCCGTCGTCGACGAGGCGCAGGAGCTGTCGCCGATGCAGTGGCGGCTCGTCGCCCGCCGCGTGCCCGTGCGGTCGATGACGGTCGTCGGCGACGTGGCGCAGACCGGCTCCGCCGCCGGTACGACCGCATGGGCCGACGTGCTCGACACCGTGGCCGAGGGCCGCTGGCGGCTCGAGGAGCTGACGGTCAACTACCGGACGCCGGCCGAGGTGATGGAACTCGCCACCGCCCTGCTGGAGGCGCACGGGATCGCCGTCAAGCCGGCCCGCTCGGCCCGTTCGGCGACCTGGCCGCCGTCGGCGGTGCGGCTGGCTGGGCGCGAGCCCGCCATTGAGTTTTTTACTGTATACTTACTTGGCTCAGTTACGTATTGTTCTTCTCATTGCGACAACATCAGCAAAACGGCCAGCTATGATTATGCGGTTATACAAGGCGACACAACCAGCCGCAGCAACACGCAGGACCTCGCCCCGATGATTATCCTGCCGACCGGCATCAAGATCGCACAATGTCTATGATGAGAACTGGCATAAAACGTCCACGACGCCCGCCGATGGTGTACTGAAACAAACTATTTCACCTACGACCACACGGGCAACCTGACGGACGTGACTGATCCACAGCTTAAGACCACTCATAACGACTACGATAATCGGAACCGCAAAACGTCTACGAAGGAAGCCTACGGCACGGCCGTCGAAGCCCATACGGTCTGGCATTACGATGCGGCCAGCAATATCACCCAGATCGACCGACCCGACGGCATCCATGAGACCAAGGGCCACGATGCACTCAACCGGATGATCTGGCACACCGTGCCTCGCCAGGTTCCAGGGGGGAACCCGATCAATATAAGGACGGATATTTTCTACAATCCGTCCGGGACCGTTGAGCACGTAAGAGATTCCAAAGGCAGGCTGACCTTATTCCAATATAATGCCTCGGATGAAAAGACCCGAATGACTTATCCCGGTAACAATTCATACCAGTCTTGGCTATGGGATAATGCGCATAACCTTGCGAGCCGGACGACGGTGAACGGCAATTTCAATCCTGCCAGCCATGAAATTCAGCGCTTCCAGTACGACAGCCGCAACCGGAAAACGGACATGAGCTGGGATAACAGTGCCGATTGGGCGCACTACACTTACTACGCCGATAGCAGATTGAATATCGCGTCGAACGCCAACTCCACGGTCACCCGCGTTTATGATGCCGCTGGTCGGCTGACCAATGATCAGCAAAATGTCAGTGGTCTCGGGCTGAAAAATGTAACCTATCCTACTTACGATGACGATGGGAAGGTGCAGGAGATTTCGGCTGCGGGCGTTTACGACTACACTTTTGGTTACGATGCCGCGGGACGGTTCGAAACCATTTCGATCGGCACCTCGTTAAAGTTCCAATATGCCTACGATGGAGGATCCAACGAGACCCATCGCTACAGTGTCCTGAGCGGTGTTGATCAGATTTATATCCGCGATAGCTTGGACCGAATGGCCAGCCGGGTGTTGAAGAAGAACGGGACGACGATTCCCGGTACCACTGAGTCCTACACTTACGATCACATGAATCGCATCACCGAGACGAACCGGGCAGGTTTGGCCGACGACTTCGGTTATTATTGGACTGGTGAGCTTTTGTCTGCCCAATACGGCGGCGGGCCGCATGCGCCTTACACCGAAGAGCAAGAGCCCGACCTGGATACCACCGATACGCTCGATCCAAATGCGGGCTATCAGCCTCCGGAAACAGAGGAAGCCGAACCTGCTCCCCCCTCCGGATGACACCACGCCACCGGACGGGACGCCGGACACCACGCCATCTCCCGACGTCACCCCGCCGAGCGACACGCCCCCTGCAGAAGATCCTGCCAAGGGAGAAAAAACAGTGGAGGACTATCTCGGCGACGGCAACCTGGCACCGCCAGAGGGTCCAGGCCAGCCGGACTTGCCCACCGGCCGCAGCGTAACGTATACCCTGGATAAGGCAGGCAACCGGACAAGTATTACGGACAACGTAAATGGAAACGTCACCTACGTGCCCAACATTCTCAACCAGTATACCTCGGTTGGCGGAAGCCCAGTCCCCAATGGCCCCGAGCACGAGATCCAGACTTACAACAGTGTGACGTACTCTACATCAACGACGAGCATCTGAAACAGGTGACCTCCAGCACCAGCACTTACAATCTTTACTACGACGCGCTGGGACGTTGCGTGAAACGGACGCTCAATGGCCTCACTACGTATTACATTTATGATGGTGAGAAACCGATCCTGGAATACAGATCAAGCGATCTAAGCCATCCGGCGAAAAACCTCTATGGCAAAGGGATCGACGAAATCTTGATGCGCTACGATCCATCGTTTAATCCGGCGATGACTTACTATTATCAGCAGGACCACGAAGGTAGCGTGACCCAGCTTGTTAACACAAGCGGCGATGTGATTGAGAGTTACAAGTATGATGTTTTTGGCGCGCGGCCATCTACGACGCTAACGGTAATCCACTTTCCTCGTCCGCGTACAGTAACCGGTTCCTGTTTACTGGGCGGGAATACGTGAACGCGTTCGGATTTTACGAATATCGCGCGCGCGCCTACAATCCGATCTTGGGCAGGTTCATGAGCGAAGATCCGAAGCTATTCGACACAGGCGATTACAACCTCTTCCGCTACTGCCAC
>CAWCCY010000016.1:0-155225 GCA_963794075.1 uncultured Actinomycetota bacterium
GTCATGGCGAAGATCGACTAACCCTCCGGCACGAAAAACCTAAGCGCGAACGATCCCGGACGGAGCGGGCCCAAGCCGCATCGCGATGACCGCCTCCGCGGCGGAGAGGCTCGGTCCGAAACCGGTGACCGCGGTGAGAAAGGCGCGCCGATCGAGCGCGTAGAGGGTGGCGGCGGTCTTTCCCCGCACGGTCGCGGTGCGGGGCACGTCGCGCAGGAGGGCGATCTCGCCGAACGAGTCCCCCGGTCCGAGCGTCTGCACGAGCTTGCCGTCGATGTACACCTCGAGGGCCCCGTCCTTGACAAGGTAGAAGCGGTCGCCCGGCTCGCCCTGCCGAACAACCTCCTGCCCCGCCTGCGCCCGCGACCTCCTCGAGCCCCTCGGCGAGCTGCTCCAGGGTGGGCTCGGGGAGCGGAGAGAAGATCGAGTTCGCCTGCAGGATTGCGAGCCGTTCGAGCGGAACCCGCGCCGCGCGGTCCATGTCGTTGAGCCGCGGCCAGGCCGGCACGACGAGCAGCGGCAGCAGCGCTCCGGCCGCGATCAGCGCACCGCGCGTGCCGAGCCAGTTGAGCAGGAGCGGCGCGGCCAGCGCGCCGAGGCCGACGGTCAGCAGGAACAGGCTCTCCATCACGCCGAAGACCCGCGCGATCACTTCGTCGGGGGCGGCGCGCTGCAGAAGCGTCATGCCCGAGACGTCGACGATCGTGTTGCCGATCCCGACGATCCCGAGCAGGACGAGCGCGAAGATCTGATTCGGCCAGACCGCGAGGAGCGCAATCGGCACGCCCCAGATGAAGATCCCGACCCCGAAGTCGGCGGCGAGCCGTCCCCGGCCGACGAGCGCGGCCGCGGCGAGCGCGCCCAGCAAGCCGCCGACGCCGACCGCGGAGTTGAGGAAGCCGACGCCGGCGTTCCCCGTGTCGAGCAGCTTCAGCGCTACCACGACGATCAGCACGTTGAGCATCCCGTCGACGAACGTCTGTGCGGAGAAGAGGCCGACGAGCAGGCGCAGCCGGCGCTCCCGGGCGATCGTCCGGAAACCGAGGAGGAGCTCGTCGACGACCGAGCCGGGCTCGACGACCTTGCGCTCGACTGCGCCGACCGGTCGCACGCCCAGCACCAGGATCGCGGACCAGACCAGAGCCGAGGCCGTCACGATGAAGACGGCTCCCGGTCCGGAGACCGCGAGCAGCAGGCCCCCGATCGCGGGCCCTGCGAAGATGCCGATGCTCTCGATCGCGCTTGCGGAGACGTTGGCCGCGGTCAACTCCTCGGGTGTGCGGGCCAGCGAGGGAACGAGGGCAGCCTGGGCCGGACGGAACGCGGTCGCCGCGACACCGACGAGAGCGGCGATCACGTAGATGACGATGGGGCTCGCATCGGCGTAGGCCGCGACAGCAGCGCCACTGATGAGCAACGCGCGTACGAGATCGGAGACGACCATGACGAGACGCCGGTCGTAGCGGTCTCCGAGCAGGGCCGCGAAAGGCGAGGCGAACGCGGCCGCGAGCCAGCGCGACAGGCCGACGATGCCGACCGCCGTGGCGCCGCCCTGCTCGTAGGCGTAGACGACGATGGCGATGCCGTAGGCCCAGGTCCCGATCAGCGATCCGGCCCAGGCAAGCTGGATCCGGCGGAGGTCGGGGTTCGCAAAGACCTCCCGAAACGCCCGACTCGACCCGGCCAGCAGTCGCCACGCGACCTCCCCATCCATCCGCGGATCATCGATGAGTACACCGCTCTCGTCGTCACGCACCTGCTCTTCAGCGCATACGGCGGCGAACTCCACACGGCTTCCCCAGGTCATGGAGGAGTTCTCCGAGCAACTCATGAACGTCCCCGGCCGCTCGCGAACGGCGATGGCCGACCTCCTGCACGGTCGCCTGGCATGGATCGTGACGTCCCTGGCGGAGCTCGGAGCCGTCGAACCGCTCGTCGAGGCGGACGACCTGGTCGATCTCACCCCACTGGCAGGTTCGGCGTACGCGAGTACGCGCTCGCCAAGGGCATCGAGGCGCCGCTGCTCGGCGACGTCGGGGGCCTCGACCCTCTCGGCTTCGTCGAGGTCGCCACCGCAGCGGCGGACGATGTGCGCGATGGCCTGATCGAGGAGTGGCTCGAGGCACGGGGCCACGACAAGGGCGTCGACGACCTCGTGACACTCGTGCGCGACGGCAGTGCCCTCGACTCGCGACATGACGCTCACGCTCCTCGCGGACGTCCTCGGCGAGCAGGCGTTCGACGAAGCTGGCAGGGTCGTTCACCGACGATCCTGTGCTCGGCCCTGTCCTGCGAGCCAACCTCGCCGAGCGAGGGGTCTACGCGCGGGTCCTCGACGAGGCCACGTCGCTGTTCGGGCCCGATGTGTCCTCGAGGAGCTGCCTCGGTACACGAGCGAACTGGCACAGCGACAGCCGCTGCGGACGGTGCCTCAGCTTGCCGCACTGTACGACGTGTTCTCCGGCCTCGGCTGGGTGCATGCCGAGCTCTCGCCCTCCGATCGAGACGTCATGATCGTCGAGCGCCTGGCCATCGCGGCCGCGCTGGCGGGCGGCCCCGTCACCCAGGACGACCTACCACCGGCGCTCTGGGCCCTGGTCGACGAGGCGGCACTGACCCGGCTCGTCCGCGTGGAGCACCCCGAACTCGGCACCGCGATCGAGGCCATCGGTCTCGGCCACCCGTCGGGCAGGGTCCGGAAGGCCGCGAAGAAGGCCGTCCACCCCCTGAAGACGGCTCGCCCCGCGTCGGAGCCGCGCTCGTGAGGCGCACGATTGCCAGAATGGGGCCGTGAGCGACGAACCCGTGCGCGTGTTCCTCGTCGACGACCACAAGGTCGTCCGGTCGGGGCTGGCCGCCTACCTCGCCACCGAGCCCGGGATGGCCGTCGTCGGTGAGGCCGGCGACGGCCGCCGGGCGCTCGACGAGCTCGCCGTCCTCGACCGGGCCGGCGACCTGCCCGACGTCGTCCTGATGGACCTGCAGATGCCCGTTCTGGACGGCGTCACGGCCACGGCCGAGATCAAGCGCCGCTGGCCGGACGTCGAGGTCGTCGCCGTGACCTCGTTCGTCGAGGAGGCGAAGATCCGGGCCGCGCTCGAGGCCGGCGCCACCGGCTACCTGCTCAAGGACGCGGACGCCGCCGACGTCGCGGCGGCGATCCGTTCGGCGCAGGCCGGCGAGGTGCACCTCGACCCCGCCGCCGCCAAGGCCCTTACCGCGGCGTTGCGCGCGCCGCGCTCCGCCGCCGACAGCCTCACCCCGCGCGAGCGCGAGGTGCTCGTGCTGATCGCCACCGGCGGGACCAACCGCGAGATCGGCAAGCACCTCGGCGTTGCCGAGCGCACCGCCCGGACTCACGTGTCCAACATCCTCGCCAAGCTCGGGCTCGCGAGCCGCACGCAGGCGGCGATGTGGGCCGTGAAGGAGGGGCTCGTCCCGGCCGGCCGGAACACCCCGTGAGCCTCGACCCGGGCGACGTGCCCCCGGACGCCGCCGGCGCTGGGTGGACCGCTCTCCGCAGTACCTCCATGCCCCTGGAGATCGTCACCGAGCCCGCGCCCGCGAGCGACGCTGCTCTCGACGCGCAGCTGCTCGACCTCTTCTTCGACCGCGTCCCCATGGGCGTCGCCGTCTTCACCCCCGACATGCGCCTGGTCAGGTGCAACAAGACGTGGACGGGGTTCTACGAGCACTACTTCGGGGTCGGCCCCGAGTACACGGCACCGGGCAGGCACCTGCACGACCTCATCCCCGGCAACGAGGAGAACGTTCGTCCGCTGATCGAGAACGCGCTCGCCGGCCGGGTCGTCCGGCAGGCCGCGCACCACATCGGCATCCCGGGCCTCGACACCTACTGGGACGTCGTCTTCGCGCCGCTGTTCGAGAACGGCGAGGTCGTCGGCGTGGTCGACATCGTCACCGACGCCACCGACCGGGTGCTGGCCTTCCGCGGGCTCGAGGCGCGGATCGGCGCCTTCACCCGGATCGCCGCCGCGAGTGCCGTCGACCAGCCGCTCGCCGTGACCCTGCGCGAGGTCGTCGCGGCGCTGCGAGCCAGCGTCGACGTCGCGGCCGCGAGCATCGTCTCGTGGGCCGACGGCGTGCCGACGGTGATCGACGACGGGACGTTCGGCGAGGGCTACGCCGCCGCGCTGACCGCTCTGTGGGCGGAGCTCGGGGTGGCCGAGCGCCCCGAGCGCGACCTGCCCCGGATCGCCGTCCGCCCCGGCTATCGAAGCGCCATGGCCGGCGCGCCCGCTCTCACCCGCGTCGCGCCCTTCTGGGCGTCGGTGCCGTGGGAGGACCTCGTCGCCGCGCCGCTGACCTCCGCCGGGCACGCGTTCGGTGAGCTGCAGGTGCACCTGCACCCCGGCCGGACGCTGCGTGAGGACGACGAGGCCTTCCTCGTGGCGCTCGCCGACCAGGCCGCCGTGGCCGCCCAGAACGCGAGCCTGTTCTCGGCCACGGCCCAGAACGCCACCCTGCTCGAGCGGCAGCGCCTCTCTCGCGAGCTGCACGACTCCGTGAGCCAGGCGCTGTTCTCGATGACCCTGCACGCGCGCGCCGCGCAGCGGCACCTCGAGACCGCCGGCATCGGCCCGGGCGAGCCCGCGGGCCGCGAGGTCGAGAAGCTCCGTGAGCTGACGGCCGGCGCTCTGGCCGAGATGCGCGCGCTCATCTTCGAGCTCCGCCCCGGCGCGCTCGCCGAGGAGGGGCTCGTCGCAGCGCTGGGCAAGCAGGCCACCGCGCTCACGGCGCGGACAGGCACCCGGATCCAGGTGCAGGCGGGCGCTCGACCGCCTCGAGCTCGCGCCCGCCGTCGAGGAGCACCTCTACCGGCTCGTCCTCGAGGCCCTCAACAACGCCCTCAAGCACGCGGACGCCGACAGCATCGAGGTCTCGCTCCGCATCGAGGGTGACGCCCTGCTGGTCGGCGTCCGGGACGACGGCCGGGGCTTCGACCAGAACCTGGAGCACCCCGGGCACCTCGGCCTCCACACGATGCGCGAGCGCGCCGCGGCGATCGGCGGACGGCTCGACGTGACGTCGTCGCCGGGTGAGGGCACGGCGGTCGTCGTCACGGTGCCGTACGTCATCCGGCCGAGGTCGGGCTAGGACAGAGGTCATGGCCGAGGCCGTCGATGCGACCCAGGAGCGACGGGCTCGCGGCGACGAGGCTTCGAGGTGAGCAGAAACCATCTCGACCAAGGAGCCCGCCATGAGCACGACCCAGTGGACCCTCAACATCGCCCTCCTCGCCTGGGTGCTGCTGCGCAACGTCGGCACCCGGCCGCTCGACCGCGCTGCGTTCACCGTTCCCCTGCTGGTCGTCGGCGTCGCCGCCGGGATCTTCCTGCGGGACGTGCCGACCGCCGGCAACGACGTCACCCTCGACGTGCTGTTCGCGAGCGCCGGGCTCGCCCTCGGCCTGGTCGCCACCGCGCTGACCCGGATCCGGCTCGACGGCGGGCGGCTCTTCGTGACCGCCGGCGCCGCCTTCGCCGGCCTCTGGATCGCCGTCATCGGCGGCCGGATCGTGTTCGCCGAGTGGGCGACCGGCGCGGGCTCGCGGACCGTCGGGCAGTTCTCCCGCGACCACCTCATCACCGGCGCCGACGCCTGGACCGCCGCGTTCGTCCTGATGGCGCTCGCGATGGTGTTCGGTCGCCTGCTGACCACCGCGGTCGTGGCAGCCGCCTCGCACCGCCGCCTCAGCGCACCCGTCGCCGCCAGCGTCGGGGCATGACTGCGGCCCCGCGCCGACCCTCGTTCGAGAGCCCGGCCGCCCCCGTGAGGGTCCTCGTCGTCGACGACGACCCCCGGGTGCGGGCCGGGCTCGCCGGCGTGCTGGGCGCGACGCCGGGGCTGGCCGTCGCCGCCGCGACCGGATCCCCGGGCCGGGCGCTCGCGCTGGCGTCGCACGGCCGGGCGGACGTCGCCCTGGTCGACGCGTTGCTGCCCACCCTCGCCGACGGCGTCCGGCTCGTCCGGCGGCTCAGCGCGCAGGTGCCGGTCGTGGCGATCAGCCTCGACGGCACGAGCCGTTCGGAGGTCCTGGCCGCGGGGGCCATGGCCTACCTGGAGAAGGACGGCGCCGTCGAGCAGCTCGTCGAGACCCTGCTGGGCGTCACTGCCGCGCGGTCATGACGCCGAGCAGGCAACGAAGTGGTATCACCACTGATACCATAGCTGGCATGGCCATGACTCTTCGCTGGACGACGATGATGAGGCGCGCCTCGAACGTCTCGCAGCTCGATGGCAGGTCAGCAAGCAGCGAGCCGTGCTCCGCGCCATACGAGAGGCAGACACCGACGTGTTGGCCATCGCGGACGAGGGCGCCGAGAAGTACGCCGAGGCGCTGGACCGTCTCGGGCGCATGTGAGGTACCTGGATCTCGAGACGGCGCTGCAGATCATCGAGCGGCGCGGCTGGGGACCCGTCCGCGATGTCGGGCTCCTGGACAGCGCACTCGCGAGGCCGGCTGCGAGCGCCTTCGGCGAGGAGGCGTACCCGAACCGTCACGCGCAAGGCAGCCGCCATGCTGCACTCGCTGGTCAGTAACCACGCGCTGGTCGACGGCAGCAAGCGGGTCGGCCTCCTGCTGACGTACGTCTTCCTCCGTCTCAACGGACTCGACCTGCTCGTCGACCAGGACGAGGCCGTCGACCTCATCTCCGACGTCGCCTCCGGTCTCGACGATCTCGACGAGATCGAGGCGCGGCTGAGGGTGCGACCGAGAGAGCTGGGCGAGTGATCCAGTCGGGGGAGCTCACGGTGAGAGCCACGCGCGGGTGACGTCGTCCGCCGGGAGGAAGGTCTCGATGGCCAGCTCGCTGGCGGCGACGTCCAGCGGGGTGCCGAACGTCGACACGGTCGAGTAGAGGCGCAGCCGGACGCCGTCGACGCACAGCTCGAGCGGCAGCGCGAAGGTCGGGGCCGGGTCCGGCGCAGGCTCCGCGTGCCGCACCGGGTAGGCCTCCGCCTCGCGCAGCAGGGCCTCGAGGGCGGCGTCCGCGGGGGTGGCCGCGAGGTGCCGGCGGACCTGGCGCAGCAGGTGCCCCCGCCACGCGGCCAGGTTGGTGATCGACCGGGCCAGGCCGCGCGGGTGCAGGGTCGCGCGGACGACGTTGACCGGCGGGTCGAGCAGGTCGGCGTCGATCAGAGCGAGGAGCCGGTCACAGCCGCGGTTGGTCGCGAGCACGTCGAACTGGGCGTCGAGGACGAGCGCGGGCCACGGGTCGTGCGCGGCCAGCACCAGGTCGAGGGTCTCGAGCAGCCGCCGCGTCGAGTCGGGGGAGTGGCGGGCGTCGTCGTACTCGGGCGCGTGACCGGCGGCGAGCAGGATGCGGTTGCGGTCGGCCAGCGGGACGTCGAGCGCCTCCGCCAGGCGCAGCACCATCTCGCGGCTCGGCCGTGAGCGGCCGGTCTCGACGAAGGAGAGGTGGCGCGACGACGCGCCGGTGAGGTTGGCGAGGTCGAGCTGGGTGAGCCGCCGGCGCTCGCGCCACTCGCGCAGGAGCACCCCGGCGAAGCGGGGGCGCTGCGGCGTGCTCGTCATGACGTCACGGTAGGCACGGCGGCGGGCAGGGGGCCATGACCGATGAGGTCATGGCCCCCGTTCCCTCTCACCGCAGCGGGGTCAGCTCGCCGAAGAAGCCGACGACCTCGCCGACGCGGCCGTCGTCAGCCAGCATGCCGGTGTCGAGGCCGGTGACGGCGACCTCGCCGCCGGGCCCGACCAGCGACCAGGCGAAGCGGTAGCGGCCGTGGTGCACGTCCACCAGGCTGGTGCGCTCGAAGCGGTGCCCGGCGTAGGCGTGATGAAGGGCGTCGCCGACGCCGGCCAGACCGTCGTAGCCGGCGCCCTCGATGGGCGGGTCGGTGAGCGACCCCTGCGGGGTCCACGCCTGCTCGATGAGGCGGCGACGACGGACGGCGTCCGGCTCGTTGAGCGCGGCGAGGTAACGGTCGACGGCGGTCGTCGCGTCGAGGGTGAGCTGCTCGGTCATGGCGAACCTCCGGTGAGGAGGGGCGGCCCGTCGCCGCCCGACGTCCTCGAGCCTCGCCGCGGGGTGCACCTGCGGTCGATGACGTCGGAGGTCATGCGCGGCCTGCACCAGAGCCTCCGCCCTCCGCATCAGGCCCGGGCTTGGGCTCGGGCTTGCGACGGATCACCACGCGGCCCTCGTCGAGCAGCTTGTCGCCGGGGCTCGGCACCGGGATCACGCGGCGGTTCTGCGCCTCGAGCTCCTCGCGGGCGCGGGCCGCGCCGGGGTTGAAGACGCTGTCGAGGGCGCCCATCATCGCGTTCATCCCGGCGGCCGAGCCGCCCATGGTCCCGCGGAGCCATCGCAGCATGCCCGCACCTCCTCCTGCGATCAAGGCCACGCTACGCGCCGATGGTCACTGGAGAGCACGAAGTCATCTCCTCGTGAGCACGTCGGCCGAGGCCAGGCGCTCGGCGATCGCGACGGCCTCGCGCCGGTTCGGGGCGCCCAGCTTGGCGAGGATGTGAGAGACGTGGACGCCGGCGGTCTTGACGCTGATCACGAGCGCGGCGGCGATCTCGCGGTTCGTGTAGCCGCGGGCCACGAGGTCGAGCACCTCCACCTCCCGGGCCGTGAGGCCGAGGATCTCGTGAGTGCGCTCCTCGCGCGCGGCCGGCCTGGGAGGTGGGACCAGGTCGAGCCGCGCACGCCGGGCGAGACGCTCGAGCTCCTGCAGAAGGGGCCGCGCGCCGATCCGCTCCGCAACGGCGTGGGCCTCGCGCAACGGCGCCTCGCTCTCGGCCCGGCCGACGCCCAGCGCCACCAGCGCCTCGGTCTGCCGCCAGCGGCAGTAGGCGGCCAACGGTGGGCGCCCGAGGTCGTCCCAGCCGCTCGCCGCCGCCGCCCACGACTCGGGGCGTACGACAGCGCACGCGCGCTCGTACTCCGCCTCGGCGAGCAGCAGCCAGCCGCGGGCGTTCGGCGTGACCGGGGCCGCGAGTGCCGCGGCACGCCGAGCTGTCGCCACCAGCTCGCCGGCGCGGTCGAGCCAGGCGCGGACGGCGTCCGGTTCGCGGCGCGCCCGCGCGAGCGCCGCGAGCTCGGCGTGGGCCCGCAGGCCCTTGGCGCAGAACCAGACGTGCAGCTGGGCGGCCTGCCGCGGAGTCGCCCTGGCGAGGGCATCACGAACAGCTCGGTCGGCGTCGACCCATCGCCTCTCTGCCAGCGCCAGCTCGGCGAGGTAGACGTCGTAGATGCCCTGGTCGCGGTCCTCCGGAAGGGTGGCGAGGGCGGCGGCGAGGTGGCCCCGTGCTTCGTCGGCGTCCCCGCGCCCCATCTCCAGGTCCGCGCGAAGCATCAGGGAGATGTAGGGGAAGTTGCCGCTGACGCCGCGGAGGGCCGCCGCGCTCGCGACCTCTGCCCGGTCCCAGTCACCGGTCGCGAGCCACGCCTCGATCTGGTTCGCCACCAGCACCGCGCTGTCCATGCCGTACCCGCGGACGACGTCGAGCCCCGCCTGCGCCACTCGCGCCGACTCGGCCGGCCGGCCCAGCATCGTCAGGACGTCGGTGAGGTTGACGTACACCCGGTCGAGGCCGAGGTGATCGCCCGTCTCCTCGGCGAGCTGCAGGGCCTGGCGAAGCAGCGCCAGCCCCTCCTCGGCGTGGCCCAGATAGGCCTGATCCGCGCCGAGGACGGTGAGCGCCCGGACCTCGGCATCGCGAGCGCCAAGGCTCAGGGCGAGCGCGAGCGCCTGCCGCGCGATCGCCGCGGACTCGTCGTGGCGCCACGACATCATGAGGCCGCCGGCGAGCGAGCCGAGGGCGTAGGCACGCTCCGGCGAGTCGACGTCCGGCCGCAGCACGTCGACGGCCTCCGCGATCGCCGCGAGCCCGGCCGTGTCGTCGCCGGTCTGGTAGAGGTGCTGGCCGAGAAGCACCCTGAGCCGTGCGGCACGAGCGGGATCCCCGATCCCGACGAGGTCTATCGCCCGCCGAGCCAGCTCGACCCCGCGACCGCCGGCCCCGGTGTTCCCCGCGAGGTCGGCGCCCCACGAGCAGAGCCCCGCGAGATCCAGCCCGGCGAGCTCGGCCGCGCCGGGGACCGCGGGCCACAACGCCAGCGCTCGTTCCACGTGGGCGAGTGCTTCGGTCAGACCCTGGACGGCGACGGCCTCGCGGGCGGCCTGCACCGAGGCGGCGAGCGCCTCCGGAGCCCGGCCCGCCGCCGCCCAGTGCGGTACGAGCTCGGCGGCTCCGACCGGAGGGGTGCTCCGGCTGAGCTCCTCGGCGAGCCGCCCGTGCAGCTCCTCGCGCTCCCCGGGCAGGATCGTCGCGTAGATCGCCTCGCGCAGCAGGGCATGCCGGAAGCGGAACGTGCCGGCCGCCTGGTCGGCCGCCAGGACCCCGCGCTCGACGGCGGCGCGGAGCGACGCGCGGACGTCGTCCTCGGTCTGCGGTCCCAGCGCTCGCAGCAGCGGGTACGCCACCTCGCGGCCGGCCGCCGCCACCAGCCGGAGCAGGCCCAGGGTGGCGGCGTCCAGCCCTGCCGCGCGGTGCAGGAGGAGGCCGCGCAGGCTGGGGGGCACGTCGTGCGAGCGGTCCGCCGCGACGAGGAGCTCCTCGGCGAAGAAGGGGTTGCCCTCGGACCGCTGCGCGATCGCGCCCACGAGCGCCGGTGACAGCGGGCCTGGGGCGCGCGCCGCGAGCAGCGCCGTGAGCTCCTCGTCGTCGAGCGGACCGAGGTCGAGCGCGAGCACGGAACCCGCGTGCCGGACCGCCTCGGCGAACCGGCGCATCCGCCCGGCCGACCCCGGCTCGTCCGCCCGGTACGTGGCGAGCAGCACCACCGGGACGGCGTCCATCCGGTGCGCCAGGAACACGACCAGGTCGAGCGTCGAGACGTCGGCCCAGTGCAGGTCCTCGAGCACGAGCAGCACCGGCGTACCGGCCGCCCGCTCGGTGACGACCGCAAGGACCTCCTCGAAGAGGTACCGCTGCGAGCCGGCCGGCTGCCCGTCCGCGAGCGACCGATCGCCCCACGGACGGAGAGCCTCGACGACAGGCTGGTAGGGCAGCTGGGTGCCGACGAGATCGATCGAGCGCCCCAGCAGGACGTCGAACCGGGCGGCACGGGCGCGGTGGGCGACCTCGGCCGCGAGCCGGCTCTTGCCGATGCCCGCCTCCCCGGCGACGAGGACCGGCGTCGCGGTGCCCGCCCGCGCCGCGTCGAGCGCGCGCTCGAGCGCCTCGAGCTCCCGCGTCCGCCCGACGAAGACCTCACTGGCGCGAGCCGGCATCCACCCAGTATCGCCCGCCGTCGATCGTCAGCGGGTGGTCGCGACGGTAGGACCTCGGGCGACAGGAGATAGGGAGGGAAAGCCCGGCGGATAAGGCTCGGCGCCCGATGTCCACGGACGGCTCGACGATGAGGCTGGTCAGCACATGACGACCACGAGGAGGCCGGAGATGACATCGGTAGCACCGGAGCAGGCATCGGCAAGGGCAGCGGAGATGACATCTACTACGACGACGAGCAGGCGGATGCGGATCCACGAGGTGCGGGGCGGGGGCGGGCTCCGGCTGCACGTGCGCGAGTGGGGCAACCCTGAGGGCCCGCCGATCCTGCTTATCCACGCCTGGTCGCAGAACCACCTGTGCTGGGCGAAGCAGTACGACAGCGCACTCGCCGACGAGTTCCGGCTGGTCGCGTTCGACCTTCGAGGTCACGGCATGTCCGAGGCGCCGCCCGAGCGGGAGCACTACACCGACGCGGGGCTCTGGGCCGACGACCTCGCTGCGATCATCGAGGCGCTGGCCCTCGACGGGGTGGTGCTCGTGGGCTGGTCCTACGGCGGCTTCATCATCTGCGACTACGTGCGTGCTCATGGGCAGGAGGCCATCTCCGCCGTCAACCTGACCGGGAGCGCCGTCAAGCTGGGCGAGCAGGCATTCGGCACCCTGCTCGGCCCCGGCTTCCTCGACCACTTCGTGGGCGCAACCTGCGACGACCTTCCGACGAGCCTGGCGGCGATGCGATCGTTCGTCCGGGCCTGCCTGGTCAAGCCGGTATCGGCCGAGGACCTCGAAGCAGCCATCTGCTGGAACGTCGTCGTCCCGGCATCGATCCGCGCGCACCTCGGTGCGCGCGAGATCGACGGCGACGACGTGCTGCGCAGCCTCACGGTCCCGGTGCTCGTCAGCCATGGCCGGGCCGACATCGTGACCTTGCCGGCGATGGCCGAGCACACGGTCGCCACCTGCCCGACCGCCCAGGTCTCGTGGTACGAGGGCGTCGGTCACGCGCCTCACCTCGAGGAACCCGAGCGCTTCAATGCCGAGCTCGCCGCCCTGACGCGACGAGTCGCCGTCCGAGTGCCCCGGCCCGTCAGGGCGTGACCGTTTAGGCTCGCCGCATGATCCCCGGCCCGGTCGTCATCGGCGCCGGCCCCGCCGGGCTCGCGGTGGCCGCCACGCTCACCCGGCAGGGCCGGCCCTGCGTCGTCCTCGAGCAGGCGGGCTCCGTGGGCGTCTCCTGGCAGGGCCGCTACGACAGCCTGCGGCTGCACACCGTCCGGTGGCTCTCGGGGCTGCCCGGAGTGCCCATCCCCCGCCGGTACGGGCGATGGGTCGCGCGCGACGACGTGGTGGCCTACCTGCGTGACTACGCCGAGCGGTTCGGCGTCCGCCCGGAGTTCGGGGTCGAGGTCCTGCGGGTCGACCGCGCCGACCCCGGCTGGACGGTGCGGACGTCGCGCGGCGAGTACAGCGCGCCGGCGGTGGTGATCGCGACGGGCTACAGCCGCGTCCCCGACCTGCCGGCGTGGCCCGGTGCCGACACGTTCACCGGAGCGCTGCTGCACTCGGCGGACTACCGCGAACCGTCGCCGTACGAGGGCAAGCGCGTGCTCGTCGTCGGCGCCGGCAACTCCGCGGCGGAGATCGCCGTCGACCTCGCCCGCGTCGCCGCCCGGGTGGACCTCTCCGTGCGCACGCCTCCCAACATCGTCCGGCGCGACACCCTCGGCGTCCCGAGCCAACTGCTGGGGATCGCCCTCAAGCACGCGCCCGAGCAGGTCATGAACCCGTTGACGAGAGCGCTGCGCAAGGTCTCGGTCCCGGACCTGGCGCCGCACGGCCTGCCGGCGCCGGCGGGCGACGGGTTCACGCAGTTCCTCCGGACCAGGACCGTCCCGATCCTCGACCACGGCTTCGTGGACGCCGTCCGTGCCGGCCTGATCACCGTGGTCGCCGACGTCGACCGGCTCGACGGCGGCGACGTCCGGCTCGCCGACGGCACCACCCTGAGCCCCGACGCGGTGATCTGCGCGACCGGCTACTGCACCGGCCTGGAACCCCTGGTGGGTCATCTCGGCGTGCTCGACGAGCGCGGGCTGCCGCGCGTGCACGGCCCGGCGACCCTGCCGGACCTTGCCGGCCTCTATTTCGTCGGCGTCACCATCGAGCTGGCGGGGCTGCTCCGCGAGATCGGCCTGGAAGCGAAAGCCGTCGGCCGAGCCCTCGCGACCAGCCAGGCGGTGAGCTGAGCAGGGCGGCGCAGGGGCGCGAGCGGTGACGCTTGGCAGGTGGGGGGCGGCCGGTCGGGTGAAAGAGGTACGCCGGGGTAGGTGTCCCTCCTAGCCTGGCGGTCGTGGCCCAGCCGCGACGCCGTGACCTCGGCACGCTGCGCGTACGCGCGCAGGCGATGTGGGAACTCATGCAGGCCGACCGGCGCGCGCGCCCGGTCGCGACGACCGACGGGCCCGCACTGCTCTTCCCGGACGCCGTCCTCGTGGGCGCCGGCCGCCGCCGCGCCCTGTGCACGATCTGCGCGCTCGTCGCGGTCGACGCCCACGACGAGTGGACCTGGCTCGCCTGCGAGACGTGCCTCGTCGTCGACTGGGCGGCCGCGCGCCTGATCGGTGCCGAGCGGTTGCTCCCCCTCGGCCGTCACCCGCTGATGAACGCGGTGGCCACGGCGCGGACGGCGTCCGATGCCCTGGACCGGTGGCGCGGTCAGGAGGCCCGGCGCGTCGCGGACGGCGCCGGGCTGGGCGGCGAGCTCCGGATCGCGTGGTCGCGATGGCCGGTGCAGTCCGGTGAGCCCCTGGTGAGCAGCGCGGACGCCTACGCCCGGCTCGTCGCCCGCGAGCTGCCGGAGCTGGCGGCGACGGAGCCGCGGCTCGCCCAATCGGCCGCACTGCAAGCGGCGGTCGTACGGCCGGCCTGACCCTCGGGCAGTCCCGACCACCGAGCGTCGCCTCTCCGTCGGGGGTGTCCCGGCCCGGAGGTCACACTTCTCGCCGATGCCCACCCATCACCGGTAGTTCTGCACGAGGGGGAAGGGATGGGGGCGGATGATGCGGTGTGGTGACGGCTGCGAACTGGAGTATCCGGCGCTGGCCCGTCTGTGCGGGCTGTACCTGCACGCGGACTGGCCCGAGGAGTACCACGACGACTGGGAGGCACTCGAGGCATTCCTCGACCTCGAGCCGGCGCTGGCGGCTCGGCTGCCGGCGGAGGTCGAGCACGTCCTTGCGCGGATCCACCTCGAGGGCAAGCTGGTGGAACTCCTTGTCACGCATCTCGGGTGCGCCTTCTGGCCCTATGCGAGGTCGGTGACGTACCGGCAGTGGCTCGAGGGAATGGCCGACCAGGTGCGCGACCGGCTGACGGCTTAGGAGCGGCTGGTGGCCAGGTCGTCACGCACGCGGGAGAGGTCCTCGGGGCCTTCTCCTGATCGTCTCCTCCGCCTGTTCAGCGTGTATACCGTTCGTTATACTTCTGCTATGTCGAGAGCCATCCCCGTCCGGCTCGACGACGACGACATCGCGACGCTCGACGAGCTGGTCCGCCTCGGCCTCGCCGCGAACCGTAGCGATGCCATCAAGCGGGGCATCGACCGTGACCGGCGCCGGCTGGCCGCGCTGAGGGATGCGGAGGTCTACAGGCACGCCGGGGACGACCCCGACCTGTCCGCGCTGGCGTCCACGGCCGCCTCGACCCACCTGCCCGACCTTGACTGACGGTCGGCCGATCCACTGGGTGTCGGTGGACGAGCGCCGGCCGGCGGTGATCCTCACCCGGAGCGAGGTCGTCGCCGTGCGCGGTCAGCTGACCATCGCGCCCATCACCTCGAGGATCCATGGCTTGTCCGTCGAGGTGCCCGTCGGCCGTCCCCAGGGCCTCGCGCACGACAGCGTGGTCAACGTGGACAACATCCAGACGGTGCCCTCGACGGCCCTCGGGTCGTTCATCGGGCGGCTCTCACCGATCCAGGAGCGGCTTCTCGCCCGGGCGATCCGGTTTGCCTTCGACCTCGAGCCGCCCTGACCCAGCCCCGGCGGGAAGGCCTTACCCCAGGGACTCGGCCCAGGGTTCTCGCCGGGTGATGACGGCGGCGCCGGTGCGTGCGGCCTCGTCGATGGCGAGGGAGATCAGGTGGTCCTGGCAACCTTGCGCCAGGGGGTACGGCGGCTCGCCGTCGCCGAGGCGCCAGCGGAGCGTCCGCTCCAGCAGTGTCGCGACGGCGATCTCCTCGTCGGAGAGCCTGCTGCCGCGATAGGGGTTGGCGTAGAGGGTGCGGCCGGCCCAGGTGATGGCGTCGAGGTCCGCACCTTCGAGGTCGCCGTCCAGACCGGTCTGCCGTCGAAACAGCGGCGCGTCGAGCGGGCGCCCCTCCTCGGTCGCCCAGGTCACCGACGAGCCCACGACCTCGCCGCGGCTGCCTCTGACCACGACCTGCCGACGGCGCAGCGGGTGGTACCACTGACCCTCGGTGAAGTCGTAGGTGCCGATCCCCGACGCGAACTGCAGCGTCGCGACGGTGTGGCGCCCGGGCACGTCGACGGGCGCGGCCGGCCGGCCGGAGCGGTCGGGCCCCTGCACGAGCGGGCCTTCGGCGCTCGAGGCTCGGACGGTCACCGGACCGCCGTCGGAGTGCAGCAGTCGCCGCAGGACGGCGACGGCGTGATACCCGTGCGTCCACGACAGCCAGGCCGAGGTGACGGTGCCGAGCACCCCGTCGTCGACGAGCCTACCGAGGGCGGCGAGCACCGGGAGGAACGGATTCTGCTCGGCGACCTGAACGAGCCCGCTGGCGCCGACGTCGCCCCAGAGCCGACGGAGTCCCTCGGCGTCCGGAGCCGGTGGCGTCTCGGCGAGGACGGCGACGTCGTGGGCGACGAGCTCGCGGACGACGTCCGGGGTGGCCGCCCACGGAACCGAGGTGACGACGACGGCAGGCTCCCCGGCGGCGAGCAGCGCGTCGATCGAGCGGAAGGTGGGCACGCCCCAGGCGCGCTCGACGGCCGCTCCGGCGGCCTCGCCCCGCGTCATCACGCCGGTGCACCTCAGCCGGCTCGGGAGCGCCGCGGCGACCCGGAGGAAGAAGTCGGCGCGCCAGCCGTGGCCGACGAGGGCGAAGGGCAGCGGGCCCACATCGTCACCGGCTCTCGTCACCCCTGGATCGTGCCTCTCGGGGCGGCCTCCGTCACCTGCTCCCGGCCGGGCCGCGCTGTCACACCACCGCCCGACGATGACCTGTCAGGTGCGTGGGGTTGGTGGATCGGTTCCTGCCGCCGCCCGGGGCGCCGGGGGCGATCCGGGACGCCGCCGGTGTGTGGCGCGACTGCGCCGGGCGGGTGCGTGGACTCGGCGACGAGGTCAACGGCCGGGCCTCGATCCTGGCGTCGTCGTGGTGGGGGCCGTCGAAAGAGGCGTTCGTCGCTCAGACCTGGCCGTTCCTGCGTCAGGTCGACGCAGCGGCCGCCGACATGGAGCGGTACGCGGGCTCGCTGGAGAGGCTGGCCGACGGGATCGACGCGGCGCAGCGGGAGTTCCACGCCCGGATGATCGCGGTCGGCGCGACCCTCGTCGTCGGCGCCGCCCTGACCGTCTTCACCGCGACGCTGTCCGACGAGGCCGCGGCCGCCGTAGCCGCGGAGGTCGCCACCGCTACCGAGCTCGCCACGACCGCCACCGCCGGAGCGCTCTCGGCCCTGTCGTGGCTGACCGCCCAGGCCGCGCAGCTCGGCCTGCGGGTGCTCGTCTTCTCGGGGGTCGACGTCGCTGGGGATGCGATCGGCTCGAGTGTCGCCTATCACGACGGGCGGCCGTGGGAGCACCTGCATCTGCGCGAGGACGTGGAATGGGCGGCGATCGGTGCCGTCGCGATGCCGCTCGGGGCGGCCATGCTCGGTGGCTTGGCCGAGCGGGGAGTCTCCCTGACGGGCGCCTCCGGCGGCGCCGTCAAGCTCGGCGCCGGCGGTCTGAGCATGGCTGAGGCCGACGTCCTCGTCCGAGGCGCCCTTGGCGAGCGCATCGATGCCGAAGAGCTCGCCGTGGCCGCCCTCCCCCTCGGCGCGGCCGGCCGAGGCGGCGAGAACCCGCGCCCGGGTGCCGCCCCGGGAGGGGGCCTCGCTGCCCACGAGGCTGCAGGCGGCCACCTGCTCGGGCGCCACGTCGCCCTCACCGACACCCAGCTGGCTGAACGGCTCCGCGCTGATCAGCGGCTCCGCGTCGTCTCGACGTTCACGGACGTCGACACAGCTGAGGCGAGCGTCGTGGCGACGCTCCGCGTCCGTCATGCCGTGATCGAGCAGTGGCTGCTTTCCGGCGAGACCAAGCTCGAGCTCGAGGCGACGATGCCGTCGCCCATCGGGAACATGCTCCGTCGAGGCAGGACCGCCAGCGTTCCGGGCCGGACAGTGCGGTTGGTCCTGCTTGCCGCGCCCGGCCCGGGACCGGGCTACAGGATCCTGACTGCGATGGTGAAGCCATGACGGCACAACCGGCCCTGCGCCGCTTCGCCGGTGCCTACCTGAACGAGGACTGGAACATCGAGTACGCCTCGGACGCTGCGGCGCTCCGGGACTTCGTGAAGGACGCACCCGAGCTCGCCGGCCGGCTCCCGTCAGAGATCGAGCACCTGCTCGAGAGCGTCCCGGACGACGAGCTGCTCGCGGGTGTGCTCGACGAGGAGCTGGCGATCGGCTACTCGCCTGCCGCCGAGGGCCTGACGGACAGGCAGTGGTTGCGGCGCGTCGCCGAGCAGGTCCAGGCCCTCCTGCGTGATCAGTGACATGAGCTCCTTGATCGCCGGGAGAGGTGGGGAGGGCGCGCCGGGATCCGCCGGGTGGGTGATCGTGAGCGGGCCACAAGGTGCCTGCATCCGTCGGACGGTCCACGCTGGAAGACACGGCATGAGGATCTCGGATGTCCGAGGCGGATGACAGGCGGGCGGCGGGCGCATGGGCACAGGCACGACACCGGCGGTGCCACCCGCGACCGACGCCGACAGCCGGATGATCGGCGACGACGAGCCCGACGTCATCGCACGCCGCAAGCTCCGCCACGTCGACGTCTGCCTGACCATGGACGTCGGCTACACGACGCTGACCAACGGCTTCGAGCGGCACAGCCTGCCCTACACGGCCCTGCCCGAGGTCGACCTCCAGGCCGTCGACCTCAGTACCGAGCTCTTCGGCAAGCGGCTGAGCGCGCCGTTCCTCATCGGCGCCATGACCGGCGGCTCGCGGCTCGCGCGCCTGGTCAACCACAATCTCGCGACGGCCGCCGATCACCTCGGCGTCGGGCTCATGCTCGGTTCCCAGCGGATCATGATCGAGCAGCCGGACGCCGTCGCGTCGTTCCAGATCCGGGACGTCGCCCCCGACGCGCTCGTGCTCGGCAACCTCGGCGTCGCCCAGCTCGGGCTCGGCTACGGGCGCCGAGAGCTCCTGTACGCCGTCGAGGCGATCGGGGCCGACGGCCTCGCGATCCACGCGAACCCCCTGCAGGAGGCGGTGCAGCCCACGGGCAACACCAACTTCGCCGGGCTGGTCCCGCGGCTCGCCGAGCTCGTGCCCGATCTACCGTTCCCGGTCGTCCTCAAGGAGGTGGGTCACGGCCTCGCCGCGGATGTCATCCGCCGGGTCGCGCACGTCGGCTTCGCCGGGTTCGACGTCGCCGGCGCCGGCGGCACCTCATGGTCGAAGGTCGAGCAGCTCACCGCCACCGGCGAGATCACGTACCCGCACCTGGCCGAGTGGGGCATCCCCACCGCCGAGGCGCTCGTCGCGGCCCGGGCGGCCGCGCCGCACACGCCGATCGTGGCGTCCGGCGGCATCCGCACCGGCGTCGAGGCCGCCAAGGCCCTGGCGCTGGGTGCGGACGTCGTCGCCGTCGCTCGCCCCCTTCTCGAGCCGGCCACCACCAGTCCGGACGCCGTCGTCGCGTGGGTCGAACGATTCGTCGAGGAGCTCCGCATCGCTCTCTTCTGCACCGGGTCATCGACGGTCGCCGAAGTGCGCGGCCGCTGCGTGTAGAGAATCTCCGGTTCGGCGCGCGACGACACGACCACCAGGCGCTGACGACACGAGGCCGGCCCGGGCGTCACGCCCAGGCCGGCCCCGGTGTCACGCTCCGGAGAGGCAGTCCCCGGAGCGGGTTCACGTGTGGAGTTCAGGCGACGAGATTCACCGGACGCGGTTCAGGCGGAACAGCGGGATCCGCCGGTTCGCGGTCTTCTCGTACTCGGCGAAACCGGGCATCGCGGTGATCACGCGCTTCCACAGGTCCGGGTACTCCAGGTCGCCGACCTCTTCCACCGTCACAGGGAAGGTCTCGGTGCCGACCTCGACCGTGGTCCGGTCGACCGCAGCGAGGTTGTGGTACCAGTCCGGGTGCTTCGGTCGGCCCGCCGCGGACGCGATGATCACGTAGCTGTCGCCGTCCGGGTAGTAGGCCAGCGGGTTGACCCGCTCGACGCCCGACTTCCGGCCGACGTGGTGGACGAGGATCATGTTCCCGCCCTCGAACGGACCGCCGACCTTGCCCGCGTTGGCGCGGAACTCCTCGATGATCTTCTGGTTCCAGTCGTTCGGGCCGGCCTCGGCCATGTTCGTCTCCTGCTGGGCGTCGAGAGCTTCTTGTTGTCGCGTCAACCTAACAGGCGTCGCGAGCATTCCTCGGTGGACACCCGCTGCCAAGACCGTGTTGCATCGGCCCCATGCGGAGCATCGGGCACTGGATCGATGGGCGGGCGTCGGGTGGGGTGGTGGGGGCGCGGTCGTCGCCGGTGTGGAATCCGGCCACGGGCGAGCAGCGGGCGGAGGTGGTGCTGGCGAGCGCCGACGACGTCCGAGCGGCGGTCGCGAGCGCCGCGGCCGGGTTCGAGGAGTGGTCCCAGGCGTCGCTGAGCAAGCGGTCGAAGGTGCTCTTCGCCTTCCGCGAGCTCGTCAACGCCCACGCCGACGAGCTCGCCGCGATGATCACGGACGAGCACGGCAAGGTGCTCGCCGACGCCCGGGGCGAGGTGCAGCGCGGGCTCGAGGTGGTGGAGTTCGCCTGCGGTATCCCGCACCTGTTGAAGGGCTCGTACTCCGACCAGGTGTCGACCGACGTTGACATGTTCAGTTTCCGGGAGCCGTTGGGGGTGGTGGCGGGGATCACGCCGTTCAACTTCCCGGTGATGGTGCCGATGTGGATGTACCCGGTGGCGATCGCGTGCGGGAACGCGTTCGTGTTGAAGCCGAGCGAGCGGGACCCGTCGGCGTCGCTGCTGGTCGCGGACCTGTGGCAGCGGGCCGGCCTGCCGGACGGGGTGTTCACCGTCGTCAACGGGGACAAGGAGGCGGTCGACGCGCTGCTGGACGACGAGCGGGTGGCGGCGGTCTCGTTCGTCGGGTCGACCCCGATCGCGAAGTACATCCACCGCCGCGCGAGTGAGAACGGTAAGCGGGTGCAGGCGCTGGGTGGGGCGAAGAACCACGCCATCGTCCTGCCGGACGCCGACGTCGACTTCGCCGCCGAACACCTGGCGGCGGCCGCCTTCGGCTCCGCCGGCGAGCGGTGCATGGCGATCTCGGCGGCGGTCGCGGTCGGGTAGCGCGGGCGACGCCGTGGTCAAGGCGGTCAGCGCCCGGGCCGAGGCCGTCAAGGTCGGCGACGGCCGGGACGCCGGCAGCGAGATGGGCCCGGTCATCACCGCGCAGGCGCGGGACCGGATCGTCGCGCTGATCGGCGCCGGCGAGGAGCAGGGTGCCCGGCTCGCCGTCGACGGCCGCGGGCTGCGTCGTGCCGGGCCGCGAGAACGGCTTCTTCGTCGGGCCCACCGTCATCGACGACGTCCGGCCCGGGATGGACGTCTACCGCGAGGAGATCTTCGGACCGGTCCTCTCGGTGTTGCGCGCCGGCTCGGTCGACGCGGCCATCGCGCTGGTCAACGCCAACCCCTACGGCAACGGCACCGCCATCTTCACCAACTCCGGCGAGGCCGCCCGCCGGTTCCAACGCGGCGTGCACGTCGGGATGATCGGGATCAACGTGCCCGTCCCGGTCCCGATGGCGTTCTACTCCTTCGGCGGCTGGAAAGACTCCCTCTTCGGCGACAAACACGTCCACGGCCCCGAAGGCGTCTCCTTCTACACCCGCGCCAAAGTCGTCACCACCCGCTGGCCCCGCCACGAACACGCCAGCGACGCCTCCCTGCACTTCCCCACCTCGCGCTGACCGCGCTCGCCCGGCGCGCGCGCCGGCGGCTGAGAGGGATCACGGGAACAGATCGGACCTCGAGGTCGCTCCTGTAGTTACGATTTCAACTACTTGCTACATCTCGAGGAGTGCGCCATGAGCCAGCAGACCTCCCGCATCGAGCCCGGGGTCGACGTCCGCCGCAAGGACGAGCGCTTCGCCACCGATCTCGGGTGGCTCGACTCGAAGCACTCGTTCTCGTTCGGGCACCACTACGACGCCGCCAACACCCACTTCGGGCTGCTCCTCGTCAACAACGACGACATCGTCTCGCCCGGGAGTGGATTCGAGACGCACCCGCACCGTGACATGGAGATCGTCACCTGGGTGCTGCGCGGCCAGCTCGTGCACCAGGACTCTCAGGGCCACAACGGGATCATCTACCCCGGCCTGGCGCAGCGGATGAGCGCGGGCACCGGCATCCTGCACTCCGAGAAGAACGACGCCTGGCGCGTCAGCGGCGGCCCCGAGCACACCGACCCCGTGCACTTCGTGCAGATGTGGGTCGTGCCCGACGAGGGCGGCATCACGCCGGGCTACGAGCAGCTCGAGATCGATGACGAGCTCCTCAAGGGCGGGCTCGTCCCCGTCGCCTCCGGCATGGACGCGCACCGCGACGCGGCCGCCATCCGGATCAAGAACAGGTACGCCGCCCTCTACGCGGCGCGGCTCTCACCCGGCCAGTCGGTCGAGCTGCCCCAGGCGCCGTTCGTGCACCTCTTCGTCGCCGAGGGCGACGTCGCGCTCGAGGGCGCGGGCGCACTTGCCGCGGGCGACGCCGTCCGCATCACCGCGAGCGGCGGCCAGCGCGTGACCGCGACGGTGCCCAGCGAGGTCCTCGTCTGGGAGATGCACGCCGCCGTCTCGATGGGCTGAGCCGCTCTCACTGCACCGCCGCTGCGGGCTGGTGGTAGAGCCTGCCCTCGTTGAACGACCCGATCCAGACCTGACCGCCGCCGGCCAGCACGTCGACGTTCGCGTCGTTCAGCGGACCGGAGCTGCCGAGCGGCAGGGCCGGGCCGACCTTGCCCGTCGCGAGGTCGATCGCGCGCACGCCCGGGCCGTTCGAGAGCGCCACGTACACGCGGCCGGCGTCGGCGCTGACGCCGTCCGGGTCGCCCGGCACCTTCACCCGGGTCACCACGGCGGGCCTGCCGGTGAGGCGGACGGCGACCACCTCCTGCGTGCCGAGGCAGGCGACCCACAGCCGGTCACCTGCGCCGGCCATGCCCTGCGGCTCCTGGCACCCGGTGACGGGAGCGCCGACACGGCCCGTCGACGCCTCGACCGGCACGAGCCGGTTGCCCCGGTAGTCCGCCACCCAGACGGTGCCGTCCACGTGCAGGTCGAGCCGGGGCTGGCCGCCGTCCGGGAGCTTGACGGTCCTGCGGACGGCGCCCGTGCCGGCGTCGACCTCTGCGAGCTGGTTCGGCGCCTCGAGCACGACCCAGACGGAGGAGCCGTCGGTGGTGATGCCCTCGGGCTGGTCGCCCACGGGGATCCGGCAGGTGACGCGGAGGGTCGCGGGGTCGAACCGGGCGATGGTGCCGTTGCGGAACTCCGTCACCCAGATGCCGCCGCCCGCCGCCGCCAGGCGCAGCGGTGTCTGGGCGACGGCGACGGTTCCGGTGATCGTGTGCGTGGCGGGATCGACGCGCGCGACCTGGTTCGCCGGCGGCACCGCCGCCCACAGCGCCCCGCCGTGAAGCGCGAGGCCGACGGGTCCACCGGGGAACGGGATCGCTCCGGCGGGCGCGGGTGTCCGCGGGGCCGGCTGGATCGGTGGCGTCGCGCCGGGCTCGCAGCGGCCTGGGACGACGCCCTCGGCCGTGGTGCTCGCGGTCGCGCCGGCACTGCCCGAGGCCCCGGACGCCGCCGGCGCGGGCGTGCTCGGCGCCGACGAGCAGGCCACGCACAAGGCCACGAGGGTGATGCTCAACAGCAGCGGGAGGCGCGGGGCACGCGTCATCCGCAGAGCCTAGGGAGCGATCGCGCCGTCAGAGCGGCGGAGGTCGAACCGTGACGCGACCGTGCCGTTGCCCCGGATGACCCGCGAGAGCCGGCCCGATCGGTCAGGCTTCGGCAAGCAGGTCCTGGCCGTCGTCCGGAGCGGCGTCACTCTCGGGCGTGGCGTCGTCATCGAGAACCTGCTCGGCGCGGCGACGCCCGTTGCCGGGGGCCCGCCGCTCCTCGTCGGGCGGGGGAACCGCCGCCACGTCCGCAGGGCGTCGCTGGTGGCCCCGGCGCTCGAGGCGGCGACGCTCGGGGACGACGTCCGTGTTGTGGCCGAACACCCCCGGCTCGACGGCGCCGTCGCTCAGGGCATGGCGAGCGCTCGTCGGGCGCGATGCGGCCGGGCGGGCGTCCGCCGGGCCCTCGGCGCGGTGGCGCGGGCCCTCGTTCTCCTCGGACCGTCCCACGGTGGCCGCCTCCTCGTCCGTAGCCTCCGCTCCCTGCGGGAACGGCGTGCCGGGGGTGTCGGCACACGCGGGGGCGCGCTTGAGGCCCCTGCGGGGCCGATGCCTGTTCGGAGCAGCGCCGTGGAGTGACGGATGCATCGCACCCGAGCGTTGACCTGGTCCGGGGGCGGGAGAAGGATCGTCAAGGGCGCCTCCGGCGAGCAGGTCCATCACGACCGGCCGCTCGGCGACGTCCGCATGGAGGTCATCATGACCACAGCGCAGGGTTCCCTCGATCTGCTGAACGACCCGGTCGCGCAGCGGCTCCTCGTCTCGACGGCCCCGGCGCGGTTCGCCTACGTCTGGAGCGACGGCACCCCCCGGGTCGTCCCGATCGGCTTCCACTGGAACGGCCGCGAGCTCGTGCTCGGGTCGGGTACCGACAGCCCGAAGGCGCAGGTCCTGCGCGACGGAGCCGCGGTCGCCCTGACGATCGACAGCGAGACGCCGCCCTGGAAGGTCCTGCTGGTCCGGGGCACTGTGGCGCTGGACGTCGTCGACGGGATCGCCCCGGAATACGAGGCGATGAGCCGGCGCGTCATGGGCGACGAGGGCGCCGACGCCTGGCTGTCGCAGCTGGGAGCCATCGCCCCGCAGATGCTCCGGATCCGCATCACCCCGACCTGGGTCGGCATCCTGGACTTCGAGTCCCGGTTCCCGAGTGCGGTCGAGCGCGGGATGGAACGCTTCGCGCGGGCACACGCCGGCTGAGTGGGCCGAGCGGCGCGGGCCGCTCCACGGGGTCAGGAGTCGCGCGGCTTCCCGAGCTCCTTCCAGGACTGCTCCGTGACGTCCACGTCGTAGTGCTTGGCCGCCGCCAGGATGTTGGCGAAGGCGAGGTCGCGGTCGGCGTCCGTCACGTCCTTGACCTGGTCGAACCGGGCCAGCGCGTTGCGGACGTGGGAGGCGTCGACGAGCGGCTCGGCGCGGCGACCGGGGAACGCGAAGGCACTGTCGGGCAGTTCCTTGCGGTCCTTGGTGGACAGCGCGCCGTGCTCCGTATGCGGCTTCCAGGTGGGACGGGGCTTCGCCACGACGCCTCCTCGTGATCGGTTCGCTCTCGACGTCACGCTAGCCACGCGGATCGATCGCGCCTCTCAGGCCGGCGCCCCTGCCCTCCCGGGCGCCTGACGCGCCTGACAACCGACCCGGCCATGTCCTGCGGTCGAGCCAATGATCATGCTGACTGCGGAGGGCGAGGGATTCGAACCCCCGGGGACGTCGCCGCCCCAACGGTTTTCAAGACCGTCTCCATAGGCCGCTCGGACAGCCCTCCTTCGGTGCGCCGACCATTGTGCCGCCCCCACCCCTCGCCCCGTAACGCCAGGCCCGGGGGCGCGTCCTCACCGGTGTAACGGGCTCGGAGGGGCGGGCGATAGGTCCCTGCGAGTGACCGCAGGAGGAACGACGACGACGAAATCGGTACCGCCAACTACGGGGAGTGAGCGCATGGTCCCTTTCGGATACGCATTCGCGACACACGCGGTAGCCTGCGTCTCGTGACCCTCAGAGGAGAGCCCACGTGGGGCAGCCTCGCCGCACCCACCTCGGCGCCTTCGGTCAACGGGACCGCGGGCGCCGATCGGGCGCGCACCCGCTCGGCGAGCACGCCTCCCACCCCAGCACGCGGCACCACCGGCGCAGGTGAGTCCACCACCGAGGATCTCGAGGCCCAGGTGTACGCGGCGCGGGAGCTGCACGGCGACGAGCGAGCCAAGGCCCGTCGGCTGCTGGGCAAGGCGCGTTCACGGATGGCGGACGAGACCTACCGCCGAGCGCTGGAACTGGCCCGCGACAGCTCGCTGCTCACGATCGAGGAGTGCCTCGACGGCGCTCGCGCCATGGAGTGGGAGCCGCTGCCGCGACCGGAGTTCAGCCTCGCGACGATCGAGGCGGCCGTCGCCGAGCAGGAACAGGCCGAGTCCACCCCCGCCGACCGCGGTATCTGACACAGCCACACGCGCCCAGCGGACGAAGGCGCACCCCTGCCTGCTCGCCTGAGGCTGCGTTACTCCTCGAAAGCCGCTTTCCGACGCCCAGACATCGGCTTTCCGGGTGCAAAGCGGCCGGCGAGGAGCAAGGCGGCGGCGCCCGTGGCGGAGCACGCCGAGGGGTGGCACCCGGGTCAGGTGGCCGCGTCGGGGACGGATTCCGTGAACAGCCGCCGGACCGTCCCGCTGTCGCCGGGGTCCGCCAGCACGAGCACCTCGTCACCCGCGCGCAGGTGCGTCTCGCCGCGCGCCTGCACGAGAGCGCCGTCACGCCCAACGAAGCTGATCCACACGTTCTCGCCCAAGGTGAGCGCGTCGAGGCGCGTCCCGTCCGCGACGGATCCGGGGGCGACGGTGTAGCGGTGCAGCCCGCGCGGCTCATCGCGGAAGCGCATGCCCAGCGCGTACGGCTCCTGCTCCACGATCTTCACCGGCAGCCGCAGGCGCTTGGCGGCAACGGGGACGAGCCCGCCCTGCACCACCACCGAGAACAGCACGACGACGAACACGATCCCGTAGGCGCGCGTCGCCCCCGCCTGCCCCGACGCCAGGATGTACGTGCCGAGCAAGACCGGCACGGCGCCCTTGAGCCCCGCCCACAGCACGAAGATCCGCTCGTTTCGGGCCAGCCGCACCGGCCACAGCACCACGCCGACCAGCAGCGGCCGCACCAGGAGGGCCATGATCAGGGCTAAGCCCAGCCCGATCGACCAGACGTCCCCCTGGAGCACTGAACGCAGGTTGACGGTCAGCCCCAGCACCGTGAAAGCGACGATCTCGCCGAGGCTCGCCGCGGCGGTGTGGAACCGCTCGATCTCGCGCTTGTACGGCGCGCGCGCGTCGGCGACGACGATCCCGGCGAGGAACACCGCGAGGAAGCCCGAGCCCCGCGCCAGCGTGGCCACCGCGTAGATCAGCCCGACGAACGCGATCGACCGGATGATGTACAGCCCCTCGCTGGGGAGCGCCAGCCGGAGGGCCCAGATCATGGCCCGGCCGCCGACCACACCCACGACGGCACCGACGGCCATCTGCAGCGCGAACTCCTCGACGACGACCAGCACCGCGTGGCCGCCACCACCCCCACCCCCGGACACCGCCGTCAGCAGCGCGACCATGAGCGCGATGCCGACCGGGTCGTTGGCGCCCGACTCCCCCTCGAGGATCGTCCCGCTGCGGCCCGAGATCTCACGCCGCCCAAGCACCGAGAAGACGACCGCCGGGTCGGTCGGCGCCAGCGCCGTGCCGATGAGCAGCGCCAGCTGCCAGTCGAAGCCGAACAGCGCGTGGCCCGCCAGCGCGAGCGCTCCGGCGGTGACGAAGGTGCCGGCGACTCCGATCCAGGCGATCGCGCCGGCGTTCGCGCGGAACCGCGGCCATCCGATGTCGAGGCCGCCGTTGAACAGGATCGCCACCAGTGCGACCGTGACGATCCGCTGCACGGACTCGATCGACGACGGCGTCAGCCCGGGGACGACGTCCGAAGCGATCGCCGCCCCGACCAGGAAGAGCGCGGGCGCCGGGACGCCGACACGATCGCCGACCCGGTTCGACACGACGGCGAGCAGCAGGACGACGCAGACCAAGCCGATGATCAAGCCGAAGAGCGTGATGTCGTCCACCCAGCGGAGGCTACCCGGGCCTCCAGAACCGCGGCGGGGGCTCCCGCCGGGCGGACGGCGCGCGAGGGCAGCAGGCTTGGCGGCATGACCACTGTCGCACTCCTCGGCACCGGCACCATGGGCACCGGCATGGCTCGGCGCATCGCGGGCGCGGGCCTCGATCTGCGCGTCTGGAACCGTTCCGCCGGCCCTGCGGAGGCCCTCGCCGACGTGGCCACCGTCGAGCTCGACGCGGCGAAGGCGGTTCGGGGCGCGGACGTCGTCGTCACGATGGTCTGGGACGCCGACAGCGTCACGGACGTCGTCCGCGCCGCGGCGCCCGGCCTCGCGGAGGGCACGCTCTGGCTGCAGACGTCGACCGTCGGCGTCGACGGCGCGCGCCGGCTGGCGGGCCTCGCCGGCGAGCTCGGCCTGGTGTTCGTCGACAGCCCGGTGCTCGGCACCAAGCAACCCGCCGCCCAGGGCCAGCTCGTCGTCCTGGCCGCCGGCCCACGGGAGGCGAAGGAGAAGGCCGAGCCGGTCTTCGACGCGATCGGCCAGCGCACGATCTGGGTCGGCGAGGAGCCCGGCCAGGCGTCCGCGCTCAAGCTCGTCGTCAACAGCTGGCTGGCCACGGTGGCCGAGAGCGTGGCGGAGCTGCTCACGGCGACCCGGGCGCTGGCCTCGACCCGCGGCTGTTCCTCGACGCCGTCAAGGGTGGCGCGCTCGACGCCCCCTTCGTCGGCCTCAAGGGCGGTGCCATGCTCGACGGCTCGTTCGACCCGTCGTTCTCGGTCGCGGGTGCGGCGAAGGACGTCGGGCTGGCCTTCGACGCGCTGACCGCGGCCGGCCTCGACACCGACGACGTCGCCGTGCTCGCCGCGGCTCGCCAGGGGCTCGACAGAGCCGTCGCCGACGGTCACGGTGACCTCGACGTCGCCGCCGTATATCTGTCGCACCGGCGCGCGCGGGCGTGATGGCATGACCGCATGCCCGAGCTGAGCGAACCCACCGTCACCGTCAAGGACTCGTTCCTGGCGGCCATGGCGGAGTTCCGGGCCGAGGGCCGGGGCGCACCGGGCGAGCACAGCATGATCGCCGGCGAGATGCGGCAGTACGGCGACACGTGGGACACCGACGAGGGGTTCGTCACCTACGTCACCGAGCTGCGGGCGCAGGCCCTGGAGGAGACGCCGCGACCCGCGCACTTCGTGCCGTGCACCACGTTCTGGTGGGTCGACGGCCCGGAGTACCTCGGCCGGATCGCCGTGCGCCACCGCCTGAACGAGCACCTGCTGGAGGAGGGCGGCCACGTCGGCTACGACGTCCGCGCTTCGGCCCGGCGCCGCGGGCACGCGACGGCGATGCTCCGGGCCGTGCTCCTGTACACCGCCTCCCTGGGGATCGAGAAGGCGCTGCTCACGTGCGATCACGACAACGTGCCCTCGCGCAAGGTGATCGAGGCCTGCGGCGGCGTGCTCGAGGACGACCGGAACGGCGTGCTGCGGTTCTGGGTGCCGACGACCTCAGGGATGACCTGAGGGTCACCCGTCCGGGCGAGCGGGGGCCTGCGGCCTGAGCCCGCGGCGGCGCCAGTGCGGCGAGAGCACCCAGAGGTTGAGCAGGAGCAGGGCGAGGGCCGCTGCCAGGGTGATCGCCACCTGTCGGCTCACGACGAGGTCGAGCATGAGCAGGATCGAGGTGACGATGCCGAGGGCGAGGAACGTCAGCCCTCCCTTCGCGAACAGGTTGCCGGCGTCGACGATCTCGGTCTTGAGCCGGTGCCGGAACAGCACCCGGTGCCACGCCACGGGAGCGATGATGCACGCGGTCGCGCAGGCCAGCAGGAGCACGGCGATCACGAGGAGCGTCTTCTCGTAGTCGTCGAGCTTCTCGAACCGGGCCTGGAGCGGCATCGTCAGCAGGAACCCGAAGAGGATCTGCACGCCGGTCTGCGTGACGCGCAGCTCCTGGAGGATGTCGTTGAAGTTGCGGTCGGCGCGCTGGGCCTCGGTCTCGCCCGGGCGGACCTCGTCGGTCTCGAGCTGCTGGCTCACCAACCGAGGTTAGATCCAGATCGCGGGATCCACCGCTTCAGCGGCGTCCGGGGCGGGGGTGCCGGGCGGCATCACCCGGACCACCCCGGGGACGCCGACCACGACCGCGCCGGCCGGCACGTCGCGGACGACGACGGCGTTCGCGCCGATCTGCGCGCCGGCGCCCACCACGACCGGCCCGAGCACGCGCGCGCCGGCGCCGATGACCACCCCGTCGCCGATCGTGGGGTGGCGCTTGGTGCGGTGCAGGCTGCGGCCGCCGAGCGTGACGTCGTGGTAGATCATGACGTCGTCGCCGACCTCGGCGGTCTCGCCGATCACGACACCCATGCCGTGGTCGATGAAGAAGCGCCGGCCGATCGTGGCGCCCGGGTGGATCTCGACGCCGGTCGCCGAGCGGGCGGCCTGCGAGAGCAGCCGGGCCGCGAGCCGGTGCCCACGCCGCCACAGCGCGTGGTGCACGCGGTAGGCCCAGATCGCATGCAGGCCGGGGTAGCCCAGGACGACCTCGGTGCGGCTCTGACGGCGGGGTCACGGGCGACGGCCGCGTCGACGTCCTCGCGCAGCCGCGCCCGCCAACCCAGCCGCGGCGTCACCGGGGGGATCAGGTGCGGGCTCAGTCGGGGGCTCAGTCTGGGGCTCAGTCGAGGAGGTCCTGGAAGAGGATCGTCGAGAGGTAGCGCTCGCCGAACGACGGGACGATCACGACGATGAGCTTGCCGTCGAACTCCGGCCGCCGGGCGATCTGGCTCGCGGCCCAGAGGGCGGAGCCGGAGGAGATGCCGACGAGCAGGCCCTCCTCCTTGGCGGCGCGGCGCGCGTAGGTGATGGACTCGTCGGTGGGCGCGTCGAGGATCTCGTCGTAGATGCCGCGGTCGAGGATCTCGGGCACGAAGTTCGCGCCGATGCCCTGCAGCGGGTGGCCGGCGGGCTGGCCGCCGTTGAGGATCGCCGATGCGGCCGGCTCGACACCGAAGACTTGATGTCGGGGTTGCGCTGCTTGAGCACCTGCCCGACGCCGGTGATCGTGCCGCCGGTGCCGATGCCCGCGACGAACGCGGCGATCTGGCCGTCGGTGTCGTTCCAGATCTCCTCGGCGGTGGTGCGCCGGTGGATCTCGGGGTTGGCCACGTTGGCGAACTGCCGGACGAGGACGGCGCCCTCTTCGCGCCGATCTCCTCGGCGCGCGCGACGGCGCCGCGCATGCCCTCCGGGGCCGGCGGTCAGGACGAGCTCGGCACCGTAGGCGCGGAGCAGAGCCCGGCGCTCCTTGCTCATCGACTCGGGCATCGTGAGCACGACCCGGTAGCCGCGGGCGGCGCCGACCATCGCCAGGGCGATGCCGGTGTTGCCGCTGGTCGCCTCGACGATCGTGCCGCCGGGCTTGAGCTCGCCGCTGGCCTCGGCCGCGTCGATCATCGAGACGCCGATCCGGTCCTTGACCGAGTTGGCGGGGTTGTAGAACTCGAGCTTGGCGGCGACCACGCCGCCCGCGCCGTCGGTGATCCGGTTGAGCCGGACCAGGGGGGTGTTACCGACCAGCTGCGTCACGTCGTCGTAAATGCGCGCCATGCCTGGGGAACCTAGCGCGGCCCCGGGTCTGTTCCCAACTGGACGCATCAACCGTCCGGGATCCGGACTGTTCGCCGGTGGAGGCGCGATCAGGCGGTGAGGTCCTCCGCCGCGGCGCTCGCCTGCAGGGCACCGGGCAGCCAGTCGCCGATCAGCTGCAGCGTGCGGTCCGGAGCCTCGAGCATCGGGACGTGCCCGACCCCCCGCACCACCTCGAAGCGCCACGAGGGGTTCAGGGCGGCGACGCGGGCGGCCGTCTGCACGGAGACGAGCCGATCCGCCTCCCCTTGGATCAGCAGGACCGGGCACGAGATCGCGGCGAAGCGATGCAGCACGCGCCGCCGGCCACCGAGCAGCCAGAGCAGCGAGCGGGTCGCGGCGACGAACTCCGCGTCGACCTCGGTGTAGCCGGCACGGGTGCGGCCGAGCTCGACGTGCGCGCGGACGACGTCCGCCGGCACCCGGTTCGCGTCGGCGCAGCAGAGCCTGAGGATGTCCATCGCGACCTGCTCGGGCGTGCGGACCCTGCGGCGGCCCCGCAGGAAGAGCGACCCGAGACCGGGTGCCAGGTAGGCGGTGAACGCCCCGGTGACGAGCGGGTCGGGCCGCGACGACAGGTACAGCGGGAGCGCCGGGTCGAGCAGCACGGTGGCTGCCACGAGCTGGGGATGGTCCGCCGCCTCGAGTGCCGTGATGAGGCCGCCCATCGAGTTGCCGACGAGCACGACCCGGCCCGCGCGGGCGCCGTCCACGTTCGGGACCACCTCGGTCAGGAACCGGTGCAGCAGGGCGGCGTTCGCCGGCACCGACGTGGCGCGGCCGGCGGACCGGGTGAGGCCGAAGCCGGCGAGGTCGAGCGCGAGCACCCGGTACGTCCGGGCGAGCTGTGGCGCGATGGCGAGCCAGTTGGCGTGCGAACCGCCGAGACCGTGCACGCAGACGACGGTCTGGGCGCCCGGCGGGCCCCCGAAGTCGACGTAGTGCACGGGACCGTCGAGATCGGCCCAGAGCGAAGGCGGCTGCTCCACCACGAAGGTCAGGCTGCGTCCGGTGACGCTGAGGTGTCAACTCGACGCGGGCAGCGAGTTCCGTTCTGCGGCCCGTTCACTCAGGTGCCGCGGGAGGTGGCGGGGGTCGTCGTCCAGTCCGGGTGGCCGGGCATGGGCGGCACCGTCCGGCCGTACAGCCAGGCGTCGAGGAACGGCCCCAGGTCGCGGCCGGCCACCTGCGAGGCGAGCGCCACGAAGTCGGCCGACGACGCCACGCCGTCGCGGTGCATGACGACCCAGCGGCGCTCCACCTGCGTGAACGCGTCGGCGCCGACCTCCTGCCGCAGGGCGTAGAGGACGAGCGCCCCACCGTCGTACACGTCGGGGTTGAACAGGCCCTGGCCCGGCCCCTGGCCGCCGCTCGTCGGCGCTCCAGGCGGCCCGAAGCGCGCACGCAGCTCGTCGGCCACCGCATAGACCCTCCGCATGTACTCGTCGAGGGTGGTGACCGCCCCGTTCGTCAGCGGGGCGAGGCTGCCGTGCTCGGCGGCGTACCGCAGCTGGTACCAGGTGGCATGGCCCTCGTTGAGCCACACGTCGCTCCAGATGGCGGGCGCGACGCTGTCGCCGAACCACTGGTGGGCGAGCTCATGGACGAGCACGCGCTCGCGCTGTGGCGCGTTCGGGCTGCCGAGCACGCCGGTGTCGAAGATCGAGAGGGTCTGGGTCTCGAGGGAGAACCCCAGCTCGCCCTCGACGACGAGGCCCCCGTACGTCTCGAACGGGTAGGGGCCGACCTGGTCCTGCATCCAGGTCACATACCCGGAGACCGGCGCGAGCGCCGGCAGCAGCGAGCCGGCGAGCCGGGTGGGCACGACGTCGCGGCGCTGCACGGCGCCGACCGCCGGCAGCTGCGCGACCCGCAGGTCGCCGGCGGCGATCTGCACGAGCTCGGTGGCCAGCGGGTGACCCTCCCGGTAGCGCCAGATCGTCCGGCCGCCGCTGTCGACCCGCCCGGCGGCGACCCCGGTGGCGACGGCCGTCCACCCCGCCGGCACGTCGAGGGTGAACGTGAACAGGGCCTTGTCGCTCGGGTGGTCGTTGCACGGGAAGACCTCGTGCATGCCGTTCGGCTGCCCGGCCAGCACCGTGCCGTCCTGGCTGGACAGGAACGGGGCGGTCCCTGCGACCCCTGGCCGCACCGCGACCGGCGTCGCGCGGACGCCACCGATCGCGACGGTGAAGGCGTGCCCGGCTCGGACCGGCGACGCGGGCGTGACGACGAGCTCCTGGCCCCTCCGGACCGCGCGGGCCGGCGCGCCGTCGACCGTCACCGCGCCGACGCCGGCGCCCCCGTAGTCCAGGTCGAAGGCGGTGAGGCGCTGCGTGGCCCGGGCACGGATGGTCACGGCGAGAGTGACGGTCTGGCGGGGGTCGGCGCGCGGGTAGGTGACACGCAGGTCGTAGGCCTGGACGTCGTACCCGCCGTTGCCGAGCCCGGGGAAGAGCGGGTCGCCGATCGAGGCCTGGGTGGCCGCCACGCGACGCGGCACGGGCACCAAGGGAGTGGCGCCCGGGCTGCCGGCCGTGCTCGCGGCCGACGAGGGTGCCGACGGTGCGGCGGCAGCCCGGGACGCCGACGGCTCCGCGGCCTCGCGGCCCGGTTGGCCGCGCGTCACGGCCACGGCGCCGGCGGTGCCCGCCGCCACGACTGCGACGGCCGTGACGAGCACGCCCCACCGGCGCGGGATGGCCATACACGAAGCGTAGGTCGCCGTCGGGGGTGACCCCACCGGTCAGGAATCGAGAAGCACGGCCGCTGGAGCCGCACCTAGCGTGAGCAGCCGATGCCCACCGACGAGAGGAACACCGCCATGAAGACCATGACCTGTCAGCAGCTGGGCGGGCCCTGCGACCACGCCTTCCACACCCGCACCGCGAACGACGCGATCAAGGCCCAGGACAGCCATCTCAAGGAGATGGTCGCCGGCGGCGACGCGACCCACCAGGACGCGTTGAAGGGCATGCAAGCCAGGTGGAAGAACCCCGTCGCCGGGATGGGCTGGTACCGGAGGGCCAAGCGCGATTTCGCCGCCCTGCCCGAGGACTGAGGGCGCTCGCGTAGACGATCGGAGGTCGCTCGGCTACTGAACGTCGCCCCGCTCTGGGAGCGGCGCCGACACGGTGACACCGATGTGCGCCATGATTCGTGACGACGGGACCTCGACGACGCGTCGGTGACGGCCTGTCACGCACGGCCGGCCCCGGTGACGTCGAGGAGGAGCCCGGGATGAGGACCTCGTCGGCACGCGACCACGGCCACGACGAGGTTGTCGACGCGCGGGCGCAGGCATGGGAGGCGCTGCGCGGCTGCCAGGACCGGGACCTCTACCTCGCCCCGCTCACCGAGAACGCCGGCGCGCTGCTCGCGCCTCCAGCCACGACCCTCCGCACCGCCGCGTCGACCCCGGACGCCGCCGCGCTCGCCGCCTACCTCGAGCGCTCCTGCGACCTGACCATGCGCGGCGGTGCGGCAGCCGCCGTCACCTACCCGCTCGCCGCGTGTGCGCTCGCCGAGCACTACCTCGTCCGGCGGATCGGGGGGTCCGGGACCGCCGCGCTCGCCGCAGCCGCCGTCGCGGCCGCCGAGGTCGGCCGGGCGGCGGCGGCGCCGCCGGCGGCGCGACGCTCCTGCCCTCGTGGCGCCCGGGTACGCGGGGTTGGCGGAGGCCGTCGCGTGGCTGGCCGGTGACGACCAGGACCGCGACGCGGGCTCGGGGAACCGCCCGGCGCGGTTGCTCCAGCCGTCGGGGCCGATGCGCGCCCCGTTCAGGCTCGTGGCCGCCGTGGCGGCCCGGCGCCGGCGGGGTCTGGCCATCGCGGCGGCCCTCGCCGCGGTTCCCGGCCGGGGCGCCCGCGTGGCGGTGGCACTCGTGTGGGCCGGCGTCGTGCTCGCCGCCGTCGGGTTCACGGTGGCGCTGCTGCGGTCGCCGACCGTCGCGCCCTGGGTGGTGGCGGTGCTGGCGCCGGTGCTGGTCGTCACCGTGCTCCTCGCGGGCGCGGCCGCCCACCTGCTGGGGGCCGCCCTGGGCCTGCGCGGGCTCCTCGAGGAGACGGCCGGGGCCGAGCAGTACGGCCTGGTGCCGGGCGTGCCGCTCGCCGACGGCGGCCGGCCGCCCAGCCGCCTGTCGGAGCTGCTCGACCGGCTCGCCGGTGTGCCCGCCGCCGACGGCGTCCCGCCGCTCCTGACCTGGGCCACCGACGTGCTCGACGACCTCGCCGGGATGCCCCCGGAGCAGCCGGGGCTGCTCGACGACGCGGGCGTGCGGCTCGACTCGCCGACGCAGCAGAGCCGGCGGGCCCTGACCTTCGGCGACCTGTGGCTGCGCCGCGCGGGGCGGGCCGAGGGCGACGCGGAGCTGCTCCGGCGCTCGGCAGCCGACCCCGAGCTGCGCGCCGTCGACCTCCGGCTCGTCGCCACCGACGTCACGACGGGGCGTCCGGTCGAGCTGCCGCTCGCCGAGGGCTGGTGGTTCTGCGGCCCGTGCCTCGCCGGTGGTCTGCCGACGCGGGTGGTCGAGCAGCTGACCGCCGCCGCACCGGCCGCGGACGACGGCCCCGGCGACCACACCCCCGTCTGCCCCCGGCACGGCTCCCCGCTGCTGCCGATGCCCGCCGCGGCCGACATGCCGGTCATCGTCGCCGCGCGGCTCGCCGCCGCCACACCCGGGCTGATGCGAGCGACACCCCTGTACCGGGTCGCGCCCGACGACGGGGTGACCGCGCACTGGCTCTGCGGGGCCGGCGCGGGCGACGCCGACGTCACCATGTTCGACACGCCGCTGCCCCGCTGGCCGACCTTCGGGCTCGCCGTCGTGCCGGTCGCGGGCGACGACGCCGCGGCCGGCGACTGGGTCGAGGTGCCCGAGAACGACACCTCCCCCGGCCCGGACCTCGCCGTGCCGCTCGGTGGGCCGTGGGCGTACGCGCGGGCCGTGCTCGCCGCGCGATCGGGCTGGCGCGATCGCACCGAGCTCGGGCGGCAGGGGTCGCGCGGCCGCCTGGGAGTCGTCCGGCAGGGGTCCGTGTCAGCCGGCGGCCTCGCGCCGGACGCCGCCGAGGTGCTGCGGCTCGCGCTGCGCGGGCATCACGCGGGGCGGGAGCTGCGGGCGCGATTCACGGGCCGGGACGGCGACATCGCGTCGCAGACCGGCACCGACCGGTACCGATGGGTGCGGCTGCGGACCGCCCTGCGTGCGCACCGCGACCTCAGCCTGGCCGTCTCGGCACGGCTGCCGCTCTACACCGACCTCGCCGTGGGCTACCGGATCCCGGCAGCGGTCGCCGAGTGGTTCACCCCACCGATCGCGCCCGGGCGCGTCGACCCCGCCTGGGCCGACGCGGCGGCCGCGCTGACGCACGTGAAGGCGCTGACCGACGGAGGCGTCCTCGACTGGGACACCGACTACGGCACGCCCCCACGCTGACGACCTCGTCATCCTCCTCGCGGTGATCAAGGAATTCTCGGCGAGGTTGCCGACGCTGTGGACAAGTCGGCCGAGAATTCCTTGATCACCGACAAAGGAGGGGTGCGGTGGGCAAGGTCGCGAGCGGGGAGTCGGGTGGGTGGGGCAGCGCGGCCAGCTCGGCGAGGGTGACACCGGCTGCGAGGGCGTGCGCCAGCGGGCCGGCCAGACCTGCGACGTCGGGGCCGGCGACGGTGAGCTCGACGACGCGTGACCCGGTCGGCCGGCGTGTCAGCGCGCGCAGGCGCCGCACGACCCTGCCGTCGGGCGGCGCCTCGACGAGGGCGCGGGCGAGCCGGCCGGCGTCCAGGGGGTCGGCCTCGACGGCGACGCTCGCCTTCGACGGACGCGGCGACCGCACGACGAGCACCGCGGGATCGGTCCGTACGAGCCGCACGGTCTCGTCGCCGGGGCCGCCCGACCAGCCGGTCGCGAGCACGAGGCACTCGGCGGCGACGTCCGTGGTGGCACCGATCCAGGCACCGCCGTCGAGGGTGGGCGCCAGCTTCTCGGCGCGGGTGCCGGTCAGCACGCGGACGCCGTCGGCGGCCAGGGCGCCGGCGACGAGGGCCGACGCCGCCGGGTCGAGGTCCGGCAGCAGGCGGGGCTCCGCTTCGAGCACCGTGACGGCGGCTCCGGCGCGGGCGAACGCCTGCGCCAGCTCGCAACCCGTGGCGCCGGCACCGAGCACGGCGACGGACGCCGGCAGCTCGGCGAGCTCGAGCACGTCCGCCGCGGTCAGCGCGCGGGTCTCGAAGGAGCCGGGCAGGTCGGGCCGCACAGGCATCGGCTCGGGCACGACGGCGACGCGACGGGCCCGGACCGAGAGGTCGGAGCCGGGAGCAGTGACGGTGACGAGACGCGGATCGGCGACGTGCACCTCACCGATGAGTACCCGGATGCCGGCGTCCCGGAGCAGCCGATCCGTACGGAGGGCGGCCAGCTCGAACCGCCGGCGGGCGACGGCTCGCGCCGCCGGCCAGCCGCCGTCGTCGCCGAGGGGAGGCAGCGCCGCGAGCAAGGCCGCCGCCACGTCACGGTCGCCACGCAGGGACGGCGGCCGGCGGGCGGCCAGGACGACCCGTCGACCCCGGGCCGCGGCCCCGAGGGCGCGACGGACGGCGGCCGGCCCGGAGCCGATCACCACGAGATCGGCCTCCAGCGAGGTGCCGACGGCCGACCCGGAGCGCAGGGACGTCACCGGAGGGTCATCGGCGTCCCACCGGCCCGGCTGGAGCGGGCCGGTGGACATCGCAGCGGGCGTGGATATCGTCGGGCCCTGGATCGACGCCGCAGTCCACGCACCGCCAGGAGGACGACGTGACCGGATCGGGTACGCACGGCGGCAGGATCACGGCGTCGGGCAGGTCGCCCTGCACGTGAAGGATGCCGAGCGGGCCACCGCCTTCTACCGCGACGTGCTCGGCCTGCCGCTGCTGTTCGCCTACGGCGAGCTCGTGTTCTTCGCCTGCGGAGGGACGCGCCTCTACCTGCAGGGCGTGCCGGAGGAGCGCTGGGCGCCGGGGTCGATCATCTACTTCACCGTCGGCGACATCTCGGCCGCATACGAGGACCTCGCCGGCAGGGGCGTGGCCTTCCAGGGGGCGCCGCACATGATCCACAAGCACGACGACGGCATCGAGGAGTGGATGGCGTTCTTCGACGACGGCGAGGGCAACACCCTCGCGCTGATCAGCCAGGTGGCCCCGCCGCAGGCGTGAGGCCGCTCAGAACAGCAGGTCGGCCTCGAGGTCGAGCAGGTAGCGCTTGCGGTCGAGGCCGCCGCCGTAGCCGGTGAGGGAGCCGTCGGCGCCGATCACCCGATGGCACGGCACGATGATCGAGATCGGGTTGGCCCCGTTGGCCAGGCCCACCGCGCGCGAGGCGCTCGGCGGCAGGCCGAGGCGGCGGCCCACCTCGCCGTAGGACGTCGTCGTGCCGAAGGGGATGTCGAGCAGCGCCGTCCACACCCTGCGCTGGAAGGCGGTGCCCACGGGTGCGAGCGGCAGCTCGAAGGTGCGGCGGCGCCGGTCGAAGTACTCCCCCAGCTGGGTCCGGGCGGCGGCGAGAACCGGCTGGTCGTCGGCGCGGGCGCCGGGCCGGCGCGCCGTCCCCGGGCGCTCGTCGGACCCGCCGCGGTGCCGCTCGAAGTACACCGCCGTCAGCGCGGCGCCGTCCGTCGTGAGGAGCAGCTCGCCGACAGGGGTGTCGAGCACGCTCCACGCCGTGACGGTCGCCGTCGCGGTCACCCCGTCATGGTGTCACCGCGATCGGAGCGCGAGCCAGTCCTCGGTGCCGTCGGCGACCGCACGGTGGACGGCGCGGGCGATGCGGGCACCCCAGAGCGATCGCGGGCCGCCGTAGGGCTCGACCTCGCCGGCCGGCAGTCCCGACGGCAAGGGGCAGGCGACGCAGACGGCGTCCGAGGAGGTGCCCGTGCCGGCCACGCCCGCCTCGACGAGCGCCTGCACCTTCGCCTCCGTGACCGTGACGACGGCGTTGACGAGCGCGGCGTCCGACAGGGGCGCGGGCACCACCACCAGGACGTTGATCGTGCCGACGGCGGCCCGCCCCTCCCGCTCCGCCTCCTCCGGCGACACGGCGGCGTACACCGGCAGGCCCAGACCGACGGTCGCCGCGACCTCGACGCCCTCGTCCGTGCCCGCCGTCCAGCGGCGGACCTCGGCGGCGGTCAGCATCGCGCAGCCGGCGTCCGGGTCGAGGCCGAGCCCGGCGGCGATCGCGCGGGCGTGCGCCGACCGGGTCGGGGTTGAAGTACTCCTTGTCGACCTGGGCGTCGAGCCACCAGGCGCACGGCCCCAGCCCGCCGCCGACGAGCCCGGTCGACACGGCCCGCCAGCCGGGGCCGAGCCGCCGGGCGAGCACCGGCCAGTCCCGGCCGCCCTCGGTACGGCTCAGGACCTGGACGCCGCCCGCGCCGGTCACCCCCGCGTCACGAGCGAGGGCCGCACGGGGTGCACGCGGACGCCGGCGCCGTCGACGCTGACCTCGGCGGTCGCGCCGTAGTGGGTGGCCAGCGCCTGGCTCGTGAGTACCTCTGCCGGGCGGCCGGTCGCGACGACGTGGCCGCCGGCCAGCAGCACCAGCCGGTCGGCGTACTGCGCCCCGAGCACCAGGTCGTGGATCGTCGTCACGACGGTGAGGCCCTGCTCGCGGCGGAGCTCGTCGATGAGCTCGAGCACCCCCTGGGCGTGACCGAGGTCGAGGGACGCGGTCGGCTCGTCGAGCAGCAGCAGCCGCGGCTGCTGCGCGAGCGCCCGGGCCAGGACGGCCCGCTGCCGCTCACCGCCCGACAGGGTGCGCAGGGCCCGGTTCGCGAACGCGGTGAGTTCCAGCCGCTCGAGCGCGGCGCCGACGATGTCGCGGTCGTCGCGACGCGGCCCGGCGAGCAGGGAGCGGTAGGGGGTGCGCCCCAGGAGCACGTATTCGGCGACCGTGACGGCTTCGGGCAGCACGGGGATCTGCGGTGCGTAGCCGACCTCCTGCGCGCGCTCCCGGGCGGAGAAGGAGCGGGTGACGCGGCCGTCGAGGAGGACCGAGCCGTCGTGCGGGACGAGCCCGGCGAGGGCGCGCAACAGGGTGGACTTGCCGGCCCCGTTCGGGCCCGACGACGGCCGTCCACGAGCGCGGCTCGGCGACGAGGTCGACGCCGTCGAGCAGGCGCGCACGGCCCCGAGTCACCCCGACCCCGCGCACCTCGAGCAGAGCCCCCGCCCAGGAGTCCTCCACGATCCGTCCCTTCTCAACGCCGCTCGTGCCCACCCCCGCGGCTGCCGGCCCTGTCCAGCGAGACGGACGAGGCCTTGACAGAAGTTGTGCCAGAAGTCAGCGCCCGCCGCCACCCAATCCCAGCAGAGCCGCGAAGAAGGGTGCACCGACGAAGGCCGTGACGACCCCGATCGGCAGCTCCCCCGGCGCGACGACGGTGCGCGCGACCAGGTCGGCGAGCACCAGGAAGGCCCCGCCGCCGATCAGCGAGACGGGGAGCACCACCCGGTACGACCCGCCCGCCAGCCGCCGCACGACGTGCGGCACCACGAGCCCGACGAAGCCGATGAGCCCGCTGACGGCGACCGCGGCGGCGGTCGCGAGCGAGGCGGCCGCCAGCACGACGAGCCGCACCCGTTGCGGCCGCAGGCCCAGGGTGGCGGCCTCCTCGTCGCCGACGGCGAGCACGTCGAGCGCGCGGGTGGACGCCAGCAGCACCACCGACGAGACGATGGCGTACGGCAGCACCTGGGCGAGGTCACCCCAGCCGGCCTGACCCAGCTGCCCGAGGATCCAGGAGTAGACGCTGCGCAGCTGGTCGGTGTGGGCCTGCTGGACGAACGTCTGGATGGCCGTGAGGAAGGAGCTGACCGCGATCCCGGCCAGCAGCAGGGTGATCGTGCTGTTCCCCCCACCGGCCCGGCCGGCGACGGTGCCCAGCAGGTACGCCAGGCCGACGCCGCCGAGGGCGCCGACGAAGGCAGCGGCGGGCACCGTGCCGATCGGCCCGATCCCCGCCGGGGTGTAGGCGATGACGAGCGTCGCGCCCAGGCCCGCGCCCGCCGCCGACCCGAGCAGGTAGGGGTCGGCGAGCGGGTTGCGGAAGACACCCTGGTAGCCGGCGCCGGCCATGGCCAGCACGCCGCCGACGAGGGCGACGAGCAGCACCCGGGGCAGCCGCAGCACGAGCAGGATCTGCGCCTGCAGGCCCTCCAGCGGAGTGCCCACGTGCACGCCGACCTTCGCCAGCAGGGTGGAGACGACCTGCCCCGGGGCGAGGGGGACGGTGCCCACCGCGACCCCGAGGACGACCGCGACGAGCAGCAGCGCCGCCGCGGCCCCGAGGGCCCACGCGCGGCGCCGCCACCCGGCGTCGAGAGCCGGGCCCTCGCGCAGGCCCTGGCTCAGAGCACTATCGGCCACTACCGGCCACCCAGCTCCTTCGCGACGAGCTCGGCGAAGTCCGCCGTCCGGGGGCCCCACCGCGAGACGACGTCGTCGTCCGCGGCGAGCACCTTGCCGTTCTTGATCGCCGGGATCGAGCCGAACGCCGGCCGCTGGGCCAGGCTCTGCTCGTTCTGCTTGCAGCACTTGGTGTCGGCCAGCACGACGAGGTCGGGCGCGGCCTTGACGATGTACTCCGCCGACAGCTGGGGGTAACCGGTGTTCGCGCCCTTGGCCTGGTCGGCGATGTCCTGCAGCCCGAAGGCCTTGTAGATGCTGCCGATGAAGGTGTCGCTCGTCACCGAGTAATAGGTCTGGTCGAGCTCGTGGTAGACCTTCAGCCCCCGACCCGACGCCGGCACCGACGCGACGGCCTTCGCGATCCGGTCCTTGACGCCCTGGGCCACCGCGGCCGCCTCGGTGACCTGGCCGGTGGCCTGGCCGAGCGCCGTGTACTCCGCGTAGCTCGCGTCCACCGAGGTGGGCGCGGCGAGGACGAGGGTGGGCACGCTCAGCTTCTTCAGGGCCGCGACGATGCCGCCGTCGTCGTTCGAGAGCACGACGAGGTCCGGGTCGTACTGGGCCACGGCCTCGGCGTTCGGCTTGTAGCTCGAGAGGTTCTTCTGCGTCGGCACCCCGGACGGGTAGTTCGACTGGTCGTCGACGGCGACGACCTGCGGGCCGGCGCCGATCGCGAAGAGGATCTCGGTGTCGGCCGGCGACAGCACGACGATCTTCTTGGGCTGGGCGGTGATCGTGACGGGGCCGTTCGCACCGGTCACCGTGACCGGGAAGGTGGCGGCCTGCGTACCTGCGGCCCCGTTCGACGCGGAGGCGTTCGAGGGGGCCGGTGCCGAGGCGGCCGACGTGGAGGTGGTGCCGGCGGACGTGCTGCCGCAGCCACCCAGGAGGGCGAGCACGGCGAGGGCCGGTGCGGCGAGGGCCGCGACGAGCGTCCGCCGGGGGGCGGGTGTGGAGCGTCGCATGATCTTCTCCGGACAGCTGCGGGCAGGTCCGCACGCGGGTCCCTCGCCCGTCGCGCGACCCTTACCTCGAGGGTCGAGGACCGGCGCAGGCAGGCGACCTGACTCGCGACCGCTCTCTCGAGACGGCCGCACACAGTTGCGGGACAGCGCCGGGATCTCACCGGCTTCGCTGCGTCTGCGCCGATCGGCGGGTCCCGTGGGGCGCGCCGACGCTGCGACCCTACTCCTCGTGAGGGGGACACTCGGTGGGTGCGCGGTGCGGTCGTCGTCCTGGCCGGCGGGGGTTCCCGGCGGTGGACGGGGCGTGACAAGACCGCCGTCCTGCTGGGGGGCCGGCCGGTGCTCGAGCGCGCCGTCCGGGGCCTGGCGGCCGGTGCCGGCCTGACCCTGGCGGACGCCGTCATCGCCGCGCCGCCCGATCACCCTGCGCGGGCCGGCCTCGAGGGCGTCCGATGGGTGCGCGAGGAGCCGCCTGGCGGCGGGCCGGTGGCGGGTCTGGCCGCCGCGGTCGCGGCCCTGGACCCGGCGGTGCGGCTCGTCGTCGTGGGCGCGGGTGACGCGCCGTTCGCCGGCGCCGCCGTGCCGCGACTGCTGGCGGCGCTGCCCGACGAGGCCCTCGACGGGGTGATCGGCGTGGACCCCTCCGGGCGCGACCAGCCGTTGCTCGGGGTGTACCGGGCGGAGCCGCTGCGCCGGGCGCTGTCGGCCGCCGACCCCGAGGGGGCTCGCCTGCGCGACCTCGTGGCCGGTCTGCGGCTCGCCCGCGTGCCCGTCGATCCGCGCGAGGCGCTCGACCTCGACACCCCCGATGACCTGGCCCGCGCCGAGCGGCTGCTCGCGGCCGGCGGCGAGGCGTGACCCTCAGCGGGCGGCTCGGGCGAGCACCTCGGCCAGCAAGGCCGGGTGACTGAGCATGCCGAGGTGGTTCGCCCCGGCCAGCGGCACGACGTCGGTGGTCCGGAGCCGCTGAGCCGTGGCGGCCGCCTGATCCGCCGTCATCTGCGGGTCCTCGCTGCCGTAGACGACCGTCGCGGGCGCGCGCACCTGCTCCTCCTCGGCGTAGGTCAGCCCGATCAGGGGCTGACCGAGGATCTCCTTCAGGGCCGCCTCGGCCCCGGCGACGCGCATCGGCCTGGTCCACGCGTCGGCGTCGAAGGGCGGGCACCCCGGGCCGCAGGCGCTGCCGTACACAGCGTCCGCGGCGAGTGACGGGCGCCGGGTCAGGAGCCGGATGACGGCGGTCGCGTAGGGGTCGACGAACAGGCTGTGGATCCAGCCGGGCCCGACACCGTACGGGGTGCCGTCGCCGTCCATGAGCACGATCCGGCGCACCGAGGCGGGCTGCAGCCGGGCGAGGTCGGTGACGATCGCGGCGCCGCTCGAGTGCCCCACGAGCACCGGGATGGCGCCGTCCGCCGGCGTCAGGTGCAGCGCCGTGAGGAAGGCCCCGAGCTGCTCCGTGTCGCTCGCCAGGGTGTACGGCCCGCGCCGCTCGGTGTACCCGAAACCACGGACGTCGATGGCGTAGACCCGGTAGCCCTGCGCCGCCAACCGCGGGCCGGCCAGGTGCCACACCCACGCGGACTCGAGGAAGCCGTGCACGAGCACGATCGGCGGCCCGGTCGTGCCCCACTGCTCGTAGTGGGTCACGAGATCGCCCGTGCGGACGTCGTGGCCGTCGGCGTCGAGCGGAGGCCGGGCCAGGGTTTCACCCGTGGTGACGTCGTAGCCGAAGGCGGCGAGCGTGACGACGACCCAGAGCGACGCGACGACCGCGGCGACGGCGCGCAGCACCCGGCGCCACCGCGGCCGCGCCGCCGGCACCCGCACCGGCCCCGCCGGCCCGGCCGGCGCGGGCGGCTCGGCCGGCGACCCGGGTTGCTCCTGGCTCGTGCTCGTCCCGCTCATCGCTGATCAGTCTCTCCCCGCCGGGCCGCGAGTGGGCGCCCCGGCTAGGTTCGGGGCATGCGCGCGGTCGTCGTCCGGAGTCCCGGCGGTCCAGAGGCCCTGCAGGTCGCGGACGTGCCCGATCCCGTCGCCGGATCCGGCGAGGTCGTCGTCGAGGTGGCCGCCGCGGGGATCAACCGGGCCGACCTGCTGCAGCGGCAGGGCCACTACCCGCCACCGCCAGGCGCCCCGGAGTGGCCCGGGCTCGAGGTCAGCGGGCGCGTCGCGGAGGTCGGGGACGGCGTCGAGGGCTGGTCGGCCGGCGACGAGGTGTGCGCCCTGCTCTCGGGCGGCGGGTACGCCGAGCGCGTCGCCGTCCCGGCCGGCCAGCTGCTGCCGGTGCCCTCGGGCGTCGGGCTGGTGGAGGCCGCGGCGCTGCCGGAGGTCGCCTGCACGGTGTGGAGCAACGTCTTCATGCTCGCCGGGCTGCGGCCCGGCGAGACACTGCTCGTGCACGGCGGGTCGAGCGGCATCGGCACGATGGCGATCCAGCTCGCCGTGCAGGTGGGCGCGCGCGTCGCCGTCACCGCGGGCACACCGGAGAAGCTCGCGGCCTGCGAACGGCTCGGCGCGACGATCCTCGTGAACTACCGCGAGCAGGACTTCGTCGCCGAGGTGCGTGGGGCGACGGGCGGCGCCGGCGCGGACGTCGTCCTCGACAACATGGGCGCGGCCTACCTCGGCCGCAACCTCGACGTGCTCGCGACGAGCGGCCGGCTGGTCGTCATCGGGATGCAGGGCGGCACCAAGGCCGAGCTGAACCTCGGAGCGCTGATGGCGAAGCGAGCCGCGGTGCTCGCGACGTCGCTGCGCGCTCGCCCGGCGAACGAGAAGGCGGCGATCGTCGCGAGCGTCCGCGAGAACGTGTGGCCGCTGCTCGGCGACGGGAAGGTGCGGCCCGTGGTCGACCGCACCTACCCGCTGGGCGACGCCGCTGCCGCGCACCGCCGGATCGAGGCCTCTGACCACGTGGGCAAGGTGCTGCTCCTGACGGACGACGCTACCCGTGGCTAGCCAGCCGGGGTAGACGCGGCTAGACAGCGGTAGCGGCGGCTACTCGGCCCGCATCCCGTACTCGCGGGTCACGGTCGCGACGCGCACCACGTAGTCCGTGTACCAGACCTCGCGGCCACGCCGCTGGGCGCGGAGGTGATCGCTGACCTGCTTCCAGGAGCGGGCGGCCTGCTCGTCGCGCCAGTACGACACCGTGATCCCGAGGCCGTCGCGGGCGGCCTCGATGCCCAGGTAGCCGGGCTGCTGCGCCGCGAGCCGCTCCATCTCGGCCGCCGTCTCGGCGTAGCCGTGATCGCCCTCGCTCCGCAGCGACGTGAAGATCACGGCGACGTACGGCGGCTCGGGCGTCGCTGCGAACGGGGTGGTCTCGTCGGTCACGTCACCAGTGTGGCGGCGACCCGGTTCGGCATGCGCCGACGTGAGGTTGACGCGGCTTGCTCGGTCATTGGGCGACCCGTCGACGGCCGCCCGCGCCGCTCCGTCAGTGCGGGCGGCCGACGACGTGCAGGATCGCGTGGGTGGCGTGGACCGTCACGTAGCCGCCCGCCTTCGGGCCCTGCTGCGCCGGGTCAGACGCGGTGCCCTCGACGGTGCCGTCGACGAGCAGGGCGAAGCGCTCACCGGGCGGGGCCGGCCAGAGCAGGCTGACGAGCGCGCGCTCGCCCGCGTTCGCCACCGACCGGTGGCCGGCGCGGACCGTGGCCACCTCGCCGTCCCACTCCACCGCGACCGCGGCCGCGCGGGGACGGAGGTCGGCGTCGGTGGTCAGCAGCAACGGCACGGTCTCGAACCCGGCCGCGACCTCGAGGAGCTTCTCGAGCTCGACCTTGACGCTCATGACGCCATTGTCGCCCCGCGCATCAGATCGCCCGCTCTTGCCACTGACATCGCCGCATGTCAAGACGTTGACCCTCCCGACGGTGCGGTCCTAGCGTGACGGCCGAGGCCGCTCCCACGCCGCTCATCCTGGCAGCGCGGGGAGCCGCCGAGGGGGTGGAACATGTCCGTCGTCCACAGGTGCGCCCGGATCCCCGGGTGCTCGTCATGACGTATCGCGTTCACGTCAAGACCGAGTTCATGGAGCTCGAGCTCCGCGAGATCCTGCAGTCGCCGCCGGGGGTTCTCCTCGGCGTCTCGGCCGACGCCGAGGCCACGCTCGCGACCATTCCGGTCGCGACCGTGTACGACCTGGCGCTGGCGCGGCCGTTCCGCGACGCCGCCCACGTCGTCGAGGCCGCCGGCGATCCCACGTCGGTCGTGGCGCGGCACGGCGCCCCGCCCACCGACCTGATCGTTCCGCAGAATCCCGGCGACACCCTGGCCGATCTGCCCGGGGAGCCCGTCGACACGCTCGTCGCCGTGGACGGCGCGCTGGCGACGGCGCTGCACGACACGATGGCCGTGACGTCCGTGCGCGACCTCGCGCAGTGGCCGCCGTACCTCGCCGCCGTCAAGCTGCTCACCGAGGCCCTGGCCCCCGAGAGGGCGATGGGCTTCGACCGGGAGGAGCCGGCGGACCTGGTGGCGCGTACCGGGGCGCTCGCCACCCACCAGGTGCACTACACGAGCACGGTGCTCATCGAGAGCAAGCCGTCGAAGGAGCGGGCCTGGGACGGCGGGCTCATCGACATCACCGCGCTGTCGCCGATCGGCTTCGACGACGTCGCCTTCGGCGCCGTCCTGCACTTCACCCAGTCGTGGTCGCCCAAGGCCGTGGCCCTGGGGCAGCTGCTCCACAGCCTGCCGCTCGCTCCCGGTGAGAGCACCCGTCTGACCGTCGTCGACTGGCTGCGCCGCGTGGCGGCGGGCACGCAGGAGGAGCAGGCGCAGGCCGAAGACCTCTCGAACGCGCTGAGCAACTCGACGGCCATCTCGGAGGTCACGACGGCCGTCGCGCGGGAGTTCCAGAGCGGTGACTCGGTGGCCGGGTCGACGTCGGTCACCACCAGCGCGTCGACGTCCGGGTTGCTGGGGTTGCTCGGGGGCAGGCCTCGGTCGGCGGCAGCTTCGGGCTCGCAGGCACCTACTCGACCTCGTCGGGCAACCGCTCGGTCGGCGCCAGCGCCGTGCAGAGCATCGACGCGCGCACGCAGCAGAACTCCGCCCTGGCGCGCACCAAGCGCGCCGCCATCGTCAGTGAGGTCAGCGAGGGCGACAGCGAGACGATCAACACGCGCGTCGTCGTCAACAACAACCACATGCACGCCCTGTCGATGCAGTACTACGAGGTGGTCCAGACCTGGGAGACCAGGACGGTCCTCGACCGGATCGAGCGCTGCATCTTCATCCCGATGCGGCTGCTGAACTTCCGCGACGAGCAGATCCTGCGCCGCTACTTCGGGCGTCCTCGCCGGTGCCGCGCTCGACCGCGAGACCCGCGACCTGCTCCTGCAGCTGCGGCACACCGTGGTGCTCGAGTTCCCCTTCGACCGCTTCGCCGCGGCCGCCCTCGAACAGGTCAAGGCCGAGGCGGGGACGGCGCTCGCGCCGCGGCCCGACAGCACGGACGCCGCCGCTCCGGCACTGGCCCTCGCCGCCGCGGTCGAGAAGCGCCTGCGCCTGCAGCAGTTGCAGACGCGGATCAGCGCCCAGCGTGCCGTTCTCGGTGCCGACGCGGCGGCCGCCGTCCATGCCCGCCAGGTGGAGAACTACGACCGCGCCGGCTTCCGGTGGTTCGAGCTCGACCGCGAGGCGGTCGTGCGCGGCGTCGCGTGGAACGGCGACGAGGTCTCGGCGGCCACGCTGCAGTTCGCCGACGGCACGACGTCGGTGCTGACCGGCCCGGACGACCGCACCGCGACGGAGAGCGCGCAGGGCGGCCTCGGCGGCGGCATCCCGCTCGACCGGCTGCGCGCCCTGCAGGTCTCGCTCGTGGCCGCGGCGGGGACGAGCCCCTCGGACCACTCCCTCGTGCGGTTGTGGCTCCGCATCCAGCTGCGTGGCAGGACCACCTGGGTCGACGCGAGCTTCGTCGCCTCCCGCAGCGAGGCCGCCGACGTCACCGTGCTGCAGGCGCACGCCCCGGTGGACGTCGCCGACGTCGCGTCGCGGCTGATGGCCGAGCAGCTGCACTACAGCCAGGCGGTCTGGCTGCGGGCCGACCGACAATCGCTGATCATGCAACTGGCACCGTACGAGTGCATGGTCGACGGCACCCCGCTGCGCGTCGTGGAGTGGATGGACCCGGCGCCCGTCACCGTCGCCGGCAACTACCTCGCCTTCCCGTTCACCTACGAGCTCGACGACGCGTGGCTCTCCTGGAAGAAGCGCGAGACCGCGCAGACGGTGCCGCAGGTGTCGCTGGTGCCGCTGCCGACGGGCGGTGTCTTCGCCGAGGGCGTGCTCGGCGAGTTCAACTCCGCCGAGAAGCTCGACCTCACCCGCTTCTGGAAGTGGCAGGAGTCCCCCATCCCCAACCTCGCCCCCGAGATCGCGCCAGTGCAGCAGGGGCGCCAGACCAGGATCGGGGCGCCGATGGTCGGCGCCGCGGCCGACGCCGTCCTGTCGCTGCAGGACCCGCTGGCCATCCCGGCCCTGGGCAACAGCGACGCGCTGCTCAAGACGCTGATGGTGTCGAACCTGTTCAACGACATGAGCGGGCTCGACATCACCAGAGGGCTGCTCAAGGCCAGCCTCGAGGCGTCCCGCGACGGCGACATCGCCGCGGCGAAACAGGCGACCGACACGCTCAAGGCGATCACCGACGCGTTCGGCAAGCTCGTCAAGGCGGGCGGCGGTAACGGGGGAGAACCTCACGAAGACCGCCAAGGGCCTCGGTTCGCTGTTCAACCTCGCCGGCAACGGAGGGGGGGCGGTGCGGGCGCAGGGGGACGGACGCCGCGGGGGCGGCGGTCGACGCCGGCACCTCCGGCGGACGCGGCGGGGGGGGGCGCGACGTGGTGGGCGCGGGCGGGGCCGACGCGATCGCCGGCGTCGGGGGCGGCCTCGGGCTCGGTGCTCGAGGCGCTGGGGCCGGCCGCGGCCGTGCTGCTCGCCTGACCGCTCGAAGCCGAGCCCGAGCCTGAACCGAGCTGTCCGAACCGAGCTGTCACGACGAGGTGCAGGAAGAGGCGTCATGGCGTTCCAGACGTTCGTGAAGTCGCAGTTCGGCGACCTGCAGATCGAGCAGGTGCTGGCGAGTCCGCCGTCAGTGCTGCTGGGCGTCGGTGATGCGGCGGCCACCGCCATCGGCGCGCTCGGCGTATCCACGGTCTTCGACCTGTCCGTCTCGACGGTCTTCGACAACGCCGCGCGCATCGTGGCCGCCGGCGAGGACCCGCGGTCGGTGATGCGGCGGTTCGGCCGCGCGCCGTCGTCCCTCGTGGACGACGGTGCCGCGACCACGCCGACCACGGACCTTCCCTACGCCGACCTCGCCGCCCTGACGGGCATCGACGCCGCGACGAGCGCGACCCTCCAGCAGCAGCTCGGCGTGGCGACGGTCCGCGACCTCGCCCTACTGGCCGCCCTTCCTGGGCGGCGAAGGCGATCATGATCGAGGCGTACAACCCCGCCTTCGGCTCGGACGTCGACCCCGAGTCGCCGGCCGAGCTCGTGCCGAAGAGCGGCGAGTTCGGCATCGAGCAGCACCAGTACTCGACCGTGGTGATGTTCCAGGGGCCCTTCGAGGCGCCCGCCAAGAACCTCGGCGGCGTCCTGTTCGACATCACCGCCGAGCCGCAGGCCGGCTTCGACCACCTGCGCTACGGCGCCAGGCTCACGTACTCGCACGTGTGGCGGCCGGTCGGGGGTCGCGAAGGGCCACCTGCTGCACAGCCTGCCGCTCGCCCCGGGCGAGAGCACGAACATCGCCGTGATCGACTGGACGAACAAGTCGTCCGCGGCCACCCAGCAGTCGCTCTCGGAGTCGGAGCGGCTGAACAGCAGCAACGACCGTGCGCGCACCGTCTCGCAGATCGCGAACAGCGTCGCGAACGAGTTCACCAGCGGGTCGTCGGTGACGTCCACGGAGTCGACGTCCGTCGAGGGAGAGTGTGGGCGGGCTCGCCGGGTTCCTCGTCGGGTCGGCGTCCGGGGCGATGAACCAGCAGGTGGCGGCCACGCACACGGTGTCGACCGGCAGCCGGGACATCGCCACGAATCTGCAGCAGAACATCAACGACGCCACCCAGCAGGTGTCGTCGTCGCTGCGGAGCCAGCGGGCGGCGTCGATCAGCGAGGTGAACCAGGCGCAGTCGGAGCACCTGGCGACCCGGACGGTGACGAACTACAACCACATGCACGCCCTGACCGTGCAGTACTACGAGCTCGTGCAGGTCTACGAGACCGAGGCGCGGCTCGAGAACGCGGAGCGCTGCATCTTCCTGCCGATGAAGCCCATCGACTTCTCCGACGAGCGCAACATCATCCGGTACCTGCCCATCCTCAAGGCGGCGGCCCTCGACAGCGGCACCCGCTCGCTGCTCGCCGATCTGCAGGAGGGCGCCGGGGGCTACGGGCTGGACTTCGCCGCCGGTCCCACCCGCCTGCCGCTGGCCGCGCTCTCGTTCCCCGTGCCCGACTGGGGGTACCTGCTGGCCGGCATGTTCCGCCCGGCCCTCGACCTGAACGCGCGCGAGCTGACCCGCGACGGTCTCATCGTCTACACGGGCGACCTCGACCACATCACCCTCGACTACCGGCTGCAGCTGGCCAACGTGCGCTGGGCGCCGATGCGCGACGCGTCGCCGCAGACGACGATCGTCGCCGTCAACATCCTGCTCGAGGACGGCACCACGGTCAGGATCGGGCAGTCGGCGGCGGCCGACGCGGACCCCGCGGACGTCGCCGCGGACATGCCGGACGGGGATGCCTTGTCGTTCGGCGGCATCCGGCGCGTGTGGGTCGAGGTCGACCCGGCGTACACGCCCGGGCCGTTCCCGCCGGCCTCGGGCAACTACTTCGTCCGCCTCGAGCTGGGCGTCGTGCGCGACGAGCAGGCGCGGTGGCTCGACTGCAGCTTCCTCATCGACTCGAGCGACACCAGCCTCGACCGGCCGATCTACACGGTCAGCACCCCGGCCTCCCTCACCCAGCTCGGCGCGGTGCTGAACCAGAACAAGCTGTACTACAGCCAGCAGATCTGGCTGCGGGAGGACCCGCAGGCGCGGATCATGCAGCTCGCGCCGTTCCAGCTCACCCTCGGGGACACGGTCGTCAACCTGGTCGACCACCTGCCGCCGCAGCCGCTGCAGGTCGTCGGGAACTACCTCGTGTACCGGTTCACGTACGAGGAGGACGACGAGTGGACGTCGTGGACGAGTCAGAACGTCGACCGGTCCCGCGTCACGCGTCGACACCGGTCGCCGTCCCGACCGGTGGCGTCTTCGGTGAGGCCGTGCTCGGCCGGGCGAACTCGGCGGAGAAGCTCGACATCACCCGCTTCTTCGACTGGCAGGACTCGCCGCCGCCGGCGCCGCCGCAGGTCCAGGCGCTGATGGCGGGCACCCACACACCGGCGCAGGCGCCCGACCTGCCGACGTTCGACAAGCCGCTGGTCAGCATCCAGAGCCCGGTGGCCCTCCCCGACCCGGTGACGCTGTCGAGCGTGCTGGGGGCGGTGACGACGAACGGCGCGTTCCGGAACATGAGCGGCGCGAGCGCCAGCGGCGACGCGGCGAACCAGGCCCTCGACGCCTCGGGCAAGGCGGCGACGGCGTCCCTGAACGCCTCGGGGCAGGCGCTCGCGACCATGCTGAACGCCTTCGCGGACGCTCTCTCCGAGAAGCCGGCGGCGGAGAAGTCGATGTCGGACGCCGGAGCGGCGGTCAACAAGAAGGCGGACGAGGCCAAGAAGGACGCCGCGGCTGGTCAGAGGACACCGGAGGGGCGGCGACGGACGAGTCCAGCAAGGCCGGGGACGCCGGCGGCGCGGGGGGTGGCGACGGCGCGGCCGACGGCGCGAGCGGTACGAGCACGAATGGGCTCGTCGGCGGTCTGGCGGCGGTCGGCGCGGCCGCGGCGGCGGCGACAGGCAGCAACGGAACCAGTGGCGACTGGGGGCGGCGGCAACGGGTCCGGCGGAGGCAACGGGGGCGGGGCCGGCGGCCGGCACACGGCGACTGCGGCCTTGATCCGCAAGGCACTCGCCGATCAGGGCATCGTCACCGCCGCTCCACCGGCGCCGACCTCGAACGGACTCCCGCCGTCCGGCGCGTCTGATCCCGCGTTCCTCAACTCGTCGCTCGTCACCGATCCCGCGTTCTCAAGGGTCTACGAGTTCGTCCAGATGCTTCAGCTCCTGGACGACGCCGACATCGTCGCCGTCATCGCGAAGAGGCTGGGCAACCTCGACCCGGCGGTGGACCCGCTGGCGAAGTACGCGGAGCTGATCCAGGAGATCACGGACCACAACGCATCCCTCGACAACCCCGCGCGCTTCCTCTACGCGGCGCAGTTCGTGAAGAACGGGGTCCTCCCGAACGACGCGGGCTATGTGCAGGCGGACGTCGCGGGGGTCCGGGCCGCGGCCCTGGACGTCGCCGTCGGCCGGGCTCTGACGGTCGCGCAGACCATCAACGGCGGGGGCTCCGCGCAGGCGGCGCTCGAGCTCATCCTCGGCGCGTGCGGCACGAAGGGCGTCGCCGACCTCGACGCGGTGAGCTACGTGCTGGCGACCGCCCACCACGAGTCCGGCATGGGCCGGCATCTCACGGAGCTCGCCAACGGCATCTCGACCGACACCGTCTTCACCCGCGACGCGTACTTCTTCGACTTCGTCCCCAATCTGAAGGCCGGCTACAACACACTGCCGGGGAACGTCCCGGCTGGGCAGGCGCTCAAGGCCGCCGGGAAGATCTCGACGGCCGCGGACGTGGCCGCGTGGAACGCCAACACCTATCCGCACGCCCAGCCGGCGGGGGTCAAGCTGGCGGCGCGCAGCTGCGACTTCCTCACGTTCATCGCGCGCGGCTACGTCCAGTTCAGGGGGCGGAAGACGTACGCGGCGATCAGCAAGCTGGCTTCGCTGGGCAACATCGACTTCGTGGCGACCCCGGATCGGGCGGCCGACCCCGCCACCGCCGCGGCGATCCTGGTCGTCGGCATGCGGGACGGGTTGTTCACCGGGAAGAAGCTCGCCGATTACGCCGTGGCCGCGGGATTCGACGCCGTCAACGCCCGGCAGATCGTCAACCACGACCCGGACACGCACGGCGCGATCGTCCGCGACGTCGCGAAGAAGTACAAGAAGGCCCTCGTCCTACTCACGAAGCTGGACCAGTCAGCGCCGCTGATCTAGAGGGTGGCTGATTTGGAGAGGAGACCGACGGCGGCGGACCAGAGGATCGCCGCGAGGGCCCAGCCGCTGTGGGCCATCGCCCCGCTCGAGTCGGGATAGGCCAGCGATGCGACGCCGAGGATCGTGCCCGCGAGGCACGTCGTCGCGCCGAGCAGCCGTCGACCGCCGGGCCAGACGGATGCCGCCGCGGAGCTGAGAACGATGGTCACGGCGGCGGCTCCGTGGATGGGCCAGTGGTCGATGCCCCAGGTGATGTCACTGTCGGCGGACCCCCCTCCGCGTGAGGCGCTCAAGGCGTGCACGGCGTAGAGGAGCCAGAACGGGGCGGCGGCGATGGCGAGCGCCACGAGGGGCCGGTCGGGGGCGAGACCGAACGCAGACTTCACGTGGGTGCCGCTGGCGAGCAGCAGGAGCACCGCGGTGGCACCGAGCGCGAGGGCGACGGGGAGCGGACGGGCGTCCAGCCCGAGCAGGCAGCTCACCAGGAGGGCGACCGTCACGAGGAACAGCTGGACGGCGGCCGCGACAGCCGCCTGTGGCCGCCACGCGACGACGACGAGCGGCCCGGCAACGAAGAACGTGAAGAGGACGCCCCAGCCGGCCTCCAGGGCGACCACGGGGAGGAAGTCGCGCGGATCCGCCAGCACGGCAAGGTCGATCAGGCCGTAGAAGAACACCGCCCAGAAGAGCGCAGCCACCGCTGCACCGACCCGCACTGCCAGAACCACGCGCGGAGGGTAACAGCGCCAGGTGGCCGCGACCGGCTCCCTCGGCCCACGACGCCGGGCCTCTCCGACGGCTCCGCGGCCCACGACGCCAGGCCTCTCGACGGCTCCGCCGCCCGCCGTCGGCGCCGCGCGGCTTCTCGGCTCAGCACCGCCGGCCGGCTCAGCGCGCGGCCCGAGAAGCGCTCCACCGGTCGAGTTCGGCGATGAGCTGTTCCGTCTCAGGCTCGAGGTCACTCTCGAGGTCGTCGGCCAGGGCATAGACCTGCTCGACGAGGCGGCGCTGTGCCTCGCGGCTGCCGGCGACGTACTCGGCCCGCAGGGCATCACGCCACAGCATCTCGTTCGCGGGGTCGACGATGCGGCCGACCGTTGCCGCCTTCCGGGCGAGGGCGGCATCGGGGATCTCGAGGGCACGGCGGGCGACCTCGTGGGCGACGTCGACCACCCCCGCGAGGATGTCCTGACGCAGTGGCTCCGCCCAGGCGAAGTGCCGCTCGCTGACCCCTTCGAAGGGGCGGCCGCGCACCAGCGCCAGCGCTTGCACCAGGTGTGGTGTCGGCGTGGCCGCGGCATCGGTGCCCACGAGGTCCAGCCAGTCCTGCCAGTCCGTGCGCACCGCCGGGTGCAACCGGTTGGAACCAGCATCAGAGGTCCGCGGGAAGTAGGGGTTCCCGTCGGCGTCGCTGCCCAGCCACTTGCGGGTTCGGCTGGCCAGCGACCAGATCGTGCTCGGCGAGAGCCGGCGTACCGGTGAGAGGGCCTCGGCGACCTGGTCGACCGTGGCTCCCTGCGGCCGGCAGGCGAGGTAGGCGACGAGGGCCGTCGCCCGGCCCAGATGGCTGGCCACCGCCTTGCCGTCCTTGAGGCTGACGGGTTCGGGGCCGGTGGCGTGCAGGACCTCGACCTTGCCCAGCAGCCGGACGTAGGGCGGGCGCGCACGCAGCCGCACGACACCCGCATCCGCGCCCTCACCCGAGGCGCTCGCCTCGTCCACGATCTGCACCGGTTCGCCGTCGATCGGGTTCACGCCGGACGGGACGTCGATCGTGGCCACGACCGGCGCTGGCACGAGCGAAGGTGCCTTCAGCGCGGCCAAGGCCGGCTCACCGGACGGGATGGCTGCAGCCCAGGTCGGCCCCGGCACCGGGTCGGCGTCAGCGGTCCGCAGCAGGTCGAGGACGTGCTCGTACTCCTCGCCGACGAGCCGTTGCGGCCGCAGGGTGAGCCCGACGGGATCGAGGCGAGCCAGGCCGGCATCGCCGAGGCGGAGGCGCCATTCACCGAGCGCCGTGCCCGACGTGACAGCGGCGAGCCCGACGTGCGGGACCTGGTACAGGACCCGCTCGAGACGCTCACGCAACGGGGATGGGACGTCGTCGGCCAGCAGCACGATCTCAGGAGACCAGGCGTCATCCGCCACTCCTCTCCCACGAGCGGACGCCAGGTCGTCGACGCCGGCGTCGCGGAGGACTCTCTCGACGTCACGTGCGCGGCCCTCGAGATCGGCGATGAGCTGCTCCACGCGCTCGACGTGCCGGAGCCGCCCGCTCGCAACGGTCTCGGGCAGCTCCGGCAGGCACCCGACGAGAGTGACGAGCAGATCGTCCGCCCAGGGGCTCGTGCCCAGCTCGACCGCCATGGCCGCGAGGAGCGGCAAGGTCTCCTCGGGTGTGCCCTCGATCGCCAGCGCGGTGAGCTGCTCGAGGTCGACGAGCACATGCGCGCCCTCGAGGTCCTGCCCGACGGTCACGAGGCTCGGGAACGGAGCGCGGGTGTCCGTCTCGAGCTGAGCCGACAACTCGTCGTGCGTCATCGCCCAGACGGTCGGATCACTGGTCGCCATCCACGGTGCGGATAGGTTCGCCACCTCGGTGAGGTAGAGCTCGAGGTGCGAGGCGGTGAGCCGCGCGGAGCGGACCGATGGCAGCGGGAGGCCGGCGGCGCGATGCTCGGCCGCGAGCGCCCGTAAAGCCAGGTCCACGCTCTCCACCGCCGCTCGGTCGGCGACCGCGCGCAGCCGGGACTCGGTCTGCTGGACGGCCTCCGCGGGGAGCGGGAGTCGCTCGCCGGGGCGGCGGAGGCGCTGCTGCCGGGCACGACGGGCACCGAGGAGGAGGAGCAGGCAGGCCGCGAGCAGTCCGCCGGTGCCGGCGAGCGTGCGCACCTCGAGGATCTCGTCCAGAAAGGCGTCCGTCCCATCCACGTCCTCGGCGACGCCGGAACCAAGTGGCATGGCCACCGCGGCGGCGGCGGAGTGGCCGACGCCCTGGGTCGGCGAACCGACGGCGCCCCAAGCGGGGTCTAGCGGAGCCTCACCCGCAACCGAGGCGGGCGTAGGAGCCGGCCCGACCCCCGGCGGCGTTGTCGACGGGGGCGTCCGGGGTGCGACACCGGCTGCGGGGGCGGACCCCGCTGGGGGCGATACTCGCCCGCCGTCCGCCGGGACCTCGATCCGCCAACCCGGGTAGATGACGTCCGCGTCGGTCAGATGAACGCCGCTCGGCTGCAGGAGCGGCTCCGTGGCGCGGACGAGATCGGGATAGCGGGCCGGGTCGCCGAGTTCCTCCGCGGCGATGGCCGACAAGGTGTCGCCGGCGCGCACCACACGCTGGTGGGCCCGGCCTGATGCCGCGGGCAGGGCCAGCCGCCAGCCGGGCCGCAGCACGTGGCCACGGTCCAGCGCGTCTCCGTCAGGTTGAGGGCGCCCATAGTTGAGCGCGGCGATCTGGCGCCAGTGGGCACCATCGCCCAAGCGAGCGGCGGCGATGTCCCAGAGGGTGTCGCCGGGACGGACCAGATACTCCGCGCGGTCGACGTCCGGCTGGGGTGACGACACGTGCGGCCGCTCGGCCTCACCCGTGCCCTCGGGAGCCGAGACCTTCCCGGGGGTCGCCGGCGCGGCAGCGACGAGGGGGCGCGCGGGCGTTCCGACTGCGCTCACCGGTCGCTCGGCCGCACTTGCCGCGGTCGGGACCAGGACCACGGCGAGCGCCGCGGCGACGAGGCCGCCGGCGAGCGTCTGCTGCACACCGAGGCCGCGCACCCGCAGCGGCGGGACGCCGCGGACTTGGGCGGGGATCTCGACCAGCACGGCAACGACGAACGTCGCCCAGCCCGCCCAGGCCGCGAGCGTGAGCACGGCGAGGAACAGCGTGCCGTCGTCGCCCCCCGTGAGGCCGTGGAGCACCGCGTCCATCGTGGGCGGCCGCCGCGGGAACGATGTCGACGTGAGCGTCAGCAGCGCCAGCGGGATACCCGCGCAGAGCCCGAGGAGGATGATGATCGCTCCGGTCGCTTGCAACGCACGCCGCGTTCCGCCCGCAGGCGGTCCCCCAGGTGCGACCCCGGGCCGAGTCGTGGCCCTCTTCGGGTCCGGCGGTAGCGGTGGCCGTCGTGTCATCAAGGCACCTCCTCGCCACTGACAGGTCTCGCGCTGGCCGTACCTGTGACCGTGGAGGGGCCGACTCCGGCGAACGTCAGGAAGACGGGCGTGAAGTCGACGCGCGTCGAGACGGTCACCACGTTCCCCGACACGCGCACGCTGCCCGCCACCCCGGCTGCCGCGAGGTAGGAGCGGGCCGCCCTGGCGGCACCGGCCGGGTCGACCGCGACGGCGTCGCCGCGGACGGCAGCGGGAACGTCGAGCATCTGGCTGCCGGCACGTGCCGCCTCGCGGGCGGCCTCGTCCGCTCGCTGCAGCGCCCGGACCTTGAGGCCGCCGTCCACCACGAGCCCGACCGCTGCGAGCAGGGCAACGGCCATGACGACCATGAACAGGCTGATCGAACCCTCGTCGAGCGACGACCGTCGCGGCGTCACGACCGCCCCCGGTACGTGTCGAGGGGGCTGACCGCCGTCGCGGTCACCGTCCGCGAACCGGGAAAGCCCGGCACGGCGACGTCCGCGAGCGGGACCACGCATGTGACCGTGGCTCGCACTTGGGCCGGCCGGCCCACGGGCACGGCGAAGCCGCCCGCGTCGACGTCGACGCTGACGACGGAGCATGTGAGGTCCTGTTCGGCGAGGGCGCGGCGGGCGCCCTCCTCGGCCGCCGCCCGGGCACCGGCCACGGTCCGCGAGATCGACGCGCTGCGCGCAGCCTCGTCGGCAGCCTGCTCGACGCTGTTGCTCGCGATCGCCACGCGCCCGGCGACGACGAGCAGGGCGACGAACGCGAGCAACGCAGGCGCGAGCACGACGAACTCGAGCGAGACCGAGCCACGGTCATCCGCGCCTTCTCACTGCTCCCCCACCCGCGTGAAGCGCTCGACGGGCCCGGACGCCGTCTGCGAGACCGACAGACCCGGCAGGCCGGGAAGGAGGGAGATGACGTGGCCGCTGACAGTCACCTCCGCCGTGGCGCCGCTCCTGACGGCGGCCACCTGCGCGTCGAGCAGGACACTCGCGGCCACCGGCTCGCTCGAGGAACGAGGCCGCCGCCCGGCGCCCTTCCTCGGTGCTGCCCGCCCTGGCCCGGGCGGCTGTCAAGCCGTCGCTCGCGGCCGCCAGGGCGACATTGCGCGCGTGGTAGTACAGCGCGCCCTGGACGACGGCGAACACCAGCAGCAGGACCACCGGGAACAGCACGGTGATCTCCAGGGACGACGACCCGCGGTCGGCCCGGCACCCCGGTGCGAACGAGGACCGCCCTGCGCGGTCGAGCCCGCGCCGTCGGAAGGCCACGACGCGCCCTACTTGATCTGGGCGACTTTGTTGTTCAAGACCGTCGTGACGGCGGCTCCGGCGATACCGGCGAGGGCGAGCGCGATGATGACCAGGGCGACCCACTCGAGGGTGGCCAGGCCGGCGTCCTCCTCCCGCTCGCGGCGGGCGCGGCGCCCGAGCGCCGCGGCGCCTCCGGTGAGGAACAGCGACAGCCTGACGTGGGCCTGGAGCAGCATCCTTGTCTTCCTTCCCGAATGACGATCAGCTGTTCAGCAGCCGGACGACTGCAGGCGTGGCGATCATGACGGCGAAACACAGCGCCAGCAGGGCGACGGGGATGACCATGCGCTCGCTGGCCGCGTTGGCCCGGGCTTGCTCGCGCGTGAGCATCGCGGTGCGCAGACTGCGCCCGCGGGCGCGCAGGGCCTCGTAGACCTGGGCGCCCTCCTCGCCGGCCAGCCGCATGATGTCGGACAGGTCGCCGAGCTCGGGAACCCCCAGTTCGCCGGCGAGACCGGCAAGGCTGTCCCACGGGGTCGTGCCCGACAGCCGTGAGCGCAGGAGCTCCTCACGGATGCGCTCGAAGACCCACGAACGGCCGACGAGCGCGGCGTTCTCGAGCGCCTGGGTCGTCCCGGCGCCCGCGAGCCGTTCGAGCGCGACCAACTCGATGTACGCACCCACGGCGCGAGCGAAGTCCTGCCGGGCCTTGCCAGCGCGCTCGTGCACGGTGAGCGACGGCAGCGCGTAGAACAGGACGGCGAGCGCGAGCGAGACCACCACCGGCACCGGCCAGGGCAGCGCCACCCCGAAGGCGCCGAGCAGCGCCACGAACGCCGGCGGGAAGGCCAGGCCGATGACGGCGAGCAGCACCTTCTCACCGAGGAACTCGTGCGGCTGGATGCGCAGAATCGCCAGCTCGCGACTGGGTGGGCGCACGAACGCCCACGTGCCGCCCCGCGCGAGCAGCGCCTGCCCCAACCGATTCTGGACGCCGTCCGCGGCGACGCCCGTCGACCGCGGGCGTTGGGTGGTGAGGCGCTCCAGGGCGGCGGCGAGATCGGGCGGCGCGGGCACGAGCTGCGCCAGGACGATCGTCACCCCGAGGCCGGCAACAGCGCCGAGGAGGAGGACGGCGACGACGAGTGAGCTCATCGCCGGCCCCCCGACGCCCGGACGGGCGGCAGGAACCGCGGCGTGGGGGCTCCACGGGTCATCTCCCGCAGCCACAGCAGGCAGCCGACGTAGAGGGCGAGGAACACGAGGAGCGTGAGTTGCCCCAGCGGGGTCTTGTAGGGCGCGATGTACGAACCGTTGAGAGCGAGAAGCCCGAGCACCGCGAGCGTGAGGAATGTGACCCACCGTGCGGTCGTCCGCGGCTTGGCCCGGTCCGCCTCGATGCCCCGGCGTATTCGCACCTCTTCGGCGACGGTGGCGGCGAGGTCGTCCAGGACCGCGGCCAGGCCGGGGCCGCGCCGCTGCGCACCCAGGACGAGGGTCGCCGCGACGAGGTCGCCGGTGGCGTCGTCGAGGTCGTCGGCGAAGGCCCGCAGGGCGGCTTCGGTCGACCACCGCGCATTCAGCCGGGCGACCAGCGTGCCCACCATCGGCGCGATCGCCGCTGGGGTGGATCCGACGCTGGCGACCAGCGCGTGCTCGATCCCCGACCCGACGGTGAGTACGCCGGACATGCTGCGGGTCCATTGCTCGATGGCCGTCATCCTGGTCACGTCCGTCGCCGTGGCCGGTGGCCGCAACAGGGCGGGGAGCCCGACCACCAGCAGCGGGAGGATCAGGACGGCGATGGCCCAGCCGGTGACGAGCCACAGGACGAGACCGCCGGCCGACGCGCACGACAGGAGGACACGACGCCGCCGCCGCGCGGCTTGGGGCAGGGAGTCGCCGAGGATCGTCGCCGCCAGACCGGATCGCCGCCGCGGGCGCGGCGAGGGCCTGCCGTCGTCCGTGACGCGGCGCAGCCCCAGCACCATGAGCAGCACACCCCCGACGAGCGCGGCACCGGACAGCGCCGCCGCGATGGGCGTCACCGCCGGCCTCGATCCGGCCGTTCGCCCGATCGAGGTCCAGCATGTCGGCACCCTGGCGTGCCCATGCCCCGTGGGCCGAGTCGAGGAGCGAGGCGTCGAAGCCGTGGCGGACCAGGTCCGCCAGGAAGCTGGGTCTGCCCACCGGCACCGCCTGCCCGTCCGGGCCCGGAACGAACAGGTCCGTCACCGCGGGCCGGTGACCCTCCCCTGTGTCGACCTCGATGACCTCGGCGACGACTCTGCGACGGCGGCCGCTCGAAGTCTCCACGTCACCGGTGAGGTGGACGATGAGGTCGATGTGCTGCGCGACCAGGCGAGCGGCGTAGGCCTCGTTCGTGTGCACGCTCAGGACGCACGTGACGAGGCGCTCGATCGTGTCGCGGGCGTCCTTGGCGTGCGTGGTCGACAGCGACCCGGCGCCGGACTGCATCGCCTTGAACATCGCCATGACCTCGCCGCCGCGAACCTCGCCGACGATGATGCGATCCAGATTGAAGCGCAGGAGGTGCTCGAACAGGTCGTCGAGCGTGATCGCGCCCGCTCGGCGCCCGTGCGGCCCGAACTCGCCGGAACCCGGGCGGGCCTCGAGCGCGATCGGCTCGCGGGCGCGGCCCTGCTCGTGCAGGAACACCTCGTACTCGGTCTCGAGCGTGCCGACCGACTCCCACGGGTCGAGGGCGTCCGCCAGTGCCCTGACGAACGTCGTCTTGCCGGAGCCCTGGGCGCCCGAGACGACGATGGACTTCCGCGCACGTACCGCGGCGGCGAGGAACTGCTCGAGCGTGTGGTCGACGGTCCCCACCTCACGGAGGGTCGCCAGCGTCACCTGGGTGAGCAGGTGCTTGCGGATCCGCACGACCGGTCGCTGCGACACCTCCATGATCGCAGCGAGCCTGGCTCGGCCGCCGAGATTGAGGTGCAAGACGGGGTTGGCGCTCGAGAAGGCGCGCTCCCCGCCGCCGCGTTGTGCGGCTAGGAACGCGATGAACTCGATGAGCTCCTCGTCGGAGTCCGCCACGGGCGGCCCCACCTCGCGCCGGCCGTCCGCGTACAGCAGCAGCACCCTGTCGTGGCCCGTGATCTCAATGTTCTCCACGTCGGGGAGGTCGACGAGCGGCTGTAGCCGGCCCAGCCCGAAGAGGCTGTCGAAGACGGCCGCGGCCAGCGCCTGCTCGTCGTCGAGATCCATCAGGCCCGTGCCGTCGAGAGCGTCCGCACGCGCGTGGTCCTCCAGCAAGGACCGCACGATCGATCGCCCCAGTTCGCGCCGGTCCTCCTCGTCGACACCGGCCCTCGAGCGGAGTTGCTCCGCGAGCTTCTGCGAGGCCCGCTGGCGGAACGTACGCACGAGCGACCAGTCGACGGCCCTGGCGTCGTAGCTCGTGGCGCCGCTCGGCGGTGACGCGGTGGCGGATCGCGCGGCTCGACGACCCCGCACGGCCGAAGGGGCGGCCGTCGGCAACCGACCGGACCCGACGTCGACAGACATCGCGGGAATGGAGTCGGGGTCGGCTCCGGACTGTGCCCCCGCTGCCGCCCATGTCGTCGCCCTGCCTCGCCCCGATGGCGGCGCGACGACGGCACGCTCGTCCGACTGGGAGGTCGGGACGGCGGCCGCCGGCTGCTGGAAGATCGGCAGGTCAGTGAGCCGCGGGGGCCGCGAACGCTGTGCAGCGCCATCGTCGGAGCCGGCGGTCCGCCCGTCCTGGTCAGGCATCGGGCTCCTGTCGTCGCACGGACGACGAGGGCGCGAGCCGGGCACGCCGGTCGCGCACGAAGCCACTCAGGGTGCTGGCGGACATGCCGGCGGTCCGGGCGAGCGGTGACGACTCGAACCGGCGCCCGGCGGTGGCGCCGACCGAGTACACCTCTGCGTTGACCGGATCCCATGCGAGGCTCGCGACCGTCCGAACGCGCAAGGACGCCTCGATCTCGCGGTTCGTGTAGGGGCGCCCCTCGCCGACGGTGAGCACGCACAAGCCTTCGGCGTCCGAATGGGCCGCCAGTTCGGCACTCACCCCCGGGATCCGCCGGCTGAGCGCGTAGACGTCCGGCAGCCGGGTCCCCGTGACGAGGACGACCGCGTCAGCCGCCCTGAGCAGTGGCGTGGGCGCATACGCGGTGCCGAGGCGGCCGGCATCCACGAGCACGTCGACCCCCGCGGCTTCGAGGCCCGCCAGCACACCCGCGAGTGGAGTCCACGCTGCGGTCATCGAGGGCGTTTGCGCGGGGTCGGCCACGCCCGCCAGGAGGTAGCGCTCCTCGCCGAGGCGCAGACACTGGTCCCAGAGACCCTGGTCGGTCCAGCCGTGCTGACGGGCCGCGATCGACAGGCCGACGAGGCCGAGGGAATGGTCGGTACCGCCGCGCAGGAAGCCCGAGAGGATGCTGCTCGAGCCGGTCATGTCGGCTTCGACCACAAGTGCGGGCCGGTGCCAGGCGAAGGCGAGGGCGAGCACGGACGTCGTGACCCCTGGCGCTCCCTTCGCACTGGCGAAGACGACGACCGCCATCAGCCTCGCACCGCCGGCAGCAGGACGACCGACGCCTGCGACGCGCTGCTCCAGCCGGCGACCCGCGCCGCCGCATCACCCGGGACGGTGACGTTGACGATCATCCTGCCGGCGTCCGGGTCGTCGCTCGTGCTCACGACTACGGCCGGGACGGGTGACGACAGCGCCTCCTGACCAACCTGGTCGTTCGCCCCCGGCGTGTGGACGATCTCGACCGGGTCGCCGGCGTCGAGCGCCAGGCCCGGGTGCTGGGCGGTGCCGAGACTGAGCCCGACGAGCGCCTGACCGGCCGCGGGCACGAGCTTGTCCGCCAGTCCGTCCGGATTCAGGAGCGAACCCGGCAGCACGCGCACCAGGCTGCGCTTGCCGATCACGGACTCCGCTCGGTCGACGGGGACGCTGTGTAGCTCACTGCCCGTGGCCACCTGCACGCTCACGAGGTCCTCGCGCTGGATGACAGCACCGGCCCGGATCTCGTGGCGCACCCCCACGACCGAAACCGTCCCGGTCCCGGACGAGGCCAGCCAGGCGGCGCCGAGCCCCCCGAGCGCGGTGAGCGCGACGCCCAGGCCGACGAGCAGTGGGCGTCGACGCGTGCGGAGTGGCTCCGATGCCGTCCGAGCGACGGCCGGCCGCGAGGCCGGTGCGGCCAGCTCGTCCGGTCCGCCTTGGCGCTGCATGACCGTCCGCTTCACGACGTGACCCCCGTCAACTCGTTCTGGTGCGGTGCCGGACGGTCGCCGATGGTGAGCAGAAGCACCCGTATGGGCCATCGGGACCGGACAGACCGCTCATTGTGCACTGCTTTGGATCACTCCTGGTACCACTCGCCTTTGGGCGCCGCCGTCCGCGGCCCCGGCCGTCTCACGCGGCCGTCCGCGCTGTCGCCGTACGTGGCATCGCCGCACGTGGCATCGCCGTGCGCGCCGTCACTGTCCGCGCCGGCTGCGGGCGCGCTTGGGTGCGGGCGAGGTCGCGCACCGCGGCTGCCAGCCGACGGGTGGCTCGCGAGGCGCGCTGGCGCACGGCGGCGTGCCCGAGGCCGAGTTGCTCGGCGACGTCGCGGCAGGACACGGCCGTCGCCGGGTCGTCGGGTGAGTGCAGCCGCATGAGCAGTCGGGCATCCGCCAGGCCGACGGCTCCCGAGCGCACGCCCCACGCGAGCAGCACGACGAGTTGCTCGTCGGCGCAGCCGGCGGCAGCAGGAAGCCGCGCGGCCGACCAGAAGTCGTCGCGCAGGTCTGACGGCTCCTCGGTGTCGGCGGACGGGGCCTCGGCCAGCTCAGTCGGCAGACCTGCCGGCACCTCGTGGAGACGGTTGCGGCCCGCCCCGGTCAGGAGACCGAGTACGTCGAGGCTGATGCCGTCCGCGGGGCGGCACGAACGGCGCTCGACCGGGTAGTCACGCACCACCTGCCAGAGGGCGGTGACGGCGCGGGACACTGCCTCCTCGAAGTCGCCTCCGGAATGCGCGAGGGTCCGGCGCGCCAGCCGGACCGCTGCCCCCAGCATCGCTTGCAGAGCCGTCCTGGCGGCGAGTTGGTCACCGCCGCGAGCCAGGATCAAGAGCGCCCCGAGGATGTGGTCTCCGCTCTGGCTCCTGGCGGCCTCCACGATCGCCGCCAGACCACGGATCCCCACGAGGGCAGGCTGCTCGTCCGCCCATCCGCGCAGCAGGTCCGCGCGACCATGCGAGGAGTCGGCCGTGATGCGCACCCACTCGGCGTTCAGCGCGCCGACGAGCCCCCCGGCGTGGGGCGCACGCCCAGGAGTTCGTCGGGCGGGGACCGTGGTGAGGGCTACGGGGGCGTCGGGGTGCGCGGCGATGAACACGTGCCGCACGCTGCTCGGAGGACCTTGCCCAGACCTTTGCCCAACACCTTGCCCAGCCAACTCCCTCCGACAGGCCGGCTGTGACCTGGCTCACACCATCAGGAATCTTCGACCCGGGTGCTAAGAGCGAGGTGCGCACCGTAGAGGGTGGCATCTCGACATACCCCGTCACACCTCGATCCGGCGGAGACCTATCGCTGTTGACGCCTGAACGAGGAGGACTCGATGAGGACGACCACCACGGCCCGCCGCCGTCTGCTGGCCGACGCGGCACTGGTGTTCGCGGCCCGCAGTGCCCTCGACCCCCTGCTCGACCGACTGGCCGCCACCCCGATGGACGACGTCGCGGTCCAGGGACTGCGCAACTGGCTCGTCGAGTCCTATCCCTGCGCGGCGGCGGCGCTCGACCGGCTCGACGCCTCGAGCGCCGCCGCCTCACCATCGCCCGGGCAAGCCCACGGACGGCTCGCGCTGGTGGGCCGGCAGCCCTGTCACGCTGAGGGGAGGCCGGAATGACCGGGGCGGTCGTGGGAGAGCGTCCTGGAGATCTGCGGTCGTCTCACCCCGCAGATCGTGCTGTCGCTCGCCGCGATGCCAACCGCCTTCGATCCGGTCACGGCCTGCCTCTCAGGTGCCTGATGCGGCCGACTCCAGAGCGAAGACATGGATCGGCCGGTGGGATGCGCGCTCCACGTACCGGGGATATCCGGCGTACACGCCCCCGGCCGCCGCGAGCAGCACTCTGCGGTCATCACCCTCGACCAGTCGGGCCCGGACCGGGGCCGCACGACCCGCGTACTCGACGACCGCTTCCGGATGGGCGAGCAGGTTGTGCGCCCAGCCAGGGGTGGCAGCACCGCCGAAATTCGTGCCCAGGACGGCGAAGACCGTCGGGGTGACCACCGGGATCAACGGGGACTCACGGCGTCGGCCGGTGCGCGCACCCGTCGTCACGAGCGTCACTGCCGGCAATCCGGCCACCACTGCGCCCACATCCGTGCGGCTGCCGGCCCGGCGCAGCAGCGCGTCGGCGTGCCGCAGGGTGTGCGACAACACCCAGGCGCCGGGCCGGCTGGCGGCGACCGCCTGCCCCGCCCGCTGGAGCCGGCTCGGCGCCCGCAGCGGGTACCCAAGGTGGCGAGCGAGCGCCTCGCCGGTGAGGGTCATCGGCAGGCCTTCACACTCGACCGGACCGGAGCGCGGAGAGCGCCTCCAGCAGGCGGTCGACGTCGGCCGCTTCCGAGTAGCACGACATCCCGGCGCGGACCGCGGAGCCGCTGTCGCGGATCCCGAGCAGGCCTGCGAGCTCCCACGCGTAGTTGTGTCCCGACCACACGTTGATCCGTGCCTTGGCGCAGTGCTCGGCCACATCGGCCGGCGCACACCCGTCCACGCGGAACCAGACCGTCGGCGCATGGCGGCTCGGATGCCCGATCCGGCGAACGTGCGGCAGCTCCGCCATCCCGTCCAGCAGACGGGTCAGCAGAGCCGCCTCGTGCGTCTCGACGGCCGCCATGGATGCGAGCAGTTGGGCCCGCCGCGGTGCCGCGGGCGCGGAGGTGGATGCGAGCCCGGCGAGGTGGTCCACCGCCGCGGCCAGACCCGCGTGCTGCGCGAACGGCGGCGTGCCTCGCTCGAAGCGGTCAGGAACGACATCCGCGACCGAGTCGAGCTTGTCGGGATGCAACTCGTCGAGCAGTGCCGGCTCGGCGACCAGCGCTGCCAGGTGCGGTCCCGACCATTTGTAGGCGCTCGTCGTCCAGAAGTCCGCGCCCAGCGCGACGACGTCCACCGGGACGTGCGGCGTCGCGTGGACCCCGTCCGCGAAGAGCAGCGCGCCGACCTCGTGCGCGGCGTCCGAGATGGCCCGCAGGTCGGGCCGGGTGCCGACCACGTTCGACGCGGCCGTCACGGCGACCAACTGGGTGCGCTCGTTCAGCAATGAGGTCACCGCCTCGACTGGCAGGTCGAGGGTCTCGAAGTCCGGATCGGCCCAGCGGACGGTCACACCCGCCCGAGCGGCGGCCTGGACCCAAGGCCGCACGTTCGCCTCGTGGTCGAGCCGCGTGAGGACGATCTCGTCATCCGAGTGCCAGGTACGCGCGAGGGCTTCGGCCGCCCGGTAGGCCAGGGCTGTGGAGCTGGGGCCGAGGACCACGCCCTGAGGCGAGGGCGCCCCGACGAGATCGGCGACAGCCTCGCGTGCGGCCGCGGTGAGGGCGTCGGACCGTCGCGATGCCGCGAAGGCGCCGCCGTGATTACCGATACCCGCCGCATACGCCGCCGACTCCGCGTCGATCACCGCACGGGGCACCTGTGTGCCGGCTGCACCGTCCAGATAGGCCCAGCCGTCGGCGAGGGCGGGGTAGCGAGCGCGGACCTGCGCGACGTCGTAGGCGGTCCCGGTGGCCGTGGTCGTCATGCCCGTCACTGTAGGCAGGGGCCCGCGGTCCCGGCAGCGGCAGCCGCGGCAGCACCTCCCCGTTGCCGGCGCCGCCCCCAGCCGCGCCGACCGCAACCGACCTCACCGCGGGAGTCCTCGCCGCAGCCGCCCTCACCGCGGCGCAACGCATGACACTCCTTCCCTGCTGCCGCCGGTCCGCCCGGGACGACGCGCTGGGGAGCACGGGGCAGGATGGTCGGCATGACTCAGCCGGGCGGCGACGAGGTTGTGCAGGACGACGGGAACGGCACCGGCACCGCGGGCGAGAGGGGCGCGGGGAGCGCGGAGCGGTCCGCGACCGCGTCGTCGTGGTCACGCCCGAGGGCATGGCCGTGTCGGGCAGCTCGGCCGAGGAGCCGAGCCCGACCGAGCTCGTCGAACAGCCTGCCAAGGTCATGCGCATCGGCAGCATGATCAAGCAGCTGTTGGAGGAGGTGCGCAGCGCCCCGCTCGACGACGCCGGCCGCGCCCGTCTGGCAGAGATCCACAGTCGCTCCATCGCCGAGCTCGAGCAGGGCCTCGCGCCCGAGCTCGTCGACGAGCTGCGCCGTATCACTTTGCCCTTCTCCGAGTCCGAGACCCCGTCCGACGCCGAGCTGCGCATCGCGCAGGCGCAGCTCGTCGGCTGGCTCGAAGGCCTCTTCCACGGCATCCAGACCGCCCTGATCGCCCAGCAGATGGCGGCGCGCGCCCAGCTCGAGCAGATGCGCCGCGCCCTGCCCGGCGGGGGCGCCGGCATCTTCCCGGGCGCGGCCGGCCAGCCAGGCCCGGGGAGCGACCAGGGACACAACACCGGCCAGTACCTCTAGGCATCTCCGGTGCGCCTGTTCGGTCGCCGCGCGCCGGACCCGCTCGGCGACGGCGTCTGGCGGCGCGCGCACGACCGCTTCAGGCGTGCGGTCGACCGCTACCACCAGGTCCTCGAACAGGTGCCGGCGGGCGAGGCGCGGCAGCAGCTCGAACGCACCGGTGCCGACCTCGCCGGCCGGCTCGACGACGTCCGGGCCCTCTGCCTGCACGCCCAGCAGCTGGCGCCCAGTGCCGGCGACAACGTGCCGGGCGGGCATGGCGGGGCGCTCCTCGACGTCCACCGTGCCCTCACCCGGGCGGCGACGCTCGCGGCGCAGGCGGGCGAGGCGGTCACGCTCACCGTCGTCACCCTGCGATCGCAGCAGCCGGGCGAGGCAGCGAACGGGGCCGCTGCCGCCGCGCGAGCCGCCGCCCAGGCGGCCCAGCAGATCCAACGGGCGGAAACGATGATGGCTGCGCTACGGAAGACCACGAAGAGTGACGGGCGTTCTTACCGTGTGTCGTAATCAAGGCAGCGGGTGCACCATGGCAACGAGGGGCGCGTCTCGGGGACGCGCGCCATGGTGCCGGCGAGGTGGTGGACGTGCCCATGCGTCACCCGCTGCGCCGTGGCGCCACCGACGCAGCCCTCTGGAACTCCGCCGTGGAACGCTACCGTCGCGCTGTCGACCGCTATCTCACGTCACTGCGCCTCATGCCCGAGCGCGCCTTGCGGGTGGAGCTTAGCCAACTCGGCGGTCCGCTCGAGGCCGTTTTGGAAGACATCGAAGAGGCCGCCGCACAACGGGCCGGCTACGACGCCGAGCGCAGGGATTCGCTGCTCGGCTGCATCCATCGTGCGGCGACCTTGTGCGCGCATGCCACGGAGGCCGCGCAGATGGCGAACGAGGCGGCCTGGCGCTACGACGCGGAGGACGTGTCGCGGTGCCTCGACACGGTCAGGCTGCTCGTCAAGAAGATCGACGAGATCGGTGACGAGGTCCGGCCGCCGCGATGACCTACGGGAACGGCGACTCGGGCGGTGACGCCGGGGCCGAGACCGCCCGCGGTCGGGGGCCCTCCGGAGCGTCCACGAGGCGCAGCGCGAGCGTCGGACAGCTCTTCACGGCGCGCTGGGCGAACCCCCGGAGTGAAGCGGGTACAGCGCCCGGTGCGATCACCGGGTAACCCCACTCGTCGAGCTGCACGATCTCCGGCAGGAGTTCGGCGCACAGTCCGTGCGCCTTGCAGGCCTGCCAGTCCACGGCGAGACGACGACGTGCCACGCGCCCCTCCCACCGGGCCGCCGGTCGACGATGGGGTGCGGCCTGGCCCTCACGCTACCTGCGAGGCTTGTGCGCCCGCTCGTCGCCGTTTCAGGACCAGCCTCACCACGGCCCCGACCGCGAGGACGGACAGCCCCTCGACCACCGCGGCGCGGGGCAGGGTGGCGGCCAGCAGCACGCACCCGCAGGCGCCCGCCGCCGTCAGCCAGGCGGGTGGCGCCCCACGTTCGCGCCCCAGCCGGCGCGCCGACAGGTTGGCGAGCAGGTAGTACGTGAGCACGGCAAGGCTCGAGAAGCCGATCGCGCCGCGCAGGTCGACCGTCCACACCAGGGCCAGAACGACGAGCGCGACCACCTGCTCCGCCCGGTGTGGCACGCCGCGCCGCACCCCGACGAGCACCCGCGGCAGGTGCCCGTCGCGCGCCATGGCGAACGCCGTCCGGCTCACCCCGAGCAGCAGCGAGAGCAGCGCGCCACCGCTCGCGGCCACCGCCCCCGCCCGCACGAGCGGCACGGCGGCGTGCCAGCCCGGTGCCTCGACGACCGCCGCGAGCGGTGCCGGAGCGGCCGCGAGCCCGGCCGGCCCGAGCGCCAGCAGGGCCGTGCCGGTGACGGCCAGGTAGATCACGACCGCGATCAGCAGGGCCAGACCCACCGCCCGCGGGATGATCCGCCCCGGGTCACGCACCTCTTCGCCCAGCGTGGCCAGGCGGGCGTACCCGGCGAAGGCGAAGAACATCAGGCCCGCCGCGGCCGGGACCCCGAGCAGGCCGCCGCCGCCCGCCGCACCCACCGCTGGGACGTCGTCCGCGTGCGCCCCCACCAGACCGGCCGTGATCACGACCGCGAGCACCACGAGCACGACGGCGAGCAGCAGGCGGGTGAGCCGCGCGCCGCGTTGCACCCCACCCGTCCCCAGCACGGCGGCCACGACGAGCGCGATCGTCGCGGCCTGTCGCGGATGGTCCGGCCACGCGTACGCGCCCACCGTGAGCGCCATCGCTGCGCAGGACGCCGTCTTGCCAGTGACGAAGCCCCAGCCGGCGAGGTGCCCCCAGGCCGGCCCCAAGAGCCGGCCGGCGTAGACGTACGTACCGCCTGCCTGCGGGAACACGGCGGCGAGGCGCGCTGTGGAGGTCGCGTTGCACCAGGCGACCGCCCCTGCGAGCAGGACGGCGACGGGTAGCCATGCGCCGGCCGCCCGGGCCGCCGGGCCGGGCGCCGCGAAGATCCCGGCCCCGAGCATCGCCCCGAGGCCGACCGCCACGGCATCGGCGGTCCCGAGCCGCCGGGCCAGCTCGGGTCTGCCGGCCACGCCCGGCTCGCCCCGGCTCACCTGGCCACCGCCGCGAGCAGTCCCTCCAGAACCCGGGCGACCCCGTCCTCGACGCATGGTGGCGCGACCTCGTCGGCCGCGGCGATGGCCTCCGCGTGGCCGTCCGCCATGGCGTAGCCCACGCCCGCCCACCGCAGCATCGGCACGTCGTTGGGCATGTCGCCGAACGCGACGACGTCCCGCGGGGCGAAGCCCGCGGCGGCGACGAGGTCGGCGAGCGTCGCGGCCTTGCTCACCCCGGGGGCCGCGATCTCGAGCAGGCAGTCGGCGCTGTTCGAGTGCACCGGCTCGCCGAGGCCGGTCAGCGCCGGCCGGGCCGCGGCCAGCATGTCGTCGGCGGTGGCGCCCTCGAGTCGGTAGAGGATCTTGAGGATCGCGTCGCCCCCGGCCAGGATCTCGTCGACCGGAGCGGGCGCGAAGGCGTCGTCGTCGTACCTCGTCCGGAACCCGGGCTCGCGGCGGAAGCCGCCGAGCGCCTCGACACTGAACGCGCCGCCGGGCAGTGCCCTGCGCAGTGCGGCCACGATCATGCGGGCGGCGTCCCGTCCCATCGCCCGGGTCGCGAGGACCCGCTCGTGCTCCAGGTCGTAGACGACGGCGCCGTTGGCGCAGATCACGACACCGTGGTGACCGGTGGCGGCCACGATCGGCGCGAGCCACCGGACCGGCCGACCGGTGACGAAGGCCACGGTGACCCCCGCACGCTCGCAGGCGTCGAGGGCGGCGACGGTACGGGCGGAGACGGTCCCGTCGGGGCGCACCAACGTCCCGTCGAGGTCGCTCGCCACCCACCGCACCGCCCCATCCTCCTGGACGCTCCGCGGCTGCGCGTCACGGGCAGCGGCGGGGGCGCGTCAGCCGGCGACGCTCTCGTCGCCCGCCCGCTGGTCGGCTGCGACCGGCGAGGCCGCACCACCCTCGCCGTCACCCGCGCCCGTCTCGGCCTTGGCGCGGGCGCGGGGTGCGCGCGTCGTGCGGCGGGTGGGGCGTGCGGGCGCCGCGTCGGCCGAGGGCTCGTCAGCCGCGGGCGCGGCCGCGGCGACGGGCGCGCGCACCTCCTCGGACGGCAGCTCCGCGCCGCCCCGTACCGGATCGGCCGCGGTCGTGCCCATCGGCGAAGGGCCGGACGCCGCCGATTCCGGGGCCGGCTCGCTCTGATGGGGAGCCGGCGATGTCACGGCCGTCAGGCGAGGCGCCGGCGGCGCGACGACGCTGGGCCGGTTGTCGTGCTGGGCGGCGTGGTGCTCGGCCGGGGCCGCGAGATGCTGCGCCCCGCGTGCAACGTCACCGGCGGCGCCCCGGCGGCCGTCGTGGGCCAGCCGACGGGCGCCGACGTCGGTGCGGGCGCCGGCGTCGGGAGCAGTGGCGCGGCCATCGAGGGCGCTGACGGCGCTCCGACCGGAGGTGCCGTGAGCAGCTGCGCCGGAGGCGCCACGACCGGAGGCGCCACGACCGGAGGCGCCGTGACCGGAGGCGCCGTGACGGGCGGGGCCGGAGGCGTCGCGACCGAGGGCGGCATCACGGTCTGCGCCGGCGCCGCCGGGGCCGGCTGGGACATCGGGGCCTGCTGGGACATCGGGGCCTGCTGGGCCATCGGGCTCTGAGCGGCGGAGGGCCGCGGCGGCAGTTGCACGCTCCCGGGGTCGAGCGCCTTTCCGGCCACGGGGAGGGCGGCGAGGTCCACGCCCTTCGCCGGGTCGCCCTGCTCCCGGTCCTGCACGAGCACCTCACCGAGCACGCCACGCACCGCCTCGAGACGGCGGAACGCGTCCTCGTGGGCCGTGAGCACCGCGGCGAGACGGCGCTGCTGCACCGCGGTGATCTGGGCGCTGCGCCGGTCGGCGTCCGCCAGCACGTGCTCCGCACGCTCACGCGCGTCGGACATCGTCGCCTCGGCCTGCCGGCGGGCGGTCTCGACGAGGCGGTTCGCCTCCGCCCGGGCGGCGGCCAGCTCGTCGTCGCACTCGCGCCGCGCACCGTCGACGATGTCCGCGGCGGCCTGCCGGGCCGTCTCGAGCGCGCTGCGTGCCTCGGCGCGGGCCTGCTCGAGCACCGCGGTCGCCTGCTCCGTGGCAGCGTCGCGCTCCTGCTGGGCCTCCTCCTCGGCGAGGCGCAGGATCTGCGCCATCCGGACGCTGATCTCCTCGTGCTGCGGCCTGGCCTGCAGCTGCGCGCGCGTGGTGACGAGGTCGTCCCGAGCCACGGTCAGCTCGTGCCGCATGTCGGTGATCTCGGCCTTGGCCGCCGAGACCTGCTCCTGAAGCCAGGCGATGTAGTCCTCGACCTGGCGCTTGTGGTAGCCCTTGAAGACCGTCTCGAAGAGGTTCTCGACGCCCGCGTCGCGGTTCGCGGCCTGGTGGTCTGTGGTCATCGTCAGGTCCTCGCAGGAGCGGCAGGGGCGCCGAGCGGCGGGCGGGGAGGCCCGGGGCGCGACCCACCATATCGTCACCGCCTCGTCACTCAGGGTTGCAGCACGCCACGGAGCGAGACGAGAAAGGGATGACCCCGGAGGTCCGCCGAAGCGGCGCCGGGGCCGAATCCGGCAGTCGGCGCCCGACATCCGGCGGGCGGACGGCCCACCGACCGACGGCAGGCGACCCACCGACAGCGAGCGGCCGACCGACAGCGAGCGGCCGACCGACAGCGAGCGGCCGACCGACGACGGGCGCAGCGCCTCCGGAGCCCGGGTCAGCCCACGGCTCGGGAGCGCATCGCGCGCTCGAGGTCGGCCGCGCCGGTCTCGTCGCCCTGCGCCCGTGCGGTGGCGACGGCCCGGTCGAGCAACGCCTGCGGCACGGCGGCGGCGGAGGGCCCGGTCAGCAGCCGGGCGAGGTCGCGCCACTCGCGCAGCAGCAGGTGGGCGAGCGCGATCAGGAAGGTCACCTGCGCATCGCCGGGGCGGCGCGACCACTCCTGGTAGAGCAGGGCGAAGCCCTGCTCGCGCCGGCCCGACGTCGCCAGGACCGCCCCGTCGACGGCGAGGTCGCCGCGCCGCTCGGGCGAGCGCTCCAGCAGGGCGAGCGCCTCGGCCGGTCGCTCGGCCCAGAGCAGCTTGACCGCCTCCTGGTCGACGTCCGCCGTCCCGGGGGCGACCGGCTCCTGCGCCGCCGACGGCCGGCCCGCGGCACCGAGCGCCCGCAGCTGCATGACGTTCGCGAAGATGAAGAAGGCCACGAGCAGGAGCGCGAACGACCCGAACAGGTGCGTCGTCAGGATGGCCACGCCGAGCGCGAGGGCCAGCACGATCGAGATCACGCTGGCCCGCCGCGCCCGCACCAGGGGCTCTCCGGGGAGCAGCTCGCGCATGGCCTGGCCTCCGTCGAGCGGCACCACCGGCAGGAGGTTGAGGACGCTCCAGCCGATGGTCGTGAACAGCGCCACCCGAAGCCCGTACGCCGGGAGGCCGTACGGGTCGAGGTCCACCGAGCGCGACACGAGCAGCAGCGCGGCGCCGATCACGAGCCCGACCGCCGGGCCGGCGAGGGAGATACCGAGCGAGGTCAGTCGCGACAGCTGGCGCGGGGGGGTGTAGGTCGTGACGCCGCCGAGCATGACCAGGGCGATCGCCGGCTGCGCACCGATCCGACGGGCCGCGAACGCGTGCCCCAGCTCGTGCAGCAGCACGGCCAGGAACGCCAGGACCACCCAGATGACGATCTCGGGCAGCGTGACTCCCGGGCTGTAGCCGAGCAGCCCCACGAAGAGCACGAAGGTGAGGTCGACGTGCACGGGGAAACCGAAGATCCGGAAGCTCGCGAGCGAGCGGCCACCCTGCACCGGCGTGCTCATCGCGCCTCCTGTCGTCCTGTTCGTGCGGCTCGTGTCCGTGCGGTTCGCGCCGCTGCGGATGGTGTCCGTGCGCGACCCCGAACGGGCCGAGCGTCCAGTCTGCCCGCCCGCGCGGCCTGGAGCACGCTCGTCGCCGGCGCTACGCCCGCAGCGAGAACGGCGGGGCGACGGGGCGGGTTCCGCCGAGGCGCCGTCAGCGCGCGTCGGCGGCCGAGTCGGCGAGCACGGCCAGGGGTTCGAGCACGTCGGCCAGACCGTCGTCCTCGACCGGCCCGGTCACCTCGGTGGCGACGGAGAGGAGCTCGGAGCCGGCCTGCCCCATCGCCACGGCGCGGGCCGCCCACTGCAGCATCTCGACGTCGTTGCGCCCGTCGCCGACCGCGACGGTGCGGGCGTGGTCGATGCCGAGAGCGGCCCGCACCGGTTCCAGCGCGCTCGCCTTGCTGACGCCGTCGGGGGCGAGGTCGAGCCAGGCGGTCCAGCCGACGGCGTAGCTGACGCCGTGCAGCCCGGCCGCCTCGACGATCCGCATGAAGTCCTGCGGGGTGTGCTCGGGGCTGCGCACGATCACCCGCGTGGCCGGCCGATCGAGCAGCTCGTCGAACGACACGAGCTCGAGGTCGCCCGCGAGCTCCCCGGGCGGGAAGGGCGCGGTGATCCTGAACCCGACGCCGACCTCCTCGACCGCGTACCGGGCGCTCGGCAGGTACTCCCGCAGGACGCGCAACGCCGGGGTGGGGTCGAACGTGACCGCGTGCACGATCTCGTACCCGTCGGGCGTGGCCGGGTCGAGGCGCACGGTCAGCCCGCCGTTGCTGCAGACCAGCGGGCCGTCGAGCAGGCCGAGCCGGTCGAGCACCGGCAGCGTCCCGTGCAGCGAGCGCCCGGTGGCGACGACGACGTGGTGCCCGGCGCGCACGACCCCCTGGACGGCGGCGCGCACCCGGTCGCTCAGCGCCTCGTCGTAGTCGATGATCGTGCCGTCGACGTCGAGGGCGACGAGCAGGCGATCCTCTCCGGCGGCCGCCGTCACGGCGCCTTGAGCACGTCGAGGCCGCCGAGGTACGGCTGCAGCGCCTGCGGGACGCGCACCGACCCGTCGGGCAGCTGGTGGTTCTCGAGCAGCGCGACGATCCAGCGGGTGGTCGCCAGGGTGCCGTTCAAGGTGGCCACCTGCCGGTTGCCCTCGCCCTGCGGGTTGCGCTCGCGGACGTCGAGGCGGCGGGCCTGATAGGTGGTGCAGTTCGACGTGGAGCTCAGCTCGAGCCAGCGGGTCTGCGTCGGCAGCCAGGCCTCGCAGTCGAACTTGCGGGCCGCGCTCGAGCCCAGGTCGCCCGCGGCGACGTCGATCACCCGGTACGGCAGGTCGAGCTTGCCCAGCATCTCCTCCTCCCACGCCAGGAGGCGGCGGTGCTCGGCAGGGGCGTCCTCGACGCGCGCCCAGACGAACATCTCGACCTTGTGGAACTGGTGCACCCGGATGATCCCGCGGGTGTCCTTGCCGTACGACCCGGCCTCGCGGCGGTAGCAGGCCGACCAGCCCGCGTACCGCAACGGGCCGTCGGAGAGGTCGAGGACCTCACCCGCGTGGTAGCCGGCGAGGGCCACCTCGCTGGTGCCGACGAGGTACAGGTCGTCGCTGCCCAGGTGGTAGACCTCGTCGGCGTGGGCGCCGAGGAAGCCCGTGCCCGCCATGACCTCCGGCTTGACCAGGGTCGGAGTGATCATCGGGGTGAAGCCGGCGGTGATCGCCTGGTCCATCGCGCAGTTCAGCAGCGCGAGCTCGAGCCGGGCGCCGACCCCCGTGAGGAAGTAGAAGCGGGCGCCGGACACCTTGGCGCCGCGTTCGGTGTCGATCGCCCGCAGCCGCTCGCCGAGGGCGAGGTGGTCGAGCGGCTCGAACCCCTCGGCGGCGAAGTCCCGGGGGGCACCGACCTCGCGCAGCACCACGTAGTCCTGCTCGCCGCCCGGCGGGGTCTGCTCCTCGACCACGTTGTCGATCCGCCGGGAGAGGCGCTCGAACTCCTCGGCGGCGACGTCCAGCTCGCCCTGCAGGGCCTTGACCTGGTCCGCCAGCTCGCGCGCCCGGGTGAGGAGATGGTGGCGCTCCTCGCCCTTCGCGCCCGCGACCTGCCGGCCCAGGGCCTTCTGCTCGGCGCGAGCGCGCTCGAACTCCGCGGTGGCGGCGCGGCGGCGCTCGTCGGCGGAGAGGACGGCGTCGACGAGCGACTCGTCGGCGCCGCGGGCCCGCTGGCTGGCGCGGACGACGTCGGGGTCCTCACGCAGACGACGCAGGTCGATCACGGTCCGAGACTAGTCGATGCCGCTGCGGCGCCTGCCCGAAGGTACTCGCGCTCGCGGAGGCCGCCCGGCCGTCACGCGTGCTCGTGATTGGTTACGGTGCGTTCATGCCGACCGGGGCCGACGCCGCCCAGATCGCCGCCGTCGCGGTCGCGGCCGGCGCAGCCGGGACGGCGGCGCGGTGGCTGCTGGGGCGGTCGAGGGCCCGTCGCCGTCCGGCCCGTGCGGACGCCGTCGCAGCGGCACCCGGCGTCGAGCGGCCGTGGGCCGTCGTCGTGGCCAACCCGACCAAGTTCGCGCACGTCGACGCCGAGATCGCCTGGCTCGAGGAGCGCAGCGACGAGCTGGGGTGGGCCAAGCCGGTGTGGCTCGAGACCACGGTCGACGACCCCGGCGTGGGGCAGGCCCGGGTGGCGCTGAGGGCGGGCGCTCACGCCGTCCTCGCGTACGGCGGCGACGGGACGGTCCGGGCCGTGGGGAGCGCGCTCGCCGGCACGGGCGTCCCGCTCGGGCTGCTCCCCGCCGGCACCGGGAACCTCCTGGCCCGCAACCTGCCGGTGCCGCACGCCGACCTCGACGCGGCGCTCGGCGTGGCGCTGACCGGTGCCGAACGGCGCATCGACGTCGGGCGTGCCGAGATCGACCTCTCCGGCGAGGACGAGGCGCCGCGCGCCGAGACCTTCCTCGTGATGGCCGGCCTGGGCTTCGACGCGGAGGTGATGGCGAGCGTCGAGGGCCGCCTCAAGGAGCGGATGGGGTGGTGGGCCTACGTGGTGGCCGGCACCCGCAACCTGCGCGGCCGGCAGACCAGGGTGCACCTCCGGCTGGACGGCGAGGAGCCGGTGCGCCGGCGTCTGCGGAGCGTCATCGTGGGCAACTGCGGCGAGCTGACCGGAGGCGTCCGGCTGATGCCGGAGGCGCGCATCGACGACGGCTGGCTGGACGTCGTCGTCGTGGCGCCGCGCACCGTCGGCGGCTGGGTCGCCGTGACCGCCGCGGTGCTCACCCGCAGCCGGTTCGGGCACCCGGTGGTGGAGCATTTCCGCTGCCGGAGCATCGAGGTCACCGCGGAGAAGCCGCTGCACGTCCAGCTCGACGGAGACCCGGCGGGCATGGCGCGCGTGCTGCGTGTGCGCGTCGACCCGGAGGCCCTGACCGTTTTGACCTGAGCGCGGCTGTCACAAGTCATTGTCGTTATGACTGGCGCGTCAGATTCCCTGTGACTACTATGGACATGCGCCACCGCGTCCGTGACAACACACTATGGAATCACGGAGGCCGGCGTGTCGGTAGGGAGCGGGACGGCGTACGGGCCATCGCCGTCCCGCTCCCTACCGAGGGACCTCAGCTCTTCACGCTCGTCGCTCGGCCGCTGGCACGGCAGAGCGAGGGTATGGCAGGAAGGATCAGTGGCCCGTGCAGCAGGTGACGGCTTGGGCGCTACCACTGGCGGCCACGGAACCGCCGAAGAAGACGGCAGCAACGGACAGGAGCGCGGCGACACCACGGACGAGACGGCGACGAGACATGGATGACTCCTCTGTCAATACGGCTTTGACTGGCTGTCACGGACATACTGACAGAGGGGTCCCCCATTTGCACGTCCCGGTACCTTCCGTGATGCAAAAGCGTCCCTGGGTGAGGGGGTGGGCGTGCGAACCACGACCACGAGGATCGCGACGAGCACTCAAGTGAGGGAATTGTGACAACTTTCGGGGAGCGGCTACGCACGCTACGGCGGGCGGCCGGACTGTCCCAGACCCAGCTCGCCGGCGACGGGATCTCTCCCAGCTACGTGTCGCTCTTGGAGTCCGACCGTCGCCGCCCGAGCCCGGCCGTCGCTGCGCAACTCGCAACCAAGCTGGGGTGCTCGACGAGCCAGCTCCTCGACGGTGAGCCCTCGGAGCGCGAGCGCCGGGTGCAGCTCGAGCTCGCCTACGCGGAGCTGGCCCTGCGCCACGACGCGGCGGCGGACGCGGTCACCCGTCTGGGCGCGCTCCTCGACGAGCCCGAGCTCCTGGCAGGGGACCGGGCCGAGGCCACGCTGCTGCTGGCGCGCGCTCACGAGCGTGCGGGTGACCTGCCCGCGGCGGTCGGCACCCTGACGCCACTGTTCGAACTCGCGTGCAGCGGCGCAGCGCACGTCTCCGTGACGCGTGTGGCGACACACCTGTGCTACTGCCATGCCGCGGCCGGTGACCTGAACCGGACCGTCAGCATCGGGGAACAGGCCCTGGAGGCGTGTCGCGGCCAGGGCCTCGAGCGGACGGACGACTACTTCATGCTGGCGGCCACGGTGATGGCGGCCTACGGTGACCTCGGGGACGAGCTCCACGCGGCGGTCTGGGCGCGCCAGCTCATCGCGGCAGCGGAGCAGGCCGGCAGCCGTCGTGGTCAGGCCGGGCTCTACTGGAACGCGGCCGTGCTCGCCGAGCGCGAGGGCCGGCTCGAGGAGGCGCTGCACCTCAGCAGGCAGGCTCTCGCCCATCTCGGAGAGCTCGGCGAGAGCCGTGACCTGGCCCGGCTCAAGCTCGCCTCGGCCGAGGTGCTGCTGGCCTGCACCCCGCCGCGGGTGGACGAGGCGCGTGACACCCTCGACCGGAGCGAGGAGGACCTGCGCCGGATGGGCAGCGAGCTCGACATCGTCAGTTGGGAGCAGCTGCGGTCCACCGTCGCGCTCTTCGACGGCGACGTCACGACGGCGGAGCGTCTTCGCCCGCTCGGCCGTCGAGCGCGTGCCGCACGAGGCCGGCTCCGAGCAGTTGAGCCTCGCTCACCAGGCTCTCGGCGACGCCCTCGCTGCTCAGGCGCGGCACGACGAGGCCGTGGAGCACTACGTCATCGCCGCCGATCTCCGCTCGATGGGCCACGACGGCCGGGCGAGCGCCCTCGGGTGGCGGGATCTCGCCGAGCGGTTGTGGGCGCAGGGCGAGCAGTCGAGCGCCGTCCGCGCCTATCGCTCGGCCCTGGCGGCTGCGGGAATCCGCGACCGCGCCGGCGCGGTGCTCGCCGCGGTGAACGAACGCCTCGCGAGTGAGGGAGCGGTGCAGGAGCGCCACGGGACGGACGTCTCGGCAACAGCCGGCGACTTCTAGGTCTCGCTCCGCCGGCGGACGCCACGGGGGCGCGCGGCCGGATTCGTCGACGCGGGGGAGGCGACGCCGTCCGTGATGGCCGGCGGAGTGACAGGGGGATCAGTGCGGGGGGCGGTCCCGGCGACAGCCGGGGCCGCCCCCCGCACGTTCCCGGTGGTGTCCGCGGCCGCAGCGGCGGCCGGCCGTGCCACCAGCCACCACAGCGCGACCAGCACTCCGAGCGCCAGCCAGCAGTACGCCTGCTGCTCGACGGCGCCCAGCCACGACTGCCAGCCGTGCCGCGAGCGCAACGCCTGCCCGGTCCACGGGAGCTTGCTCCACATCACCGCGAGCGCGACAGCGGCGGCCACGACCCGGCGTCGGCTGCGACCGTCCCCCACCAGCGCGCCGACCGCGGGGAGGCCCCAGTACATGTGGTGGATCCACGACACCGGGGAGAGCAGAAACGCCAGCATCCCCATCGTCGCCACCACCGCGACCGGCTCCCCGAGCCGCTCGAAGCGGGCCGAGAGGCGGAACCCGAAGTACGCCACGACGCCGACGCACAGCACCCACGACACGGTGAGCAGCGGGCCTTGCGACGGCCCGAGCCGCATCAGCACCCCGCGCATCGACTGGTTCGCCGTGTCGGCGTTCGGCCCGAGCCGGGTCGGGTCGAGCAGCGCGTCGGTCCAGTAGGCGGCGCTGGCGGACGGCGCATAGAGGGCGGTCAGCACTGTGACGGTCGCGGCGGTCGCAACGGACGTGAGCAGCACCCGGGGGTTGCGTGTGACGAGCCAGTGCACCCAGAACACCGCGGGCGTGAGCTTCACGGCGGCGGCCAGCCCGACCAACGAGCCCTGCGGCCACCAGCCGGCACGGCGGCGGGCCACGTCCGCCAGGCAGAGGGCGACGATGACCGCGTTCACCTGCCCGTACCGGATGCTGTCCTGCATGGGCTGCAGCTGCACCAGGACGGCCGCGACGACCCCCTGCGCGAGGCCGGCGTACCGGCCTGCGCGGGCGAGCAACGGCCTGAAGGCGATGCCCGTCGAGTACCACAGCAGCGCGAGCTGCAGGCCGGTCCACAACCAGCCGGCGGCGCGGAAGGGTACGAGCAGGAGCGGTGTGCCGACGAGCGCTGCGAAGGGTGGGTAGGTGAAGGGCAGGTATTGCGGCGCGTCGGTCAGCCACGCGTAGACCTGCCGGCCGTTGACGAGGCTGTATGCCCCCTCCCGGTACACCTCGAGGTCGACCTGCCAGATCTCGTCGGGGTAGGTCACCAGGAAGCTGTTCACCACGTGGGCGGCCGCCGCGACGAGCACGAGCATGCCCAGCGCGGACCACACCCGGCGGGCCCGGAGGGTGCTGCGCGCGCCGGTCCGGGCGTCCGGGGACGCGGGCGCGGCCGGGGCCTGCGCAGGTCGGGTCACGGCGGGCACCCGCCCATTCTCGCCGCTCCCCGGCCACGGCGAGGGCCACAGGCGTGTCGCCGGCTCGCGAGGTCGCCCGCGGCCGCGGTTAGCCTGGGCGGATGCCGCCGTCCCGCCGTGCCCGCGCTGGGCGGCTGCGCCGGCTGGCCGCCGCCGCGGTGACGACCGCCGGCCTCGCGCTGCTGGTGCCGGCCCTGCCCGCCGCGGCTGCCGCGGCCGCCGACACAACGGCCGGCCCGGTGCCCGGCCCCGTCGTGCTGCTGGGCACGGGGGGCGTGCAGTGGTCCGACACGGGTGCGGGGACGCCGGCGTTCTCCGCCCTCGCCGACGAGGCCGCCATCGCCCTGGCCTCCGCCCGCAGCGTGCGGCCCAGCACCTGCCCGGTCGACGGCTGGCTCGCCGTCTCAGCGGGCGCCCGGGCGGCCGACGAGCCCGGCCCCTGCCGCTCCCCCGGGTGGGCGTCGACGCCTAGCGACGGCTCCCCCGCGCAGGTCGACCGGTGGGCCACCTACACGAGTCTCGCGGCCGACGCCGCCGGGAACGCCCGGCCCGGCCTGCTCGGGGACGCCCTCGCACGCGCCGGGCTCGACGCGGTCGCCGTCGGCCCCGGCGCCGGCATCGCCCTCGCCCGTGCCGACGGCACCGTCGCCCATGCCTGGCCCGGCGTGGCCACGGCGAGCGACGGCGGCATCGACACCACGGCCCCGGACGCCGCGGCGGCGCCGCTGGCCGATCAGGTGCGCCACGCCCTGGCCGGGCGGCCCGCGCTGCTGGCGGTCGACCTGGGGGCCGTTCGGGAGCGCCCGGGCGGCACGGCCGCGCAGGTGTCGGCGGTCGACCGCCGCCTGGCCGCGGTACTGGCAGCCCTGCCACCCGGCGCGACCGTGGTCGTCGCCTCGCTCGCCGACGCCGGTGGCCAGGCCCGCCTGCAGCTCCTCGCGGCCCGCGGACCCGCCCCCGGCGCCGGCGGCTACGCCGGGTACCTGCGCAGCCCGTCGACTCGGCAGACGGGGCTGGTGCAGACCACCGACGTGACCCCCACGCTGCTCGCCGCACTCGGCGTGCCCGCGCCGCCCGGCGCCGTCGGCTCACCCATGACGGCTACGGGGACCGGAACACCCCGCGATGTCCGGCTGGCTCGCCTGCGCGACCTGGCGGCGCCCGCCGAGATCCTGGACCCCCTGGTCGCACCCTTCTTCGTCGCCACCCTGACGCTGGAGTTCGTGCTGCTCGTGGGTGGCACGCTGCTCGTGCGGCGCCGGCGCCGAGAGGGTCGCGACGACTCCCGCCTCGTGACGGCCACCGCGGTGGTCGCCGTCACCGGCGCGCTCGTGCCGGCGGCGACCTTCGTCGCCAACCTCTGGCCCTGGTGGCGCGCAGGTGCGCCCGGTGCGCGCCCTGGCGGTAGCGGTGCTGGCAAGTGTGGCCCCCCTGGCGCTGGTGGCCCTGCTCGGACCCTGGCGGCGCACCCTGCTCGGCCCGGCCGGAGCGGCCGGGGCGCTGACCGCACTGGTCCTGACGGCCGACGTCGCGACCGGCTCACGGCTGTCGCTCACGGCGCTCGTCGGCGGACAGCCGCTGGTCGGCGGCCGCTTCTACGGCTTCTCCAACCCCGGGTTCGCGCTCTTCGCCACCGGTGCCCTGCTGGCCGCCGTCGCCCTGGCGGACCCGCTGGTGCGCGCGGGCCGGCCCCGCGCCGCGGCCGGGACGGTCGCAGCCGTCGGGCTGGTCGCCACGGCCGTCGACGGGCTGCCCGGCCTCGGCAGCGACTTCGGGGGGCCGCCCGCTCTGGTCCCCGCGTTCGCCTACCTCGCCCTGCGGGTCGGCGGCGTCCGGCTCACGTGGCGACGGGTGCTCGCGGTCGCCGTCGGCACGGTCGCCGTCCTCGCGGGGTTGGCCATCGGCGACTGGCTCCGGCCGCCGCAGAGCAGGACGCACCTGGGCCGCTTCGTCCAGACCGTCCTCGACGGGGGCGGGGCCGACGTGGTGGTCCGGAAGGCGCAGCAGAACCTGGCCATCGTCACGAGTTCGCCCTTCCAGCTGGTGCTGCCGCTCGTCGCGGTGGCGGTGGCGGTCGCGCTGGCGCGGCCGGCCCGCTGGGGGCTGCACGGCCTCGAGCGCGCCTACCGTGAGGCGCCCGCCCTGCGACCGGGGCTGGCCGCCCTGGCCGTGCTGCTCATCGCGGGGTTCGCCGTCAACGACTCGGGGGCGGCGATCCCGCCGGTGGCGGCGATGCTGACGCTGCCGCTGCTGCTGGCGGTGTCTCTGCGGGCCGGCGGGCCCACCGCAGAACGGCGACCACGACAGCAGCCAGGACCACGGGTGCGAGATACCGCCGCACCCCCAACGTGACGGTCTCGACCCCTGGCGACAGCCCGACGACCCGGCCGGGCACGTAGGCCACGACGAGGGTGGCCAGCTGGGCGAGCATGGCCCTGTCGAGGTACGTCGCCGGCGCCAGCGCCAACGGCGCCCACGCGATCGCCGCGTACCAGGGCAGCGCGTAGGGGGCGGTGAGCATCCAGCCCGCGGTCAGGGCGGCGGTCACGGCGGCGACGTCCAGCGGCACGAGGGTGGCGCGCGAGCCGTTCTCGGCGCGGTCGCGCGAGGCCGCTGCTGCCGCCGGTAGCAGCCGGTGGCGCAGCACGAGGACGCCCAGGGCGAGCCCGAGGACGAGCGCGAGCCCGGCGACCCACGGCCGCAGCGCGGCCTGACCCGCGACGAGGTCGACGAGGTTCGAGATCGCCCGCCACGGCGTGGCGATCGACACGTACCGGCTGGCCGTCCCGAGCTGGTCGAACACGTGCGGCCCGGCGGCGAGGTGCGCCGGGACCAGCACGACGAGGGCCGCGGCGGCACCGAGCAGCACGGCGCGGACGGCGTCGGCGCGCGGCGCCCGCCGCAGCGGCCACAACGCCCCGAGGGCGAACAGGGCGTAGGGCGCCTTCGTGGCCGTCGCGGCTCCGAGCAGGGCCCCGGCCAGCACCGGCCGGCGGGCTCCCGCCACCAGCCCGCCGACCGCCAGGGCTGCCGCGAGCACGTCGACGTGCGCGCCGAGCACCAGCTGACCGAGCAGCAGCGGGTTGAGCGTCCACAGCACTGCCACGCGCGCGCGCCGGCCCGGGTCGGGGCGGGCGGCCCGGTCGAGCAGGAGCGCCACGGCCAGGTAGGCGGCGCCGCAGACGAGCTGCCACAGCCAGATCGTGAGCCGGAGCGATGGCCCGGCGAGCCACGAGACCGCGGCCATCACGCCCGTCGCGATGGGGCCGTACACGCTCGGCGTGTCCTGCCAGGGCGGCTGGACGGCGCCCGCGACGGGGTCGGTCCCGCCGCGCCAGGCGCGCGGCGCGACGGCGTAGGGGTCGCCACCCTGTGCGGCGATCCGGCCGTAGGCGGCGTACGACAGGTGGTCGGCCGAACCGAGCGGCGGCACGACGACGAGCAGGCCCACGGCGACCATGCCGGCGGCCGCGACGGACCGAGGGGCAGGGCGCGCGCCGGCGGCCACCGCACGCAGGCCGAGGGCGACGGCCGCCGCCCCGAACGCGGCCGCCAGCCAGAGCAGGCCGGTGACGAGCGCGGGCGACGGGTGCAGCGCCAGGTCCCACGGCGGTGTGACGGTCCGGGGACCGATCGGCGGGAACGGCGGCGGACTCGCCCAGGGCGGCCGTCCCGGCGAGCAGCACGACGGCGGCGGCGCCGGTGACGACCGCGGCACGCGCCGGGGTGAGCCGCCGCCCCGAGGTCGTGGCCGGCGCCGGCATGCTCACCCCGGGCGCCCGCCGCGGGTCGCGAGGCGGCGCAGCACGCGCAGCGGGGTGGCCCGCCGGGCGCGGCGGACGGCCAGCCCGCGGGCGACGTCCCGGTACTGGCGGACGCGGTGGAGCTGCCCTCGCCAGTCCGCCCCGGTGACGCGGTGCTGCAGGTCGCAGGGCACCTCGACCACGCGGTACCCGGCGGTGAGCAGGTCGATGGTGAGTGCGGTCTCGACGCCCCAGCCGTGCGCCAGGGGCCGGCCGGCCTCGAACGCCTCGCGGCGCAGGCAACGCATGCCTGACAGCGGCTGGGTGGGAGTCCAGCCGGTGGCGTGCACGATGCCCCGCCGGGCCAGCTTGACGACGAAGCCCCGGCCACCACCCGGGCTCGCCTGCGGCGGCAGCACCGCGATGGTCATGTCCGCCTCGCCGGCCAGGACGGGCTCGGTCAGCACGAGCGTGTTCACCGCGGTGGCGCCGAGGTCCGCGTCGACGAAGAGCAGCACCCAGGTGCCGGGGGCGCTGCCGGCTTCGGCCTCGAGCACGGCCAGCCGGGCGGCCCCGGTCTCGAGCGCCGCCCCCTTGCCGCGGGTGCGCACGTGGCGGACGACGTCGGCCCCCGCCGCCCGGGCGCGCTCGGCCGTGTCGTCGGCCGAGCCGTCGTCGACGACCACGACGGCGGCGACGTCCGGCCGGCCGGTCATCGCCCCGACGGTCGCGCCGATGCGCTCGGACTCGCCTTTCGCGGGGACGACGACGCCGACGCGGGCCACGGACGGCACGGGGGTCAGCGCAGGGTCAGCTGACGGCTGACGACGCCTGCCCGGGCCCGGCGTTCGTCGCCGGTGAGCGGCGCGGTGACGGCCATCGCCTCGCCCAGGCGGGCGGCGAACGCGACGGCGGGCTCCTCGAGGTCGCCGGCCTCCGTGCCCGGAGCGAGGTCCCACACGGGCACGAGGAGCCCGTCGGCGCGGAAGGCGCCGACGTAGCGCGACCCCTCGCCGAGCGAGGATCGGTCGGCGGCGTGCAGCCGGGCGATGCCGTCGAGGAGCCGGTCCTCGGGGTGCGGCAGCACCCAGCGCAGGTGCCGGCGCGCCCCGACCTCGCACCAGTAGGCCGACTCGACACCGCTCAGGCGGGCGGTGGGCACGACGGCGGCGTTGGCGCGCTCCATCGAGTCGCGCACCTCGGGCGTCCGCTCGTCGTCGCCGGCGAGCCAGTAGTCGAACCCGGGGTGGACCTCCACCTCGAACGGGGCGGTGAGGTCGAGCACGTCCTGCAGGCGGGGGCCCGGCCCGGGCAGCTCGCCCGGCCCGACGGGAGTGCCGGGGTCGGCCGCGAGCGCGGCCAGCAGCGCTGCGGCGGCGTCCCGGCTCGGGTCGCCCGACCCGCCCTGGGTCTGCAGGCCGACGAAGACGGTGCCGTCGGCGCGGTGCATCGCCGGCCAGGCCATGGGCAGGACGGTGGTGACGGTCACCTCGCGGCCGCCGTGCTCCGGGGTGGTGCGGACGGCGACAGTGGCGGCGGGGACGATCTCGCGCATCGCGACCCAGTCACCCTCGCCGGGCAGGCCCTCGAAGGGGCGCCCGACGAGCCGCACGGACTCGGCCCGCTGCGCCCGGCCGTGGCAGGCCTTGTAGCGCCGCCCCGAACCGCACGGGCACGGCTCGCGCATGCCGACGACGGGGATCTCGGCGGATCGCTCCGCCACGGCCACGCCTGACGACGACGCGCGCGACTTCTTGCCCATGCTGGGGTGCCTCCTGCTCCTGCGGCCCGTGCTCCCGGCGACCCTATCGAGCCTCGGCGCCACGGCAGGCCGGAGCAGCTGGGAACCTCACCCCGGGGCAGGCAGGCCGGTCGAGCCCGCCAGGGGGCAGGCAGGGGCAGCCGCCGACCGGCCGCGTGCGTCAGCGGACGAGGCGCAGGGTGACCGGGCGCTCGTGCACCGGCAGGACGGCCCAGACCGTCCGGAGGCTGCCGGCGTGGTCGGTGACCCCCCAGGCGATCGCCAGCCGCTCGACGATGTGCAGGCCGCGCCCGCTGTCGGCCATCGGCGAGGACTCGCGGGGCTCGATGCGCTTCAGCGAGCCGCCGTCGGTGACGCGGAGCGTGAGCTCGCCCTCGGCGATCCGCCAGCCGACCAGGAGCACTCCACCGGCGATGGGGCGGGCGTGACGCACCGCGTTGCCCATGAGCTCGGAGAGCACCACCTCGACGTCGTCGAGAAGCGCCTCGGGCAGGTTCTCCTGCTCGAGCTCGTGCCGCACCTCGCGCCGGGCGCCGCTCACCGCCGAGGCCTTGTGCGGACGCGCACCACATTCGACGACACGTACGACTGACGCGCCGCGTCTGGGGCGTTCACCTCGCGTCCCCTCTCGTCCTGGCCGTCCTTCGGGCGGTCGGCTCCACCTGGCGCTCCAGGGGGTTCGTCCTCCGCCGGCATCTGGGCGTTACCCCCCGTCCGAAGACTCCAAACGTGTACCGGTGCGACTCTTCGTGATCGGGCTTGCGGAGAGTCGCGGCGGCACATCGGCTGAAGCCGAGAGTGACAGGGCCGGGGCAGGGCCGCCAGGCGAGACGCGCAGGTGGTCAGCGGCCGAGATGTGTGAGCACGTCGGCCGGCCGATTCGTGATGACCGCTTGAACTCCGAGCTCGACGCACAGGTCCAGGTCATCCAGGTCGTCCACGGTGAAGACGTGCAGCTGGTGGCCGCGCTCGTGCAGGCGCCGGGCGTACTCAGGGTGACCCCGCAGGATCCCGATGGACACCCCGGCGATGTCGACGCCGGGCGGCAGGGTGCCGTCCCTGAAGGGCAGCGGCACCTTGCGCATCAGGAAGACACGCGGCACCGCCGGTGCGAGCAGCCGCATCCGGCGGACCGCCAGCAGCGAGAAGCTCATCATCCGGACCGGTGTGTTCGGGTCGCGGGCCCAGCCGAAGTTCTCGAGGAGCTCGGCCAGAGCGCGCTCGACCAGGCCGCCGTACCGGGTCGGGTGCTTCGTCTCGACGGCGAGCTCGACCCGCCGGTCGGTGTCGGCCACGAGCTCGAGCAGCGTCCGCAGGGTCAGCAGGTGGGAGCGGTCGTCGCGCATGACGACGTCCGGCTCCTCGTCGACGTCGGGGTCGCCCGAGCGGCCGGCCTCGAGGGCCTTCCACGAGCCCCAGTCCAGGCCCTCGAGCTCGGTGAGCTCCAGGGTCGAGACCAGCCCCCGGCCGTTCGACGTGCGGCTGACCGTGCGGTCGTGCACGCAGACCAGGTGCCCGTCGGCGGTGAGGCGAACGTCGCACTCCAGCGCGTCCGACCCCGCCTTGATCGCCTCGATGTACGCCGCGAGGGTGTGCTCGGGCTCCACTGCGCTGGCGCCACGGTGAGCGACCACCGCGGGACTCTGCGCAATCACGCGCCCAGGCTGCCACAGGGCGCGAGGAGGCTCGACCACCTCTGAAGTATCCGTCGCGCCCCTTCCCGGCGGCGAGGGAACGGCCGCACGAGCCGACTTCTCACCCGCTGTTCATCCGCCGGTCAGGCCCTCCTCCTGCGACCCGTCGCGACGACCCTGCGCAAGACGGTTGACATCTCAAGTCAGCTTGGTTTAGCGTTCAACAAGAGCGAGGAAGACCCCGCCACGCAATCGCTCGGACGGCGTCCGCCGCCCCTGCCCACACCCCCAACCACGCTGGAGACACCTCATGAGCACCCTCCCGGCAGAGCTCAACGGCACCTGGGACATCGACCCCGTGCACAGCACCGTCGGCTTCACCGCGAAGCACGCCATGGTCGCGACCACGCGCGGCAACTTCTCGACCTTCACCGGTGGCGCCACCATCGACGTCGATGCGCCCGAGAGCTCCTTGCTCTGGGTGGACATCGACGCGGCCACCGTCAGCACCGGCAACGAGCAGCGGGACGGCCACCTCAAGAGCGCCGACTTCTTCCACGTCGAGGCGCACCCCCACATCGCGTACAAGAGCACCACCGTCAAGCTCGACGGCGACGAGGCGATCACGGTCGGGGACCTCACCATCGCCGGCACGACGCACCCCGTCGAGGTCCGCTGGGAGTTCGGCGGCATCTCGAAGGACCCCTACGGCAACACCCGCGCGGGGTTCGAGGGCAGCGCGACGCTCAACCGCAAGGACTGGGGGCTCGTCTGGAACGCCGCCATCGAGACCGGCGGCTTCCTGGTGTCCGACAAGATCAAGCTCGTCCTCGAGATCGCGGCCGTCAAGCGCGCCGCCTGAGCCTTCAGCTGATCATGCAAACCGGTCCGATCATGGTGGTCTTCCATGATCGGACCGGTTTGCATGATCAGCGCTGAACCAGGGGGCGGTCAGTCGCCGCCGTGCTTGCGCAGGTAGCGGCCGAAGTGCGGCACGGTGAAGGCGATCCGGCCGCGCTCGCCGCTGTAGATCAGCCCCTTCTTGATGAGCCCGTCGCGGGCGGGTGACAGTGACTGCGGCTTGCGGCCCAGCAGCTCCGCGACCGCCGACGTGCCCAGCGCGCCGTCGGGGTCGTCCGCCCCGTCGCCCGACGCCCCCAGGTCGGCCATCGCCCGCAGGTACTCGCGTTCGGCCGGGGTCGCCCGCTCGTAGCGGGAACCGAAGAAGCCGACGGCGAGCTCCGCCTCGGCCTCGGGCGCCGCGACGCTGACGTCGTCCGCGCCGATCGGCGACCTCGGGGCGACGTCCCAGGCGGCCTTGCCGTAGGCCTGCACGAAGTAGGGGTACCCGGCGGTGGCCGCGTACATCTCCGCGAGCGCCTCGTCTGACCAGTCGGACCCCTCCTCGACAGCGGGAGCCCGAAGGGCCCGGTCGGCCGCCTCGCGCGTCGAGCCGGTCGATCCGCGCGTACTTGAAGAGCCGCTCGGAGTACGACTTGCTGGCCGAGAGCACCGCCGGCAGGTGCGGCAGACCTGCCCCGACGACCACGAACGGCAGCCCGGTCTGGCTGATCTCGTGGCAGGCGGCGCAGAGTGCGCTGACGTCGCCGGGCGCGAGGTCCTGCATCTCGTCGACGAAGACCGCGACCCCGCGCCCGGCGTCCTGCGCCAGGCCGCCGATGTCGGTGAGCAGCTCGACCAGGTCGATCTCGATGTCGCCGGAGTCGGCGCGGCCCGGCACGGCGGCGACGTCGATCCCTGGCTGCCACCGGTCGCGCAGCTTCGGCGCGGGCCGGCCGGGCGCCGCGTCCTCACGGAGGGCGAAGCTCTTCAGGACGCCGAGGACCTGCTCGGCGCCGTCCCGGTCCCTCGGCGACAGCTCGCGCACCGCGAGGTGGAGCGCCGCCGCCAGCGGGCGGCGCAGGGCCTGGTCGGGGCGCGCCTCGAGCTTGCCCGTGCCCCAGCCCCGCCGCACCGCCGCCGAGCGCATGGCGTTGAGCAGCACGGTCTTGCCGACGCCGCGCAGCCCGGTGAGCACGATGGAGCGCTCGGGGCGGCCGCGCGACACGCGCTCGAGGAGCACGTCGAACGCCCGCAGCTGGTCGTCGCGGCCGGCGAGCTCGGGCGGGCGCTGCCCCGCCCCCGGGGCGTAAGGGTTGCGGACCGGATCCACGATCGGACTGTATCCCCGCGTCTAGCGTTCAGAGCAGACAGCGGGAGAAACACGCAGAGGTCAGGGCCAGGCGGGCGCGCCGGGGAGCAGCCCGCGCCGCCGCAGCTGCGCGAGCAACTGGACGCCGTCGGGTGCGGTCACCTGCGGAGGTGTTCCCGGCGCCTCCCGCGGCTCGGTCGCGCCCGGCTCCTCGGGCCCGGCGGGAGGTTCGGGCACACCGTGCGTCAGGACCTGCTCGAGGGGGCTGAGCTGCCGGATGACGACGGCGTCCACCCGGCCGGGGAACTCCCGTGACGCGGCGGCGTAGAGGTCGGGGTCGTGCTGCCCGTCGTCGCCGACGAGGATCCAGCTGCGGCCCGGGAGGTCCCCCAGCAGGCGGCGCAGCTCCCTGCGCTTGTGCTCCTGACCGGAACGGAACCACGCCTGCTCCGTCGGCCCCCAGTCGGACAGGAGCAGCGGCCCGGGCGGGTAGCCGTGGGTGGCGAGGAACCGTTCGAGGGCCGGGGCGACGTTCCAGGGACCGGTCGACAGGTAGACCACGAAGGCGCCGGGATGGGCGTCGAGCAGCGCGTGGTAGAGCAGCGGCATGCCCGGCACCGGCCGGCGTGACGCCTCCCGGCGGACGAACGTGTTCCAGAAGGCGAGGACCGGGCGCGGCAGGGCGGTGATCATGACGGTGTCGTCGATGTCGCTGACGATGCCGGTACCCGACATGGGGTCCACCACGTAGAGCGGCGCGCTCGACCGGCGGCGCCCCCTCGACCGTCAGCAGGGCCTCCGCGCGGCCGGGCGGCAACGTCGCGGGAAGGACCAGGTCGAGGTAGCCGTCCCGGCCCGACTCCACCTCGTGCCGCTCGCCGCGGATCTCGACCACCACACGCACGCCGGCGGCGGGAGCGGAGACGAAGCGCCGCCAGCCGCGGGCACCGTCGAGCCGGCGCGAGCCGGGCGGCGCGATCAGCACGCGGCCGAGGAGCCGAACCCACTCCTGCGTCCCGTAGCCGGCGTACGGCAGGACCTGCGGCTGCCAGCCGCGCCGGAGCAACCGCCGGTTGACGACGCCGCGGACGGTGTCCTCGACCCGGGCGGCGCGGTGGATCGTCGTCGTCCGCAGGGCTGGCTGTGGTGGCACATCCCTGCGAGTACCCGCTCGCGAGGCCTGCTCACCCATGCCGGACGCCTGGCGTCATCCGGGGAACTCCTCACGGTGGCCGGGGCGCAGCTGCCGGTTCTCGGCCGGCTCCGCGATCTCCGCGTCGGAAGGGGCTGGCCGGATAGGTGCCGAGGATCCGCAGGTAGGCCGAGAAGAAGGCGAGCTCCTCGAGCGCGAGGGCGACGGACGCGTCCTTCGGGTGACCCTCGACGTCGGCGTAGAACTGGGTCGCGAAGAAGGTGCCGCCGAGCTGGTAGCTCTCGAGCTTGGTCATGTTGACGCCGTTGGTCGCGAACCCGCCCATCGCCTTGTAGAGGGCGGCCGGCACGTTGCGCACGCGGAAGACGAAGCTCGTGATGACCGGGCCGTCGGCGAGGCCGGGTTCGCGCGGCTCGCGGGCCAGCAGCAGGAAGCGCGTGGTGTTGTGGTGCTCGTCCTCGACGTCCTCCGCCAGGATGTCGAGGCCGTAGAGCCCCGCCGCCAGGCGAGGTGACAAGGCGGCGACCCGGGGGTCCCCGAGCTCGGCGACCTCGCGTGCGGCTCCCGCCGTGTCGTCGGCGACGACACCGTTCCAGCCGTGCTCGCGCAGGATCCGGCGGCACTGCCCGAGCGCGTGGGCATGGCTGCGCACGGTGGTGACCTGCTCCAGGCGGGTCCCGGGCACGACCATGAGCTGGAAGTGGATGGGCATGAAGTACTCGCCCACGATGTGCAGCCCGGACTCGGGCAGCAGGTGGTGGATGTCCGCGACGCGGCCGGCGATCGAGTTCTCCACCGGGATCATCGCGAGCTCGGCCCGCCCCGACTCCACGGCGTCGAACGCGTCCTCGAAGGTCTGGCAGGGCAGCGGCTCGAGCTCGGGCACCACCGCCCGGCAGGCGGCGTCGGAATTGGCGCCGGGTTCGCCCTGGTAGGCGATGAGACCGCGGGCAGGGCTGCTCGTCACGGCGGGAGCCTACGCCTCGCGACCGTTGTCTGACGGCGTCTAGCTCTTGGCGTAGATTGTCGAAGACTGAGGTCGCGTCAGCGCGGTCGCCCAGCTCGATGCCAGCACGGAGAACTCGGCGCACCGTGCAGGTCCCACCCCGGGTTACGGTGCGGGGATGACGACGCAGACCGCCACCGCCGTCCCCACGCTTCGCTCCACCGTGCCCGGCCCCGTCGCCGGGGCCGTCGACTCGGTCAACCCCGGCGACCTGTCGGACGTCGTCGCGCACGTCGAGCTCGCGGCGCCGCAGGTGCTCGTCGAGGCCGCGCGCCGGGGCAACGCCGCGCAGCGCGAGTGGGCGAAGGTGCCCGCACCGGTGCGCGGCCGCGTCATCGCCGCCATCGGTCGGCTCGTCGAGGCGAACGCCGAGGCCCTGGCCCAGCTCGTCACCCGCGAGGTGGGCAAGCCGCTGGCCGAGTCGCGCGGCGAGGTCCAGGAGATCGTGGACACCTGCGACTTCTTCCTCGGCGAGGGCCGGCGCCTGTACGGGCAGACCGTCCCGAGCGAGATGCCGGACAAGCAGCTCTTCACGTTCCGGGTGCCGGTCGGCACGGCGGTCGTCATCACGGCCGGCAACTTCCCGGTGGCGGTGCCCTCGTGGTACCTCGTGCCGGCGCTGCTGGCCGGCAACGCCGTCGTCTGGAAGCCGGCCGAGTACGCCGCCGCGACCGCCGATGCCCTCGCCCGCGTCTTCGTGGCCGGCGGCCTGCCCGAGGGCCTGCTCACCGTCGTGCACGCCGACGGGGCGGCGACGTCCGAAGGTCTCGCCCTCGCCCTGGAGGCGGGCCTGGTGGGCAAGGTGGGCTTCACGGGGTCGACCGACGTCGGCCGGCGGATCGGCGAGCTGTGCGGGCGCCACCTGCAGTCGCCGTGCCTCGAGCTGGGCGGCAAGAACCCGATGGTCGTCGCCGCCGACGCCGACCTCGACCTCGCCGTCGAGGGCGCCCTGTTCGGCGGCTTCGGCACGGCCGGCCAACGGTGCACGAGCCTCGGCACGGCCATCGTCGAGGAGAGCGTGCACGAGGAGTTCGTCCGGCGCTTCGACGCCGCCGTCCGCAGCGCCGCCGTCGGCGACCCGACCCGCGACGTCGTCATGGGTCCGTTGCTCGCCCCGCACTTCGCGTCCCGCTACGAGGACTACCTCGGCTGGATCGGCGACCACCACCGGGTGCTCGGGTCGACCGGCGTCGGGCGGATCACCGCCGAGAACCCGCGGCAGGGCTTCGTCGGCGACCCGGCGAGCGGGCTGTACTACCACCCGGTCGTCGTCGACGGCGTGCGGCCCGACGACGAGATCTTCCGCACGGAGACGTTCGGGCCGATCGTCGGCGTCACCACGTACCGCACCCTCGACGAGGCGATCGAGCTCGCGAACCTGCCCGGCTACGGGCTCTCGTCGTCGATCTACACGACGAACCCGACCTCCGCGCTGCGGTTCCGGCAGGGGATCGGCGCGGGCATGGTCAGCGTCAACAACTCGACGTCCGGCGCCGAGGCGCACCTGCCGTTCGGCGGCAACGGCAAGAGCGGGAACGGCTCGCGCCAGTCGGGCGTGTGGGTGCTCGACCAGTTCACCCGCTGGCAGTCGATGAACTGGGACTACTCGGGCCGGCTGCAGAAGGCCCAGATGGACGTCGAGATCCCGGCGGCCGACACCGGCTTCAGGCTGTGACCCGCCCGTAGAGTGCAACGCGTGACGGTCGGGGCGGGCGAGGACGCCCGCACCCGTGCGTCCGCCTCGTGCGGACCACGGCGAACGGCGTGCCCGGGGCAGCCTCAGGCTGGCCGACGCCGACGACGTCGAAGCGCTGGCGGGGCTGCTCGACCGCTTCGTGCGGACCGCGTCGGGTGGCCGGCAGGTGTGACGGGGCGGCTACGCGAGGGTCCCCTCGACGATGTGGTCGGGGAGCAGGCTGCCCTGCTGCTCACCCCGGTACTGGATGAGCAGCAGGCTCGCGTCGTCGTCCAGCTGACCCTGCTGGTGGTCGAGGAGGGCCCGGACCACGCGCCGCATCGTCTCGGCCGGAGAGAGGGCCGCCGCCTCGTGCCGGCGGATGAGGTCGATGAGCCGGTCGACGCCGAAGAACTCCCCCTGTGGCGAGCGGGCCTCGACGACGCCGTCGGTGTAGAGGAGGACCTGGTCACCGGGCTGGAGACGCTCGGTCGCGACCGGGTAGGGCCCGGGCTCGGGGGTGAGCCCGAGCCCGAACGGCAGCCCCGGGTCGACCTGGAGGGACTTGACCATGCGACCGTCCCTGAGCAGGAGGGGCTCGGGATGCCCTGCGCTGAGCCAGCTGAGCACGCCGGTGTCGGTGTCGAGCTCGGCGAGGACGGCGGTGATGAAGGTCGTGCCGCTGAAGACCGCCTCGACGGCCGAGTCGACGCCGAGCGCCGTCGCCGTCAGCGAGCGGCCCTCGCGCCGGCCGTTGCGGTAGGCGGCGACCGCGAGCGCCGACGCCTGGGAGCTGTCCAGCCCGTGCCCCATGCCGTCGAACACCGCGAAGCGAGCGATGCCGGCGTCGACGGCGTAGTCCATGGAGTCGCCCGCGACCTCGTAGGCGGGCTCGAGCGCGCCCGCGACGACGATCTCGTGGCAGGCGAACGTCAGCGGGGGAAGCAGGCCCCACTGGATCTCCGCCGCGAGGCCCATCGACGCCTGACGCCTGGCCCGCACGATCGTGTCGCCGTAGACGGTCTTCGTGGCGAGAGTCTCGGCGACCAGGGTGGCGAAGCGCCACAGGCGCCTGCGCAACAAGCGGTCGTGCCGGGCCCGCTCCTCGTCGACGATGATCCCGAGGACGCCGAGCCGGTCCGTCCCGTCGATCAGCGGCATCCAGAGCCGCAGGCCGTGGTCCCCCGGGTGGTGCTCGTCACCGGACTCGGGCGCGTCCCGCTGCGAGAGGATCTCGCTGCGCTGGAAGGCGAGGCCCGCCAGCGTGCCGTCGATGGACAGCGGCTGGGGGTGCGAGTTCCCCTCCGGCCGTCCCGACCCGTGGAACGGCACGAGCACGGTCTGTTGCAGATCCGACAGGTACATCACGGCGTCGCGCGCGCCGAGCACGCGGGCGTGCTCGGCGACGAGGGCGGGCATGTGGTGGGCGGCCGCCAGGTGCGAGCCACGCACGAAGCCGTCGATGGCCCGCTCGGCGGCGGTCATCGGGCCCCAGGCGTCGGGCTGGGTGTCTCCCGGCTCGCGTTCATGCACCTGGGGACCGTAGGCCACCTGCGGGCACCGGGACAACGTGCGCGCATCGGACGCCGGCGGCCCAGCCGTCGTGTCGCTCGACGGGACGCCCGTCGCTGGACCTCACGCGAGCAGCCAACGAGGCCCGGCGACCAGGGCGGCCGCGGGCAGCCGGGCGCGCAGGCCGCGGTCGGCAGTGACCACGAGGACGAGCTCGGATCGCGCCGCCAGGTCCGCGGCGACGGCCGCCACCGCGTCGTCGCCGTCCGCGGAGGCCCGCACGGCCTCGACGCCCTCCGGTGCCTCGACGTCACGGGCGCGACCTTCGAGCACCGCCAGCACGCGGGCGACCCGGAGCCGAACGCCGTCCGGGGTGGTGACGACCTCCCCCAGCCTGGGTGCGAGCTCCGCCATCAGGCGAGCCGCAGCCGCGGGGCGGTCGCGCCACCAGCCGTCCGGTCGCGACCCCATCGTGTTGGCGATGTCGACGACGAGGACGACGGGCGGCGGCGTGCCGGCGGCAGCGCCGGCTGGGCCGGGCTCGGAGGTCGTCACAGGAGCCAGCCTTTCCTCCCGGAGCGGTGCATGCACGGCGACGGGCGGGGAACGGCGCGCGCATGGCTGACGCAGGCACCGTCGACACCCGCGACTTCGTCCCCACCCGCGCGATCGTGACCGGCAGCGAGTCGGGCATCGGGCGAGCCATCGCCGTCGCCCTTGCGGACCTCGGCTGCGACGTGGGCGTGACCTGGTACCGCGACGAGGAGATGGGCAAGGAGACTGCGGAGCTGGTGCGTGCCGCCGGCCGCACCGCCGAGCTGGCCCACCTCGACCTCACCCGGCTCCCCGGGGCGGCGGACGTCGTCGACGAGCTGGCCGACGCTCTGGGTGGCGTCGACGTCTTCGTGAACGACGCCGGGACGGGCACCACCGCGCCGTTCCTCGAGCTGAGCTACGAGCAGTGGCGGTCGGTACTGACGGTGGACCTCGACGCGCCGTTCCTCTGCGCCCAGCGGGCGGCGCGCCGGATGGTCACGGCCGGCCGCGGAGGGCGGATCGTCAACATCACGAGCATCCACGAGCGTTACCCCCTGGTCGGCAACGCCCCGTACAGCGCGGCCAAGGGCGGCCTCGGGCTGCTCACCAAGGTGATGGCGCTGGAGCTGGCCCAGCACGGGATCACCGTGAACAGCGTCGGCCCCGGGGAGATCGCCACGGCGATGACCGGTCAGGAGGACCAGGACCCTGCGCAGTCGCCGCGCCCGGGCGTGCCGCTCGGGCGGCCCGGCGACGCCCGCGAGATGGCCGAGGTCGTGGCCTTCCTCTGCGGGCCGGGCGCCGGGTACGTCACCGGGGCCACCTGGCTGGCGGACGGCGGCATGTCGCTGACGGGCCCCGTCGCCGGGTCGGCCCTGCGGGACGACAGCTGGCGCCAGGTCTCGCAGAGCTGACGGCCGGTCGGACAGGTCATCTCCTCCGAGGGCGGCTTCCGTCGCTGACCGGCGCCGGCGCCTACCCCACCGAGCAGGGGGACCCGTTCAACGCCCAGTGCGCCGGCTCGGGGTGCGCGCCGGTAGGCGGCAGGCGCTCCGTTGGTCGGCTTGTGCGCGCCGGGACTGCGTCAGCGTCAAGCCGTCGCCGCTCACCGAGATGCACTGCGGGGTGTCGGCCACCCACAGGTTGTTCTGGGCGACGTAGCCGCTCTTCGACGGCCGGCGCGACCCGGCACCATGGGCGGCATGGCTGCCGCACTCCTGCCCGCCCGCGTCGACGTCGTGGTGGTGGGCGGTGGTGTCATGGGCACCAGCGCCGCCTTCCACCTGGCCGAGGCCGGGGTCGGCGTCGTCCTGCTCGACCGCGGCCCGCTCGGCGGCGGGTCGACGTCCAAGGCCGCCGGCGGCGTCCGGGCCCAGTTCTCCGACCCGCTCAACATCGCCCTCGGCGCCCGGGGGCTCGAGGCCTTCGCGCAGTTCGGCGATCGCCCGGGGCAGGAGATCGACCTGCATCGCAACGGCTACCTCTTCCTCCTGACCCGGCCGGAGGATGTCGCGGCCTACGCCGCAGCCGTGGCGCTGCAGAACGCCCTCGGGGTGCCGACCAGGATGCTCACCGCCGCGCAGGCCGGGGCCCTGGTGCCCGGACTGCGCACCGACGACGTCCTCGCCGCCGCCCACCACGAGGGCGACGGGTACTGCTCGCCGGAGTCCGTCGTGCTGGGGTACGCGCGCGGCGCCCGGCGGCACGGCGCCGTCGTGCGCACCGGGGTGGAGGTGCTCGGGCTCGAACCGGCGGGCGCCGACGCCGTCGGCGTCCGGACCTCGGCCGGCCTCGTGGTCGCCGGCGCAGTGGTCTGCGCGGCCGGCGCCTGGTCGGGCGGCGTCGGCGAGCTGGCCGGCGTCCGCCTGCCGGTGACGCCCCTGCGCCGGCAGATCCTGGTGACCGAGCCCCTGCCGGCGGCGCTCGGGGCCTCGCTGCCGGCGTCCATGCCCATGACGATCGATGCGGGCACCACCTTCTACCTTCACCGCGAGGGCCCGGGCGTGCTGCTCGGGATGTCATGGCCGGGCGAACCCCCCGGCTTCCTGCTGGACGTCGACGACGCCTGGCTGCCCGACCTCACGGCGGCCCTCGAGCACCGCGCGCCCGGGCTGCTCGACGTGGGCATCGCCGCGCGGTGGGCCGGGCTCTACGAGGTGACGCCCGACCACAACGCGCTGCTCGGCGAGGCCGCCTCACCGGCCTGCGGCGGCAGGTTCCTCTACGCGACGGGGTTCTCCGGGCACGGCTTCCTGCAGGGGCCGGCCGTGGGCGAGATCCTGCGCGACCTCTACCTGGGCAGGCAGCCGTTCGTCGACGTCACGCCGCTCTCGGCGGAGCGGTTCGCCCGCGGCGAGAGCCGCCCGGAGCACGCGATCGTCTAGTGCCGCCCGGGCTCGCGCCTCCCGGGGCGGGTCAGGCGGTGCGGTCGAGGATCTCGCAGACGAGGTCCATCGTCGTGTGCGGGTGCAGGAACGCGAAGCGGCCGACGGTCTCGCCCTCCCACGAGGTCGGTGGGATGAAGGCGACGTCGTCCTGGTGCAGCTGGGTCGCCCACTTCTGGTAGTCCTCCGGGCCCCAGCCGAGCCGGCGGAACAGCACGATCGAGAGGTCCGGCTCGCGGATGAGCTCGAGCTGCGGGCGGCGGTGGATCTCGTCGGCCGTCAGCCGGGCCAGCAGCACCGCCTTGTCGATCGCCTCGGCGTAGGCGGCGGTCCCGTGCACGGCCAGGCTGAACCAGAGCGGCAGGCCGCGAGCGCGGCGGGTGAGGTGGTAGGCGTAGTCGGTCGGGTTCCACTCCGCGGACGGCGACCCCTCGTGGATGACGTCGAGGTAGGAGGCGTCCTGCGTGTGCACGCCGCGCGCCAGCGACGGGCGGCGGTAGACCAGCGCGCAGCAGTCGAACGGCGTGAAGAGCCACTTGTGCGGGTCGACGATGAACGAGTCGGCCTGCTCGATGCCCTCGTAGAGGTGCCGCAGGGCCGGCGAGAGCAGGCCGGCCCCGCCGTAGGCGCCGTCGACGTGGAACCACCAGCCGTGCTCACGCGCGACCTCGGCGACCCCGGGCAGGTCGTCGATGATGCCGGCGTTGGTCGTGCCGGCGGTCGCGACGACGGCCGCGACCGTTCCCGGGTCGCCGTCGGCCTCGATCGCCGCCCGGAGGGCCTCCCCGGTGAGCCGGTGATCCGGGGTCTCGACGACGAGCGCCTCGAGCTCGAGCAGGCGCAGCGTGTTGATCACCGACGAGTGCGCGTCGGACCCGACCGCCACGCGCAGGCGGGTCCGGACGCCGACGGCGTCGGGGTCTCCCGAGGAGTGCTGCGCGGCGAGCTTCGCCTTGGCCGTCTCGCGCGCCACGGCGAGCGCCGAGAGGTTGCCGGCCGAGCCGCCGCTGACGAAGGCGCCGCCCGCGGCCTCGGGCAGCCCGGCGGCGTGGGCGAGCAGGCGCAGCACCTGGTTCTCCGCGTGGACGGCGCCGGCGGCCTCGAGCCAGGAGATGCCCTGGATGGACGCGCACGAGACGAGCATGTCGAAGAGCAGCGAGGCCTTCGTGGGGGCCGAGGGGATGAACCCGAGGAAGCGCGGGCTGTCCGCCGAGATGACGGCGGGGGCGATCGTCGACGCGTAGATGCCGAGGACCTGGTCGGGGTCGGTGCCCTTCTCGCCGAGCAGGCCGCCGAAGACGGCGTCGAGCGCGTCGGGCGGGCGGGCACCGCGGTCGAGCGGCACGGGGTCGAGCCGGAGCCGGTTCTCGGCGTACGCGAGAACCGATCGGATCATCTGCTCCGTGGTGCGGTCGACGCTGTGCATGCCGCGACGGTACCCGGCGCCTCAGGCGCGGCCGTGGTGCCGGAGCATGATCCCGCCGGATTCCTTGATCCCGCTGGATTCCTTGATCACGGGGGGGGTTGGAGGCGGGGCGAGCGCGACCGGGCGGGGTTGTCAACGGGCGAGCAGGAGGCGGGCGGCGTCCTCGACGTCCGCCTCCGACACCAGCACGAGCGGCGCCGCCGCGCCCAGCGGCACGAGGCTGTCGTCGGCGGCGATCCGGGCGAGCCGGCCCGCGTACCCCGCCTCGAGCAGCCCTGTGACCAGCCCTTCGGAGACGCCGCCGGTGGCTCGGGTCTCGTCGACGACGAGCAGCCGGCCGGTGGCCCGCGCCTCGCGGACGACGTCCGCGACGGGCAGCGGCGCCAGCCAGCGCAGGTCGACGACCCGCACGCCGACGCCCTCGCCCCGCAGCCGCGCCGCGACCCGCAGCGACATGCGCAGGCCGTTGCCGAAGGTCGCGATCGTGAGGTCGCCGCCACTGCCCCAGGTCGCGGCGCGTCCGATCGGCGCGTGGGCGGCCGGCCAGGCCTCGGGCGGCTCGTACGGCGCGAGCCAGCCGCCGTCGCCCGGGCGCACCAGGTCGCGCTCGTGGTAGAGCGCGATCGGCTCGACGACGACGCTGACCGTGCCGTCGACGGCGGCGGCCGCCAGGCAGGTGCGCAGCAGCGCGGGCGCCTCGCGGGGGTGAGCCGGGCAGGCGACGACGAGACCCGGGATGTCGCGCAGCACGGCCAGGCCGTTGTCGTTGTGGAAGTGCCCGCCGAACCCGCGCTGGTAGCCCAGCCCCTGCACCCGCACGACGAGGGGGTTGCGGTACGCGCCGCGCGAGAAGAACTGCAGGGTGGCGGCCTCGCCGCGCAACTGGTCCTCGGCGTTGTGCAGGTACGCGAGGTACTGGATCTCGGGGACGGGCAGCAGCCCGGAGACCCCCGCGCCGAGCGCGAGGCCGAGCACGGTCTGCTCGTCGAGGAGCGTGTCGACTACGCGGGACGCCCCGAGCCGGCGCTGCAGCCCGCGTGTCACGCCGTACACGCCGCCCTTGCGCCCGACGTCCTCGCCGAGCAGGACGACGTTCGGGTCGGCTGCGGCCGCGTCGGCGAGGGCCCGGTTGATCGACTGCGCGAGGGTGAGCGGCCCTTCGACCTCCGGCAGCCGGCCGCCGTGCGCCCGCCGGCGCTCGTCACCCGGTGCGGTGGCGGCCGCACGCCGGGCGACCTCGGACGGCGTCCGCGGCGCGAGCGCGGCCATCACCTGCTCGGCGGTGACGAGCTTGGGCCGGTGCACGGCCTCGCGGACCGCCTCGGCGACGGCGTCGCGCACCCGCTCCCACCGCAGCCGCACCTGGCCGGGAGTGAACACGCCGTGAGCGACGAGGGCGCGCATCGTGGCCGCCAGCGGATCACGCTCCAGGTCCGCGGCGACGTCGGCGGCGCTGCGGTAGGCGGACTCGACGTCGGAGCCGGCGTGGCCGCCGATGCGCACGCACGACAGGTGCAGCAGCACGGGCATCCGGTGCTCGCGGGCGTGGGCGGCGGCATCGCGCGCGGTCGCGAGGGTCGCGAGCGGGTCGCGCCCGTCGTCGCGGCGGTACTCCAGGCCGCTCCGGCCGGCGAACATCGCCGCGATCCACCCCGGGGGGGTGGGGACGGAGATCCCGATCCCGTTGTCCTCGCACACGAGCAGCAGCGGCATGGCGATGCCCTGCCGGGCGCTCCAGCAGGCCGCGTTCACCGCGCCGGTCGCGGTGGAATGGTTGGCCGAGGCGTCGCCGAAGCTGGCCACGACGATGGAGTCGTCCTGCCACCGCAACGGCGAACGGAGCCGCGCCGGGATGCGGTCCTGCCGGCCCAGCGCCCAGCCGACGCCGAGAGCGCGTGGCAGGTGACTCGCGATGGTCGACGTCTGGGGGACCACGGCGAGGTCGGGATGGCCGAAGACCTTGTGGCGGCCGCCGGACGCGGGGTCGTCGGCCGAGGCGGCGAGACCCAGCGCCACGTCGAGCAGCCCAGCCCCGGGGGGCGGCCGGCCTGGGTGCTCCGGGCGAGGTAGAAGCCGCCCGAGCGGTAGTGCAGCAGCGCGGGGTCGGTGGGCCGGGTGGCGAGCGCGACGGCGGCGTTCGCCTCGTGCCCGGCGGAGCCGATCGTGTAGAAGCCCTCGCCGAGCGCCCGCATCCGGCGGGCCGCGACGTCGAGCCAGCGGCTCGCGGCCTGCGCCTCGAACAACGGGACGAGCTCGGCGTGGGCGGGGTCGGCGCCGCGCTCGGCCGGGCGCCACGCGCGGCCGGCGTGGCCGCCGTGCTGGCCGTGGTCGACGTGGTCGCCGCCGAGCGGGTCGCGGCGTGGGCCGAGGTGGTCGACGCCGTTGCGCGCCTCGCGACCCGCGGCGTGCGCCTCGAGCCCGGCGAGGACCGCGGCGAGGTGGGCGACGAGCTCCTCGCCGGCACCCGGCCCCGCGAGCTCGACCTCCCGGGGGCCGACCTCAGCGGACGAAGGGCTCGGCACCGGTCTCGCTCACCATGGGACGGCCCGCGCCCTCCCAGGCGCCCATGCCGCCCTCGAGGTTGACGGTGTCGACGCCCTGGCGGGCGAGCCACGCCACGACTCGCGCGGACCGGGCGCCACTACGGCAGACGACGACGACATCGCCGGCGTCCGCCAGTTCGGCCAGCTCGCCGAGGTGGTCGGGAACGTCACCCATCGGGACGTGGAGGGCTCCCTCGATGTGACCGGCCTCCCACTCGTCGTCCTCGCGGACGTCGACGAGGGCGGCCGCCGCGGGCACGGCAGCCGCCTCTACGGCGGGCACGGCGGGGAAGGACATGGTCACCTCCGAGGGCGGTCGCGGGTGGCACCGGAGTGGATCGAGGCAACCCTAGACGTCGCTCGCCGCCAGCCGCTCGTCCACCTGGCGGGCGATCGGCGGAGCACCGTCGGAGGTGTCCAGCATCAGGTGCGGCACCGGTGGAGGCTCCGCCGGGCGCGTCCGCGCGACGAAGGCGTCGAATCCGACCAGCTTCGGGGCGTCCTTGGCGCGGCCGCGGCTCTCGATCCGGCGACGCAAGGTCGCCGGGTCGCACCGCACCCAGACCAGCCGCACGGGCGGCCCGCCGAGCTCGGCCACCCACGCCTGCCAGGCGGTGCCGTCCCTGATCACCTGCGTGAACGGGGCCACCAGCATGGCCGGGCACCCGGCGGCCCTGATCTGGCCGGCGGCCGCCGTCAGCGCCGCGTACTCGTGCCGCTTGACGTGCTCGTCGTACCAGGGACCCTCGCGCTCGCCGTCCGGGCGGCCGTGGGCGGCCAGCACCTCGGTCTCCAGGCCCTCGAAGAGGGTGTCCTTGTCGAGCAGGGCGGGCACGGGGCGCAGCCTGCGCCGCAGCTCGTCGGCCGTCGTCGACTTGCCGGCGCCGGGGGCGCCGGCGACGACCCACACGACGGCCTGCGCGGAGGCGGCGGCGTTCAATCGTCCGCGTGGACCGCGGAGCCGCGCGCCGCCGGCCCGTAGGCAGCCAGCAGCTGCGCGGCGGACGGGACCAGTCCCGCGCCGTGTGACGGGTGTGTCCGACCGAAGCGGGGCGAGGTGAAGGCGGTGACGACGCGGCCGATGGCGTCGAGCCACGAGCGCCCGGTCTGGGCTGGCACGTTCACCGTTCCGCAGGAGTTGTCGGTCGAGCAGGCGACGAACACGTTCGACGCGTCGAACACGCCGGCCCCTGAGGAGGCGACGTAGTACGTCACGGTGGCGTGGATCTCGCGGCCCTGGACGGTGCCGGCACCGGCGGCGATCACCTGTGTGTCGGCCGGGCTCACGCCCGGCACCAGTGCGTCGACCTCGCTGGCGGCGCCGGCGGCGAGGATGCTCCCGCGCTTCCACCCGAGCCATTGCGGCGGGTCCAGCACGACCAGCGGTGCCACCACCCCCAGCCCGTTGTACTGCGCCCCCAGCAGGCCCGCCTCGGGCCTGCTGACGGGCCACTGGCGCCACCGCACCGACGCGAGGCCGGGTCGGATGGCGGTCAGGGGATCCTCCGCGGCCCGCCGGTAGACGGTCATCGAGAGCGGGTTCGCGGCCCGGTCGCGCTCCACCCTGGCCTGCCAGTAGAACGCGTTGCCCCCCAGGAAGGCCAGGTTCGTCCCCGCGTCGCGCGCCACCTCGAAGGCGTCGTACACGCGCTGGGTGACGTACTCGCTGTGCGCGCCCGTCACCAGTTCAGCCCTCGCCGTCACCAGCGAGGGGAGGCGGTCGACGTCGAGGTCGGCGGCGTAGTCGACGTCCACGCCCGCCCGCTCGACCGCCCGCACCAGGGACGTGGTGTAGTGGTAGACGCTGGTCAGCCCGGGACCGGTGGTCGGGCGGGCGACGTCGACGATGCGCGCGCGCTCGGCCACCGCAATCCCATGCGTGCCTCTCCTCGCGCGGTAGAGGCTGATGCCGCCGTAGTCGGTGTACGCGGTCCAGGTCATGGCCGAGGCGACGAACAGGACGCCGCTGCGCCGCGCCGTCTGGGGCGCACGGACGACGAGCGGGGCCGTCGAGACGATCCGGGTGCCCGAGATCAGCTGAACCAGGTACACGCCGGGCGGCCACCTGGGGCCCACCTGCAGCGCCTGCCGGGCGGCCCAGCCGGGGCTCAGGCCCTGGGCCACAGCCGGTTCGTCGGGCTGGCTCCCGGCGGTGAACTCACCCGTGTGCGCCACGAGCCGCCCGCCCGCGCCGCCGTACCATCCCAGGCGCACGGCATCCAGCCGGTAGCGGCCGGGCTGGGCCGACACGGCGACGTGCACGGCCTGCCCGCAGACCGCCGACACGGCGTCGAGGTAGAGGTGGTCGATGCCCTCGGGGGGTGCGGAACGGACGACGACGGTGCCAGGGCGGCTGTTCTCGCGGCGCAGCCACCCGGGGGCGAGGTCGGGCGAGCAGGTGGCGGCGGGAGGAGGGGTCAGATCCGCGGGCAGCGTCAGGGGCGCCGTCGGCGCGAGACCCGGCGCGCCGGTCCCCGACCCCCGCGCGCTGGATCGCGGGTGCGGAGCTGAGCTGCCGGGTCCCACGTCCGAGGGGCTCGCGGAGCAGGCCGCCAGCAGGGCCGAGGCCACCGCCACGACGGTCAGCCACCCGGCGGGAGCCCCTGCCCCTGCACCGGCACCCGCCCTCCCATCGGGGTGGGCCGGTCGACGGGTGCGCCGGACCCCGCCGCCCCCGCTGCCGCTCCGCGTCATCCTCGCCCCGTCCCCAGCCCGCCCGTCGCCCCTACCCTGCCAGAAGCGAGGCCCCGGCCCTTTCGACCGCGAGCACCGCCGTCCGGGGGCTGGGGTTACGGTCGTGTCCGTGACGCTCCCGCCGCTCATCCCCCGGTCCGTCCTCTTCGGCAACCCGGATCATGCCAGTCCGTCTGTCTCTCCTGACGCCCGCCTGCTCGGTTACGTTGCACCTCTGGACGGCGTGCTGAACGTCTGGATCGAGCCGCTCGACGGTTCAGCGCCGGCACGTGCCGTCACCCGTGACACCGATCGCGGCATCCGTTCCTACGCGTTCTGTCAGGACGACCGGCACCTGCTCTACGTCCAGGACCGCGACGGCGACGAGAGCTGGCGGCTGTACCTGCTCGACCTGCTCGACGGATCCCCCGAGCCGCAGGCCCGGCTGGTGACACCGGGCGAGGGCGTCCAGGCCCGGATCGTCGCGCACAACCGCTGGCATCCCGGGCAGGTGCTCATCGCGCTGAACGACCGGCAGCCGCAGCTGCACGACCTGCACCTGCTCGACGTCGCCAGCGGTGAGCTCAGCCTCGTCGCCGAGAATCCCGGCTTCGTCGAGTGGCTCGTCGACAGCGACCTCCAGGTGCGCGGCGGCTCCACGATGGGCCCCGACGGGAGCGTGACGATCCACCTCGGGCGCGACGGCGCCTACGAGCCCTACCTCGAAGTACCGCCCGACGACGCGGACTCGACCGGGGTGCTCGGATTCACCCGGGACGGCGAGGCGCTGCTCGTGCTCTCGAGCCTGGGGGTCAACGCGACCCGGCTCGAGCGGCACGACCTCGCGACCGGTGAGCGCCGGGTGCTCGCCGCCGACGACGCCTACGACGTCAGCGGGCTCTGGCTCGACCCCGCGACGCTCGAACCGCAGGCGGTCGAGTTCGCCCGGGACCGGCAGGAGATCGTGCTGCTCGACGAGGCGCTGCGCGGCGACCTCGACCGGCTGCGCGCGCTCGGCGACGGCGACCTGGGCGTGGGCCGCCGCGAGCGCGGTGACCGCCTCTGGGTGGTCTCCGTGTCCCCGAGCGACGGCCCGGTGCGGTTCTACGTCTACGACCGCTCCACCGGGCAGGCGCGCTACCTCTTCCCGCACCGGGCCGCGCTCGAGGGGCAGCCGCTCGCGCCGATGGAGCCGTTCACCTTCACCGCCCGCGACGGCCTCGAGGTGCACGGCTACCTGACCTTCCCCCCGGGTCTCGAGCGGCGGGGGCTGCCCGCCGTCGTCGACGTGCACGGCGGCCCCTGGGCGCGGGACACCTGGGGCTTCGACGCCGAGGCGCAGTGGTTCGCCAACCGCGGCTACCTCTGCGTCCAGGTGAACTTCCGGTCGTCGACGGGCTACGGCAAGGCGTTCCTCAACGCCGGCGACCGGCAGTGGGGTGCGGCCATGCAGGACGACCTCACGGACGCCGTCGAGCACGTGGCCGCCCAGGGCTGGGTGGACCGCGACCGGGTCGGCATCTACGGCGGGTCCTACGGCGGGTACGCCGTCCTCGCCGGGGCCGCCTTCACGCCCGACCTGTACCGCTGCGGTGTCGACATCGTGGGTCCGTCGAACCTGCTGACGCTGCTCGCGTCGGTGCCGGAGTACTGGAAGCCCGCGCTGGCGATGATGTACCGGCGCGTGGGCGACCCGACGACCGAGCCCGAGCTGCTGCGCGAGCGCTCGCCGCTGACGCATGTCGACAAGATCCGCATCCCGCTGCTCGTGGTGCAGGGCGCCAACGATCCGCGCGTGAAGCAGGCCGAGGCGGAACAGATCGTCGGGGCGCTCCGCGAGAAGGGCCTGCCGCACGAGTACCTGTTGTTCGGCGACGAGGGGCACGGGCTCGCCAAGCCGCAGAACAGGGAGCGGTTCTACGGCCGCGCCGAGGCCTTCCTCGCGGAGCATCTCGGCGGCCGGGCGCAGGCGGAGGGCTCCGAGGGCTCCAGACGGGGCTCCCGCCACGGCGGTCCCGGCGAGGGAGCCTGATGCGGGTCGTCGTCACGGGGGCCCGCGGGAAGGTCGGCCGCGCCGCCGCAACCTGCCTGGCGGCGCGAGGTCACGACGTCGTCGGGTGCGACCTGGGCCCTCCCGTGTTCGAGACTGCCGGACCCGGCGCGATCGGGCTGGCGGCGCTGCCATACCTGCGTGCCGACCTGACCGACGCGGGCGCCGCCTTCGCCGCCGTCCGGGGGGCGGACGCCGTCGTGCACGCCGCCGCGATCCCCGAACCGAGCCAGGACGTGCCGCACCGCGTCTTCGCGAACAACCTGCTGGCGACGTTCAACGTGATCGAGGCGTGCGTACGGCTCGGCGTCCCCCGGCTGGTGAACGTCTCGAGCGAGACGGTGCCTGGCTTCATCTTCGCCGAGCGCGAGTTCCTGCCCGCCTACTGCCCGGTCGACGAGGAGCATCCCGCGACCCCGCAGGACCCCTACGCCCTCGCCAAGCTGTTCGGCGAGCAGCTGTGCGACGCGGCCGTCCGCCGGAGCGGCCTCACCGCGGTGACGGTGCGGCCGTCGTGGGTGCAGTGGGAGGGCAACTACGAGCTGAGCCTCGGAGCGATGGTGCGCGATCCGTCGGTGCCCAGCATCACGTTCTGGTCCTATGTCGATGCCTACGACCTCGCCGAACTGCTCGCCCTGGCGGCCGAGGCGTCGACGCCGGGGCACGAGGTCGTCTACGCCGCCCAGCCGGACAACGCGGGTGGGCGCGACCTCGCTGCGGCCGTCGCCGAGCACTACCCGGACGTGCCGGTCCGGGCGCTCGACCGGCCGGACGCGGGCGGCATCGCCATCGGCCGCGCCCGCCGCCTGCTCGGCTGGGACCCGCGGCGGTCGTGGCGCGACTACCTCGACGGCGAGGGCCGCCTGCGGGTGCCCGTGACAGCCGACGGGCCCGACTGGCCGGGTCCCGTGACCGCGGCGGCCGGGAGCATGCTGGAGCGGTGAGCGGCGTCGAGATCGTCGAGGTGGGCCCCCGCGACGGGCTGCAGAACGAGGCACGGGTGCTGCCCACCGAGGTCAAGGTGGAGTTCGTGCGGCGGGCGCTCGCCGCAGGCATCCGCCGGGTCGAGGCCGCGAGCTTCGTGAACCCCCGGCTGGTGCCGCAGATGGCCGACGCCGACGCCGTGATGGCCGCCGTCACGGCGGCAGGGTTCCTGCCCGACGGCGTCGCGCGCGGTGACGTGCGGTTCATCGGGCTCGTCCTGAACGAACGGGGGCTCGACCGCGCGCTGGCTGCGGGCGTCGACGAGGTGAACGTCGTCGTGGCCGCGAGCGAGACCTTCTCGCGGCGCAACCAGAACACGTCGGTCGGCGCGATGCTCGACGCGGCTGACGCGATCGCCGCCCGTGCCGCCGAGGCGGGGGTCGGGCCGGAGCCTGGTCGTCTCGACAGCGTTCGGGTGCCCGTTCGAGGGCGAGGTCGACCCCGACGCCGTCCTCGCCGTCGCCGCCCGCGCCCTGCACGCCGGCTACACCGAGATCGCCCTCGCCGACACCATCGGCGTCGCCGTCCCCCGCCAGGTCCACACCCTCACCCACGCCGTCCGCGCACTGCCCGGCGGCGACCAGGTACACCTGCGCGCCCACTTCCACAACACCCGCAACACCGGGTACGCCAACGCCCTCGCCGCCCTCGACGCCGGCATCACCACCCTCGACGCCAGCCTCGGCGGCATCGGCGGCTGCCCCTTCGCCCCCAACGCCACCGGCAACATCGCCACCGAAGACCTCACCTACCTGCTCGAACGCTCCGGCCACACCACCGGCCTCAACCTGGCCGCCCTCGCCGCCACCGGCACCTGGATCGCCGACCACCTCGGCACCCAGGCCCCCGCCCTCCTCGGCCGCGCCGGCCCCTTCCCCCCGACTGCGGGCTGAGCACGGAAAGCGACGGCGCAGCTGCGTTACGTCGCAAAACCACTCCGATAGCGGCAGCAGCCGTCTACATTCATGACGGCAGGAGTGCTCATCGCGGCCTCCCTGCTCCAACCCGGGCTCCATCCCTTCGCCCCGACGAGGAGCCATGCCCGCTGCCGACCTCCCGCTGCTCGACGCGCCGGCGCCGCCGGCCGCACAGGTCGCGATGGCCACGTTCGACGCCGAGCTCCGCTGCACCTATGCGAACCCCCGCTTCGCCGAGCTCACCGGGCTCGCACCGGCGGCTGTCACCGGTCGCCACTGGGACGTGCTCTTCCCGGGGCTGACGGCGGGCCAGCGCGACTGCGCCCACGGGGTCGCCGGCGGCGGCTCGGCTGTCACCGAGGTCGACGTGACCGCCGGCTCGCCGGGCCGTCCGGTGCCGGCTCCCGGTGGCCGGCAGCGCTGGCGGCTCGTGCTGCACCGGGTCGAGGGTGTCGGCGCGACCGGGCGCGACCGGGTGGTGTCGGTGCTCGGCACCCTGGCCACGGGCCCGGCCGTGCTCGACCCCCCGTCCTTCCGGCACCGGCTCGCCGACACCCTGCGCAGCAGCGACGCCGCGGCGGGCGTGCTGCTGGTGGACCTGGGGGCGGAACCCGACCCCGGCCTCGCCGGACGGGCCGCCGCCCTGCGCGGAGCGGTGCGTGCGACGGACGTGGTCAGCGTCGACGTCGACGACGCCACCGGCCGGTCGTTCCTGGCGTTGCTCTGCCCCGGGCTGCCGGCCCCGTGGACGGCGGCCGCGATCGGGGACCGGCTGCGGCGGACGGCGCGGCTGACCGACGGTGCCGTCGACCCCGAGCCGCCGCAGGTGAGCGTCACGGTGGCCCGGCCGGACGACTCCGCGGAGTCGCTGCTGCACCGGGCGAGCTCGTCGCTGAACACGGAACTGCGCCGGCCGGCACACGCGCCGGCCCTCGACACCACCCCGCTGCGGACGACCGTGCGCCGGCAGGCCGTGCCGGCAGGTCGCGCAGTCGTCGTGAAGCTGGCCGGTGAGGCCGACCTCTCGACGCTGCGCGGGCTGGTGCGGCTGCTCGAGGCGATCGTCGAGGACCGCCCGGCCGGTCTGGTGATCGACGCGTCGCAGCTGAGCTTCTGCGACGTCGCCACCGTGCGTGCCCTCGTCAGCGGGATGGAGCGGGCGGCGCGGGCCGGCGCCCGGGTGGGGATCGCAGCGATGCCACCCGAGCATGGACAGGGTGTTCCGGCTGGGGTGGTCCGGCTCGCGCCTTCAGCGCTGGGGGACGGTCGAGGTCGCGCTCGCGAGCCTCTAGGTCGGGGAGACGGTGGGGGAGGCGGTCGCGCCGGCCGTCGGGTCGGCCGTACCCGAGCGTGCTCGCGGACGGCGAGACGGTCGCCGACGCCGGCGGACTGGTCGTGCTCGAGGAGGACGTGTCGGCCGACGACGTCGCGCTCGAGGACGTCGGGCTCGTCGACGACGTAGTGCTCGACGAGCTGGTGCTCGACGACGACGTGGCACTCGCCGACGAGGCCGCCGCGGAGGGGCTCGGCGAGTCGCTCGGCGTCGGTGTGGGCGAGTCGCTCGGCGTCGGGGTCGGGCGAGGCGTCGCTCGGGGACGGCGTCGGCGACGGCGTCGGCGACGAGCTCGGGGACGGCGTCGGCGAAGAGCTCGGGGACGGCGTCGGCTGAGCGGTGCTGGGCGGCGTGCTCGGCGGTGTGCTCGGCGGGGTGCTCGGCGGGGTGCTCGGTGGGGTGCTCGGTGGGGTGCTGGACGACGACCCCGGCCGGGGTGCTCGGCTTGGGGGTCGGCAGCGGCACCGCGGGCGGGCTCCCGCCCGTGGCGGAGGGCTCCGTGGGCGACGAGGGCGCGGGGCCGCTCGGCTCCTGCGGGATGGCGACGGCCGTGCCGGTGGCGTAGGCCTCGGAGAGGGCCAGCACCTCGTCGACGTAGCTCATCGCGTGGTTGTACCGGAACACGGCCTGGACCTGCCCCTGCCGGGTGGAGAGGTCGCCGCCACCGGCGCAGAGGTAGCGGGCCGCCGACAGGGCAGCGTCGTCGACGTCCTGCGGGTTGGCGACCCCGTTGCCGTCGGCGTCCGTGCCGTAGCCGGCCCACGTGCCGGGGATGAACTGCATCGGGCCGACGGCGCGGTCGGACGTCGGGTCGCCGTCGAGCCGGCCGCCGTCGGTGTCGTGGATGAAGGGCATGCCGCCGGCGCCGTTGAGGCGCGGGCCGTAGATGGGCGGGGAGACGACGCCGTCCGTGCCGACCCGGGCCCCGCCGTACCGGCCGTGGTCGCTCTCGACGCGCCCGATGCCCGCCAGCAACGACCAAGAGATGTGGCAGCCGGGGTCGATGTTGGCACTCTGCTTCGCGGCCGCGACGTAGGCCTTGAGCACGCGCACAGGGATGCCCGAGCCGGTGAGCCCGCTGGTGTCGGGCTGACCGCCGGCGCCCGGCGCGGGGGAGTCCGCCGGGGGAGGTGCCCGGCTGCGGCAGGACGAGCACCTGCGGGTCGCCGCCGAAGGGCAGCACGGCGACGTCGGGCTGGGCCAGGCCGTGCGAGGGGTGGGCGAGGTCGTCGGGGACCTGACCGACGAGACTGTCGAGCCAGGTCTGGTTGCCGGAGCTCTCGGAGCTGGGGACGACCCAGTGCGTCTCCTGGCCGCTGGCGGCCAGCGTGCCGGTCAGCGCCACGAGGGGGAGCCCGAGGACGATGGCGCGGGCCAGCGGAGAACCCAGGCGCAGGCGCAGGCGCCGGACGAGCCCCGCCTTCTCCTGTGTCGTCTCGTCGGCCACGCTTTCGACCCTAGGCATGCTCGTAGCGGAAAGTCACGGTACAGGCCCCCCTGTCATCCGGCCGACATCCGCCGGTCACGCGGACGACCGACAACGTAGCCCTGATCCGGACACTTCGTCACCCCCTCGGTAGCTGTGAATCCTCACCGTGGGCGACCGGTGGCGTTACTTGAGCAGGCGGGACAGCCGGCGGTCGGCGAGGACCTTGCCGGCGGTCTGGCAGGTGGGGCAGTACTGCATCGCCCGGTCGGCGAACGACACCTCGCGCACCGTGTCGCCGCACACCGGACAGGGCAGCCCGGCCCTGCCGTGTACCCGCATGCCCGCACGCTTGGCGTCCTTGAGCTCCTTCGCGGGCTTGCCCGCTGCGGCCGTGACGGCGTCGCTCAGCACCGTGCGCATCGACGTCCACAGCCGCTCCACCTCGCCCTCGCCGAGCTTGCCGGCGATCGCGTAGGGGGACAGCTTCGCGGCGTGCAGCACCTCGTCGCTGTAGGCGTTGCCGACGCCGGCGAGCACGGACTGGTCGCGCAGCAGCCCCTTGATCTGCTGCCGGGAACCCTCGAGGATCCGCGCGAGCGCGACGACGTCGAAGGCCGGGTCGAGCGGGTCGGGGCCGAGCGTCGCGATCCCCGGCACCTGCTGCGGGTCGCGGACCACGTACACGGCGAGGCGCTTCTGCGTTCCCGCCTCCGTGAGGTCGAACCCGGGCTCGGTCTCGAGGTCGGGATCGTGCAGGCGCACGCGCAGCGCGATGGGGCTCTTACCGGGACGGATCGGCGTGCCCGACAGGGCGTCGGACCACCGCAGCCAGCCGGCCCGCGACAGGTGGAACACGAGGTGGAGGCCGCTGACGTCGATGTCGACGAACTTGCCGAAGCGCTGGGCGCCGGTCACCTCGAGGCCGGCCAGGGCGGTGACCGGCGGGTCGTAGGTCTTGAGCACGCTGATCGCGCCCACGTCGACCCGGGCGACGACGCGACCGACCGCCCGCTCGCGCAGGAACCCCACGAGGGCCTCGACCTCGGGCAACTCCGGCATCGCACCAGTGTGCACCCGTCCGGATCACCCCGTCCGGCTCACCCCGTGCCGATCACCCGTCCCCCCGCTCGCCCCCCGGTGATCAAGGAATCCAGCGGGATCACGCCGTGTGCGCCGAGGCACGCCCCGCCTGCACCGCATGCGCCGCCTCGTGGCGCCCATCCGCCGTGAGGCCCGCCACGACACCGGCGACGTCCGTCTCGGGGCGGTTCTGGCTCAGCTTCGCCTTCGCCTCGATCCGGCTGATCCGCAGCTCGATCCCGACGATCGCTCGCAGCTGGCCCGCGACGTACCGCGGCGGGGCGTCGTCCACCGACCACGGGTGGGCCCGGCCGCCCTCGTGCTTCGCGGTGAGCCGCCGCACGAGGGCCTCGACCCAGGCAGCGTCGTCGTGCACGACCAGCCGCCCGTACACGTGCGCGGTGACGTAGTTCCACGTGGGGACGACGCGCCCGTGCTCGGCCTTGCTCGCGTACCAGGACGGCGAGACGTAGGCGTCGGGCCCGCGCACGATGGCCAGCGCCTCGCCGACGACGTCCGCCTGCCATTGCGGGTTGTTGCGGGCCACATGCCCGAGCAGCGCGCCATGCTCACCGGCGTCCGGCTCGAAGACGAAGGGGAGCATCGTGGCGACGAGCCCGTCCGTCGTGGCCGTGACGAGATCCGCCGCGCCGTGGTGGGTCAGCAGGTCGGTGACCTCGGTGTCGTCCATCGCGAAGTGCCCCGGCACGTACATGACGTCGAGTATCCCTCCCTCGTCTCTCGCTGATCATGCAAACCGGTCCGATCATGGCCCGGCTCGCCATGATCGGACCGGGCATGATCGGACCGGTTTGCATGATCGGACCGGTTTGCATGATCGGACCGGTTTGCATGATCAGCGCGAGAAGGGAGAGGGGGTCAGCGCGAGAAGGGAGAGGGGGTCAGCGGACGAGGCGGGCGAGCAGGCGTTCGAGGTCGCCCGCGGGGTCGCGGGTCAGGCCGCCGTGCACGGGCCCGGCCTGCACCACGGTGCTGCGGGGGGCGGTCAGCCAGCCGAAGCGTTCGCGGCGGGAGCCCCCCGATGCGGGGCCGGCGTCGGGCCGGCCGGCGCAGACCGCCTCGACACCGGCCAGGGCAGCGCGGACGGCGTCGAGGTCGGTCCCGGGGTGCAGCGCCCGCAGCCGGTCGTCGTCGAGGTGCAGCAGCGTGCCGAGATAGTCGCGCGCCTGGCAGTAGAGGACGACGCCGACGTTGACGCACTCACCGCGGTCGACCCGCGGCACGGCCCTGCAGGACGGCGTACTCGAACGGCACGAACCCCGCCGGGACGTCGCTCACGCCGCGCCCCCCAGGTCGAACCAGGGCCGGTCGCCGGCCGCCCGCGCGGTCAGCTGCTCGACGTAGCGCCCGCGCCAGTCGGCGGCGCTGCGCGGGTCGCCCCGCGCCGCGTTCATGCCCGTCAGCCACTCCCCTGGGACGAGCTCGAGCACGCGGGCGAGCATCGGCGGGACGGCGGCCGCCAGCTCGGCGTCGAGCGCCGCCAGCGCGGGCGCACCGAGCCGCCGCACCACGGGCAGCAGGACGTGCTGGGAGAGGTCGTAGCGCCGGGTCGCCCACACCTCCGGCGCGGGCCAGGCGTGCTGGAACACGAGCGCGGCCCCGTGGTCGATCGCCCACAGCGCCCGGTGCCACACGAGCAGGTTGGGGTTGCGCCAGCTGCGGTCGATGTTGGCCGTGTAGGCGTCGAGCCAGTAGACGCGGGCGGCGTCGAGGGGGTCCGGGTGCCACGCGACGCCGTCGTACCCCACCGACCCCGGCAGGAAGTCGAGCCCCAGGTTGAGCCCGGTGCTCGCCTTGAGCAGCTCCTGGACCTCCTGGTCGGGCTCGCGCAACCCGATCGCCGGGTCGAGCTGGACGCCGACGAGCTCGGGCACCCGGACGCCGATGCGCCGGCCGAGCTCACCGACGACGACCTCGGCGACCAGCGCCGCCGTCCCCTGCCCGGCGCCGGTGAACTTCACGACGTACATGCCGTCGTCGTCGGCCTCGACGAGGCCGGGCAGCGAGCCGCCCTCGCGCAGCGGGGTCACGTACCGGGTCGCCGTGACGATCGGCAGGGACGCGTGGAGCCCGCCCGTCATCACGTCCGACCGCGCCGCCGAGTCCACAGCGGGTCACGGTAGCGCGCGACCCCCGCCCGGACAGGGAATGATCGGGGGCGGCGCGGGGCGCACCGGCGCGGCCGCCCGAGCCTCCACCGAGCGAGAAGGGTGCGGCCATGGCGGTCGAGCGAGCGGGGCAACCCGCGCAGCCGAGGACCTCGTCGACGTCGCCCACCTGGTCACGGCGTACTACACGCTGCGAGCCCGACCTGGCCGACCCGGGCAGCAGGTCGTCGTTCGGCACGTCGGGGCACCGCGGCTCGAGCCTGAACGACCGCGTTCAACGAGGCGCACATCGCTGGCGACCACCCAGGCGATCTGCGAGTACCGCGCGGCGCAGGGCACCGACGGCCCGCTGTTCCTCGGCGCGCGACACCCACGCGCTGTCCGAGCCGGCCTGGGCCACCGCGCTGGAGGTGCTCGCCGCCAACGACGTGACGGTGCTCGTCGACAGCGCGCGACGCGCTACACGCCGACACCCGCGGTCTCGCACGCGATCCTGCGGCACAACCGGGGCGGCGGACGACGCGGCCTCGCGCGCCGACGGCATCGTGGTCACGCCCTCGCACAACCCGCCCGCGCGACGGCGGCTTCAAGTACAACCCGCCGCACGGCGGCCCGGCCGACACCGACGCCACCGGCTGGATCGCGGACCGCGCCAACGAGCTGCTGCGCGGCCGGCTGCGAGGGCGTCCGGCGGGTGCCGCTGCGCCCGGGCCCGCGCCGCGGCGACGACGGCCGTACGACTTCCTCGGCACCTACGTCGACGACCTGCCGAACGTCCTCGACCTCGACGCGATCCGCGCGGCCGGGGTGCGGATCGGCGCCGACCCGCTGGGCGGCGCGAGCGTCGACTACTGGGGCGCGATCGCCGAGCGGCACCGGCTCGACCTCACCGTGGTCAACCCGCTCGTCGACCCCACCTGGCGGTTCATGACGCTCGACTGGGACGGCAAGATCCGGATGGACTGCTCGTCGCCGTACGCGATGGCCTCGCTGATCGCCGCAACGGACGGTTCCAGATCGCCACCGGCAACGACGCGGACGCCGACCGGCACGGCATCGTCACGCCCGGACGCCGGGCTGATGAACCCCAACCACTACCTGGCCGTCGCGATCGCGCTACCTCTACGCGCACCGGCCCGGCTGGCCGCGACGACGCGGCGATCGGCAAGACGCTGGTGTCGTCGTCGATGATCGACCGGGTCGCCGGCCGACCTCGGCCGCCGGCTGGTCGAGGTGCCGGTCGGGTTCAAGTGGTTCGTGCCCGGGCTGCTCGACGGCTCGGTCGGCTTCGGCGGCGAGGAGTCGGCCGGCGCGTCGTTCCTGCGCCGCGACGGCTCGGTCTGGACGACCGACAAGGACGGCATCCTGCTCGCCCTGCTGGCCTCGGAGATCCCGGCGGTGACCGGGAGCTCGCCCGTGCGAGCACTACGCGCGAGCTGACCGAGCGCTACGGCGAGCCCGCCTACGCGCGCATCGACGCCCCGGCCGACCGGGAGCAGAAGGCGGTGCTGGCCAAGCTGTCGCCGGACGCAGGTCACGCGCGACCGAGCTGGCCGGCGAGCCGATCACGGCGAAGCTGACCGAGGCGCCGGGCAACGGCGCGGCGATCGGCGGGCTGAAGGTCGACCACCGAGAACGCCTGGTTCGCCGCCCGGCCGTCGGGCACCGAGGACGTCTACAAGATCTACGCCGAGTCGTTCCGCGGGCCCGAGCACCTGCGCCAGGTGCAGGAGGAGGCGCGCTCGCTCGTCTCGGACGTGCTGGCCACGGCGGGCTGAGGGGCGACGGCGAGGGATCCGGAGTGACGCGCGCCCACCGGGCTCCGACTCGAGTGAGGGCGGACCCGGATCCGGGCCGATCACGGGGTCGCGCCGGTGCGTGATCCATGGCCAGCATGGTCGGCGGACGAGCCGGAGGTGACGCAGCGTGACCCAGCATGGGCGGGGCGCTGCCGGGCCGCAGGAGACTGCCGCCCGGCCGCAGCCCGCTGACCCCTGGCCGGCGTACGCCCCTCGGGGCGCGCCGGAGGCCGATGACGTCTTCGACGACGTCGCCGACCGGCCCGGGCAGACGGCCTCCGGCGCAGGAACCGCCGTGGGAGGTCGACCTGCGGACGGACCCGCCACAGCAGCGCTACCCGTCGCGCCGGGACTTGCGGGACGACCGCGACCGGCTCGACGCTCCCTTCCCGGCCGGGCCGAGCACCCAGGAGCTGGCCGTGTACCGCGGCCAGGCACCGGAGCGCCACCCGGCGCAGCCCGGCCTCGTCCCCTGGGAGGGCACTCCAGGGCGGCCGCGGCGAGGGCGGCCGACGGCGACCGGGTCAAGGGTTCGGTCGAGCGCTGGTCGCGGTGGGCGTCGGGGCTGGGGCTGCCGGCGCGCGACGGCTCCGGCTACGGGCGCTACGCCAAGGCCGACCGGCTGCTCCCGCCGGCCGTGTGGATCGCCGCCGGCCTCGGCGCCGCCGGCCTGGTCGGGCTGCTGACCGGCGTCCTCGTCAGTGCCCCCTCGGGCGGCGCTCCGGCTGCCGCCGCGGCCGTCACGAGCACGGCGACCGTCACGGTCACCGAGCAGGTGACTCAGCCCCCCGTGACGCAGACGACGACGAGGACCCGCACGAAGACGGTCACCGCGACCACGACGGCCGCCGCCCCCGCCCAGGCCCCTGGTGCCGGCGGGACCCTCGGGCCCGGCAGCCAAGGCGGGCAGGTCGCGCGGCTGCAGGCGGACCTGGCCGCGCTCGGCCTCTTCCAGGGGCCGCCGAACGGCAGTTACGACCAGCGCACCGCGTTGGGCGTGCAGGCCTTCCAGGCGAGCACGGCGTGCCGGCGACCCGCCGGGCGTGGCCGGCCCCGCGACGCTGTCGGCCATCGACCAGGCACTGGGGCGCTGACAGCCGCGGCACGGGGTGCCCGTCGGCCCCGGCTGGCACCATGAGCCGGTGGTCGACCTCCAGCCGTTCACGGCGCTGCGCCCGCTGCCCCACCTCGCCCACCGGGTCGCCGCCCCGCCCTACGACGTCGTCGATGCCGAGCAGGCCGCGGCGATGATCCACACCTCGCCCGACAGCTTCCTCCGGGTGACCCGACCCGACGCCGACCCCTGGCTCGATGACTCGAGGCCGAACGCGAGGAGCGAACGGAACGGGACCGGCGACGCGCAGCGCGGGCTGCGCGGCGCTGCGCGAGCTCGTCCGGCGCGGGGTCCTCGTGCGCGAGGAGGCGCCGGCGTACTGGGTGTACCGGCAGCAGGTCGCCCGTGGTGCCGGGGCACGGGACACGTCCAGACGGGAGTCGTGGGGCTGGCCTCCGTCGCGGACTACGAGGCAGGCGTGATCAAGGTGCACGAGCACACCCGCCCCGACAAGGAGGACGAGCGCGCCCACCACGTCGACGTGCTCGACGCCCACGACGAGCCCGTCTTCCTCTTCCACGCGGGCAGCGACCCCCTCGACGCGGCCGTCGCCGAGGTCACCGCCGCGGAGCACGACCTCGCCGTCACCACGCCGGACGGGGTCTGGCCACGCTGTGGCGGGTGCCGGACGGCGCCCCGCAGGCGCGGATCCACGACGCGTTCGCGGCGCTCGGGGCGCTCTACGTGGCCGACGGCCACCACCGCACCGCCGCTGCCGTCCGCCTGCACGAGGCCCGCCTCGCGTCGCCGCCGCGGCGAAGCGGGCGAGACCGGGGGCTTCCTCGCCGTCGTGTTCCCTGCGGCCGAGCTCACCGTGCTGCCCTACCAGCGCCTGGTCACCGACCTGGGCGGTCTGACGCCGCAGGCGTTGCTGGCGCGGCTCGAGCCGGAGTTCGACGTCGAGCCCGGCACCGGGCCGGTGCTGCCCGATGACCGGACCACGATCGGCCTCCGCACGGAGGCCGGCTGGCACCGGCTGCGCCTGCGAGCGCAGGCACCGCCCGCAGGCGGCGTCCAGGGGCTGGCCGTCAGCCTCCTGCAGGACCGGGTCCTGGCGCCGCTGCTCGGCATCACGGACCCGCGCCGCGACCCCCGGCTCGCCTTCGCCGGCGGCCCGGAGGCGCTGGCCGACCTCGACGACGCCGTCACCGCCGGCCGCGCCCGGGCCGGCTTCACGCTCGCGCCGACCACCGTCGGCGAACTGGTGGCGGTCAGCGACCGCGGCGAGGTGATGCCGCCGAAGTCGACGTGGTTCCACCCGAAGCCGGCGAGCGGCCTGCTCGTGCACCCGCTGCACTGAGGCCACCCGCCGGACCGGATCCCACCGGCTGGACGCGAGCCACCCGCGTGACGGGGACGTCGTGCCCGTCCACCACACTGGGCGGATGACCACCGGGGTGAGCAGCAGCACCGGCCGGCCGATCGCGCCGCCGCCGGTCACCACGTCCGCCGTTCCGCCGCGCGCCGGCACGACCCGGGGCGCGATGGCGCACCGCACCGCCGTCGAACGCCTCGTCGCGAGCTACCGCGCGATCCCGGCCGGCACCGGCGTCCGGCTCGCGAAGCGCACGTCGAACCTGTTCCGCCCGCGGGCGGCGGCCGCGGGGCCGGGCCTGGACGTGTCCGGGCTCGACGGCGTCATCACCCTCGACGAGGTCGCCGGCACGGCCGACGTCCAGGGCATGTGCACCTACGAGGAACTGGTGGCGGTGACACTGGCCAAGGGCTTCATGCCCCAGGTCGTCCCCCAGCTGCGGACCATCACGCTCGGCGGCGCCGTCACGGGCCTCGGCATCGAGTCGACCTCGTTCCGCAACGGGCTGCCGCACGAGTCGGTGCTCGAGCTGGACGTGCTCACGGGGGCCGGCGACGTCGTGACGGCCACCCCGACGGGGAGCACGCCGACCTCTTCGCGGCCTTCCCCAACTCCTACGGGACGCTCGGCTACGCCGTCCGGCTGCGGATCCAGCTGGAGCGCGTGCAGCCGTACGTGGCCCTGCGCAACGTCCGGTTCGGGTCTCCCGAGGAGCTGGCCGCGGGGATCGACCGAGCGGTGACGGACGGCAGCTACGAGGCGAGCCCGTCGACTTCGTCGACGGCGTGCTGTTCAGCGCGACGGAGGGCTACCTGACGCTGGGCCGGTGGGCGCACGAGGTCCCGGCGGCCAGCGACTACACCGGCCAGGAGGTCTACTACCGCTCGCTGCGCACGCGCGGGCGCGACGCGCTCGACCGTGCACGACTACCTGTGGCGGTGGGACACCGACTGGTTCTGGTGCTCCCAGGCCTTCGGCGCGCAGAACCCCGCGCTGCGCCGGGCATGGCCGGCGCGGTGGCGCCGCAGCGACGTCTACCACCGCCTGGTCGGGCTGGAGAACAGGTACGGCGTGGCCGCCCGGGTCGACCGCTGGCGCGGCCGGCCCGCCCGCGAGCGTGTGGTGCAGGACGTCGAGGTGACCGTCGCCCGCACCGGCGGAGTTCCTGCGGTGGTTCCTCGACAACGTGCCGCTGGCGCCGGTGTGGGTGTGCCCGCTGCGGCTGCGCTCCACCGGCGGCCCGCTGGGCGACCTCGGACGGCGCGCAGCCGTGGCCGCTGACCCGCGCGCCGGCGAGACCTACGTCAACGTCGGCTTCTGGGGGACGGTCCCGATCGAGCCCGGCGCGCTCGGACGGCGACGTCAACCGGCTGGTCGAGAGCGCCGTGACGGGTTCGAGGGACACAAGTCGCTGTACTCGGACGCCTACTACGACGAGGCGGCGTTCTGGGCGAAGTACGGCGGCGAGGCCTACCCGCCCGTCAAGCAGCGCTACGACCCGACTCCCGGCTGCTCGGACCTCTACGCGAAGGCGGTCGCGCCGGCGCTGACGCGTCACCCCGGCCGCCGGACCGTGACGACGCTGGCTGCGACAGGGAAGCGGGATGCCAGTCGCGTGCTCGCACTGCCGGGGGGGCCGCTGTTCCGTTTCACCGCCTACGACGGCAGCGCCGCGGGCCCGCGGACGCGCCGGTCGGCGTGCACCTGCGCACACCGCGCGGCGCGGCGTACCTCGCGACGGCGCCGGGCTCGCTCGGGGATGGCGCGCGCGTACGTCAGCGGTGACCTGCAGATCACGGGGGTGCATCCCGGCGACCCCTACCCGCTGCTGCGGCTGTTCGCTGAACGACCTGCACTGGCGCGTGCCCGACCCCCGCACGATCGCCGCGTGCACGCTCGCTCGGGGTCGCGCGGCTCGTGCCGCCGCCGCCCCCGCCCCAGGAGGCGCTGCCGGACTGGCGGCGGGCCCTGGAGGGCCTGCGCCACTCCAAGCGCCGGGACGCCGAGGCGATCCACCACCACTACGACGTGTCGAACACGTTCTACGAGTACGTGCTCGGCCCCTCGATGACCTACACGTGCGCCTGTTACCCGACCGCCGAGAGCACGCTCGAGGAGGCGCAGGCCGCCAAGTACGAGCTCGTGTTCCGCAAGCTCGGCCTGCGGGCCGGCCAGCGGCTGCTCGACGTGGGCTGCGGCTGGGGGGGATGGTGCGGCACGCGGCCCGCGCAGGGCGTGAAGGCTGTCGGCGTGACCCTCTCCCGCGAGCAGGCCGCGTGGGCGCAGGAGGCGATCCGGCGCGAGGGCCTGCAGGAGCTGGCGGAGGTGCGGCACGGCGATTACCGCGACGTGGCCGAGGGCGGGTTCGACGCGGTCAGCTCGATCGGCCTCACCGAGCACATCGGCGTCGCGAACTACCCCGCGTACTTCAGGTTCCTGCGGGGGCGGCTGCGGCCCGGCGGACGCCTCCTGAACCACTGCATCACCCGGCCCGACAACGTGCAGACCCCCCGGGTGCGCGGCGGGTTCATCGACCGGTACGTCTTCCCTGACGGCGAGCTCACCGGCTCGGGGCGGATCATCTCGACCATCCAGGACGTCGGCGCCTCGAGGTGCGGCACGAGGAGAACCTGCGGGAGCACTACGCGAAGACGTGCGGGGCGTGGTGCGCGAACCTGGTCGAGCACTGGGACGAGTGCGTCGCGGAGGTCGGCGAGGCCACCGCGAAGGTGTGGGGCCTGTACCTCGCGGGCTCGCGGGTCGGGCTTCGAGCGCAACTGGATCCAGCTCCACCAGGTGCTCGCCGTGAAGCTCCACGAGGACGGCCGCGCGGACTTCCCGCTGCGTCCCGACTGGGGCTCCGCCTGACCCGGGGAGCCGGGGCCGGTCGCCCTCGTCGGCTGCGGCGAGTACCTGCCGTGCCTGGAGCTCCTCGAGCGCGCGCTGATCGAGGCCGGCCGCCCGCAGGTACGTCCAGCTCGCGACCGCGGCGGCGCCCGAGGGACCGGCGTCGCTCGCCCGGTGGCACACGCTCGGCGCGGACGCCGCCGGGCGGATCTGGACGTCGAGCAGGTGGTCGTGCCCGTCGCGGAACCGCGCCGGCGCCGACGACCCCGGCAACGCGGAGCTCGTCGCCGGCGCGGGCCTGGTCTACCTCTCCGGCGGCAGTCCCAGCTACCTCGCCGTAGACGCTGCGGGGCACCCTCGTCTGGGAGGCGATCGTCGAGGCGTGGCGGAACGGGTCGGCCCTCGCCGGCTGTTCCGCCGGCGCGATGGCACTCTCCGGCGGCTTGCCGGACATCCGGCGCCCGCACTGTGCGGCCGTCGAGGGGCTCGCGGTGGTGCCCTTCGTCGAGGTGCATCCCGCACTTCGACCGGTTCGGCGTCCTGGATGCCCGACCTGGTCGTCCGGCGGGTGGCCGGGGCGCCGGCGGGGGTCCAGGTGATCGGGGTCGACGAGGACACGGCGCTGGTCGGTGGCCTTCCCGGGGCCGGCGGCTGGCAGGCGGAGGCGGCCGGCGCGGGCAACAGCTGGCAGGTGCTGGGCCGGCAGTCGGCCTGGCTGCTGACGCCGTCCGGCCGGGTCGAGGTGAAGAGCGGCGAGTCGGTGGTCCTCGGGCCGCCCGCGGGGTGAGGCCGACCGCGACGGCCGGGCGGCGAGACTTGCGCCGCGGCCCGGCGGTGCCCACGATCCGGACATGAGCACAGACGCCTCCCGGCCACGGCAGGCACCGGGCGACTCGGTGTGGGGCGACGAGTCGCCCGTGGTCGAGGCGGTCCTGCAGTGGGTGCAGGGGCACGTGGGCCGGGGGACCGACCCGACGACGACGGCGCGACCGGCTGCCGCACTGACCGCCGCCACGGGCCCGACGGTGACCCCGGCCGGCATCGGCGTCGAGCGGGCCCTCCAGCTCTTCGACGAGGTGCTCGTGCCGGCGACCCGCGCGCAGGAGGACCCGCTCAACCTCGCCTACATCCCCTCGGCGCCGACCCGGGCCGCGGTCGTCTTCGACCTCGCGACGAGCGTCGCCAACATCTTCGGTGGCCACTGGGAGACCGGCGCGGGCGCGATCCACGCCGAGAACCAGGTGCTGGCCTGGATCGCCGACCTGCTGGGCTGGCCCGCCACCGCCGGCGGGACCTTCGTCAGCGGCGGTACCACGGGCAACCTCTCCGCGCTCGTGGCCGCCCGCCACAGCGCCCAGCAGCGGCGGCGGGCGCGCGGCCTGCCGCCCGACCCGGCCGGCGGCTGGGCGCTCGCCTGCACCGCCGACGCGCACTCGTCGATCCGCTCCGCCGCCGTCGTGATGGGCGTCGAGGTGCTCGAGGTGCCGGGGGACGACCGCGGCCGGCTCACGGGCCGCCGCGCTGCGCCGGGTGCTCGACGGCGCGACCGGCCGCGTCTTCGCGGTGGTCGCGTCGGCGGGCACCACGAACGCCGGGATCGTCGACGACCTGGCCGGCGTCGCGCAGGCCTGCGCCGAGCGCGGCGGTGTGGCTGCACGTCGACGGCGCCTACGGCGGTGCCGGCCCTGGTCGTCGCCGCTGACGCGCCCCGCGTTCGCCGGCATCGAGCACGCCGACTCGTTCATCGTCGACCCGCACAAGTGGCTGTTCGCGCCGTACGACTGCTGCGCCCTGCTCTACCAGCGACCCGAGCTGGCGCGGGCGGCGCACGCCCAGTCGGCGACCTACCTGGACGCAGGTCGACCGGCGCGAGTGGAACCCGTCCGACCTCGCCGTGCACCTCACGCGCCGGCCGCGCGGCCTGCCGCTGTGGTTCAGCCTGGCCGTGCACGGCACCGATCGGTACCGGGCGGCCGTCGAGCGCAGCCTGACGACGGCCCGCGAGGTCGCCGACGCCGTCCGGGCCCGGCCCTACCTGCGCCTGGTGGTGGCGCCGGAGCTGTCGGTGCTGCTGTTCGAACGGGTCGGCTGGGGGCCGGAGGACTACACGACCTGGTCCAAGCAGCACGCGCTCGCCGGGGACTTCCTCTGCGTCCCGACGCGCTGGCAGGGGCACTGGGTGCTGCGGCTGGCCTTCGTCAACCCGGCCACCCGGGCGGCCGAGGTCGTGGCGGCGCTCGACACGCTGGCGGAGCCGTGATGCGTGCGGCCGTCGTCGGCGTCGGGATCGACCTCGTCGACGTGGCCCGGTTCGAGCGCACCCTGGCGCCGCACGCCGGCGCTGCGGCTGCGCCTGTTCACCGTGGGCGAGCGCGACCTGCCGCTCGCCGGTCTCGCCGCGCGCTTCGCGGCGAAGGAGGCGCTTGCGAAGGCCCTGGGCGCCCCGGCCGGCCTGCACTGGCTCGACGCGGACGTGGTGCGCGAGGGGTCGGGCCGGCCCCGGCTCGAGGTGAGCGGCAGCATGGCGGCGCGCGCCGCCGAGCTCGGGGTGACGCGCTTCCACCTCTCGCTGTCGCACGACGGCGGGTTCGCCTGCGCGGTCGTCGTGGCCGAGACGGAGGATCCTGAGGTCGCGTCCGCTGGCGTGATCGGAGGACAGCTGGCGGCGGGCGGCACGCGAGGAGGGGGCGGGCGGTGCGGTTTGGCCGCCGCGGCCCGGGCGGAGGAGGTACCGTGCGGATGGACGGGAGGACGCCTCTATGGACGAGCACACGGCTCTGCCACCGTGGCAGGACCGGGACGCACGACGGCGTCCCGTCGTCGTGCACCGCTACCGCCTGGGCCTCGAGACCGGTGTCTCGGTCCGTTCGGCCGGTGCGGCCTGGGCGTGCACGCCCGAGCGCAGCGCCGGCGGCACGATCGCGGCGGAGGAATGGGCCGAGGCGGGCGAGGGTGACGGCGCGGCTCGGCGTTCGTCGACCTGCTGCGCTACGCCGACCTGCCGGTGGTCCCGGGGTTCCGGGTGGTCCGGCTCGCGCCACCCCCTGAGGCGCAGGGGGAGCGCGGGGTCGACACCGACCTCGAGGGCAGCGTCCACTCCACGGTCGTCGTGGGCGAGCGGGTCGTGGTCACGTGGACCCGGCGGACGGTGGACGCCCGGCATCCCGGCGTCCTGACGCTGCAGCACCTGGCGGCCCTCGACTTCATCGGCGTGCCCGACGTCTTCGGGGTGCTGCTGTGGTGCACCCCCGGCGGGCACGAGGTGCCTGTGGCCGTCGCGACCCGCTACCTCCCGCGGTCCCGGGACGGCTGGCAGTGGGCGCCCGAGCTCGTCGAGGCGGCCGCGCGGGCTGCGCGCACGCCGTGCCGGTCGGCACGCCGCCGGGAGGGATGGACCTGTCGGCGGTCGAGCTGCCGGCCCGGCTCGGCCGCCTCGTGGCCAAGCTCCACCTCGCGCTGGCCGCGCCGTCGGCCGTCGTCCCGGCGCCCACGGGTGAGGCCGACGACTCCACCCTGCTGGGGTGGCATGCCGCCGCTCGCTACGAGGTCGAGGCCGCGGCCCGGCTCGTGCGCGCCGAGCCCGACCGGTACGCCCGCTCGATGCGGCCGGACGAGCTGCCCGAGTTGCGCGCCGCGCGTCGACGGGATCCAGGCGCTCGCCGGCGAGGTCGAGCGCGGCCAGGCGCGCGTGCTCCTGCAGCTCGTCCACGGCGACCTGCACGTGGGCCGCGTCCTGCGCTCGACGCGCGGCCTCTCGGTGGTGGGCTTCGACGCCGAGCCCCCCGTCGACCCGGCCCATGCCCGCGCGGCGGGAGGGCTCCAGCCGGCCGCCCGCGACGTGGCGCGCCTCCTCACGAGTCTCGCCGAGGTCGCGCGCCGCGCGGCACGGCACCCTGAGCTGCCCGAGGACAGCGCCTGGGCGTGGCAGCGAGCGGCGCGCGAGCAGGTCCTCGCGGCCTATCGCTCCGTGCTGGACGCCGAAGGGCGGTCGGCGCTGCTCGACGAGCGGCTGCTCGCCGCGTTCGAGGCCGAGGAGCGGGCGCGCGCCGTGATCGAGCTGGCCGCGGCGGACGCGACCGACGAGAGCTGACGCCGCTCCGCCTGGACCGGCCGGTTCAGCCGGCCTGCCGCCAGGGCTGTGCCCGCGGGGAATCACCGGGAACGACGCCGTGCTCGAGGTGCTCCACCAGGTGCTCGACGAGGTGCTCGTCGCACAGGCCACTGTCGCCGACCGCCTGCTCGTCGCACCCGCCGCAGAGGATCTCGGTCAGCTCGACCGCCTGGCGGTGAGCTGTCGCGCAGGCGGCGTCGCAGTAGTCGTAGCGCACCCCTCGAAGGTCCGCCGACAGGAGAGCGGCGGGCGCGTCACGGGTGCCGCAGTACGTGCACGCGACCTGGCCACCGGACCGCTGGACCCTCACATCGACCTCCCCACTCGCCCGACCGTCACCACCAGCGTGCACCCGGGCACCGACAGACCGGTGGCGCAACGCCGAACAGGTGAGTGTCGCAAGGCCGGGAACGACGAAAGGGCGCCCTTCCGGGCGCCCGTCGTCTTCAGCATCTGGGTGCGCGAGGGGGGAGTTGAACCCCCACGCCCTTTCGGGCACACGGACCTGAACCGTGCGCGTCTGCCTATTCCGCCACTCGCGCGAGCCAGACGAGGCTAGCACGTGACCTGCGGTGCAGCCGACCGCGTTTCCCGCCGTTAGGCTGACCTAGGAGGCTGTGCGCCCATGCGCGCGGCCCGCCCCGGCGGGCACAGGAGGGAGGGGTGACGTGGGCGTTCTCGACCGCTTCGAGAAGGGTGTCGAGCGGGCTGTCAACGGTGTCTTCGCGCGCGCCTTCCGCAGCGAGGTGCAGCCGGTCGAGCTCGCGAGCGCCCTCAAGCGCGAGGCCGACGACCACGCCTCCATCGTCGGGCGGAACCGCACGATCGCCCCGAACTCCTACGTGGTCGAACTGGGCCCCGCCGACCACCGGCGGCTCGCGCAGTGGGAGGACGCGCTGGGCGACGAGCTGTCGACGGTGCTGAACGACCACGCCCTCCAGCAGCGCTACGCCTTCGTCGGGCCGGTCTCCGTGCGCTTCGAGCGCTCCGAGGAGCTCGACACCGGCGTCTTCAGGGTGCGCAGCCGCACCGCCCGGGCCCACGGCGACCACGGGGACGCGCCGGCCGACCGGCCCGGCACCGCCCAGGCGGCGCCCGACGGCGCCTGGTACCAGCAGTCCGGCCCGGCGCCGGCCCAGCCCGAGCCGTACCCGGGGCACGCCGGCTACGGCGACCCCGGCGACGGCGGCTACCAGGGGAAGCGCACCACCGTGGCCCGGTCAGCCCCCCGCCGAGCCCGACCTGGCGCCGCCCATGCTCGAGCTCGACGGCCGATCCTTCCCGCTGACGCGTGGTGTGACGGTGCTCGGCCGCTCGGGGGACGTCGACGTCCCGCTCGACGACGCCGGGGTCTCCCGGCGGCATGCCGAGGTGCACGTGAGCGACGGCCGCGCCCGGGTGGTCGACCTCGGCTCCACCAACGGCACCTTCGTCGACGGTGAGCGCGTGACGACGGGCGAGCTCAGGGACGGCAGCACGATCACGGTCGGCCGCAGCCGTCTCGTCTTCCGGGTCGGGCAGTCCGTAGCGGGGCGTCGTTCGGCAGGGCCGTGGTGACCGCCCGCCGATGAGCGAACTGACCCTCACCCTGTTGCGCCTGGGGTTCCTCGTGCTGCTCTGGCTCCTGGTGATCTCCATCCTCGCGGTGCTGCGGCGCGACCTCTTCGGCACGCGCGTCGTCCGCCGTGCGCCGAGGCCGGCGACAGCAGGCGGGTCACCGCCCGCCGCTCCCGCTGCTCCGGCCGCCGGACGCCGGGGCCGGGCACAGCCGGAGCCACGGCCGGGTCTGCGCACCCTCGTGGTGACCGAGGGGTCCCTGCGCGGCACCACCCTGACGCTCGGTCAGGCGCCCGTCCTGATCGGCCGGGCGCCCGAGTGCACCCTCGTGCTCGACGACGACTTCGCCTCCGCACGGCACGCCCGCCTGTCGCCGCAGGGCGGGGAGTGGATCGTGGAGGATCTGGGATCGACCAACGGCACCTTCTACGGCTCGACCCGCCTGGTCGACCCGACCCGGGTCGAGGCCGGCGTTCCCGTGCGGGTCGGCCGCACCGTCCTCGAACTGCGGAGGTAGCCAGGTGGCCATCGCCCTGCGCTACGCGGCCCGCTCGGACGTCGGACTCGTGCGGCAGACCAACCAGGACTCGGGATACGCCGGCCCCCACCTGCTCGTGATCGCCGACGGCATGGGCGGCCATGCGGGTGGCGACGTCGCGTCGTCCCTGGCCATCGGCGAGCTGGCGCCCCTCGACGGCGAGTCGCACGGCTCCGACGACGCCCTGGCCCACCTCGAGCGGGCCGTGCGGGCGGCGCACGGCGAGCTGCTCGCACGCGTCGAGGAGGAGCCTCAGCTGGCCGGCATGGGCACGACCGTCACCGCCCTGCTGCGGTCGGGCAACAGGCTCGCCCTCGCCCACATCGGCGACTCGCGGGCCTACGTGCTCCGCGACGGCGTGCTCGCCCAGATCACCAAGGACCACACCTTCGTCCAGACGCTCGTCGACGAGGGCCGGCTCACGCCGGAGGAGGCGGAGCACCACCCGCAGCGGTCCGTGCTGATGCGCGTCCTGAGCGACATCGTCGACGACCCCGAGCCCGACTTCTCGATGCGCGAGACCCGCGTCGGCGACCGGTACCTGCTGTGCTCGGACGGCCTGTCGGGCGTGGTGAGCTTCGAGACTCTGCAGGACACGCTGGGGGCCGCCGATCCGCCGGCCTCGACGTGCGATCGCCTCGTGGCGCTGGCGCGCCGGGCCGGCGCACCGGACAACGTCACGTGCATCGTGGCGGACGTCGTCGACGAGCCCGCGACCGCCGACTCGGCGCCGGCGGTCGTCGGCGCGGCCTCGGTGCGCCCGCAGCGCCAGCCCACCGAGGACGGCACGTCCCCCGCGGAGCGGGCGGCCGCGCTGACCGGGCGCCCCGAGGACGACGAGGGCCTGGATGATGCGACCGGCAGGCGGCCCCGCGGTCGTGCTGCCGTGCGGCTCGCCGGCGTGGCGGTCGTGGCCGTGCTGCTCGCCGGTGGCGGTATTGGGGCCTGGCACTGGGTCCGGCAGCAGTACTTCGTCGGGGTCCTCGGCGACCAGGTCGCGGTGTTCCGCGGGCTCCCGCAGGACCTGGGGCCCATCGACCTCTCCACGCTCGACCACACCACCGGCGTGCTCGTGGCCTCGCTGCCGCCGGCCGACCGCGACTCGGTCCGGGCCGGCCTGGTCGTCGACAGCCGCGAGCAGGCCACCGAGAAGGTGGCGGCGCTGCGGCTGGCCGCGGACTGCGCCAGCCCAGGCCGCCGGCACGGCACCCACCCCCGGCCCGAGCGCCACCCTGGCGGCGTCGCCGGCCGCGAGCCCCTCGCCGACATCGACGTCCCTGGCCGGCCCGGGAGCCCCCGTGCCGACGGCGTCCGGCATCGCGACCACCCCCGGTGCAACGCCTGGCGCCTCGGCGACGTCTCTTCCGGGCGGCGGTGCTCCGGCCGCCTGCGCCGGGGCACGATGAGGCGCAGGCTGGAGCCGGGCAGCGTGCCCGGCGAGCGGAGGAGGTGGGAGACATGGCGCTCGTGACGCCTGTCGTACCGCCGACGCGCCGCAACGTCGAGCTCGTCCTGCTGGTGCTCGCCATCGGCGGTGGCGGTGTCGGCCTACGCGATCGTCGGCCTGACGGTCAACAACCAGGTGCCGCAGGACTGGTGGCTGGTCGGCGGCGGGCTCGCCCTGCTCGTCCTGATCGTGCACGGCGTGCTGCGCTGGCGCGCCCCCTACGCCGACCCCGTGATCCTGCCGATCGCGACCGTGCTCAACGGCCTCGGGCTCGTCGATGATCCACCGGCTCGACCTGGCCCACCACTTCAACGGCTCCACCTCCCTGGCCACGCGGCAGCTGGTGTGGAGCGGCATCGGGGTGGCCTGCGCCGTGGCCGTCCTCGTCGGCGTGCGTGACCACCGCGCCCTGACGCGGTACACGTACACCGCCATGATCGCCGGCTTCGGCCTGCTGCTGCTGCCGCTCCTGCCCGGCATCGGCCGCGACATCCGCGGCGCCCGGATCTGGATCGGCCTCGGGCCGCTGTCGTTCCAGCCCGGTGAGCTCGCCAAGATCCTCTTGGCGCTGTTCTTCGCCGGCTACCTGGTGACCGCGCGCGACTCCCTGTCGCTGGTGGGGCGCAAGGTCCTCGGCCTGCAGCTGCCGCGGGCGCGCGACCTCGGCCCGATCCTCGTCGCCTGGCTCGCCAGCCTCGGCGTGCTCGTCTTCGAGAGCGACCTCGGGACCTCGCTGCTCTTCTTCGGCCTGTTCGTCGCCATGCTCTACGTCGCGACCGAGCGCACCAGCTGGGTCGTCATCGGCCTGCTGCTGTTCGCCGCCGGCTCGTTGGCGGCCTGGTCGATGTTCGCCCACGTCAAGGTGCGCGTCGACATCTGGCTGCACCCGTTCGACCCGGCGAACGTCGACATCGCGTTCCAGCCGATCCAGGGCTGGTTCGGCATGGCCAGCGGAGGGCTCCTCGGCACCGGCCTCGGGCAGGGCCGGCCCGACCTCGTGCCGTTCGCGCAGAGCGACTTCATCGTGGCGGCCATCGGCGAGGAGCTGGGCCTGACCGGTCTGTTCGCCCTGCTCGTGCTGTACGGGATGCTCGTACAGCGCGGCCTGCGCACGGCGATCGGCGTCCGCGACGGTTTCGGCAAGCTCTTCGCCGCCGGCCTGGCGTTCTCGATCGCGCTGCAGGTGTTCGTCGTCGCGGGCGGCGTCACCCGGCTGATCCCGCTGACCGGTCTCACCGCCCCGTTCCTCGCCTACGGCGGCTCGTCCCTGGTGTCGAACTGGATCGTCGTCGCCCTGCTGCTGCGGATCAGCGACAGCGCCCGGCGGCCGCCCGAGAGCGTGGGCGCACCCACGACCGGCATCCCCCAGGTGGTGGCCGCGTGAACGCCCCGCTGCGCAAGCTCTCGGCCGTCGTGACGGTGCTCTTCATGGCGTTGTTCGCCAGCGCCACGATGGTGCAGTTCGTGCAGGCCCAGTCCCTCAACAACCGCCCCGGGAACGCCCGGACGGTCTTCAAGGAATACAGCCGGGAGCGCGGCCCGATCGTCTCGGGCAACGTCACGCTGGCCACGTCCAAGCCCACCACCGACGTCTACCGCTACCTGCGCACCTACCCGAGCGGCCCGCTGTACAGCTCGATCACCGGGTACTACTCGGCGGTGTTCGGCTCCGCCACGGGGCTCGAGGCGGCGATGAGCCCGTACCTGTCGGGCACGGCCGACCAGCTCTTCTACCGCCGGATCTCCGATCTGCTCACGGGTCGCCAGCCCAAGGGCGCCTCCGTCGAGACGACGATCGACCCCAAGGTCCAGCAGGCCGCCTGGGACGCGCTCGGCACCCAGCGTGGTGCCGTCGTCGCTCTCGACCCCCGCACGGGCGCCATCCTCGCGATGGTCAGCAAGCCGACGTTCGACCCCAACCGGCTCGCCACGCACGACCGGGCCGCGGCGCAGCGGGCCTACGACACCCTCGTGAAGAGCTCGTCGAAGCCGCTGGAGAACCGTGCCATCGCCGGCTCGCTGTACCCGCCCGGCTCGACCTTCAAGCTGGTCGTGTCGGCCGCGGCGCTGTCGTCCGGCAAGTACACGCCCGAGACCCTCATCCCCGCGCCCGCCGAGTTCCGCACGCCCGACTCCACCACGGCGCTCCCGAACGACGACCGGCAGCCGTGCGGCCCGAACGACCAGGTCAGCCTCGCCGACGCGCTGCGCATCTCCTGCAACACCGCCTTCGCCTCGCTGGGCGTCACGCTGGGCCAGAAGGCGCTGGCGGACCAGGCGGCGCGCTTCGGCTTCGGCCGGCCGCTCCAGATCCCGCTCACCGTGACGCCGAGCACGTTCCCGCAGACCAAGGGGCCGGCCCAGCTCGCGCAAGCCTCCATCGGTCAGTTCGACGTCCGCGCGACGCCGCTGCAGATGGCCATGGTGTCGGCGGGGATCGCGAACCGGGGCGTCGTGATGCAGCCCTACCTCGTCAAGCGGGTCCGGTCATCGGACCTCGACACGGTCAGCGAGGCCGTGCCCACTCCCTTCTCGACGGCGGTCACCCCCACGGTGGCGGCCCAGCTGACGGGGATGATGGAGGGCGTGGTGCAGTCGGGCACGGGCGTCAACGCCCAGATCCCCGGCGTCCGGGTGGCCGGCAAGACCGGGACGGCACAGACCTCGCCCGGGCAGCCCCCGCTCGCCTGGTTCACCTCGTTCGCACCTGCCGACGACCCCAAGGTCGCCGTCGCCGTGGTCGTCGAGAACGGCGGCGGCTTCGGCGAGGCGGCGTCCGGGGGCCGGGTGGCGGCGCCGATCGCCCGCGCGGTGATGGAGGCGGTGGTCAAGCCGTGACCCTCGCGCCCCAGACCAGCCTCGACGAGCGGTACCTGCTGCTGCGCCGGCTCGCGTTCGGCGGGATGGGCGAGGTCTGGGAGGGCACGGACGTCGTCCTCGACCGGCCCGTCGCCGTGAAGATCCTGCGTGCCGAGCTGGCGGACGACGACGCCTTCCGCCGGCGCTTCCGGGCCGAGGCCCGCACCGCAGGGCGGGTGCCGCACCCCGGGATCGCCGCGGTCTTCGACTACGGCGAGACCGTCGTCGCCGGCAAGGGGCTGGCGTACCTCGTCATGGAGCTCGTGCCGGGCGAGGCGCTCTCGGCGATCCTCTCCCGCGAGGGCGCCCTGGGCACCGACCGCTCGCTCGACCTCGTCGCCCAGGCCGCCCGGGGCCTGCACGCCGCCCACGAGCGGGGCGTGATCCACCGCGACGTCAAGCCCGCCAACCTGATGGTGACGCCGGACGGCCGCGTGAAGGTCACGGACTTCGGGATCGCCCGGCCCGACGACCACGAGCCGCTGACCGCCACCGGCCAGGTGATGGGCACGGCGCACTACCTGGCGCCCGAGCTGGCCCGGGGGCGGGCGGCCACGCCCGCCTCGGACATCTACGCCCTCGGCGTGGTCATGTACGAGTGCCTCGCCGGGCGGCGACCCTTCGAGGGCGACGATCAGATCGGCGTGGCGACGGCGCACCTGTCGGAGGAGCCGCCGCCGCTGCCGGCGACGCTCTCGCCCGACGTGCGGGCCCTGGTCGCCGCCGCCATGGAGAAGGACCCGGCGCGGCGGATCTCCTCCGCCGAGGCCCTCGCCGCCGCCGCGGAGGCGCTGCGGCTGCGCGTGCAGCCGGGCGCGGCCCCCGGGTACGCCACGGCCCCCTCGGCGTACGCGGTCGGCGCGCCCGAAGGGTCCGAGCCGGCCCCCGGGGCCGCGGCCGCGTCCGGAGCCCTGCTCGCCGGTGGCGCGGCGTACGCCGCCGGAGCGCTCGGTGCCGCGTCCCGGGACGCGGCCCGCGATGGACGACGGGCTCGCCGGCGACGGGTTCGCCGCGAACGGCACGGCGCGACGGCTTCGGCGGCAACGGATACGCCGGCAACGGGTACGCACCGGGGTACGCCGGCAGCGGCTACCCGGGCGCCGGCACCCCGGGCGGCGGCACCGGTGTGAACGCCCTCCAGGGCGGCCCTTCCAGCGGGCCGGGGCGCTACGAGCGCCCCGCCACGGCTCCGCTCCCTGTCGTCGGCGGGCCCGGCACCGGCGGCGTCCCCGGTGGGGTCCGGCGCGTCTCGCTGCCGCTGCTGGCCCTGGTCGCCGTGGTGGTCGCGCTGGTCATCGGCACCGTCGTGGTCACGCTGCGGTCCAGCGGCACCGAGGCGCAGCAGAAACCGGGCGGGCCGACGCCGACCCCGGCGACGACCAGCACCCGCGGCACGGCGCGGCCGACGGCGACGGCAGCCCGGACGAGCACCGGAGGCGGGGGGCCCGTGTTCGTCCCTTCGACGACGCGCCGGCCGACGGCCTCGCCGACTCCGAGCTCGGCGCTGCCCACGACGAGCCCGAAGCCGACCCCGACGGGGTCGCCGAAGTCGAGCCCGCCGCCGACGCCCACGCCGACGACCAGCACTCCTGTCGCATCGGCGACCACACCGGTGCCGACGGTGTCGGTGTCGACCTCACTCCCCGCGCAGCCCGGCGCGCCCGGCCCTGGCCTGGCGGGGCGTCCCGTTGGTGGACACTGAAGGGTCGGGAACGACTGTGACGACGCTTGGGATGGATCCGGTGAACGACAAGCCCCGTGTGCTGGGCAACCGCTACGAGGTCGGTGAGCTGCTCGGTCGCGGTGGCATGGCGGAGGTGCACCTCGGCCGCGACACGCGGCTGGGGCGCGTCGTCGCCATCAAGCTGCTGCGGATCGACCTGGCGCGCGACGCCACCTTCCAGGCGCGGTTCCGGCGGGAGGCGCAGTCGGCTGCCGCCCTGAACCACCCGGCGATCGTCGCGGTCTACGACACCGGTGAGGAGCAGGTGGTCGAGTCCGGCGGCGGGCTGGTCTCGCTGCCGTACATCGTGATGGAGTTCGTGGAGGGCCACACCCTGCGGGAGCTCATGCACGACGGGCGCCCGCTCGACGTCGACACGGCGCTCGACGTCACCGCCCGGGTGCTCTCCGCGCTGGAGTACAGCCACCGCGCCGGCATCGTGCACCGCGACATCAAGCCCGCGAACGTGATGATGACGCCGAACGGCGACGTCAAGGTGATGGACTTCGGCATCGCCCGGGCCATGGCCGACGCCTCGTCGACGATGACCCAGACGCAGGCCGTCATCGGCACCGCGCAGTACCTGTCGCCCGAGCAGGCGCGCGGGGAGACGGTGGATGCCCGCAGCGACCTGTACTCGGCCGGCTGCCTGCTGTACGAGCTGATCACCGGCCGCCCGCCGTTCGTCGCCGACTCCCCGGTGGCCGTCGCGTACCAGCACGTGCGCGAGGAGCCGCAGCCGCCGAGCGCGTTCAACCCGGCCGTGCCCGAGGCCGTCGACCGGATCGTCCTGCACTCGCTCGCGAAGGACCGCGAGACGCGCTACCAGACCGCCGCGGAGTTCCGCACCGACATCGAGGCCTACCTCGGGGGCCGGCCGGTGCCCATGTACGCCCAGAGCGCCGCGACGACGCAGTTCCTGGGGGCCGCCGGGGTCGGCACCCGCACGATGCAGCCGCTCGGAGAGCCCTACCCGGGCGCCGTCGGCGGCGGCATGCTGCCCGGCGCCCCGGTGGACGACGACCTCGGCTACGGGCCGCGCCGCGACCGGCGCCAGGCGGAGCCGAACTCGGGCCGGGGGTGGTCGTACGCCCTGCTGGCCGTGGGCATCCTCGTGGTCGCCGGCCTCGTCGCCTTCACGATCGCCAAGCTCGGCGGTGGCTCGGGCGCGCCCACCACCGCCGCGGTGCCCTCGGTCGTGAACCTGTCCGTCGACGCCGCGCGAACGACCCTGCAGGGCAAGGGCTTCACCAACATCGACGCCAGCCAGACCCAGGAGAGCACCACCGTCCAGCCGGGTACCGTCCTGAACCAGGACCCGGCGCCAGGCACGACCACCCGGCTGACGGACACGATCAAGCTGACGGTCGCCACGGCGCCCGGGCAGGTGAACCTGCCCGACCTCAAGGGCAAGTCGGTCAACGACGCCATCAAGATCATTCAGGATCTCGGGCTCAAGGTCGGCACGCAGACGTCGAAGGACGACAAGGCCTTCACGAAGGACCAGGTCATCTCGACCGACCCCCCCTCGAGCACGGTGGACAAGGGCTCGACGGTCAACCTCGTGGTCGCCACCGGCAACGTGAAGCTGCCGAACCTCGTCGGGCAGCCGTACACCCAGGCGGTGAACAAGCTGGCCGATCTCGGTCTGAAGGTCGGCGACAACCCCGTCCGGCAGACGGATCCGCAGAACCGGCCGGCCGACACGGTGATCAGCCAGAATCCGGGGCCCGGGTCCGTCCCGGTGGGCAGCACCGTCACCCTGGTGCTGTCGAGCGGCCCCACGCCGACCTCGCCCACGACCGCGCCCTCGACGTCACCGTCGGCGAGCCCCTCGGCCAGCGCCTCGCCGACCGGGCCGACCGCCCCCGGCACGACGTGACGATTCGCGTCCTGACCGCCACGTCCTGAAGCTCGCACCGCGCCACCCTCCTCTGCGGTGGCGCCCCGTTCGCGGTTGCGGGGATGGGCGCCCGGGGTCAGCGCCGCACGAGTGGGGCCAGACCCACGGACCTGCCCACCGCGTCGCCGTCGCCGCATGCCTCGAGCCAGTTCGCCAGCAGCCGGTGCCCGCCCTGGGTGAGCACCGACTCGGGGTGGAACTGCACGCCGAACAGCGGCAGCTCGCGGTGCTGCAGCGCCATGACCACACCGCTCTCGGTGCGGCCGGGCACGGCGAAGACGTCGGGCACGCTGTCGGCGACCACCGCGAGGGAGTGGTAGCGCGTCGCCGTGAACGGTGTCGGCAGGCCGTCGAAGACGCCGGTGCCGTCGTGGTAGACGAGGCTCGTCTTGCCGTGCATGAGCTCCGGTGCGTGCGTGACGATGCCGCCGAACACCTCGCCGAGGGCCTGGTGGCCGAGGCAGACGCCGAGCATCGGCTTGGCCTCGTCCGCGCAGTACCGGACCATGTCGGGGCTCACCCCGGCCTCGGCGGGCGTGCCGGGCCCAGGAGACAGCAGGACGCCGTCGTAGCCGGCCGCGTCGGCCGTCGTCACGGCGTCGTTCCGGATCACGTCGCACTCGGCGCCCAGCTGGGCGAGGTAGCCGGCGATGGTCCAGACGAAGCTGTCGTAGTTGTCGACGACGAGGATCCGGGTGGTCATCGCGGGGTTCCCTCCGACGGTGTGGCGAGCGCGGGTGGTCAACGGGTGGGGGCTGCGGACGGCGACCCCGACGGTGGCGCCGTGGACGACGAGGCCGACCCCGAGGCGGACGGCGACCCCGAGGTGGCTCCCGTCGAGGACGAGCCCGGGGCGGGCCGGACGGTCGCGTAGTGCAGGTCGAGAGGCCCGGTGTACGCGGGGAAGGTGCTCTCGCCGTGCTCCTCGACCTGCCAGCCGAGCCCGAACACGCGCGCGAACTCCTGGTAGATCTGGATCGCGGACGCCGACTCGAGCGCGGCGCGCATCGCGACGGGGTCGCCGATCGCGCTGATCCGGTAGGGCGGGGAGTAGACGCGCCCCTGCAGGATGAGGGTGTTGCCGACGCAGCGCACCGCGCTCGTCGAGATGACCCGCTGGTCCTGCAGCATCATCGCCTCGGCGCCGCCGTGCCACAGCGCGTTGACGACGGCCTGCACGTCCTGCTGGTGCACCACGAGGTCGTCGGGCTTGGCGCCTGCGGGCAGGGTGGCGCGGCGCGGGGCGTCGTCCAGGGTGACGGTGAGGGTCCGGCCCGAGACGGGGGCCAGCCCGGTGCCCGGGGCGAGAGTGGCGGCCTGCGCGCGCAGCGACCGCACCACGGAGTTGCCGCCCGCCTCGGCGCGGGTGCGTTCGTCGACCTCGCGACGCAGGGCGTCGAGCTCCGCCAGCCGCGCGGCGTACCGCGCCTGCTCGCCGCGCGCGAAGGCGACCGCGTCACCACGGTCGGTGCGCAGTTGGGTGCCCCGCGCGGTGGCGGCGCTGACGGCGAACAGCACCCCGGCGAGGACGAGCACCGCGAACACCCCGAGGCTCGCGGGGCGGAGGGAGGGCGGGCGCCACGAGCCGGCGGAACGACGGATCCGCATCAGCACTCGGGCCACCTCCCTGCTGCCGCCGCGCCTGCGGACTACGCTACCTGCAGGGCTGCCGTGCCACGGCCGCCGATCCGGGTCCGGCCGACGGGCCGCCGACGAGAAGGGGAGCTGCTGGGATGCCCGAGTCCAGGGTGCGCAAGACGACGTCCTTCACCCCGCCGCCGGCCCGCGCCAACGCGGCCAAGCCCAATCCGCGCTGGTTCGTCCCGGTCATGCTGGGGCTGATGGTGATCGGGCTGCTGTGGGTGGTCGTGTACTACATCAGCCAGACCTCGTACCCGATCCCGAAGATCGGCAACTGGAACCTGCTCATCGGGTTCGGCCTGCTGCTGACCGGCTTCGGGATGACGACCCGCTGGCGCTGACTTCCTGCGGGAGTCGACCTCGAGGGCCCGGCCCGCCGCACCACGGCGAGCCGGGCCCTCGTACGTTCGGAGCCGTCCTCCACAGGGTTCCTCACAGCTGTGGAATTACATCGGTGTTATCCACACCGTCGATCCACAGTGTGGAGAACCCCCGCGCAGGTCACGGGCCGGTCGAGCCGGCTGCGGCAGGCGTCGGAGCCGCTGAAGGCGGAGCCGGTCAGCTCCGCCCCCGGCGGCAGGGTCGACGTCCGGACGGCGACGGCCGCGAGCAGGACGACGGCGACGGCAGCGAGCGCTCCCCAGCGCGCGGGCGCGCTCCTGCGCGGGAGATAGGCCAGGACGACGGCCGTGGCGACCCCGGTGACGAACCCGCCGAGGTGCGCCTGCCAGGCGATCCCCGGCAGGGCGCTGACCACCGCGTTGACCAGGAGCACGCCGAGGATGCCGGCGACGTCCCGGCCCAGCTTGCGGTTCACCACCAGGAACGCCCCGAAGAGCCCGAACACCGCGCCCGACGCACCCACAGCCTGGGTCCCCCAGGCGACCGGGTCGCTCGCGTCGGTGAGCACGTACACGCCGACCGACCCACCGACCGCGCTGAGCAGGTAGAGCACCGCGAACTGCGCGCGCCCGAGCAGGCTCTCGAGGTACGGGCCGACCATCCACAGCGCGTAGAGGTTGAAGACGATGTGCAGCAGGAACGACGTGGAGTGCAGGAACGCCGAGGTCACGAAGCGGTAGGGCTGCCCGATGGCCTGGGGCGGGTAGAAGTCGAGCTGTCGGGTCAGCGAGTCCTGCGTCGCGAGCTGGAGCAGGAACAGCCCCACGCAGACGGCCATGATCGTCAGGGTGACCACCGGACGGCCGTTCGTCGGCAGCCCGCCGAAGATGGTGCGGGCCACGCGCCCGCCTCGCGCCTGCTGGCGGACGCAGTCGACGCACTGGACGCCCACCGGCGCGGGCCGCTGGCACTCCGGGCAGACCGGGCGCTCGCAGCGCTGGCAGCGCACGTACGACGCACGGTCCGGGTGGCGGGGGCAGACCGGCGTCTCCTGCGGGGCCTGCCCCCCGTACGGCGCAGGGGGCGTCGTCGTCACCCCCGCTCGACCGTGACCTTCTCGATCACGACGGGCTCGACCGGCGCGTCGTTCCGGCCGGTGCGCGTCGCCGCGATGGCATCGACCACCTGCCGGCTGCCGGCGTCCGCGACCTGGCCGAAGATGGTGTGCTTGCCCTGCAGGTGCGGCGTGGGACCGACGGTGATGAAGAACTGTGAGCCGTTGGTGCCCTTTCCGCCGCGGCTGCCGGCGTTGGCCATGGCGAGCACGTACGGCCCGGTGAAGTCGAGACCGGGGTGGATCTCGTCGTCGAAGGTGTAGCCCGGGCCGCCGGTGCCGGTGCCCAGCCGGTCACCGCCCTGGATCATGAATCCCTGGATGACGCGGTGGAACGGGACGCCGTCGTAGAACGGCTCCTGCTTCGACGCGCCGGTCTTCGGGTCCTTCCACTCGCGGCCGCCCTCGGCGAGCTCGACGAAGTTGCGCACCGTCGTGGGGGCGTGGTCGGGGTACAGCTCCAGCCGGATGTCACCGCGGTTGGTGTGCAGGGTGGCGTGCAGGGGCGTGGTGAGCGAGTCGGTCACGAAGAAGTCCGTTCTCGTGCGGGATGAGAGGGCCTGGTGTCTGTACCCGAGTCTTCCACGGTGCTCGCGCCGAGGGTTCGCCGACCGACGTGGGGAGCACCTCACAGCCCCCGCGCGTTGGCGGCGCGCGACGATCGCGAGAGGATGGCTCGATCCAGAGCGCCTAACCGACGGGGTGTCCGACGAGCCCCAGGCAGAAGGAGACGACCGGTGAACTCCAAGGACTCCAGGCCCGCTGTTTCGGCGACCTTGCGCGTGGCCGCCGAGCAGGCGGCTCAGATCGCCCGCGAGCAGGGCGCCCAGGCCGCCGTGCTGGCGCGCGCGGCCGCCGAGAAGGCCGGCCCCGCCGCGGCCGCCGCCTACGAGAGCGCCGTCACGACCGCAGCACCCAAGGTCGGGGCCGCCGTCGACTGGGCCAGTCCGCGGCTCGAGCGCGGCCTCCTGGCCGCCGGCCCGAAGGCCGAGGCCGCGGCCGACCGCGTCGTCCCCGCCGTCGACGCGGCGCGCGACCGGCTCGTCGAGGACCTGCTGCCACGACTCGTCGAGGCCGTCACCGCCGCGGCCGCCGCGGGCGCGGTCGCCCAGCGGGCCGCCGCCGACAAGGTGAGCTCGTCGCTCGAGAACGCCGCCGCAGCGGTGGTGGCGCCGCCTCCCGCATCCCGCCGGGGCCGGCGCGGCCTGCTCTTCTTCGGTCTCGCCGCCGCCGGTGCCGCTGGAGCAGCCGCTTGGCGCCGCAGCCGCCAGACGACACCGCAGTGGGACGCCCTCGACGCCGGCGAGCCCGCGTTCACCGGCGGCCCGGAGCCGACCCCGAGCACGCTGACCGAGCCCACGACGGCCGAGAGCTCGGCGAACGGCTCCGTGTCGACGACCTCGACCACCTCACCGCCCGTCGCACCCGACCCCGAGCCGATCGGCCAGGGCGACCCCACCCTCGAGGGCCTGATCACCAGCGAGGAGACGCCCAGCCCGGCCGCGGAGGCGGCCGAGACCATCGGTGAGGGCACCGGCACCGTCCCCGACGTCGGCGTGCCCGACCCGGCACCGGGCACGGACGCCGCCGGTGCGGAGGCCGGGGCCGACCCGGGGCCGACGGCGACCACCGAGACCGGCGCCGCGGACGACGGCGGTACCCGGCCGGCCAGCCGGCGCCGCAAGGCCTGACCGGACGAGGCCGGCGACGGGCCCGGCGAGCGCTGCTCGCCGGGCCCTGCCGTTCCCGTCTGCTCCACCCGCAACCGAAGCCGGGAGCACATCGTGGGTCCTGCACCCCGGGCCACGCTGACGGACGTCACGAGAGACCGGCCGGCGAGGCCAGGCAGCAGCGGCACCGGCACCGGCACCGGCCAGCCCGCCGACGCGCCCGCCGCCTGGTGGGCCCGTGTCGCACGACTGCGGGCCACTGCTCCCGACTGGGCCCTCGCCCTCGGCCTCTTCGCCGCCGGGGCGCCTCTTCGACGCCTACCTGCTCGCCCGCAGCGCCGATGCGGGGCGGCTGCCGAGCGGGACGCTGGGCGGCTATCTCGGCGTCCTGCAGCGGTGGGACGCGACCTGGTACCACCGGATCGCCCAGGAGGGTGCCCTACGCGGAGTCACTCGCGCTGCTGCTGCTCGTGGCGGTGCTGCTCTGCCTGCACAGGGGGCGGTACCTCGCGGCCGCGCCCCTGCTCGTGCTGGCCGGGCTCTCCCGGTCGATCGGCGTCCCGCTCGCCGCGGTCGTCGTCCTGCATGCCCTGCGGGTGGTGCTGCGCCGTCGCCGGCAGGGCGACGTGCCCACCGCCACCCTGATCCGGCTCGGCGTGGCCGTGGCCGCCGCCGCGGTCGGTGCCGTCGCGTGGCCCGTCGTCGCGGCCCTGCGGACGGGGAGGCTGGACGCCCACACGAGCACGATGGCTGCCTGGCGGACCCCCCACACCGTCCAGCCGTTCGTGCCCGTGGAGAACCGCGTCCGAGGAGTACCTGGGTCGTTACGGCCTTGCCCTGCTCGTCATCGCCGTCGTCGGGTACGGCGTGTGGCCGGCGCGCCGGCAGGCGGCGGCCGTGCTGTCGGCCGACCTGAGGGCGTGGTGTGCCTGGTACGCCGCCTACCTGCTCGCCGTGCTGGACGCGTTCGCAAGCCTGCCCCGGTACCTCGTGCTGCTCTTCCCGCTGGGCACGCTCCTGGCCGCCGTCTCGCGAGACCGGGCGTACCGGGTCGCCCTCCTGATCGCGTCGGCGGCGGGATCGGTCGTGTGGGTCGCCGCGTTCTGGTGGTCCTCCACCATGGCCCCCTGATCGGCGCCGGCTCAGGCCGGCACCGGGTCCGCTCCTCGGCGACCGCCGGGCCGGCAGCGCAGCAGCCGGCGCGCGGCGAGGAGCGTGCCGCGTGCCGCCCCGTGGCGCTCGAGCGCCTGGACGGCGTACTGCGAGCAGCTGGGCGTGAACCGGCAGACGGGGCGGCGGTGCGCGCTGATGTCGCGCTGATAGACGCGGACGGCGGCGACGAGCCGGTCCTTCACCCTCCCTCCCGCAGGAGGCACCGAGCCTCGTGGCCCGGCCAGCGCGCCGGCGAACTGCGGCAGCAGCACGACGGCGGCGAGCAGGCAGCTGCCGTCGAGCGACTCGGCCAGGCAGCAGCCGGTCTCGAGCAGGCAGGCGTCCCGCAGGCACGAGCCGCCCGGCCGGTAGCCGTAGCCGTAGCCGAAGCCTCCGCGCCCGTAGGGGTCGCGGTAGCGCGGGTCGTAGCGAGGGTCCAGACGGGGGTCGTAGGGCGGGTAGCGCCGCCGGCGTGGCCAGGCCATGGGCCCGGTGGTACCCGGCCTGAGCCGGATCCACACTCCCGAGATCGACGATCTCGGCACTTCGGCGCCTACGCTACTGCCATGCGTCGACGACATTGATCCCCGTTCGCGGGCCGCTCGCCGTCCCATCTCCGTGGGCCGCCGGGGCCGCCGCACGACGGCGTCCCCACCCCACCCACGGACGGATCACCCATGCCCTCGACGCTCCTGGGCGTGCCGCCGGGCGCGCGCCGCCTCGCCGGCCCGCTGCTCGCGTACGCCTTCCTCGACGACTTCGTCCTGCTCTACCCGCTGTACACCCTCCTGTTCGCCGCCACCGGGCTGTCCGCGGCGGAGATCTCGTCGCTCCTGGTCGTGTGGTCGGTGACCTCCGTCGTGCTCGAGGTGCCGTCGGGCGTGTGGGCCGACACGGTCAGCCGCCGGGCGCTGCTCGTCGCGGGCCCACTGCTCGGCGCCGCCGGCTTCGCGCTGTGGGTGCTCGTGCCCTCCTATCCGGCGTTCGCCGCGGGCTTCGTGCTGTGGGGCGCCAAGGGGGCGCTCGTGTCGGGCTCCTTCGAGGCGCTCGTGTACGACGAGCTCGAGCTGGTCGGCGCCGCCGGCGCGTTCGCCACCCTGCTGGGCCGGGCACGCGCCGCCGCCGGCCTGGCCGTCGTCGCGGCGACCGTGCTCGCCGCGCCCGTGATGGCGTCGTCCGGGTATGCCGGCCTCGGCGCGGCCAGCGTCGCCGCGGGGCTGGCCGGTGCGCTGGTCGCCCTGGCGCTGCCCGAGCACCGCGACCGCCGCCCCGAGCACGGTGCGGGGGCCGGGGAGGTGGACGAGCCCGGCTACCTCACGACGCTCCGGGCGGGGCTGCGCGAGGCCCGGGCCGACGTGCGGGTCCGCCGGCTCGTCGTCGTGGTGGCGGGCGCGGCCGCGATCTGGGGCGCGCTCGAGGAGTACACGCCGCTGGTGGCCGTCGCGGCCGGGGTGCCGGTCGCCGACGTGCCCTGGTGGGAGCTCGCGCTCTGGGGCGGTGTCGCCGCCGGAGCCGTGCTCGCCGGCAGGGTGCGGCGGATCGGCCCGCGCGGCCTCGCGACCGCTCTCGGCCTCGCCGCGCTCGCGCTGGCAGTGGGTGCGGGTGGCGGCCGGCCGGCCGGCCTGGCCCTCGTGGCCCTCGCCTTCGGGGTGTTCCAGGCGGTCGACGTGGTTCTCGGTTCCTGGCTTCAGGACGCGCTCTCCGGGGCAGCGCGCGCGACCGTGACCTCCGTCGCGGCGGTCGGTGCCGAGCTCGTCGCCGTCGCCGTGTACGCCCTGTACGGGGCGGTCGCCGGGGTCCTGGGCGCGGGCGGCGCCGTCGCGGCGCTGGCGGTGCTGTATCTCCCGGTGGTGGTCTGGGCCTGGCGCGTGCCCGTGCGGGCGGAGGCGTACCGCGTAGCGTGACGGCTCATGACCCAGGCCCTGCTCGTGGTGCTGTCCGGCCTGCCCGGCACCGGCAAGACGACGCTGTCCAGGGCGCTGGCCCGGCGGTTGCGGGCCGCGCTGCTCCGGGTGGACGCCGTCGAGACGGCGCTCGAGCACGCGGGGCTCGCGCCCGACGGGGCGGGCGTCGCCGGGTACGCCGTGGCGCACGCCGTGGCCGGTGGCTGCCTCGCGGTCGGCACGCCCGTCGTCGTCGACGCCGTCAACCCGGTGCACGTGGCCCGCATCGGCTGGGCGGAACTGGCCGACGCCGCGGGGGCTCGGCTGCGGCTCGTCGAAGTGGTGCTGGCGGACACCGCCGAGCACCGCCGCCGCGTCGAGCAGCGCACGCCCGACCTGGCCGGACAGGTGGTGCCGACGTGGGCGCAGGTCGAGGAGTGGGAGTACGACGCCTGGGACGACGACCTCGACGGCCGCCGGCTCGTCGTCGACGGTTCCTCGGCCGAGGACGCCGCCCGCGCCGTGCTCGCCTACGTCGCCGACGCCGAGCTCGACACGGACGTGCCCGGGCGGGACCGGATCGACGGGAGGGTGCACCCGTGACACTGCCCTTCCCGGAGCCCACCGCGCCGTACCCGTCCCGCGCGGAGGTGCTGCTGGGCTACCTCGCCTACTTCAGGTCGGTGCTCGTCGCCAAGCTCGACGGCCTGCCGGACACCGAACTCCGCACGAGTCGCCTCCCGTCGGGGTGGACGCCCCTGGAGCTCCTGACGCACCTGACCCACGTCGAGCGGCGCTGGCTGGTCTGGGGCTTCGTGGGCGAGCCGGTGCCCGACCCGTGGGGGGACGCCCGCGACGGCCGCTGGTACGTCGGCCCGGAGGAGACGCTCGACGGCCTGCTGGAAGCTCTGCGGGCGCAGGCGGAGCGGACCCGGGAGGTGGTGCTGGCCCACGACCTCGGCGACGTGGGGCGGCCGGGCGAGCGCTGGGAGGGGGCGGACCCGGCGACGCTGGAGCGGGTGCTGCTGCACCTCGTGCAGGAGTACGCCAGGCACATCGGCCACCTCGACGTCGTCCGTGAGCTCGTCGACGGGACGGTGGGCGAGTAGCCGCCGGCGGCGCGCGCCGGCCCGGCGGCCAGTGGGTGTCAGGCGTTCAGGGCACGTAGCAGTCGATCGTGAGCTGTCGGGCCGTGCCGGCGCGGACGGTGACCGGCAGCAGCTCCCCGCCGCACTCGGCCCCGATCCGGTACTCCCCGGGGGGCAGCCGGAGGCGGGCCTCACCCGAGGCGTCCGTGGTCGCAGCTGCCCGTCCCGCCGCCCCGCTCGCCGTCACCCGCTGCCCGTTCGCCGGGGAATGGTTCAGGGCCATCCCGCCGTCCCGGCGCATCGGGCCACCCGTCAACCGGACCCGGACGACGACGAGGGCCTGGCCATGCGAGGGGCTTCCGGACGTCGTTGTCGTCGTCACGGCTCCCTGTGTCGCCGCGGCAGCCGCAGCCAGGCTCGTGGCACCCGGAGCCGGTGCTTGCCCGCAGCCGGCGGCCACGAACGCCAGACCGGTCAGCGCCAGGACGGTGCGCCGTGTTCGTGCCATCGCCCCTCCTCGCTGGGTGGTGTCGGCGATCGGACGCGCCGGCGGGCGGCACGGTTGCCTTGATGCGTCGCCCGTTCCTGCCGGCGAGGGCGGCCTCCGACGGGCTTACGACGACGACGACGTACAGGCGCGCCGGGGCGCGCCTGTACGTCGTGGTCACCACACGGCCTCAGGGCCCTCCGGACCTGGCCGTCATCTCGCTCAGCGCTACATCGACATGGACATCGAGGGCGCCGGCGACGTCACCGGGCCCTGCAGAGGGACACCGGCCCACGGCGACGTCTTCGCGAAGTCGTTCATGGCGATGGTGATCGGCTCCGGGTCGTAGCTCGGCCGGAACAAGGTGCTGCCGTCACGGTTCATGTCCGCACATTCGTGGGGCGTGTTGAGGCACGAGGAGACGAGAGCATTCTGCACCTGGTTGTCCCACCCGGCGATGAAGTCACCGTGCATCGAGTAGATCCCGCCGCTCGCCAATTCATACGCCGATCCACCCGCGATGCCCGGGAAGTCGATCTCGAAGGTCACCTCGGGCAGCGACACGGGGTGGTCGGCAGGGCAGGCGCCGTCCGGCGCGGCGTACGCCATGTGCGACTTGTGGTCCGCGCTGTCCAGGTGCACGCCGTCCCAGCAGCTGGGGAAGACGAGTGACGCATGGATGGGAGCCGAGGGGCCACCGGGGCACGCGTACATGTGCGGGCTCTCGACGCCGCCACCGCCGCAGTCCCACTGGACGATCGACAGGGACTGGTCCGACGTGGCCTTGGCGTTGCCGGCGATCATGCGCAAGCCCACGGGGAACGGCAGTACGCCGGGGCCGGTCCCGCCTCCGGCGCGACGGTAGTAGACGGTGTTCGTCTGCTGGGTCTTGACCACCGAGGTCGTCCCGTCGGCGTTCTTCTTCATCAGGGAGGGCACCCAGTAGGCCGAGAGGTCACTCCCGCCCATCCCGCGCCCGCAGCTCGAGGGACTCGTGGCCGTCAGGCTGGTGATGGTGCTCGCGGCATTCGTCGACGTGTTGCCGTAGAACGTGTGCATGTGGGACATGCCGGGCTGACCAGGGAACACGATGGGGTCGTCGGCCGCGAAATGGTCCGCGTCGCAGAGCACATTGAACTGGGCCACGTGGTCGGCGAAGACGACGTGGGACGGCTTCGGCATCGCCGACGCCGGCGGCGGCGCTGCCGGGCTCGTCGCGCTGCTGGTCGGGGGAGGCGCGGGGGCCTGGGTGCTGGTCGTCGGCGACGGTGACGGCGCGGGCCTGCCGGTCGTCGTGCTCTTGGGGGTGGGCGTCGGCGTCGCCGACGGGCCGGGCGCCGGGCGGTGCCTGTGCCGGTGGGGGTGGTTCCCGGCGTCGGCCGCTCCGACTCCCACGACGGTCACCGCCAGCGCCGCGACGGCGCCGGAGACGAAGAGCCGCCGGCGGCGGCGAAGGGTTGCCTTCATCGAGATGCTCCAGATGCTCTTGCCCGGCCCGTTGGTCCAGGGTACTGAGATGCAAGCAGCATCAACGGCCAAGTGTTAACGCTCGGGCAAGAAAGAATCAAGCCTCGCATCGACAAATACGTCGTCCGCATGTATCACGGAGGTGACTCGCGGCCTCGCGGGATGTGCGGGCAGGGAATTCATCGTGACATTCATGCTGGTAGGGCCGACATTCTCCCGCGCGCCGCACACCCTCGGTGACAGCACCAGGAGTTCGAGCCCAACCGTCGATCACCGACGGTGACACGGGCCGGTCAGAGCCGGAAGCGGTCGACGACCGTCTGCAGGTCCGCGCTCATCGTGGCCAGCTGTCCGGCCGCTCGCTCGGCGTCGCGGACGCCGGCCGTCGTCGTGGCCGCGGCCCCTGCGACACCGATGATGTTGCTGGAGACCTTCCCGCTGTTCTGAGCGGCGACCGAGACGTTCTGGCTCATCTCGTTGGTGGTGACGGTCTGCTCCTCCACCGCCGAGGCGATGGTGGTCTGGTAGTCGTTGATCCGCTGGATGATCTGCGAGATCTCCGCGATCGCCGAGACGGCACCGCCGGCGTCGCCCTGGATGGCCTCGATCCGCTGGCCGATCTCGCCCGTGGCCCGGGCAGTCTGCTGGGCCAGCTGCTTGACCTCGTCGGCCACCACGGCGAAGCCCTTGCCGGCCTCGCCGGCGCGGGCCGCCTCGATGGTGGCGTTCAGGGCGAGCAGGTTGGTCTGTTCGGCGATCGACGTGATCACCTTGATCACGTCGCCGATCTCGACGCTGGAGGCGCCGAGCTTGGCGATCTGGGCGTTGGCGGCGTCCGCGGCCTCGACGGCGTGGGCGGCCACCCGGGCGGCCTCGGAGGTATTGCTGGAGATCTCGCCGATGCTGGCGGTCATCTGCTCGGCGCCTGCCGCCACGGATCGGACGTTGTCGCTGATCTGCGTGACCGCCTCGGACGCGACCTCGACCTCGGTCGCGGTCTCCCCGGCGGCAGCGGCGATCTGAGTGCAGTTCGCGGACAGCTCCTCACTGGCCCCGGCCAGACTCTGAGCATTGGCGGACAGGGCCTGCAGCGTCTCGCGCAGGTTGTCCATCGCCCGGTCCAGGGCTGCGGCCATGGCGCCGACCTCGTCGCGACTCCGGACGCCGGCGGTCTGGGAGAGATCGCCCTGGGCCAGGGCTGTCAGGACCTCACTCACACGGCGCAGCGGGCGCACCAGGCTCCTCGTCACGGCGAATGCCAGGGCCAGGCTGGTCGCCATGCCCAGGGCCAGCACGACGTAGATGGTCAGCAAGCTCCTGGACTGCGCCGCGTCGGTGCGCGCCGTCGCCGGTGCGACCTGGCCACCCAGGTGGTCGACCAGGCGGTCGAGAGGGCCGGCGAAGGCGTCGTCCGCATCGGCCAGAGGTCCGTTGACCAGGTCGTGGGCGCGTGCCGGCTTGCCCGCGCGCACGGCGGGAAGGATCTGCGTGTCGCGCACGCCACGCCACGCGGTGAGCCCCGTGACGAAGGCACTGAGGTCGTCGCTGCTGCCGGAGTCGGCCGCCACGTCGGCACGAAGCGCCGTGACCAGCCCGTCCACCCGGGCATCGGTGTCCTTGATGTCGCCGACGCTCGTGCTGATCTCGGCGGCACTCCCTGCCTGCGCGAGGTCGTCCGCCACGACCCGCATGTCACCTTCGGCATCGCGCAGTTCTGCGACGTCCTTCATGGTGGCGGCGACGCGTGCCAGGTCACGTGCCTGCTCGTGCACGCTCGCGAGCCCTACGAGCCCTGCGGCCCCGGCAACCAGCCCCGCGAGGAGGCCGGCCGCCGCGAGCAGCGCGAGCTTGGCGGCCACCCCGGACCGCCACGTCAGGGTGCGACGGTCATCCACGGAGCCCTGGTAAGACGAGAGGGGATTCGCGCTGCCGGGTCCGTGGGTGACCGTTGACGTCATGGCTCAAAGGTCGGCCGGGACGCGACCGACCTGAACCTCCAGTGGCCTGGCCTGTGCCCCAGGCCGGACCCCTCCCCGATGTCGCTGCCGCACCTAGGACGGCACGGCGGCCTCGATGACCGCGGTGGTGGCGGTGGCGATCTGCTGGTGGCCGGCTGCGTTGGGGTGGTCGCCGTCGTCGGACAGGTAGTGCGTCTCGTCGTAGGCGTAGTCGGGACCCTTGAACGCTGCGCGCAGGTCGACGTAGGCGGCGTCCGAGCCCTTGACGACCGAGATGATCGCCGTGTTGACGTCGTCGGTCAGCTGTTCGGCCGTGCTGACGTAGGCCTGGCCCTGAGCGGCGGCGTAGGACCCGCCGAGCCAGACGCTCCAGTAGTCGAGGAGCACGACCAGCACGTGTCGCCCGGCGGTCAGCTCGTGTACGCGGGCCACGATGGCCGTCAGGTTCTTCGTCATCAGGGGTATGTCACCGGTGTAGCAGTCGAGGGACGTGCCGCACGCGTCGGAGTACCCGACGTCGTTCGCGCCGATCTCGATCTCGACGGCGTCCGCCCGGCTCACGTGGGTGATGACGTCCTGGTCCGAGGTCACCTGCGCCAGGACGGCGTCCGTGGTGTAGCCGGCCACGGAGTCGTTGGTGGCGCTGATGGTGCGGTCGTGACCGGCGCCGAGCTGTTCGGCCGTCAGTTCCGGGTACGGCGTGCAGTCGCAGTTCGTGCCGCGGGGCACCGAGTCGCCCAGAGCGACGATCGACAGTGCGCGCGGGGCCGGACTCGGGGCGGGGCTGGGTGCCCGGCTCGCCGCGCCGTCGGAGCCGGACGCCGAACAGGCGGCGAGCAGCGTTCCGACGACGAGCACGCCGATGAGTCGGCCCAGCCGGCCTCGAGTCACAGGCCCAGCGTGACGACGATGAGCGGGCAGTCCATCGCCCGCCGCGGATGACGGCTGTCGCTCGGTCGGCCTGTCGCATCCTGCGGGTCCTCGTGGGTCCGGTATGTGCACGCCCACAGGGTTTCGCCGGTGCTGTACCGGACGCCGAGAGGCCCCCTCCCGCGCGGGGAGAGGGCCTCTGACCAGGGTGGAGGCGAGGGGACTCGAACCCCTAACCCCCTGCTTGCAAAGCAGGTGCGCTGCCAGTTGCGCCACGCCCCCAGGTGCCCGGCACAGGCCGGGCAGGTGTCACTTGACCGGGTCGGTCACTTCCGCCCACAGGGCCTGCTCCGCGCGGTCCGACTCCCGCTTGCGCCACACGACGAAGCCGGCGGCGGCTGCGAGGGCGAGGACGAACAGCTTCTTCACGAGGTTCCTCCTGGGGTGGCGCCGCACGGCGAGCGGCTTCGCGCGGCGAGCTGTCTCGTCACGCCGACGTCGAGCCTACCCCAGCGGCCGAGGACGGCGTCGGCGCCGAACTGACCCCCGAGAATCACACTCCGCAGCGCGAGGGCAAGACCTGCGTGGCTTCCGCGGCGGATGAGAACCACCGGCGGAGCACGTCTGTCTACCGAGAGAGCGACGGTGACAGGGAGGACGACATGACATCGATGAAGCTGGGTGTACATCTGCCGGTGGCGGGGCGAGGCGCGTCCCCGGCCCACATCTCTCAGGTAGCCGAGGAGGCGGAGCGTCTCGGGCTGGACTCGGTGTGGTCCTGGGAGCGGTTGATGCGGCCAACTGTGCCGATCGCCATGGGCGGCCCCGGCGGACCGGTCATGGACGCGCCGGAGGACTTCGGGGCGGTGTACGACCCCATCGAGACACTGACCTACGTCTCGGCCCGCACCAGCCGAATCGCGCTGGGGACCAGCGTTCTGGACGCGCTCTTCCAGAGCCCGGTCATGCTCGCGCGCCGGCTGGCCACCCTGGACCGGCTCAGCGGGGGTCGACTCATCGCCGGCATCGGCCAGGGCTGGATGGAGCAGGAGTTCGAGGCCGCAGGCGTCTCGATGAGACGGCGCGGCGCGGGATTCGAAGAGCATCTGCTCGCCATGCGCGCCGTCTGGGGACCCGATCCGGTGCGATTCGAGGGCCGCTACTACCGCATTCCCGAAGCCGACATCGGCCCGAAACCGGTGCGCCCCGGTGGCCCGAGCGTGGTGGTGGGCGCCGCATCTCCGCCGGCACTTCAACGCGCGGGACGACTCGGTGTGGGACTGACGCTGGTCATCTTCGATTGGGACACGGTCCGGGAGAGCATCGCGACCTTCCGGGCCGCGGCCGGTGCCGCCGGTCATGACCCGGACACGCTGCCGATGATGCTCCAGGTGAACGGCAACGTCACCGAGGACCCGGTGCACGAGCCCGCACCGCTGCTCGGCTCGCCCGAGCAGGTCGCCGCCGACCTGGAGAAGGCCGCGAAGCTGGGCATCGGGCACGTCTACTGGCACTTGGACGGCGACCCGCTCCGTTCGCTTCCGCTTCTGGCCCAGTTGCGCCGTCGTTGATGACCATTCCCGGTTCTGTGTCATCGCGACGGTGGCGTCTCGGGCCAGCGGTTGTGCGGTGTGTGTGGCGCCGGTCCGGGCAATGCGCGGGCCCGAGATTACCGAGGAATCCCTCCGATAGCGGGAGCGGCTCACCGATCGGTTCGGCAGGGGCGTGCTGTTCGACCGGACCTGCCGGGGACTACTTCTCACGCGGTTCCTCAAGTCTTCGGCAGAAGCGGTCGACACCCTCTGCCAAGACCATCTCCGGTTCGCCGTAGAACGAGGGGTTACCCGGACGGACCGCTCAGGAAGGGGTTCCGGCATGCGCACCAAACTCGTCATTGCAGCAGTCGCGACCGCAGGGGTGATCTCCGCTGTGGGCGCGTCCGCCTACACCGCGAGCATCACCAACGCGGAGGCCAGCAGGGCGGTGGGCTACGCCACCACCACGATCTCCGATGCCGACTTCGCCTCGTACCCGGTGTTCACCTACAACGCCGGCCTCGACACGATCACCCAGGTCGACGTCGTCCTGACGGGCGACACGAGCGGCAGCACCCTGTCCGTCAACCGCAACGGCGCCGCGCCGGTGACGTGTGGCGCCGGGGTGCACACCACCAACACGGCCTACAGCTGCACGGTGAACTTCGCGGTCACGGGCATGACAGCTATCGGGTACCTCGTGCACTGAGGTTGGCGTCCTGGCTGGGCCGGGACGGAGGGAGAGTGGTTCGCCGGACGCTGGTCACAGTCGCGCTCCTGCTGCTCGCAGCAGGGGGCTGGTGGCTGTGGCCGGCGACCCTCGGCGGCCGGACGACGTACCTGGTGACGCAGGGCGTCAGCATGGAGCCCAGGTTCCACTCCGGAGACCTGGCGATCCTCCGCCCCGCCTCCGGCTACGCCGTCGGCGACGCCGTGGCCTACCGGAGCGAGGCCCTGCACACGGTCGTCCTCCACCGCATCGTGGCGGTGGAGGGCGGCCGCTTCCGGCTGCGCGGCGACAACAACACCTGGCTCGACCCCGACCGGGTGCCGCCGTCGGACGTGCTCGGCCGCCTAGCGGGGCGGGTGCCCCGGGGTGGGGACCTGCTCCTCCAGTCGCGGCAACCCGTCGTCCTGGTTCTCGGCAGCGTCCTGGTGGCGCTCGGCACCGCGCTGCTCCGGTGGGCCCTGCGCCGTCGCGGCCGGCGCGTGGGCCATGCCACGAGGTCCAAGCCCCGGTCGCGCGGCCAGCAGTGGGCCGACGGTCGGCGGCAGCGGCGGGCCGAGGGGGCGGGGCAGTCGCAGCCTCCAGCCCCGAGCGACGACGCCTCGCGGCTCCTATCCCACGCGATCATGGTGACGGCGTCCGCGGGTGTCGCGCTCCTCAGCGTGGGGCTGCTCGCGTGGGTCGTCCCCGCGACGCACGTCGACACCCACCCCGTCGCCTATACACAGCGGGCGGCCTTCACGTACCGGGCCTCGGTCCTGGCGAGCCCCGCGTACCCGACGGGCAACGTGGTGACGGGTGATCCGGTCTACCTCGCGCTGGTTCCGGCCCTAGACGTCGCGGCGTCCTACCGCGTGACGACCTCCGCAGCGGTGGCGCTGAGGGGCACGCGGTCGGTGGACGCCGTCCTCTCCACCCCGGACGGGTGGTCCCGCACCGTGCGGCTGGTGCCGGCCGGCCCGTTCCGCGGGAACGCGTTCGACGTGACAGCGCACCTGGATCTGGCCGAGTTCGCGCGGGTGATCCGCGACGTTGCAGCCGCGACCCACGTGCCCATCGGCGGCTACACCCTCACCGTTCGCCTCGACGTCCACCTGGCCGGCGCCGTCGCCGGCCAGCCCGTCGACCAGCGGATCGCGCCGGCCCTGGCGTTCAGCGTGGACGACCACCTGGTGCGGCTCACCCAGAGCCAGTCCGGCACGTCGGCCGCCGGCGAGCCGCAGCCGTCCGACGAGTCGGCGGCCGGTGGCGCCGGGAGCGCGGGCCGGCCGCAGGTGACCGAGACCCCAGGGTCGGTGCGAGTGCCCGACCGGGTGCCGGCCGCCTTCACCCTGCGCGGGCATCGCGTGCCGGCCACCGAGCTGCGGTGGTGGCCACCTGCCGTCGGCGGCGTCCTCCTGCTGGTGTGCCTCGGCCTCGGTCTCGCCGGCCGCGCCCGGCGGCAAGGTCGCGTGGACGACGAGTTCGGCCCCCTCACCCGGTACGAGCCTCACCTGCTCCACACCGAGCCCGTCGCGCCCGCCGACGGGCGGACCGTCATCGAGCTGGACTCGATCGACGCCCTCGCCCGCGTGGCCGAGCGCTACGAGCGGTTCATCCTGCACAGCGAGTCCGGGCCGGAGCACAACTTCCTGGTGGACGACGGCACCACGCTGTACCGGTACCGCACCGAGGAGGCCGTCGAGGCCGCCGACCCCGTGCCGCTGCCCCCCACACTGCCGCGGCAGCGATCCCCCTGGGAGCCGACACCGGACGCCGCCCCCGCTACGCCTCCCCGCGACGTCGGCGACCAGGTGACGGCGTTCGTCGAACGGCTGCGTCGCCGCGCCGTCGACCAGGGCTGAGCGTTGAGCACACCGCA
>CAWCCY010000017.1:0-53706 GCA_963794075.1 uncultured Actinomycetota bacterium
GGGACCCGCGGGAGCAGAGCGCCCTCGGTGCCGGTCGCCCCGTCCGGCAGGACGAGCAGCTCGGTGGCCGCCACGGCCACGAGGATGACGGCGCGGACGGCACCCGGCGGCAGCCGGGTGGAGAGCAAGGTGTCGACGCGGCCACCGTCGCCACGCAGGTGGCTCGCGACCACACGCTCCCCGCGGCGCTTCGGCCGGCGCAGGCCCGAACGCTGCAGCCGGGCGGACGAGCTCCGCCCCCCTCGACGGGGCAGGGCGCCCGCCGCGACGAAGACCGGCGTAGCGCTCCTCGGGGACGTCGTAGTGGTCGCCCTCGAAGCCGCGTTCCTGGAGGCCGGCGCGGCGGGGCGAAGGCGTGCAGCTCCTCGAGGGAGGCGTCGCTCGCCAGGTGCGACCAGAGCCGCCCGTGCGCCGGCCAGCCCGGGGGATCGATGAGGACGGCCACGACGCCACCGTAGGGCCACCGCCGGACGTGCCCCCCGGGAGCGGCCAGGAACGTCAGGCAGTGGCGCTTCCGCCGCTCGCCGTCAGGCGTGGAGTTGACGGCCAGGACCGCCCACACCATCTCCGCGCGACGCCCGTTCCCCGTCCTCGACCAGCATCCACCTGGCGTCGGCCGCAACGACGCGGGATCCACTGGCTGATCGGTCCGCTTCATGATGGTCGTCGTCATCGGTCCGACCTCCTGTTAACCTGCGCGTTCATCTAGCGGCAGCGTAACATCCACTACCCGCTCAGCGCCTTCGGCGCGACAAGGTCCCCTCGACGGCGACCGGCGGGATAACCAAGGGACCCGGCCGCAGGGACGGCGTAGCGTAGACCCTCGTGCCTCGACGTCGTGGAGCCTCACCGACAGACCCTCCCGCCGGCCGCCGACTGACCACCCACCAGTCCTCCAGACCGCTTCGCGCACGAGCAGGCCACCCTCACCGCTCGCCGCGACCTCGCCCGGATGCGCGAGCGCACCCTCGTCGCTCGAGCGTCCAGGGCGGCGACCGCGTCTCCGCCGAGTTCCTCGCGTACACACTGCACCCGCGCGCCGCGTCACTCGTCGACGACCCGACGCCACCCTGTTCTTCGGGCGGATCGACACCGACGCGACGGCGAGCGCTGGTACATCGGCCGCCGGCACGTCGCCGACGAGGACGGTGACCCGGTGGTCGTCGACTGGCGGGCCGACGTCTCCCGGGCGTTCTACCGCGCCCGCCGGCCGAGCCGATGGGCGTCGGCTGCGTCGCCGGTTCGGCGTCGAGCACGGCCGGATCACCGCCTACGAGGACGAGCACCTCACCGACCCGTCCGAGGCCGACAGGCGCAGCGCGATCCTGGCGCGCGAGATCGAGCGGCCGCGCGTCGGGCCCGATGCGCGACATCGTCGCGACCATCCAGCCGGAACAGGACGAGATCGTCCGCGCCGGCGTCGGCACGACCGTCTGCGTGCAGGGGGCGCCCGGCACGGGCAAGACGGCGGTCGGGCTGCACCGGGCCGCGTGGCTGCTCTACGCCTACCGGGAGAAGCTCGCCGCGGTCGGGCGTGCTCGTCGTCGGGCCCAACCGGGCCTTCCTCGAGCACGTCGGCGCGGTGCTGCCAGCCTCGGCGAGGTCGAGGTGGCGGCACACGACGGTCGAGCGAGCTGGCCCGCGCCGGCGTGCGCGGTCCGCGGCGCCCGGGCGCCGACCCCGTCGCCGTCGCCGTCCTGAAGGGCGACGCCCGGATGGCGACGTGCTGCACCGCGCGGTCTGGGCGCAGGTCCGGCGTGCCGAGGAGGCGCTCGTGCGTGCCCCGCGGCTCCCGGCGCTGGCGGGTGCCGGCTACGAGGTCCGCGAGCTCGTCGCGGAGCTGCGCTCGCGGGCGCCCGCTACGCGGCGGCCCGGACATGCTCGCCCAGCGGCTGGCGCACGCGATGCTCGTGCTGATGGAGGAGGCCGGCGACTCCCCCGACGACCGCGTGCAGGACGCCGTGGCCCGCAGCCGGGCGGTCAGCGCTACGTCGACCCGGTGTGGCCGGCGGTGGAGCCGCGCGAGGTGCTGTTCAGGCTCTTCACGGACGTCGACTTCCTGGTCGCGTGCGCGCGACGGCGTGCTCGACCGACGACGAGCAGGCCCTGCTGCTGTGGGACCCGCCGCCGAGGTCCGGGCGTCCGCGCGGTGGTCCGCCGCCGACGCCGTGCTGGTCGACGAGGTGGCCGACGTGCTCCGACCGCACGCCGAGCCTCGGGCACGTCGTCCTCGACGAGGCGCAGGACCTCTCGCCGATGCAGCTGCGCGCCGTCGGCCGGCGCTGTTCGACCGGGGCGGCCACGGTGCTCGGCGACATCGCCCAGGGGACGACGCCGTGGGCCACCCCGTCGTGGGAGGGTCGCGCTGGCCCACCTCGGCCACGCCGACGCGCACCTCGAGGTGCTCGACCGGGGTTCCGCGTGCCCGCCGCGGTGATCGAGTTCGCCGCCCGCCTGCTGCCGCAGCATCGCCCCGGGCTGAGCGCACCGACGTCCGTGCGCGACGACCCCGGCAGCCTGCAGCTCACCGAGGTGCCCGCCGCGCGGCTGCGCGGGCGCGACGCTGGACGCCGTCCGCGCGGCGCTCGCCCACGAGGGATCGGTCGGCCTGATCGTGCCCGACGGGTGGGTCGCCCGGACCGCGAAGGACCTGAGCGCTGACGGCGTCCAGCACGTGGTGCTCGGCCGCGACGAGCAGGACCCGGACGCCGACGAGCTGCCGCCACCGTGTCCGTCGTGCCGGCGACGATGGCCAAGGGGCTCGAGTACGACCGCGTCGTCGTCGTCGAGCCGGCGCAGATCGCCGCCGACGAGCCCGACGAGCGGACCGGTCTGCGCCGGCTCTACGTCGTGCTGACCCGCGCCGTGTCAGGCCTTGCCGTGGTGCACGCGCAACCGCTGCCCGCGCCGCTGCGCTGACGATCGGCACGTGCACTTGCCTGCGCCGCAGCGACCGGGCATGGGTGATCGTTGACAAGGGCCCGCTCTGGAGTACTCTAAGTCGAGTAATCGAGAGTGAGGAGTACGGCGATGACGCGTCGACGAGTGTCCAACCCCTTGGCTCTCGCCGTGCTGGCCTGCCTCTCCGAGAAGCCCATGCACCCCTACGAGATCTCCACGACCCTGCGGACGCGGGGCAAGGAGAAGAGCATCAAGCTCAACTACGGCTCGCTCTACGCCGTCGTCGAGTCGCTCCAGAAGCACGGCCTCATCGCCGCCCGCGAGACCAGCCGTGACGGCCGCCGGCCCGAGCGCACGGTCTACGAGATCACCGGCGCGGGCGTCGAGGAGTTCGAGGACTGGCTGGCCGAGCTGCTGTCCACCCCGGTGCGCGACTTCACCTCGCTCGAGGCGGGGCTCTCGCTCATGCCCGGCCTGCCGCCCGACGAGGTCGGCGCGGCTGCTGGACGACCGGTCCATCAAGCTGCGCACCGAGCTCCGCTCCCTCGACGCCGAACTCGCCGAGGCCCAGGCGATGGGGCTCCCGGCACTGTTCGTCGTCGAGAGCAGCTACCGCCGGCACATGCTCCAGGCCGAGCTCTCGTTCGTCACCGACCTCGCCCAGGGCATCCGGACGTCGGCGTTCCCGGGCACCAAGACGTGGCGCCGGATGCACGAGCTCCTCGCCGCCGGCACCACCTTCGAAGAGATCATGGCCGACCCCGTCCGGTACCTCGGCGAGGAGGGCCAGGCTCTGCGACCGCAATGAGAACGCAGTAGAAGCCCCTGACCGGTGCGGCAACACCGGTCAGGGGCCGTCACCCGAACCGGGCAGCTGGTCGCGTCGCCCGATCCGAGGCGCACTCCCACGATAGGCGCCGCGACCGGCTCCCCATCGACCCACGTCGAGAGGGATCCGTCATGCCCGCAGCACCCCCATCGGCCCTGGTGGCCGACGAGCTCGTCAAGACCTACTCCGGCGGCCGCAGGCGCCACGCGTGCGCGCGCTCGACGGGCTCTCCGTCGAGGTCCCGGCGGGCATCGTGTTCGCGCTCCTCGGCCCGAACGGCGCCGGCAAGTCCACCACGGTGAAGATCCTCACGACGCTCGCACGGCCGGACGCCGGGAACGCCCGCGTCGCCGGCATCGACGTCCTGGCCGATCCCGACGCCGTCCGCAGGGCCATCGGCCTCGTCTCGCAGAAGCCGTCGAGCGACCCGATGGCCACCGGGCGCGAGAACCTCGAGCTCGCCGCCCGCATCCAGGGCCTCTCGCGGGCCGACGCCCGGGCCCGCGCCCGGGACCTGCTCGACCGCTTCGAGCTGACCGACGCCGCCGGGCGGCTCGTCAAGACCTGGTCGGGCGGCATGTCGCGCAAGCTCGACGTCGCCATCGGCCTCGTGCACCGGCCGGAGGTGCTCTTCCTCGACGAGCCCACCACCGGGCTCGACCCGCAGGCCCGCGCCGGGATGTGGGCCGAGATCGGCCGGCTGTCGGCCGGCGAGCAGGTCACCGTGCTGCTGACGACGCACTACCTCGACGAGGCCGACCGCCTCGCCCAGCGGGTCGCCATCGTCGACCACGGCCGCGTCGTCGTCGAGGGTGCGCCCGACCAGCTCAAGAGCGCGCTGCGCGGGGACGCCGTCGACGTCGGGCTCGCCTCCGCGGCCGACGCCGCCCGGGCGACGGCCATCCTGGCCCGGCTGGGCCTGCGCGACGTCGTCGTCGAAGGCCCGCGACTGCGGGCCCGCGCGGACGACGCCGCCCGCGCCGTCCCCGCTCTGCTCGCGGCGCTCGACGACGCCGGCACTCCCGCGGCGTCCGTCACCGTCGCGCGCCCCTCGCTCGACGACGTCTACCTGCAGCACGTCGGACACACCCTGGAGGTGGCGGCATGACCGCGACGGCACTCGACCCACAGCTCACCGGCGTCCGGCCCCGGGCCCGGCGCGGGTCGCTGACGAGGCACTCGGCCTACCTGGCCACCCGTTCGCTGCGGGCGCTCCGGCGGCAGCCGGCGTTCGCGGTCGCGACGCTGGTGCAGCCGATCATCTGGCTGCTGCTCTTCGGCGCGCTCTTCGAGCGCGCCGTCGAGATCCCCGGCTTCGACGCCGCCCGGACCTCATACCTGGAGTTCCTCACACCGGGCGTCGTCGTCATGACGGCGCTGTTCTCCAGCGGCTGGGCCGGCACCGTCTTCATCGAGGACATGAACCGCGGGGTGATGGACCGGTTCCTCGCCTCGCCGGTGCGCCGCGGCGCGCTCATGGCCGGCACGCTCGCCTACCAGGCGGCCACGACCGTCGTGCAGACCGTCGTCGTTCTCGTCGTCGCCGTGATCGCCGGCGCGCGGTTCCCCGGGGGCGCGGCCGGCGTCGCGGTCACGCTCGCGGCGGCCTGCCTGATCTCGATCATCATGGCGTCGTTCTCGAACGCGCTGGCGCTGCTCCTGCGCTCGCAGGAGGCGCTCATCGGCGTCAGCCAGTTCGTCGTGCTGCCGCTGCAGTTCCTCTCGTCGGCCCTGCTCGCGACCACGCTCGCCGCGAGCTGGGTGGCGGACGTCGCCCGCGTCAACCCGGTCGACTGGGCGGTGGTCGCCTCGCGCGAGGCGCTCTCGGCCGGCACCGACTGGTCTGCCGTGTGGAGCCGGCTGGGGCTGCTGGCCGCTCTCGCGCTGGTCATGGCCTGGCTGGGCACGCGGGCCTTCCGCACCTACCAGCGCTCGCTCTGACCTCGGCTCGGGCGGCGCCCCGCTTCAGGCGCGGCGCCGCCCCAGGAGCCGCCCGATGACCAGACCCAGCAGGCCGGCGACCAGGACCGGTCCGAAGCGGCGGACGAGCGTCGGCAGCACGACCGAGCCCAGGTCGAGCTCGGCGGCCGCCTGCTGCCGCGGCACCGAGCGGGGGAGGATGCACCCGCCGCGGTGCCATTCGCCTCCGGCGGTCGCGTCCCGGTGGTCGTCCCGGCCGGGACGTCGTCGTCGTTGTCCCGGTCGTCGTCGGGGCGGTGACTCCGGCCGCCGGCCAGGTGCCGGCCGAGGTCCCGCCGTCCCGGCCGACGTCCCGGCCGAGCCTGCGGGCGAGTCGCCGGCCGGGGCGGCAGCCGGTTCGGCGGCGGGTTCGGCGGCCGGCTCCTCGGGGGCCATCCGGGTGGCGAGGCAGGTGCGCGAACTGCTCGATGATCCTCCCCCCCACGTCCTGCAGGACGCCCCGCCCGAACTGCGCCGGCCGGCCCGTCACCTTGAGGTCGGTCTCGACGACCACGGTCGTCCGGTCGTCGCCGGCCGGCTCGAGCCGGGCGTGCACCCTGGCGCCCGCCGTGCCGTTGCCCCGCTTGTCGCTGCCGTTCGCCTCCAGGACGACCCGGCGGGCCGCCTCGTCGCGCTCGACGAAGCGGCCCTTGCCGGCGTACTGCAGCGACGACGGGCCCGAGCTTCACCTTCACCGTGCCGGCGAACTCGTCGCCCTCGACCGACGTCAGGGCCGCCCCCGGGAAGCAGGGGGCGATGCCCTCGACGTCCAGAAGTGTCGCCCAGGCCGTCTCGACGGGGGCCGGGACGGTGAAGGTGTGCTTCAGTTCCACGCGGTTCAGACTCCCGCCGCCGCCAGCACGGCGCGACCGGTGAGGACCGTCGCGAGGTGGCGGCGGTACTCCTCGTCGGCGTTCGCGTCGGCCATCGGCGCCGTCCCCTGCGCGGCCAGGCCGGCCGCCTCGCGCACCGCGTCGGCGGTCGCCGGCCGGCCGACGAGCGCCTCCTCGACGGCGTGCGCCCGGATCGGCACGAGCCCCATGTTCGTCAGGGCCACGCGCGCCTGCGGCGATCGTGCCGCCCTCGACGCGCACCGCCGCCGCGACCGCCACGATCGACCACGCCTGGGCGACGCGGTTGAACTTCTCGTAGTGCGCCCCCCAGCCGGTGTGCTTGGGCACCCGGACCTCGACGAGCAGCTCGTCCTCGGCGAGGGCCGTGGTGAACAGGTCGACGAAGAACTCGGACGCCGCCACCGTGCGCGCGTCCGCCCTGCCCGGCGATCACGAACTCGGCGTCGAGCGCGAGCGCCGGCGCCGGCATGTCACCGGCGGGGTCGGCGTGCGCGAGCGAGCCGCCGAAGGTGCCGAGGTGGCGCACCTGCGGGTCGGCGACGGTGCGCGCGGCCTCGGCCAGCAGCAGCGCGTGCTGCCGGACGAGCGGCTCGCGCGTGACGTCGTCGTGCGTGGTCATGGCGCCGATGACGATCACGTCGCCGTCGTCGCGGACCCCGCGCAGCTCCGCGATGCGCCCGAGATCCACCACCAGGTCGGGCGCGGCCATCCGCAGCCGGAGCACGGGGAGCAGGCTCTGGCCACCGGCCAGCACCTTCACCTCCCGGTCAGCGGCCGACCCGAGCAGGGCGAGGGCCTCCTCGACGGTGCCCGGTGCCTCGTAGTCGAACTCCGCGGGGATCACCGCGCACCTCCGTTCTCGTCGTAGCGCTCGTGGTGCTCGGCAGGCCCGCCGCCAGCCCCGGATCGGCGTTCTCCGGGCCGATCTCACCCTCGCCCACGCGACCGCCGGGTTCCAGGTCGATCTCGTGCGTGCCCATCGGCAGGTCCTGCGAGCTCTCGGCGGACGAGCCGTCCCGCAGGGCCCGCCACACCCGCTGCGGGCTCGCGGGCATCTCGATGTCGTCGACGCCCCACGGCCGCAGCGCGTCGACCACGGCGTTGATCACGGCCGGCGTGGAGGCGATGGTCCCCGCCTCGCCGACGCCCTTGACACCCATCGGCGTGTCGGTCGACGGCGTCTCGGTGCGGTCGGTCGTGTAAGTCGGGAGGTCGACGGCGCTGGGCAGAGGTAATCGACGAAGGTGGCCGTGGTCAGCGTGCCCGACTCGTCGTGCACGGCGTCCTCGTAGAGCGCCTGCGCGATGCCCTGGGCGAGGCCGCCGTGCACCTGACCCTCGACGATCAGCGGGTTGAGCGCGCGGCCGATGTCGTCGACGCAGACGTACTTCCGGATCGACGTGCGGCCGGTCTCGGTGTCGATCTCGACCGCGCACAGGTGCGTGCCGTGCGGGAACGAGAAGTTCACCGGGTCGTAGGTGGCCTCGGCGTCGATGCCGGCTCGATGCCGTCCGGCAGGTTGTGCGCGTCGAACGCGGCGAACGCGATCTGCTGGATGGGCACGCCCTTGTCGGTCCCGCGCACGGTGAACGACCCGGCGCCGAACTCCAGGTCGTCCGCGTTCGCCTCGAGCAGGTGGGCCGCGATGACCTTGGCCTTCTCGATGACCTTGTCGGCCGCCATCGACACCGCGACCCCGCCCACGACGAGCGAGCGCGAGCCGTAGCTGTCGAGCCCCCGTGCGGAGACCTGGGTGTCGCCGTGCAGCACCTCGACGTCGTCGAACGGCACGCCGAGCCGGTCGGCGACGATCTGGCTCCACGCCGTCTCGTGGCCCTGGCCGTGCGGGCTGGTCCCGGTGACGACCTCGACCTTGCCGGTCGGGAGCATCCTGACGGCGGCGTTCTCCCAGCCGCCGCCGACGTACGAGAGAGCGCCGAGCACCCGCGAGGGGGCGAGGCCGCACATCTCGGTGAACGTCGAGACGCCGATGCCGAGCTGCACGGGGTCCTTGCGCTCGCGCCGCTCGGCCTGCTCGCGGCGCAGCTCGTCGTAGCCGAAGAGCTCGACGGCGCGGGCCGTCGCCGCCTCGTAGTTGCCCGAGTCGTAGCTCATCCCCGCGACCGTCGAGAACGGGAACTCCTCGTGCTTGATCCAGTTCTGCTCGCGCAGCTCGAGCGGGTCGCGTCCCAGCTCCGCGGCGAGGGTGTCCATCATCCGCTCGACGGCGAAGGTGGCCTCGGGGCGGCCGGCGCCGCGGTAGGCGTCCGTCCAGGCCTTGTTCGTGAAGACGTTCGTGCAGACGAACTTGTACGCGGCGAACTTGTAGATCCCGTTGTACATGAACGCGCCCAGGATCGGGATGCCCGGCGTCACCAGGCCCAGGTACGCGCCCATGTCGGCGAGGATCTCGGCCTTGAAGCCCGTCACCGTGCCGTCGCGCTTGGCGGTCAGCGTCAGCTGCTGGATCTGGTCGCGCCCGTGGTGCGCCGCCAGCATCGTCTCGGTGCGCGACTCGGTGTACTTCGCAGGCTTGCCCAACCTGCGCGCCACGAGGAAGGTGATCACCTCCTCCGGGGTGAACTGCAGCTTGCCGCCGAACCCGCCGCCGACGTCGGGCGCGATCACGCGGATCTTCGACTCGGGCACCCCGGTGACGAGCGCCATGAAGATGCGCACGAAGTGCGGGACCTGCGTGGCGGTCCACACGGTGATCTGCTCGCCGGTGGGGTCGACGACGGTCGAGCGCGGCTCCATGAACGCCGGAACGAGCCGCTGCTGTCGGTATCGGCGCTGGACGACGACGCTGTCCGGGTCGTTCCTGGCGGCCTCGATGACCGCCTCGACGTCCTCGCCCGAGCCGGCGGCGCCCGAGTCGTAGATCCAGGTGGCGTTCTCGTTCGTGCCGAGGTCGGGGTGCACGAGCGGGGCACCCTCGGCAAGGGCAGCCTCCATGTCGAGGACGACGGGCAGGTCCTCGTACTCGACATGCACCAGGTCGACGGCGTCCCGGGCCGCTGCCGCCGAGCGGGCGGCGACCACGGCCACGACCTCGCCGGCGAACCTGACGGTGTCCTGCGCGATGGCCGGATGCGTCGGCGCCTTCATGTCGGCGGTGATCGGCCAGGCGCACGGGAGGCCGGCCTCGACCCGGGCAGCTCCGGCCCGGTCCAGACGCCGAGGACGCCCGGCGACTCCTTCGCCGCCGAGGTGTCGATCGAGGTGATCCGGCCGTGGGCCACGGGGCTGCGCACCATGGCCAGATGCAGCATCCCGGGCAGGACGATGTTGTCGGTCCACCGGGTGCGGCCGGTGATGAGCCGGGCGTCCTCCTTGCGGCGGCGGGCCCGGCCGAACTCGCGCTCGGCGGTGGCGGTCTCGTCGACGGCGGTCACGCGGCACCCCCTGCGGGCGTGGGCTCGCCGGCGCGGGCCTTCGCCGCGGCCTGGATGGCCTTGACGATGTTCTGGTAGCCGGTGCACCGGCAGAGGTTGCCCTCGATGCCCTCGCGCGCCTCAGCGTCGCTCGGGTCGGGGTTGTCGTTCAGCAGGTCGATCGCCTGCATGATCATGCCCGGCGTGCAGAACCCGCACTGCAGGGCGTGGTTCTCGTGGAAGGCCCGCTGCATCGGGTGCAGCTCGCCGTCCGTCGCCAGGCCCTCGATGGTCGTGACCGCGGCGCCGTCCGCCTGGACCGCCAGCACCGAGCACGACTTCACGCTGCGGCCGTCGAGGTGCACGGTGCAGGCACCGCAGTTGCTCGTGTCGCACCCGACGACCGTGCCGGTCTTGCCCAGCCGCTCTCGCAGGTAGTGGACGAGCAGCAGGCGCGGCTCGACGTCGTCGGTGTACCGGACGCCGTCCACGGTGACGGCGATCCTCCTGGTGCCCATGAGGCCTCCACGCTCGTGATCACATCGTTGTGGCTCAGTGGACTGATCCAAGATTGAAATGTCCATGAACACAAGAGCCCCACGTGGGTCTTCGCCCCCGCACCTCGCGCTGACCGGGCAACCGTCGTCGATCATGCACGATGCAGCGTGCGCCCGCGGGGGCGACGTCCAGGCCCTGCCCGTGCACGCCTTCGACGGTGTTGCACTCGAGAAGCCGCTCCCGAGGCAGCCCGCAGCGGCCTTTCGCGTGCATCCCAGCGCGACGGGAGCAAGGGGTGGGAGGGCAGCTGCACGGCGGAACCGGGTGGCGACGTCACGCACCCTCGCGGCACAGTCGGCGGATGGCCGATCGGATCCATGAGCTCGCCGTCCGGCTCTTCGACGACCCCCGCGCGGTGGCGCCGCCGGCTGCTGACTGGCTGTCGGCGCGCGGGGTGTTCGGGAACGTCGCGGCGACGATCCTGGCGGGCGAGCTGTCCGGCGGGCGGCACTACGACGACCAGAGCTGGGCCGTGGTCGAGCGCGGCGGCGAGGTCGTGGGCGTAGCCCTGCAGACGGCCCCGCACCCGGCGCTGGTTCCGCCCGTGGGCCCGGACGCCGCCCGCGCCGTGGCCGACGCGTGGCACCGCGCGGGCCGTCCGATCGGCGGAGTGATCGGTGACGGCACGTCGGGCGCGGCGTTCGCATCCCGCTGGGCAGAGCTCAGCGGCACCGAGGCGGTCGTCGAGATGCGGGAGGGGGTGCACGTGCTGCGCCGGTTCGCCCCCGCGGACGGCGTCCCCGGTTCGGGCCGCACGGCGCTGCCCGCGGACCTCGACCTGGTCCTCGCGTGGCTGCACGCGTTCATCGGGGAGGCGGTGCCGGGGCACGTCGAGGCCGACCGGGCCGAGGAGCTCGAGCGGATCGGGCGTGGGCAGTACCTGCTGTGGGAGGACGGCGAAGCCCCGGTCAGCCTTGCGGGGCTGCGGGAGCCGGTCGGCGGGCTCGGACGGATCGGCCCCGTGTACACGCCGCCCGAGCGTCGCGGCCGCGGCTACGCCGCCGCCGTCACCACGCTCGCCACCCGGCGAGTGCTCGACGCCGGCGCGACGCCCATGCTGCACACCGACCTGGGGAACCCGACGTCGAACGGCGTGTACGCGAGGCTCGGCTACGAGCAGGTCGGCGAGCTGTACCGCTGGAGGTTCGGGTGAGCCCTCGCGGACGGCCGGCCGGCGAGCTGACCACCGAGCCGGCGCTCGCCCGTGACGAGGGCGGACCCTGGGGGCCCGGCCGGATCAGCGCGGCGCGGTGTGGTGGATCGGGCCTTCGCGGTCGGCGAGGCGGCCGCCGTCGCCGCCCCAGCGCAGGGCGATGATCTCGGCGGCGATGCTGACCGCGGTCTCCTCCGGGGTCCGCGCGCCGAGGTCGAGGCCGACCGGCGACGAGAAGCGCTCGAGCTCGTGCTCGCTGATCCCGGCGTCCAGCAGCCGCTTGCGCCGGTCCTCGTGGGTGCGGCGCGAGCCCATGGCACCCACGTAGGCGACGCGCGGCAGCCGCAGAGCGACCTCGAGCAGAGGCACGTCGAACTTCGGGTCGTGGGTGAGCACGGCGATGACGGTTCTCTCGTCGACCCGGCCCGCCTCGGCCTCCGCCGCGAGGTACCGGTGCGGCCACTCGACGACGACGCGGTCGGCGTCCTTGAAGCGCGATCGCGTCGCGAACACGGGCCGCGCGTCGCACACCGTCACGTCGTACCCGAGGAAGGCCCCCATCCGCGCGACGGCCGCGGCGAAGTCGATGGCGCCGAACACGAGCATCCGCGGCTTGGGCGCGAAGGCCGACACGAACACCCGCATGCCCTCGCCACGCCGCTCGCCGTCGGGGCCGTACGTCAGCGTCTCCGACCGGCCGGCGGCGAGCAGGCCGCGGGCGTCGTCCGTCAGGGCGTCATCGGCGCGGGATGAGCCGATCGTGCCGGCGGACGGACCGTCGGGCCGTACGACGAGGCGGGCGCCGACGCGGGCGGCGTCCGGGTGCTCGATGACCGTGCACACCGCCACCGGCCGGCCTGCCTCGACGTCGGCGGCGAGCTCGCCGAACCCGGGGAACGCGGCGGGGTCGATCCGCTCGACGAAGACGTCGAGGATGCCCCCGCAGGTCAGGCCGACGGCGAAGGCGTCGTCGTCGCTGATCCCGTAGCGCTGCAGCACCGGCGTGCCGGACTCGACGACCTCCTGGGCGAGCTCGTAGACCGCCCCCTCGACACACCCCCCCGAGACGCTGCCGACCGCCTCGCCACCGGGGCCGACGAGCATCGACGCCCCCGCGGGCCGCGGCGCGGAGCGCCAGGTCGCGACGACGGTCGCCACCCCGACCGGCCTGCCCTCGCGCCACCAGCCGAGCAGCTCACCGAGCACCTCACGCACGGGCAACCACCTCCACGACCTCCGCGAACGTCGCCAGCGAGTGCCCGGCGACGAAGTCGTCGACGTGCGGCAGCACGGCGACGATCCCGCCCTGCAGCGGACGGTAACCCGCCTTGCCGCGGTGGGGGTTCACCCACACCACACGATGCGCCAGCCGGCGCAGTCTGGCCATCTGGTCGGCGAGCAGGCCGGGCGTCCCCCGCTCCCAGCCGTCGCTGAAGACGACGACGACCGCGCCGCGCGCCACTCCGCGCGCGCCCCACCGGTCGAGGAACGCCTTGAGCACGTCGCCCAGCCGCGTGCCGCCCGACCAGTCCGGCACCTGCTGGCCCGCCTCGCGCAGCGCGGCCTCCGGGTCGCGGCCGCGCAGGGCCACCGTCACCCGGGTGAGCCTGGTCCCGACGGTGAAGACCTCGGTCGTCCGCGGGGCGCTGCGCACCCAGACGTGCGCGAGCCGGAGGAGGGCGTCGGCGTACGGGGTCATCGAGCCCGAGACGTCGACGAGCAGCACGACCCGGCGTGGCCGGGTGCGTGGTCGGCGGTACCGCAGCCGGCCGGGCTCGCCTCCGCGTCGCACCTCCTCGCGCAGGGTGCGGCGCGCGTCCAGTTCGCCCGAGTGCCACGGGGAGCGCCGCAGGGAGCGCCGGAGCGGGGCCGCGGGCCGCAGGGTGGCGAAGAGCTGGGCGAGCAGGGCCCGTTCGGCGACGGTCAGGTCGGCGACGTCGCGGTGCCGCACCACGTCCACCGCCGAGGCGCGGGCCCGCACCAGCTCGGTCTCCCGCTCGCCGTCGGGGCTCCCGCCCGCATCGGCCTCGTCGTCCGGCAGGGCCGAGCTCCGCACCGGCGCCGGCCGCAGGCCGGCCGGGCCGCGGGGCAGCAGCTCGCCGCCGAACCAGTCACGGAAGACCACGTCGTACCGCGGCACGAGCTCGGGGTCGGGGCACAGCGTGGCGCGCCCGGCCCAGTAGATCCCGGCCGACCCGCCGGATCCCGCGAGGGCGCAGGCCGCGACGAAGGCCTGGGTGCGGTCGGCCGTGACGGGCAGGCCGGCGGCGCGCAGGGCGCGGGCGAAGCCGGCGAGCGCGAGCAGCGGCTCGGGGGCCGCTGCGCCGTCGATCGTCCGCACGCTCACTCCTCAGGGTGACACGGTGTCCGCGCGGCCGCCCGTGACGTCGTGGACGTGGTGCAGCAGGTCGTGCACGAGGTAGCGGCCGAGCGTCTCCACGCTGAAGCGGGCGCCGTCCGAGCGGTACCCGGCACGCCCCCGCTCCTGCGGCGGCACGGCCTCGAACGCCGCCGCGAGCACCTCGGCGGCCTCGGTCAGTTCGGCGGCGACGCGCGCGGGGTCCTGCTCCGCGTACCGGCCCTCGAGGGCCGCGGCGTCCTGGTCCCAGTCCTCGAAACGCGGCTCGTCCGTGGTCAGCAGCAGGCGCAGGCGGGTGTCGAACCGCCGGGCGACGTCCCGCACGTGGCAGGCGTACTCCAGCGGCGACCACACCCCTGCCGCCGGACGCCGTCGCGACGCGTCGCCCCCCGCGAGGACTCCCGCGAAGGCCGGGGCGACCCGGCGCAGCGCGGCGGGCACCTCCGCGAGACCGATCGTGCGCGTGTCGACGCCGCACTCGGGGCAGGGGGCGTCGAGGACCCAGGTCCAGTCCTTGGTGTCGGGCGTGATGCTCACGGTGACCACGCTAGAACCGGGCCTCGCCGGGTCGACCCCGGGCCCCGCGCCGGGTGCGTCAGCGGTCGAGGTGGCGTGCCATGACGACGTCGTCGACGTACTCCCCGTCGAGCAGGAACTCCCGCTCCAGCACACCCTCGACGACGAACCCGCAGCGCTCGTAGAGCCGCCGGGCGGTGGCGTTGCCACCGAGCACGCGCAGGGCGAGCTTGCGGGCGCCCCGCGCTCGCGCCTCGCCGACCGCGGCCTCCACCAGGGCGCGACCCACGCCGCGGCCCTGGGCCGCCGGGTCGACCCCGAGGCCGCCCACCAGGAGGACGTGCGCGTGCGCGGGCAGAGGGCTGGCCGGGCGCACCGCGACGTAACCGGACACCTGACCGTGGAGCTCGGCGACGAGCACGGCCTCCGGGCGTCTGCGCTCGTCGAAGAAGACGTAGGCGTCAGGACCCGGCGGCGGCGGCGCGGGCGAAGACGCGGGCGTCCAGGTGGCGAGGTCGATGCGGGCGAGCGCGGGCCCGTCGGCGGCCGTCGCCGGGCGCACCTGCACGCTCACGGTCGCGCCCCGTCAGCCGGCGAGCAGGCGGTCGAGGGAGGCACGGACGCGCTCGGCGTCCTCGCGGTACTTGCAGACCGCACCCAAGGTGGCCGCCGCCGTCTCGACGTCGAGCTCGCTGCGCCCGAGGGCCACCAGGCACCGCGCCCAGTCGAGGCTCTCGGCCACGCCGGGCGGCTTGACGAGATCGGCACCGGCGGGCCCGGCGACACCGTCGCGGAGCCGCTGGGTCGCGACCGCCACCTGCTCGGCCAGCCGGCCCGGCAGCTCGGGCAGGCGGGTGCGCAGGATCTCGATCTCGCGGGCCAGGCCGGGGTGCTCGACCCAGTGGTAGAGACAGCGGCGCTTGAGCGCGTCGTGCACCTCGCGGGTGCGGTTCGAGGTGAGCACGACGAGCGGTGGGTGGTCGGCGCGGACGGTGCCGTACTCGGGGATGGTCACGGCATTGGTCGACAGCACCTCGAGCAGGAAGGCCTCGAACTCGTCGTCCGCCCGGTCGATCTCGTCGACCAGCAGCACGGCGTTCGGGCTGCGCAGCGCCCGGAGCACAGGCCGCTCGAGCAGGAAGCGCTCGTCGAACAGCGAGCTCTCGACGGCGGTGACGTCGAGGTCCTCGTCGCGACGGCGGGCGGCCTCGACAGCACGCAGGTGCAGCACCTGCCGGGGGAAGTCCCAGTCGTAGAGCGCCTGCCCGGCGTCGATGCCCTCGTAGCACTGGAGCCGAACGAGCTCGGCACCCAGCGCCTGCGCGACCGCTTCGGCCAGCGCCGTCTTACCGGTGCCGGGCTCCCCCTCGAGCAGCAGCGGCCGGCCCATCGCCAGGGCCAGCCAGGCCACCGTGGCCAGGCCCTCGCCGGGGAGGTAGCCGGTGGCCGCGAGGGCACGCTCGAGGTCGGCGGGCGTCGAGGGGCGGGCGCCTGTCACGACGACAGCATCTCACCGGGGGCGCTGCGCGACGCGGCGGCGAGGTGCGCGGCCGGGTCGGCGAGGACGCCGCGGACGACGGACTCCCCCGCCCCCAGCACCGCGGCCTGCGCGCCGAGCCGGCTCGTGAGCACGCGCACCTCGCGGGCCCCGACCGCCAGGACGCGCGACCGCAGTTGCGCGGTGACGGCGGGCTCCAGCCAGGGGGCCAGCCGCGCGTAGCCGCCGCCGAGCACGACCGTGTCGACGTCCAGCAGGTTGAGGACGCCCGCCAGGGCGTTGCCCAACGCGGCGCCGGCGGTCTCGACCGCCTCGACGGCCTGCCGGTCGCCGCGGGCGGCGGCCGCGGCGACGGCGCCGGCCCCGGGGGGCAGCGCGTCCACCCCCGGGGCGACGCCGGCCGCGCGGACGATGGCGTCCTGACCGGCGACCTGCTCCAGGCAGCCGCTGCCCCCGCAGGCGCAGGGCGCCGCCGACCCGGGCACCGGCAGGTGGCCGATCTCGCCCGCGAACCCGTGCCGGCCGCGGAGGAGCTCGCCGTGCAGCACGATCCCCGCGCCGACCCCCACCTCGCCGCTCACGTGGACGAACGTGTCGAGCGGGCGGCCGGGAGCCGCGAGGTGACCGCCCCGCCACAGCTCGGCCAGCGCCGCCTGGTTGGCCTCGTTGCCGAGCGTCAGGTCGAGCCCGGCGGGCAGGCCCGCCCGCGCTCGCAGCTCCGCCAACAGCGGCACGCCGTGCCAGCCGAGGTTCGGCGCGACCAGGACCTCGCCACCGCCGGTCTCGACCAGGCCCGGGACGGCGACCGCGACGCCGGCGACGCGCGCCGTGCCCTCGCGGCCTGTTCGAGCCCCCTCCAGGGCCCGACCCAGGACGCCGGCGGCCCGGTCGAGCACCGCGGGCACCGGGACGCCGCGAAGGTCGCCGACCACGCTCTCGCGGGCCCGGACCGTGCCCGCGAGGTCGACCACCGCGGCCGCGACGTAGTCGACGTTGACCTCGACGCCGACGCCCAGCGCCCCGTCGGGGGCCAGGGCCAGAGCGGCGCCGGGGCGGCCGACCCGCGCCGCGTCCCACCCCACCTCCGCGACCAGGTGGGCCTCGAGCAGGGTCTCGACGAGGCTCGAGACGCTCGCCTTGGTGAGGCCCGTCGAGGCGGCGATCCGGGCCCGGGAGGCGCGGCCGGCGTCGGCGACCTGCCCCAAGACGAGCGCCAGGTTGTGCTCGCGCAGCGACGGCTGGCGGGCGGGCCGGCGGGCGTGCTGACCGGTCTGGCGGACGTCGGGCTGGGGCATGGCGGCATCCTATTCGTCCGGCCGCTGAACTATCATGCTTTCAGGGTGTCGATCTGTTGACAGGGTGCCCAGGCGAACGGGTAGGTTCAGATCCTGAACGAACTACTCCCGAACGTTACCGCCGGAGGCTCCCGTGCCCATTCCCACCCCCACTCCCGCCGACAAGTTCACCTTCGGCCTCTGGACCGTCGGCTGGCAGGCCCGCGACCCCTTCGGTGACGCGACCCGCGCCGCCCTCGACCCGGTCGAGGCGGTGCACCGCCTGGCCGAGCTCGGCGCCTGCGGGCGTCACCTTCCACGACGACGACCTCGTCCCGTTCGGCGCCGACGCCGCCGAGCCGCGAGCGCCACATCGACGCGGTTCAAGGACGGCGCTCGACGAGACCGGGTCTGGTGGTGCCGATGGTCACCACCAACCTCTTCACCCACCCGGTCTTCAAGGACGGCGGGTTCACCGACAACGACCGCGCGGTCCGCCGCTACGCGCTGCGCAAGGTCATGCGCAACATCGACCTGGCCGCCGAGCTCGGCGCCGAGACCTACGTGTTCTGGGGCGGCCGCGAGGGCGCCGAGACCGACGCCGCCAAGGACGTGCGCGGCGGCGCTCGACCGCTACCGCGAGGCGATCGACCTGCTCGCGCAGTACTCGATCGACCAGGGCTACGACCTGCGGTTCGCGATCGAGCCCAAGCCGAACGAGCCGCGCGGCGACATCCTGCTGCCGACGGTCGGCCACGCCCTCGCGTTCATCGACGACCCTCGAGCACCCCGAGATGGTGGGCCTCAACCCCGAGGTCGGGCACGAGCAGATGGCCGGAGCTGAACTTCGCGCACGGCATCGCGCAGGCGCTCTGGCACGGCAAGCTCTTCCACATCGACCTCAACGGGCAGCACGGCCCGCAAGTTCGACCAGGACCTGCGTCTTCGGCCACGGCGACCTGCTGCAACGCGTTCTGCCTCGTCGACCTGCTCGAGAACGGCGGCGGACTACGACGGCCCGCGGCACTTCGACTACAAGCCGCTGCGCACCGAGGACATCGACGGCGTCTGGGCCTCGGCCGCCGCGAACATGCGCACCTACCTGCTGCTCAAGGAGCGGGCCGCGGCCTTCCGCGCCGACCCGGAGGTCGCAGGCGGCGCTCGCGGCCGCGCGGCGTGCACGAGCTCGAGCGAGCCGACCTCGGCCGCGGGCGAGACCTACGACGACCTGCTCGCGGACCGTCGGCGTTCGAGGACTTCGACGCCGACGAGGCCGCCGCGCGCGGCTACGGCTTCGTGCGCGCTCGACCAGCTCGCGATCGAGCACCTGCTCGGCGCCGCGCTGAGCGGGACGGAGTGCCACGCTCGTCGCCGGGGTCGACTCCTCGACCCAGTCGTGCAAGGTCGTCGTCCGCGACGCGCGACACCGGGGCGGCTGGTCGCGCGAGGGTCGCGCGCCGCACCCCGACGGCACCGAGGTCGACCCGGCGGCTGGTGGTCGGCGCTGCGCGCGGCCGTCGGCGGCGCCGGCGGGCTCGACGACGTGGCGGCGGTCGCCGTCGGCGGGCAGCAGCACGGCATGGTGCTGCCTCGACGACGACGGCGAGGTCGTGCGCCCGCGCTGCTGTGGAACGACACCCGGTCCGCGGCGCGGCCGCGCGACCTCATCGCCGAGCTCGGCGGCGCCGCAGGCGTGGGCCGACGCGGTCGGCTCGGTCCCGGTGGCGTCGTTCACGGTGACCAAGCTGCGCTGGCTCGCCGAGCACGAGCCCGACGCGGCCGCCCGGGCCGCCGGCGGTCTGCCTGCCGCACGACTGGCTGACCTGGCGCGCTGGCCGGCGCACCGCCGGCTGGACGGCTCGTCACCGACCGCGGCGACGCCTAGCGGCACCGGGTACTGGTCGGCGGCCACCGGCGAGTACCGGCCGCGACCTGCTGGCGGCTGCGCTTCGGCACGGCGCCGGCGTGCCGCGGTGCTCCCCGGCCGGCCGCGCCGAGGCGGCTCGGTGACGCACCGCGCCGGTGCCGTCGCTCGCGCCCGGGCACAGGCGACAACGTGGCGGCGGCGCTCGGGCTCGGCGCCCGCCCCGGCGACGTCATCTGTCGCGTCGGGACCTCCGGGGTCGTGTCGGCCGTGGCCGAGGTGCCGGCCGCCGACGCGAGCGGGCACCGTGGCGGCTTCGCCGACGCGACCGGGCGCTACCTGCCGCTGGTGTGCACCCTCAACGCCGCCCGGGTGCTCGACGCGACCGCGCGCGCTGCTCGGCGTCGACCTCGCGGAGCTGTCCCGAGCTCGCCCTGACCGCGCCCGCCGGCGCCGGGCGGCCTCGTCGCTGGTGCCCTACCTCGAGGGCGAGCGCACGCCCGAACCGCCCCGACGCGACCGGCGCTCTGCACGGCCTCCAGCTGGCCACGGCCACCCCCGCGCACCTGGCCCGCGCCGCCGTCGAGGGCATGCTGTGCGGGCTGGCCGACGGGCTCGACGCCCTGGTGGCGCAGGGCGCGCGGATCGAGCGGGTGCTGCTGGTCGGCGGCGGCGCCGCGCTCCGAGGCGGTGCGTGCGGATCGCCCCGGCCGTGCTCGGCCGTCCGGTGCTGCGTGCCGGCCCCGGGCGAGTACGTCGCCGACGGCGCCGCCCGTGCAGGCCGCGTGGGTGCTCGCCGGCGGGGCGGAGCCGCCCGCGTGGCCCGAGGCCGGCGGGGAGCGCTACGAGGCGGACCTCGCGCCGTGGGTCCGCGAGCGCTACGCGGAGGTGCGCGACCTCACGGCGTCGCGCCCCGTTGCGCGGCCGTGAGGGCCCTGTACGTGTCGAAGCTCCGGCGTGGCCGGCGCTCGAGGGTGTCGTAGTCGACCCGGGCCAGGCCGAAGCGCTTGGTGTAGCCCTGCGCCCACTCGAAGTTGTCCATCAAGGACCAGGCGAAGTAGCCGTGCACGTCCGCGCCGTCACGCACCGCGTCGGTCAGTGCCCGAACGTGCCGGAGCAGGTAGTCGACCCGCTGCGGGTCGTCGAGCGGGTCGGCTCCTTCGGGGTACGCCGAGCCGTTCTCGGTGATGACGATGGGCGGTGCGCCCGGGTGCTCCCGGCCGATGCGCACGAGCATCCGCCGGAATCCCTCGGGGGTGACCGGCCAGCCCATCGCCGTCACGTCGGGGCCCTCGGCGACCGCCCGCAGACCCTCGCCGCCGGGGTACTCCCCCGTGCCGGCGGGCAGCGGCTCCCGCGCGGGCGCCAACTGGTGGTCGAAGTAGTAGTTCACCCCGAGGAAGTCCAGCGGCGCCGCGATCTGCTCGAGGTCACCCTTCTGGACGGCCTCCGGCAGGGCCGGGGCGAGCAGATCGAGCACGTCCTGCGGGTAGCGGCCCTCGAGCAGGGCGTCAAGCCAGAGCCGGTTCTGCGTCCCGTCGAGCGGAGCCACCGCCGCCTCGACCAGCGCGGCGTCCTGCGCGGGCAGGCTGGGCGCCGGCACGAAGCCGGCGAGGTTGAGCACGATGCCGAACTTGTGGTCCGCGGGGGCCTGCGCGCGCATGGCCGCCACGGCGTGCCCGTGCCCCAGGAGGAGGTGGTGGGTGGCGCGCGTCGCCTGGGCGTGATCGGTGACCCCCGGCGCGTGCCGGCCCGACCCGTAGCCCAGCCACGCCGAGCACCACGGCTCGTTGAGCGTCATCCAGTTCCTGATGCGGTCACCCAGTGCGGCGTGCACGGCCGTCGCGTAGTCGGCGAACCGGGCCGCGGTGTCGCGCGCGGGCCAGCCGCCGGCCTCGTGCAGCGGCAGTGGCAGGTCCCAGTGGTAGAGCGTGGCCCAGGGCTGGACGCCCGCGTCGAGCAGCAGGTCGACGAGCTGGTCGTAGAAAGCCAGGCCCCGCGTGTCCAGCGGGCCGGAGCCGGCAGGCTGCACCCGCGGCCAGGCCACGGAGAAGCGGTATGCGTCGACCCCGAGGTCGCGCAGCAGCTGCACGTCGTCGGCCACGCGGGCCACGTGGTCGCACGCCACGCGGCCGTCCGAGCCGTCCAGGATCCGCCCCGGCTCGCGACAGTAGGCGTCCCAGATGCTGTCCCCGCGGTGCTCGGCGTCGCCCTCGATCTGGAACGCCGCCGTCGCCGCCCCCCATACGAAACCGGCCGGCAGCCCTGACAGGTCGATGCCCTCGTACGTCCTCGTCACGACGCGACAGTAGCGGTGGCGACCGACGGGGCCGCTCGGGATACCGCCCCGAGCAGGCCGCCTCCCCCCAGGTCAGCGCCTTCTGCCCGTCGCGGCCGGCGCGGTTACTCTGACTCGGTGACCCACGTCGTCCTCGGCCTGCCCTCGCTGCGGCGCGCGCCGGCGAGCGCCCTGCCGCAGGACCGGCCCGCCGACCCCCGGCTGGTCGACCGGTTCGGCCGGGTCGCCACCGACCTGCGCGTCAGCCTCACCGACCGCTGCAACCTGCGCTGCTCCTACTGCATGCCGGCGGAGGGCCTGGAGTGGCTGGCGGACGAGCGCCTGCTGACCGACGACGAGATCGTGCGCCTCATCCGGATCGCCGTGGACCTCCTCGGTGTCGAGGAGGTCCGCTTCACCGGCGGCGAGCCGCTGCTGCGGCGCGGCCTGGAACGGATCGTCGCCGCCACCACCGACCTGCGGACGGCGTCGGGCGAGACCCCGCACACCGCCGTCACGACGAACGCTCTGGGTCTCGCCAAGCGGGCCCGCCCGCTGGCCGAGGCCGGCCTGCGGCGCGTGAACGTCTCGATCGACACCCTGGACCGGTCGCGGTTCGCGCGCATCACCCACCGCGACCGGCTGCCCGACGTGCTGGCAGGGCTGCGTGCCGCCGCCGACGCGGGCCTGACCCCGGTCAAGCTCAACACCGTCCTCCTGCGCGGCGTCAACGACGACGAGGCGGTGCCGCTCGCCAGGTTCGCCCTCGACAACGGCTACGAGCTGCGCTTCATCGAGCAGATGCCGCTGGACCCGCAGGGCGCGTGGAGCCGCGCCGAGATGATCACCGCCGAGGAGATCCTGGCGTCGCTCCGCACCGCGTTCACCGTCACGCCTGCGGACCCGCTGCCCGAGGCGCGGCCCCCGCCGAGACGTGGCTCGTCGACGACGGGGAGCGGCACGGCGTCGTGGGCATCGTGGGGTCGGTCACGCGGCCCTTCTGCGGCGACTGCGACCGGACCCGCCTCACGGCGGACGGCCAGGTGCGCAACTGCCTGTTCGCGGGCGGTGAGACCGACCTGCGGGCGCTGCTGCGCGCAGGCGCCACGGACGCCGAGCTCGCCGACGCCTGGCGCGGCGACATGTGGGCGAAGCGCCCCGGCCACGGGATCGACGACCCGGCGTTCCTGCAGCCGGCGCGTCCCATGAGCGCGATCGGGGGCTGACGTGGAGATCCTGGTGCGCTACTTCGCCGGGGCCCGGGCGGCGGCGGGGCTCGACGAGGAACGTGTCGTCGTAGAGCCCGGCACCACGGTGAACGCCCTCGCGGCCGTCCTCGCCGACCGGCACGGCCCCGCGCTGGGGCGTGTGCTGGCCTCGAGCACCTACCTCGTCGACGAGGTGCCCGGGGGCCGGGAGCGCCCGCTCGACGCGGCCCTGCGGGTCGACGTGCTGCCGCCGTTCGCCGGCGGCTGAACGCGGCCCACTCGCCCGCGTCCCGCCCCTCGGCAGGCTCATTTCTAAAAGACACACATCTTGACGTAAGAACAGGCGCGGCTCTAGCGTTCGAGGGAACAGCCATGGAGGCGACGCCATGAACGCACCTGAACGCATCCTGCTCGTCGGTGGCGGTCTCGCCGCCGCCAAGACGGCCCAGGCTCTCCGCAAGCGGGGGTACGACGGGGCGGTGACACTGGTGACCGCCGAGCAGCACCGACCGTACGAACGACCGGGGCTCTCCAAGGGCTACCTGATCGGCGACAGCCCTCGCGAGGAGCTGTTCGTCCACGACGCGGACTGGTACCGGCAGCAGGAGATCGACCTCCGCACCGGGACCAGGATCGTCGCCCTCGACCGCGGGGCGCGCGAGGCACGTGCGGCGTCGGGCGAGCGGTTCGGCTACGACGCCGTCCTGCTCGCCACGGGCGCCGTCCCGCGCCCCCTGACGGTGCCCGGCGCGGAGCTCGACGGTGTCGTGTACCTGCGCACGCTCGACGACAGCGACGCCCTCCGGGCTCGGTTCACCGCAGGAGCTCGTGTGGTCGTCATCGGGGCCGGCTGGATCGGCCTGGAGACGGCCGCTGCCGCTCGGGGAGCGGGCTGCGACGTGACCGTCGTGGAGACCGCGGCTCAACCCTTGCTGCGCGTCCTCGGGCCGCAGATCGCGCCGGTGTTCACCGAGCTGCACCGCGGCCACGGGGTGGACGTCCGGCTCGGCGCCTCGGTGCAGGAGCTCGTCGCCGGGGAGGCGGGTCGCGTCGCCGCGGTCCGGCTCGGCGACGGCGAGCTGCTGCCCGCCGACACCGTTCTCGTGGGCGTGGGTGTCACACCGGCGGACGGGCTCGCACGCGAGGCGGGCCTCGACGTGGCCGACGGGATCGTCGTCGGGGCGGACCTGCGGACGGCCGATCCGGCGGTGGTCGCGGCGGGCGACGTCGCCGCCGCCTACCACCCCGTCCTGCGGCGGCGGCTCCGCGTCGAGCACTGGGCGAACGCCGTCCGGCAGGCCCCGGTCGCGGCGGCGGCGCTGGTCGGCGAGCCGGCGTCGTACGAGCGGCTGCCCTACTTCTTCTCCGACCAGTACGACCTGTCGCTCGAGTACGTCGGTGCGTGCCTCGACCCGGCACGCGCGCACGTGGTCGTCCGCGGGTCGGTCCCCGACCGGGTGTTCGTCGCCTTCTGGCTGGCCGACGGCCGGGTCGAGGCGGGCATGAGCGTCGGAGTGCCCCGCGCGGTGGCCGCGATGGAGGCCCTGGTCCGCGGGTCGCGCTCCCCCGACCCGGCCCGACTGGCCGACGCCGCCGTGCCGCTGGCCGAGCTGCCGAGCTCGCCGCCGCCTGAGGCCGGGCGGCTGCCCGTACCCAGGGCCCGCGGCCCGGGCCGGCGGCACTAGGGGCAGGCCACCCACTCGTCGGTGCCGTCGGTGAAGAGCTGGCGCTTCCACACGGGCAGGCGGAGCTTCACCTCGTCGACGAGCAGCGCGGCCGCCGCGAACGCCTCCTGCCGGTGGGCGCCCGACACGGCGACGACGAGCGCCGCCTCGCCGACCGCCAGCGGGCCGAGCCGGTGGGCCACGGCGAGCGCCTCGACGTCGGTGCGCGCGGCCACGTCGGCCGCGACCTCCTCGAGCACGCCCTGGGCGCCCGGGTGACCCTCGTACTCGATCCGGGTGACGGCACGGCCGCCGTCGTGGTCGCGGACGACGCCGGCGAAGCTCACGACCGCCCCCGCGGACGCGTCCGCGACGAGCGCCTCGAGCTCACCGACGCCGACGGGGTCGTGCGTCACGAGGGCGCGCAGGACGCGCCGGGCCGGCGGCCGCAGCCGGGTCGTGTCGCGGACGGGGCTCGAGGTCACACCTCAACGATAGGCGGCACGGCGGCGAGCGCCGCGCGGGTGTCGACGTCCGCGCCGTGCCCGACGTCGCCGCACTCCACCAGCCGGACGGGCCGGCTGCGCAGGTAGTCGCGGGCACCGGCGTCACCGTGGGCCGTCGCGCGCACCTCGGCCCAGTGGTCACGGCCGAGGAGCACGGGGTGCCCGGGCACGCCGTCGAACGCCGCCCGTGCGAGCACCGACGGCCCGGCTGCGCCGGCTGCCGCCACGCGGCGGACGACGTCCGTGGTCATGCCCGGCGTGTCGACCAGCGCGACGAGGACCGCGTCGGGCAGCGGGCGCCGCGCGCTCAGCGCGACCAGCCCGGCCCGCAGCGAGGCCCCCATCCCCTCGGCCCAGCCGGCGGCCTCGACGACGTCGAAGGGCGGCACGACCGAGGGCGGGACCAGCGCGGCGACCTCCGCGGCGCGGGCACCCACGACCACCACGACGGGCCCGCAGCCGGCCGAGATCAGGCGGCGGGCTGCACGCTCGACCCAGGGGATCCCGTCGGCACCGCGCAACAGTGCCTTGGCCGTGCCGAGGCGCCGGCCCTCCCCCGCTGCGAGCAGGAGGGCGGCGACACCGGACGGGAGAGCTGGCACGGATCCAGACTAAGCCGACACCGGGACGGCGCGGCTACTCCTGGTCGGCGTCGAGGCTCGGCACGTCGAGGCCGATGTCGGCCAGGGCCGCGGTGCGGGCCAGGCGCGCCTCCTCCTCCTGGCCGAGCAGGTGCGCGAACTCGACGAGCGCCGACGGTTCGGGCAGGTCGTCGAGGTCCTCGACGAAGCGGGCCACGGCACGGACGGCGTCGGTGTGGGCCCGGGCGGTCTCGGCCGCCCTGCGCAGAGCCGCCTCGTCGGCCGCCCTGTCGATCGCTCCGTCGGTCGGGCCGTCGGTCGGGCGGTCGGTCCCGCCGCTGCCGGGCGTGGTCGTCATGGGGCAGAACCTATCGAAGCGCGACGAAGGGGCGGCCCCCGGTCGGGAGCCGCCCCTTCGCGCGGTTCAGGACGCTGATCCTCTCGAAGGCGAGGGGATCAGAAGTCCATGCCACCACCCATGTCGCCACCCGGGGCGGCCGGGGCCGCCTTCTCGGGCTTGTCGGCCACGACGGCCTCGGTGGTGAGGAACAGCGCCGCGATGCTCGCGGCGTTCTGCAGCGCCGAGCGCGTCACCTTGGCGGGGTCGATGATCCCGGCCTTGATGAGGTCGACGTACTCGCCGGTCGCGGCGTTGAGGCCGTGACCCGCCTCGAGGCCGCGCACCTTCTCGGCCACGACGCCGCCCTCGAGGCCGGCGTTGATGGCGATCTGCTTGAGCGGGGCCTCGACGGCGACGCGGACGATGTTCGCGCCGGTCGCCTCGTCGCCCACCAGCTCGAGCTTGTCGAACGCGACCGTGGACGCCTGGAGCAGGGCCACGCCGCCACCGGCGACGATGCCCTCCTCGACGGCGGCCTTGGCGTTGCGGACGGCGTCCTCGATGCGGTGCTTGCGCTCCTTGAGCTCGACCTCGGTGGCCGCGCCGGCGCGGATGACCGCGACGCCGCCGGCCAGCTTGGCCAGACGCTCCTGCAGCTTCTCGCGGTCGTAGTCCGAGTCCGACTTCTCGATCTCGGCACGGATCTGGTTCACGCGGCCCGCGATCTGGTCGGCGTCGCCCGCAGCCCTCGACGATGGTGGTCTCGTCCTTGGTGATGACGACCTTGCGGGCGCGGCCGAGCAGGTCCAGGCCCGTGTTCTCGAGCTTGAGGCCGACCTCCTCGGAGATGACCTGGCCGCCGGTGAGGATCGCGATGTCCTGCAGCATGGCCTTGCGGCGGTCGCCGAAGCCGGGCGCCTTGACGGCGACCGAGCGGAACGTGCCGCGGATCTTGTTGACGACCAGCGTCGAGAGGGCCTCGCCGTCGACGTCCTCGGAGATGATCAGCAGCGGCTTGCCGCCCTGCATGACCTTCTCGAGCAGCGGCAGCAGGTCCTTGACCGAAGAGATCTTGGAGTTGGCGATGAGGATGTACGGGTCCTCGAGCACCGCCTCCATGCGCTCGGCGTCGGTGACGAAGTACGCCGAGATGTAGCCCTTGTCGAAGCGCATGCCCTCGGTGAGCTCGAGCTCGAGGCCGAAGGTGTTGCTCTCCTCGACGGTGATGACGCCTTCCTTGCCGACCTTGTCCATGGCCTCGGCGATGAGCTCGCCGATCTGGGTGTCGGCCGCGGAGATGGACGCCGTCGCGGCGATCTGCTCCTTGGTCTCGACCTCCTTGGCCTGGCTCAGCAGCTCGGCGGCGACGGCCTCGACGGCCTTCTCGATGCCGCGCTTGAGCGCCATCGGGTTGGCCCCGGCGGCGACGTTGCGCAGACCCTCCTTGACGAGGGCCTGGGCGAGGACGGTCGCCGTCGTCGTGCCGTCACCGGCGACGTCGTCGGTCTTCTTGGCGACCTCCTTGACGAGCTCCGCACCGATCTTCTCGTACGGGTCCTCGAGCTCGATCTCCTTGGCGATCGAGACACCGTCGTTCGTGATGGTGGGGGCGCCCCACTTCTTCTCGAGAACGACGTTGCGGCCCTTCGGGCCGAGGGTGACCCTGACGGCGTCGGCGAGGATGTTCATCCCCCGCTCGAGACCGCGCCGGGCCTCCTCGTCGAAGGCAATGATCTTGGCCATCTGGTGGTGTTCCCTCCACGGACGGGTGGGTGGCGGCCGGGCGGTGCCCGCGACGGACGGGCCGTGCCGCCGCGGTCCTGTCCCGCGACGACCAGGCCCTCACCGGGACCGGCTGGTTCTTGTCACTCTCACGAGGAGAGTGCTAACCCCATGATTAGCACTCGGGCACCCGGAGTGCAAACCCTCTCCGAGCGGCGCGACGGCCCGCCGGGGAGCCGGGCCCGGCGGTCAGGCGTCGTCGTCGCGGCCCAGCGCCTCGAGGACGGGCAGCGCCGCCACGAGGGCGGCGGCGTCCGCCGGCGAGAGGCTCGCGACCCGGCGGCGCAGCGCCGACGACCGGGCGAAGCTCTCGCCCTGGATCAGGGCGGCGCCCGCCGGCGTCACGGCGACGAGCACCGCCCGCCCGTCCTGCGGATCCGCGGCCCGGTCGACGAGACCGGCCTCCTCGAGGGAGGCGACGATGCGCGTCATCGTCGGAGCGGTGACGCCCTCACGGACGGCGAGATCGCCCGGGCGCATCGCGCCCTGCCTGTTCAAGGTGGCGAGGGCGGAGAACCCGCCCGGGCTCACGTCGGCGGTGCCGGTGCGGCGCAGCATGCGCACCAGCCGGCCGACGGCCACGTACAACCGGGCCGCGGCCTCGTCGACGGGAGCCGGGTGCTCGTCGACGGGAGCCGGCGCTCGTCGACGGGAGCCGGCAGCTCGTCGACGGGAGCCGGGTGCTCGTCGACGGGAGCCGGGTGCTCGTCGACAGAAGCCGCTTGCTCGTCGACAGACGCCGGCTGCTCGTGGACGGGAGCCGGGTGCTCAGGGGCGGCAGCGTTCTCCATCCCCCGATCCTCCCCCACCCCTCGCGCTGATCAAGCAATCCAGTCCGATCATGCACTCCGGTCCGATCATGCACTCCGGTCCGATCAAGCATTCCCGTCCACGTGCACGATCGGACGAGCTTCATGATCGGACGGAGTTGCATGATCGGACCGGAGTTGCATGATCAGCGCCAGGAGGACGGCGAGCGGGCGGGCGTCAGACCGTCGCCTTCTCCTCGCGGCCGGTGGCGAACGAGGCGATCGCGGCGATGAGCATCATGACCGCGGCCGCGACGAAGACCACGACGAGGCCGTCGTGGAACGGCCCCGAGATGAGCTGGGGGAAGAAGGTGTTGCCCGTCAGGGTCGCGGCCTGCCCCGGGGGCAGCTGCTGCAGCGCGCCGGTCGGGCCGAGCAGCTCGGCGACCGGGTTGTACCCGAGGAACGCCGCGAACAGGCTGCCCACCGGGGGCAGCTGGCCGACCTGCTGGGCGACCGGGGCGGTGACGCCGTGCGCCTCGAGGCCCGACGTCAGCGTCGTCGGCAGGGTCGCCGCGAGGCCGACGATCATCAGCGAGAAGAACACGCCGATCGACAGCGACGACCCCGCGTTGAAGAAGGTGCCGCGCATGCCGGCCGCGGCGCCGCGGTCCTTGGCGGGGACGGCGTTCATGATCTGCGCGGTGTTCGGCGAGGCGAACATGCCCGACCCCACGCCATTGAGGAACGTCAGCAGCGCGAAGGGCACGTAGCCGAAGTCGACCGGGATGAGCAGCAGGCCGATGAAGGTCGCGGCCACGATCAGCAGGCCGGTGCCGGCGAAGAGCCGGGTGCCGTACCGGTCGGACAGCCAACCCGAGACCGGGCCCGAGGCGATGAACCCGACCGTCAGCGGCAGCAGGTAGATGCCCGCCCACAGCGGGGTGGACTCGAACGAGTAGCCGTGCAGCGGCAGCCAGATGCCCTGCAGCCAGATGATCAGCATGAACTGCAGGCCGCCTCGGCCCATCGACGAGAGCAGGCCGGCGAGGTTGCCCAGGGCGAAGGCCCTGGTGCGGAAGAGCCCGAGGCGGAACATGGGCTCGGGCACGCGGGCCTCGATGAAGCAGAAGGCCACCAGGAGCAGGACGCCGCCGATGAGACCCGCGAGCACCCAGGGATTGGTCCACCCGGTGGAGTGGCCGCCGTAGGGCTGGATGCCGTAGGTGATGGCGGCGAGCAGAGCCGACAGGCCGACCGCGAACGTGACGTTGCCCAGCCAGTCGACCTTCGCCTTGCCGCCCACCGCGAGCTCGTGCAGGGAGTGGTACGACCAGAGCGTGCCCACGATGCCGATCGGCACGCTCACCCAGAAGACGCTGCGCCAGGAGATCTCGGACAGGACACCGCCGAGCACGAGGCCGACGAAACTGCCGGCGATCGCGGCGATCTGGTTGATGCCGAGCGCCATGCCGCGGCGGTGCGGCGGGAAGGCGTCGGTAAGGATCGCCGTGGAGTTCGCGAAGAGCATCGAACCGCCGACCGCCTGCACGAGGCGCCAGCCGATGATCCACAGGGCCGCGGCGCTGCCGGAGCCCGGCGTCAGCGCGAGCGCCACGGACGCCGCGGTGAACACGGCGAAGCCGAGGTTGTACATCCGCACCCGGCCGACGAGGTCGCCGAGCCGTCCGAGGCTGACCACGAGCACGGCGCTGACGAGCAGGTAGCCCATGATCATCCAGAGCAGGTACCCCACGTTCTCCGGCGCGAGCGGGTTCATCCCGATGCCGCGGAAGATCGCCGGCAGCGAGATGAGCACGATCGAGGCGTTGACGGTGGCGATCAGCATGCCGAGCGTCGTGTTCGAGAGCGCCACCCAGCGGTAGTGCGGGTGGCCGGCGTCCCAGCGAGGCGTCCGACGACCGCCCGCCTGGGTCGTCGTCGATGCATCCTCGGTGTCGTCGAGGATCGAAGTCACAACGGGTCCTTCCGGACGGGGAAGATCGGGGACGCAGGCCTCGTCGTCTCGTCCCACCCACATACTTAGTTGTTGCTAACTAAGCGCATGCTAGGGCGATTCCCCCGTCCGCGCCTGCACACGTTCCGCCGGCGGACGGCTGTCGGTGGGGCGAGGCAGGATCGGGGCATGCGTGCAGCCCTCGCCCTCGCCCCCGACGGGGAGGCCGAGCTGCATCCGCTCGACGAGGGCGATCAGCGCCGGCGGCACGCCCCGCGGCGTTCGCAGAGGTGGCGGAGCTGGAGCGTTCGGCATCCCCGCGGTGGGTGCTGGCGGACGTCGCCGCCGCGTATCCGGCGCTGCTGCGCTCCGGCGTCCGGCTGGCGCGCTGCCACGACGTGGCGTCGGCCGAGGCCTTGCTGCTGGCGGCGGAGGGGGACGCCGAGGGGGCGGCGGCGGTCAACGCCGCCCGTGCCGGCGCCGCCACGGCGGCCGCCGAACCCGCGCCGCAGCCCTCGCTGTTCGACGACCAGCCCGAGGCCTCAGGCCCGCCGCCCCCGGACGCCGAGGGCGTCGGTGCGGCGTACTCGGCCCAGCTCGCCCGGATCGACCACCTGCGGCGGCGGTCACCCGGTTTCGCGCTGCTCGTCGCGGCCGAGTCGGCCTCGTGCCTGGCGGCCGTCGAGATGACCGCGACCGGCGTGCCCTGGGACGCACCTACCCACGACCGGCTGCTCGTCGAGCTGCTCGGGCCGCGGCCCACGGCACCGTCGATGCGGCCGGCCAAGCTCCAGGCGCTCGCCGAGCAGTCGGCCGCCGCGCTCGACGACCCGCGCGTGAACCTCGACTCGCAGGTCGACCTGCTCCGCTCCCTGCGACGCGCCGGCCTGCCCGTGACCTCGACCCGGCGGCACGAGCTGCGCCGGCACGAGCACCCGGCGGTCGAGCCGCTCGTCCGGTACCGGGAGCTGGCGCGGTTGCACGCCGCCCATGGCTGGGCCTGGCGCGACCAGTGGGTGCGCGAGGGGCGCTTCCACCCCGAGTACGTGCCAGGGGGCGTCGTCTCAGGCCGCTGGGCGACCCGGGGCGGAGGGGCCCTGCAGATCCCCAAGGCGGTCCGGGCGGCCGTGGTGGCGCCGCAGGGCCGGCTGCTCGTCGTCGCAGACGCGGGTCAGCTCGAGCCCCGCGTGCTCGCCGCGCTGGCGCGCGACCCGGGCCTCGTCGCCGCGACGACCGAGGGCGACCTGTACGCCGCGCTCGCCCGGGAGGCGCTCGGCCGGCCGGAGGCCCGGGCGGAGATGAAGGTCGCGCTGCTGTCGGCGATGTACGGCGGCGGCGCCGGGTCACCTGCGCTGGCGGCGCTCCGCCGGCGCTTCCCGGCCGCGCTCGCCCTGCTCGAGAGCGCCGCCCGAACGGGAGAGGCCGGCGGCAGCGTGCGCTCGGTCCTGGGCCGCACGTCGCCCGCCGCCCCGCCGGACTGGCTCTCGGGCTTGCCCGACGCTGCGGCCGGGGCCCGCTCGCGGGGGTACGGGCGCTTCACCCGGAACTTCATCGTCCAGGCGTCGGCCGCGGACTGGGCGGCGGTGCTGCTGGCGACGCTGCGCCTGTCGCTGGCCGACCTGCGCGCACAGGGCTTCGCCGAACTGGTCTTCTTCCAGCACGACGAGGTGGTCGTCGAGGTCGACGCCCCGCTCGCCCCGGCTGCCGTCGACGCCGTCCGCGCCGCGGGCTCGACGCGCGACCCGGCTAGTGCTCGGCGACACCGGCGTGCACGTTCCGCTCGAGGCCCGCGCGGTGCGCAGCTACGCCGAGGGCTGACCCGCCGCCGCGGAGCTGAGCGACGCGGTGGCGCCGCTGGGGGTGCTCTCGTGGCGGCGGAGCGCGCCGAGCAGGGATCGACGGCGGCCGGCACGCGCCGTCGCCGGGAGCACCGTCCCGAGCCGGTGGCGGCGCAGCGAATCCGTGAGCGCGTCGTCGAGCGGCTCGAGCTCCCCCGCGGCATGGCCGAGCACCCGGTCGGCGAGTGCGGGGTTGAGGGCGAGCACCGGCCCGTGGAAGTAGGTGCCGTAGACGTTGCCGGCGAACGCGCCCTCGGTGCCGCCGTCGCCGTTCCCCGACACCGACCCGCACCCGGCCGAGCGGCTGTGCGCCCGGGCCGAGATGCGTCGCGCCGCCGTGGTTCTCGAAGCCGATCAGCGTGGGCACGCCGAGCTCGTCGACCGGGTCGGCGAGCATGTTGCCGACCGCGCGGTGGTCGAGGCGGCCGGTGCGCACGTCGAGCAGCCCGAGCCCGGGGGTCGTCGCGCCGCCGACGCCGAGGAAGGTCTCGCCGAGCAGCTGGTAGCCGGCGCAGATGCCGACGATCGCGGCGCCGCTGCGGGCCGCGACGGCGAGGCCGCCGTCGTCACGCAGCTCCTGCGCGGCCGCCGTCTGCTTCGCGTCCTCCCCGCCGCCGAGCAGGTAGACGTCGCCCGTGCGCGGCAGCCGGTCGCCCGGGTGGACGGGCACGATCTCGGCGTCGATCCCGCGCAGCTGTGCCCGGCGGTGCAGCACGAGGGCGTTCCCCGCGTCGCCGTAGGTGCCGAGCAGGTGCGGGTACACGTGGACGATCAGCAGCGCCGAGTCGCGACCTCGGCGGGCCGGGGCGGCGACGCCCCGGCGGAAGGACTCGTCGCCCGACTGGTCAGATGACATAGCGACGCATCTCCCGGAAGGCGGTGTAGTTGGCGGCGACGACGAGCGGGCCCGGCGGCAGTTCGGCGGCCAGCTTCACGAGGTCGCCCTCGACGACGGGCGTCGCGCCGGCGTAGTGGAGCCGGACCGCGAGGTCGCTGCGGCGGTCGCCGGTCGCCCCGACGACCCGGCCGGCCAGCCGCTCGAAGGGCACGTCGTAGAGCCACGACGTGTCGGTGCCGTCGGCGATGCGCGCGTTGATCCCGACGGCGAGGACCGCGTCGTCGTCGATCATCGACAGGGCCGCCGCCCAGCCGGCCGGGTTCTTCGCGAGGAAGAGCGTGGCCGGCCGGCCGCCGAGGTCGAGCCGGGCGTAGCGGCCGTCGACGTCGTCGACCTCGCCCAGCCGGGCCGCGGCCGTCTCGGGCGGGACGCCGAAGAGCCCGGCCGTGGCGATGGCGAACAGGGCGTTGCCGCGGTTGACGTCACCGGGCAGCTTGAGCGGCACCACGAGGCGGCGGCCGTCGGGCAGCCGCACCCCGGCGGCGGTGAGTGCGTACTCGGCCTCGGGCATCGCGAACCCGCACGCCGGAGCTCCAGCGGCCCTCGGACCAGTCGAGCAGGTGACCGCAGCGGGGGCAGACGCTGGCGTCGTCGGTCCAGCGCGTGCCGGGGTCGACCCAGACGGGCTTGGCGGCGAGAGCGGCGTCCACGACGTGCGGGTCGGCCGCGTTCGCGACGACGGTGACGTCGCGGCCCGCGAGGGCCTTGGCCCACACCTGCGCCGTCCGGCTCACCTCGTGGGTGCGGTCGAGCTGGTCGCGGGTGAGGTTCAGCAGGACGACGACCTCGGGGTCGGTCTGCGCGACCACCGAGGGGACGTGCAGCTCGTCGGTCTCGAGCACCGCCGTGGGGCTGGCGCTGTCGTCGAGCGCGGTCAGGATGCCCGGCGCCATGTTGGCACCGCCGGTGTTCGTGGCCACGTCGCCGCCGAGCGCCGCCGCGACGAGGCGGGTCGTGGTCGACTTGCCGTTCGTGCCGCTGACGATCACGGTGCGCCGGCCCCGTGCCAGCGAGCGCAGCGCCCCGGGGGCGACGGCGAGCGCGACCCGCCCCCGCACCACGGTGCCGGTGCCGCGCCCGAGGCCGCGGGACAGGCCGCCGGCGAGACGGCCGGCGGCGAGGGCCGCGTCGAGCCGGATCCGGGCGATGCCGCCGCCCCCGTCCGGCGGCGACGAGGGCGGCGTCGAACCAGTGAGGGGGGCGGTCACGGCCGCAAGCCTAACGGGGCCGGACGGGCGAGGAGCCGCCCCGCCGCAGCGGGACGGCTCCTCGCGGTGACCCATGCTGGGCGTCGCCCTGACTCCGGCAGGCGCTCCGGGCGCCCTCCGGAGCGGCGTCAGATCGGCCGGACGGCCTCCGCCTGCGGGCCCTTCTGACCCGTGCCCACGTCGAACTCCACGCGCTGGCCCTCGTCGAGCGACTTGTACCCGTCGGCGAGGATCGCCGACCAGTGCACGAAGACGTCGGCGCCGCCGCCGTCGACGGTGATGAAGCCGTAGCCCTTCTCGGCGTTGAACCACTTGACCGTGCCCTGAGCCATTCCTGCTCCCGTTGCTGTCTTCCGGGGGCGGCCACGCGCACCATGCACGGGCCGGGTCTGGAGCTCGTGCGGGCCTCTTGCGCAGTGCGGGAGAGGACGATCTCAGCGAACTGTTCGACCGCCGAGCACTCTAGCGGCCGGACCGGGAGCGACACAGGTTGCCGAGGGGTGAAATCCGGCCGTCGCGACAGCTCCTCGTGATCTCGGCCTTGACGCCCGTCACCTGCGAGGATGCGAGCGTGGAGGCTCGCGGCGTCCGGCTGCGCCGGACCGTCAACATGGTCACGCTGGCCACGCCACTGGGCCTGCTGCTCGCCCGGCTCGGCGGTGCCCGGCTCGAGCGCGGCCCGCACGGCGTGCTGCTGGCGCGCGGTTACCGCCTGGCCGTGCCCGCGCCGCGGGCCCCGGCGGTCACCGTGGGCGAGGTCGTGCTGCTGCGGCTGGACGACGCCCAGCTGGCCACCCGCCCGCGGATGCTCGACCACGAGGCGCGGCACGCGGTGCAGTGGGCGTGCTGGCTGGGCCCGATCGGCTTCGTGCCGGCGTACCTGACGGCGTCGGTGTGGTCGTGGCTGAGGTGTCGCGACTTCGCGGTGCGCAACCCCTTCGAGGTGCGGGCCGGCCTGGCCGACGGCGGCTACCCGGAGCCCACGCCGAAGACGGCTCCCGGGCCGGCGATATCGGCCGGCCGGGACCCTGAGGCGTCAGGGCCGGAAGTCGTCCGCCACGATGACGACGATCCTGGTCTTGGCGATATCTGGGGAGAGCTTGGTCACGCCGGCGCCAAGGTCCTTGACCATTTGCCTGGCGGTGGCCGCCTGCTCCTCGGTGCCGTAGTAGACGGGTCGTCCGCCTCGGCACAACAGGCGGTTCACCCCGGACCACGGTGCCGGCCGTGAAGCCTGCGCCGCTCAGAGCCGTCAGGCCGTTGCCAGCGAGACCATTGACGTTCGGGACGCTGCCGTTGTAGACAGCGAACGCCGCACCCTTGTCGATCTTGCCGTTCGGCGTGGGCGCCGTGCTGGCGCTGGTGCGACGGGGCGCTCGCGGCGGGCTGCGACGCGGACGCCGCCGGTGCCGAGGCGGCGGGCGCGGACGACGTGGGGCCGGGGTTGGGGCCGCCGGCGAGCGGATCGGCGGCGTCGTTCGCGCTCCGCCCGAGGAACAGCGTGTAGGCGACGCCGATCACCGCGGCCACGACCACGACGACGGCGAGCAGCGGCAGCGCGGCGACCAGAGGGCTCACCCGGGCGCGGTGGGCCCCGCGCCGGCTGGCCTCGAGCGGCACGACGAGGCGCTCGTCATAGCCCCCGGGTCGGGTGCTGTTGCTCATGAATCGCTCCTTCGATGCCGCCTGGTCGTCCGATCCGAGCTGCTGTGGCACGCCCCCGGCATCGAACCACGAGGTGAGGCGCCACTCAGCCGCCCGCTCCGAGCCCGTGTGACGAACGGGCCCGCTGGCGAGTCTGACGCATGCGGCGCAGACGCTTGACGAGCATCGGGTCGTGCGCGAGCGCTTCGGGCCGGTCGATGAGGGCGTTGAGCACCTGGTAGTAGCGCGTGCCCGACAGGTCGAAGAGCTCCCGGACGGCCTGCTCCTTCGCGCCAGCGAACTTCCACCAGTGGCGCTCGAAGGCGAGGATCTCCCGCTCCCTGGCGGTCAGCTCCCCGTCGGCCGCCGGCTCCTCCGGCGTCAGGCGCGCGGCGTCCATGACAAGCCTCCCGTGCTGCGACGACGTCACGATACGGGCCGAACGACAGCAGTGTCATTCTCGCTCGGGCCGGCCCCGCCCCCGGGGGCCGGTCGACGCCGCTCGCGTGCACGCCCCGAGTGTAGGGGCCGGACGGGTCTCTCCGGCCAGTACCACGAGAGGCGGCCGCGAACTCCAGCGAGTAGCGCGTGTCGAGATAGAGCAGGAACAGCCCCTGGCCCGCCGTGGCCCAGCCCTCGCCCCGCCGCCCCGGCACCCGGGCCCAACGGACGCCGCCCGCGACGTAGCCGACGTCGAGCAGGGCGTTCGCCCCTGTGACCAGAGCCATCCGCCGCGCCCGAGCGACGTCGCCCTGGAGCCGGGCCTTGCCGAGCCCCCGTCGGACGCCCCACCCGGCCACGGCCGCGTCGGCCAGCCCCCACGCGACGCTCACCCGGCCGGCACCGGCGAGCGTGCGCTCGCCGTCGCGGCTGCCGACCAGCCACATCAGCGCGCCCGCGATCGTGCTCACGGTCGCCCAGGACGCGAGCGCGGCCAGGAGCCGGGTCTCGGCGGGCCACACGTCCGCCGGGCGGACCTCGGCCGGGCGGACCTCGGCCGGGCGGATCTCCGCCGGGCGGACCTCGCCGGACCCCCGGCTGCCTCCTCCGCGGACCGCTCCACGGGGAGTCTGTCGCGTCGCCTGCTGCCTCATGCCGGCAGCGTAGGCGTGGCCACCGACACAGCGGCCGGCGCCGGTGGGCGGGCCTGCGCCGGCGTCTACAGTCCCGGTCGTGGCGGTGGACGACGGCATCGACAGCAGCGACGGCCTCGCCGGCCTGGTCCACCCCGAGTGGGAGCCCGTGCTCGCACCGGTGGCCGGCGAGGTCGCCGCCGCCCGCGCGTTCGTGCGCGAGCGGCACGCGCAGGGCGGCACCTGCCTGCCGGAGGACGGCCTGCTCCTGCGCGCGTTCGGGGCCCCTTTCGGCGACGTCCGGGTGCTCGTGCGTGGGCCAGGACCCCTACCCGACCCCCGGGCACGCGACCGGGCTCGCCTTCTCGGTGCCGGCCGGCACCCGGCCGCTGCCCCGCAGCCTGCGCAACGTCTTCCGCGAGCTCGCCGCCGACATCGGCGTGCCGGAGCCCCGGGACGGCGACCTGACCCCCTGGACGCAGCAGGGGGTGCTCCTGCTCAACAGGGTCCTGAGCGTCGAGGCCGGGGCGCCCGGCTCGCACCGGGGGCGCGGCTGGGAGCGCGTGACCGAGCAGGCCGTACGGGCGCTCGCCCGCCGCGGCGGCCCGCTCGTGGCGATCCTCTGGGGTCGCGAGGCCCAGGGGCTGCGGCCACTGCTCGGCGACGTCGCGACGGTCGAGAGCGTGCACCCGAGCCCTCTGTCGGCCGCTCGCGGCTTCTTCGGGTCGAGGCCGTTCTCACGCGCCAACAAGCTGCTCGTCGCGCAGGGCGGCCGGCCGGTCGACTGGTCGCTCCCCTGAAGACCGCTGCGCTGAAGGCCGCAGCGCTGAAGCTCGTCCCCTGAGGATCAGAGCCGCCTGCGCCGGCCCGCGCGGTAGGTCTCCCAGAGGCTGTGCCGGTACTCCAGGGTGACCGCCTCGTAGACCTCGCGGTCGAGCTGCCAGGGCACCGGGTCTGTCGCGAAGGCCTGGAGCATCGCCAGCAGGTCGTGCACCCGCGTCATCGGGTCGCCGTGGTGCCCGCCACGGGCGCGGGCGACGAGTTCGCGGCCGAGCGGCTCGACCGCGATGCCGAGGTCGCCCACACTCACCAGCCCCGCGCCCACGAGCCGGCTCAGCGCGCCCTCGATCTCGGCCGCCGACGGGATCAGGTGGAAGACGGCGTCCGCGTTGGCGATGAGGTCACCCAGGCCTGCCGGCGCGGCACGGGTGCCGGACAGGCGGGCAGCGGCAAGCACGACGGCGTCGGCGAGGACCCAGCCGGGATCTGCGGCAGGAGCCGGCTCGGGCACGGCGCGAACCGATTCAGGTCACCGCTCCGGGAGCGCCCCGAGCGGCCCGAGTGATGGTCACGGCGCATTTCATCACGCGCACCCGCCCAACCGAAATGCACGCGTCCCGCAGCCCTCACACCTGAGTCGATCTCTCCGTGACCGAACACGCTCAGTGATAGGACCAAGGACCCATTGCTCCCTCTTACGACCGGAACTAGGGTGGCCAGTGCCCGGACAGCAGCTCTCCGGGCCCTCCACGCGGAGGCCCGCGTGGCACTCTCCGTCACCGGCCGGCGGCATCGATTTCACGCCTGGGAGGCCGACATGACCATGACCGATCCAGCCCAGACCACGACCAAAGTCGGCGCACCTCGACGCGACCTCGAGGGAAGTGAGGCCCACCTGCTGCGGCTGTGCCTCGACCTGCAGCTCGACGCCCTGATGCTCACCCTGGGGGCGCTCGCCGTCGATTCCACCCCGGACAGCCCCGCCTCGGGGGGGATCCCCTGGCGACGCTGGATCACCGAGGACGTGGACCTGGCGTGCACGCTCGCCGCGGACGCCCTCGCCGGCAACGCTGCCCTGCCGCCCACGCTCGGCTCGGACCTGGCGCACGCCATGCCCGTGACCACCATCGACGACCTCGTCGCGCGCTACACCTCGATGCAGGGCCTCCTCGCCGACCTGGCCCAGCGGGCCGACGGCACCAGCGCACCTGCCGGCATCGACACGATCGTCACCCGGTGCGAGGCGCGGCTCGCCGAGCTGCGGCAGCATCGCCTCGTCGTCACCCCGCCGACCGGCATCGACCTGCGCGCCGAGCACCAGTTCCTCCCCGGGGAGCTGCTGGGCTGACCATCACTCCTCCGAGGACTCTCCGGTAGAGCCTGCAGAGAGGTGCAGGACGATCTCGTCCCAGGCCTCCTCCCAGGCTGGGCGCGGCGGCGCGGGGGGCTCCCGGCCCGCCAGGAGGTCTTCGACCGTGGTGTCGTGACGCGCGAGCATTGCGTCGAGCTCGTGCCGTTCGGCGGGCGTGCGGAACTCCATGAGCTCGCGGCGCAGCCGCTCGCGCCTGCGTCGCCGCTGCCGCCGGGCCCGGAATGCCTCCCGCAGCACGGTCAGTGACTCCATCGCCACCTCCCTCGGCCAGTGTGCTCCTGCCGTGGGCCGGTGTCACCGGTCGGTCCGCGAGGATGGCCGGATGAGCGCGGAGCCGAGCGAGATCCATGTGGCCGGCCGCGATCGACGCCGACCCGGCCCACCTGCTCGTCGTCGTCGAGCCACCCGGCAGCGGTCCCCCGGTGGCGGCCCTGCAGCTCAGCGTCCTGCCCGGTCTGGGGCGGCGGCACGCGGCTCGGCTTCGAGGCCTCGCACGAGGGGTTCAAGCTCCAGCTGTAGGCCTGTCGACGGCCTCCGGGGTCGATTCCGCGGGATCGAGCAGTGACCGCAGGTAGTTCTCGACGTTGTCGAAGTTCGCCTCGATGCCGTCGTACTTGGTCATGTGGTCACGACCGGCCTTGTCGCGGAACGCCAGCTTGTGCCTCAGGGTCGTGACCCCGTCGGTCTCGTGCAGCTCGATCGACTCGACGGCATGCGCATCCGGCCACCCCTCGAACAGCCAGGTCTCGACGGTTCGGCCGGGCGGCGCCACCTCCAGGAAGGTCCCCCGGAAGGAGCACTCGGTCCCGTCGCCGGTCACGAAGACGTAGTGGTACTCGCCGCCGACACGAAGGTCGACCGAGCAGACCGTCACCTCCTCGCCGAACGGTGCGATGGTCTTCCGCAGGTGCTCCGGCTTCCACAACACGTCGAAGACGAGCCCGATCGGTGCCTCGAATTCTCGAGTGACGGCGATCTCGAGCTCGCTGGGGAACTCGACGACCGACCGCGCGTGCCGATGAAGTGTCACAGCTGCTCTCCTCGCGTCGTTGCAGCACTTTCAGGTAATCGTCCACCCGATCCAAGCGGTCGTTGATCGTCTGCTCGTACTTGGCCAGCCACTCGTGGAACGGCCGCGGGTGTCCGCCGTCGCCTACGTCGCCAGGGTGAGGACTTCCGCTCCGTCGTCGGTGATGGCGATCGTGTGCTCGCTGTGGGCTGTCCTGCAGCCCGTGGCGCTCCGGAGCGTCCAGCCGTCGGGATCGGTGACGAGCTCGGCGGTGTCCGCCATGATCCACGGCTCCAGCGCCAGCAGGAGCCCAGGGCGCACGGTGTACCCACGACCGGGCCGCCCCGTGTTCGGGACGTGCGGGTCCTGGTGCATGGTCGATCCGACGCCATGACCCCCGAACTGCGTGTTGATCGGATACCCCGCCGCGCTGAGCACCGAGCCGATGGCATGGGAGATGTCACCGATGCGAGCTCCGGGGGGGCCGCGGCGATCCCTGCGCTCAGCGCGCGTCGGTCGCGCTGATCATCGCCGCGCTCTCGGAGAACTTCGAGTCGCCGACGATGAAGCTGATGGCGGAGTCCGCGACGACTCCGCCTCTCGAGACGGCGAGGTCGAGTGACAGCAGGTCGCCGTCGGCGAGCGTGTAGTCGTGCGGCAGTCCGTGGAGAACGGCGTCGTTGACCGACGTGCAGATGTAGTGCCCGAACGGCCCGCGCCCGAAGGACGGCGCGTAGTCCACGTAACAGGACAGCGCTCCGGCGTCGGCGATCATGCCCTGCGCCCACCGGTCGATGTCCAGGAGGTTGGTGCCGACGGTCGTACGGCTCTTCAGCGTCTGCAAGATGCCGGCGACCAGGTCCCCCGTGTCCCTGGCTCGTGGCAGTTCGGCGGAACTCAGGATTTCGATCATCAAGAGCCTTCCTCGCAAAACCGACAACCAGATACACCGTGCTCCTGACCTTGCACCATGCCTCCACTGCTCGGCTTCCCCAGGCCCGTTGACATTCGCGGACGTTCTGCTGGGATGCCGTAGGTGATCCCCCGCCGCCTCGGCCACGTCGGCCTGGTCCTGCTGCCGGGCCTGGCCATCGCTGGTGTCGCGCTGGCGGATCTGTGGGTGAATAGCGATGTCGTCCTGGGCCTTGTGGTCGTCGCCCCACTGCTGGCAGCCAACGTCGTCGGGCCTTGGCTCACCGCTGCCTACGCTGCTCTCTCACTCCTCGTCGCCATGCTCCTCGGCGTCGCCGACGGCGCGTACGTGTCGGGGGACCCCATGCGGGCGCAAGGAGTCCGCCTCGGCGTGATCACGCTGATGGGTGTCGCCGGAGTCCTCCTCTCCCGCTACCGCGTCCAGCGCGAGCGACGACTGACCCAGGTCACCAAGGTCGCCGACGCCGCCCAGCGAGCCATCCTGCTGCCCGTGCCCGAACGACTCGGGCCGGTCCGGGTCGCCGTCATGTACGAGAGCGCCGCGAGTGAGGCGATGATCGGCGGCGATCTCTACGGCTTCGCGCTCACCCCGGACGGCCTGCGGGTCCTGGTCGGGGACGTACGAGGAAAAGGCTTGGACGCGGTCAGGATGTCCGCGCAGGTGCTGGCGACGTTCCGCGAGCGCGCCAACGACGATCGGGAGCTGCCCGCTCTCATGGCACGCCTCGATCGAACCGTGGCTCGTGCGGCGGAGACCGCGGAGGATTTCGTCACAGCCGTGCTCGTACAGCTGACCGAGGACGGCTGCCTCACCATCGCCAACGCCGGGCACCCGCCGCCGCTCCTGCTCTCGGAGAAGGGGCCTCGTTGGCTCGAACCGGACCCGGTCTGCCCGCCGCTCGGCCTCGGGAGGTCGGAAGGCCTGGCCTCGGTGAAGATGGCGCCGCACGACAGGTTGCTCCTGTACACCGACGGTCTCACCGAGGCGAGAGATCCACACACCCGTGCCTTCTATTCGGCTGAGCAGATCATCCAGGAGATGAGTTCGCGCGGCACGGTGGCAGAGGTGCTGGATCGGCTGCGGGAGAACGTCTTGCAATGGAGTGGCGGGGAGCTGAACGACGACATCGCCCTCGTACTCATCGAATACCGCCCGGCATGACGGGCTCGGCCTCACGTCATGGTGCTGGAAGGCGACCCCCGGCACCCGAGGTGATCGGCCTCGCGCGTCACCCATGGAATGGACCGATCAGTGCCGCTCGGGCCGAACGGAGCAGGGCCGGCGTGGGCGGGTCGAGCTGGCCGTCCAGAGGGCCCTCTCGGTGGTGTGACGGGTTGGTCCGGCGTTTCCACCCTTCCAGGGCACCGCTCTCATCCGCTGCGCATGATGTGGACCACCCGACGCAGGTCGAATCGTGGCGAGCGCCGCTGCTGCTGCCACTGGGCAGTCGGCACACTCGCTGGGAGGAAGAAACGGTCACCCGTCTGCACCCGTCCACCCCCAATCGGTCGATGCGGCGCAGGCCATGTCAGAGCCCGAGCGCGTCAAGACCCTTGCGAAAGCAGGCGCCCACATGACTGAGCACACCGCGACCGGACGACCGTCGAGCGCCCTGCGGCGGGTGCTCGTCCCTCTCGCCCTCGCCCAGTTCATCTGCAGCTTCGCCGGCTCGAACATGAACGTGATGATCAACGACATCAGCGAGGACCTGAACACGACGGTGCAGGGCGTGCAGATCGCGATCACGCTGTTCCTGCTCGTCATGGCCGCGCTGATGATCCCCGGCGGCAAGCTGACCGACCGCTATGGCCGCAAGCGCTGCCTCAACGTGGGCCTGGCCGTGTACGGCGTCGGCGCGCTGCTCAGCGCGCTCGCTCCCGGCCTACCCACCCTCATCATCGGCAACTCGATCCTCGAGGGTGTCGGCACGGCACTGCTCATCCCGCCCGTCTACATCCTCACGACTCTGCTGTTCACCGAGACGGCGTCACGCGCTCGCGCGTTCGGCACGATCAACGGGATGGGCGGGATCGGAGCGGCCACGGGGCCGCTGATCGGCGGGCTCATCGCAACGGCGATCAGCTGGCGGGCCTCGTTCGTCTTCCAGGCGCTGGTCATCGTGCTCATCCTCGTGCTGAGCCGGCGCGACGTCCGCGACCCGCTGCCGCCCGATCCCACCCGCCCCTTCGACACGATCGGAGCGATCCTGTCCGCCGTCGGGCTGATCCTCGTCGTCCTGGGCATCCTTGCCACCGACAACAACCTCTGGCTGATGGCCGGGCTGATCCTCGCCGGCGGCCTCGTCCTGGCATGGTTCTTCTACTGGGTGCGTGCCAGGGAACGCGCCGGCCGGGAGGCGCTGCTGTCGACGGCGCTGTTCCGCAACCGCACCTCCAACCTTGGTCTGGTCACGCAGAACATCCAGTGGCTCGTGCTCATCGGGATCTCGTTCGTCGTCTCGGCGTTCCTGCAGGTCGTGCGCGGCTACAACTCGATCCAGACCGGCCTGATCATCACGGCGTCGACGGTCGGCCTACTGCTGTCGTCGCTCGCGGCCGAGCGCCTCGCGAAGCGGTACGCACAGCGCACCCTCATCCTGGCGGGCTTCGTCCTCACGATCGCCGGCATCGTCCTCTTCCTCGCCCTGGTCGGCCTCTCGCCCGCCGTCTGGGCCCTCCTGCCCGGGCTCTTCCTGATCGGGCTGGGGATCGGGGCCATGCTGACCCCGTCGGTGAACGTCGTGCAGTCGAGCTTCCCCGACCATCTCCAGGGCGAGATATCCGGCCTGTCGCGCAGCGTATCCAACCTCGGGTCCTCCCTCGGCGCCGCCATCGCCGGCACCATCCTCGTCGCCGAACTCACATCGAATCCGCAACGCTCGTACGCACTCGCGCTGATCGTCCTCGCGGTGATCGGCGTCGCCGGGCTGGTGGCCGCGGCAATGCTTCCCGCGACGACCACGCTGGCGACCGCAACCGGTCCGAACACTGAAAGTGCCCGAACGACGAAGGAAGCCAGGTAAGACGCCCATTCGACAGATCCCCGCTGTCACCGAGCTCTCTTGTCGATGACGCTCGCTCTTGAGCGGCTCCGCCAGGCTTGGCGTCGAGTTCCGGATCTACCGGCGCCACGAGGTCGGCGTCATCTCCGAGGCCAGCTATCGGGGACCTTCCAGCGGTTCAACCCACTCCGCCGGCTCGTGGTGTTCACCCGCAACCCGGTGCAGAGCTACCGGCGAAGTTCCAGCCCTGCTCCCCAAGGCCTACGCCCGTGGCGGTGCGGCATGGCCTACCAAGGACCGGCCGCACCGGCTGGGCGACTGCCGGCGCGGGGGAAGACTGCCGTCGAACGGAAGTGGGACCGCGGCGTCCTGCTGCGCGACCTGCATGCCCCGCTGGCGAATGGGAGGCTTTCCCGCTACGGGTGCGACTGCCAGGACCTGGCCGGGACGAGCTTGCCATCCGCTTCACCGAGGCGTCCGCCTGGGCCCGCGCCCTGGCGGCCGCTGCCGCCCGGGATGGCTGGACGCTAAACACCCGCCCAAGCGCGTGTCGGCGGGCTCGGCACCCAGCAACTGCCTGTCGCCGCGATTGTGCCCACGCCGCAGGCGCGCTCCGACTGCTGGGCGGCACCCACGCCGCGGCAGCCGGACGCTTCGCAGATGCACTCGCCGGCGCCGACACCCTCGACCCGGCCGCCCGTGCACTGGCCCTGGCGGGGCCGCACGACGTGCTCGCCGCGGCCGAGGAGTGGCCGCTACTGCTCGCCCTCGGCGCCTGGATCCGCGACCACCCGCGGCCGGGGATCTACCCGCGCCAGATTCCGGTCGAGGGCGTGCACACGAAGGTGCTCGAGCGCCACAACATCCTGCTGGCCAGCTGCTGGAGAGGCTGCTGCCGGCCGAGGCCTATTGCTCGGCCGGCCGGTCGTTCGCCGCCCGCTTCGGCTTCCTCGAGGACGCCCGCCGCGCCCGCATCCGCGCCGATGCTGCAGTCCTCGGCACTCCCGGCGCCGGCATCGTCAACGTGGAGTGGCCGGTGACCACCCTCGCGGCACTCAACCCGCATAGCCAGAGTATTCGCGAATTGCTCGTGCTCGAGAACAAGACCTCTTACTCACCTACCCGCCGTGCCGGGTCGGCTCGTGCTCTGGGGCGCGGGGTACGGAGTTGACGAGATGCTCGCAACGCTACCGTGGCGTCGCGACGTCGCCGTTCGATACTGGGGCGACATCGACACCCACGGCTTCACCATGCTCGCTCGCGTCCGCGCCGTCGCACCGCATACCACCAGCGTGCTGATGGATCTAGAGACACTGCTGGAGCACCGGCCGTACTGGAGCATCGAGCCGGTCCCACACCGCGACTCGCTGCCAACACTCAGCGCCGGCCGAGCAGGGCCTCTACTCTGCGCTCTGCGACGACGTCCACGGGCGCTCTGTCCGCCTCGAGCAGGAGTTCATCCGCTTCGACCTGGTGCTGGCTGTTTTGGCCGACGACGCCGTACGGCAGCCCGGATAGCTTCAACGACTCCGTCGCGGAAACCAAGACCGGTGTGCCTTGTCGGCTTGACCCTCAGGCGAAATTGATAGAACTCCCGAGGCTCGAACCTTGAGCCGATGAATTACAGAGGCGCGCCGTCGACTCCCGGTGCTCCACGGAACTTCGTTGCGCAGAAGTCGAAGTGCACCACTGACGCTGCCTCCGGGGGCGGCGGGGTGAAGAGCTGGCGCGCTCGGCCTGGCCGGGGGAGCCTGCCCGGGAGGCTCGGGCCGGAGGAGATGTTGACGGAACAGAGCCTCGAGGTCGATCGACAAGTGTGCAACATGACCGGAGGTGCTCCCCTTGTGATCATCTATGTGATTTCGCGTCACGAGCATGATCGCCAAAGCATGTAGACCTGCATAATAGCTGATCAGAGTAGGCCTCCCGGGGCTCGAACCCGGAACCCACGGATTAAAAGGGTAAGCGACACACCCAGCTATAGCCGCCACCTGCGGCTCTGCTTCAGATCAGCTCGCAGGACCGCACTGTGACTGCCTTCGTGGACGCCAGTTCGCTGTCACAACCCGTGTCACGACAGCGTGCCTGCCGCCAGTCCGTGCTCTCGGCTCGTCACCGTCGACGAGCCCCGACCGACGCAGCTCCCGAGAGACCGACCACAGCGTCGGACAGACCACCCTGCCCAAGATCGGACAGACCCCTCGACGAGGACGGCAGAGGTCAGCTCACGGAGCTTCACGGATCGTGGGGGCTAGCTCCTGACGGACCACTGGTGGAGGGTTACCGACGGCGGCGTTGGTTGTTGTCGAGGGCATAGAGCTGATCTCCCGGCTGCATGGGTCCGGCCGTTGACCGGGAGTCGTGGCCGTGTTAGGCCGAGGTCAACAGATGGGCGCGCGAGGGTGAGGAGACGTGCATGGACACGCGTCAGGAGGAGATGGTGACGGTTGATCATGACGGGGTAGGCGGCGCCGACGCCGCCTTTAGGCGCCTCCTCGGGGTTCTGAACAACGGAATGCTTGCCCTCATGATCAGCGTGGGCGACCGGACCGGGCTCTTCAGGACCATGCGGTCGATGCCTGCCTCCACATCGGCGGAGGTAGCAACAGCGGCGGGTCTGGATGAACGGTACGTCCGGGAGTGGCTGGCGGCTATGACAGCGGGGGGAATCGTCGTTCACGACCCTGCGGAGATGACGTTCGAGCTACCTGCGGCGTATGCCGAGGCGCTGGGGCGAGGGATGGGGAAACCTGAGGGGTTGGCGGGGGTGTGTCAGCACGTCGCGATGCTGGGCAAGGTTGAAGATCGCATCGTCGACTGCTTCCGAGAGGGCGGAGGGGTGTCCTACGACAGGTTCGCCGAGCTCTGGGACGTCCGTGCGCAGCCGTACGACCTGGACGCCTGTGACCCGATGGCGGTGGACCATGTGCTGGCACTCCTTCCGGAGGTCACGGGGCGGCCTGCAGGAGGGCATCGACGTGGCCGACGTCGGCTGCGGGAACGGCTGGCAGCTGAGTCTGCTTGCGCGCAGGTTCCCAGCCAGTCGGTTCGTCGGCTTCGAGTTGACCGAGAATGAGGGTCTGCGCATCGCGCGCGTCGTGGCCGAGCGTGAGGGGCTGACCAACGTGCGTTTCGAGCAGAAGGATGCCGTTACGCTCGACGGTTCGGATCGGTTCGACCTTGTCCTGACCTTCGACGCGATTCACGACCAGGCCCGTCCAGATCTCGCTCTTGAGGGTATAGCTCGCTCGCTTAGACCCGGTGGCGTCTACGTGGGTGTCGACATCTCTGGATCGAGCGCGTTGGCGAACAATCTGGACGATCCGATCGCGGTGTTCAAGTACACCTGGTCAGTGATGTACTGCATGACCGTGTCCCTCGCCTACGCCGGGATGGGTCTAGGCACGGTGTGGGGCGAGGATCTCGCCCAGCAGATGATGAGAGCAGCCGGCTTCCGCTCTGTGCGGACCGTGCATCTGCCCGGAAATCTTCTCAACTGCTACCACATAGCATCCCTGGAGTGAGGCTCTCGCGGTCCACTTCTGGCGAGGTCAGATCGGCGGCGGCCACTTGAGCTAAGGGAAGTGGGCCAGTTATTGGGACAGCGTGAGCCGGAGGTAGTGCAGAGGCAGGGTCCTTTGAGGGCGTGACGTCAGGAGCATTCGCAGGTCTAACTGTCGTCGTCATCTCCGTCGCTGTCAACATCGCCACTATTGAGGGCGCGGGTGTCGACGTCTAGCGAGAGCAGTTCGATGACGCCGTCGCGGCCGAGTTGGGCGTCGATGGAAAGCACCGGAACGAGGATGCCTACCGAGATCAGCGTTCGGTAGTCCGGCCTGCCAGGGATGGGCTGGAACAGGTCGTCCCAGCGGTCAGCGACATCCCGGAAGAGTTTCGGCAGCTCGTACAGCTCGAAGTCGAGCCGGGATGGTTGCCCGGGCCCGCGCTCCACGGGGAAGTGGCGGTAGAGGTCCTCGTAGAAGGCGCGGGTCGGGCGCACGTCGCGACGGCGATCGCCTGCGCTCACTGGTCGATCGTCCAGCCGTCAGTACGTTCTCACGAGGCAGCGGGCACGTCGCGCTGCGCGAGGCGTTGCTCTGCACGGCGCCTAATTGTCTCGACGTACTCAGTCGGCAAGGCCCCAGGATCGGTCACGATAGAGGCCGCCCACGTGTCCTCGACCTGCTGAGGGGTCATACGGTCGAGATCGTCGGCGGTGACGACAGGTCGGCCCAACGGATCTTCAGCCATCAGTCCGCCTTCCTCTCGAGCTCGCCGCTCCCAGCACTCTGCGACGCCAGGGTAATCGCTGGCGGCGACACACGTCCCGTGTCACCCATGGACGAGGTTGATGTCGTGGCCAGCGTGGAGACACCACCGGCGGTATGAGCGCTGCCTGCGGACGGGTCGTGACACGAGCACTTCGCGTCACGACGACGGCGATCGCGATCTTCATCTCGGTATTCGTGCAGCTCAAGGGCGTAGGCCTCCCGGGGCTCGAACCCGGAACCCACGGATTAAAAGGGTAGTTGACCGCCCCCACTAGGCCTTCTACCTGCGGCTCTGCTTGCAGTGGATCAGCCTGGAGTTGCTGCGGATGCCCTGATCACCACTGTTTCGCGTCACGACTCGCGTCACGTCGACTCTGCCACCGTGCTGGCCGCGCCCCCTGAGATCGCCTACCCGTTGAGGCCTCCCGGCAGCGTAGCCCGTAGTCTCTCCAACGGTCCCCCATGCGCTCACGTCGTACGTCGAGGAGGGATCGCTGGATGCCGACCGCACCGCTCTCGCCGGAGCACAGCCACGCGGCGGGGCGCGCCGCCCGAGTCCACGTCCCGCGCAGCCGGCAGCACGAGTGGCACCGGCCCGACGAGGGCACGGCGTTGCACCGGCTCCGCGCGCAGGAGTCGATCCGAGTGTCCGAGCTGCTCCCGCTGCGATACGGGCGGATGACCGCGTCGCCGTGGACGTACTTCCGCGGGGCCGCGGCCGTGATGGCGGCGGACCTTGCGGAATGCCCCCACACCGGCCTGCTGGTGCAGATGTGCGGCGATGCGCACGTCCTGAACTTCGGGTTGTGGGCTACCCCGGAACGGCACCTGGCGTTCGCGCTGCGCGACTTCGACGAGACGCTGCCAGGACCGTTCGAATGGGATGTCAAGCGGCTGGCTGCCAGCCTGGTCGTGGTCGCAAGGGAGAACAGGCACCCTGACCGGGTCGGGCTCGATGCGGTCCGCACCTGCGTGACCGCGTACCGCGAGCGTATGCGCAGATATGCCGGCGCCGACCAGCTGACGATCTGGTACGACGCGATTCACGTCGAAGAGCTCCTCGCGCATTTCGATGACGAGGCGAGGGTTTTCGCCCGACGCTACATCAACAAGAAGGCCCGAAAGCGCGGGAACGAGGGCGCATTCGATCGGCTGACCGAGAAGGTCGACGGGCAGATCCGCATCCGGGAGAACCCGCCGACCCTGACGCACGTCGACGAACCACGCCGGTTCGACGTGGTGCACCGGATTTTCGATCTTTACCACGACACTTTGCAGGACGACCGCCGGGCCTTGCTCGACAGGTTCGGCTACACGGACGTCGTCCGCCAGGTGGTCGGGGTCGGTAGCGTCGGCATGCTCGTGCATCTCGTGCTGCTCACCGGACCGCGCGACGAGCCCCTGTTTCTCCAGGTGAAGCAGGCTGGGCCGTCCGTGTACGAAGAGCACCTCGGTCCCAGCTCCTATCCCAACCACGCGGCCCGGGTGGTCAACGGTCAGCGGTTGATTCAGAGCGCGACCGACCTGTTCGCCGGCTGGACCAGCTTTGATGGCAAGGATTTCTATGTGCGCCAGTTCCGTGACATGAAGGTGATCGCCGACACCCACCTGCTGAGACATGTCTTGGCGGATTTCGCCCGGGCCTGCGGGGAGGCCCTGGCCAAGGCGCACGCCCGGTCGGGAGATCCGATCGCCATCGACGCCTACCTCGGCCGCAATGATGCGTTCACCGCAGCGATGACCCGCTTCGCCCGCAGCTACGCCGACCGCAACGAAGCAGATCACGCGGCGCTGGCAGCCGCGGCAGACGGCGCGATCGCCATCCAGCCGGGCTGGTGAGCCGGAATCGTGCACGAGCCCCATATGCGAAACCCCCGGCACACGGTCCTTGCCGAGCTACGGGACGGCACCGTCGCGCGATCGATGATCGTGGAGGCGAACGACGGGATCGTCGCTACTGCCGGGGTGGTTGAGGGCTTCGCGGGCGCGGGAGCCACCGGGCCCTCGCTCCTGATCGCGGCACTCTCCACGATGCTTGCCGGCGGCATTGCCCTCGCGGGCGCGCGCTACGCCGAAGAAGCCGCCGAACGCGAGGCACGGCTCGCGGTGATCGAGGAGGAACGCCGCCAGCTGGTCACGTCGCCGGGGCAGGAACTGGCCGAGCTCGCTGCGTTGTACCAGGCGAAAGGGTTGAGCGCCGATCTCGCCCGGGATGTGGCGAGCGAACTTTCCGCTGCGAATGCCCTCGCCGCCCATGTCGAGGTCGAGCACGGACTGTCGATGCATAATGAGCCGTCCGCACCACTTGCCATCGCGGCGGCAGCCGGGTTGGCCTTCGCGCTCGGCTCAGCAATACCGCTGCTCGCTGTGCTGATCGCGCCCGATGACTGGCGCCCAGGAGTCGTGTTCGGGGCGGCGATCGTGTCTCTCGCCATCACTTCATTGATCCTGGCCAGGCTCGGTCGAACCCACGTGAGGGGGGTCATGGTCCGCTCGGTGCTCGTCGGGGTCACAGCGATGGTGCTGAGCCTGGCCGCTGGGTCTTTGTTCCATCCCTGACGTCAGCAGACGGCCTGCTGGTGAGACGGCGGCTGGTGTGATCCAGTCCGCACCCGCTGCACACCTCACGCCCTGCGCCGCTCGCGCTCGGCCTGGGCCGATTCGCCGGCCTGACTGTCAGCCGCGGTAACGAGGCCGCCTACAGCTCCTCTCCCTGTCCGGGAACTCGGGGGCACCTCAACTATTCATCTGGCTGTGGCAGGCGAAGTCCATATCGGCCGTGCTGACGGCTTGCGGCGGCGGGCATTGCGCCTGCAAGAGCGGGTCGGGTATCCGATGGCCGAGTCGCAGCAAGCCGGCTCCGGTCAGTGCTACCGCCAGGGCGCCGCCCCACCAGACGGCGTCGGGTGACGTTGCGAGCAGCGCGCCGCCGACCGCCGGGCCGAGGGCTACGCCTGCCGTGAAGCTGAGGCCGTAGAGCGACATGTAGCGGCCGAACAGATGCGGCGGTGCGAGGTCAGCGACGATCGGGCCGACCACGATGAACTGCGCGCACTCACGATCGATACGATCGCGACCCCGGCCAAGACGGCGGTAGCGGTGAGCGTCGAGCTCGTCAGCGGTGCGAGCAGGACCGCGAGCAGGCCGATTGAAAATAGCCCGCACGTCGCGGCAAGAGCGTGTGTGCGACGCATCCGCTTGACGACACGTGTGGCTGGAATCTGCGCGACGACGATGAAGAAGGTGTTGATGAAGATGACGACGCCGATCTCGCCCGGCCCGACAGGCGTTTGCGCCTTCGCAAACGGCGCGAGGATGTTGGAGAACAGCGCGCCGCCGGTCATCACGAGCACGATGTTGGCGGCGATCAGGATGAGGAAGAGCCGATCGTGAGCAACTGCTCGGAAGCCTGTTCCCCTGTCGCGCGCCGAGGCGGCATTGGCGAGGCGAGGATTCGGGATCCCCACGAGCACAACCAGCGCGAAGACAGCGAAGGTGACACCGTCGAAGAGGTAGAGCGCCTGGAACGCGCGGAGGTCATGGGCGGAAGCGACGATGACGCCCGCAACCGTCGCGCCGCTGCCGAGACCGAAGTTGCCTGCGACTCGGCGGAGCGCGATCGAGGAGGCGCGGTGCTCCGCTGAGACCAGGGTCAGGGTCAGAACCTGGTTCGCGGTGTTCGCCAGTCCGAACCCGGCGCCGCCGACGGCCGAGCAGACGAAGGCTTGCCAGGGACGGTCGACGAATGCGAAGGCCGCGTAGCCCAGCGCGCTCGCGAGATTGCCGGTGATCAGGATCGGCTTCGCACGGAAACGATCGAGCAACGCGCCCGACAGGGGCGTTACGACCGTCGCCGTGCCCATGACCGCCGCCAGCACCAGCCCCGCGGTCGCCGTTGGGAAGCTGCGGGCCTGGTGCAGGTAGATGATCTCGAAGGGAAGGATCAGTCCAGTGCCGAAGTAGTTGACCGCGGTCCCAGCCTGAAGAACGATGACAGGCCCCGGCAGCCTGTCCGCCAGCCGCCGAACACACGAGCGAGCGTCCTGCTCACTTGCTTCCTGCGGTTGCCTGCTTTCCCGTGCATGCCTGAGACTCGCTCCTTGATCGGCGCCCGCGGCGGCGCCGATCGAGAAGGCGGACGCCACGCGCCCGGCCGATGCGGACGATTCATCGTCAACCTTCCAGGGTTGTTTCCAGCTGCCGCGACGCGATACGGTGGGCGGATCGTCCGGGCGGTCGGAGGTGCATACACCGCGGCACCAGGAAACTGGGCGCCCGCGGGCCGCCCAGTTCGTGGCGTGGGCCGTGTATATACCAGGCGGAGGGACGACGTGGTGCGGAAGGAAGGTGCGCAGGATGATGACGGCCGATCTGCTCTCCCGGGCGCGGGCCGGGGATGGCGAGGCTTTCCGGGAGCTGGCCGAGTCCCACCGGCGGGAGCTGCAGGTGCACTGCTACCGGATGCTCGGCTCCTTCGCCGACGCCGAGGACGCCGTCCAGGAGACGATGCTGGCCGCCTGGCAAGGCATCGGCGGATTGCGCCCTCGAATACCAGAGCCTCAGCAAGATCCCCGGGCCCATCCGCCCTGGCGGGCCGCACGCAGGCAGCAGGCGAAGCGGCGGCCATAGGCGGTAACCCGGCGACTCCCCGGCCCGCTGTCGCCAATGGCCGTTCCATTGTGGGCCGCCCCCCAATTCCCGGTACGCGAGCTCGATCCCGGTTAACGAAGATCGACCCCGCGAGGAGGACACCATGCATCCAGACATCCTGTGGCAGCTCGTCGCCGAGCACACCCGGGATCTGATGACCGAGGCCGGTGAGGCGCGGCGGGCCCGTGAAGCCCGCCCCGCCCAGCGGCGTCGGCTGGCAGCTCACCTGAGGCGGTTAACCCGGCTAAAGGCGCAGCAGCCCGCGTCCCGCCGGGAATCCAGGATCCCGGTTATGCCGGCCGCGGGGCGGCCGGGTAGAGGGGTCCCCGGAAGCCCGGAAGTCATGATCCAACGACCCAGCACATAAGGGAAAGGAACTCACCGACGCAGCGAAGGTGTTCGCGCAGGTGCATGAGCTCACCCGCCTCGCCTGGCGCATCTGCCGCACCTGCCGTGACGAAACGAACAGTGAGGTCAGCGCGTAGGCGGACGAGCGCTGGGTTCGGCCGGCCGCAAGTCTCAGATCCTAGAGGTTTGAGCTGGCGGTGAGTGCACACGTGAGGCCGCACGACATGTGAGGCAGTCACCGTCTCCGGACTCGTCGGGGCGGCTCACTCGCGTCGGCCATTCGCTGGCGCGCGCTGGTGTGTTCCACGTTTCCCTGCGCGTCCATGGCGAGTCCTCGAGCGCTGCGGACTCGACAAAGGTCTGGCAACGAGGATCTCCGCCGAGTTCGTGTCACGCACATGATCCGCAACGCATGTATTTATACATAATGCCTGATAGAGTAGGCCTCCCGGGGCTCGAACCCGGAACCCACGGAT
>CAWCCY010000018.1:0-85074 GCA_963794075.1 uncultured Actinomycetota bacterium
GCGACAGCGCGTCCCACTCGTCGTAGAGCCGCTGGACCTCCTGGTCGAACGCGACCGTGATGGCCTGGTTCGGCCGGCGTCGGGCGTACAGCCAGCGCAGCAGCGGCGCCTCCATGATCTCCAGGGCGTCGGCCGGGGTCGGCACGCCGCCCCGCGAGCTGCTCATCTTCGCCATGCCGCTGATGCCGACGAAGGCGTACATCGGGCCGATCGGCTGCTGGCCGCCGAAGACCTCGCGCACGATCTGGCCGCCGACGACGAACGAGGACCCCGGCGACGGGTGGTCGACACCGGACGGCTCGAAGACGACGCCCTCGTAGGCCCAGCGCATCGGCCAGTCGACCTTCCACACCAGCTTGCCCCGGCGGTGCTCGCGCAGCAGCACGGTCTCGGTGTGCCCGCACGTCGCAGGTGTAGGTCATCTCGGTGGTGGCGTCGTCGTACGCGGTGACCGTGGTCAGTGTCCCGGCCGCAGACCGAGCAGTACGGCTTGTACGGGAAGTAGCCGGCGCGCGGCGCGCCGTCGTCCTCGTCGCCGCGCCGGAACCCTCGGCTGCGGCCATCGCGGCCTCGGCGTCGGCCGCGGCGAGCTTGCTGGGTGCGTGGCACGCGGCCTTCTTGGTGCGGTACCGGCCGAGGATCGCGTCGATGCGCTTCCGTTCGCGCATGGCCAGCAGGACCTGCTCGCGGTAGGCGCCGGAGGTGTACATCTGCAGTCTGGCTGACCGCGGACCTCGATGCCGAGCCGGCCAGCGCGGCGACAGCGGCGCCTTGAAGTGCTCGGCCCAGTTCGGGTGCGTGCTGCCGGGCGGCGGCGGGACCGCGGTCAGCGGCTTGCCGATGTGCTCGGCCCAGGTCGGGTCGATGCCCGGCGGGCACCTGGCGGAACCGGTCGTAGTCGTCCCAGGAGAGCGGTGCACGACGTCGTGGCCGCGCCGGCGGATCTCGTCGGCGACCAGGTGCGGGGTCATCACCTCGCGCAGGTTGCCCAGGTGGATCGGCCCCGACGGGCTGATGCCCGACGCGCAGACGATCGGTCGTGCCGTGCCGGCGTGACGGTCGATGCGCCGATCGGCGGTGGCCCGCGCGTCGGCCACGATCACCTCGTCGGCGAGAGCGCGCGACCCAGTCGCCCTGCGACGGCAGCGGGCGGTGACGCGATAGGTCTCTGCGGTGACCATGCTGCCATGACGCCCATTGTCCTGGACGAGGGGACGGCGGCCTTCGCCACGGCCCGCCGGGGGCACCTGCACGGTTGCCGGGAGCGCATCCGCAGGTGATGGCAGGAAAGAGGCAGGATGGGCGCCGTGTTCCGCAGAGGCCATGTCCAGCACATAGTCGCGGTGGTCGAGCTCGGTGGACCTGTGGCCCCGACCACGTCGTCCGGGACCGAGCGCGCGGCGGGCGCCGGCGAGACCGATCACGGCGCGCTCCTACCTGCGGGCACCCGGCGGCAAGGGGCTCGACAAGCGGTCGCGGCCGCGCGGGCCGGCGCGCGGGTCGAGTACGTCGCGGCCGTCGGTGCCGAGATCCCTAGCGGCGACGAGGTGCTGGCGCTGGCCACCCGCGGAGGGCGTCGGGACGACCTGGGTGCGGCGAACCTCGACGCGCCCACCGGCGCCGCCTTACGTGCCAGGGTCGGGACGACAGCGAACGGCGAGAACGCCATCGATCGTGGTTCCGGGGGCCGACGCCCTGCTGGCCCCCGGCGACGTCGCCCGCCGCGAGCGGCACTGCTGGCCGCGGCCGACGTGTCGTCCTCGCCCAGCTCGAGGTGCCCCTCGACGCCGTGGCGGCCGCCGCGACGCACACGCGCGCCCGGTTCGTGCTGAACGCCGCGCCGGTCGCCGCGATCCCGGCCGGCTGCTCGGCCCGTGCCGACCCCCTCGTCGTCAGACGAGCACGAGGCTCTGGCGATGTTGCCGTCGAGCAAAGCCAGCCCCAGCGGAGCAGACGCCGCCCGCTCGGCGAGCGCCGCCCAGCTGGCGGCGGCGCTGGTGGCTCACCTTGAGCGTGCCGGCAGCTACGTACATCACCGGCAGCCGCGGGCAGCTGAGCGGTCGCGGCCGGTCGCTGAGGTCGTCGCGCTGCCCGCGTACCCGGTCGCGCCCGCGGACATCGTCGACACCACCGGCGCCGGGGACGTCCTCGCGGGTTACCTGGCTGCCGGGCTGGCAGATGGTCACGCTGCCCGCCGCCGCCGCCGAGGCTGCCGTGGCCGCCGCGCTGAGCGTCTCTGCGCCTCGGCGCCGTCGACTGGACCCGCGCCGCAGCGACCTGCCCGGGCAGCATTCCGGCGCCCGGGTAGCCTGCTGGACGTGCTTCACAGAACGGCCCGCAGGACGGCGGCTGTTCGATCCGGCGGGGTACGAGCGGTTCACGTACACCGGCGTGGACGTCGACCACGAGCGCCCTGACCGTCACCGCGCGGTACCGGCTGTCGGGCCGCGACGGCCTGGTCGACCTCGCCGAGACGTCACGTTCGAGGCCGCGCGGGCGCCGCTCACACCCGCTCGCGCCGCGGCCTTCGAGCGCGTCGCCCGGCTGCTCTGGCTCGCCGCCGGCGTCAGCTACTACAAGACGGCCGCGCCCCGCACGGTCGGCGTCCCGGCCCTGTCGGGCCGGAGCGTGCGTGGCTCGAGGCCCTCTACCGCGAGGGCCTCGGCGAGTTCGCCTACGAGAACGGCGATCGACCTGTCGCGAGCGCCCCGTCTTCGAGCAGGCGGTCCGGGCAGGCGCGACCGGCCGCCGCGGCCGTCACGGGGCTCGGGCTGCCGCGGCGCTCGCTGGTGGCCGTCGGCGGCGGCAAGGACTCGTGCGTCAGCCTCGCCGTGCTGCGGGCGGCGGGCGAGGACGGTGGTGCCGTTCAGCATCGGCGGCCACCGGGCGCGCCCGGGAGTGCGCCGAGGCCGCGGGGCTGCCGCTGGTCGTGGCGCGGCGCGCCCTCGACCCCGCGCTCGGCCGGCTGAACCGGTCCGGTGCGCTCAACGGGCACGTCCCGGTCACCGCGATCGTCAGCCTGGCGGCCGTCGCCCAGGCGCTCGTGACCGGCGCGGACGAGGTGGTGTTCTCGAACGAGCGGTCGTCGAACGTCGGCAGCTTCGTGCGCAACGGGCTGCCGGTCAACCACCAGTACAGCAAGGGCTGGCGGCCGAACGCCGGCTCCGCGCCGCCCTCGCCGGGGTGACCCCCGAGCTGACCTACTACTCCTTGCTGCGGCCGCTGTCCGAGCTGCAGATCGCGGCGGTCTTCGCCCGGCACCCCGAGTTCCACCCCGTGTTCACGAGCTGCAACGCGGCCTTCCGGCTCGAGGAGGGCCGGCGCGTCGACCGCTGGTGCGGCCACTGCCCCAAGTGCCGGTTCGTCTTCCTGGCGCTCGCGCCGTTCCTGCGCCGCGAGGAGCTGGTGTGCGATCGTCGGTGCGGACCTGCTCGCGGACCCCGCCCAGCTCGAGGGGTACCGCGAGCTGCTGGGGCTGACGGGGTTCAAACCGTTCGAGTGCGTCGGCGAGATCGAGGAGTCGCAGGTGGCGCTCGACCTGCGCCGCCGCTCGCGGCCAGTGGGCCGGCAGCGCGCTCGTCGAGACCCTCGTGACGGAGCTGCGGGCCGCCGGCGGATGCCGGGCGACGGGCAGGTGCGCCGCGGTGTTCGCACCGAGCCCGGAGCACGAGCTGCCCGCGCACGCGTGGGCCGCGCTGACCGAGGCGCTGCGCCAGGGGCAGCCCGTGGCGACCGCGTGAGCGCGGCCTTCACGGCCGACGACCTCGCCGGCCGGCGGGTCGCCGTCTGGGGCCTGGGCGCGGAGGGGCAGGGCGGCGGCTCGTGCCGCCCTGCGGGCAGGAGCTCGCGGCGCCGTGGCGCTGGTGGACGGCGACCCGTCGTCGGATGAGCTCGCCGCCTGGGTCGGCGCCGGCCTCGGCGACGTCCCGGTGGGTCCCGCTTCGGCGGGCACCGGCGGCGCGGACGTCGTCCTGCTCTCGCCCGGGGTGAGCCGCTACCGGCCCGAGGTGCTCGCGCTGCAGGCCGTGGGCGTGCGCGTGACCTGCGGGACCGAGCTGTTCCTGGCGTCGCACGGCGCCCGGACCGTCGCCGTCACGGGGAGCAAGGGCAAGTCGACCGTGACGCGGCTGAGCGCTCACCTGCTCGCCGCGGTGGGCGTGCCGATCCTGGCCGCCGGCAACATCGGCACCGCGCTGCTCGACCTCCTGCCCGAGCTGCCGGCCGACCCCGCCGCCGGGCCGGTGGTGGTGGCGGAGGTGTCGAGCTACCAAGCGGCGTCCGTGCTCTCGCCGGCGCGCGTCGCCGTCCTGACCTCGCTCTTCCCCGACCACCTGCCGTGGCACGGCGGCGTGGAGCGGTACTACGCCGACAAGCTGCGGCTGTTCGCGGCGCAGTGCTCGGGTGCGGGCAGAGGGGAGGGTCCGGGCGCGGGTGCCGGGGAGCGCGCCCCGGGCCGGCAGGGCCCTCGTCAACGAGGCCGATCCCGGCGTACGGGCCCTGCTCGCCGACCCCGCCCTGGCCGGTGCCGACACCTACGGTGGCGGGACGCAGCCGGGTGCGGGTGGGCGACGACGCCGGCGGCAGCCGTGCGTGCTGGTCGGCGGCGTCCCGGCGCTGGGGCTCGCCCGGTCGCGGCTGCCGGGGCCGCACAACCGGGCCAACGTCGCGGCGGCCGTCGCCGTGCTGGACGCGCTCGGCGTGAACGTGGTGGGGGAGCGCGGGCGGCTCGAGGATGCGCTGGCGGGTTTCGCGCCGCTGCCGCACCGGCTCGAGCCCGTGGCGACGGTCGCCGGCGTGACCTTCGTCGACGACAGCCTCGCCACCTCCGCCCAGGCCGCCGTCGCGGCGTGCGAGGCCTACGCCGGGCGCCCGTTGACGCTGCTGGCCGGCGGGCTCGACCGCGGCATCGACTACGAGCCGCTGGTGCGATACCTGACCGCTCGTGTGGGCGAGGGGCTGGTGGCGGTCGTGGCGATGGGCCCCGCCGGCGCCCGGCTCGCCGCCGCCCTGCGCGAGGCCGAGGTCGAGCAGGGTGTCCCAGCGGAGCGCGGTGTCCCTTCCCGGCGGAGCGCGGTGCCGACAAGGGCGGTGTCGCGGTGGAACGCACGGACGACGTCGCGGACGCCGTGCGGCTCGCCGCAAAGCTGACCCCGGCCGGCGGCGTCGTGCTGTTCTCGCCGGCGGCACCGAGCCCCGCCGAGTACGGCACGTACACGCGCAGGTCCGCCGTCTTCGCGTCGACGGTGCGGGAGCTGCCCGGATGAGCGATCCGGGCGAGATCTTCGCGTCCGCGGCGCCCTACTACGCACGCCACCGCCGGCCGTACGACCCGCGCGCGTTCCCCGCGATCGCGCGCGCCTTCGGTCTCGGCGCCGCGAGCACGGTGCTGGACCTGGGGACCGGTACCGGCGGCGTCGCCCGGGGGATGGCCCCGCTGGTGGGGCGCGTCGTCGCGGTCGACCCGGCGCCGGACATGCTCGCGCAGGCGCGCCAGGGCGGCCCGGTGGGGAACGTGCAGTGGCGGCTCGGGGACTCCACCCGGCTCGCGGAGCTCGCTCCGGACGTCGCCGGCGGCGTCGACGCCGTCACGATGGGCCGCTCGTTCCATTGGATGGACCGGCCCGCGGTCCTCGCCGTGCTCGACCGGCTCGTCGCGGCGGGCGGCGGCGTCGCGCTGCTCCGCACGCTCGAGAGGGGACTCGAGGGTGACGCGCCGAAGCCCGCCTGGGTCGAGGCGGTCCGGCGCGTCGTCGACCGCTACGCGCTACCGCGCGATCACGCGGTCATCAACACCGAGGACCACGTCCGGGTCCTGGCGGAGTCGGCGTTCGCCCGGGTCGAGACGATCACGTTCGACCACACGGACGTGACGCTGACGGTGGACGACGTGGTCGGGACCCAGTTCTCGTACAGCTTCACCTCGCCCGCCCGGCTCGGGGACCGCCGGACAGCCTTCGAGGCGGACCTGCGGGCGGAGCTCCTGGCGGTCGACCCGGCCGGTCGCTACCCGCTCGGGCCGGTCGTCACCGAGCTGGTGCTCGCGACGCGCCCCTGACCGTCCCTTTCAAGCGCTCCCGGGGAGGAGCTCGCCGGCCGCTCGCGGGGTGGGGACGGGGCGGACCGTGTCGGCCGACGTCAGCCCGGGCGGCCGGGGGATGCCCGGCACGCGCACCCAGGCCCTGCCGCCGGCCGCCGCGGGCATCCAGACGCGGGCGAAGCCCGCGCCGTCGGCACGCCCCTGCTCGATGGTGGCGGAGTACCACGCCGCGCTCACCGCGAGCGCGCTGGTGGCGCCGGGTGCGGCGGCGAGCACGCGCCGCAGCACGTCGCTGTCCGCGAGGGCGGCCGCCTCGGCCAGCGCCTGGCCGGTCCAGGAGGTGCCCCTGAACCGGACGTCGCCGGCATGCAGGGCGACCCGCAGCCTGAAGCTCCCGCCGGGCGGGGCCAGCTCGGCGTGCTCGCGGAGGCCGAGGTCGAGGGCCCGGACGAAGCGCGTCGTGAGGTCGGCCTTGGCCGTGGCGGCATGGAACGCGAGGACGAACCCCTCGCCCCGGCTGCTGCGGTGCACGTCGTGCCGACCCGCGCCGGTGGCGGCGCAGGCGTCGTCGAGGATCCTGCGCAGCGCCCGCCGCTCGCCGCGGGCGGCGACGAACGCGCGGCCGTCGCGGGATTCGACGTCGACGAGTACGAGCGAGTGATAGCCGGAGAAGGTCACGGACGACTCCCCTGCCCCCGATGGGCGCCGCCGGGTCGTGCTCGGCGCCGCTGGACGACCAGGCTAACCGCCGCACTCACCGCTGCCAACGATTCGTGCCCGAACATCCTGCTCGCCCGGGGTCGCGGGTGTCAGCCGCCGTCGGCCGCCCGGCGCAGCTCGGCGATGTCGAGCTTGCCCATCCGCATCATCGCCTGGGTGGCCCGCTGCGCACGGGCGGCGTCCGGGTCCCGCATGAGCTCGGAGAGCTCGACCGGCACCACCTGCCACGACAGCCCGAAGGGATCGGTCAGCCAGCCGCAGGGGCCAGGCTCGCCGCCACCCGCGGTCAGCCCCTCCCAGTAGTGGTCGACCTCGTCCTGGTCCTCGCACATGATCTGGAACGACACCGCAGGTGTGAAGTGGTACTCCGGGCCGCCGTTCAGGGCGAGGTAGTCCACACCGGCCAGGGTGAACTCGACCGTCAGCACGGTCCCCTCGGGCATGGGCATGTCGGGGCCGTAGTGGTCGACCCTTGTGATGGCGCTGTCGGGGAACAGTGATGTGTAGAGCTTCGCGGCCTGCTCGGCCTGCCCGTCGAACCACAGGCAGGGGATGGTCGTGCGCATGGTGACTCCTCGCGCTCCTCGTGAGCTACTGGTCATGGACACGACGAGCGCCGTGACCCGAAGTCATCCCTAGCGGCCGCGCGACCCCCGAAGAATCACGTATGTCCGCCGTGCTCAACGTTGTACAGATCGCCCCCGCGGATTAGCCTGCGGGCCGGGAGGCGCCATGCGGTCAACGATGAAGCAGGTCGCGACGCGAGCGGGCGTCTCCATCAAGACGGTCAGCAACGTCGTCAACGGCTACGAGCACGTCACGGCCGAGACCCGGATGCGCGTTCAGGCGGCGATCGAGGAGCTGGGCTTCGTTCCCAACGCGGCGGCACGCAGCCTGCGCAGCGGCCGGTCGGGTGTGCTCGCGCTTGCTCTGCCGGAATTGCACGCGCCCTACTTCGCGGAGCTCGCCCACCACATCGTGCACGCGGCCCGGGGCCGTGGCTGGACGATCCTCGTCGACGAGACGCGGGGCGAGCTGGCGCAGGAGCGACTGGCGGCCTCGGGCATCCGCCCCCACCTCATCGACGGGCTGATCTTCTCTCCGCTGGCCCTGCAGGCCAGTGACCTCCCCGAGGGCGGTACGGCGCCGCCCCTGGTCCTGCTCGGCGAGCGGGTGTCGGGAGCCACCGTCGATCTCGTGACGGTCGACAACATCGCGGTCGCCGCGGCGGCCGTCGAGCACCTCGCCGGCCTGGGCCGCCGGCGGATCGCCGCGCTGGGGGTGCAGACCACCGCGGCGGGCGTGACGGCCCGGCTGCGACTGGAGGGGTACCTGCTCGGGCTCGGCCGGGCCGGCCTCGAGGTCGACCCGGCGCTCATCGTCCACGCCGACCCCTGGCACCGGGAGCAGGGCGCGGACGCCGCGCGCGCCGTGCTCGCCCTGAGCGAGCCGCCGGACGCGATCGTCTGCTTCAACGACCTACTGGCGCTCGGTGCGCTGCGGGCGCTGGCGGAGGCGGGCGTGCGGGTGCCGGAGGAGGTCGCGGTGATCGGCGTGGACGACATCGAGGACGCCCGCTACTCGTCCCCGTCGCTGAGCACCGTGGCGCTCGACACGCAGCAGATCGCCGAGGCCGCGCTCGAACTGCTGGCGGCGCGCATCGACGGCGCCACCGGCCCGGCCCGCACGATCACCGCCGGCCACCGCCTCGTCGTCCGCGAGTCGACGGGGGGCGCGTGGGCCGCGCCGCGGCAGCGACCGGCGGGCGGCTGACCGGCTGGCGGCTGACCGGGAGCCGAGGGGCCGGCGCTGCAGGCCTCACTGCAGGATGTTCACCGCCCGGGCGATGATCAGCGCCCCGATCGTCAGAGCGATCGCGGACTGCACCATCATCGCCATCTTGGCCCCACGTGAGAACGGCAGCGTGTCCGTCGGGCTGAACGCCGTGGCGTTGGTGTACGCGAGGTACAGGTAGTCGGCGAACCTCGGCTCCCAGTCGCGGTCGGCGATCTCCGGCGCCGTCATCTGGGCGAAGAGGAAGTCGGGCTGGTCCTGCTCGGCGCGCGCCCGAGCACCGGGGCCGCCGCGATCGAGGTCCCAGTACCAGAGTGCGAAGATCACGATGTTCGTCACCCAGACGTTGCCGCCGGTGGCCAGCAGGGTGGGCGCGTCGCGGCCCTGGCTGCCCTGGACGAGCTCCACCACCAGGACGACGGCCGCCCACCCGTTCGCCAGGCTGGCGATCGCGATGAGCGACAGGCTCAGGCCGTGCAGCACGCGCCCCGACGCGCCCATCCGCCCGGGGTTCGCGAGCACGAGAGCGACCAGGATCCCCGCCTCCAGGGTGGGCAGCACCCACCAGCTGAAGATCGAGAACCGCTCCGGCACCCGCGCTTGCAGGGCGATCATGGCCAGGATCGCCACTGCCACCGGGCCACGGTGCTCGCCCTCGGTGACCCGTCGCCAGGCCGGCTCGAGGCGTGTGGCTCCGGCGGCCACGTCGCCGGCGGCCGTCAGCGCCTCGTCACCTGGCCGGTCGTCGCCGGTCGCTCGGGTCATGTCCTCCGCCTCTCGCTGCCGGTCAGGGACCAAAGCCTCTCGCAGCCGGCGCGCCCGGCGAGAAGGCTCGAACCGTGAGGTGAGGACGATGCGTGTACTGGTGGTCCACGAGAGTCTGTACGGCAACACCCGGCGTGTCGCGCAGGAGGTGGCGGCCGGTCTGGCGGTCGCGCGCCCCGACGTCGAGGTGACGTGCCGGTCGGCCGCGGACGTCGTCGGCCTGGGGCGCCCGGCGCTGGGCGGCCTGGACCTGCTGGTCCTCGGCTGCCCGACCCACGCCTGGGGCATGAGCTCCACCCGCACCCGGACGGCCCGGATCGCGCAGGACGCGGCCAAGCCGCCGGCGGGCGAGCACGACCCGGACGCCGCCGGCCCGGGGCTGCGTGAGCTCCTGGGGCTGGGCCTTGACCCCGGGCAGCGCGTCGCTGCCTTCGACACCCGGCTCGACTCGCGGTTCTCGGGCGGGGCGGCTCGGCGGATCGCTCGCGCGGCACACCGCGCGGGAGGCGTGGTCGTCGGTGAGTCCACCGGGTTCGTCGTCACCAGCGGGACCGGCCCGCTGCGTGACGGCGAGACCGAGCGGGCCCGCGACTGGGGCAAGGGCCTCGCCGCGCTGCTGCCTGCGGGAGACCGCACCGGCCGCTGACGGGACGCCCGGGCCGCGGGCCCTGCTCAGACGGCGGGTGCCACGTCGTGCACGCGACCAGGCTCGGCGTAGACGGTGCTGCCCGTGCGCGCCGCGTCGAGGGCGAGCAGGAGCCGGCGCGCAAGGCCCGGCGGGGCGTGACGGGTGAGCGCGGCCGGCGGGACCCACCGGATCGCCTCGATCTCGACGCCGTCGACGACGACCGCTGCGTGCTCCGCCTCGGTCATCGTGCCGCCGTCGAAGACGAACAGCACGATCTCGACGCCGTCGACGCCGACCGCCCACTGGGCGAGGAGCAGGCGGCCCGGTGGCCGGTCGATGCCGAGCTCTTCGCGGAGCTCGCGGCGGCACGCGGCGCTGGGCGTCTCGCCCGGTTCGACGAAACCCCCCGGTAGCTCCCACCCGGGCTTGTAGGTGGGCTTACCGAGGAGGACGGCGCCGTCGGCGTTGCGGATCAGTGCGCCGGCGCTGAGGCGGGCGAGCGCCGACGGTGGCAGGACCACGCGGTGATCCTAGGTGGCGGTGCGGAAGAAGGCGTACAGGTCGCTCTGCGCCTCGGCGAGCTCCGCCGGCGTCGGCGTCCGGGCGCGGTAGCCGTGAGCGCGGATGTGGGCCAGCAGGTCGGGCTCGGGTGCGAGGCCGTGCGTCGCCACGTAGTAGCGCAGCGACGCCGACCAGATCCAGGTGCCGTCGGTGGCGTAGCCGGCCGGGACGACCACCGGGTGATCGGGGGCCAGGACGTCGGGGGAGAGCGGCCCACCGGCGGCCAGGATCTCACCGCCGTCGAGGAACTCGACCACCCGGGCACGCTCCCGGGGGTCGGGCAGCGTCGTGCGCCCGGGGCCCTCGACTGGTGCGTCGCCGTCGCCGTCGAAGACCCGCGCGATCCGGCTCCTGCTCATGTCGCCTCCTGATCGGCTCACGGCGCGATCGGCGGCCGGAACCGGCGCCAGGTGCCGTCGTGCGGAACGGTCTGGAGCCAGCCGTCGCGGACGAGTCTGCCCGTGGTCGTGTACATGTCGCCGCCGGGCCCCAGCCACGCCAGCTCCGTGGGGGCGACGACCTCGACGCCGAGCTCGCGGGCCAGCCGTGCGGCGAAGCCGTCGTCGAGCCGGCCCGTCTCGCAGGCGAAGAGCGTCAGTGGACGCCCGGAGAGCCGGGGGTCGACCCGGACCAGTTCGGCGAGCTCCTCCGGCGAGAGTGACAGGCCGGCGGATCGCACGCCCAGGGCGTTGCCGTGGACGAACACGACGGCGCGGCCCGGCTGGGTCGGCACCCTCTGGACCATGCGGGCGAACCACGGGTCGTCCTTCGGGACGAAGAAGCTGCGCCCGGCGGGCACGGCGGTGCTGGCCGCGAAGACCTCGCGCAGGTGCTGCGGCAGGTGTTCGGCGGGGCCGGCCGATCCGGCTGCCTGGGACGTGCCGGTGGGCGACGCGACGCCCTCCGGGAGAGGGCCGCCGCCGGCACGGGGGATCCCGCCGGTCGGCTCGCCCCGGGGCCGGACCAGCGACCGGACGGCGAGGGAGCCCGCTCCCGCACCGAGGGCGGCGAACACCGCCTCCGCCGGGTCGACGGAACCGTCGAGCGCGCGGCGTACGAGTGCGTCCGCAGCGCCGAAGGACGCCCCGTCGAGGGCCGCGGAGGTCAGGCGGCCGCCGGCGCCGCGCAGCGCCGAGCCCGGCAGCACGCGGGCGGCCCCGGCCGCCGTCAGCGCGCCGAGCGGCACGGCCGCCGCGCCGATCAGCCCGAGCTCGAGGTCCGCGGCGACGTCGAGGTGGCCGAAGGGGTCGTGGTCGGCGTAGAGGAGCGCGCCCGACGCCATGTCGGCCCCCAGCGCCACACCCGTCTGCGCGGTGAAGGCCGTGGCGACCCTGGCCGCGGTGATGGTCAGGCCGGCCAGCGTGGCCGCCTCGACGCCGAGCGCCTCGGCGAGCGTGGCGAGCAGCAGGCCCACCTCGCCGGCGACCACGCCGCCCGCGACGGCGTCGGAGGCGCCCAGCGTCAACGGCGTGAGCAGGAGGCCTGCGGCCACCGTGGCGGCCGACGCGGCCATCACCTGCGCGTACCGGGCGCGCGCCTCGTCGACCGCGGCGGCGACCCGGTCGAGCACCTGGGCGGCCGCCCGCAGCTCGCCCGCGCCGTCCCCCAGCCCTTGCGCGAAGGCCCGCCAGTGACCGTCGAACGCCTGCCGGGCAGGGCCGCTCCAGCGGCCCCCGAGCGCGGCGACGCGTGACCCGGTCGCGTCGGCGAGCGCCTCGAGCGCCCCCGCCGCCACACGCCACTGCTCGGCCGCGGCGCGCACCTGGGCGGCGTCCCCGGGCGGCGGCGCGAACCGCGACATCAGCCCCGCGACGTCCATCCCCTGCCCCCTCGGCCCGACAGTGCGGCCGGCTCACCGCAGCCGGTCACCGGAGATGGGTGGGGACCGGGGCCGATCGTGACAACCGCAGGGGGTGGGCCACTCGGGGCGAGAGGGCCACCGGACGACGAGGTCCCGACGCGCGGCCCGCTCGGGGGTTCGGGCAGCGCGCCGGGACACACGGGCAACGACGCCGGGCGCGAAGGCGTTACAGCGGGCCGCCGGCACCGCCGCGGCCCTGCGGCCGCGGCGGTCCCGGCGGCGTCAGGCTCCCGACGCCGAGACGTCCTCGAGCAGCCGCAGCAGGGTCCGCACCATGATCCCGGTGCCGCCGACCGGCGTGTAGCCGTGCGGGGAGCCGCTGTTGAACGACGGCCCCGCGATGTCGAGGTGGGCCCACGGGATACGCCCGTCGGAGCCGGAGTCCCCGTCGGTCCCGGGCAGGGTCTGCGTGCCGGCGTCCGGACCTTCCGAGCCGGCCGCGTCGTCGGCCGCGCTCGCGCGGCGGCCGACGAACTCGGCCAGGAACAGGCCGGCGACCAGCATCCCCCCGAAGCGGTCACCCATGTTGGCGATGTCGGCGACGGGGGAGTCGAGGCTGGGGCGCAGCTCCGGCGGCAGCGGCATCGGCCACACCTGCTCGCCGGCCTCGCCCGCCAGCCGCGTGATCCGCTCGCGCAGGGCGTCGTCGTTGGCCATCACGGCCGAGACGCGCTTGCCCAGCGCGACCGTCTGCGCACCCGTCAGGGTCGCGACGTCGACGATCAGGTCGGGGTTCGACTCGCCGGCGGCGACGATCGCGTCGGCCAGCACGAGCCGGCCCTCGGCGTCCGTGTTGAGGACCTCGACGGTGCGGCCGCCGTACGTGGTGAGGACGTCGCTCGGGCGCTGGGCCGATCCCGACGGCATGTTCTCGGCGAGGGCCATCCAGCCGCTGACGCGCACCGGGACGCCGAGGCGGGCGGCCGCGACCACGGTCGACAGGACCGCCGCGGCGCCCGCCATGTCGGACTTCATCTCCTCCATGCCGGCGGCGGTCTTGATCGACAGGCCGCCGGAGTCGAAGGTGATGCCCTTGCCGACGAGGGCGACGTGCCCGCGGGCGCCCTGGGGGGCGTAGTCCACCCTGACGAGGCGCGGGCCGCGGGTCGACCCCTGGCCGACGCCGACGAGGCCGCCGTAGCCGCCCTCGCGCAGCTGGTCGTCGTCGAGGACGGTCAGCTCCACCGGCAGCCCTCGCGTCACCCGGGCGGCCTCGTCGGCGAAGCTCGCGGGGTACAGGTCGGACGGCGGCGTGTTGACCAGGTCGCGGGTGACGGCCACCGCCTCGGCGAGGACCGTCGCCCTGGTGGTGAGCGCGTCCGCGCCGCCGAAGCCCGCGGGCGCCAGCACGACGACCTGGGCGAGCGGCGCGGGCCGGCCCTGCGCGGAGCGCACCCGGTAGCGGCCGAAGGCGTAGGCCCCCAGCAGGGCGCCCTCGGCGACCGCTGCCACCGCGGCCTCGTCGGCCGCCGGGAGCGCGAAGGCGGCCGTGCCGGTGCCGGCGAGCTCGCGGGCGGCGGCACCCGCCGCCCGGCGCAGCGACTCGGCGTCGGGTTCGCGACGCGAGCCGACACCGGTGAGCGCGAGGACCGGCGCCGCGACGGCGCCCGCCGAGGGCATCCGGTGCACGGTGTCCGGCCGGCCGGTGATGCCGAGACCGCGCAGCACCGCCGGCGACAGCGCGGTGCGCAGCCCCTCGGGGAGCGCCTCGGCGCCGAGCAGGGCCGGGTCTCCGCCGGGCTCGGCCGGCGCGCGGACGGCGAGCACGAGGACGTCGGCGGCGACCTCGGCGGGGCTGGCGGTCGACAGGGAGAGCGTGGCCACGATGGTCCTTCAGGCTGGGGGCTGGACGCGGCGATGCTAGTTGCCGCTCCCGGCGAGCGCGCCCGGGCGCGGCGTTCGCCCGGCAGTGACCGACCCGCCCAGGGCATGGCCGGGCCCGTGCGTCGCGCCTGTCGGGGCCGGCGGCTAGGTTGCCGCGCATGAGCACCACGACCGCTACGGACCGCCCCGCCGGGGGCCGCCGCACCGTGCTGCACGCCCGGCACGTGGCCCTCGGGGCGAAGCTGGCCGACTTCGGCGGCTGGGAGATGCCCATCGAGTACCCCGGCGGCGGGGTCCTGCGCGAGCACGAGGCGGTCCGCCGGCGGGTGGGCCTCTTCGACGTGAGCCACCTCGGCAAGGTCGGCGTCCGGGGGGAGGGCGCGGCGGCGCTCGTCGACGGCGCGCTGACGAACGCCCTCGCCCGGATCGGCCCGGGCCGTGCGCAGTACAGCCTCTGCTGCGACGACGCGACCGGCGGCGTGGTCGACGACCTGATCGTCTACCTGCGCTCCGCCGACGACGTGTTCCTCGTGCCGAACGCCGCCAACGCCGCCGACGTCGCGCGCCGGCTGGCCGCCGCGGCCCCGGCCGGCGTCACCGTCACGAACGAGCACGAGCAGTACGGCGTGCTCGCCGTCCAGGGCCCGCGTGCCGACGCCGTGCTCGAGGCGCTGGGGCTCCCCGCCGGCATGCCGTACATGTCCTTCGAGCCCGCCGAATGGGGCGGCGCGACCCTGACCGTCTGTCGCACCGGTTACACCGGCGAGCGGGGCTACGAGCTGATCCCGCCCGCCGGGGCCGCGCCCGGCGCGCTGTGGGACGCGCTGCTCGAGCAGGTGCGCGCGCAGGAGGGGTTGCCGTGCGGGCTGGGCGCCCGCGACACCCTGCGCACCGAGATGGGCTACCCGCTGCACGGCCACGAGCTCACCCTCGACATCACCCCGGTCCAGGCCCGATCGGGCTGGGCGGTCGGCTGGTCGAAGCCCGCGTTCTGGGGTCGCAGCGTCCTGCTGGCGGAGCGTGAGCGGGGGGCCGAGCGGCTGCTCCGGGGCCTGCTGGCGCTCGAGCGCGGCGTCCCCCGGGCCGGCCTGCCCGTGCTGGCCGATGGCGAGGTCGGCGCGCACGACGTCGGGCACCTTCTCGCCCACCCTCCGGCAGGGCATCGGGCTGGCCCTGCTCGCGCGATCGGTGAGCGAGGGCGACGAGGTGGTCGTCGACGTCCGCGGCCGGCCGCTGCGGTGCCGCGTGGTCAAGCCCCCGTTCGTCGACTCCCGGCCCGCCTGAGCTGACCTGATCCGGCGGCCGCCGTCGTCAGCCGGCCCAGCCCGCCGACAGGAGCACGAGGGCAGCGGTCACCCCGTACTCGACGCCGGCTCCGAGCACGTCGCCGGTGATCCCGCCCAGCCGGCGGGCCGCCCGCCCGGCGAGCAGCGCGCCGACGACGGCCCCGGCCACGACCGCGAGCGCGGCCCGCAGGGGCGAGACGGCGACGGGCGCCCACGCGGTGGCCAGCCACGCGAGGGCTGCCACGACGATCAGCACCGCGAGGGCCAGCGGCCGCGGCACGCTCCCGGCGACGGCTGCTCCGAGACCACCGGGGCGAGCGGCAGGCACGCCCCGCGCGCAGAGCAGCGGCAGCACCGCGCGGCCCCCCGCGGCCGCGATCGGCAGGGCGAGCGCGCCCCATCCGACCCGGCCCGTGGAGCCGGCCCCGGTGAGGCACTGGGCGAGAGCGGCCACCTGGACGACGAGGACGAGCACGAGTGCCGCCGCCCCCAGCGGGCCTACCTGGCCCTGACGCATGATCTCGAGCGAGCGCCGGCGGTCGCCGCGCCCGCCGGCGACGCCGTCGACGGTGTCCGCGAGACCGTCGAGATGGAGCCCGCCGGAGGCCAAGGTGAGCGCGGCCACCGCGAGGCCCGCGGCGACGAGGGGCCCCGCACCGGCGGCTAGGGCGATCACGGCGACGATCGCGGCCGGGGCCGCGACGAGCGCGCCGACGAGCGGCGCGAGCGTCATGGCGACCGCGGCGGTACCGCGATCGACCCGGGCGGGCGGAGGCACTCGCAGCACGGTGAGCGTGCCGAGGGCGAGCAGCAGGCCGTCGCGCGGGCGCGCACCGGTCACGGGGCGTCGGGGTCGAGGGGTGCGGCGGCGTCCGCCTCGAGCGGGTCGTCGAGCGGGTCGTCGAGCTGGTCGTCGAGAACCGTCGGCCAGGAGTCCCCGGTCCCGTCGAGATCCGCCGGCGGGGCGGGCGGCGGCGCCGCTGCCAGCAGACCGGCGGCCGCGGCCACCAGGTCGGCCGCGAGCAGGCTCGCCGTGCCGTCCTCGACGGCGATCGCGAGGCCGGGCAGCGGCGTCATCCGCAGCCCGGCGACCGTGCGCTCGTGCAACGTGTCGTCGGGCCGCGGGGCCACCTGCCACCAGTCGGGTGCCTCCCACGCCTGTCCGCGTACGAGCAAGCCCGCCGCGGCCGCGCCCGGGCCGTCGAGCACCACCGGCGTGCGCCGCGCGGCGGCCTGCAGCAGCAGGCCGGTGGCCGCGGCGAGCACGGTGCTGCCGAGTGACCGCAGCATCGCGGTGGGGTGGTCCTCGTCCGCACGCACCCGCCGCAGGCCGTCCCGCAGCGCCGTCGCCTCGTCCATCCACCGGGCGTCGTCCAGCAGGCCCGTCAGGGCGGGGTCCCGGCTGCCGTCCTCGGGTCGCGGCCAGCCGAGCGCCTCGACGGGGCCGAGGTCGAGCAGAGCGGCGGCCAGCACCAGCCGGCCCACGGGCTCGTCCGCCGCGACGAGCAGCAGGTCGGCGCCCTCGTCGGCGAGCGAGTCGGCGAGGTCGATGCCCCAGGCGAGGGCGTCGTCCGTCGACAGATCGCCGTCGGGCCAGCTCTCACGGCGCACGCGCGCGTGGCTGCCGTCTGCCAGCGGGCTGGTGACGCCGATCCCGACGACGCGGGCGGGGGCCGCCGCGCGGGCGTCGTCACGCACCGAGGCCCACCAGACGGCCAGCTCCCCGAGCCGGCCGTAACCGGGGCCGAGACCGCCGGCGGCGAGCGCGGCGCGGGCGGCGTCCTGGGGTTCCACCGGCGGCCACCGCACGACGAGGGCGATCGACGCCAGGTCGGGCTGCTCGGGCGGGCTCTCGCTCACGGTGCCGCCAGCGGGTCGAGGGCGACGGTGCGGCCGGCGACGACGAGCAGAGCCTGCTCGCTCTGCTCGGCCAGCCGCCGCGCGAGACCGCCGAGGACCTCGCGGAAGGCGGCGACGCCGGGCTCCGCCGGCACCACCCCCCAGCCGACCTCCTCGCCCACGGCCACCACCCGTCGCTGTGCCTGCCGCCAGGCCGCCACCACCGCGTCCACCTCGTCCTCCACCTCCGCGCGCCATCCGGGCGCATCGTCCCAGGCCCCGGCCCGGTCCATCGTCGCGGCCACCCAGGTGCCCAGGGCGTCGACGAGCAGCGGCGGCCCCGGCGCGCGCAGGAGCCGCGCCAGCTCACCGGTCTCGTCCGTGGCCCACCACGCCGGACGCCGCCCGCGGTGCGCCCGCACGCGCTCGGCCCAGGCGACGTCGGCGGGACCCGGTGCGGGGCCGGTCGCGGCGTAGAGGACCTCGGGCTCGGCCGCCAGCAGGTCCTCCGCCACCGCCGACTTGCCCGAGGCCGCGGCCCCCAGCACGAGGGTGCGCCAGGGTGTCTCCGGCGCCGGCGTCTGTGGCACCCGGAGAGGCAACGAGGTCCCGTCGGGCACGATCCGCGCCCCCCACCTGGCGAGCCGCTGCGCGGCCGGGGCGGGGGCCAGGTCGTGGCCGAGGCCGATCGCGACGACGACAGCACCGGGGGCGAGCGCACCGACGGCCCGGAGCCGGGCGACGGCGTGGGCGAGGACGATCGGGTCGGGCCGGCCGTCGGTGTCGCGCACGTCGAGGGCGGCGGCGTCGAGGGCGGCACCTCGCAGGGCGTCGAGGGTCGTCTCCGGCAGCCGGCCGGGCCCCTCGGCCCAGAGCAGGGTGACCGGGCCACCCCCCGCACCTGCGACCTGCCCGACGTCGGGAACGTGGGCGACGAGAGCGGGTGGAGCGCCGGGGCCGGGAGGCCCGGGGAGGGCCACGACCCGGACGCCGCCGGTCTCGTGCCGGCCGCCGGCTGCGAGGTGCGTGGTCCCGCCGGCGTCCGAGACGCCCCCGCCCGCGAGCAGCAGCCCGCCGACCCGCAGCGCCGCCGGCCGGGCCGGAGCCGGCGCCGAGCGGCAGGCGACGCAGCCGCAGCCGGGGACCGGCCAGGTGGTCGCGGCGCTGCCCTCGACCACGACGTCACCGCTGGGGGCGACGCCGGCGTCGGGAGGGGCCGCGGGATGCACCCGGCGAGGGTAGCGGCGCCGGCGGCCCTGCCGAGAGATCCGGCGATGCGGGAGCTGTCGGACCCTGTCGGTACGGTGACGTCATGAGCACGTTCACCTGGCGTTTCGAGGCCGCCGACGCGGCACCGCTGACCGTGGCCGACGACCCCGGCGGCTTCCCCAGCCAGGCCGACGCCGAGTCCTGGGTCGGGGAGTCCTGGCGCGCGCTGCTCTCGGGCGGCGTCGAGCAGGTCACCCTGCTCCGCGACGGCGAGCGCGTCTACGGCCCGATGAGCCTGCGCCCGCTGGAGTGACCTCCGGCCTGCTCCCGCACGTCGGCTGCGCCGCTCGTCACCCGGCGTTCGCCGCCGCCCACGTGCTCTCCACCATCTCGGCGAGCCCGTGCGTGGCCTGCCACCCGAGCACCTCGCGCGCCCGGTCGGCCGACGCCACCACCGAGGCCGGGTCGCCGGGCCGGCGCGGCCCGAGCACGCGCTCGATCGGGCGCCCGGCGACCCGCTCGAACTCGGCCAGCACCTCGAGCACCGAGGAGCCGCGCCCGCGGCCGACGTTGACCACCTGGTAGCCCGGCGCCGCCGTCGCCTCCAGCGCCGCCAGGTGCGCGCTCGCCAGGTCGCCGACGTGGATGTAGTCGCGGATGCACGACCCGTCCGGGGTGGGGTAGTCGGTGCCGAAGACGACCGGCGGGGTGCCGCTGGCCAGGGCCGCGAGGACCCGGGGGAAGAGGTTGCTGCCGGACCCGTCGGCGAGGCTCGGGTCCGACGTCCCGACGACGTTGAAGTAGCGCAGGCTGACGGCGCCCCAGCCGTGCGCCCTCGACGCGTCCTCGACGATCCACTCGCCGGCCAGCTTGCTTCGGCCGTAGGGATTCAGCGGGGCCGTCGGCGCCAGCTCGTCGACCACGGAGCCGGCCGGCGCGCCGTACACCGCCGCGCTGGAGGAGTAGACGATGCGCCGCACCCCGGCGGCCGCCATCGCCTCGACGACCGCGAGGACGCCGTCGACGTTCTCGCGGTAGTAGTGGGTCGGCCGGGCCACCGACTCGCCGACGGCCTTCAGCGCGGCCAGGTGGACGACCCCGTCGACCGCGTGCTCGGTCAGCGCGCGCTCGACGGCCCCCGGGTCGAGCACGGACGCACGCACGAGCGGCACGCCCGCCGGGACGCGCCGCTCCGCGCCGCTGCGGAAGTCGTCGAGCACGACCGCACGGTGCCCGCGCTCACGCAGCGACCTCAGCACGTGCCCGCCGATGTAGCCGGCCCCGCCGGTGAGAAGCCACGTCTGCACGGGGCGTTCCTATCAGCCCGCGGCGAGCCCGCGGGCCGCCCTGCTCAGCTCGGCCGTTCCTGCGGGGCGTTCTCGGCCGTCCTGGCGGGGTCGCGCTCCACCGTGTCACCGAGGACGTCGTCGATGCGGGCGAGCAGCTCCTGCGGGATGGTCACGCCCACGGCCTTCACGTTCTCGTGCACCTGCTCGGGCCGGGACGCGCCGATGATCGCGGCCGAGACGTTGTCGTTCTGCAGCACCCAGGCGACGGCGAGCTGGGCCTGGGTGAGCCCGAGCTCCTTCGCGACCGGCTCGAGGTCGGCCACCCGCTGCAGCACCGCGTCCGACATGAAGCGGCGGATGAAGTTCGCGCCGCCCTTCTCGTCGGTCGCCCGCGATCCGGCGGGCGGCGGCTGGCCCGGCTTGTACTTGCCGGTGAGAACGCCCTGGGCGATCGGCGAGAAGACGACCTGGCCCACGCCGAGCTCGCGGCTCGCCGGCACGATCTCGCTCTCGACGACGCGCCACAGCATCGAGTACTGCGGCTGGTTGGAGACCAGCTGGATCCCCAGCCGGGCGGCGAGCTCGTGCCCCGCGCGGATCTGCTCGGCGGTCCACTCGCTGACCCCGATGTAGAGCGCCTTCCCCTGGCGGACGACGTCGGCGAAGGCCTGCATGGTCTCCTCCAGCGGCGTCTCGGTGTCGTACCGGTGGGCCTGGTAGACGTCCACGTAGTCGGTGCGCAGGCGGCGCAGCGAGGCGTCGATCGACTCCATGACGTGCTTGCGCGACAGGCCGCTGTCGTTGTGCCCCTTGGCCCCCGTGGGCCAGTACACCTTGGTGAGGACCTCGATGTCCTCGCGGTGCGTGCCCGCGAGGGCCTCGCCGAGGACGCTCTCGGCCGCCCCGTTCGCGTAGGCGTCGGCGGTGTCGAACGAGGTGATGCCGGCGTCGAGAGCCGCGGCCACGCAGGCCTTCGCGACCTCGTTCTCGACCTGGGACCCGTGGGTCAGCCAGTTGCCGTAGGTGATCGCGCTGATCTTCAGGCCGCTGCGGCCGAGGTGACGGAACTCCATGGCCGAAACCCTAGGCAGGCCCGACGCCGGCCGCCCGGCGGGGCGTACCCGGTACCCCTCACCGCACGAGGGAGCCCCGGTGCCGACCGCTCGGGGGTTCGGACGGCACCGGGGCTTCAGGGGTATCAACGCGGGCAGCCCGGAAAGCGTTACAGGCCGGACCGGCCGTCCCGGCCGGACCAGCCGGACGCCGGACCGCCCGTGGCTCGCCGTCGATCAGTCGGCCGGCAGGTCCGCGCCGGACCATCCGGTGATCGCCTCGATGCGGATCGCGACGAGCTCCCCGCGCGGCTCGTGCCCGGCGTACTGCGGGTACCGGTCGGTCAGGGCGCGGACGGCCCGCTCACGCTCCTCGCCGGGTGCCCCCGCGGCGACGGCCGGGAGGATCACGGCCGTCCCGTCGACCCGGACCCACCACAGCCGGCGCCAGTCGTCGTCGTAGCCGTCCGCGAGCACCGCCACCCGCGGGTCCGCCTCGATCAGGCGCAGCCGGCGCAGCCGCCGCGACGCCTTCGGCTTGTGGTCCACGGCGAAGACCAGCGTCTCCTCGTCGCCGTCACCCGTGATCGCGAAGGTGATCGGCACGGCCAGCGGCGGCCCGGCGCGATCGTTCACCGCAAGCACCGCGGACGAGCTCGCCCCGAGCAGGCGCAGGGACTCCTCCTCGGTCAGGCGCACGGCCGAGCGAAGGCCGGTGTCACTCGGGGTACTGGCCGCGCTTGACCTGCGGGCGGGGCATCCGGAAGCGCCGGATCTGCGCGCTCCGGAAGGCCGCGTAACGCCCCACGCCGGCCGCCTGCGTCGCGCCGAACTTCTCGGCGGCGATGCGGTTGACGCGCCGGGAGAGCAGGAACCCGTCGACGACCACGGCGATCACGTACAGGTAGAGCAGGGGGACGCCGATCAGCTGTAGCCGCGGCACGACACCGAGGGCGAGGATCACGATGCCGATCGGCATCAGGTAGTCGCCGAGATTGCGGCGGGCGTCGACGTAGTCGCGGGCGAACCGGCGGGCGGGGCCGCGGTGCTGCGCCGGCAAGTGCTTCTCGTCGCCGTTGAACATCGCCTCGCGGGTCTTGACGCGCTCGGCCGCCGTGGCGTCCCGCTGCGCCGCCCGGGCGGCCTTGCGCTCCTGCTTGGTGGCGTTCGGCGACAGCCGCGGCGATCCCACCAGCGGCTGGCGGTTTCGCTGTTCGGCCTCCCGGCGGCTCGGCGTCGGGCGGCCCTTGCCGGCCGGCCTGACGACCGTGGGCGAGACCCCGTCGACCCGGGTGGCGCCGCCGGACTTGCCGCTCGACCGCGCGCTGGGCTCGGCCGCGGGCTCCGCCGGCGCGCCTGCCCCACTCTTGTTGCGTCCGAACACGTCCCCAGCCTACGCACCGTTCCCGCTGGCGTTAGGTTCGCCGTCATGACGCACAGCACGACGACCCCCGGGGCCCCCCACGGGAGCGGTGGTCCGGCAGGCCCCGCCGTCGACGTCCATGTCGATGTGGACGCCCTGCGGGCGCGGGTGGCGGCCGCGCTGCCCGGCGTCCGGGCCGACCTCGAGAGCCTCGTCCGCATCCCCAGCGTCTCGGCGCCCGCCTTCGACGCCCAGCAGCTCGAGCACAGCGCCGCGTTCGTGGCGGACCTGCTGCGCGGTGTCGGGCTGCCCGAGGTCGAGATCCTCCGGGTCGACGGCGGCGCCCCCGCCGTCGTCGGCCGCCGGCAGGCCGCGCCGGGATCGCCGACGGTTCTGCTGTACGCGCACCACGACGTCCAGCCGCCCGGCGACCCCGCCCTCTGGGACTCCCCGGCGTTCGAGCCGGTCGAGCGCGCCGGGCGGCTCTACGGCCGCGGTGCCGCCGACGACAAGGCCGGGATCGCCGTGCACGTGGCGGCGTTGCGAGCCCTCGCGGACGGCGGCGCCTGGCCGGGGGTCGGGGTCACCGTCTTCGTCGAGGGCGAGGAGGAGATCGGCTCGCCCTCGTTCGAGCGGTTCCTGGCGGAGCACCGCGAACGGCTCGCCGCCGACGTGATCGTGGTGGCCGACTCGGGCAATTGGCGGGTGGGGCAGCCGGCGCTCACGACCAGCCTGCGCGGCCTGGTCGACGGCGTCGTGACCGTCCGCACCCTCGACCACGCCGTCCACTCGGGGATGTACGGCGGCGCCGTGCCCGACGCCATGACCGCGACCCTGCGCCTGCTGTCGACCCTGTGGACGGAGGACGGCGACGTCGCCGTCGAAGGGCTCGCCCGCGGCGAGGCCGACGACCTCGGCTACGAGGAGGAGCTCCTGCGATCCGATGCGGGGGTGCTCGACGGCGTCCGGCTGCTCGGGACCGGCAGCCTGGAGTCACGGCTGTGGGTACGGCCCGCGTTGACGATCATCGGGATCGACGCTCCGAGCGTCGCGACGGCGTCCAACACCCTGCTCCCCGCGGTCAGCGCCAAGTTCAGCCTGCGCCTGCCGCCGGGGCAGGACCCGCAGCAGGCGTTCGAGGCGCTGCGGGCGCACCTGGTCGCCAACGCGCCGGGCGGCGCCCAGGTCGAGGTGACGCTGGGCGAGGCCGGGCAACCGTGGCGCGGGGACCTCGAGGGGCCGGTCTACGACGTCGCGCGATGGGCGCTTGCGCAGGCCTGGGGCGTGCCCCCCGTGCACATGGGCGTCGGCGGCTCGATCCCGTTCGTCGCGGCGCTGTGCGAGGTGTACCCGGGGGCGACCGTGCTCCTCACCGGTGTCGAGGACCCGGACACCCGCGCGCACGGCACCAACGAGTCGGTGCACCTCGGCGAGTTCGAGCGCGCCTGCCTCGCCGAGGCCCTGCTGCTGGCCGCGCTGGCGCCCTGACCGCCGCGGCGCTGACCGCGCCGCACCGACCGCGCCGCCCCGATCCGCCCCCGATCACGCCCTACCGCTGGTGCCGCGCGCCCGGCTGGGACGGCAGGAGGGTGCCGGCCGACGCGCCGGCCGGCGTTCCGCTCGCCGACGCTCCGCTCGCCGACGGCCGCAACGGTTCGGCGCGCCGCAGGATCTCCGTGACCTGGTCGGCGGTCATCGGCCGCGCCCAGAGGAAGCCCTGCCCCAGGTGGCAGCCGGCCTCGCGCACCCGCTGGGCCTGCCGGGCCGTCTCGATCCCCTCGGCGACGATCTGCATGCCGAGCCCGGTCCCGAGCCGCGCGATCCCGCCGAGCAGGACGCTGGACGCCTCCCCGCCGGCGTCGCCGTCGACCACGAACGACCGGTCGATCTTCAGCATCGTCACGGGCAGGCGGCGCAGGTACGTCAGCGAGGAGTACCCGGTGCCGAAGTCGTCGAGCGCCAGCCGCACGCCGACGGCGGCCAGCTGGCGCAAGGGGCGCAGGGCCGCGTCGAGGTCCTCGACGAGCGCCGACTCGGTGATCTCGAGGGTCAGGTCGCGCGGGTCGACGCCGGTCTCCTCGACCAGCGCGACGACGCCGGGCACGAGGCCGGGGTCGGCGAGCTGACCCGTCGACAGGTTGACCTCCATCGTCAGCGGGTAGCCGTCCGGGAACTGCGACCGCCACCGCGCGAGCTGCAGGGCCGCCTCGCGCAGGACCCACCGCCCGATCGGCACGATGGACCCGGTCGCCTCCGCGAGCGGCACGAACACGGTCGGGGGGACCAGGCCGCGGGTCGGGTGATTCCACCGGGCCAGCGCCTCGACGCCGTGCACGGCGTTCGTCGCGAGGTCGACGATGGGCTGGTAGACGAGTTGCAGCTCGCCCCGGTCGACGGCCCCGACCAGCTCGGCGGACAGCTCGGTGCGGTCCCTGGTGCGCTCGTGCATCGCGGGCTCGAACACCGCGACGCGGGTCGCGGCGGTCCCGTCGTGGCGGGTGCCGGCGGCCGCGTCGCGGGCGGCGCTGAGCGCCACGTCGGCGTCCCGGATCAGCTCGCCGGCGCCGCGCCGGTCCTCGCCCGCCACCGCCACCCCGAAGGAGGCCCGCACCTGCAGGAGCCGGCCGTCGACGTCGATCGGCGCCGCCAGCGCGGCCCGCAGCCGCTCGACGACGTCGAGGGCGGCGGCCTCGCCGCCGCCGGCCGGCAGCAGGATCCCGAACTCGTCGCCCCCGAGCCGCGCGACGACGTTCCGCCGCCCGCAGGCCCGGTGGAACCGGACGCCGACGGCGCGCAGCAGCCGGTCACCCAGCGCGTGACCGAAGCTGTCGTTCACGTCGCGGAACCGGTCCAGGTCGGCCACCACGACGGCCACGCCGCGGCCGTGCTCGGCGAGCGCCTCGGCGATCTTGTCGGTGAAGAAGGTGCGGTTGCCCAGGGCGGTGAGCTCGTCGTGGGTGGCCTGGTAGCGCAGGGACCCCAGCAGTGAGGTCAGCCGGTCGCGGGTGACGGTGACCGCCCGGCTCATCCGCGCGAACTCGTCCGACCCCTCCACGTCCGGCTGCAGCGGCTGCTGGCCGTTGGTCACCGTGCTGATGTCCTCCAGCAGCGCCCGCACGTCGTGGCTCGTGGCGCGCCACACGGCGACCAGCAGGTAGCCGAGCACGAGCAGGGCGCCGAACGAGAGCACGAGGGGCCGGTCGCGGTTCGACGCCAGCGCGTCCTCGCGGCGGGTGAGGAGGGTGTCGAGCGAACCGGCCAGCTCGGCGCCGAGGGCGCCGGCGGACGCGGCGAGACTTCCGCTGCCGAGCGGCGTGAGCGACTCCGGATCGGCGCCCGCCTCGACGGCCCGCGTGTACTGCGCCACGGCGCCGGCCACGGCGCCGGCGTCGGGGTCGAGGCGCCGCTCCAGGTCGTCCCAGGTCGTGGCCGCCACCGCGGTGTCGAGGTCCTCCGTCAGGCGGCTCGCGAGGCCGTCGAGCGAGCGGGCGCCCATCCGCTGCTCGAACCGCGCCTCCCCGGGGGCACGCGCGGCCCGGACCGCCGGCCAGACGTCGCCGGCCTGCGCCAGCAGCCGCGGCACGGTGGTCACCAGGGTGGTGACCACGTAGTACGAGTCGAGCTGGGGATCGGTGACCAGGCCCGAGGCGTCGGCCGCCGTCTTGAGCACGGCCAGGCAGCGGGTGAGCGCGCCGGCGGCCAGCGCGGCGGCGGCCGCGGGCCGGTTCTCGTCGGTCACGGCGGTCACCGCCGAGCGGGCGTCCCGCCAGGACATGCCCAGCGGCAGCCGGGCGCCGACCTCCCGGACGGCGGCGTCGACGGCGTCGACCGCCGTCAGCCGCGGCGGGGGCGGGAGGCCGCGCGCGGCGGCGTCCTCGGTCTGGGCGAGCTGCACCACGAGCTGGACCAGGGGTGCGGCCAGCCGCAGCCCGGCCCGTTCGGACGCCACGGCACGCAGCCGGTCGGTCGACTCCGTGAAGCCGCTGCCGACGCCGATCGTCAGGGGGAGCAGGAGCAGGACCGTCACGAGGCCGAACTTGGCCGTGACCCCCATCCCGCGCATGAGGCGCATGCCCGGCCGCAGCAGCCGATCCACCCCGCCTCCTCCGGCCGGTTCGCAACGTGCTCTTCGGTCGAGCCCGTCGTGATGGTGTCGGCGCGCGGGCGGGGTCGACCCGATCGGCCGGGCAGGTGACGCATCACACTGGGGCGGTGCGCGTGCTGATCGCTCCCGACTCCTTCACCGGCACCCTCACGGCAGGGCAGGCAGCGCGGGCCGTGGCCCGGGGGTGGGCGCGGCACGCCCCGGACGACGACCTCGAGCTGTGCCCGCTCTCGGACGGCGGCCCGGGCTTCGTCGACGTCCTGGCCGCCGCCCTGCCCGGGCGGGTCGAGCTCGTGACGGTGACCGGGCCGCTGGGGGAGCCCACGCCGGCGCAGGTCCTCGTGGTGCCGTCCGGCTCCGGACGTGACGGGGACCTCGGCGGCGACCCCGACGCCGGATCGGACGGCGGGACCGACGGCGGGCCGGGCGGCGGGACCGACGGCGGGCCGGACGGCGGGCCGACCGCCTACGTCGAGTCGGCGCAGGCCTGCGGGCTGCACCTGGTGCCGCCGGCGCTGCGTGACCCAGGCATGACGAGCACGCGCGGGGTGGGCGAGCTGCTGCTGGCGGCACGCGCGGCAGGCGCCCGGCGCATCGTCGTCGGGCTCGGCGGATCGGGCACCAACGACGGGGGAGCCGGGCTGGTGGCCGCCCTGCTCGATGCCGTGCCCGATGCCGTGCCCGATGCCGTGCCCGATGCCGTGCCCGGGGCCCCGGGTCACGCCCTCGCGGGCCGGCTCGCCGGCGGCGGCGAGGCCCTGCGCGGGGTGCGCGCCGACGAGCTGGCCGCCCTGGGGCCGTTGCGGGAGGCCTGGGCGGACGTCGAGCTCGTCGTGGCCAGCGACGTCGACGTGCCGCTGCTCGGGTTCCACGGGGCCAGCGCGGGGTTCGCGGAGCAGAAGGGTGCGACGCCGGAGCAGGCCCAGCGGCTCGAGCAGGCTCTCGGCGACTGGGCCGCCGCGGCGTGTGACGCGGCCGGCGTCCCGCGATCCCTTGCCCGGGAGCCGGGCGCGGGCGCCGCCGGCGGCCTCGGCTTCGCCCTGCTGCTGCTCGGCGCGCGGCGGGTGCCGGGGGCTGCGGCCGTCGCCGACGCCGTCGGCCTGCGCGTGCGGGTGGAGGGCGCCGACCTGGTGGTGACCGGGGAGGGCACGTTCGACTGGCAGTCCCTGCGCGGGAAGGTCGTCAGGGCCGTCGCGGCCACGGGCCTCGAGGTGGGCACGCCGGTCGTGGTGATCGCGGGCCAGGTCCTGGTCGGCCGGCGGGAGGCGCTCTCGATCGGCGTCGAGTCCGCCTACGCCGTCGCGGACGACCCCGCGGCGGTCCGTGCCGCGCTGGCCGACCCGGCGGGGACGCTCTCGGCCCGGGCCGAGCGGGTGGCCCGGACGTGGTCGCGGGCCTGAGGACCCCGGCGAGAGCAAGAGGCCGGCGCGGCGGACGGACGCGGGGACGAGACGTACGCTGGAGGGAATGCGGGCGACAGCGGCGTCGCTGACCGAACCAGGGCGCTCGACCAGCGCTGCCGCTCGCACACCGACTCTCACGGAGATGACCCGGATGACCCTTCAGGACCAGACCGCCTCGACGAGCGAGACCCAGCGCGCCGCCCACGGTGTGGTGCTGACCGACGTGGCCGCGCAGAAGGTCAGGACCCTGCTCGAGCAGGAGGGTCGCGACGACCTCCGGCTGCGTGTCGCCGTCCAGCCGGGCGGCTGCTCGGGCCTGATCTACCAGCTCTACTTCGACGAGCGCGTGCTCGACGGCGACCTGCTGCGCGACTTCGACGGCGTCGAGGTCGTGGTCGACCGGATGAGCTCCCCTACCTCGAGGGCGCGACGATCGACTTCGCCGACACCATCGAGAAGCAGGGCTTCACGATCGACAACCCGAACGCCAGCGGCAGCTGCGCCTGCGGCGACAGCTTCCACTGAACCCCACGGGGCTCCGCCCCCCGTCTCCCCGAGGGCCCGTGCGTCGGGCCCTCCGCGCACGGTGACCTCGGCCGCGGGGCGCCACCCGGGTAGGGTGGCGCCCCGTGCGCATAGCGGTCACCGGGTCCATCGCCACCGACCACCTGATGGTCTTCGAGGGGCGGTTCGCCGACAGCCTCGTCGTCGAGCAGCTCGATCGGCTCGCGCTGTCGTTCCTGGTGGAGGACCTCGACATCCGCCGCGGCGGGGTCGCGGCGAACATCGCCTTCGGCCTGGCGGTGCTCGGCCAGCGGCCACTGCTCGTGGGTGCCGTGGGCGAGGACTTCGCCGAGTACCGGTCCTGGCTCGAGCGGCACGGCGTCGACTGCTCCGGCATCCGCGTCTCCGACCTACGGCACACCGCCCGGTTCATCTGCACCACCGACCGCGACCAGGCGCAGATCGCCTCGTTCTACGCGGGGGCGATGCGCGAGGCGCGCGAGATCGAGCTCGCGCCGCTGATGGCCGCCCGGCCGGTCGACCTCGTGGTGGTGAGCCCCAACGACCCCGAGGCGATGCGCCGGCACACGGAGGAGGCGCGCTTCCGCGGGGTGCCCTTCGCCGCGGACCCCTCCCAGCAGCTCGCCTGGTCCGAGGGGCCGCTCATCCGCGAGCTCGTCGACGGCGCCGCGTACCTGTTCAGCAACGAGTACGAGGCCGCCCTGATCACCCGCAAGACGGGCTGGAGCGACGACGAGGTGCTCGAGCGCGTCGGCGTCCGGGTCGTGACCCACGGCAAGGACGGCGTCCGGGTCGAACGCCGTGCCGCGGCCCCGGTGGAGGTGCCGGTGGTGCCGGCCGGCGTCGTCGCGGATCCGACCGGGGTCGGCGACGCCTTCCGCGCGGGCTTCCTGGCCGGCCTGGCGTGGGGGCTCCCACTGGAGCGCTGCGCCCAGGTCGGCTGCCTGCTCGCCACCCACGCGCTCGAGACCGTCGGCACGCAGGAGTACCGGATCGAGCGGGCGGCCGCGCTGGACCGCTTCGCCGGCGTGTACGGGGCGGACGCCGCCGCCGAGGTCGCCGCCCACCTCGCGGGGGCCGTGCCGGCGTGACCGGCGGTGCTGCCGGCGGTGCTGCCCGGGGTGCTGCCGGGGTTCCCGTGGAGCCACCGCCGACCACCTGGCGCTTCGACCCGCGGGCGGCCCCCCCGCGGGAGGATCTCGTCGCCGTCGGCGCCGACCTGCGGCCCGGCACCCTGCTCGCGGCGTACCGGGCCGGACTCTTCCCGATGGGGGTCGGGCGCGGCGGCGCAGGACCCGTCGGGTGGTGGTCGCCGGACCCGAGAGGGGTCCTGCCGCTGGACGGATTGCGGGTCTCGCGGTCGCTGCGCAAGAACGCCCGCCGGTTCGAGGTACGGGTCGACACCGCCTTCGACGACGTCGTCGCCGCGTGCGCCGAGCCGACCCGGCGGGGTGCGTGGATCACGCCGGAGGTGGCCGACGCCTACGGGTCGCTGCACCGCCTGGGCTGGGCGCACTCGCTGGAGTGCTGGCGCGGGGGCCGGCTGGTCGGTGGCCTGTACGGCATCGCCGTCGGCGGCCTGTTCGCCGGCGAGTCGATGTTCCACCACGAAACCGACGCGTCGAAGGCCGCGCTGGTCGCGCTCGTGACGCTCCTGCGGGCCGACCGCGACCCGCGCCGGCTGCTCGACGTCCAGTGGCGCACCGAGCACCTCGCCTCGCTCGGGGTGGTCGAGGTGCCGCGCGAGGAGTACCTGGTGCGCCTGCGGCGCGCCCTCGCCTGCCCGGCGCCCGCACTCGTGCCGGGACCGCTGCGAGATCCCTTCTGAGGGCGGCGTCGCGGGCGCTCCCGGCCTGCGCCGATGGTGCCCGCGCCGGGGTCCCCACCAGGGGCGCGGCGCACCCGCACCCGGTAGTGTTCTGCCGTCCGAGGACCGTCAGTTCCGGGTGCGCCAGCGTGCCGGGCATGAGCAGTCAAGTGGGAAGGCCACCGTTGCGTTCGCACGAAGGTCACCGCGCCGGGCGCGGTAGCAAGCGCCGGATCGGGCTGGTCGCGGCGGCGGCGGGCGGCGCGGTCCTGCTGTCGGGGTGCAGCAGCGAGGTGCAGCGCGGCTGGCTGCCCTCGACGCCCACCACCACGAACCAGACGGGGCGCATCATGTCCCTCTGGAACGGCTCCTGGATCGCCGCGCTGCTGGTCGGTGCGCTGGTCTGGGGCCTGATCATCTGGTGCGTCGTCGCCTACCGGCGCCGCCGCGACGAGACGGGCTACCCGGCCCAGGTCCGGTACAACCTCCCGCTCGAGATCCTCTACACGGTCGTCCCGCTGATGATGATCGCCGTGCTGTTCTTCTTCACGGCGCGCGACGAGGCCGCGATCGCCGACGTCTCCGCCAAGCCCGATGTGACGATCAACGTGGTCGGCAAGCAGTGGGCGTGGGACTTCAACTACGTGAACGAGAAGGTCTACGAGGCCGGTGTGCAGGGGCAGCTCACCGGGCAGCCCGGCGTCGAGAAGCAGCTCCCGACGCTCTACCTGCCGGTCGGCCGCCGGGTGCAGTTCGAGCTCACGTCGCGCGACGTCGCCCACTCCTTCTGGATCCCCGCGTTCCTCTACAAGATGGACGTGATCCCCGGCGTGCGGAACAAGTTCCAGGTCGTGCCCACGCAGGAGGGGACGTTCCGCGGCAAGTGCGCCGAGCTCTGCGGCGAGTACCACTCCCAGATGCTCTTCAACGTGAGGGTGGTCTCGCAGGCGCAGTACGACCAGCACATCCAGCAGCTGCGGGCTCTCGGCCAGGTCGGCCAGCTCGACTCCAACCTCGGCCGCAGCCAAACCCCACCGGGCGCCGGGGCCGTGCCCGGCCGCACCACCACCAACGGCGTCGACGGCACCGGGAGCAAGTGACGATGACAGCGACCCTGGCCCCCGAGGCCCCCACCTACGGCGTCCCCTCCCGGCAGCGCAGGGGCTCGATCATCGTCCGGTGGATCACCACCACCGACCACAAGACGATCGGCAACCTCTACCTCATCACCTCGATGATGTTCTTCCTGGTCGCCGGGCTGCTGGCCATGCTGATCCGGGCCGAGCTGTTCTCGCCGGGCCTGCAGGTGGTGGCCACGCCGAACGAGTACAACCAGCTGTTCACCATGCACGGCCTGATCATGCTGCTGCTGTTCGCGACGCCGGCCTTCGCGGGCTGGGCCAACGCGATCATGCCGTTGCAGATCGGCGCTCCCGACGTCGCGTTCCCGCGGCTGAACATGCTGGCCTACTGGATGTACCTGTTCGGCGGCCTGATGGCCTCGGCGAGCTTCTTCACCCCCGGCGGCACAGCGGCCTTCGGCTGGTTCATGTACACGCCGCTGTCGACGTCCACGTACTCCCCGGGGATCGGCGCCGACCTGGTCATCTTCGGCCTCGCGCTCGGCGGCTTCGGCACGATCCTCGGTGCCGTCAACTTCATCACCACGATCGTCACGATGCGCGCTCCCGGCATGACGATGTTCCGGATGCCCATCTTCACCTGGAACATCCTCATCACCAGCGTCCTCGTGCTGATGGCCTTCCCCGTGCTGGCCGCCGCCTTGCTCGCTCTCGGGGCCGACAGGCGCCTCGGTGCCCACATCTTCGATCCGGAGAACTACGGCGCGATCATGTGGCAGCACCTGTTCTGGTTCTTCGGCCACCCCGAGGTGTACATCCTGGCGCTGCCGTTCTTCGGCATCGTCACCGAGATCCTCCCGGTCTTCAGCCGCAAGCCGGTCTTCGGTTACAAGGGCCTCGTCTTCGCGACCATCACGATCGCCGGCCTCTCGGTCTCGGTGTGGGCCCACCACATGTACGTGACCGGCCAGGTGGCGCTGCCGTTCTTCGCCCTCATGACGATGCTCATCGCGGTGCCCACCGGCGTGAAGTTCTTCAACTGGATCGGCACCATGTACCGCGGGTCCCTGACCTTCGAGACGCCGATGCTCTGGTCGATCGGCTTCCTCGTGACGTTCCTGTTCGGTGGCCTGACCGGGGTGATCCTGGGGTCGCCGCCGCTCGACTTCCACCTCTCCGACAGCTACTTCGTGGTGGCGCACTTCCACTACGTGGTGTTCGGCACGGTCGTGTTCGCCATGTTCGCCGGCTTCTACTTCTGGTGGCCCAAGCTCACCGGGCGGATGCTCAACGAGCGGCTCGGCAAGGTGCACTTCTGGCTGACGTTCGTCGGCTTCCACACGACGTTCCTCATCCAGCACTGGCTCGGCGTCGAGGGTATGCCCCGCCGGTACGCCGACTACCTGCCCGAGGACGGGTTCACGCTGTACAACCGGATCTCGAGCATCGGGGCCTTCGTCCTGGGCTCGTCGATGCTCGTGTTCCTCTGGAACGTCTGGGTGACCCGCAACGCGCCCAAGGTGCTGGTCGACGACCCCTGGGGCTACGGGGCCTCGCTCGAGTGGGCGACCTCGTGCCCCCCGCCCCGGCACAACTTCCTCTCGCTGCCGCGGATCCGTTCGGAGCGTCCGGCCTTCGACCTGCACCACCCGGAGGCCGCAGCGGCGGGCATCACCCCGCCGGACGACTCCCTGGCCGCCCGCATCGGCGGCGGTCCGCAGCTGCACGACGAACACGGTCAGCGGGACTGACCGCCGGTGGGCGCCGCAGCATCCGCACCTCCCGACGGCACTGAGAGGCCACGCCAGTGAAGATCGAGACGACACTCTTCGCCTCGGGGGCGTTCTTCTTCGCCCCGCTCGCGATCGTCTACGGCATCGTGACGAGCTGGCACGAGCCGGTCGGCGCTGCCACGCTGTTCCTCACCGCGGGTCTCGCCCTGCTGATCGGCCTGTACTTGTGGATCACCTCACGGCGCATCGACCCCCGCCCGGAGGACGACGCCAACGCCGACATCGCCCAGGGGGCCGGCGAGCAGGGCGTGTTCGCCCCGTTCTCCTGGTGGCCGCTCCCGCTCGGCTTCGCGGCTGCGCTGATCTTCAGCGGGCTGGCCGCCGGCTGGTGGCTGGTCGCGATCGGGATGGCGTTCGGGGCCATCGCGCTGGTCGGCTGGGTGTACGAGTTCTACCGCGGCGAGCACGCGCACTGAGGCGGGCGGCCGGGCGGGCCGCCGGCTCCGGCGTCGACCGAACGTCTCCCCAGGGACGTCGCCCGAACGTGACGTCGTGTGGGATGCACGACGTCGAAGGTCATGCGAAGGCACGTGCCCTCGTGGTAAGTGCTCCGGTGTGTCGACCGGCTACGCTGATCGAGACAACCGTTGGGCCCCTTGACACGTCTTGACGACATGTCCCGCCGGTCGGGCGGGCGCCGGAACGTCGGCGGAGCCGAGGAGCAAGGAGAAGCAGTGCGCGCACGTGGTTGGTCCGCGGTCACCGTGGTGGCCGCGTTGGCGTTGGCCGGTTGTTCCGGTCACGCCGCCATCGGCACCGGCGCCGGCAACTCCTCGGTCTCCTCGACGGTCGGCGGTGCGGCCCCCTCGCAGTCGCCGGTGGCGCAGGGCGTCGCGATCTCGGTCAGCCCCGGTGACGGGTCGAAGGCCGTGCGCCCCGACACGCCGGTCGTCGCCACCGTCACGGGCGGCACCGTCAGCTCGGCGCAGCTGTCGAGTGCCGACGGTCAGCGGCTGCAGGGTCGCATCGACGGGGCGGGCGGCTGGCAGGCGACGGACGCCCTCAAGCCCGGCACGACGTACACCCTCATCGTCAAGGCCACCGGGAGCGCCGGCGCCGCCTCGAAGACCACCACCTTCCGCACGCTGGTGCCCCAGGCCTACAACCGCACGACGCTCGTGCCCGGCGACGACTGGACCGTCGGGGTCGGCATGCCCGTCGTCGTCAGCTTCGCCTCGCCGGTCACGAACAGGGCGGCCGCGGTCAAGGCCCTCACCGTGACCTCCACGCCGAAGCAGGTCGCCGGGGCATGGCGCTGGATCTCCGCGACCGAGGTGCAGTGGCGGCCCGCGTCGTACTGGCCCGCCGGGACGAAGGTGCTCGTCGAAGGCTGCGACGGGTGGGGTCGAGCTCTCGCCGGGCGTCTGGGGCCGCCGTACCGTCACGAGCAGCTTCTCCATCGGCAGGGCGCAGATCAGCACGGTCGACGTCAACCGCGACACCCTGACGGTCAGGCGCGACGGCCAGGTGGTCAAGGTCATCCCGGTCACCACCGGCATGACGAACAGCAAGCCGAACTTCGTCACCCGCGGCGGGACCAAGGTCATCATGAGCCGCGAGGCCACCGTGCGGATGGACGCGGCCAGCACGGGCACCGACCCCAAGGACCCGAACTACTACAACATCGTTGTGCACTGGGCGCTGCGGCTGACCTACAGCGGGGAGTTCCTGCATGCCGCCCCCTGGTCGGTAGGGGCTCAGGGGCACGCCAACGTCAGCCACGGCTGCACGGGCATGAGTGACGCCAACGCGAAGTGGATGTACGACAACTCCCACGTCGGGGACGTCGTCGTCTTCGTGGGCAGCAAGCGCCCGCTGGAGTGGGGCAACGGCTACACCGCGTGGAACAAGTCCTTCAGCGCCTGGTCGTCCACCACCACCTGACGAGGCGACGTTCGGCGCGTGGCGGTCTGCGCCCACCACGACCACCGCCGAACCTCACCCGTCGGCGGCGTTCTCGCAGGTCGCTCATCCCCGGGAGCTGCTTCGGCGGTGGCTGTGGTGGGGGCGTCCCGGCTGCCGGACGTGGTGGGGGCCCGGCTGCCGGACGTCCGTCCCGGCTGCCCGGGCCCGGGGTCGGCCGTGGGCTCGCACGCGCACGCCGCGCGCCGCTGAGGCGGCCCGAACACGCGATGAGGGCCGGGGCTCCGGTTTCGTCCGGAGCCCCGGCCCTCATGGCGCCTGCGGGAACGTCTGCGGCTCCCGCGCGCCGGCTCACTCCCCGACGGAGATCGACCCGAGGGGCTGCTGCTGCTCACTCTCGTGGGCGTCAGCCGTGAGGGCGTGGTGCTCCTCGTGCGCCTCCTCGAGCTCGGCGGGCGTGACCGGCTCGACCCTGTCCTCGAAGAAGAAGCGGCTCAGCCGGCGGCGCGCACCGTCGAAGCGGACCCCGGGCCGCCGCACGCCGTTCTCGTCGTACGCCGGCGGGAGCTGCAACGGAGCGGGGGCCTCGTGCTGCACCAGCGTCCAGCGGCTGTACTCGTCGAGCGGGGCGTGCACCTCGAAGTACTCGCCGGTCTCGGTGCGGTAGATCGTCCCGGTCTCGCGCCCGTGCAGGACCTTCTCGCGGTCCTTGCGCTGCAGACCCATGCAGATCCGCTTGGTGATCCAGAAGGCGATCGGCGGCAGCACGAACACCAGGAGGCGCAGCGAGTTCGTGATGTCGTTGATCGACAGGTGCAGCTGGCTGGCGATGATGTCGTTGCCACCACTGACCAGCAGCAGCAGGTAGAAGGTGATCGCCATCGCCCCCAGGCCTGTTCGCACCGGGGCGTTGCGCGGGCGGTCGAGCAGGTGGTGCTCGCGCCGGTCACCCGTCGCCCATTGCTCGATCCACGGGTAGAGGATCATCGGGATCGTCACCAGGCCGGGGACGATCAACGCCGGGATGATGATGTTGAACGACCAGGTGAAGCCGAGCAAGGTGAACTCGAAGAACCCCGGGGTGAGGCGGACCGCACCGTCGAGCCAGCCCATGTACCAGTCGGGCTGGGAACCCGCGGTGACGGGGGAGGGATCGTACGACCCGTACATCCAGATCGGGTTGATCGTGAACAGGGCGCCCATGAGGGCGGTCACGCCGAAGACGATGAAGAAGAAGCCGCCGGCCTTGGCCGCGTACACCGGGTAGAGGGGGTAGCCGACGACGTTGTCGTTGGTGCGGCCCGGGCCGGGGTACTGGGTGTGCTTCTGCACGACCAGCAGCACGAGGTGCGCGCCGATCAGCGCCAGGAAGATGGCCGGCAGCAGGAGCACGTGGATCGTGTAGAGCCGGGAGATGAAGATCTCGCCGGGGAACTGGCCGCCGAAGATGAAGAAGCTGAGGTAGGAGCCGACCACCGGGATCGCCAGGATGATGCTCGACGCGATGCGCAGGCCGGTGCCGGAGAGCAGGTCGTCGGGCAGGGAGTAACCCGCGAAGCCCTCGATGATCGCGAGCAGGGCGAGGATCGAGCCGATCACCCAGTTCAGCTCACGCGGCTTGCGGAACGCCCCGGTGAAGAACACGCGGAACATGTGGGTGGCGATCGCCGCCACGAAGATCAGGGCCGACCAGTGGTGGATCTGCCGCATGAGCAGGCCGCCGCGCACGTCGAACGACAGCGAGACGGTCGACGCGAACGCCTCGGACATGCGCTGGTTCGCCAGCGGCAGGTAGGCCCCGTTGTACGTCGTCTCGGCGACGCTCGGCACGTAGAAGAACGTCAGGAACGTCCCGGTGAGCAGCAGGATGATGAAGCTGTAGAGCGCGACCTCACCCAGCATGAACGACCAGTGGTCCGGGAAGATCTTCCGGAAGAGGAACTTGACGCCCTTGCTGGCGCCAACGCGCTCGTCGAGGAAGTTCCCGACGGAGCCCGCGGTACGGGCGGTGGCGCTCATCCACGCTCCCAGAAGCTCGGGCCGACGGCCTCGTGGAAGCCGCTCTTCGCTACCAAATATCCGTCCGTGTCCACGGTGATCGCCAGCTGTGGCAGACTCCGCTTGGCCGGACCGAAGATCACCTTGCAGTTCTGCGTGACGTCGAAGGTGGACTGGTGGCACGGGCAGAGCAGATGGTGTGTCTGCTGCTCGTACAGCGCCACCGGGCAGCCCATGTGGGTGCAGATCTTCGAGTAGGCGACGATCCCCTCGTAGGAGCCGGGGAGCGACACCGGATCGAGATCCTTGGGGTCGAGCCGCAGCAGGAGGACGGCGGCCTTGGCCTTCTCCTCGAGGTAGTGGTTCTCCTTCTCGATGCCCTCGGGCTGGATGTGCACGACGGAGCCGATCCGCACGTCGGCCGGCGTGACCGGACGTCCCTGCGGGTCGGTGACGAGTCGGGTGCCGGCACGCCAGACGGTGGTGGAGAGGTTGTCGCCCGGCAGCGGGCCGGTGTCGCGCAGCAGGACCACCGCGGGCAGCGGTACGAGGGCGAGCGCCCCGATGAGGGAGTTGCGGATCAGGGGACGCCGGCCGAGGCCCGACTCCGCTGCGCCCTCCTTGAGGATGCCGACGGCGTCACCCCGGTCGACGTCCGACCCCCGCAGCAGGTGCCGGTCCTCCGCGCGCTCCTCGTCGGGCATCAGGGTCTTGGCCCAGTGGACGGCGCCGGCCCCGATGCCGAACAGCGCGAGGAAGAGCCCGATGCCGATGCCCTCGGTCGACAGGCGCGTCCGGGCGAGCCGGTCGATGAACGACATGGGGGTGTCGAACTTGACCGTGAAGTACACGACGATCGCCAGCAGGGTGCCGAGAGCGCTGATCCCGAACATGGTCGCGACCTGCCGCTCCGCGCGCTTCGCGGCGGCGGGATCGACGTCCGCCATACGGTGCCGGTGCGGCACCAGGCCCGGGTTCTCGAAGCGCTCCGTGACCGTGCCGGTGGCGTCCTGCCGGCGGAGGACCTCCTGGCTGGTGGCGCCGTCTCGCGACGCCGGGGTGGTGCCACTCATGACCTGCTGCTCCTCGTGGGCGACGGCGTCCGGGGTGCGCGGTTGCCAGCCGGCGGGCTGACGGCGGTTCTGACGCCGGCTGTCGGGGTGGCCGCCGGGGCAGCGGGCACGGTGGTGGTCACGACGACTTCGCCCCGAGCCACACCGCGCAGCCGATCAGGGCCGCGATGCCGACGACCCAGGCGACCAGCCCCTCGTTCACCGGGCCCAGGAAGCCCAGGCTGAAGCCGCCCGGCGTCGGCTGCTGCTCGGTCGTCTTGAGGTAGGCGATGATGTCGCGCTTGTCCTGCGGGGTCATGGTCTGGTCGTCGAAGACCGGCATCGACTGGGGACCCGTGAGCATCGCCTCGTAGATGTGCGTGGGGCTCGTGCCGTCGAGGTTGGGGGCGTACTTGCCGCGCGTCAGCGCGCCGCCCTTGCCGGCGAAGTTGTGGCACATCGCGCAGTTCGTACGGAAGATCGCGGCGCCTCGCGAGGGATCGCCCTTGGCCGCGTCGGTGTCGGACTCCGAGGGGACGCCCGGGCCCGGGCCGAGGCTGGCGACGTAGGCAGCCAGCTGGGCGATCTGCTCCGGCGTGAACCTGTTGTTGCCCTGCGGCGCCTGCGGGCCGTCCTGGCGCAGGGGCATGCGGCCGGTCCCGACCTGGAAGTCGACGGACGCCGCTCCGACGCCGACCAGGCTGGGGGCGTTGTTGCGCCCCTCCCCGTTCACGCCGTGGCAGGTGGAGCAGTTCGCGAGGAACAGGGCCTTGCCCTTGGCGATCTGGTCCTGTGGGTCGTCCGCGGCGCTCGCCCGACCGGGCGCGAAGGCTGCGTAGATCGCGCCGGTGACGAGGAGCCCCATCACCACCAGCACGACGCTGGCAAGAGGGTGGCGCCGGCGGGCGGCGAGTGCGGTCACGATCGCTCTCCTGGGACAGACGTGGGCACGACGGGAGCCGGCGTCACTTGAGGACGTAGATGACGAAGAAGAGGCCGATCCAGACCACGTCGACGAAGTGCCAGTAGTACGAGGTCACGATGGCGCTGGTCGCCTCGGCGTGGCCGAAGCGCTTGGCGGCGAAGCTGCGACCGATGATCAGCAGGAAGGCGATCAGGCCGCCGGTCACGTGCAGGCCGTGGAAGCCGGTGGTCAGGTAGAAGATCGACCCGTAGGAGTTGGCCGAGATGGTCAGGCCGTCGCCGGTCAGGCTGGCGTACTCGAAGACCTGGCCCGCGATGAACAGTGCCCCCGCGATGTACGTCAGCACGTACCACTCGCGCATGCCCCAGGTGAACCAGCCGTGCTCGCGGGTCCAGATCTTCCACCAGCGGTCGCCACGGCTGCGTGGCTGGAACCGCTCGGCGGCGAACACGCCCATCTGGCACCAGACCGAGCTGAGCACGAGGTTGATCGTGTTCGCGGCCGAGAACGGGATGTTCAGCTTCTCCGGCTGGGTGGCCCACAGCTCGGGCCGCACCGCCCTGATCGTGAAGTACATCGCGAACAGGCCTGCGAAGAACATCAGCTCGCTGGCCAGCCAGACGATGGTCCCGACTTGGACCATGTTGGGCCGGTTGACGCCGACGTGCTGCTGCGGGGTCTCGGCCAAGGAAGCGGTCGCCACGGGCGCCATTATGGTCCCAGCCGGGTCTGTCTGCCCTGGGGGGCGCCGGTACCCGCGCGCCGCCGCTCCTGCACCCCCGCCGAGGGCGCCCCGGTACGATCCCCAACGTCCCGAAGCGCAGTCGCGTGGCGGACAGCCAGACCCACCCACCAGGCGCCGGCAGACCACCACCAGGCGCCGGCAGACACCCACCAGACCGGACCGAACCACGCGGAGACGCCCCATGGCCAGCACACCCGCCACGGCGGGGCACGACGCCCCCAGCAACCAGCGTGTGCTGTCGGTGCTGCTCTACAGCGACGACGCCGACGTCCGCGCGGCCGTCCGCCTCGCCGTCGGGCGGCGGCCCGCGGCCGATCTGCCGGCCGTCGCCTGGACCGAGGTCGCCACCGAGGCCGCCGCCGTCGCCGCCGTCGACGCCGGCGGGCTCGACGTGCTCGTTCTCGACGGCGAGGCGGTGCCGGCCGGAGGCATGGGCCTGTGCAAGCAGCTGAAGGACGAGATCTATCGCTGCCCGCCCGTGCTCGTCCTCATCGGGCGGCCGGCCGACGCCTGGCTCGCCACCTGGTCACGCGCCGACCTTGTCGTGCCGCACCCGCTCGACCCCGTGGCCGTCGCCGAGGCGGTGGCCGAGCTCGCGCGGCGCCGGCTGCAGGGCGCGGCGCGGTGACGCCGGCGCCGGCCGGTCCTCGGCCCGGCGCGGCCGGCGCTCGAGCGACGGGCGCTCCGCCGGCCGGCGCTCCGGCGGCCCCCGGCGGGAGCAGCTGGCCGCATCTCGTCGCGACCCTGCTGGCGGGCACCGACCTGAGCCGCGCCGAGACGGCGTGGGCCATGGAGCAGGTGATGACGGAGAGCGCCAGCCCGGCGCAGCTCGCGGGCTTCCTCGTGGCGCTCCGTGCCAAGGGCGAGACGGTCGAGGAGATCGCGGGCCTCGTCGACACGATGCTGCGGCATGCCGTCCTCATCGACGTCCCCGGGCCCGCCGTCGACCTGGTCGGCACCGGTGGCGACCGGCGGCACACGGTGAACATCTCGACGATGGCCGCGCTGGTGGCCGCGGGGAGCGGCCGTCGGGTCATCAAGCACGGCAACCGGGCCGCCTCGTCGGCCTCGGGCGCCGCGGACGTGCTCGAAGCCCTCGGGCGTCCGGCTCGACCTGCCGCCGGCGCGGGTGAGGGAGCTCGCCACCGAGGTCGGCATCACCTTCTGCTTCGCCCAGCTGTTCCACCCGGCCTTCCGGCACGCCGGCGCCGTCCGGCGCGAGCTCGGTGTGCCGACCGCCTTCAACTTCCTCGGGCCGCTGACCAATCCCGCGCAGCCGCCGGCGACGGCCGTCGGCGTGGCCGACGCCCGGATGGCGCCGATCGTCGCGGGCGTCCTCGCCGAGCGTGGTTCGACGGCGCTCGTGTTCCGGGGGGACGACGGCCTCGACGAGCTGACCACGGCCGACACCTCCACGCTCTGGGTCGTGGCCGGCGGGGCCGTCGAGCGGCGTTCCCTCGACCCCGTTCCGCTCGGGCTGCCCCGCGCCACGCTGGCGGACCTGCAGGGCGGCGACCCGGCCCACAACGCCGAGGTGGTGCGGGACCTCTTGGCGGGCAAGCCCGGCCCGGTGCGCGACGCCGTGCTGTTGAACGCCGCCGCCGCGATCGTGGCCTACGACGCGCATGGAGCGGCCGACCGGCTCGATGCTCGCGAGCTGGCGGCGGAGCTGGACGACCGGCTCGCCGCGGGCGTCGCCACGGCGGCCGACGCGGTCGACTCCGGGAGCGCGCAGGCCCTGTTGGGTGCGTGGGTCGCGGCCGCGGCTCGCTGAGGCCCTACTCGCCGTCGAAGCCGAGTGCGAACGCGGCTTCGAGGTCGTGTCGGGAGTACGCGCGGAAGGCGAGGTAGGTCTTGGTCGAGCGGACGCCGTCGATCTTGTTCAGGTGGTCCGCGATCACGTCGGCCAGATCCTCGTGCTCCCGCACCCGGACGACGGCGACGAGGTCGACGTCACCCGTGACGGAGTAGACCTCGCTGACGCCGTCGAGCTCGGCGATCGCCTGTGCGGCCTCGGGGATGCGGGCGACGTCCGTCTCCACCAGGACGATGGCTGTGATCACGAGCGTCTCCTCCTCTGTAGGGGCCGGGGCAGCCTAGCGGCGCGCCCTGATCGCGCCGAGCGACGGCCCGGGGTGCCCGGCGGTCGTCGGGTGGTCGCCGGGCGGTCGTCGGGCGGTCATCGGCGCGCATCGGGCGGGAATCCGTCATCGGGCGGTCATCCGGCGGTCATCGGCTGGACCGCGGGGGCCCGGCCGTCGGGGAGGGTTGCCCGGGCACCAGCCGGGCACCTGCCCCGACGGAACCGTGCAGGGGCGTCGCCCACTCGCCCTGCAGGTCGACGAGCCGCACGCCCGGCTGCTCGAGCCAGCCCAGGATCTGCTCGGTCTCCTCCGGGTGGGCGGCGGGCATCGGCGGTGCAGGCGGCTCGACGTGCTCGGCGGTCGCCCGCAGCGTCTCGAGCACCGGGCGGTAGTCGGCGTCGCGCCGGCTGACCGCCGTGCCTGCCAGCCGGCCGTGCCTGACCACGACGAACTCCCAGTCGCCGGCCTCGCCGCGCCGGGCCGCGACGAGCTCGGGCGTGCCGGCGAGGGAGCCCAGTCGCTGCGCCCGCCCGGAAGCGCGTAGGAAGGCGAGCAGGCGGTCGCGGGCGACCGACGCCTCTTCGAAGCGCTGGCCCGCGCCCAGCGCACCCGCCCGCGCCAGCATGGCCGCCACGACCTCTCGCGCGTCGCGCGTCATGGCGTCGCGCGCCGCGGCGACGATCGCGTCGTAACCGGTCGCGCCCTGACCGCCGACGCACGGGGCACCGCAGCGCCCGAGATCGGCCAGCAGGCACGGCCGCGCGCCGGGTGCCGGCAGGCGTGGCAGGCGGCCGGCACACTGGCGCAGCCGGAACGTCTCGTGCAGCGCGGCCACGGCCAGCTCGGCCTGCTCGCCGCCGCCGAAGGGGCCGATGTAGGCGGCGCCGTCGGGGCGGACCCGCCGGACGACCGACAGCCGTGGGAACGGCTCCTGCGTCAGCTTCACCCAGGGAGCGCGCTCCGGGTGGCGCGAGCGGCGGTTGTAGGGCGGGGCGTGCTCGGCGATCAGCCGGAGCTCGCGCACGGCGGCCTCGAGCGGGGTGGCGCACACCACCGGCCGGACGGCGGCGGCGATCGCGACCATCTCGGTCATGCGGCGGCGCTTCTCGGCGGCGGTGAAGTAGCTCCGGACGCGGGTGCGGATGTCGACCGACCGGCCGACGTAGAGCGGCCGGCCACGCTCGTCGAGGAACACGTACACCCCGGGCGCGTTCGGCAGGTCGTCGGCCAGCCCCCGCTTGCGGCGGGTCGAGGCCGCCACCCGTGAGCTGTACGCCAGGAGCTCTTCGAGCGACTGCACGCCGAGGTTGCCGAGCCGCTCCATCAGCGCGTGCAGCACGTGCACGGTGGCGCGAGCGTCGGTGAGGGCCCGGTGGTCGGGCGTGACGGGGGAGCGGAACAGGGCCGCCAGGGTGCCCAGCTTGTGGTTCGGGCTCTCGTCGCGCGGCACCACGTGCCGCGCCAGCCGGGCGGTGTCGAGCACGGCCGGCTCGGGCCAGACCGCACCGTGACGGGCGCAGGCGGCCTTGAGGAACCCGACGTCGTACGGGGCGTTGTGGGCCACCAGGACGGTGCCGCGGGCGAACTCGAGGAAGGCGGGCAGGGCGGCCGCCAGCCGGGGAGCCCCGGCGACGAGCCGGTCGGTGATCCCGGTGAGCACGGCGATCAGCGGCGGGATCGGCGCGCCGGGGTTCACCAGGGTGCCGAACTCGCCGAGGACGGTACCGCCACGCACCTTGACCGCGCCGATCTCGGTGATCCCGCAGTCCTGCGGGGCGCCACCGGTCGTCTCGAGGTCGACGACGACGAACGTCACCTCGCGCAGCGGGGTGCCGAGCTCGTCGATCGTGGCCTGCACGCCCGCCGCCGCCCGCCCCGGCATCGCCGCTCCGCTCGCCGTCCCCATGGAGCTGGACGCTAGAGGAGGCCTCCGACAGACCCGCGGCGTCCGGCCCCGGTCCGCGGGCCCACCTTCGCCCGGGGCCCTCGTTACAGTCCTGGCAGGCCCCGGTGTCCGGGACCGGTCGAGAGAGGACCAGGTGGGCGATCCGGAGCGCCTCGCGGGGCTGCCCCCGCGTGCGCGCGCGAGCCTGGTCGAGCTCGCGGGTCAGGTGCTCGCCGAGCTGGAGGAGGCCTCGACGCCGCCGGCGCTGGCGCGCGTGCGCCTGTTCGCTCCGGCCCGCCGCGCCAAGGCCGGCGCCGGCCCGCTGGCCGCGACCCTGGAGCGTGACGCCGGCTTCAGAGCGTCGGTGGCGTCGGCCTGGCGGGCGCGGCACCCGGAGACGGCGGCCGTCCTCCCGGCCCCGCCCGACCTCGCGGACGACGTGCCGGCCGACGTCGCGCCCGGCCTCGCACCGGGCCTTCCGGATGGCCCCGGGGACGGTCCGGGAGCCGTGGCGGCCGCTCCCGCCGGGTCGCCCGGGCCCGACCCGGCCGAGGTGATCCAGGGATTGTTCCTGATCCGGCCGCAGGGCTGGCAGGACACGGTCGCCCGGCTCGCCTCCGAGCTCGGCAGGCAGGACGACGAGCGTGTCAGGCGCCAGGGTGAGGAGTCGGCCGCGGTGCGCCTGCGGGCCTGCGAGCGCGAGCTCGATCGGCTTCGCGCCGACGCCGCGGCCGCCCGCGCCGCGGCCGCGCAGGCCACCGAGGAGCTCGGGTCGGCCCGCCGCGAGATCCGGCGGCTGCGGGCGGAGGCCGACCGCGCCCGTGCCGCGGCTCGGGAGGCCGGCCGAGCGGCCGAGGACGACCGGCGCCGCGCGCAGGAGGAGGTGGCCGGTGCGCAGGCCGAGCTCGCCCGCGAGCGCGACCGCGCGACCGCTGCCCGAGAGCGCGCCGAGCAGGCGCAGCGAGCCGTCCGGGAGGGCCGCTCGCTCGACCAGGCGCGTCTGCGCCTGCTCCTCGACACCGTGGTGGACGCCGCGTCGGGGTTGCGGCGGGAGCTGGCGCTCCCACCGGTCGAGGTGCGGCCGGCGGACTTCGTCGCCGCCGAGGCCGATGCCTCGGGTGGGCGGGGTCAGGACGGCGCCGCGGCCGGCGTCGGCACCAGGGGTCAGGCGCCCGACGACCCGGCGCTGCTCGCCGAGCTGCTGGCGCTGCCCCAGGCCCACCTCGTCGTCGACGGCTACAACGTCAGCAAGGGCGGTTTCGGGACCCTGCCGCTGATCGAACAGCGACGCCGGCTGGTCGAGGCGCTGGGGGCACTGGCTGCGCGCACCGGCGCGGAGGTCACGTGCGTGTTCGACGGTGCCGAGGTCGAGGCTCGCTCCGCGCTGCGGCTCCGCGGCGTCCGGGTGCTCTTCTCCGAGCCCGGGACGACCGCCGACGAGCTGATCCGGCGGCTCGTGCGTGCCGAGCCGCCCGGCCGCCCCGTCGTCGTGGTCTCCAGCGACAACGAGGTGGCGTCGGGAGTGCGGGCGGCCGGGGCGCGCGCCGGTGCCCGCGGCGGCCCTGCTGCGGCTCGTGGGCAGGGGCTGACCACTCCGCGTCACGCGCCGGACGAGGGCTGCGCATCGCCGTCGAGCGAGGACCGTACGGCGCCGCCGCACCGCGCCGGCCGGTGTGTCGGCCGGTGTGTCGGAGGTCGCCCCTAGCGTCGTCGGTGCCGGCAGGGTGCCGGCGCGAAGGGCCTCGCGTCGAGCCGTTCGCCTCCCCCTTGGAGGGGCCATGCTCATCGACTGCGACACCTGCACCGTCCGCGGCCCCGCCTGTGACGACTGCGTGGTCAGCGTGCTGCTGTCCGCGCCCGCCGCCGGCGGCCACGCCCCACCCTCCGGCCCCGACGGGGCGGGCCGCGCCCCGCTGGAGCTCGACGGCGCCGAACGCACGGCGCTTGCCAATCTCGCCCGCAGCGGGCTCGTCCCGCCGCTGCGGCTGCGTGCCCCTGGCGGCACCCCGCCGGCGGCCCGACCCGGGGGACGGGGAGGTCTCCTCATGCGTCTCCTAAACCTGACTCAAGATCGGCCCGGCAGCTTGGTCCGCCACTCGCCCCCCGACTAGGGTCGGCTCCCGACGAGGGCTCGACCCGAGGGAACGGAGCGACCGAGCGGTGGTGCAGGAGCGGTTGAGCGGCGCGGGCGACTCCGTCGACGATCTTCTGCCCGGCCGCCCCGGCCGTGCTCGTCGCGCCCGGGTCCGTCGCCATCCGTTGGCCCCGCGCGACCCGAGGATCCCCCGGGTGCTCGTCGGGCTCGTCGCTGCTCTCGCCCTCGTCGCGGTCCCGGTGCTCTCGGGCCTGCAGGCCGACGCGGCCCGCAAGCCGACCGTCGCCGAGGCGGCCAAGAACGTCGCCACCCTGCGCGACCAGGCCGAGCAGGCGACCGAGCGGTACAACGCGTTGCGCGAGCAGCTGAGCAGCCTCGCCGTCCGCAAGGGCGCCGCGCAGAGCCGCCTCGCCGCCCAGCAGACCAGGGTCGCCGCCGCGAGAGCGGCGCTCGGCCGGGTGGTGGCCGAGACCTACAAGCAGGGCGATCTGTCGGGCCTGGCGCTCTTCCTCAGCGACGACCCCGACTCCGCACTGGAGCAGAACGGGGTACTGGCCACGCTCGGGGAGCGCCGCAACGCCGCCGTCCAGCAGTTGCGCGACGAGGAGGCAAGGCTCGCCGCCTCGAGGGACGACCTCGCTCAGCAGCAGCGGCGGATCACCGCTGCGACCGCCGACCTCTCCCGGCTGCGCACCACCGTGGCCGCCAAGCTCAAGGCCGCCCAGGCCCAGCTGGCCAGGCTGCAGGCGGCCGACCGGGCGGCCGTCGAGCGACTCCTCGCGGGGGACGATCCCAGGATCACCTGCGCGCAGGCGGGCGTGGACCTCTCCGGGCGCGTCGGCAAGGTGCTGGCCTACGCGTGTGCCCAGCTCGGGGAGCCCTACGTGTGGGCCGCCGCGGGCCCTGGCTCGTTCGACTGCAGCGGCCTGACGATGCGTGCGTGGGAGGCGGCGGGCGTGTCGCTCCCGCACAACGCCGACGCCCAGTCGCACTTCGGGCAGCGCGTCGCGCCCACCGCCGCGGCCCTCCAGCCGGGCGACCTCGTCTTCTTCCACAGCCCCATCAGCCACGTCGGCATCTACATCGGCCGCGGCCTGATGATCCACGCCCCCCACACCGGCACCGTGGTCAAGATCGCCACAGGTGCAGTGGGCCGCCGCCACCGCCGCGGCACGCTACTGATCCGGCCCGCGGCGCGGTGACCCAGGCGCCGCCCCGCATCCTCGGCGCAGGGGTCCGAGCACCGATCCAAGCAGAGGTCCAAGCAGGGGTCCAAGCAGGCGCCGGCCGGCTGAGCCTCGACGTACCACGTACGGGGACGGCGGGCCCGGCCCCCTACGCTTCGGCCATGGCCGACGCGGTCCACCCGAGGGCAGCCGGCTGGTACCGGCGCCTCCTGGTGCTGGCCCTCCTCGGCGTCGTCGCAGCCCCCGCGGTCTCGGGTGCGCTCTGGTTCACGCAGCACTCGATCGCCGCGGTGGCCCAGGCACCCAGGCCTCCCGCCGTGACGCCGTCGGGCAGCGACGGTGGTGCGCCGGCCACGAGTGTCGAGGGTGCGGCCGGGCCGAAGAGCGCCGGGCCGGACGCTTCTGCACTTGACGACCTGCTCGGCCGCCGCTCCGCTGCGGTCGCGGCGCGTGACGCCGGCGGCTGGGCCGCCACCGTCGACCGGACGGTCCCCGGGCTGCGTGACCAGCAGTCCGCGGTCTTCGGCCGGCTGCTGGCCCTGCGGCCGGCGTCCTGGCGCTACGAGGCCCGCCCGCCCGATGCCGGCCTCACGCAGGATCGACGGGCCGCCCTCGGAGCCCCCGCCTTTCTCGCGCACGTCGTGCTGACGTACAGGCTGGCCCCCGACGCCCCCGTGATCCGCCGTGACCAGCACCTCACGCTGGTCTGGCGCGGTCGGTGGCTCGTGGCGGGCACCGACGACGGCCCCCAGCAGCGTGACGTCTGGGACCTCGGCCCGGTCACCGTGACCCGCGGAGCGCGCAGCGTCGTCGTGGCGTCGACCTCCGCCGGCGTGCCGGCGGCCCGCACGGCCGCGGAGACCGACGCCGCAGCCGCCCGCGTCGACGCCCTCTGGGGTTCCGGCTGGCCCCGGAGCACCGTCGTCCAGGTACCCGCGGACCTGGCGGGCATGGCCGCTCTGCTCGGGCGCACCAGCACCGCCGGGCTCGACCAGCTGGCGGCCGTGACGACCGGGGAGCGGCGGACCAGTGGCGTGCCTGTCTCGGCGCCGCTGTCGGGGGACACCGGCGCGGTCGGCGGAGTGGCCCCCGGGTCCGCGTCGGGCGACCTTGTCGTCATCGACCCCGGGGCGTTCGCCGGCCTCACGGCGGTCGGCCGGGGCGCCGTGCTCACCCACGAGCTCACCCACGTCGCGACCCGCGCCGTCGTCGGCACCTCGCCGCCGGTCTGGGTCGACGAGGGGTTCGCCGACTACGTGGCCTACCTCGGCACCCCGCTGACCACGCGGGACCTCGCCGCCGACGTCCTCGCCTCACCACAACGCGTCGCGGCCCTGACCGACCTCCCGCCGGACTCGGCCTTCGACCCCGCGGCAGGTGACGTCGGCGCCGCCTACGCGGAGGCCTGGCTCGCGATGCGCTTCGTCGAGCGCGAGGGGGGGCCGGCCATGGTCGTCGACTTCTACCGAGCCGCCGCCGGCATGGAACCGCTGCACACGTGGCCCCGGCCGGCGCCCGTGCGCCCGGCGCTCGCACCGCACACGCCCCTGGAGCGGGCCTGCTACGACGTGGTCGGTTACCCCCGCCCGTCGTTCGTGCGGCGCTGGGTCGCCTACGTGCGGTCTGTCGCCCGGGGCGCCTGACTCCAGGGAGCGGGAGGGGGCGTCAGCGCAGCCGGCTGCCGGGCGGCACCAGCAGCACGTAGTCGCCGTCGTACTGCACGGCGTGCCAGTGCCGCTCCAGCTCGAGCATGTCGACGATGGGGGACCCGCTCGTGACGACGACCGCGTCCGGGGCGAAGTCGCGCAGGCGTGACTCCCACCCGCTGTTCAGATTCGCGACCGCCCCCACCTTGCTGATGTAGTCACCGCCCCACAGGTCCGACCGCCCGTCGACCACCAGCCGCAGGTGCCCGTCACGGCCGCCCCCGAAGGCGACGAGCGAACCGCTGGCGTTGTAGGCGTCCCAGACGCGCAGGACGCCCGGCTCGGCGGCCAGCCGGCGGGCGATGGCGAGGGCCGGCGTGCGGCGCAGCGGGTCGACGTGCGACAGCGCCGCGGCCACCGAGCGCCAGGCCGCCCAGCACGACCAGGCCGGCGGCGGCACCGAGCAGCCGCGCCTCCCGGGGGCCGTGTGAACGCACCATCCGGTCCAGCCGGTTCCCGGCGAGGCGCTCCAGGGCGCGCAGGACGACCGGCGCCGTCAGGAGGAGTGCTGGACCGACGTTGCGGACAGCGCCGAGACCGAAGACGGTCCACGCGAGGACCCAGACGAGTTCTGTCCACGAGATCACCCGGGGAGTCCGTGCCCATGCCAATATCAAGAAGGCGATAAGTACGCCCCAGGCGATACTCAAGGAAATGGTGAAGCTGGTGGGGGCCCATTCACCGATCACGCCGACCGCCGCGTCCCGGAAACGCAGCGGGAGCAGAAACGACACCGGGCCCCGGGGATTCACGACGCCGCTGAGGGAGGCTGCGAGACAGATCAGTGCACCGCGCACCTGCTCCGACCGTGCCCGGCCGTCGAGGACGCCCCCGAGGGCGACCAGGGCGAAGGCGGCCGGCGCGAGCACCCACAGGCCGTGCAGCTGGGCCCACACCAGGCAGCCGGCGGCCACGAGCAACGGGGGCGGCCGGCGCCCCACTGACCACAGGCGTTCACAGGCCGGCGCGAGCGCGGCGACGAAGAGCAGCGAGACCGTCGCGGGACGGTCCTGCAGCAGCCCCTGGAGCCCGATGACGAGCCCGAAGACGACGACGAAGGCGGCGATGGGCTGACGGCGCCGCACCAGGCTCAGCCAGAGCACCGCGTAGAGGCCGGCAGCGGCGAGCACGCGCAGGATCGGCAGGGCGAGCCACCCGAAGCGGTCCACCGCCCCGTACATGAGGACCTCGGAGAGCCACTGGGAGGTGCTCCACCCCGGGGCACCCGGGTCCAGCCACTGGCGGCCGAGGCCGTCGAGCGTGTGCCTCGCGAGGATCTCGCGGCCGACGGCGACGTGCCAGTACGTGTCGATGTCGTTGACGGGCGTCGCGGCGATCAACAGCGACCCGGCGAACACGATGAGCAGGGCCAGCCTGCGCCGGCCCGATCGCCGGCACGCCCGGCAGCCGGGGCCCGTGGGTGAAGGCCCCGGCTGGCGTTCCTCCGGTTCGTCACCCGCCGGCCGGTCGGAGCGCGACTGCTGGGTCGAGCCGAGTCATCGGCTCATCGAACTGCACGCCCGAAGATCACACGGACGCGGGGTGCGCGGGTGGTGCGAGAGCGTCAGTACGGTGCTCTCTGCCGACCCGCCGGTCGCACGAGGTCACTAGCAGCCGGCGCCGACGCTCGCGGACGTGCTGATGGCGTTGCAGGTCTTGCTGAAGGCACCCTGGACGAGGGTGCCCAGGCCGAACACCACGCCGACGATCACGGCGGCGATGGCGGCGACCATGAGGCCGTACTCGACCGCCGAGGCGCCGCGGTCGCGGGCCTGGCGGCTCACCTTGCGGAGGTACGCGAGCATCTTGGGGTTTCCCTTCCGGATTGCTGTGTCGGGCGAAAGACAGGTCCTGGGACCTGTCTAATCGACGGCGGCGGGGGTTGTCGACCTCTCCCGCCCATATCGGCTGAACGGGTGACCCCGGAGCAGTTCAGGAGCGCGTTTCTGCGCTGTTCGTGCGCAGAGGAGACTAGCACCGGCAGTTGTCGGGAACGGGCGATTCCACCGGCCGCAGATCTTTACCGGCGCTCGAGACCGCCCTCGGAGAGGCCCGTCTCACGGACCAGCCCCAACCTCACGGCAGCCATCACCGCCTGGGCCCGATTGCCCGCGCCGAGCTTCTCGTAGATGTTCGCGACGTGGGTCTTGGCCGTCGACTCGCTGATGAAGAGCCGGCGGGCGATCTGGGAGATGACAAGGCCGTCGACGAGCAGCTCGAGGACCTCGCCCTCGCGCGGCGACAGCTTCGGCCCGGTGGGCGCGTGCATGCGCCGCTGCATGGCGTCCGCGAGGTCGCGCGCGGTGAAGGCGCGAGGGCTGGCGGCCGCGTGGCGAGCGGCTGAGACCACCTCCTCCGCGGGGGCGTCCTTGCCCACGAAGGCCGAGGCGCCCGAGTCGAGAGCGGCGAACAGCTTGTCGTCACCGGCGTACATGGTGAGGACGACGATGCCCAGCTCCGGATCGGACTGGCGGGCCCGCTGGGCCAGCGCGATGCCGTCGCCGTCCGGCAGCTTGACGTCGGTGACGAGCACGTCCGGGGAGAGCCGGTCGAGCGCGTCGACCGCAGTGGCGACCGAGGCCGCCTCCCCGACGACCTCGAGGTCGCCGGCACGGTCGAAGGCCCTGCGCAGGCCTTCGCGGATGAGCTGGTGGTCATCGACCAGCAGCACGGTGATTCGAGGATTGTCCCCCGCCACCATTTACCTCCTGCTCCACGGGCGCCACGAGCCGTTACGGCTCCGGGATGGCGCCTCGTCCGACAGCGTCCCGACGGCCCCCGGCACGGCGATCGGCTCTGACTGGTCGAATCCGGCCCGCGCACTGCTGGAACGCCGGCCGAGGGCCATGCGCGCCGGCCGACCGCTAACAGCCTGTGGCGGATCGATTACGACTTCGACGACGGTACCGCTTCCGTCGCCCCGATTTCGCACACTCAGGCGACCTCCGATGCGATTCGCCCGCTCGTGCATGCCCTGGATGCCCATGCTGTCCAGTCTCTTGGCCTGCAGGCCGCGGCCGTCGTCCGCCACGGTGATGCGGGCGCGCGGCGGATCGACCTCGACCGTCAGCCAGAGGTTCTTCGCTCGGGCGTGCTTGCGGACGTTCGTGACGGCCTCCTGGACGATGCGGAGGAGTTCCACCTCGGCAGCCACTGGGAGCCGCTTGGGGGAGTCGTCCATCGACACGTGCACCACGAGCCCGGCCTGAGGGCCTACCCGCTGCACGTAGTCGCCCAGGGTACGCGCGAGCCCGACGGACTCGTCGACACCCGCCCGCAGGTCGAAGATCGACAACCTGCAGGTCACCGACCAGCTCGCCGAGATGCTCGCGCAGTGCCGTCAGGCGTGCGGCCGTGCCCGCGTCGGCGTCGCTGGCGATGTCGTCGAGCAGGTACCCGACCGAGGCCATGTCCTGGGCGATGCCGTCGTGGATCTCCCGGGCGAGGCGCATGCGCTCGTCGCTGGTCGCCAGCCGCCGGACGTCTTCGAAGAGCAGGGCCGAAGCCAGCCTGGGCCCGGCCTGGCCGATGACCTGCGAGCAGCGGTCGAGGACGGCGTCGTCGATCGGGCGCGCCCCCGACAGGACGACCACGGCGACGACCCGGGCACCCATCAGCACCGGCAGGGCGACCACGGTCACCCCCTGGCGGGTTCGCCGGATGGGCTCGGAGCCGAGCCACGCGTCGAGCATGGCGCTCTCGGCGAAAGGCGTGGGGACGTCGCCGACGAGCGGCACGAACCGTGACCCGCCGGACTTCACGAGCACCGTGGGCTCCGCGCCGTCGACGAGCTCGCGCAGGTCGTCGACGAGGGCTGCGGCGAGCGTGGTGGGGTCGAGGCCGAGGCTCAGCTGCCGGGCCACGACGTGCAGCTCGGAGAGCAGCCGGTGGGCGTCGACGTAGGCGGGGTCGGGGGACGCGACGGGTGGCGACGCCACGCGTTTGGTCCACGCGGCGACGACCGCCACGGCCACGAAGATCAGCGTCCACATCCACGGCCCGACGCCGTCCTTGCCGCTGACGGAGCCCAGTGAGGCGGGATCGGCGATGAGGGCCGTCAGGAGCAGCACCGTCGACGCGAGCCCGGCCGCGACGAGCGCGCCGGCCACCCCGGCGGCGAGGCCGGCGGTCGTCAGCGGCACCAGGAGGTAGGGCAGGAAGAGATCGGCGGTCCCGTGCAGCGACCCGACGACGAGCGCGGCGGCCAGGGTCTCCGTCAGCGGCTGCAGCCAGACCGGCACGGTGCGGGGGAGGGGCACCGTGCCGAGTGCGGCGACGAGCAGCAGGAGCAGCGCGGGCGCGATCGCGACCCGGGGGTCGCGGTACGGGTTCCCGTTCTTGTTGGAGAGGGCGATCGAGACGAAGGTGATGAGCGCGCACAGGGCGATCAGGGACGCCCGGATCAGGAGCGGCCGGTAGGCGCTCGATAGTCGGGGACGCAGCCGGGCCACTCGGGTAATCTGCCACATCCTGCGGCCGTCCATGACGCATCGGCCGAACGGATCGCGCCGGGGGGATGGTTCCATGGGGGCGTGACGGACGAGCTGAGGTCGCTGTCGCAGGTCATGCGCGACGCCGACGGCCTGCTCGCCGCCGGCCGGCGAGCCACCGCATGGGCCTGGCCGACGGGGTTCCCGCTGCTCGACACCTACCTGGGGGGCGGCATCCGGGCGGGCGAGCTGTGCCTGCTCGGAGGCCCGCAGGGCCTCGGGAAGACGACGTTCGCCCTTCAGGTCGCCCGCAACGTCGCGAGGTCCGGCGGCGCCTGCGCGATGCTCTCGTACGAGCACGACGCGACCACCCTGCTCGAGCGGCTCGTGGCGCTCGAGGCCGGCGAGATGCTCGGGGTCGACGGCGTGCCGCTGCGCCGGGTGCGGGAGGCCCTGGAGGACCTGTCGGTCACCTCGGGTTCGATGGAGGACCGGCTCTCCCTCACCCTCGGCGGCGCCGAGGCCGTGAGCGAGGTGCGCACCTACGCCGATCGCCTGCTCCTGCACCGGTCCCTGGGGTCGATCACCGACCTGGACGCCGTCCGCGAGGTGATCCGCGACACGATCGACCGCACCGAGCGCCGCCCGCTCGTCGTCGTGGACTACCTGCAGAAGGTGTTCGTCGCGGGGATGCCGCTGGAGGACGAGCGTGTGACCGTGGTGGTCGAAGGTCTGAAGGACATCGCGCTCGACCTCGAGGTGCCGGTGCTGGCCATCGTCGCCGCCGACAAGGAAGGGTTGGCACCCGGCCGACGCGTGCGGGTCCACCACCTGCGGGGCTCGTCCGCGCTCGCCTACGAGGCCGACATCGTCCTGATGCTCAACGACAAGTACGACATCGTGGCGCGGCACCACCTGCTCTACGACGCCGGCAACGCCGACCGGTTCCGCCAGTACGTGATCCTCTCGCTGGAGAAGAACCGCTCCGGGATGGACCGGATCGACATGCAGTTGCGCAAGCGCTTCGACCAGGCCCGGTACGAGACCGACGCGCTGGCCGTCGACGAGCAGCTGCTCGACGACCGGGTCTTCACCGAGTAGCCCGACCGGACCGAGCCGATCGAGCAGCCGATCGAGCAGCCGGTCGCGCGGGGGACCGAGAACGCGGGGGACCGAGAACGCGGGGGGACCGAGAACGGCCGGACTACCCGTCGACGTCGCGCAGCGGGGCCAGCGCCCGGGCCAGCTCGCGCATCCGCAGGGCGGCCGCGAGCAGGTCTGCCGCCTCGGCCACGACGGGCACGACCGAGGTCAGGTCGCGGTCGGTGAAGCGGGCCGCCTCCTGACCGCGCGCCAGCACCACGGCCGCCCGCAGACCGGGGACCGGCACGGCGAGCAGGTGCCGCCACGCCGCCAGCGGTGCGCCAGCGAGACGCGGCCGCACGATGTCGGTGTCCTCGATGAGCAGGGCCCGGCCGCCGACCGCGATCTCGGAGATCAGCCAGTGCGAGGTGTCGAGGAGCAGCCGCCGCTCCAGGGGCCTCAGCCCGACGCCGCCGCTGACGCGCCAGCGGGTTCCGTCGGGGACGAGCACGGCGGCGGCGTCGGCCTCGCCGCGCTCGATCACCTCGTCGGCGAGAACCTGTGCGGTCTCACCCACCCCGAACAGCTCGGAGCGGCGGTCGAGCAGGCCGCGGACCCACTCCTGCACCTCGATGCCGGTCCGCACCGAGGGACCGGGCGCCTGGACCCCCGTGGCCGGCGTGAAGCCGGGGTGGCGGTCGGCGTTCGCCCGCCCCGACCGGCCGAACCGGCCCTTGCCGCCGCGCGGCGGCCCCGCGGGCGCGGCCCCGGTCCACGGGTCGACGACCGGGTCCGCCGATTCCGGCCGGGCCGGGGCCGGGGCCGGGGGAGGAGGCGCGGACGGCGCCGGGCGTGCCGGTGACGCGGGGGCCGAGCGCGCCACCGGCGCCGCCTGCCCGGCGTGCGCCGCCGGTGCGGCGGGTGCGACCGGGGCCGGTGTGACGGGGCCGGTGGGCGCGGCGGGCCGCGACGTCACCGGCGGCCCGGGCGCAGGATCGAGCCGGGACGGGCTTCGCGAGGGGGCCGGGCTGGACGCGGCGGGCCGTCCCCCGCCGGCGGCCGGTGCTGCGGGCGGCGTCATGGGTGACTGGGGAGTGGCGGGAGACGGCCCCGGAGCGGCTCCGGGGGCACGACCGGCAGCCGGTCTCGCGCCGATGCCGCCACCGGGGGTGCGGGCGGGCATCGTGCTCGCCGACCGCACCGGCACGGAGGGCTCGACCACGGGGCGGAAGAGGTCGGGCTCGGCGGCGTCGCCGGCGGGCGGCGTGGCCGGCGCCGGCGTGGCGGCGGGGCCACCGCGCAGGGCGTCGCCCTGCCCGGCGTCGAGCGGCGACCCGTGCGGCACGGCGAAGGAGGCCCGGCCGCTCCCCGAGAGGAAGCGCCCCAGCCCCTGCCGGCGACGGCCCTCCGGGCCCGGCGCCTCCGCAGCGGGTTCGCTCGGCGGCTCCCCGCCTGCGGCGGGGGCGCGGGCGGGATCGGTGCCCGGCCGGTCGGATCGGCGGACCGGGGCCGGCGCGTCCGCCGGGGCGGGCGCCTTCGGGCGCTCCGCCGCGTCGGGCGGCAACGCGGCGGCTGCGAGCGGGCGTGACGGTGGCCCGTGTGCGGGGGGCGCTCCGGCGGGGGCAGTGGCCGTGGGTCCGCCCCGGGGCGGAGTGCCGGGGGGAGCCCCGCGGGGGTGCCGGGGGCACCACCGGCAGTCCCCGCCGCGACCGGATCGCTGTTCGGCCGTCGCCCCAGCAGCCGGTCGATCCCGTCGAGCAGCGCGGCGCGGGTGATCGGCAGCGGCACGACCACGACCCGGTCCAGCGTCAGCGTGACGAGGTCGCGCCAGGCGGGCTGGTAGCCGGAGACGATCAGCACCCGGGTGTCGTGGCCGCGGCTGCGCAGCCGGTCGAGCGTCTGCATGGCGGCGGCCGGTTCACCGAGGTCGAGCACGACGGCGTCGACGTCCGGGGCCGGTGCCAGGTTCTCCAGGTTCTCGACCGGGTACTCCACCACGTCGTGGTCGTCGGCGATCCGCATCGCCAGCGCCATCGACCGGGACACGACGAGAAGCCTGGGCACGGCTCAGAGCTTTCCGGTGAAGTTCTGGATCACCGTGATGGCGGCCGGACCCATCACGACCAGGAACAGGCACGGGAGGATGCAGAAGATCAGCGGGAAGAGGATCTTCACCGGCACCTTCTGGGCGAGCTCCTCGGCGCGCTGGCTGCGCTTGACCCGCATCTCGCGGGCCTGGACGCGCAGCACCCCGGCGATCGGGATGCCGAAGGCGTCCGCCTGCACCATCGCTCCCACGAACGAGCGGAGCTCGGCGACGTCGGTGCGGTCGGCGAGCGCCCGCATCGCCTGGGCGCGGCCGTTGCCGATCTGCATCTCCTGCAGCACCCTGAAGAACTCCTGCGCCACCGGGCCCGTGGTGCGCCGGGCGACCTGCGCGAGACCGGCGTCGAACGCGAGCCCGGACTCCACCGAGATCGTCAGCAGGTCCAGCGCGTCGGGCAGGTCGCGCCGCACCTGCTGCGAGCGGTCGTAGGACTCCTGGTAGAGCCAGAGACTGGGGGCGACCCAGCCGAGAAGGCAGGCGATCACGACGGCGGCCACGGTCACCAGCGGCCCGAAGCCGAGGATCGGCGGCACGACGATGCCCAGGATGGCCCCGAGCAGCGCGGCGAGCGCCTTGAGCCCCAGCACGCGGTCGGCGTCCCAGCCGGCGGGGTTGCCGGCGAGGTCGAGCCGGTGCCGGATCCGCGCGACCCGGTCCTCGGGGGTGAAGCGCCGCCCGATGGCGGTGAAGCGCTCGGCCAGCGGGTCGAGCACGCGCTCCCCGAACGGGCGCTCGAGGTCGCGCTCGCGCTGGTCGCGGTGGGGCCGGTGGATCGCCTCGACGGCCGCCAGGGAGCGTTCGACCCCGGTGCGCGGACGGCGCAGGACGCCGCTCGCGGCGATGCCGAGCACGATGGCCACGAAGACGAGGGCCAGCCCCGCGCCGAGCAGAGGATTCACGTCACACCTCGACCTTGACCACGCGCGTCAGCCAGAACCCGCCGACGGCGAGCAGGACGACGGCCATGACGATCATGACGATGCCGAGGCTGGAGGTCCACATCGGAGCGAGGTAGGTCGGGTTCGCGACCGCGAGGTAGAGGAAGAACACGACGGGGAGCCCACCGAGGATCCACCCCGACAATCTGCCCTCGGCCGACAGGACCTTGACCTGCCGGCGCAGTCGCTCCCGCTCCCGCAGGGTGTCGGCCACCGTGGTCAGGAGTTCGGCGAGGTTGCCGCCGACGTCGCGCTGGATCCGCACGGCCATCACCACCCAGGAGAAGTCCTGGCTCGACATCCGCCGGCCGATCCCCTCCAGGGCGTCCTCCACCGGCATGCCGAGCCGGCTCTCGACCAGCGCGCGGTTGAACTCGACCGACATCGGCGGGGTGCCCTCCCGCACCACCGTGTCGAGCGCCTGCGGCAGCGAGTACCCGGCCTGCAGGCTGCCGGCGAGCATCTGCAGGGTGTCCGGCAGTTGCGCGAGGAAGGCGTTCTCGCGCCGGTTCTCGCGGACGATGATGAACATCCACGGGCCCGCCAGGCCCAGCAGCAGGCCGGCGATGGTGGCGGCGAGCGCGCCGCCGCTGAGCGCCAGGAAGAGCAGCGACAGCCCCACGGCACAGCCGAGGTGGACGACGAGCCACTCCGGTGTGCGCATCGGGAGCGAGGCGGCCTCGAGCCGGGCGTCGATCGCCTCCCCGAGGCCCTGCCGCTGGGTGACCCGTTCCGCCAGGCCGACCGCCGACCGGCTGATGAGGTTGGACCCGAGGACGCCGCGCTGCTCGACCTGGCTCTCGAGGCGGGCCTGCCGCCCCGAGAGCGTGTAGAACGACAGCCGGCGCCGGATCCGCTCCTCGGGGCGGGTGGCCCGGGTCACCGCCCCGAGCACGGTCGCGATGAGCACCGTCGCCCCGAGGAAGAACGCGAGGAGCGCGAAGACCAGCACCGGCCGGGCGTTGGCCCCACCGCCGTCCGCGGCGGCCATGGGGGGCGCGGCGAGTCGTGCGAGAGCAGGAGCCGCCGTCATCACCGACCGAACCGCTCGAACATGAACGTGGTGGGGTCGATCCGGACGCCGGAGCCCTCGAGCTTCTCGAGGAACATGGGGCGCAGCCCCGTCGACTTGAGGGTGCCGAGCGTCCGGCCGTGGTCGTCGAGCCCCAGGTGGTGGTCGAACACGAAGAGGTCCTGCAGGGTGATCACCTCGCCCTCCATCCCCACGACCTCCGTGATGTGGGTGATGCGCCGGGTGCCGTCCTTGAACCGTGCCTGGTGCACGATGAGGTCGACGGCGCTCGCGATCTGCTCGCGGATGGCCCGGATCGGCAGCTCGACGCCGGCCATCAGGACCATCGTCTCGACGCGCGAGAGCACGTCACGGGGGCCGTTGGCGTGGACCGTGCCCACGGAGCCGTCGTGGCCGGTGTTCATCGCCTGCAGCATGTCGAGCGCCGCGGCGTCACGGATCTCACCGACGACGATGCGGTCGGGGCGCATGCGCAGGGCGTTGCGGACCAGGTCGCGGATCCGCACCTCGCCCTTGCCCTCGATGTTCGGCGGCCGGGCCTCGAGCCGGAGCACGTGCTCCTGGTGCAGCTGGAGCTCGGCGGCGTCCTCGATGGTGATGACGCGCTCGTCCTCGGGGATGAATCCCGACAGCACGTTCAGGGTGGTCGTCTTGCCGGCGCCCGTACCTCCGCTGACCAGGATGTTCAGGCGCCCTCGCACGCACGCCGAGAGGAACTCCGACACGGCGCGGGTGAAGGTGCCGAAGGCCACCAGGTCGTCGGAGGTCAGTGGGTCCGTCGCGAACTTGCGGATGGTGAGCAGGGAGCCGTCGACCGCCAGCGGCGGGATGATCGCGTTCACGCGGCTGCCGTCGGGGAGCCGGGCGTCGACCATCGGGCTGGACTCGTCGACCCGGCGGCCGACCCGGCCCACGATCTTGTCGATGGTCCGGCGCAGGTGCGGCTCGTCCGCGAACCGGCCGTCCACGGGGAAGATCCGGCCGGAGCGCTCGACGAAGATCTGGTCGGGGCCGTTGACCATGATCTCGGTGATGTCGACGTCGCGCAGGTAGGGCTCGATCGGCCCGTACCCGAGGATGTCGTCCGAGATCTCCTGCGCGATCCGGGCGCGGTCGGCGGAGGTGAGCGGCATCTCCCCGGTCGACAGCACCTCCTGCAGGGTCTGGCGGACCTTCTGCTCCATCTCCGACTGGGTCAGCCGGGCGTCGTAGAGCTTCGGGCCGAGGGTGTCGAGCAGCGACTGGTGCACCTGGCGCTTCAGGTCGGCGAACGGGTCGGCCGGGCCGCCCCGGCGTGGGCGGACGGGGATCCCCGCCGCGGTGGTGCGGCCGCCGGAGACCTCGGACGTTCCTCGATGCTCGGGACTCGTTCGCGGCGGGCCCGCTCGAGGCGGTCTTGCAGGCTCATGCCTTGCTCCTACGGCGCAGCAGCCCGCGGCGTTCGCGGGCGGCTCTCGGCGCCGGCGGCCTGGGCCCCGGCGGCCGCCGGCGCCGCGGTCGCCACGTGCCGCTCGGCGAACTGCTTGATCGCCATGCTGACGGGGTGGCGGGGGTCGTCGAGGACGATGGGCACCCCCCGGTTGATGGCGGCCGGCACGTCCCGGGAGCTGGGGATCTGCGCCGAGATCGAGGCCCGCAGCGCTCTTCTCGACCTCGCCGATCGCCAGCCCGACCTTGCTGTCCGCCCGGTTGAGCACGAGCCGCCAGCGGCCGCGTGGGTAGTTCAGCAGGTCCATCGTCTCGAGCGTCAGCTTGAGGTTCTTCAGGGCCGGGATGTCGAGCGTGGCGATCAGCGCGACCACGTCGGAGAGGTCGAACGCGGAGAGGACGTGGTCGTCGAAGGCCGGCGGCGTGTCGACGATGACGTAGTCGAAGTGGTCGCGCAGCACCTCGAGCACGCGCGACGACGAGCGAGGCGGGGATGGCCTCACCCGTGCCCGGTTCGACCGGGGCCACCAGCGTCGTCAGGCCGGGGCTGTGCGGCGTCAGGAGGGTCTGCAGCGACCGAAGTCGACGTTGTCGCCGAGCGGGACGGCGTCGGCGATGGTGTGCGCCGGGAAGAGCTGCAGGGCGATGGCGACGTCGCCGAACGCGAGGTCGAGGTCGACGAGACAGACCTCGCGACGGCCGCGGTCGGCCAGCGCCGCCGCCATGTTCGTCGCCAGCGTCGTCTTGCCGCAGCCGCCCTTCGCGGAGAACACGGTCACGATGCGGCCCTTGGGCCGGCCGGCAACGCCGCCGACGACCGGCGACCTGCTCCCGCATCGCGGCGGCCAGCGCCTGGCTGTGCCGGACCGCGTCGTGCAGGCCCGAGATGTTGCGCTGGTCGACGACACCGCGGACGCCGGCCCGCAGGGCCTCGTTGAGCAGGCCGCTGTCGACGCGCTGGCGCACGAGCACGACGCCGAGACTGGGGCGCCAGATGCGCATCTGGTCGGCGATCCGGAAGGCGGCCGACTGGTCGACGGTCGGCCCGAGGACCACCGTGTCCTCGGCGGGGTCGCCCTCCAGGTGCTGGCGCAGCGCCTCCAGGCTGGTCACCACCGCGGCCTCGCCGACGGCGCTGTTGAGCTCCGTGGCGACCACAGGGTCGAGGTCGCAGATGGTCGTCATCGCCGTGCCTCCCGTGCTCGCGACGGTGCCGCTGCCGACGGGCACGCGTGGGGCAGGAGCCGCCCCCGACGGGCTACGGGGGTCAGCGGCGTACGTCGTCCCATGTCGTCCCATCACTCGAGTAGGGCCTGCTGCCGGCGCGGGAGCGGACGCGGTCACGACTCGCGCTTCCTGCCGCCCCTGTCAGGAGGCCTGCCAGGAAGGTACCCGCTCGAGCCGTGGCCGCGGCCCGCCACGCGTGGTCGGCCGGCCGCCTCCCCCGAGCATGACCGACCGTCACGTTAACCCGACCCGGCCCGCAAGGGAAGCGCGGTGACCCGCGGCCACGGCCGGGGAGAACCACGACCGTCAGGCGCGACCGGGTGTGGCGACCGCCGCGCTCAGGCGCGGGCGCCGGCGACGGTCGCGAGGACCTGGGTGCGGGCCGTGTGGTCGGTCCACCGCTGCGCCACCATCGCGATGCGCCGCACGGCGACGAGGGCGAAGGCGCACGTGAGCAGGACGGCGGTGGTCGCCAGACCGTTCAGGGCGAGGAACGTGTAGAGCAGGCCGGTCCCTGTGGTCGAGACGGCGAGGCGGGCCGAGTAGCCGGCCATCGCCGCGGGCGGCGCCGGCTGGTCGCGCGCCTCCCGCAGGGCCGCCGCGTAGGGGCGGTCCATCGACCACCGGGCGCAGCGGGCGACCACCTGGGCCGTCGTGGCCACGAGCGCGGCGACCACGACGACGACCTCGGCGGGTGCGGGGCGGCCCGCCCGCACCCCGGCCGCGACCAGCGCCACCAGCGCGCCCGCGAGGCACACCTCGGCGATGACCAGCAGCCGGGCGGCCAGCATCGTGCGCGGCGGCCCGGGCAGGGTCTCGCGCCACAGGGCTCCGGCCCCGTCCAGGGCGAACGCGTTCACGCCGAACAGCAGGCCCGCACCCGACGCCACGAGGCCCGGCAGCAGCGCGACCATCGGCCACGCGAGCCCGGTCGCGGCGGCGGCCGCGCCCGGGATGATGCCGAGGGCGACGATGCCCCGCCGCAGCGGCGCGGACCGCCAGACGGCGGCGTGATCGATCCGCAGGTTGGCCCGCAGGGGGCCGCGGGCGGGGGGCCGGCGCCGCCAGCGCCGCGTCTCGCCTCGCTGCTGGACGAGGGCGGGCCGGCGGGCCAGCACGCCGACGAGCCGGGCGCCGGCCAGCCAGCCCACGACGGTGGCGCCGGTCAGCGCGCCGAGCCAGCCCGCCCAGGGGCCGAGGCCGCCTCCCTCGGCGGCGATCAAGCCTGCCGTGACGAGGGGCTGGGTCGGGGCCGAGTCGAGGGCCGCGGTGACCTCGCCGGTCAGCGCCACCGCCGACACCCCGGCCGCCACGGCGACGATCAGGGCTCGCACCGCCCACACCCCCGCCGGGGTCGTGCGCACGATCTCCACGAGCCAGCCCGTGGCCTGCGCGACGACGGTGCAACAGACGATCGACGCGAGCGTGAGCGTGAGCGCGGGCACCAGGCCCGTCGCCGGCCCCACCGTCCACGAGGTGAGGGCGAGCAGCGTGACCGCCTGGACCGACCAGGCGAGGTTGAGGGGCGCGGTGACGATGGCCCCGAGGTCGGTCCGCCGTCGGCGAGACCGGGAAGGCGACGGCCTGCGCGCGGCAGCAGCTGGCGTCCGCCGGCCCCGGTGGCCGCCGCCACGACCGCCCCGACGAAGAAGAACAGCCACGCCGAGGGGGTCAGCAGGATCAGCGACCGGGCCTGCTCCCGGGAACAGCGCGCCGGTGACGACCGCGGCCACCGCGAGCCCGGGCAGGATCGCGGCGCCGACCACGGCACGCCTGCGGTCCGCTCCGCGCAGGCCGCTCACGCGCAGCGCGATCAGGCCCGCGACCTGGCCGAGCGGCTCCGGCGGCCGCCGCGGTGGGGCGTGCCGGCCGCGCGGCCCGGACACCGCTGACCGCCCCGGTGCTGGTCACGCGAGCATCGCCCGGTAGCGCAGCTCACCCTCGTCGCCCGTCAGCGCGGCCGCCGGCACCCGCCCCGCGACCTGGCCGCCGCGCAGGACGACGGCGTCGACGCAGGCGTGGGCGGCGAGGCTGACGAGGTGGGTCGAGACCAGCACGCGGTGCCGGCCGCGCGCTCGGCCTCGACCAGGGCCAGGGTCGCGTCGACGCCGAGGGGGTCGACGCCCGTCGAACGGTTCGTCGAGCAGCAGCACGGCGGGGGAGTGGAACGCCGCGAGCACCACCGAGAGCCGCCGCCCCATCCCGTGCGAGAACCCGGCCGTCACGCGGTCGGCCACGTCGGCGAGGTCGAACCGCTCGAGCAGGTCGGTGGCGCGGGGCTCCCAGCCGGCCAGCCCGCGCAGCGCGCGCGGCGAGCTGCAGGTGCTCCCAGGGGGTCGCGCGCGGCACCAGGCCGCCGACGTCGGGGCAGTAGCCCGTGAGCGTGCTTGACCGCCTGGGATCAGCCGGGCGTCGACGCCGCCGACGAGACCCGTCCACCGTGGCGGGGGACGACGCCCGCCAGCACCCGCAGCGTGGTGGACTTGCCCGGCGCCGTTGCGCCCGACGAGCGCGACCGAAGCCGCCCGGCGCGACGGTGAGGTCGAGCGTCGCGGACGGCGTCCACGGCCCCGAACCGACGCTCAGCCGCTCGACCCGCACGGCGAGTCCCTCGTCGCAGCGGTGGCGGCGTACGGCTGCTCGACGGCCCGGCTGCGACGTAACACGGGCCCAGTCTGTTCGGTGCCGGCTCCCGTCGCCAGGCCGCCCCCCGATGTCGCCGTCACGCGTACAGGCTCGTCGACCTGCGTCGCGAAGTCCTTCAGGACGACGTCCCGCCGGAGCTTGAGCGTGGGGGTCAGCTGGCCGGCCTCCTCGGTGAAGTCGCTGGCGAGGACGACGAACTTGCGGATCGACTCGGCCTTGGAGACGGCCTCGTTGGCGTCGTCGACGGCGCGCTGCGATCTCGGCGCGCAGGTCGGGGTCGTCGACCGGCGGCCGCGACGTCCATCGACTTGCCGTGCTGTTCGCCAGCCCACGTCGGCAGCGTCTCGGCGTCGATGGTGACCAGCGCGGCGATGAACGGCTGGCCGTCGCCGACGACGATGCACTGGCTCGACCAGCGCGTGCGCCCGCAGCCGGTCCTCGAGCACCGCCGGCGCGACGTTCTTGCCGCCCGGCGGTCACCAGGATCTCCTTCTTGCGGCCGGTGATCCGCACGAAGCCCTCGTCGTCGATCTCGCCGACGTCGCCGGTGTGGAACCAGCCGTCGCGTCGAGGGCCTCGGCCGTCGCCTGCGTCGTTGTTCCAGTAGCCGGCGAAGACCTGGCCGCCCCGGAAGAGCAGCTCGCCGTCGTCGGCGACCCGGACGCCGGTGCCCGGGAGCGGGCTGCCCGACCGTGCCGATCTTGATGCGCGTCGGGGGGGTTGACGGTCAGCGCGCGCGGTCGTCTCGGTCAGGCCGTAGCCCTCGAGGACGACGACGCCGATGCCGCGGAAGAAGTGGCCGAGCCGGTCGCCGAGCGGCGCGCCGCCGGAGACGGCGTACGCGCACGCGGCCGCCGAGCGCGGCGCGCAGCTTGCCGTAGACGAGCCGGTCGAACAGCGCGTGCCGGGCCCGCAGGCAGCAGGCCCGGGCCGCCGCTCGTCCAGCGCCCGGCTGTAGGCGATGGCGGTGTCGGCGGCCCGGTCGAAGATCGTGCCCGCGCCGTCGGCGTCGGCGCGCTGGCTCGCGCCGTGTTGAAGACCTTCTCGAAGACCCGCGGCACGGCCAGCACGAACGTCGGCTGGAAGGCGCCGAGGTCGGCGAGCAGGTTCTTGATGTCGGCGGTGTGGCCCAGCCGGACGCGCGGCCTTGACGCACGCCGACCTGGATGATCCGGGCGAAGACGTGCGCCAGCGGCAGGAAGAGCAGGGTCGAGGCGTCGTCGGCGTCGAACAGCTCGTGCGAGCTCGCGCGACGGCGTCGACCGCGAGCTCGAACATGAAGTTGCCGTGGGTGAGCATGCAGCCCTTGGGGCGCCCGGTCGTGCCGGAGGTGTAGATGAGCGTGGCGAGGTCGTCGGCGCCGGCGGCCGTACGCCGCTGCTCGAGCTCGTCGTCGGTGACGCCGCGCCGCGCCGTCGCCAGCTCGTCGAGCGCGCCGCCGTCGATCGACCAGACCTGGTGCAGCGCGGCGAGCCGGTCGCGCGACCGGCGACCCGGCGGCGGTGTGCGTCGGCGCGTCTCGGCGACGACGGCCACGGCGCGCCGGAGTCGCGACAGGATCCACTGCGACCTGCTCGGGCGACGAGGTCTCGTAGATCGGCACCGTGACCGCGCCGGCGAACCAGATGGCGTAGTCGATCAGGCGTCCACTCGTAGCGGGTCTTGGCAGATCAGGGCCGACCCGGTCGCCCGGCCTCGATGCCCGCGGCGATCAGGCCCTTGGCGACCGCCCGGCACCTCGTCGAGGAAGCGCCCGCGGTGACGTCCTCCCAGGCCGCCCCCGCGCCGGCCGCGTGAACGAGCACGGCGTCCGGGCGCCTCGGCGCGCGTTGGTGACGACGCGTCGGTGAGGTTCGCCGCGGTCGCGGTGTCACGAGCGCCGGGAGCTGAGTACTCGCGCACGGTGCTCCTCCGGATCCGATGCGGCCTCGAAGGCGCCGGTCGCCTGCTGGCGACGGGCCCGCCCTGCGGCCGAGGAGGCTACTGACGATAGCCGAGCGCGGCCGCCCGCCGGTCCTCACCGGATACCCTTCGGCGACGACGGCCGAGCGGAAGGAGCGGGCCATGGCGGACCAGACCACGTCGAGCATCCTCGTCGACGCTGCTCCGGCCGCCGTCATGGACGTGATCGCCGACTTCGGCGCCTACCCGAGTGGGCCGGGGCGGTGACGCTCCGCCGAGGTGCGTCGACGTACGACGAGCAGGGCCGTGCCGGCACCGTCCGCTTCGTGCTCGACGCCGGCGCCCTGCGCGACACCTACACCCTCGCCTACACGTGGGACATCGCCGGGGACGGCACCGGCAGCGTCGGGTGGACCCTGGTCGAGGCGGGCGTCCTCAAGGCGATGGACGGCGCCTACCGGCTGCAGGCCCGCTCGGGCGGTGCCGCCACCGACGTGACCTACCTGCTCAGCGTCGAACTGCGGATGCCGATGCTCGGGATGCTCCGCCGCAAGGCCGAGAAGACGATCATCGACACGGCGCTGAAGGAACTCAAGAAGCGGGCCGAGGGGTAGGGCCTTGCGCCTGCTCCTGCTGACCGGCACCGGCGGCGCGGGGACGACCACGGTCGCCGCCGCGACGGCCCTGCACGCCGCCCGCCGCGGCACCAAGACCCTGCTGCTCGCGCCCCGCCCGCCGCTCGACGCGGCCGCCGGCCCGGCCGGCCCGCTGGGCGTCGGCGCGGCCGGCCTGGCCGGGCCCGAGCCCGTGGAGGTCGAGTCCGGGCTCTCGCTGCTGCAATCGGACGCCCGGGCGGTCACGGCGCGGGCGTGGTCGGGGCTGGCGGGCCCGCTCGGGGGCCTCCTGCGGGCGCTGGGGGCCGATCCGCTCGACCCGGAGGAGTTCGCGCCGCCGCACGCCGTGGCCGACGTCGTCGCGCTGCTCGCGATCCGCGACGCCGCCCTCGCCGGCTGGGACCTCGTCGTCGTCGACACCGGGCCGTTCGACGCGGCGCTCGCCCTGCTCGCCCTGCCGGCGGCCGGCGCCCGGCTCGTCGAGCGGGTGCTGCCCGTGGAGCGGCGGATGTTGTGGGCGATGGGCCACGGCGCTGCCCCCGGCGACCGCTCGACCGCCTTCACGCCGGGGCGCGGCGTCGTCGAGGCGGCCGAGCGGCTGCACGGCGAGCTCGCCGCGGTGCGCGACGTGCTCGAGGCGCCGTCGACCGTGGCACGCCTGGTCGTGACCGGCGACGCCCGTGCGGCGGCCCAGGCCGTGCGCGCGCGTACCGCGCTCGCCCTGATCGGCCTCGCCGTCGACGCCGTCGTCGTCAACCGGCTGGTGCCCACGGGCGAGGCCGGCTGGGCGGGTGAGCGCGCGCGCCGCCCAACAGCAGGTGCTGGCGGACGCCGCCACCGCCGTCGCCCCCCTGCCCGTCGGCCCGGCTCACCGAGCGCGCCCGCGGGGTGCGGGGCGCCGCCGAGCTGGCCGACCTGGCCGACGAGCTGGCCGGCGAGCTGGCGGGCGAGCCGGCGCAGCAGCCGAACGGCGACCTGACCGGCGAGCGGGGCGGCGACCTGATCGACATCACGCGGGCCGAGGGCGGCCGCGCCGCCGGCGGCGGCGGTCAGCGGGTCGAGCGTGACGGCGACGGGTTCGTGCTCGTCCTCGCCCTGCCGGGCGCCCGTCGCGCCGACCTCGAGCTGGCCCGCCGCGGCGACGAGCTGGTGGTCGACGTCGCGGGCCTGCGCCGCCTGGTGACCCTGCCCAGCGTGCTGCGCCGCTGCGACGTCACCGGCGCCGCGCTGCGGGCGGGGGAGCTCCGGGTCGCGTTCCGCCCCGACCCGGCCCTGTGGCGGTCGCTGTGACCGCGGCGGCGAGCGGCCCCGGTCGCGCCGACCAGGGGCGACGGCTGCTCGACGAGGCCGTCCGCCTCATCGACGTCGTCCAGGCCGTGCAGGGCGGCGGCCACCCGCCGGAGGCGGACTGCCGCTGGTGCCCCGTCTGCCGTGGGATGGCGGCCCTCCGCGGAGGTCGACCCCGACGCGATGACGAGGATCGCCGGCGCGGTCGGTGACCTGCGCGGGCGCGATGCGCGACCTGCTCGCGCCGGCGGCCGGCCGCCCGGCCGCGGGCTCCGAGGGCGGCCCCGCCGACGGCGATCCATGCGATTCCGGCGGCGACGGCGCCGGGCCGCCGGGGCCGACCGTGCAGCGCATCGTCGTGACGGACTGACCGGCGGAGCGCACGTCACCGGAACGGCGCGGCTCGCGGACGACGACACGACAGGGAGGACGGCAGGGTGGACCTCACCATCGGTGTCGACGTGGGCGGCACCAAGATCGCGGCCGGTGCCGTCGACGTCGCCGGCAGGATCGTGGAGAAGGTTCGCGTCTCGACCCCGGCGACCACGGCCGAGGCCGTCGAGGAGACGATCGTCGAGGCGGTCGCCCGCCTGGTCACCCGTCACGCCGTGACCGCCGTCGGGCTGGCCGTGCCAGGGTTCGTGGACGAGAAGCGCGCCAGCCTGCGGTTCACGCCGAACCTGCCCATGGTCGACCGGCCGTTGCGCGACATCATCGGGGCCCGGGTCGGCCTGCCGGTCGTCGTCGAGAACGACGCCAACGCGGCGGCGTGGGGCGAGCACCGGTTCGGCGGCGGCCGGCAGAACCCCGAGATGGTGCTCGTGACCGTGGGCACCGGCCTCGGCGGCGGGATCGTCCTGCGGGGCCGGCTGCTGCGGGGGGCCTTCGGGGTGGCGGCGGAGTTCGGCCACCTGCGGATGGTGCCGGGCGGCCTGCCCTGCGGCTGCGGCAACCACGGCTGCTGGGAGCAGTACTGCTCCGGCTCCGCCCTCCTGCGCCAGGCCCAGGCGCTGTGCCGGCAGGACCCGGTGGCCGGCGCCCGGCTGCTCGAGCTCGCCGGCCGCGACCCCTCGGCGCTGACCGGCACGATGGTCACCGAGGCGGCGCTGGCCGGCGACCCCGCGTCCGTCGGGCTGCTCGCCGAGATCGGCCGCTGGCTGGGGCAGGGCGCGGCGGCGCTCGCCGCGGTGCTCGACCCCGCCGTGGTCGTCGTCGGCGGCGGCGTGAGCGAGGCCGGCGAGCTGCTCCTGGACCCGGCCCGCGAGGCCTACGGGACGGCGCTGTCGGGCGGCACGCACCGGCCGCACCTGCACGTGACCAGAGCGGTGCTCGGCAACGACGCCGGCCTCATCGGGGCCGCCGATCTCGCCCGCGAGCCGTGACCCTCGCCGTCGGGGTCGACATCGGCGGCACCAAGGTGGCCGCCGGCGTGGTGGACCCGGCAGGCGGGGTGCTCGCCCGCGCGCTGCGGCCCACGCCGTCGCGCGACGTCCGCCTGGTCGAGGAGACCATCGTCGAGGTCGTCCGCGAGCTCGGGGCCGCGCACGACGTCCGGGCGGTCGGGATCGGGGCGGCCGGGTTCGTCGACGCCCAGCGGGCGCGCGTCCTGTTCTCCCCGCACCTGGCCTGGCGCGACGAGCCGTTGCGCGACGCGCTCGCCGCGGCGCTCGAGCTGCCCGTCGTCGTCGAGAACGACGCGAACGCCGCCGCCTGGGCCGAGTGGCGCTTCGGCGCCGGCCGCGGCGAGACCCGGCTCGTGTGCGTGACGCTCGGCACCGGGATCGGCGGGGGGATCGTGCTCGACGGCGTCCTGCAGCGCGGCCGCTTCGGGATGGCCGGCGAGTTCGGCCACATGGTCGTGGTGCCCGACGGACGCCGGTGCGAGTGCGGCAACCGCGGCTGCCTCGAGCAGTACGCGTCGGGCAACGTGCTCGGGCGCGAGGCCCGCGAGCTGGCGCTGGCCGGGTCGCCGGTCGCGGTGGGGCTGCTGGAGCGCGTCGGCGGCGACGTCGAGGCGCTCGCGGGGCCGGTGGTCACGGCGGCGGCCCGGGACGGCGACCCCTGCGCGGTCGAGCTGTTCGGCGACGTCGGCCGCTGGCTGGGGATCGGCCTGGCGAACCTCGCCGCGGCGCTCGACCCTGGCCTGTTCGTCATCGGCGGCGGGGTGTCCGACGCGGGTGAGCTGCTGCTCGGGCCGGCCCGCGAGGCCTTCCGCCGGACCCTGACCGGGCGCGGCTACCGGCCCGAGGCGCGGATCACGGCGGCGGCCTTCGGCCCCGAGGCGGGGCTGGTGGGGGCCGCCGACCTGGCCCGCCTCGACCACGCCTGAGGCCCGCCGCCCGTCGTGGGGCGGAGGCGTTCCGACGGACCCGGCCCGACGGCGGGACCATGCATGCGTGCGACTCGTGACCTGGAACGTCCGCGACTTCCTCGGCGACCCGTGGGCACTGCGGCGCGTCGTCCGGGCCCTCGCGCCCGACGTCCTCTGCCTGCAGGAGGCACCGCGCCGCCCCGGCGGCGCCTGGCGGATCGCCCGGTTCGCGCGCGACTGCGGGCTGCTGCACGTCGCCGGCGGCCGGGCGTCCGGCGGCACGGCGCTGCTCGTCGCCCCCGGTGTCACGGTGCGGTGGGTGCTCGCCGAGCGCCTGCCTGTGCAGGGCCCGTTCACGCGCACCCGCGGCCTCGTCGTCGCCGACCTGACCGCCGTTCCGGCTTCCGGCGCCGGCGGTACGGGGGGCACCGCGCTGACCGTGGCCTGCCTGCACCTGCCGCTCGAGCCGGCCCTGCGGCTGGCGCACGCGCGGGCGGCCGTCGACCTCCTGCTCGCCCGGCCCGGCCCGCACGTCGTCGCGGGCGACCTCAACGAGACGCCCGGGCAGCCGGTCTGGCAGCTGCTCACGGCCGCCGTCGGCCCCGACCCCGCCCCGGCCTCCGGGCCCACGTTCCCCGCGGGGCGCGAGGACAAGCGCCTGGACGTCGTCGTCCCCGGGGCCGGCCTGCGCGTCCAGGCCTACGGCGACGGCGGCGCAGACCCCGGGGACGTCCGCCGGGGCACCGACCACCGGCCCGTGGTGGCCGATCTGGTGCGGAGCACGACCCCGTGATCAGACGATGGCGCCGTCGTCCCCGTCGTCGTGGCGGTCGCGCGGCAGCCGGGCCACCAGCGTGACGAAGCCGCCGATGAAACCGCCGAGTGCCGCGAGGACCACGAGCGTGGGGAGCGTGTGCGACACCAGGGCCGCCACGAGCAGCAGCAGCGGGCCGCCGAGGACGCCCAGCCACGCCAGCCGGGAGACCAGGTCGGTCGACGTGATCGGTGGCGCGTCGGGCGGCACGAACCGGTCGTGGCGGTCGTCGTCGCGGTCGTGCCCGTCGCCGGTGCCGACGCCCGTGCCGTCCAGATCCCCGAGATCGGTGAGATCGGTGAGATCTGCGAGGTCGTCGGGCAGGTCGGACCCGTCGGGCAGCCGGTGCCGCGGGCCGCGGCGGCTCGCCCGGTACCGCGCCACGTCGGCCGGGGTCGCTCCCGCTCCGAGCCCACGGCCGCCGACCCGTCCGTCCCGTCGTCGCCGGCAGCGTCGTCGTCGTCGGCGTCGGCCTCGTCGTCCAGGTCCTCCGCGGCGGGCCAGGGCCCACGCCGGCCGCTGCCGGCGTGGCGAACTCGGCCACGATCGCGGCGAACGCGGCGTCGACGTCGAGCTCCGGCGGGTCGTCCCGCTCGTCCTCGGGCGCGGCGTCGCCGGGCCCGTCCCGGTCGCCGTCGCCGTCACGAGACACCTCCGGCGACCCGGTCGATGAACGCGAGCGACTCCTTCTCGGATGCGTTCCGCGTCGTTGTCGAGGGTCGCGACGTGGTAGCTGTCCTCGAGGACGATCTCGGTGACGTCGCTCGAGGCGACGCGGGCGAGCACCAGCGCACTGTTGGCCGAGGGCACGACGTGGTCTTCGGCCGAGCGCAGCAGGAGGAGCGGCTGGTCGACCGTGCCGAGACCGGCCGACACCAGCGCGTAGCCCTTGAGCATCGAGGCGAGGGCGTGCAGCGGCATCTTGTCGTAGCCGAGCTCGGTCACCCCCGGCTTCTTGATGTCGCCCTTGATCGGCGGGAACGACGGCAGCACCCGGCGGAGCAACGGCAGGGCGGGCAGCATCGGGTGGCGCACGAACACGGCGGGGTTGACGAGCACGAGCCCGGCGACGTCGCGCCGTGCTGCTCGGCGAGGCGCAGGGCGAGGGCGCCGCCCATCGAGAGCCCGGCCACGAAGACCGACGAGCACCGCTCGCGCAGCTCGCCGAACGCCGCGTCGACCTCGCCGTACCACTCGTCCCAGGTGGTGCGGTTCATCTCCTGCCAGGTCGTGCCGTGGCCCGGCAGCCGCGGCAGGCGCACGCTGACACCCGAGGCGGCGAGCGCCTCGCCCCAGCCCCGCAGGCCCTGGGGGGACCCCGTGAAGCCGTGGCACAGGACGACACCCACCCGGCCGCGATCGGCGGCGAAGGGTTCGGCTCCCGGCAGCACGGTCACGATTCTCCTCGAGGGTCGCAGGGACTCGCGGCGTGGACGTGCTCGTCGGCGCTGCCGGCGCAGGCTGGCGGCGATGCCTCGCTACCGGCCAGTATGCGCCCCGTCATCGTGACACGTGCCGACCCCTTGGTCGAGGGGCACCTCGACTTTCGGCGGCCAGTCTCTAGAGTGCATGCACGACCCGTGCCGCCACCGGGCGGCCCCGGCGCTCCGCCGGGCCCGGCGGAGCGCGGCGGCGAACCCGACCGGGAGGTGAGCGTGTTCTACTGGCTGCTGAAGCGGATCATCCTCGGCCCTGTGCTGCACGCGATCTTCCGGCCCTGGGTGCGGGGCGAGGAGCACGTGCCCGAGCTCGGGGGCGCGATCCTCGCGAGCAACCACCTGTCGTTCTCGGACTCGATCTTCCTGCCGCTGGTCCTGCGCCGGCGCGTCACGTTCCTGGCCAAGTCCGATTACTTCACCGGCCGCGGCGTCAAGGGCCGGCTGACGGCGGCGTTCGTCAAGGGGGCGGGCCAGGTGCCGGTCGACCGGTCGGGCGGGCAGGCCTCCGAGGCCGCCCTGCAGACGGGGCTGAAGGTGCTGCGCCGCGGGGAGCTGCTGGGCATCTACCCCGAGGGCACGCGCTCGCCGGACGCGCGGCTGTACCGCGGCAAGACCGGGGTCGCCCGGCTCGCGCTCGAGGCGGGGGTGCCCGTGCTACCGGTCGCGATGATCGATACCGACAAGGTGCAGCCGATCGGCCGACGGATCCCCAAGATCGGGCGCGTGGGGGTCCGTCATCGGCCGTCCGCTGGACTTCTCCCGCTACGACGGCATGGAGGACGACCGCTTCGTCCTCCGGTCGATCACGGACGAGATCATGTACGAGCTGATGGAGCTGTCCGGCCAGGAGTACGTCGACGTGTACGCCGCCACCATGAAGGAGCGGCTCGCCGCCGCCCGGAAGGCCTCGCGGCCGGCGCCGCGCGTGCCCGGGCCGGGTGCCGCCGCGATCGTGACCACCACGCTTGGCGGCCGACGTGGCATCTGCGCCGGCACCGGCGCCTGCGCCTGCGGGGGCACCTGCACCTGCGGGGGCACCTGCGCCTGCGGGGGCACCTGCGCCTGCGCGCGGCACCTGGGCCGGCGCCGTCACCTGCGTCGGCGCCGTCGCCCGCACCTGCGCCGTCGCCTGCGCCGTCCCCGGGCCCGGCGCCTGGCCCGGCGGCGTCAGCGGAGCAGCCGGGCAGCACCGGCGCCTGACGGCCGGCAGCGACAGCAGCGGGCCGTCTCGATGCGCACGTCGATGAGCACGTCATGAGCACGAGCACCGGCGTCAACCCCTTCCCCGACGACGCCCGGCTGTGGAACGCCGTCGACACCTTCAGGCTCCTTGCCCTCGGGTACGCCGTCGCCGTCTTCGCCCTGACCCGCGGTGAGCACGCCCATCTCTGGACCGGCTGGGCCGTACTCGGGGTGCTCACGGCCTGGACGGTGTTCGTCGTGACCACGCGGCTGCGCCGGGGCCGGCCGCCCACGCGGGGGCTGCTCGCCGCCGATCTCGCCGTCGCGTGCGCCGCGGTGCTGTCGACGGCCGCCGTCGACAGCCCGGCCGTGATCGCCGCCGGCGGGGCCACCCTGCCCGGCATCTGGGCGGCCGCCCCGGTGCTCGCCTGGGCGGTGCTCGAGGGCCGGCGTGCCGGGCTGGCCGCCGCCTGCTGCGTGGCACTGGCCGACCTCGTCGAGGTCCGCCGGCTGTCGGCGTCGACGCTCGACGCGATCGTGCTGCTGCTCATCGCGGCAGCCTGCTCGGCTGGGCGGTCGAGCTGCTCCGCGCCGGCCGGGCCGAACTGGCGCGCGCGGTCGCCCTGCAGGCGGCGACTCGCGAGCGCGAGCGGCTGGCCGCGGACATCCACTACTCGGCGCTCCAGGCGCTCGCCTACGTGCGCCGCCGCGGCGCGCAGGTCGGCGGCGAGGCCGCGACCATCGGCGAGCTCGCCGGCGAGCAGGAGGTCAGGCTGCGGGCGCTCGTGGCATCGGCGTCCTCGCCCGACCTGTTCGACTCCCTCGGCGCGATCGGTCCCGGGGGCGTGACGAGCCGGCTGGAGCCGAGGACGTGGCTGCATCGCTGGTGGCGCTGGCCAGCGCGGACGTCGTCGTGACCGGCCCGGGCCGGCCCTGTGCCGCTCCCGCCGGCGGCCGCGCACGCGGTGCGCGGCGCGGTCAGGGCGGCGCTCGACAAAGCGGCCCGCGCAGACAACGGCGGGGCCGCAGGCGAAGGCGTGGATCCTGCTCGAGGACGAGCCCACGCGCGTGACGGTGACGGTCCGCGACGACGGCGTGGGCTTCGCGCCCGGGCGCCTGGAGGAGGCCGTACGGGCAGGCAGGCTCGGCGTGCAGGCGTCCGTGCGGGGCCGCCTCGCCGACGTCGGCGGCACGGTGAGCGTCCACAGCGCCCCCGGCGAGGGCACCGAGATCGAGCTCGTCGTACCCCGTTCGGGGTCGACGGCGCCCCTACAGTGAGGGTGGCGCCGCGCCGGCGGCATCCGGGGCCGGGAGCGGGAGCCTGGAGGGGTGAGGCGCGTGCTGAAGAAGGCTGACCGGCCGCCGCTGCGGGTGATGATCGTCGACGAACCCGATCTGGCGCGAGGGCGCTGGAGCGCGACCTCGTCGAACGGCCGGGCTCCGACGTGGTCGGCACCGCCGGCGACGGGGCGAGCCAGGCGCTGCGGCGGATGGCCGCCGCCCGGCCGGACGTCGTCGTCCTCGACCTGCGGCTGCCCGTGCCCGTCGACGGCGTCGCGACCACCCGCGAGATCGCCCGCGGCACCCGGGGGTGCGGGTGCTCGTGCTGTCGGCCAGCGGCGAGGAGGGCGACGTCCTCGCGGCCATCAAGGCCGGCGCGACCGGCTATCTGGTGAAGTCGGCCTCGCGCGAGGAGCTGCTCGAGGCCGTCGGGCGCAACCGCCGCCGGTGACGCCGTCTTCACGCCGGGGCTGGCGGGGCTCGTGCTGGGGGAGTTCCGGCGGATGATGGCCGGCCCGGGCCGACGCCGGCGGCGGGCCGAGGCTCACCGAGCGCGAGACCGAGATCCCGCGGCCGTGGGCCAAGGGACTGTCGAAGCCGGCAGATCGCCGAGCGACTCGTGCTGTCGCACCGGACGGTGCAGAACCACACCCAAACGTGCTGGCCAAGCTGCAGCTGCACAACCGCGTCGAGCTGACCCGCTACGCGATCGAGCAGGGCCTCGACGACGCCCCCGACCGCGCCTGACCGCCTCGCTCCGCATCGACCCGCACGCCCGCCCCGACCCGCATCGACCCGCCCCGCAATGGATCGACCCGCCTGCCCCCTCTTCTCTCGTCGATCATGCAATCCGCGTCGATCATGCCGCGTCGCATGCAATCCGCGTCGATCATGGATCTCGGTGGATGACGTCGGCAAACCTCGGCCCATGCGATGCTCCATGCCGCTCAGGTGGACTTGTCCGTCGTTTGGCACGCGCTGAGACCTACTCATGATCAACGCGGATTGCATGATCGGACCGGATTGCATGATCAGCGCCCAAGGGGGCGGCTGTCCGGCTCCTGGACCGGCACGTGAGGGGACCGTCGGCTCGCCTACCCTGGCCGGGTGACCTCGATCGTTCCGTCGCCGGCCCCCGACACCGTGCAGGACGCCCTGCTCGAGGGGCTCGACCGCTGGCGTGACCTGCCCGCCGCGCAGCAGCCCGAGCTGGCCCGACCAGGGCGCGCTCGCCGCCGCCACGGCCGAGCTCGCGACCTACCCGCCGCTGGTGTTCGCCGGCGAGTGCGACGACCTCAAGGCCGGCTCGGCCGCGGCCGCCCGCGGCGAGGCGTTCTTCCTCCAGGGCGGCGACTGCGCCGAGACGTTCGCCGACGCGACCGCCGACGACATCCGCAACAAGATCAAGACGATGCTCCAGATGGCCGTCGTCCTGACCTACGGCGCCCGCTCCCGTCGTCAAGGTCGGCCGGATGGCCGGGCCAGTTCGCCAAGCCGCGCAGCAGGCCGAGGGAGGTCCGCGACGGCGTCGAGCTGCCCGGCCTACCGCGGGGACGCGGTCAACGACTACGCCTTCGACCCCGGGCGCCCGCATCCCCGACCCGCAGCCGGCTGCTGCGGGCCTACCACACCAGCAGCGCGACGCTGAACCTGATCCGGGCCTTCACCAAGGGCGGCTTCGCCGACCTGCGGCACGTGCACGAGTGGAACCGCGGCTTCGTCGCCACGGCCGCCAATGCCCGCTACGAGGCGATGGCCGCGCGACATCGACCGGGCCATGCGGTTCATGGCGGCCTGCGGCGGTGACTCCGACGCGCTGCGCACGGTCGACTTCTACTCCAGCCACGAGGCGCTGCTCCTCGACTACGAGCGGCCGCTGACCCGGATCGACTCGCGCACCGGGCTGCCGTACAACGTCTCGGCACACTTCGTCTGGATCGGCGAGCGCACCCGGCAGCTCGACGGCGCGCACGTCGACCTGATTCGCCGCGTGCGCAACCCCCTCGGCGTCAAGCTCGGCCCTGCGACGGCGCCGCGCGACGTGCTGGCGCTCCTCGATCGGCTGAACCCCGATGATGAGCCGGGCCGGCTGACATTCGTCAGCCGGATGGGTGCGGGCAGGATCCGCGCGGAGCTGCCCGCGCTGGTCGAGGCGGTCGACCGCCGGCGGCGCGCAGGTGCGTGGATCTGCGACCCGATGCACGGCAACACCTTCGAGGCGGCGTCGGGGTACAAGACCCGCCGGTTCGACGACGTCATCGACGAGGTGCGAGGGCTTCTTCGAGGTCCACGAGGCGCTCGGCACGGTGCCGGGCGGCCTGCACATCGAGCTGACCGGCGACGACGTCACCGAGTGCCTCGGCGGGGCGGAGAAGATCGACGAGGCCGACCTGGCCACCCGCTACGAGACGCTCGTGCGACCCCCGGCTGAACCACCAGCAGTCCCTGGAGCTGGCGTTCCTCGTGGCCGAGATGCTCGCCCGCCGCTGAGGTCTCACGCCTTCAGGACCGGGACGTCGTAGCTCTGCACCAGGCGGTCACGCGTGGCCAGGGTGAGGCCTTCGACGCGAGCCCGGGCCACGAGCATCCGGTCGAACGGGTCCCTGTGCAGCGGCGGGAGCCGGCGGGCCGCTATGGGGTGAGCCGGGTCGATCGACAGCGGCCGCAGCCCTGTGGCGAGGATGCTCTCCGGGAGGTCGGGTGGACGCTGCGAGCTCGCCGCCTTCCATCTTGACCATGCGGGCGAGCCCGGGTGCGGGGCCGAGACAGGGCCCAAGGGTCTCCCTGGTGTGCCGAAGGGCGGACAGACCCCCGTCGCGGGAGCCTCACGGCCGGTGTCCGAGGGTTTGTCCGACGTTGAGTCCCGCGGTGATCCACGGGGATTGCATGATCGACGTGGATTGCATGATCGACGCGGATTGCATGATCAGCGCAAGGGTGGGGGCGGGCGGCTGCGAAGGGTGCCGAAGGGTGGGGGCGGGCGGCTTCGAAGGGTGGCAAAGGGTGGGGGAGGGTGGCGAAGGAGGCGCGTCATAAGGGTGAACCGGTGACCGACACGCTCCTCGTCGACCTCCGCTCCGACACCGTGACGACGCCGACCCCGGGCATGCGCGAGGCCATGGCCACGGCCCCGGTCGGCGACGACGTCTACGGCGAGGACCCGACGGTCAACGAGCTCGAGGCGCACGTCGCCGAGCTCCTCGGCCACGAGGCCGGGCTGTACTGCCCGAGCGGCTCCATGGCCAACATGCTCGGTGTGCGCGTGCTCGTCTCGCCGGGCCAGGAGCTGCTCTGCGACTCCCTCGCGCATGTCGTGCGCGCCGAACTGGGCGGCCACGCCGTGCTCGGGCAGGTCTCCACCCGCACCTGGGCGGCCGACCGCGGCCGCCTGGACGCCGCCACCGCGCTGGCGATGGCCGTTCCGGACGGCGGGCCGTACCTGTGTCGACCGCGGCGTTCGCCGTCGAGAACACCCACAACTTCGGCGGCGGGACGGTGCAGCCGATCGAGCAGCTGCGGGCGCTGCGCGCGCGGCGCCGTCGAGATGGGCGTCGCCGTCCACCTCGACGGCGCCCGGCTCTGGAACGCCCACGTCGCCACCGGCGTCCCGCTGGCGGAGTACGGCGCGATCGCGGACACGGTCTCGGTCTGCCTCTCGAAGGGCCTCGGCGCGCCCGTGGGCTCGGTGCTCACCGGCTCGGCCGAGCGGGTCGCCACCGCCCGGGTGTGGCGCAAGCGCTACGGGGGCGGCATGCGCCAGGTGGGCATCCTCGCGGCGGCCGGCCGGTACGCGCTCGACCACCAGCTGGCCCGGCTGGCCGACGACCACGCCCGTGCCCGGCGCCTCGCCGGCGCCGCCGCGGCGGCCCGTCCCGAGCTCGTGGACGTCGACGACGTGGAGACGAACATCGTCGTCCTCGACCTCGCTCGGGCCGGCGCGGGCAGCCCGCAGGCTCCCGAGATCGCGGCCGCGGCGCGCGAGCACGGGGTCCTGCTGTCGGTGCTCGGCCCGCGCACCCTGCGCCTCGTGACCCACCTCGGCGTCGACGACGAGGGGTGCGAGCATGCGGCCGCCGTCCTGGAGAAGGTCCTCGGCTGAACGCCCCGCCGTCCGGGGCCGTGCCGCGCCGATGCGAGGATGACCGGGTGACGGACACGGGGCGGGAGTCCGACAGGGTCCTGCCACCGGGGCAGCGACCGGCCGACGGGTTCCGCGTGCGGCACTACGGGCCGGTGCCGAAGTTCCGCCCGCAGTCGTGGCGGCTCACGGTCAACGGCGCCACCGCGGACGGTCAGGAACACCAGCTGGACGTCGCCGCGCTGGAGTGCCTGCCGCGGACCACCGTGCGTGCCGACCTGCACTGCGTGACGCGCTGGACCGTCGTCGACAACACCTGGGGTGGCGTGCCGACCCGGGCCCTGCTCGACCTGGTTCCGCCGGCTCCCGGCGTCACGCACGTGATGGCGTGGGCGGAGTACGGCTACTCGGCGACGATGCGCCTCGACGACTTCGCCTCGCCGCGGGCCCTGCTCGCGACCCACCACGACGGCGAGCCGCTCACCCCCGAGCACGGGTACCCGCTGCGCCTCGTCGTGCCGCACCTCTACGCCTGGAAGGGCCCGAAGTGGCTGCGCGGCGTCGAGTACCTCACCGAGCTCGTCCGGGGCTTCTGGGAGGAGCGGGGCTACCACGCGGTCGGCGACCCCTGGCGCGAGGAGCGGTACTCCTACCTCGAGTGACTCGCGCGCCCCTGGAGCTCCCCTCGCCGGGAGAGGAGTGTGGCGTCATCCGGTCCATTCCTCCCGCCTGACCGCTAGACGATCAGGAGGCTGATGGTGCTGCCCTTGGCGATGCGTTCGCCCGCCGGGGCACTCTGTGTGCGCACGGTGCCGAAGAGGCCACCGAGGTAGCGGGTCGCCTCGACCCGCAGGCCGGCAGCCTCGAGCCGGGCCCGGGCGGTGGCCAGCTGCAGGCCGACGACCGGCGGGACAGTCACGAGCACGGGCCCCTTCGAGACGACGACCCGAACCCTCGACCCGGCCGCCACCGTGCCACGTGCGGGCGTCTGGTCGAGCACGCGTCCGGCGGGCACCACCGATCCGGGATCGGAGCGGTCGTCGAACCGGGCGGGCCCGTAGGCCACCGCGAGCCCCGCGGTGCGCAGCCGGGCGGCGGCCCGCGCGGTCGTCAGCCCCCGGACGTCGGGGACCGCGACCGGTCGTGGCCCGCGGCTCGGTGTCACGGTGACCGTGGCTCCGGCGGCGACGAGCTGCCCGGCAGCGGGCCGGGTGCGCACGATCGTGCCGACGGGCGCGGAGTCGTAGACCGCGGCCGCGCCGGCGACGACGAGGCCGGCCGCGTTCAGACGCCGTCCGGCCTCGGCGGTCGAGGCGCCCGCGACGTCGGGGACGGGCACGTACCGCGGGCCCAGCGACACGTCGAGCACGACCGTGCCGGCGCGTGGGACGCGACCGCCTTCCCCGGGGTGAGAGGCGACCACGTGCTGCGCGGGCACCCTGTCGTCGTAGACGTCGCGGGTCGTCGAGCGCAGGTCGAGCGCCGTCAGCCCGGCCCTGGCCAGCGTGGCGTCCTGCCCGGTCAGCGCCGGAAGGGTGGTGAACGCGCCGGGCCCGAGGGCGAACCACCAGGCCCACACCCCGAGGCCGGCGGCGGCGGCGAGCAGGGCGACCAGGGCGACCGCCCCGCGGCGGCGGCGCCGCGTAGTCCACCGCGCCAGCACCTGGGTCTCGGCGGCCAGCGGGTCGCGGTCGATGTCGCGGTCGCCGTCCGGGTCGAGGTCCCCGTCGAGGTCGCGGTCGAGATCACGGTCGAGATCGCCGTCGACGTCCCTGTCGACGTCCCCCTCGACGTCCCCCTCGACGTACCTGTCGACGCCGGCCGCCCCCACGCGGGCACCGAGCAGCCGCGCCGGCTCGCCGTGCTCCTCCGGCGTGAGCAGCTGGGTGTGGCCGGGCACGCCGGCCGGGTAGGGCCGGCCGCGGGGCGGGCGGGGCAGTGCCGGCCGCACGGTGAGCGCCGCCGCCGGGATCCGCGACCGGGCCGAGCGCTCGAGGGCGAGCAGCGCCGCCGCGTCCCGTGGCCGGTCGCCGGGGTCGCGCGCCGCGGCGGTGGCGACGAGCACGTCGAGCGGCTCGGGCAGGCCCGGCACCACCGACGACGGGACCGGCACCTCCTCGTGGACGTGCCGGTAGGCGACCTGGATCGGGACGTCGCCGGTGAACGGCTGGCGCCCCGTCAGCATCTCGAAGAGCATCACGCCGACGGCGTACACGTCGGTGCGCGCGTCGGCGACCCCCCGGGCGACCAGCTCGGGTGCGAGGTAGGCGACCGTGCCCATCAGGACCCCGGACGTCGACGTGGCGGTGCTCGCCGCCCGCGCCAGCCCGAAGTCGGCGACCTTGATCCGCCCGTCGTCGGTGAGGATGACGTTCTCGGGCTTCATGTCGCGGTGCACGATGCCGGCCCCGTGGGCCGCGGCGAGTGCGGCCAGCACCGGCTCGACGACGTCCAGGGCCTCGGCCGGGGTGAGGACCCCCCGCTCGCCGAGCACCTCGCGCAGCGTGCGGCCCTTCAGGTACTCCATCGCGAGGAAGAGCAGCCCGTCGTCCTCGCCCTGGTCGAAGACCGCGACGACGCCCGGGTCCGACAGGCGTGCCGCCGAGCGCGCCTCGCGGATGAAGCGGTCGGTGAACTCGGGGTCGTCGGCGAGGTGCGCATGCATCACCTTGAGGGCGACCTCGCGGTCGAGGCGGCGGTCCCGCGCGCGGTAGACGGTGGCCATGCCGCCGCGGGCGACGCGCGCCTCGACGGCGTAGCGGCCGTCGACCACACGCCCGATCATCTGGTCGCGGCCGGCGGGCACGTCAGGAGTCTAGGGTCGGGGCCGTGCGGGATCCGCGGACCGGCGCTGACCGTGCGTGTCCGGTCATCGGTAGCGCCCGCGCAGGGTGAGGACGTCGGCGACGTAGCGGCGGGTGTCGGCGTAGAGGCCGTGCCGGCGCACCGAGTCGAGACCCTGGTAGTAGGCGGCGACCACGACGTCGTCACCGCCGGCCGGGCGCAGTGCCGCCAGGATGGCAACCCCAGCGGTGATGTTGTCGGTGGCGTCGAGGAGGTCGAGCGGGCGGCCCAGGACGGCGGCGGCCCACCGGCCTGACGACGGCACGACCTGCATGACGCCGATCGCGTTGGCCTGCGAGACCCGCCGCTGGTCGAAGCCGGACTCCGCGTCGGCCACCGCCAGCGCCAGGGCCGGGTCGACGCCGAGCGCGAGTGCCGCGGCCCGGACGAGGGCGCGGACCCGGGCCGGGGTCGGCACCGGCCGGGCGGCGAGCACCGCTCTGTTGATCGCGGCGGCCTGGCGGACGGTCCTGCCGCCGCCCGGCTCGCTGACGGTCACCGTGACCGGCGGCGGCGCCGGGGCCGGGGCGGCCCCCGGCAGGAGCAGCCGCTGGCCGGGGACGATGACGGTGGCGGCCGAGAGATGGTTGAGCGCCGTCAGGGTGGTGAGCGGAATGCCCGCCGCGAACGCGATGCCGACAGGGTGTCGCCGCGGCGCACGACGTAACCGTGCGTCGGGGCGGGCACCGGGCGTCGGACCCCGACCACCGGGACGCCCGGGAGCACGAGCTTCTGGCCCGGGCGGATGACGGCGTCGGTGGCGAGGCGGTTGGCCCGCAGGAGCACGGAGAGCCCCAGGTGGTAGTGCTGGGCGATCCCCGAGAGGGTCTCGCCGGCCGCCACGACGTGGACCCGCACGGGCGTGCTGGGCTTGGGACGCGGCGGAGGCGTCGCGGGCAGGTCGGCGCCCGGCAGGAGCAGGATCTGACCGGGCACGATGCGGCCGTCGGCGGGCAGGCCGTTGGCGTCGATGATCGCCGCGACCGTGCAGCCGCTGCGCACGGCGATCGCCCACACGCTGTCCCCGGCCCGCACCGTGTAGCTCACGGCCCGCGGCGCCGGCGGGGGCGTCGGGCGCGGCACCGTCACCTGGACGGGCACGAGCAGGCGCATGCCGGCGAGCAGTTGGTCGGGGTGTGCCAGCCCGTTGAGGCGCACCAGCGTGGCGATGTCGGTGCCGGTGCGGGCGGCGATCGACGTCAGGGTGTCGCCGGGCTGCACGACGTAGAGCATGGTCACGCCCGAGCCGGTGCTGCTCGACGCCGGGCTCGCGGTCAGACGGGCCGCGGCGGGTGCGGCATCGGCGGGCGTCCCCGCGGTCGGCGCGGCGACCGCCGCGACCGCTGCCGGGACGGCGACGAGCCGGCGCGCGCGTGACCGGCGTAGGGGGAGCAGGGTGGGCCGCGTCATGGCGCCTCCTCGGGCAGCAACTGCTGTTACTCGTGGTGTTCGTGTGACTACTGAGAGAAAGGTAGAGCACGAGAGGTGTCGATGGGGGGAGGGTGGCGCGCCGCCCGTCGCGTGGCAGGCTGGGGAACCGTGAACGCGCACACGGATGACCGCACCTCCGTCGGTGAGGCGAGCCGGGTCGGCGAGGACGCCGTCGGCGGCGGCTCGCCGACCTCGACCAGCTCGTGACCGAGTGGCTGACCCTCCCCGACGTCGCCGAGCTGCTCGGCCTCGACATCGGCAAGGTGCGCCGGCTGCTGCAGGACCGCGACCTGCTCGCGACGAGGAGGGGTGAGCGGAACGTGCTCAGCGTCCCTGCGGCGCTCGTGCTCGACGGCGCTCCGCTGCCGGAGCTCCGCGGGACCCTCACCGTTCTCGCCGACTCCGGCTACGACGCCGACGCGGCGATGCGCTGGCTGTTCACCCCCGACGACAGCCTGCCGGGCACGCCGGTCGACGCCCTCCGCGCCGGCCGCAAGACGGAGGTCCGCCGCCGCGCGCAGGCCCTCGCCTTCTGACCGTCGCCCCCGACCCCTCCTCCTCTTTCGGCGATCAAGGAATTCTCGGCCGTCTCCTCCCGACGCTGGGGACGACGTGGCCGAGAATTCCTTGATCACCGACTGGAGGGGGGATGGGGGACTAGGCGACGGCGACCCAGCGGTCCTGGGCCCGGCGGGCGGCGCGGGCGCGCCGGGCGGCCGGCAGCGCGACGGCCAGCCGGCGGGTCATGGGCACCGAGACGCGTTCGGTCAGCACGTGGTAGTGCGCGGCCTCGACGGCGTCCAGGATCCCGCCGTACAGGGTGAACGCCGTCGCACGCAGTCGCGGCTGGTGGCGTGCAGGCTCGATCCCGGGCTCGCGGAACGCGTAGAGGCGCGGGCGGCGCATATCTCGACACAGCAAGCTCGCGCACCGACGGCGTGACGACGCGCCGCTGCAGGATCTCGCGCGTGACGCCGAGCAGCTCAAGGTCCTCCTCGGGCAGGTAGACGCGGCCGCGCTCGAGGTCCTCCCCGACGTCCCGGATGGGTCGACATCTGGAAGGCCTCGCCCAGCGTCGTGGCGCGCGCGGCCGCCTCGGGCGCGACCGGTTCGAGGATCGGCAACATCTGCAGCCCGATCACGGACGCCGAGCCGTACATCTACCGCTCAAGGTCGCGTACGTCCGGTAGCCCGTCACGGTGATGTCCGACCCGCATCGCTCGAGGAAGGCCTCGACGTGCGCCCGCGGGATGTGCCAGCGACGATCGTGTGCGTGCATCTGCGGCATACACAGGGGATGGGTCGCGGGACGGGTCGAGGCAGGCCCGGACGCCGCCTGATCGGCACTCGAGGCCGTCGAAGAGGGGCCACGCCGAGTCGAGCAGAGCCTGGGGTCCGGGGCTCGAGGGAGTCGACGAACGCCGTCCGCGAGCGGCGAAGCGGAGAGCGCCGAGACGTACGGCGCTTCGCCCGCGGGGAGCAGCAGCGTCGCCCGGTAGTCGGCTCTGCCGTGGCCGCGTGCAGCTCGCGGCATCCTCGAAGGCGGCGCGCAGGGCCGGATCGGTGATGCCCGCCGCGTCGAGCGCCCGTGCGCTCGACGCGAACCGATCCTCGCGCACCTGCGCGGGTCGTCGGTACCGCCCCGCGGCGACTGCCGGGTCGGTCGGTGGTCGTCACCGCCAGGCCCGGGAGCGGTAGGAGCGGTCTCGGCCGAGGACGTGCTCGGCGGCCAGCCGGCCGGACACCGAGGACCATCGGGACGCCGACGCCCGGCTGGGTGCCCGAATGCGTGGAAGACGACGTCTCGGCCCACAGGTTGCCGGGCGCAGAGGCCGGTCTGGCGGCATGAGTCAGCGGCGGCGAAGGGCGCCGCGCTCCCGCGGGCCGCCCAGTCGGCCGGGTCGTCGACGTGCCTCGACCTCGATGCCGTCGGCGAGAACCCTCCAGCCGCGTTCTCGAGGGTGGCGGACGCGCTCGCGATAGCGGGGGCCATCCGGGCCCAGTCGATCGGCGCGTCGAGGTCTCGCGTCGGAGACAGGACGCAGGAGATGTGTCGCCGTCGGGCGCGAGCGACGGTCCGATCGGGTCGGGTTGGTGACCAGCACCGACGGGTCGCTGATGGCCGGCCGAGAGCAAACTCGTCGAACATCTCGCGCCAGGCGCGCCCGAACGAGTCGTGTGGTGGGCGCCGAGCGTCGGATGCCCGGGTCGGCCAGCCGGCCAGCAGCAGGAAGCACGACGGCGAGTAGGCCAGCCGCTTCAGCCGGCGCGGCTCGAAGCCCATCGAGCCCCCGGCACGGACGACCGGCAGGTCGGGGTTGAGCACGACGACCTCGGCGGGGATGCGCTCCGTCCGCCGGCGACGGTGACGGCCCGGCCGCCGCTGTGCTCGACCCGGTCACCTCCGTGGAGTACCGGATCTCGACGCCGGCGCTCCTCCGCCGCCGCCGCCATCGCCTCGGGCACCGCGTGGATCCCGCCAGCAATACTGGAACCTGAACGCTTCAAAGGTCAGC
>CAWCCY010000019.1:0-168568 GCA_963794075.1 uncultured Actinomycetota bacterium
CGACGACGGGGGGTTGTTGCTGCGCCATCCAGTGGATCCGGTGGTCGTGCCAGGCGTAGACCGGCTTGTCGGACACGTGCTTCCATGCCGGAGGCTGGTTCGGTGTGGCCTGGCCCAATTGCTGAGGCAGGCCTTGGATGACGAGGCTGCCGTTGAGGAACGCCGACAGCGAGTTGGTGTTCTCGTCGACCCCCGTCGGGCTGATGCGCAGGTAGTCCTCGCCCTCGTATCCCGGAACGATGATCGTGGACCCGGTTCCGTTCGTCAGGGTGACGGTCTCCCCTCCGGCGCTCAAGTCCAGCTTGAGCCCCGGCACCGAGGGCGTGATCGAGGTGACCGTCGACCGGTAGTAGCCCGCGTCGGGCAGGGTGGTGTCGGTGCGCGGACGCCGGTGCCGCGGTCAGGGCGACGAGCGCGAGGGCAGCAACGCCCGCGAATCCGCCCAACAGCATCCGGCCGGATACGGTCCGGCGAAGCCGAGTAGGACCCGAGACCGTGGCCGGAACGTCTCTCGCGTGGAGTCGCTCTACGCCGCCCAGGGCAGCGCACCCCGCCCGGGACCCGCCACCTCACTGGATTCACTCGCGGGGCGCAAAATGAACTCGTCCTTCCGCTTTGCGTCGTTGAGGCGCCTTGCCGTGTCGCTGTGGCCGGCGTCGCTTCGCGGTTGCCGCGCTCGTCCTGTTCGCAGCTCCGGCCTCGGCGCACGCCACGTTGCAGAATTTACGACACCGGAGCAGGCCAGCGAGCTGACAGCTCCCCGCCGCCCTCGGCTAGCCTGGCACTTCAGCGAGGCCGTGGGGCATCGGGGCACGAGCGATCGAGTTCTTGATGGGGCCGGTCGACGTGTCGACGACGGTGCGCCGCGTCATCCGGACGTACCGGTGATGTCGTCGAGGCGGGGATACCCGGGAAGCCGCCCGCAGGGTTCCTGACACGGTGGACTGGCGGTGGTGTCCGTCGACAAACCATTCCATCGCCGGCACGTTCTCGTTCGGGGTACAGGTCCCCGCGGGGGCGGCGCCGATCTCAGCCACCGACGACGCGGCCGTCTCCGCCGTCGACGCCGCCCTTCGTGGGGGCGCCTACGTCGGTGCCGTCCTCCTGGTGGGGGGAGTGTTCTTCCTCGTCGTCCTGTGGCCGTCGGGGTTCGCGATACGCCGGTGCCGCCGCCTGCTCATCGTCGGGTGGGCCACGTCCAGCGCCGCCGCCGTGGGCCTCTTCGTCCTGCAGGGGCCCTACGGGGCGGGCGTGGGGCTGGCCTCGGCTTTCGACCCGCAGCTTCTCGGTGACAACGTGGTGTCCCGCTACGGCAAGCTCATGCTGTTGCGGCTCGTGGTCCTCGCGTTCGCCGTCCCGGCGCTTCGGCGTGCCGCGGCCTCCGCTCAGACCCGCTCGGGTGCCGAGCTGGCCGGCCTCGGGACCGTGTTCCTGCTGTCGTTCAGCCTGGCCGAGCATTCGGGTCAGGGAAGCCTCGTCGCGCTCGCCGCGCCTGCCGACGCCGTCCACCTCGGGGCCGCCTGCGTGTGGGTGGGCGGCCTTGCCCTCCTGGCCACCTGTCTCCTCGGGCCGGGAGCCGGCCGGGAAGACCGCTCTGCCTCCTTCCAGCGGCGTGAGGCAGCCAGGGTCCTGCCTGCCTGGTCACGGACCGCGATGATCGCCGTCGCGCTGCTCGTGGTGACCGGGACCTTCCAGGCGTGGCGCGGTATCGGAACGCTGGGGGCGTTGACCGGCACCACCTACGGCGTCCTGGTGCTGGGGAAGGTCGCCGGATTGGCGCTGCTCCTCGTGCTCGGCGACCAGGGCCGGCGGCGGGTCGCGCAGCTCACGGCGACGAGCGTGCCGGTCGGAGCGCCGATCGCGGTCGGAGTCGGATCGCAGGCACCCACCGCGCCGGGCGCCGCCCGCGGTCAGCGTGGGCGCAGGTGGGCGGCGGGCCCGGCGACAGGCAGACCCAGCTGCGCCGGCTCCGGCTGTCCGTTGCCGCTGTACTCGCGGTCGGGGCGGTTGTCCTGGCGTTCACGACGGCGCTGGTCAACACGGTCCCCGGCCACCCAGGCCTACGCCCCGCCCTACTCCGCGACGGTCACGGCGCGCAGTGCGGACGACGCGCGGCAACGGTCCTGGTCGACGTGGACACCACCCGGGTCGGGCCACCACCGTCCACCTCTACACCTACAGCCCTGCCGGCGCCGTGCTGCCGTTCGCCAGCGCCGATGCCCGCCTCAGCAGGGCCGACAACCAACTGGGTCCGGTACGCTTCACCTTCGCCCCCACCGGACCCGGCCACGGGACAGCCACCGACGTCGTCGTGCCCGGCCCCGGCACGTGGACCCTCACTGTGCAGGTGCACACCGACGACGACCACCGACTACGCCGCGACGACCACCTTCGAGGTGCACTGACGTGGCGAGACGTCCAGCCCGCGCCCGAGGGCCGGCAGCCGCACCTGCATGCCCGCACCCGCTCGGCTGGTTCAGGGTCCCAGCCTTCACGGTCCCGACCGTCGGCTTGGCCGTGACCGCGCATGTCGCCGCGGGGGGCGGCCCCCCGGACGCCGGGACCCTGACCGTCCTGCTGCTGTGCGTAGGACTCGTCACGGCGAGCGTGGCCGGTCGACAACGACGAATGCCGCACCTGCTCGCGGGCGTCGCCCTCGTGCAGGTCGCCGTCCACGTCGCGCTGCTCGACCACCACCCGGGGGCCCCGACGAGGCAGCACATCGGCGCCGCACCGATGACACTCGCCCACGCCGGGACCTCGCTCGCCCTGGCGTGGTGGCTCACCAAGGGCGAGTCGTGCCTGTGGCGTCAGGTGCTCCGCCTCAGCACGCGCATCGAGCGGATGCTGTCCCTCGGCCCCGTCGACCTCCACGACCGACCCGGGCCGTCCCGCGGCTCGGTGACCGCCTTCTCGGCCGTCGCGGGCCCCGCGGTGCCGAGGCTGCGCGGGCCACCTACCTCCGTCTGAAAGCGTGCTTGCGCCGCACACCCGTTCGGGCGTGCGGTGACCACTCGTTTCAGCCGCCCATGCTTTCTCGGAGGTTCCCCGTGCCTGGCTTCCCTTCTCCGCCCCCTCACGTCGTGAAGCGCGCGGCCGTCGCGTCTGCCGTGTCGATCGCTGCCGTTCTCCTCGTCGCCGGTCCCGCCAGTGCCCACGTCACCATCTCCGCCGACGACTCGACCCGCGGCGCGTCCGACGCCATCCTCACCTTCCGCGTCCCCAACGAGGAGGATGCCGCTGTCACGACGAAGATCGACATCAAGTTCCCGACGAAGAACCCGATCGCATCGGTCAAGCCCGCACCCAAGCAGGGCTGGACGGTGACGACCAAGCAGGTGACCTTCAACCCGCCCATCAAGACGGACGACGGCACCATCACAACAGGCGTCGGGGAGGTCGTCTACACGGCCAAGGCAGCGAACGGGATACCGGTCGGCGGGTTCGAGGCGTTCCAGATCCTCGTCGGCCCTCTCCCCGACGCGGCCCACGTCGCCTTCCCGACCGTGCAGACCTACAGCAACGGCAAGACCTCCGCCTGGGTCGAGCCCATGACCGATCCGAGCAACCCCCCCGACAACCCGGCACCCGTGCTCGCCCTCACCGCTGCCAGCGGGGCAGGAAGCGTGTCGGCCTCCGCACCCGCGCCTGCGCCCACCGGTGCATCGGCGGCCGCGGCGCCGGCCTCAGCAACAGACCTGTCCGCCTACGCCACCACGTCCGAGGCGAGCAACGCGAAGGCGCTGGGGATCATCGGCATCGTGGTCGGGGTTCTGGGCCTTCTTGCCGGCGCGCTCGGCCTTGCCCGATCGAGAAGAGGCGCTGCGGCGACGTCGAAGACCCCGCATCTCACGCATAGTTAGTGCGTTGTCACCCGCGTGGCGGTGGGGGATGATTCGCCCCCACCGGCGCTCCGGAGGTACCGGACGGGGTCGGCGTCGGCGTCGTCCGCCCAATCCGTGACCGCGTCGGGTGGCTGCTCGGGAGATCGCTCACCCGCACCATCGTTACTCATCCACGTTTCCACGTTCCGTCCGCGTGTGTCCGTCAGCCGATGACCGGTTTGTCCTGCGGGTCGGTCCGTGGTTGGGGGAGGCGAGCGGGCGGCTGGGCGCGGAAGGCGGCGACGGCGGCGTCGAGCGAGGCGAACTGGCGGTCGTCCTCGATGCGCTCACCGATCCCGTACAGCTCCAGGGTGTGCGTCAAGCCGGTGTCGGCGCGGGCGAGGGCGAAGGTGATCTGCCGGGCCTCGAGATAGTCGATGAGCCCGGCGAGACTGACGCCCGCGGAGTAGTCGACGTCGACCAGTGAGCCGGCATCGAGCACCACCCACCGGACGGGATCGGGGGCGTGCTCGACGAGGCCCTGCACATCGTCGACGAACTGGTTGGCGTTGGCGTAGAAGAGCTCGGCGTCGTAGCGGAAGACGATCAGGCCGGGGGCGCTCTGGTGGCCCGGCTCCGCGGGGACGTACGACTGCTCGCCGTGGCTGTGGACGCTGACGACGAAGTCTTTCGGCTTGTACTGCCGGCGGATGATCTCCAGGATCGACAGCACGATCGCCAGCACGATGCCCGGCTCCACCCCGACGGCGAAGACCACGACGCCGGTGATCGCGGCGATCCAGAACTCGCTGGGTCGGCGACGGTAGATCTTCTGCAGGCCGGCGACGTCGATCAGGCTCAGGCCGATGAGGAAGACGATGGCGGCCAGCACGGCCTTCGGCATGTCCGCGAGGACGGCGGTGAAGAACATGGTCACCAGCAGCGCGACGCCGGCCATCGTTATGTTCGCCAGCTGGGTCCGGCCCTTCTGGGAGTCCAGGATCTGGGTCTTGGTGGGGCTGCCGTTGACGACGAAGGTGCCTGAAAGACCGGCGGCGAGGTTCGCGCCCGCCAGTCCCACGATGTCGCGATTGACGTCGGCCCGGTCGCCGTGCTTCATCGCGAAGCTTCGCGAGGTCGCCGCGCTCTGGGCGACGATGAGGATGAAGCAGGAGAACGCCACGGCGAGCACCGTCGGGACATCCGACCAGGTGATGCCCTCCGGCAGCCCGATCGGCGGGAACCCGCCGTTCACCGCGCCCACCACCGACGCGCCGTGGCTGGAGGCGTCGGTCGCCGCCGACACGATGATCAGTGACACCACGGCGACGATGGCACCGGGAACCCGGGGCATGAACCGTTCGAACCCCTTGATGATGACGATGGTGCGCGGCTGCGAACGCGAAGGTCGTCCAGCTGATGTGCGGGCAGTTCCTTGATCCAGGCCCACTGTTGCTGCACCCAGGTGCCGCTGCCCTTCGGCACGCCCAGCATCTCGGGGATCTGGCCGGACGCGACGGAGATGCCCACCCCGGTGAGGAACCCGATGAGCACCGACGCGGACAGGAAGTCGCCCAGGAATCCCAAACGGAGCAGCCGGGCCAGCACCAGCATCGCGCCGCAGACCAGCGCCGTCAGACCGCAGAAGGCCACCCACTCCGGGGAGTCCGGGGTCAGCCCGCTCACGGACAGACCGGCCAGGCCGGCGGCGAGGATGGCCGCGGTCGCCGAGTCGGCTCCGACGACCAGCAACTTCGAGGCGCCCAGCAGTGCGAACAGCAACGTCGGGAAGATGATCGTGTACAGACCGGTGACGATCGGGGTCTGGGCGATCGAGGTGTAGCCCATGCACTCCGGGATCGCCACCGCCGCCAGAGTCAGGCCCGCGATGATCTCCGTGGACAGCCAGGCCCGCTGATAGCCGCGAAGGGACACCGGCACGAACCTGCTAGACATCCCGACCGTGCCCCGAGGCTCGTCAGCGCTTGCCCGCAGCTCCCGTCGATTCCTCTGACCACACCGTCGTCACGGGCGACCTCGGAAGAGGGGAAAGCCTGGGGACGACGCCGCCGACCGACCTCGTGAAGCAGCCAGCGCCTCGAGGATGATCGCGCTTCTGCTCCGACCCCGTGAAGTCGAGGCGGGCGGACGGTCACAGCGATCTTCATGGCGCCCTGCTTTCGCCGGCCCAGACGGTACGGCCACTGCCCGACCTGACAGCCAACCCGAGCGGTAGGAGTGCATGGCCATCGCGGCCGCGTCGCCCTCGCGCGCGACAGCGATCAGTCCGCCACAGTCAGCCAGCCTTTCCCGCCGCGCCGCTTCGGGCCTCATCCCAGGCGGGTGGTACGGAGTCGACCTCCATCTCCACCTCCTCTGGCGACACCGGCGAGCAGGCGGAGGGCGTGAAGGAGGGAGATCGGCCTACCAGCCGAGTAGGCGCCGAGCAGTTCGGCAGCTTCCTCGTCGACGTGTTGGACGAGTGGGTCCGGCACGACGTGGGCGAGGTGTTCGTCCAGCTCTTCGACACCGCGCTCGCGCGCTGGCTCGGCACGGAGCAGGCCGGTCGCGGCACGTCGGCCTAGATGGGTCCCGGCGGACGGGGAACTGGCCGGGCGTCGTCCAGCAGGGCGAGCAAGTGCCCGCACAGGGTGGTCAGGCGGAGTTCCGTCCATCGTTGCGACCGCAGGAACTGGACCAGAACCGCCAGGCGGGGGTCTTCCCGGTCGACAGGCCCGGGGTCGTCCCAGGGGCCCACGTCGGCACCTGGCACGTGGGCCAACAGGCCGGTCAACTCGTGTCGGTCCTTCGCGGTGAGGAGCAGCCGAGCGATCCACTCGGGTCTCAAGCGGCGCCACTGGTAGGGCTGCAGCGCAGCGCAGGCGTGTGCGAGCAGCTGGTGGTCCCGGCTGACGGCAGCCATCGTTCCACTTCTCCCGCAACGTGCCCTCGTGACCCCTGGATCTTTGCCCTGCGGGCCGGCAGGCCAAAACCGTGGCGGGTCTTTCATCCTCGGCGAGGGATGCAGGTCGTGCCTCCTCCCAGGTGTGCTGGAGCTTGCGCGTGCCGCCGGTGCGCGCCAAAGGAGGCCTGAGATGGCGATCAACGAGTATCCGGCCGGAGCGGCGTTTCCCGGCGTGATCGGCCGGACCACGGACGAGTCCAGTCCCGCATGGCCGCAGCCGGTCCGGGCGTTGCCGGGCTCTCCGAACGTCCTGTTCGTCGTCCTGGACGATGTCGGTTTCGGGCAGCTCGGATGCTACGGCAGCCCCATCGCGACGCCGAACATGGATGCTCTCGCCGCTCATGGGCTCTGTTACAACAACATGCACACGACGGCTTTGTGCTCGCCGAGTCGCTCGTGCATCGTCACGGGACGAAATCACCACAGCAACGGCATGGCCGCGATCACCGAGCTCGCGTCGGGTTACCCCGGGTACAACGGCGTGGTTCCCTTCGAGAACGGCTTCCTGTCGGAAATGCTGCTGGCGCACGGCTACAGCACGTTCATGGTCGGGAAGTGGCACCTCACGCCCAGCAATCAGGAGACCCCGGCGGGGCCGTACGACCGCTGGCCCCTGGCGCGCGGGTTCGAGCGCTTCTACGGATTCCTCGGAGGGGACACCAGCCAGTGGTACCCCGACCTGGTCTACGACAACCACCAGGTCGAGCCGCCGGCCACGCCGGAGGAGGGTTACCACCTCACCGAGGACCTCGTCGACCGGTCCATCCAGTTCATCGCCGACGCCAAGCAGGTCGACCCGGACAAGCCTTTCTACCTTCACCTGTGCTTCGGCGCCGCGCACGCGCCCCACCACGTCGCCAAGGAGTGGGCCGACCGGTACGCGGGGCAGTTCGACGCCGGCTGGGACGCCTACCGGGACCAGGTGTTCGCCCGGCAGAAGGAACTCGGCATCGTGCCGCCCGACGCCGAACTCTCCCGGCACGATCCGGACGTGCCGGACTGGGACTCGCTGCCCGAACCCGCGCGCCGCCTCTTCAGCCGGATGATGGAGGTCTTCGCGGGCTTCCTCAGCCACACCGACCATCACCTGGGCCGGTTGCTCGACTTCCTCCGCGATCAAGGCCAGCTGGACAACACCATCGTCATGGTGATCTCGGACAACGGCGCCAGTGCCGAGGGCGGCCCGACGGGAACCACGAACGAGGCACAGTTCTTCAACAACGCCCCGGAGACCCTGGAGGAGAGCCTCGCAGCGATCGACGAGATCGGCGGACCGAACCACTTCAATCACTATCCCTGGGGCTGGACGTGGGCGGGCAACACCCCGTTCCGCCGGTGGAAGCGGGAAACCTACCGCGGCGGGTCCTCGGACCCCTTCATCGTCTCGTGGCCACAAGGGATAGCGGCCCGCGGCGCCGTCCGGAACCAGTACGGGCACATCATCGACATGGTCCCGACGATCCTCGACGTGCTCGGCATCGAGCCGCCCGCGAGCGTGCGCGGCGTCACGCAGTCACCGCTGCACGGGGTGAGCCTCGCGCACACGTTCCAGGACGCCGCGGCGCCGACCCGCCACCACACGCAGTACTTCGAGATGATGGGCCATCGTTCGATCTACCACGACGGATGGCGGGCCGTCTGCCCGTGGCCCGGCCCGTCGTTCACGGAAGCGGGTGTCGGTTTCGGCCAACCCATCTCGTCCGAGAGGCTCACCGAACTCGATGCCACCGGGTGGGAGCTCTACCACGTGGACGAGGACTTCGCGGAGAACCACAATCTCGCCCAGGAACACCGCGACAAGCTGATCGCCCTCATCGGCACCTGGTACGCCGAGGCCGGAAGGTACGGCGTGCTGCCGATCGACGCCAGCGGTCTGGCACGCATGGTGGCGGAGAAGCCGCTGGTGGCACCCCCACGAAACCGCTACCTGTACATGCCGGGCACGCAGTCGATCCCGTTCTTCGCCGGGCCTCGCGTCCTCAACCGCCCGCACAGCATCACTGCCACCGTCGAGATCCCGGACGGCGGCGCCGAGGGCGTCCTGCTGTGCCAGGGCAGCGCCGCCGGCGGATACAGCCTGTTCGTGCAGGACGGCCGGCTGCATTACGTGCACAACTATGTCGCCCGCAGCATCCACAAGGTCTCCTCTCCTGACCCCGTCCCAGCCGGTGCACACGAGCTCCGGTTCGAGTTCGAGCCGACAGGTGCACCCGATCTGCCGAACGGGCGTGGAGTACCAGGTCTTCTCCAGCTGTACGTCGACGGAAAGCTCGTCGCCTCCGAACAGGCCCCGGTCACGACACCCTTCGCGTTCAATCCCGGCGCCCTCAGCTGCGGTCTCAACCCCGGGTCGCCCGTGACACCGGACTACCGTTCACCGTTCCGGTTCACCGGCACCCTGCACAGCGCCGTCGTCGACGTGTCCGGCGACCTCATCACCGACAGCGAGAGCGAGGTCCGCATGGCGATGGCCCGCCAGTAGGCACCCGCAACCTCGGGAACGCCTCGGAACCGGGGGAGCGGTCTTCGCGGCAGCCTATGATCATCGGCGGTGGCTTCGGGATACTCCAAGGCAGTGGACGACGCGTGCTGGCGGCTCGACGACAACTGGCCGGTTGATGACCGCCGTCCGGGTCAGCCACTGTGGCGCCACCCGTGCATGGTCGGCGCAGACACCCGCGCCGCAGCCGTGGCAGACCGCCACGGCAACGGCGTCGCGCCCCATCCCCGCGCAGTCCAGACAGCTCACCCTGTCCGTCCCCCCGGACGTCTTGGCTGATGCCTCCGTCGGGCAGCCCGCGCCGGGGCCACCGTAAGTGCCGAAGGGCCCTCATCGGTTCGCCGCCGAGCTGGTCGCGCGCACCGTGATCCGGTGCGCGATCGGGTGGTCGGGAAGCCGGCCGGGGCCGCACCCCGGCCCCGGCCGGCTGCCGCTTCAGGCGACCAGCGCGTCGATCTGGTTGATCGCCGACGTGGCCCCCTCGACGATGCCCATCGCCAGCACCTGCTCGAGCGCCTCGGCGGACTCGTAGCGGCTCACGAATACCGCGCGAGTGCCGCCGTCGTGGGCCGTGAAGGTGTACGAGTTGCTCGAGACCGGCAGGTCGGGGTTGGGGGTGAAGTCCAGGTCGGCGAAGCCGTCGTCGAAGGAGAAGCTCCGCGGCTCGTCCACGGCGGTGATCTGCCAGTACCCGGCGTGCTTGTCGCCCTCGGGACCGGTCATGAAATACGTCACCCGGCCGCCGGGCGCGAGGTCGTGGTCGACGACAGTTGCGGGGTAGGAGGGCGGCCCCCACACCTGCTCCAGCTGGCGCGGGTCGGCGTAGACCTGCCAGACGCGCTCCGGGGGCGCGGCGAACTGGGCCGTCATGGTCAGAGTCAACGTGTCCAGGTCGTGCTGGACGTCGATTACCGGCATGTCATTCCTCCTGGTCGGGGTCGGTGGCGAGCAGCGCGTCGATGCGTCCGACGCGCCCTCGCCAGATCTGTTCGAGCTCGATGAGCAGGGCCGCGACCGATCGCACGGCCTCCACCTCACCGCTGGCCAGGTGCTCGCGACCACGGCGCCGCTTGGTGACGAGCCCCGCGCGCTCCAGCACGGCGACGTGCTTCTGCACCGCCGCGAAGGTCATCGAGTAGTTCTGCGCCAGCGCCGAGACCGAGTGCTCGCCGGCCAGCACGCGGCGCAGGATGTCGCGCCTGGTGCGGTCGGCGAGCGCGTGGAACAGGGCGTCGGCCCGGTCCGCGTCGTCCTCGATCACTCACACAACATACAACCGAACGGTTGTACGTTGTCAAGCCACGTCACGACGCGGGCCGCCACGGCTGGTGCTCGTGGGAGAGCCAGACCATTTCGGGGTCGAGCGCCCGCACCAGCCGCTGGCCTTCGGTACGCGGTTCGTCGAGCTCGCCGAAGAAGACGGCCGTGTCGCCGGCGATGACGACCGGGCGGCCGCCCGTCTCGACGACGACGACCTGCGAGCCCGGCGTGTGGCCCGGCGTCGGCACGAGCCGGAGCCCCGGCAGCACCTCGAACTCGCCGTCCACGGGCACGTACTGCACGCCGGGCGCGTCGACCCATTCGCGGATCGTGTAGTCGTCCTTGCTGCGGGCGTCGTCGAGCTCCCGCCGCTGCACGTAGGTCGGCTTGCCGGCGAAGAGATGGTTGCCGCCGCAGTGGTCGAAGTGCAGGTGCGTGTTGACGACGACGTCGATGCCGGCCACCTCGAAGTCCGCCTGCGTGCTCAGGGGAATCACGCGGGGATCCATGTCGGCCACCGCCGGGTGCAGTTCCGTCAGGCCGGTGTCGACGAGCACCCGCCCGTCGGGATGGTCGATGACATGCACGTACACCGGCATCCGCTCGCCCTCCGCGAGCAACTCGGCCACGAGGACCGGCGTGACGGTCGGCGGCGAGGCCTTGGGTCGGATGGTCTCGAACGTGGCCATGCTTCCTCTTCCCGTTGATGTCGGCTCGCGGCTGGGGCGCGCGTTGCCAGCGCTACGACGTCACAGCCGCACAGGAGTCATCGGTCGGGGAGGGCCGGCGTCGAGCCCGCCCTGGTGGCCCACCTACGGGCGGGACACGTGGGCGGTCACCCACCTGTTCCGAGGCCGTGGCGGGAATTGTGTGTGCTCGTGACCACATCGGGCTGCAGGGCGGGCGATCGGGGCACTGCCCAGCGGCTACCTGAGAACCCGTTGCGGGGCACAGGCGGTCAGCGGGACAAACGCATGCCGGCCATGACCAGAACGCCCCCGACGCTGCGGCGTGCCCGCGCCGGGAGCGAGTTCGAGCGACTCGGGACGCCGGGGCGGGCAGGCGGCGCGCCCGTCGTCGGCTTGCGCACACGGAACGCGAACTGGCCGCAGAACTGCAGTTTGCGTTCGTTGGTTGCGAAGACGTCGGCGCCGGTTTCGGCCGCCCACTTGTCGATCTCCTCGTTCAGGGGCGAGCTGGTCCAGGGGCTGTAGCCGATCGGCGGCCCGGAGTACTGCCGGTCGATGAGGGCGATCGCGTCGATACTCGGCCGGACCTCCTCCAGCACCAAGCCCGCCTCACTGCATAGGGTGCGCCAGCCGTAGATGGTGTACCCACCCCACAGGCTCCAGGCGTGGTAAGGCTCCAATTGCGACGTCCTGCCGATGAAGAGGCCGCCAGGTGTGAGTACTCGGCGGATGTCGTTCAGAAGCGCGTCCGGGTGGCGGACGTGCTCGAACACCTGGTTGCTGTAGATCAGCGGGACGGAGTTGTTCTGGAAGGGTAGGTTCACCCCGTCGTAAAGGGTGACCTTCTCCCCGGAGATCCCCTTCGCCAGGTGGGACTGCTCGATGTCCACGCCGATCCACTCCACGGTCGGCTGCCAGCGTCGGAACACCTCGCTTGACGCGCCGTTGCCGCAGCCGAGGTCGACCACGAGTGTCGGGGCATCGGGGGCGGTCATCACTTGCTCGATGTAGTAGCGCGCGTTCACCTGACGGGCATGGTCCGTCGGGATGTGTGCCGTCGCCGAGCCCGGGGACACCGCGGCCCGGACGGGCTTCCCTGCGTGCGGGCCGGGCCAGAGCTGTTTGAGGCGGCGCTTGACCGGACGGGGCAGCACTCCAGCCGCCACCGTGCGAGAACGAGACCAGGCGGTGGTGGGGGCGTCGATCACCAACGCGAGGTTACATGACCCGAAACACGAACAAGTCCCTGGTGGAGCGATTGCCGCCCTGGTCGGGCCGACGCGCTCTGCGGCACCGGTACCGCGGATCTGTGACTGAGTTGTCGGCCGCGGACCATGTCGATCTCGCTCGCGCGGCTCGTCACTTGGTCCGTTACAGCGGCGCCGGGGACTTCCTTCCGTTCGTCGCAGAGCGTGCGGCCGGGTCGTTCGTGTACGACGCCTCGGGCCGTGCGGTGCTGGACTTCACCAGCGGGCAGATGAGCGCTGTCCTCGGGCACGCTTACCCGGCGATCGTCGAGGTCGTCCGTGAGATGGTCGGCCGGTTGGACGGCATGACCGGCGCGGCGGCGTCCGCGCGAGCTGGACGACGGGTTCGACCTTGTCGACCGGCAGTCGGTCGGCCGCTTGGCGGCGTTCATCGCTGAGCCGATTCTCTCTTCAGGCGGCGTGCTCGATCTGCCCGAGGGATACCTGCCCGCCTTGCGGGAACGCTGCCACGAGCGGGGGATGCTCCTCGTGCTCGACGAGGCCCAGACGGGTGTCGGTCGTACCGGCCCCATGTTCGCCCACGAGCGCGACGGGGTGGCCCCCGATGTGCTCACCCTGTCGAAGACCCTGGGCGCCGGTCTCCCGCTGGCGGCCGTCCTGACCACGGCCGAGGCCTACTCCTCGGCGTCGAGATCGTGACCGACCGCGCCTCACGCAAGCCCGCGCCCGAGATCGGCGCTGCCATCAGCCGGCGGTGCTTCGAGCTCGGGCTGTCGATGAACATCGTGCAGCTACCAGCCATGGGCGGGGTCTTCCGCATCGCACCGCCGCTCACGGTCACCGACGCCGAGATCGACCTCGGCCTGAGCATCCTCGATCAGGCAATCACCGACGTCGCCCGGTGACTCCTCGACCCCGCCGCCGTCGCTGCAAGCGTGGCATCGAAGCCGGGCCGCGGGCGCGCCGACGTACCGGTGAGTCCTCGGGCATCATGATCCCTGGATGAGGGGAGGGCGCGTGAGGTACGAGACGGTGGCCGAGGCGTACCGCGACCTGGAGGCGGTGACCGGCCGGCTGGCGCTGATCGACCGGATGGCCGAGCTGATCCGTGCCACGCCCGTCGAGGAGCTCGCTCGACGTCTGCTACCTGTGCCAGGGCCTGATCGCGCCGCAGTTCGCGGGCATCGACCTCGGACTGGCCGAGAAGCTGGCGATCCGCGCGGTCGCCACGGCCGCCGGTGTCGAGCCCGACGAGGTGACCGCGGCCGTGCGCGCCCGGGGTGACCTCGGTGAGGCGACGGAAGGACTGCTGCGCGAGCGGCCGCCCAGCGTGACGGTCGGCGAGGTCGTCGAGACCCTGCACGACATCGCCGCGGCGGAGGGCACCGGCTCCCAGGGACGCAAGCTCGACCTGCTCGCCGGGCTGCTCCGCCGTACCACCCCGCTGGAGGCGCGATACGTGCTGCGTCTGGTCACCGGCAATCTCCGGCTCGGCATCGGCACGCCGACGATCCTGGACGCGCTGGTGCGGGTCCACGCCGGGGGCAAGGGCGACCGGCCCGTTCTGGAGCGGGCCTACACCATCTGCTGCGATCTCGGGGTGGTCGCGGAGACGCTGGCCCGGGGCGGCCTGACCGCCGTCGAGGCGATGCAGGTGCAGCCCGGCAAGCCGGTGCGGGTCATGCTGGCGCAGCGGCTTTCAGAGGCCGACGAGATCCTGGCCAGGCTCGGCGGGGAGTGCGCCGCCGAGTACAAGTACGACGGCGTGCGGATCCAGGCACACCGGACAGCCGACGGCGACATCGAGCTGTTCACGCGCGGGCTGGAGCGGATCAACAACCAGTTCCCCGACCTGGTCGAGGCGATCGACGCGGCGCTCGGCCCGCGGGAGGCGATCCTCGAGGGCGAGGCGGTGGCGTACGACCCGGCCGCGGGGGAGCTGCGGCCGTTCCAGGAGGTCATGTTCCGCCGGCGCAAGTATGGGATCTCCGAAGCGGTCCGGGACGTCCCCGTGAGCCTGTTCTGCTTCGACCTGCTCTATGCGGACGGCGAGGACCTCACCCGCGTCCCATACCCCGAGCGTCGGGAGCGGCTCGCCGCTGCGCTCACCCTGTCCGACCGGATCCGGCTGACCACCTCCGTCGAGGTGAGTACGCCGGAGGCGCTCGACGCGACGTTCGAGCAGGCGATCGCAGACGGGTGCGAGGGACTGATCTGCAAGTCGACCGGGCCCGACTCCGGCTATCGGGCCGGCAATCGGGGCTGGCAGTGGATCAAGCTGAAGCGGGACTACCGCAGCGAGCTGTCCGACACGGTCGATCTCGTCGTGGTCGGCGCGTTCGCCGGCCGGGGTCGCCGCCGGGGCGTGTACGGGGCCGTCCTGCTCGCGGCGTACGACGCGGACGCCGACCTCTTCCGCACCGTCGGGAAATGCGGGACCGGCTTCTCCGACGTGGAGCTGGCCGAGCTGCCGGCCCGGCTGGCGCCGTATCAGGTGGAGCACACACCGGCGCTGGTCGACGCCCGGCAGCCTGCCGACGTCTGGTTCGAGCCCGGTGTCGTGCTCGAGGTGCTCAGCGCGGAGCTCACGCTCTCGCCCAACTCCACGGCCGGGTGGGGGCAGCTGAAGGAGAACTCGGGGCTGGCGATGCGGTTCCCGCGGTTCACCGGCCGATGGCGTGATGACAAGGGCCCGCAGGACGCGACGACCACGACCGAGCTCGTCCAGCTCTACCGGCAGGCTCGGCACCGAGGGTGAGAGGACGCTGGGTCAGGATGGACCCATGACCCTCAGCCGACAGCCCGCGAGCGCTGCCCACGTGATCACGGGTCGTCCCGGCCGCTACGGCAAGCAGCTCGTCTCGCACCTCCGCAAGCGTGCCGAGGGCGCGTGGAACGACGAGGCCGGCGGCGGCTGGATCGACTTCGGTGAGAGCCGGGTGGAGCTGACGGCCGCCACCGACGCGCTCGACATCAAGCTCGATGCGACGCCGGAGCGGCTGGCCGCGATGGAGGACGTCGTCGGGCGGCACCTCGTGCGCTTCGGTGCGCGGGACGAGCTCGTCGTGCGATGGACCCGCGCGGACGGGTCCACCGGCACCACGCAGGAGAACACCGGGCCCTGAGCATTCCGGCCGGACGAAGATCGATCGGCGTCTCCTGGACTCGGGAGCAGCCACCGTGCGGGGCGACCTGCCGTGAGCCCCGGACGCCCGCGCCCATGCTGCGCCCTTGACGGTCGTCCACGCCCCCCATAGCCTAACGTTCGGATCCGAACGAAGTTCGTTCGGGCAGGTCGTAGGAGGCCGTGATGCAGCCGACCCCCGTCCCCCTGGACCAGGTGGATCTCGCCGACCTCGACGTCTTCGAGCAGAACCGGGCCTGGGGCATGTTCGACACCCTGCGTCGCGAGGCGCCGGTGCACTGGAACGAGGAGCACGACGGCGGCTGGGGCTTCTGGTCGATCACGCAAGTACGACGACATCGAGCGGATCGACAAGGATCCCGACACGTTCACCTCGACGAAGTTCACGAACCTCGAGGAGCCGCCGGAGGAGTACCAGGAGCGTCGGCGGTCGATCCTGGAGTCCGACGGGGCGCGTCACCTGGCGCTCCGCAAGCTGCTCATGCGTGACTTCTCCGTCGCCCAGCTGCGCCGCTACGAGGACTTCCTGCGGGGGCTGGCCGCAGTGACGGTCGAGACGGCGCTGCAGCAGCGCGAGATGGACTTCGTCGACGCGATCGCCGCCGACTACCCGATCGCCGTCCTGGCCCGGTTGCTGGACACCCCCGAGGAGATGACGCCCACGCTCATCGCCTGGGGCAACGAGATCGTCGGCTTCTCGGACCCCGAGTACGCCCGCGTGCTGGTCAACTCGGAGGAGGCGAAGAAGTACCGCCACCTGCCGTTCAGTTCGCCGGTCTCGCAGGAGATCTTCGAGTACGGCCGCACGCTCGCCGCCGAGCGCCGGGGCGGTGACGGCGACGACCTGGTGAGCAAGCTGGTCAACCGGATCCCGGAAGACGGCATCCCGCTGTCACCGGAGCACTACGACAACTACTTCCTGCTGCTGGTCGTGGCCGGCAACGAGACGACCCGGCAGGCGATCAGCCACTCGATGAAGGCGCTCATCGACAACCCCGACCAGCTCCAGTGGCTGCGGGACCACCCGGAGCAGGATGCAGCAGGCCATCGAGGAGCTGCTGCGGTGGTCCTCACCGGTCTACCACTTCCGCCGGACCGCCACGAAGGACGTCGAGCTGCGCGGCACGACGATCAAGGCCGGTGACAAGGTCGTCATGTGGTGGGCCTCGGGCAACCGCGACGAGGACAAGTTCGACGAGCCCTACAGGCTCGACCTGTCCCGGTTCCCGAACGACCACATGACGTTCGGCAAGGGACCCCACACCTGCATGGGTTCCAACCTGGCCCGCTTCGAGATGCGCGTGCTCTTCGAGACGCTGCTGCCCCGGATGGCGTCCGTCGAACAGACCGGCGAGATCACGAGGGTCCGGAGCAACTTCGTCAACGGCATCAAGAAGTTCCCCGTGCGGATCGAGCCGCCCGCGCCCCGGCGGGGCCGGACCGCCCCGACCCGGACGAGGACGACCATCCGCGAGCACGAGGGGGACCTCGTCGTCGAGTCGGCCGAACTCGTGGCCGACGACGTCGTCGCCCTCACCCTCGTCGACCCGCACGGCGAGGCCCTGCCTCCCTGGACCCCCGGCGCCCACGTCGACCTGATCATGCGCGACGGGTCGGGGGACGAGATCGTCCGCCAGTACTCCCTCTGCGGCGACCCCGCGGACAGTCGCTCGATCCGCGTCGGCGTCCTGAAGGCGCCGGGCTCGCGAGGCGGCTCGACCTTCGTCCACGAGCGTCTGCGCCCGGAAGGCACCGTCCGGGTCCGCGGACCGCGCAACCACTTCCCCCTCCGGGCATCGCCGCGGTACCTCTTCATCGGCGGCGGCATCGGCATCACGCCCCTGCTCCCGATGATCGTCGAGGCCGAGGCGAGCGGTGCCGACTGGCACCTCTACTACGGAGGCCGCAGCCTCTCGTCGATGGCGTTCCGCGACGAGCTCGAGCGGTACGGCGACAAGGTGACCCTGGTCCCGCAGGACGAGGCCGGGATCCTCGACCTGGACGCGATCCTGGGCGACCGCCGCGCCGGACACCCTGGTCTACGCCTGCGGTCCGGAGGGGCTGCTGTCGGCCGGTCGAGCAGCGGTGCGCCAGCCGGCTGGCCGACTGGACGCGCTGCACCTGGAGCGGTTCGCGGCCAAGGCGACCGAGGCGCCCGAGGGCGGAGAGCGGTCCTTCGAGCTCGTCCTCGCTTCGTCGGGGGTGACCCTCACCGTGCCGCCGGACCGGTCCGTCTTCGACGTCATCCAGGACGCCGGGATCACCGTCCTCGGCTCGTGCCACGAGGGCATCTGCGGTACCTGCGAGCAGGCGGTCCTCGACGGGCGAGGTCGATCATCGCGACTCGGTGCTGTCACCCGACCGAGAGGGCCGCCAGCGACGCGATGATGGTCTGCGTCTCCCGCTGCCTCTCCGATCGACTGACCCTGGACCTGTGAGGAGGCGGCGGTGAGCGGGCAGCTGCGCAAGCTCGAGACGGCGGGCGTGAGAGCTCCGACCGATTGCTGGTACGCACTGGCCTCCTCCGGATCCGTCGGCCGGGAGTCTGCTCGCCCTGCGAGCGCTCGCTCGTCCCCTCGTCCTCTTCCGCCGCACCGACGGACAGGCCGTCGCGCTCGAGGACCGGTGTGCCCACCGGGCCTACCCGCTGAGCGCCGGCGCCCTGATGGGCGACACCGTCCGCTGCGGGCTGTGCGGCTTCGTCTACGACACCGACGGCCGGTGCGTCCAGGTCCCCACCCAGAGCCGTGTCCCGTTCGGGGCGGCGCGTCGCCGCCTACCCGGTGCACGAGCAGGACGGGCTGGTGTGGGTCTGGCTGGGCGAGCCCGGCCGGGCACGCCTGCACCGGCTGCCGGATCTGCCGTGGCTCGCCGGGCCGGGCTGGGCCACCGTGGCCGGCCGGACCGAGCGTCGCGGCCGGGTACCTGCTCCTGCACGAGAACTTCGCGGACGTCACGCAGGTGCCGTTCGTCGCGCCCGAGATCGCGCCGGCCGTCCTGGGGGCCGAGCCGCCCCCGCTGGACGTCGTCGTCACCGAGACGACCGTGACGCTGCACCGTTCGTTCCCGCCCGCCCCGCTGCCCGGCTGGCAGGCGGAGCTGCTCGGCGTCGGGTCCCGACGCGTGTCACGACGGCTCAGGACGCTTCTTCCTCTCGCCCGCCGCATGGGTCGACCACTGGGACGTCGACGCCGGCGGCAGGATCCCCGGGCACCACCGCCCGGCTGCGGTTCACCCAGCTCGTCACCCCGGTCGACGCCGGGCGCAGCCGCGTGCTGTGGCGGTCAGCCGCGACTTCGCCGTCGACGACGACGCCGCCGGGGCCGCTGTCGCCGCCGTGTTCGAGGACTACTACGCGCGGGTCGGACCGCGATGGAGACCGCCCAGGCGACGCTCGACCTGGACGGCCCCGGGCCGGAGGTCAACGTCGCCGCCGACGTCGCCGCCCTGAGGGTCCGCGAGATCGTCTCGCGCATGCTGGCCGAGGAGGGCGCCCCGCCGCCCGGACGCGATCACGACGCGCCCGGCCCTGACGCCCCCGACCCGACCTGCCGAGGAGATCACCCGTGCCCGAGCTGAAGGGCTTCGCCCCGCCGTACACCGCTGACCGGTCGCAGCGCGCTGATCCCCGACCCGCCGTGGTTCTACAGCGGCGACCTGCTGACCGTGGAGTACCGCACCGACGTCGAGAAGGTCCGCGCGCTCCTGCCGGACGACGTCGACCTGGCCGAGGAGGACCCCGGTGCCGTCGCCTTCATCTGGGCGGACTGGCAGTCGTGCTCGTCCGGCGGCGCGGAGCTGCTCGACCCCGCGCGGTCGCAGTACAAGGAGGCCTTCGCTGTCGTCCGCTGCCGCTACGAGGGCGCAGGCCTACTCCCGCTGCGTGCTGATCTGGGTGACCACCGACTTCGCGATCGCGCCGCGGCGTCCACCAGGGCTACCCGAAGAAGCTCGGCTCCATCCACCAGACCCGGCCGATGCCCTACGGCAGAGGTGCCCCGCGCATCGAGGCCGGCGGCAGCGTTCGGGGCCACCCTCGCGGCCTACGACCATCGCCTGGCCGAGGCCACCATCACCCTGACCGAACCCAGCGACACCAACGGGTTCGTCAACGCGCTGCCGATGCTCCACCACCGCCAGGTCCGCCGGATCGAGCGCGGGGCGCAGGGGTGGGCGCTCTACGAGGTGCTGACGATGAGCGGCGTCGGCTTCGAGCACGGCCCGGCGTGGCGGGCCGAGGCGCGCCTGGAGCTCTTCGACTCCCCGTGGGACGACGTCGCCTCGACGCTGCCGGTACGGGAGATCATCAGCGGCTACTACGTCCAGGTCGGCACGAGCTGGGACGGCGGGACGACCCTGCTCCACCGCTAGTGCCGCACGATCCAGGGAGGGCCCGTGGGGTCTCGGTCCAGACGCGCGCTGGTCGTCATGCACGACCACGCGTCGTCGTCGGGGTATGTGGGTGAGCGACTGCGCCAGCGGGGCTTCGAGCTCGAGGAGGTCCTCGTGGTCCCCGAAGAGCGTTTCCACGACCCGGGCGTCGACGTCGATTTCGCGGACCCGGCGGACTACGACCTCCTCGTCCTCACGGGGGCCCCGTGGAGCGTCTACGACCACGAGCGGATCGGCTCGTGGCTCACGTCGGAGATCGCCTGGCTGGCCGAGGCCGTGGCCGCGGACGTGCCGGTCCTCGGGATCTGCTTCGGCGCGCAGGCGCTGGCGACCGCGCTCGGCGGCGAGACGGTTCGTGCCGACCGCCCCGAGGTGGGCTGGGTGGACGTCGAGTCGGACCAGCCGGCCCTGGTCCCCCGCGGGCCCTGGATGCAATGGCACTACGACCGGTTCGTCGTGCCGCCCGGGGCGACGGAGCTGGCCCGCAACGAGGTGTGCCCGCAGGCGTACCGCTACGAGCGGTCGCTCGGCGTCCAGTTCCACCCGGAGGTCACGGCGGACGGCGTCGGCGTCTGGCTCGACCACGGTGGCGCGGAGAAGGCCCGCGAACTCGGCATCGATCCCGACGACCTGAGCCGGGAGTGCGCCATGCGTGCGGTCGAGGCCCGCCGCCGCGCTCATCAGCTCGTGGACGGGTTCCTGTCGGACGTCGGGGGACTGGGGCCGGCATGACGCGCGGCACCGATCGCGCCTGTCGTCCCGCGCATGCTGATGATCCTCAGCGAGAACTGGACGATGACGTCCGGGCGGGAGCTTCGCGAACTCGTCCGCTGGGCGAGAGTGGCCGAGGACGCGGGGTTCGACGCCGTCATGATCAGCGAGCACGTCGTCCTCGGCCGGGACGCGAGCGACAAGGGAGTGATGAGCAACCCGCGTGAGTACGCCCTGCCGGGCAACCAGGACCCGCTCACGCCGTGGCCGAATTCCCTGCTCCTCCTCGCCTCCACGGCGTCGGTCACGACTCGGATCCGCCTGGTCGCCGGAGCGATCCTGGCGCCCTTGCGGCATCCGCTGCTGCTCGCGCGGGAGCTCGGCACGCTCGACCTGCTCTGCGACGGGCGCCTTGTCGTGCAGCCCAGCGTGAGCTGGAGCCGGGACGAGTACGCGGCGCTCGGGGTGCCCTTCGCCGAGCGGGGGCGGATCCTCGACGAGCAGCTGGAGATCCTGGACGTGCTCTGGCGGCCTTCGCCCGCCACCTACTCGGGCAGGTACTTCCGCTTCGAGGACATCTATCTGGAGCCGAAGGCGTACCGCCCGGACGGGCCCCGGCTGTGGTTCGGAGGCCAGGGTCTGCACCCGCCGCTCCTGCGCCGGCTCGTTCGTCACGGCCACGGCTGGCACCCGCTCGGACGCCCGGCGAGGACGACCGCGCGGTCCTGCAGGCGGCGCTGGCCGGAGCGGGACGCTCCCCGGGCGGGCTGGAGATGATCGGCGGGACGCGCGCCCGCTTCCCGGACGACCAGGCGGCGGCGGACCTCGGCGAGGCCATGGCGGCGATCCCGGAGCAGCTCGAGCAGGGCTTCACCACGTTCTGCCTCAAGCCGTCACAGTTCATCGACGACCCGGCCGAGCTGCCGGGCTTCTGCGCGGACGTCATGCGGCGTGCAGAACGGTTCGTCGGACCATGATGCAGGCCATGGCTCCTGTCCGGTGGAGAGGGGCCGGGCACTCCGCCGTCCGCCGGACCGGTGACGTCACAGGTGGTACGCGTACTCCCGGAACTCCCAGTCCGTGACATGCCGGGAGAAGCGCTCGATCTCGTTGCGCTTATAGGTCAGGAACGACTCCACGAACTCGGTTCCGATGGTCTTCGTGAACTCCGCGTCGGCCTCGAGCGCCTCGAGGGACTGCGGCAGGGACTGCGGCAGCATCGGTGCGGACGACGGGTCGTACCCGTACCCCTCGAGCGGCGCCGGGGGCTCGAGCCGGTCACGGACGCCGAGGTAGACGGCCGCGCCGATCGCGGCCATCCCGAGGTACGGGTTCGCGGTCGCGTCCCCGAGGCGAACCTCCATCCGGGAGGCCGAGCCCCGCTCCGGCGGGATGCGGATCATCGCACTGCGGTTGTCCAGGCCCCAGTCGACCAGCCAGGGAGCGAGCGTGTCCGGGCCGAAGCGCTTGTAGGAGTTGATGGTGGGGTTGAGGATCGCCGCCATCGCCGGTGCGTGGCGCAGGACGCCCGCGATCGCCTGGCGGCCGATGGTGGACAACCCCCACGAGCCGTCGGGGTCACCGAAGATGTTGGAGCCGCTCTCGTCGACGAGCGACATGTGCATGTGGAAACCACTGCCACCCTCGTCGTTGAACGGCTTCGCCATGAACGTCGCGAGCAGGCCCTCGTGGCGCGCGATCTCCTGGACGGCGGACTTCATGCGGAACGCGCGGTCGGCCGCGTCGACCAGCTCGGAGTGGTTGAGGTTGATCTCGAACTGGCCGGCGCTGAACTCGTGGTTGGCCGCCGTCACCTGCAGCTCCGCGTCGCGCAGGTAGCGGAGCATGGTGAGCAGGAGCCCTCGCGGGTCACCCTTGCGGCCGACGACGTACACGTTGCCGGGCTCGTCGGCGTACCGCCGCCAGCCTTGCGCGGTGCCCTCGGCCCGCTCGCAGACGAAGAACTCCAGTTCGGGCCCGACGATGGCCGCGAGCCCCAGACTCCTGAGCTTGTCGGTGACGCCGCGGGCCACCTGGCGAGGCCCTTCGGGGGTGGGTTCCCCGCCCACGCCGGTGGTGTCGGCGAGGCACCAGGCCGCTCCGGGCTCCCACGGCAGCGGGCCGAGTGTCGACAGGTCCGGGACCGCCTTGATGTCCGGCAGTCCCGCGTCCAGCCCGCCCGCCACCGGGACCACGTCGCCCATCGGGGTGGTGTGGAAGACCGCCCGGCAGAACGCGAGGCCGTGCCCGAGCGCGGTCTGCAGCTCGCTGAGCAGGACGTCGCGGCCGCGGTCCACACCCAGCAGGTCCGAGTAGGACACGCGAACGACGTCCACCCCTCGGGACCGCAGATCCTCGATCACGGCGGCTGCGTCGACGTCGGTCATGTCCGGATCTCCTCGACTCGGCCAACTCATTCGGATACGAACGATAGTGAGCCGGGGAACGGATGGGAAGGGGTGAGCGCGCCCGATTCGACGAACGCCTGCCGAGCATCGTGCGGATCCAAACGAACACTCCTACACTAGCCACGTGTCAGCACGGAAGCCGGGCATCGCAGCGAGCACGGCGTCTCGCGGGCGGCCCGCGCCCGCCGCGGTCGGAGCGGGGCCGGACTGTGATCCGCGCAGGTGTCCCTGCGACGACGCCGCCTGTTCGCTGAGCCGCTATGCCCGGGCGACAGCGTCGGCAGCGGGGCGGCCGATGGCCGGCGAGCGAACGCTCGAAGCAACCGAGGAGGCCGTCGCGAACCGGCTCGAGGGCCTGCCCGTCGACATGTCGGCGATGGCGGCCGTCTCCAACCTCTACCGCGCCGCGAACGCGCTACGCAATCATCTCGAGCGCTCCGTCCTGTCGGCTCACGACCTGACCTGGACCGGCTGGGTGGTGCTCTGGGTGATCTGGATCTGGGGCGAGATCGAGACCCGGCACGTCGCTGCCGAGGCCGGCATCTCGAAGGGCACCTTGACCGGGGTGCAGAGCACGCTCGTGAACCGAGGTCTGGTGCGCCGCGCGGTACACCCCGCGGATGCCCGGCGAGTGCTGCTGTCGCTCACCCCTGCCGGCGTCGAGCTGATGGCCGAGGTGTTCCCGGCGTTCAACGAGCAGGAGCGGTTCGTCGTGAGCGACCTCGACGACGACTCCGTGCTCGAGCTCGGGCGATCCCTGCGGTCCGTCGTCAGGAAGGTGGAGCCGGAGCGCGGCTAGGAACGCGCGGCGCGCTCAGTCGCCGAGCTCTCCCGGATGCCGCGTCGCTGCCGGGCCGCCTCCACCAGGCCGTGGAGCAGGGCGAGCTGGGCCGGGTCCTGCGCCGCCGTGTCCTCCGGGTGCCACTGGATGCCGAGGAACCATCCGGCGCCATCCGGCAGGGTGGCGGCCTCCACCGTCCCGTCCGCCCCGTGGGCGACGGGCCGGAGGCCGGTGCCGAGCCGGTGGACCCGCTGGTGGTGGTAGCACGAGGCCCGGACGGAGGGACCGACCAACTCCGCCAGGACGGTGCCGCGATCGACCTCGACCCGGTGGACGACGTGGCGGTGCGGCTCCTCCATGTGCTGCTCCAGGTCGCCGCCGAGAGCCACGTTGACCACCTGCCAGCCCCGGCACACCGCGAGCAGCGGCACGCCCCGCTCCAGGGCCCACCGGGCGACGGCGAGGTCGAACGCATCCTGCTCGTCGTCGACGTCGTACACGTCCTCGCTGCGGACGTCGTGGCCGTAGACCGCGGGGGAGAGGTCGCCGCCGCCGGGGAGCAGCACCCCGTCGACGAAGTCCAGGCGGCGTTCCACGTCCTCGGTGCTCACGGCGCCGCCGGGCGCCATCGGGTGGACGGTCACCGGCTCGCCGCCGGCGCGGAGGACGGCCTCGGACAAGGCGCGCGCCGTCGTGATCGCCGCGTAGCGGTGCGCGGACGCCGACGCCGAGAAGCGGGCCGGGATCGCGATGATCGGCGCGGACATCTCTTGACGCTCCCGGCGGACGACAATACGTTTGTATCCGAACGATATCGCGCCGCTGCCGCATCTGACGACCCCCGACCGCGGCTCGGATCCCGTCCACAGACCGGAGGGCCCATGACCGACGCCCACGCCGCCCACGTCGCCCGGGTCGCCGGGGTCGACGTCGACACCCGCCACTGGATCGGGGGCGAGCGCGTCGCGAGCCAGGAGACGTTCGACGACGTCTCACCGCTGGACGGCCAGGTGATCGCGCAGGTGAGCCGCGGCGGCCAGGCCGAGGTGGACGCGGCGGTGGCCGCCGCCAGGGCCGCGTTCCCCGCGTGGGCCGCCCTGCCGCGCGTCGAGCGGGCGGCCGTCCTGCGCCGGGTCGCGGACGGGATCGAGGCCAGGGTCGAAGACCTCGCGCAGGTGGAGACCCGCGACAACGGCTCGCTGCTGCGCTCCCACCGGCGCGGCGTCATGCCGCGGGTGGCCCTGAACATCCGCTTCTTCGCCGACCACCTGCTCGACCTCTCGCACCCGGACTTCGACACCCGCGGTCACCGCAACCACGTCTCGTGGGACCCGGCGGGGGTGACGGCGATCGTCACGCCCTGGAACGCGCCGCTCATGCTCGCGACCTGGCGCATCGGGCCGGCCCTGGCCGCGGGCAACACCGTCGTCGCGAAGCCGCCGGAGTGGGCACCGCTGACCGCGTCGCTCTTCGCGGACATCGCGCACGAGGCCGGGCTCCCGCCGGGGGTGTTCAACGTCGTCCAGGGGATGGGCGTCGAGGCCGGCGCGCCGCTGGTGGCCCACCCGCGACGTGCGCCGGGTCTGTTTCACCGGCTCCGTACCGACGTCGGTGAAGATCGGCGAGGCGGCCGCCCGGAACGTCACGCCCGTGAGCTTCGAGCTCGGCGGGAAGTCGCCGTTGCTCGTGTTCGACGACGCCGACCTCGACCTCGCCGTGGACCTGGCCGTCGAGCAGTTCGACAACTCGGGGCAGGTCTGCCTGGCCGCCGTCCGGATGCTCGTCCAGGACGGCGTCTACGACGAGTTCCGTGCACGCTTCCTCGAGCGCGCGGGCCGGATCAGGCAGGGCGACCCGCGGGACGAGGGCGTCGAGCTGGGGCCGCTGGTGAGCCGGACACACTTCGAGCGCGTCGACGGCTTCGTCCGGCGCGCGGTCGCCGACGGGGCGGAGGTCGTCCTCGGTGGCGGCCCGAACCGGGAGCTCAACGACGCCACCGGCGGATTCTTCTACCGGCCCACCGTCTTCGAAGGCGTGGACCGCAGCATGGAGATCACCTGCCAGGAGGTGTTCGGGCCGGTCCTCACCCTGCAGCGGTTCTCCTCGGAGGACGAAGGGATCGCGATGGCCAACGACACCGACTACGGCCTCGCCGCCACGATCGTCACCGGGAGCAAGGAGCGCGCCGAGCGCGCCGCCGGCCGGGTGCGTGCCGGCACGGTCTGGGTCAACTGCTTCTTCGTCCGCGACCTGTCCGCGCCGTTCGGGGGCAGCGGCCGCTCCGGGATCGGCCGCGAGGGCGGCACCTGGTCGTTCGACTTCTACTGCGACGTCAAGAACTCGGTCTTCGCTCCGAAGGGATGGAACTGACCATGGGCGAGGTCGTCGGTGCGGGCCTGCTCGCGCACGTCCCCACGATCATGCTGCCGGCCGAAGACCCGGCTGGAGCTCAACGAGGGCAAGGAGATCTCGCTCGTCCCGGCGCTGCACCAGCTGCGCGAGGACGTGTTCGAGAGCCTCGACTACGACACGGTCGTCGTCCTGGACTCGCACTGGTTCACCACGGTGGAGTTCGTCGTGACCGCGCAGGACCGCCGGGCCGGGTTGTTCACGGCGGAGGAGCTGCCGCGCGGGATGTGCCGCATCCCCTACGACTGGCGCGGTGACCCCGAGCTGGCCCGGGCCATGGAGAAGGCCGGCAGTGAGCACAGCACGTGGGTGACGGCGATCGACGACACGTACCTGCCGATCTACTACGCCACCCTCAACCTCTGGAAGTTCCTGGGGGAGGGGCTCGACAAGCGCTGGATCTCGGTGTCCGTGGCGCAGACCGGGGAGGTCGAGGACTTCCTGCGGGCCGGGCGGGCGCTCGGGGACGCCATCGCCCGTACCGACCGCAAGGTCCTCCTCATCGCCTCGGGTGCGTTGTCGCACACCTTCTGGAAGCTGCGCGAGCTGCGTGACCACGAGGCGAGCGACCCGAGACACATCCGCACCCCGGAGGCCTACGCGGCCGACCTCGAGCGCATCTCGTGGTTCAAGGACGGCGACCACGCGAGGGTGCTCGCCACGCACGGCGAGTTCCTGCGGTACCGGCCCGAGGCGATGTTCGCGCACTACCTCATGCTGGCCGGCGCGCTCGGCGAGGAGGCCAACACCTCCCGTGCGCGCCAGTACGGCGACTACGAGAACTCCATCGGCACCGGGCAGGTCCACCTGTGGTTCGACCGGCCGGAGGGAGGATTCCCGGCGGCCAGGCGGACGCCGGCCGATCCGGGCTACATCCGTCAGACGGGCGGCCCGGACCTGCCCGCCGCAGGCTGACGTCGCGCGACGAGATCGAGGAGTACTGCCGTGCCCGAGTACCGCCGCATCCTGCTCGACGGCGCCGCCGTCAGCGTCGTCCGCCACGGCGACACCCTCGTCGCCGGTGACGGGCGGGAGGTCGGGGTCGAGGAGGCGCTCCATCTGCCCCCGACCGAGCCCAGCAAGATCATCGCCGTCCACCTCAACTACGACAGCCGCACCAGGGAGTTCATGACGAAGCTCCCGGCGGCGCCGACGTACTTCCACAAGCCGGTGACCGCGCTGAACGCGCACCAGGGGGCGGTCGTCCGCCCGCAGGGCTGCCGGTGGCTCAACTACGAGGGCGAGATCGTCATCGTGATCGGCAGGACGTGCCGCAACGTGTCCCCGGCGGAGGCCGGTGACTACATCGCCGGCTACACCATCGGGAACGACTACGGGCTCCACGACTTCCGCGACACCGACGCCGGGTCGATGCTCCGCGTGAAGGGGTCGGACACCCTGGCGCCCGTCGGCCCGGGGCTCGTGACCGACTGGGACTTCCGGGGCAAGACGCTGCGCACCCTGGTCAACGGGGAGGTGAAGCAGGAGGCGTCCACGGACGAGATGGAGTGGGACATGCACTACCTCGTGGCCGACATCGCCCGCACCATCACCCTCTCGCCCGGCGACCTGCTCTTCTCCGGCACGCCGGCCAACTCGCGTCCCGTGGAGCCGGGCGACGTCGTCGAGGTGGAGGTGGAGGGGCTGGGACGCCTGGTCAACCACGTCGTCGTCGGGCCCACGCCGATCCGCACCGACGTCGGCGCGCAGCCGACCGAGAGCGAGGAGGTGCGCTCCACCGCACTCGGCGGTGACTGGGAGTTCCGCGGCATCCGCACGCCGTCCAAGGACCTCTACCCGTCCACGGTGAAGGCGACGGAGTGACCACTGCGCCCGTGTTCACGGAGGACTCCGCCTACTGGCACGGGCTCGCCGACACGGTCGACCTCCCCGCGGCGATGCTCGTCGACGGCCGCGAGGATCACGGGGCCGCGGGACTGCCGGTCGTCTCGCCGCGGGACGGGCGCGTCGTGGCCGAGGTAGCGAACTGGCCGGCTGGAAGATCGCCCCGGCGCTCTCGGCCGGCTGCACCGTCGTCCTGAAGCCGTCGGAGCTGTCCCCGCTGTCCGCGCTGCACGTCGCCGCCCTGGCCCTGGAGGCCGGGATGCCGCCCGGCGTGCTCAACGTCGTCAACGGGACCGGGATCACCGCCGGCCGGGCGCTCGGCCTGCACCCGCAGGTCGACGTCCTCGCCTTCACGGGATCGACCGACGTCGGCCGCCACTTCCTGCGGTACGCCGCGGACTCCAACCTCAAGCGGGTCTGGCTCGAGCTCGGCGGCAAGTCGCCGAACATCGTCTTCGCTGACGCGCCCGACCTCGCCACAGCGGCCGAGGCGGCGGCGTGGGGTATCTGCTTCAACTCGGGCCAGATGTGCACCGCCGCCTCGCGCCTCCTGGTCGAGGCCTCGATCCTCGAGGAGTTCACGGACCTGGTGCTGGCGAAGGTCGCCACCTGGACCCCCTTCGGCGGGTTCAAGGCCAGCGGCAACGGCCGCGACAAGTCCCGCCACGCCGTCGACAAGTACACCGAACTCAAGACCACCTGGATCAACCTCGGCTGACGGACGGCTGGGAGCGGGAGAGGGCCCGGAGTCGGCGACTCCGGGCCCTCTCTCCTGCGGCTGTCCGACCGATGGCGGGGGTCAGGTCACCAGGTCGGCGATGGCGTCCTCGTTCTCGGTCTTGAGGCGGAACTGGCCGACCAACGTGCCGACGATGAACATGGCGAACGGGCCGATCACGAGGATCCATCCCGTGGTGTTGAGCCCCCAGGGTTGCGTGGTCGGGTCGACGCCCTCGGCGACGGTGCCGGCGAGCAGGCCGAACCGCGACGTGAGCAGCCACAACCCGATGATGAGCCCGAAGATCGACAGGATCGGGGCGATCACCGAGGCCCAGACCGACACCTCCCCGGGATGCCGGGAGAAGAACGCGATGACCGCGATCGAGACGAGTACCTCGACGAAGACGATGGCGATGACGGCCATGCCCGACATCCAGAAGAAGAGATTGACGACGGGATCGAGCTTCGCGACGGCGAAGATCACGATGACGACCAGGGAGATCACGGACGACGTCACGGTCGCGGTCCAGGGGGCGCCCCGCCGGTTGACCCGGTCGAGCCGCTCGGACAGCACACCGGCGCGGCCCATGGCGTAGAGGTAGCGGGCCGCGGAGTTCTGGAAGGCCAGCAGCCCGGCGAACAGCGACGAGATGACCAGCCAGCTCATCAGCTCACGCATCCAGCTGCCGACGTAGGTGTCGGCGATCGTGAAGAGGACGTTGGCCGGGTTGGCGAGCGGCGTGCCGTCCACCGTCGACAGCTTCACGGCCTGGTCGACGGCCTTGCTCGCCCCCAGACCCGTGACGATGCCGAAGGCGGTGAAGCCGAAGATGATCGTGATGGCGATGACGGCGAGATAGGTCGCCCGGGGGACGGTCTTGTGCGGGTCCTTGGACTCCTCGCCGTAGATCGCGGTGGCCTCGAAGCCGATGTACGAGGCGAACGCGAACGCCAGCGCGATCCCCGCGGTGCTGCCGAGGCCTCCCACGAAGATGTTCGGCAGGCTGAACGACGCGCCGACGTCGATGCCCTCGGGCTTCTTCGAGGAGAACATCACGGCGAAGGCCGTGACCACGAGGGAGAGCAGCTCGAGGCTCATCAGCAGGCCGAGGACCTTGGCGCCGATGTCGACGGACAGCGCGGACAGGCCGGTGACGAGCGCCCAGGCGATCAGCGTCCAGACGTACCACGGCAGGCTCAGAGCCGAACTCGGAGTCGACCTGCCCGGAGATGACACCGCCGAAGAACCCGAAGACGGCCAGCTGGACGGCCAGGTAGGCGACCAGGGAGACGAAGGCCGAACCGACGCCGGGGATGATCCCGAGACCCCGGCCGACGAAGGCGAAGAAGGCGCCGACGTTCGTCACCTTCGCAGCCATCGCGGCGTATCCCACCGAGAACAGCAGCAGGATGATGCCGACGACGAGGTAGGCGCCCGGTGCCGCGGCGCCGTTGCCGGCGACGATGGCCACGGGGACCGCGCCCGTCATGCCGACCAGCGGGGCCGCCGCGGCGACGACGAAGAACACGATGCCCAGGACGCCCAGCCGGCCGTGGTGCAGCGCGGTCTCGCGGGTCTCTTCCGGGGCGGGCTGAAGGTCGCTCATGCGGCTCTCCTCGAGGCCAGGTTGACCGTCCGTCATTCCGTTCGGATGCGAACGTTTCTGGAAGGATGGCGGGAGAGGACTGCCGCGTCAAGACCTCCGGGCGGTGGATGCCGACGACGCGCCCGTCACGCCTCGGTCACAGATCGGGAACGAGGCTTTCGCGGGTCTTGTCGCGAAGGGCCTCCGGGTCCTAATGTCGCCGTCATCGATTCGCATCGACGATGCTGGTCGATGTGCTCCGGCAACGGCGTCTGGAGGTGCGATGGTCGCTTTCACGAGCAAGGACGTCGCGCGCGCCGCCGGTGTCTCGCAGAGCACGGTGTCGTACGTCATGAGCGGCAAGCGGCCCATCTCGGAGCGGACCCGCCAGCGTGTCCTCTCGGCGATCGAGCAGCTGACCTACGAGCCCAATGCCGGCGCACGCGCTCTGGCCAGCCAGCGCACGCGCGTCATCGGGCTGGTGGTCCCGTTCGGATCGGGGAGCGACACCACCGGCCTCCTGCCGTTCATCGAGACCATCGCCGGTGCCGCCCGCGCCGAGCGACCACGAGGTCCTGCTCGTGACCGCCGACGAGGGCTCGGCCGGCCTGCGCCGGCTCGCCGGCCGCTCGCTGTGCGACGGCATCGTGCTGATGGACATCCTGACCCGGGACGAGCGCGTCCCCGTCGCGGCGTCGCTGCGGATCCCGGTCATCCTCATCGGGGTGCCGCAGGACCCGGCCGGGCTGCGGTGCGTGGACGTCGACTTCCCCGCGGCGGCGCGTCTCGCCGTCGACGAGCTCGCCGCCACCGGTCACGACCGGGTGGCCGTCATGGACTACCCGCGGGAGATGGTGGAACGCGACGCTCAACTTCGTCCCCCGCTTCCTCGATGCCGCGCACGCGGCGGCCGACGGCCACGGGCTCCGGCAGGCGTTGATCTCGCCCCTGGAGACGGACCGCCAGTCCGTGCAGGACGCCGTGGATCGTGCGCTCGCGTTCGGGGAGGGGGGCCGTCTCGGGATCGTCATCCCGAGCGTGCAGGTCCTGCAGCGCATGCTGCACGCCCTGCGCGTGCGGGGTGCTGAAGCCGGGGCGCGACGTCTCCGTGATCGCCCTGTGCACGGACGCGACCGCCCAGGAGTCCGAGCCTCCGGTCACCAACGTCTCGCTCGAACCGCGGGACGTGTCGCGGCGCGCCATGAGGACGCTCTTCTGGTTGCTCGACCCCACCCCCGGCGCCTCGCCGCCGATGGTCGACCTCGTGGCGCCGCGTCTGACGCGCCGAGGCACCGTCATCGACGGCGACGCACGCCGGGCACGAAGACCGACGGCGGACGCGATCGTGGGCACCCGCTGACCACCCGCTGACGCACACGGCCGGCTCGACATCGGCCGCCGCCGCACGGACGACCATTATCGATACGTATCGACAATGAAGGAATCGATCGACGAGAAGACCACCGGTCGCACCGTGACCGGGACAGCCGCGGCGCCGTCATCGGTGACGCCGCTCTAGGAGAGGACATCCCATGGCTCGACGTGGAGCTCGGTCGCACGGCCTCCGACTCGCGACTGCTCGCGGCTCTGACGCTTCCTGTGGCGCTCGCCGCCTGCGGCGGCGGGAGCGGTGGCGGCGGCGGCTCGTCCAGCGGGAAGGTGACCAGCCTCCGGGTGCTGGACTACTACAGCAACGAACCCGACAAGACGGTGTACACGAACGTCCTGAACGCCTGCGGGAGCGCGAACGGCGTCACCATCCAGCGCGAGACGGTGCCGGGCGCCAACCTGATCGCGAAGGTCCTGCAGCAGAGCTCGTCGCGCACGCTGCCCGACGTCCTCATGCTCGACAACCCCGACCTGCAGCAGATCGCCGCGACCGGCGCCCTGACGCCGCTCAGCGACTACGGGCTCTCCGCGGACGGGTACATCAAGGGCGTCGTCGACGCGTCGACCTACCAGGGCAAGCTCTACGGCTTGCAGCCGATCACGAACTCGATCGCCCTGTTCTACAACAAGGACATCCTCGCCAAGGCCGGCATCACGCCTCCGACGACGTGGGACGAGCTGAAGGCCGACGCCAAGAAGCTGACCGCCGGCAAGCAGTACGGGATCGCGTTCTCCGCCCCGGCCAACTACGAGGGCACCTGGCAGTTCCTGCCCTTCATGTGGTCCAACGGCGGCGACGAGAAGAACATCGCCACGCCGCAGACCGCCGAGGCGCTGCAGTTGTGGGTCGATCTGGTCAAGGACGGGTCGGCGTCCAAGTCCGTCGTGAACTGGACCCAGGCGGACGTCAACGACCAGTTCAAGGCCGGGAACGCGGCGATGATGATCAACGGTCCGTGGCAGTTCCCGGTGCTCAACGCCGACTCGAGCCTGCACTACGCCGTCGTGCCTACGCCGGCCCCGAAGGCCGGCGCGACCGTCGTGTCGCCGCTCGGCGGGGAGACGTGGACGGTCCCGCAGACCGGCGACAAGGCGCGCGAGCAGGCCGCCGCGAAGATCGTGCAGTGCCTGAACAGCGACCAGAACCAGATGCTGCTCGGCAAGGAGCGGCAGACGGTGCCGACCAAGACGGCTCTGCAGGACCAGTTCGTCGTCCCAGAACCCGTCGATGAAGGCGTTCAGCCAGGTCGTCGAGACCGCGCGTGCCCGCACCGGCGAGCTGGGCGCCGACTGGCCGAAGGCGGCGACGAAGATCTACACGGGTGTCCAGTCCGCGCTGACCGGCGGCGCTGCGCCGATGGCAGCCCTGCAGCAGGCCCAGAATGGCTGATGCACGCCTGACGGTGGGTGGCGCCGGGGCCGCCACCCACCGGCACGCCCGTTCGACCCCGCTCGTCCGTCCCCCCGGTCGCACCGCTGGTTCTCGGGGTGCAGTCGGCCGCCGAGTCGGCCGCGGCGGCCGGGGAGGCCGGAGCCGCCGGGCGTCCGGGGGACGCGGCGGCCGGACCGGTCGCCGCGGGCGCTGGGGGCCCGGGCGTCGCCGGCAGCGCCTCATCGAGGTGTGCTTCCTGCTGCCGGCCGTGGTCTATCCTGGTCCTGTTCTTCGGCTATCCCGGTCGTCAAGAACCTGCTGATGGGCTTCCAGCAGCTACACGACCCGGACCTTCTACACCGGCGAGGCTCCGTGGGTCGGGTTGGGCAACTACAGCACGGTCGTCCACTCGGCCGTCTTCAGCAAGGCGATGCTCAACACGGCGCTGTTCACCGTCGGCTCGATCGCTCGGCCAGTTCGTGATCGGGCTGGCGATCGCGGTCTACTTCTGGCGGCGTTTCCCGCTCAGCGACGTGCTCCGGTCGCTGTTGCTGCTGCCCTGGCTGATCCCGCTGATCGTGTCCAGCGCCGTCTGGCGCTGGATCCTCGACCAGGACAACGGAGCGCTCAACCGGTTCCTCAACGACGTGCACATCACCGGGTCACGGCCCGGCTGGCTCACCAGCACCTCGCTGGCGCTGATCGCCGTGGTCGTGGTGAACATCTGGATCGGGATCCCGTTCAACACGACGATCCTCTACGGCGGGTTGCAGGACATCCCGGAGGAGCTGTACGAGGCCGCCGCCCTGGACGGGGCCACCGGCTGGCGGGCCTTCCGTTACGTGACCTGGCCGCTGCTCCGGCCGGTCGTGAACGTCGTCCTCGTGCTCGGCGTGGTCTACACGCTCAAGGTGCTCGACATCATCCTCGGGCTCACCGGGGGCGGGCCGGCGAACGCGACCCAGACCCTCGCCACCCAGTCGTACCACCTGTCCTTCGTGGAGTTCGACTTCGGGCAGGGCGCGGCCCTCAGCAACATCCTGATCGTCATCTCCCTGGCCTTCGCGCTGCTCTACCTGAGGCTCAACCGGCGAAGCCTCGAGGAGTGAGGAGAAGCCATGACGATGCCTGCGACAACTGTCGACGCCTCGGACACGCCGCTCCCCGCGAAGGACTGGCGCGGCGGGGGAGGACGGCGCCGGGGCGGCTGGGGCCACACGGTCGTCGGCGTCCTGATCCTGGCGGTGATGCTGTTCCCGGTCTATTGGATGCTCAACGTCTCGCTGCAGCCGAGCGGGTCGGCCGTCGGGACACCCTGGCTGCCGCTGCACACGAGCTTCGGCGGCTACGCCAAGGCGCTGCAGGACCAGAGCGGGCACCTCGCGACCAGCCTCGTCATCGCCACCGGCAGCGTGGTGCTCAGCCTGCTCGTGGCGGCTCCGGCCGCGTACGCGCCTCTCCCTGTTCCGCATCCCGGGCGCCAACCTGGTGCTGCTCGTCATCCTCATCAGCCAGATGGTCCCGGGCATCGTCGTGGCCAACGCTCTCTACAGCGCGTACAGCGACCTGGGGCTGCTGAACTCGATCGGTGGTCTGATCCTCGCCGACTCGACCGCGGGCATCCCGTTCGCGATCCTCATCCTCCGGGCGTTCATGTCGGCGATGCCCGCACAAGTCGTCGAGGCGGCCTGGGTGGACGGGGCCGGGCCCCTCCGCACGCTCGTCTCGGTCGTGCTCCCCATGTCGAGGAACGCCCTCGTGACCGCCGGTCTGTTCACGTTCCTCTTCACGTGGGGCGACTTCCTCTTCGCGCTCACCCTGACGACGACCGAGGACGTCCGCCCGGTGACCCTCGGCCTGTACACGTACATCGGCTCCTACGTGAACGACTGGAGCTCGGTGATGGCGACGGCGGTGCTCGCCTCGCTGCCGGCCGTCGTGCTGCTGGTGGTCGCCCAGCGGTACGTCGCCGCCGGGACGACCGCGGGGGCGGTCAAGTAGGTGCCCTTCCGGCCGATCCGTTCCGACGAAAGCGAGTGCATCCCCGTGACCCAGGAATCCGCCCGTTCCCTGCGCGTCCTCGTCTGGGGCGAGAACCGCCACGAGAAGCTCGAGGACCATGTCGCGAGGATCTACCCCGACGGTATGCACACGACCATCGCGGAGGGGATCGCCGAGAACCTCGGCGACGGATGCGTCGTGCGGACGGCGACCCTCGACGACCCCGAGCACGGCCTCACCGAGGACGTGCTGGCGCAGACCGACGTCCTCGTGTGGTGGGGTCACGCCGCGCACGCCGAGGTCGCCGACGAGGTGGTCGAGCGGGTCCACCGGCATGTGCTCGCCGGCCTCGGCCTCGTCGTCCTCCACTCGGGTCACTGGTCGAAGATCTTCACCAGGCTGATGGGGACGACCTGCACGCTGCGCTGGCGCTCGGAGCACGACCGCGAGCTGATCTGGACGGTCGACCCGACGCACCCCATCGTCGCCGGCGTCCCGCACCCGATCGTCATCGACGAGGACGAGATGTACGGCGAGTTCTTCGACATCCCCGCCCCCGACGAGCTGATCTTCCTGAGCACGTTCAGCGGCGGCGAGGTGTTCCGCAGCGGCTGCACCTTCCACCGCGGCCACGGCAGGATCTTCTACTTCCGCCCCGGCGACCAGGACTACCCGACGTACCACCACAAGGACGTCCGCCGCGTCATCGCCAACGGCGTGGCATGGGCCAGGACGGACCGGCCGCAGCGCCGCTCCCCGGAGCTGCTGCGGTACGACACGGGCGAGTTCTTCAGCGGACACGGGTACCGGGGGGCGATGGCCGACCGCGTCGACACCCCCACCGACGTCGACCCGCCCGCCCGAGGCGGCACTGTGACGTTCCGGCGGATCCCGAGCAGCCACGCGGACCCCCTCAGGGTCGTCGTCGCCGGCGCCGGGGGCATGGGGCGCGCCTGGCTCGCAGCCATCCGTGAGTCGCCCGGAGGTGATCGTCGTCGGCCTCGCCGACGTCGACGTCGCGCGCGCGCGGCCGGGTGGCCGGCGAGCTCGTCGAACCCGGCGTCCGGGTGGGCGCGGACGCCGTCGACCTCGCGCTCGAGACCGGTGCGCAGGCCCTGATCGACGTCACCACGCCGGCGGCGCACCACCCGGTCACGACGGGCGCGCTGTTCGCCGGGATCCCCGTGCTCGGTGAGAAGCCGGCCGCCGCCTCCCTGGGCGAGGCGCTGTCCCTGGCCGCGGCGGCGGAGGTGTCGGGCGAGCTGTTCATGGTGAGCCAGTCGCGACGCTGGAACCCGCACGTGTTCGCCCTCCGCGACCTGGTCGACGCGGCTGGGCCCGGTCGGCGTCGTGACGACGCAGTTCTTCCGGGCGGCGCACTTCCCGGGCTTCCGGGAGGAGATGGCGGACCCCCTGCTGGTGGACATGGCCATCCACCCGTTCGACAGCGCCCGCTTCCTGCTCGGGTCGGAGCCGGTCAGCGTCTACTGCGAGGCGTTCAACCCGCCCTGGAGCTGGTTCGCCGGCTCGGCCTCGGCGACCGCCGTGTTCACCTTCGAGAACGGCGCCCGCTACGTGTACACCGGCAGCTGGTGCGCTCCCGGTGCGCAGACGTCCTGGAACGGAGAGTGGCGGGTCAGTGGCCGGGAGGGGACCGTGACGTGGGACGGGGAGGGCGAGCCCGCGCTCGCGCCCTCTCCGGGACGTCACCTCCGGGCCCGACGGCGCCTCCCGGTGCGGCCGGCAGGGGATCGGGTGGGCGCTGCGCGAGTTCGTCGGTGCGCTGCGGACGGGCGTGGTGCCGATGGGCGAGGTGCACGAGAACCTGATGAGCCTCGCCATGGTCGAGGCCGCCGTGGCGTCGGCGGCGTCCGGCGCACCGGTGCAGCTGGACGACGTCCTGGACGCCGCGCATGCCGACGCCCTGCGCGACGAGCGGCGGGGCGACGTCCGCGCGGTGCTGGAGAGCTGGCCGGGCGTCCGCGACGCGCTGGCGGCCGCGGCTGCGGCCGCTTGACCACGAGCGATCCACCAGGGGAGAGAGGCGGGACCATGTTCGAGGTGAGCGGACGACGCCGTCGTGTGGCGCGGCGACGGGGAGACGCTGGAGGTGCGCGCGTGGGGGCCGGACAGCTTCCGCGTCCGGTCGCGGCTCATGGGGGAGCTGCTCGAGACGGAGTACGCGCTGCTGCCGCCCGAGCCGGCGCAGGTCGACGTCAAGCTGGACACCGATGTCGCCGTCGTCCGCAACGGCAGGATCGAGGCGGTGCTGCGGACCGTGCGGGGCACGGTCAGCATGGTGAACGCCTCGCCGGAGCCGCCCCGGTGCGAGCTCGAGTTCCGCACGTCCTCCGGCCGCACCTTGCTGAAGGAGCTGTCGCCCAGCGGCAGCCTGAAGCTGAGGGCCCGCCGGTTCGACCCGATCCCTGGCGGGGATCACCGCGTCACCGCCTCGTTCGAGTCCGACCCCGGCGAGAAGTTGTTCGGGATGGGCCAGTACCAGCAGGACCTCTTCGACCTCAAGGGCGCCACGTTCGAGCTCGCCCACCGCAATTCGCAGGCCAGCGTGCCGTTCGTCCTCTCCAGCGCCGGGTACGGGTTCTTCTGGCACGACCCGAGCATCGGGCGCGCCACCTTCGGGGTGAACCGCACGGAATGGCACGCCGAATCGAGCCGCCAGCTCGACTACTGGATCACGGCCGGCGACGATCCCGCTCAGATCGTGCGTGCGTACACCGCCGCGACGGGCCGGCCCCCGATGATGCCCGAGCACGGCCTCGGTTTCTGGCAGTGCAAGCTGCGCTACTGGAACGCCGAGCAGCTCCTGGCGGTGGCGCGGGAGCACGTCGGCCGCGGCCTGCCGCTCGACGTCATCGTCTGCGACTTCTTCCACTGGCCGCACATGGGCGACTACCGCTTCGACGAGGAGTACTTCCCCGACCCCGGCGCCATGGTCGCCGAGCTGAGGTCGATGGGCGTGGAGCTGATGGTCTCCGTGTGGCCGCAGGTGGCCCTCGCCTCGGAGAACTACGAGGAGATGCGCGAGCGGAACCTCCTGGTCAGGTCGGAATCCGGCGTCGACGTCCAGATGCGCTTCCAGGAGCCGTCCGTCTTCTACGACGCGACCAATCCCGCCGCCCGCTCGTACGTCTGGGAGAAGTGCCGGGAGAACTACCACGACCTGGGCATCCGCACGTTCTGGCTGGACGAGGCCGAGCCGGAGTTCGAGAGGTACGACTTCGGGCAGTACCGCTACCACCTCGGGCCGAACCTGCAGATCGGCAACCTGTACCCGCAGCTGTACGCGCGAGGTTTCTACGAGGGCCAGGTCGCGGCGGGGCAGGCGGACCCGGTGAACCTCGTGCGGTGCGCGTGGGCGGGGAGCCAGCGTTACGGCGCGCTGGTGTGGTCCGGTGACATCTCCTCCACCTGGGAGGACTTCCGGCGTCAGATCACCGCGGGCCTGCACATGGGCATCGCCGGCATCCCCTGGTGGACGACGGACATCGGCGGCTTCTACGACGGCGACCCGGCCGACGAGGGTTTCCGTGAGCTGTTCGTGCGCTGGTTCCAGTGGGGCACCTTCTGCCCGGTCATGCGCCTGCACGGATTCCGGTTGCCGGTGACGCCGATCACGCACGCCGACGGGAGGCCGAACTGCCCGACGGGCGCGGACAACGAGGTGTGGAGCTACGGCGAGGACGTCTACCGGATCCTCGAGTCGTACCTGCACCTGCGGGAGCGGCTGCGGCCCTACGTCCGCGACGTGATGCGCCAGGCCCACGAGGACGGCGACCCCGTGATGCGGCCGATGTTCTACGCCTACCCGGGCGACGAGCGCTCGTGGACAGCGGCGGACCAGTACCTGTTCGGGCCCGACCTGCTGGTGGCGCCGGTCGTGCAGCCCGGCGCCCGCCGGCGCGACGTCCACCTCCCCTCCGGCGCCCGGTGGACGGACCTGCACTCGGGACGCACGTTCGACGGCGGGCAGAGCATCACGGTCGAGGCGCCGCTGGCGGCCATCCCCGTGTTCGCGCGCGACGGGACGCACCCCGAGCTCGTCGGCACGATCTGACCGCCGGCCCGGTGCCGGCTCACGCCGGACCACGCGCGGCGATGTGCTCCTCCGCGCCCTCGTCGAGCGGCTCCTCGTCGGGAACGACCGCGGCGCCGGGCGCGCCGGCACGCGATGAAGGTTTCGTCAGCGCGTGCGCGCGCCGGGCCTCCCGCACGCCCTGCGAGATGCTGTGCCACAGGTGGTCCTCACCGAGTTCGGCGAGCAGCCCCGATCGGCGCAGCGCGAGCCGGACCGGCCACATGACGCGGACCAGGTAGAGGTCGACATCGCGCTCCCGCAGTTCGCCGCAGCAGGTCGGCGAGCGCGTCGGCGCTCGTCGTGTCCATCTGGTTGGTCGCCTCGAGGTCGAGCACGACGGCGCGCAGGCCGGGCGCGCCGTCGACCTCCGAGAGGACGACGTCATGGATGGGCGCCGCGGTGACCCAGAAGATCGGGGCGTCGACGCGGAGCACCAGGACCCCGGGGAACGTCCGGCGCTCCTCGTGGTTCCGCGTGCTGCCCCAGGCCGCCTTCTCGTGCGGCACCTTCCCCATCACCTCGACGTCCACCCGGCTGGAGCGGTAGACCAGGCCCAGCACCGAGCCGGCGACGGCCAGCAGCAGGCCGTACAACGGCCCGAAGGCCAGCACCCCGACGGCGGCGACTCCTGCGGCGACGATGTCGTTCCGGCGCACCCGGGCGTAGCGGCGGAGCGCGGAGACGTCCATGAGCTTCCACACGGCATTGACGACGATGGCGCTGAGGACGGCCCTGGGCAGCCCCGAGAGCGCCGGCGCGATGGCGACGATGACGACCAGGGCCAGCACCGCCGCGGTGAGTCCCGCCACCTGGGTGCGACCGCGGGCGTCGCTGAGGGCCGCCGTCTTGGACAGGCTGCCCGCCACGCCGATCCCGCCGAACAGGCCCGAGCCGAGGTTGGCGGCGCCGGACGCGATCAGCTCCTGGTCGGCGTCGACCCGGTAGCCGCCCCGCGCTGCGAACAGCCTGGCGGCGCTGAGCCCCTCCGCGAGACCCATCAGCGCGAGCGCCGCGCCGGCGCCGAGCAGTGCCGGCAGGTCGCCCGCTGCCACCGACGGCAGCCCGGGCGTCGGCAGCCCCCGCGGCACCGGGCCGACGACCTCGACGCCCCGCGCCCGCAGGTTCAGTGCCGACGAGGCGGCGATGGCGCCGAGGAGCACCACCAGCCCCCACGGCACCCGCGGCGCGAGCCACTGGCCGCCGAAGAGGACGAGCAGCGAGACCGCCGAGACGATCACCGTCGGCAGGTGGGCCTCGCCACGGGTGAGGCTCTCGCCCAGGGAGCTCACCCGCTCGACCACCTGCCCCTTCGGCGTGGGGACGCCGAGCAGGTGGGGCACCTCACTGAGGACGACCAGGACCGTCAGGCCGAGGACGAAGCCCGTGACGATCGGCTTGGAGAGGAACTCCGCGACCCAGCCGACCCCGACGAAGCCCGCGGTGACCAGAACCAGGCCGGCGCCTAGTGCCAGCGCCGCCGTGTACGACGCGGCGCGTGCCGTGCCCGCCACCCCGAAGCTGGCGAGCAACGAGCCCGACAGCACCGACACCGTCGACACGGGGCCCACGACCAGCTGCCGCGACGAGCCGAAGATCGCGTACGCGATCAGTGCCACCGGCACCGCGTAGAGGCCCACCTCGACGGCGCACCCGCGATGGAGGCGTAGCCGAGCGCCTGGGGGACTGCGAGCGCCGCCACGACGGCTCCCGCGATGACGTCGCCGCGCAACCAGCGCCGCTCGTACCGTGGCAGCCAGGTCGCCGCCGGGACTCGCCGCCGGCGGCGGCTCGTCGCCGCCTCGGTGTGGTCACTCACGCCGGCCCTCGCGTCCCTGACCCGACGTCATCCGGGCGCGTCCGGGTCCCGCGTTCCCGACCGGCCCGGGACGGCGGTCATCTGGCGACGATGATGGAGAGGCCGTAGGCGACCGACAGCCCGCAGGCGAGGAAGCACATCCAGGCGGTGACCTTTCGGGCGGTGCTGGGGCGGGCCTCGGGTCGCCGTGGTCGATCCGGTGGTGCTGCCCTCGACGGCAGCGATCGTGAGCTGTGGGCCGTCCGCGCTCCGGGTGGAGGCGGAGAGCAGGCCGACGCCGATGGCGAAGACGACGGTGATGCCCACGGCGACTCCGAAGGAGACCACGAAGACCTGGCCGAAGGCCACCCAGTTGATGTGCATCGGATTCTCCGTTCAGGCGGCGGTCGCGACGGCCTCGGGTCGGCGGGCACCTCGTCGACGTTGCCGGCGTCGATCGGGTTGCGGCGGGAGAGCAGGTAGATCCCGGCGGCGATCGCGACGGCGACCAGCGCGACCAGGACGGTGCCCAGGGTGCTCATCAGGGCGACCTGGGCCGCGAGACCGCCGACGATCGCCGCCGAGGGCAGCGTCAGGGTCCAGGCGATGGCCATCTGGCCCGCCACTCCCCAGTGCACGCGGGCCAATCGGCGGCCGGCGCCGGCGCCGAAGATCGCCCCGGAGCAGACCTGCGTGGTCGACAGCGGGAATCCCAGGTGGGACGACACCAGGATCACCGAGGCGCTGGACGTCTGAGCGGCGAAGCCCTGCAGGGGATGGATCTCGGTGATCCGCATGCCCAGGGTGCGGATGATCCGCCAACCGCCGAAGGCGGTTCCCAGCGCGATCGCCAACCCGGCGGAGAGGATCACCCACAACGGTGGCGACGAACCCTGCGGCAGGGTTCCTGCCGTGATCAACGTCAAGGTGATGATGCCCATCGTCTTCTGCGCGTCGTTGGTGCCGTGGGCCAGGGAGACCATCGAGGCCGAGACGATCTGACCGACCTTGAACCCCTGCCCGACGTCACTGCGGTCGGGCCCGCTCGGTGATCCGGTAGGCCAGGTAGGTGCCGACGAGGGCGACGAGCCCGGCGACCGCGGGGGCCAGCACCGCCGGGATGAGGACCTTGGCCACCAGCGTGACAGTTCATCGCCGTGCCCGCCCCGGCGGCCACCCAGGTCGCGCCGATCAAGCCTCCGAACAGAGCGTGGGACGACGACGACGGGCAGACCCAGCAGCCAGGTGACCAGGTTCCACAGGATCGCCCCGACCAGCCCGGCGAAGATCACGGTGGGTGTGATCTTCGCCTCGTCGACCAGGCCGCTGGAGATCGTCGGCGCCACCTGGACCGACAGGAACGCCCCGACCAGGTTCAGCACCCCGGAAAGCAGCACCGCGGCCCTCGGCGACAGCGCCCCGGTGGCGATAGAGGTCGCCACCGCGTTCGCGGTGTCGTGGAACCCGTTGGTGAAATCGAACAACAAGGCCGTGACGATCACCAGCACGACTAGCGGGTCCACCGGCTGACCTCCCGGGCGTTGGAAAGAAGGCTAGGAGCGATCGCGCGAGAACTGATGTCGCGGGCTCACAGGCCGGCCAGCGCCGGCACGCGTCCCTCGGAGATGGCCTGCACCAGGCTCGCGTGGTCGCGCTCGTTCCGGTCCGCGTAGGCCTGGGCGAACCTCACTACCGCCTGGTCGAAGACATCGGAGGACCCCAGGTAGGCGGCGATGGCGATCGGGTCGCCGGAGCGGGCATGACCACGGGCGAGCGTCCATCCGCAGTACTCGCTGTAGGCCTTGAGGCCCTCGGGCACCATCTTCGTGATGTCCATGGAGCCCTTGCCGTCGCGCAGTTGCCGCAGGTAGAAGTCACGCTGACGGCCGTCGATCCCGGTCAGGCGGTTCCACCCGAGGAAGATGTCGGTGGTCGCCTGCATCAGCCGCTGACCGACGACCACCCGCTCCCCCTGGTTCGACTCCGCGCTGGGCTCCAGGAACCGCTCGAGCACCGAGGCCTGCGCCTCCTTCGCCTGCAGGATCAGGGAGTCGCCGGAGTCCTGGCCGACGAACAGGAGAATCCAGCAGCGGGTCCCGACGCTGCCCACACCGACCACCTTGCGGGCCAGGTCGACGAGCTCGAACCGTGCCAGCAGCCCTCGCCGGTCCGAGGCGAGGCTGGCGGCGTACTCCCGGAGCAGGTCGGAGAGGCCGTTCTCCAGCCGGTGCCGCTGGTCGTCCGGCAGCAGGTCGGTGAGGCGCTCGACGAGAGGCGGGGCCGAGGTGAACTCGAGCCGCCCGTCGACCTCGTGGGTGAGCGCGGAGACCGCCTGGAGGTTGGACCGCGTGGCAGCCTTCGAGACCAGCTGCTTTCCGCGCCGGGCGACGTCGGCCTCCTTCCGCGAGTGGGCGCCGGCGCGGATCTCGCGGAGGATCTCGTCGGCCTCGAGCCTGGAGTACCAGACGGCCAGGGTCGTCATGGCGGCGAACTCACCCATCGCGACGCGGTACCGCCGCAGGGCGGCCAGGACGGACGTGGAACGCTCCTTCGTCGAGAAGCCCCGCTCGCGGCCGGCCACCTCGATGCTGGTGGCGAGGCGCTTGACGTCCCACTCCCAGGGCCCGGGGAGTGTCTCGTCGAAGTCGTTGACGTCGAAGACCAACCGCCGGTCCGGGCTCGCGTAGATGCCGAAGTTCAGGAGGTGGGCGTCGCCGCACAGCTGGACGCGAAGGCCGGACGCGGGCGTCCCCACCAGGTCGGCCGCCATGGGAAGAGCCGCCCCGCGGTAGAAGGCGAACGCCGAGCCGGCCATGCGCCCGTGGCGGATGGGCACGAGCTCCGTCTCCCGGGACTCCGCCTGGCTCAGCAGCAGCTCGACGGGGTCGGGCCGGTCCGTAGCGTCGTTCAGGTGGCTGTGATCAGCCCGGGGAACGGCGCGACGGGCAGCGCGCCCCAGCGCCGACCGATCCGCCCGGCTCCCCGCGTGTTCGCCCATGGCGTCCCGACTCCTCACAGGGCCCCTCGGCGCCCACGTCGACCCGGCACCGGCGTGCCGGTGGCTCCGGGGGGTTCGTCGTCCTGGCCTGTCAGGCTCCGGCGGGCGACCGCCTCGCGCATCGTCCGGAGCGGATGAAGGAGGTCACGCCGGGGCGCGTCGCCATTCCCGTGCGGCGAGGGTCGCCGACACCGCCGCGAGAGCCATCGGCAGCAGGGCGAGGAACCACTCGCTCGCTCCCGTACCGCCGTCCGGTGACTCGCCCGACAGCGTCTCGATCCACGTCGGGGCGACGAGGGCCAGCACGGTCAGCAGCGTGCCGACCAGCGCGGCAGTCACTTCGAGCCAGAAGCGCGGTCGCATCTGTCGGGGCATCGGTCCTCCTGGTCGGTTGGGCTGAACGGGGTCATACGACCTCGATGCTGCGGCCGGCGGCCTGCGGCGACGTCAGGACGACGTCGCGCAGGCCGGCACCGACCAGGGCGGGCGTCCCGGCGCCGCCCTGGACGACGGCGAGGAGGAGCAACCGCGTGCCGGCAGCCACCCCCGTGAGGTCGAGGTCGAACGACACCACCGCGGGTCGCGCGCACTGGATCGGCGCGGCCGGGCGGCGGATCGCCACCCCCGTGTCCGCGACCGAGTACCCGGCCGGCAGGGCGCCCGCGGGCAGCGGGCCGCCGGCCGGGCCGACCGCCGTCATGGCGGCCGCGATCGCGGCCGCTGCCCCGGTGAGCACGATGCCGGGCAGCACCGACCACGTCAGCGGGTCCGCGGGCAGCGGCAGGGTGAGCAGCAGGACGGCGACGTCCGCCGGTGCCAGCGCGACCGCGCCGCGATGGTGGACGCACACCTCGACCTTCGACGGCCCGGCTGGGACCGCGATGCTCGCCGGCGAGACCGCCGCCGCCATCGGGCCGCCCGGCCGCGGCGTCGCCCGGCCGACGACACGCTCGACGAGGTCGGCCTCGGTCGGACCGCCGTCGCTCCACGGGTCCGCCCAGAACCCGGCCTGCACGTCGGCGTGGTTCCAGAGCGCGAGGTCGACGCGGGCGAGGTCGGACAGGCCCCGCGCCGTGCGGATCGCCCGCAGCCGGCGCCGGAACGTCGCCGTCCAGCGGCCGTCGGGCACCAGCAGCGGGTCGATGCTGTGCAGCGAGGTCTGCAGCGCCCAGAGCGCCCACTTGTCGGCCGGTCGGGCCGTCCACGGCAGCGGGCTCGAGGGCGCGACGGGAGGCGCGGGCGGCGGTGCGCCAGGCGCCGGCCGCACCCGGATGTCGGGGCTGGCGTGCCAGCTGAAGGTGCCGGCCGGCGTCCCGTCGGGGTGCGCGGCCGGGGTTCCGGCGCCGGTGCGGAAGTCGCGGCCGCGGGCGTCCGACCAGTCCAGGTGCCACTCGGAGTCGATCCCCGCGACGGCCGTCTGTGGGTCCGCCATCGGCGTCGGCAGCAGCCGGCGCGTGTCGTAGGGGTTCGCCCGCAGGTACGTGAGCGGGGCGAGGTCGGCGTCCAGGTCCACCTCCCACACTCCACGGGCCTGCAGCGCGGCGCGCAGCAGCCGCACCGTACCCGCTCCGTCGGGGGTCGGGTAGGACACGATCTCGAGGTCCTGCGCGGCCGCCTCGGGCAGGCCGTTCGAGAACGCCGCCCAGTCCCAGTGCGGCGCCCCCGGCGCCGGGAAGCTCAAGGTGCCCTGGAAGACGCCGATCGACGTCCCGGCGTAGACGATCGCGTCATTCGCCGCGTCGACGGCGACGGCGTAACCGGTCGCGGTGACGCCGAGCCCGTTCGGCACCGCCGTGCCCAGGGTGCAGGGGTGCCAGGTGCCGGTGCCGTCGAACCACCAGATCGGCTCGAGCGGGTTCGCGGTCGCCAGGTAGAAGGTGCCGTGCGGTCCGGTCCCCGGCTGGTGCACCGCGAGGTCGTTGAGGCCGCCGGCCGACGGCAGGTCGGGCCCGGCGGCCGCGCCGAGCACCGGCGGCGCGGCCGGCCGGGCGTAGATCCGGGTGCGCGCCCAGGTGCCGTTCACCGGGTTGTGGTCGAGCCGGTGGACCGCGCCCCAGCATCAGCGCGTAGAGCCGGTGGATCCCGGCCCAGCGCAACACCCGGATGCCGGAGGCCGCCGTGTCGGGCGTGCCGGCCGGCATCGGGCCGGGCGGCAGGACGTCGGTCACGGTGTCGGGCGCGTCGGCGCTGCGCGGGTCGGTGCGCGACGGCAGCGTCACGGCCTGGATGCGGAAGACGTTCGCAGTGGTGTCGAGGAACGAGTGCATCCAGTGCTCGGAGTACCAGACCCGGTTGGTGCCGACGGCGATCTGGGTGACGCCGTCGCCGGGCGGGTTGTCGGTGGGGAGCGGGCGGCGGATCACCGCGATGTTCGAGTACATCCGGGTGGCGTTGGTCTCGGTGATCTGCGCTGCGGTGGCCCCCGTGCGCCAGGTGGGGTTGTCGGTCGTGCCCGTCTGGTCGATCCATGACGCCTGCATCGCCTGGCCCATGAACCGGTCCCCGGCGCCCGGGTCGAACGCGACCCCGCCACCGTCCCCGTTGGAGAGGATCTGCCGCCAGACGCTCTCACCGACCCGGATCTGGGTGGCGTTGTCCTGGACGCCTGCGAGCACGACGCCCGGGCTCGCCGGGTGGGACGCCACGAACCCCACCTCGGTGACCGCGAGCCCGGCGGCGCGCGAGCGGAACGAGAGCCGGTCGCCGTCGGCCACCGACCGCCACACCCCGCCGTCGCAGCACACGACGACCTGCCCCGCCGCCGCCCCACCCGGGCGCACCCAGCGGACGCGGTGCACGTCGGGGTGCACCTCGGCGCCGACCCAGGTGGCGTCGATCGGGTTCCCGCCGACGTAGTCGGTGCGCCACTCGCCGGCCGGCGCGGGCGGGGCAGCCGCACCGTCAGCCGGTAGAGCGCGGCGGCGAAGGAGCCGTTGTCGATCGAGCTGGTGACGAGGCGCGCCCCGCCAGCATGATCCGCTGGCCGGGTTGTCCGGGTCGACGGCGATCGCCATGTCGTACTCGGACTGGCCCGGGACGCCGCTGAAGAGGTCGCCCGGGAGCTGCCGCACCCGGCGGACCGTGGCGTCGCCGTCCACCCGCCACAGCCGCGGGGCGTTGGCCAGCACGTACACCACCGTCGGGTCGGACGGCGCGGCGGCGAGGGCCAGCCGCAGCAGGCCGGTCCGGTCCGCCGCCGTGGCGATCCCCGGCATCGCGACCTGCACGAACGGCCCCGCGGTGCCGTTGTCGCTGCGCCACAGGCCCTTCACGCGCTGGTCGACGTTCGCGCCGGCCACCGCCACCCACAGCCGGTCGCCGGCGGGGGTGCGCACCCAGACCACGTCGGTGACGACGACCTGGGCGCTGCCGGGACCCTTCGGCGCCTCCCAGTCGGCGACGGTGACGAGGCTCCACGGGTCGCCGGCGGCGCCGGGTCGTCCGCAGGTGGAGCCCGCGGGTGGTCGCGGCGACGAGCGCGCCGACCGCGGGCTGGCCGGCGGACGCGGGGTCCTCGGCGACGGCGAACACCCCGGCCCCGAGCAGACCGGGGTACGCCGCCGCCCGGCTGCGCCTCCCGGGTCCACGGGTCGGCGTTCGGGTTCGCGCGCACGGTGTCCACCGGTCCCCGGGCCTGCAGGACGCCCACGCCGCCGTACGTCCCGTGCACGCCCATGTCCCACGGCTGGGTCGCCGGGTCGGGCTCGCCGGTCCGAGGAACACCTCGTCCTGCGCCACGTCCCCGCCCGCGTCGAAGCGCACGTGCACGGCGCCGCAGGTGAGCGTCCCCGACGAGGCGACGACGCCGGCCGGGGGAGTGGTGGCGAACTGGCCCACCGGCTCCCAGGTCGCCCCGGCATCGCCCGAGTACCAGAGCCCGCCGAGAGCCGAGGCCGCGTACAGCCGCTGCCCGTCGGCGCTGACGGCGACGTCCCTGACCCGGCCCGCGACCGCGGGTCGGCGTCCCCGGTGCCGCGCAGGGTTCCCGTCGGGCCGAGCGGGACCCAGACCCGGCCGGGGACGGCGGGTGCGGCGGCCGGCCCGCTGAGCGCTGCGCGAGCCCCTCGGGCGCCGGGCTGTCGTCGCGCGGGGTGTCCGCGCCCGCGCGTCAGGCTCTGGTTGTAGGCGCGCCGCAGGCCTGCCTTGCCGCGGCGCGGCTTGGGCGTCGAGGGCCAGTCGTACCTGCTCACGCGGCCCCCTCCGGTGGCGGCGGCGCCGGGTCGACCCGCACCCAGCCTTCGCGCAGCACCGACGGTCCGGTCGGGCAGCAGCGCCGCCTGCGTGGCGGCCAGGATCGCGTCGTCCCGCCAGCCGAGCGGTCCGTCGCGGTAGGTCAGCACCTGCCGGTCGCCGAGCGCCGCGACCGGCGGCAGCCGGACCTCGCCGGGGTCGATGAGCACCGGGCCGACCCGCACCGACGGCGACAGCTTCTCGAGCCCGGCCGCGAACCAGGCCCGCGACAGCGCGCAGCTGCGGCCGGCGGGACCACGCCGCAGGTCACCGTGACCGCCGAGCCGGGCAGCATCAGCAGCGTGACCAGCCGCGGCACGCCGGGGCGCAGCACGAGCTCGTCCTGCGGCGAGAGGTAGGGGTGGTCGATCGGGTCGAGCGCCGGCACCGTCGGGGTCGTCGCCCCAGGCGCCCGAGGTGGCCCTTGCCGCGGCCGGCCTCGCAGGGCCAGGTCGCGCACGACCTTGTCGACCACGTGGCAGCGCCGGTAGTCGTCGTCGACGAACCAGCCGAGCACGCCCGTCGTCGCTGCGGGTCAGCTCGCCGAGCCGCACCGGGACCGCCAGCCCGCGCCAGCTCGGCGTACGCGCGCGGCCCGGGCGGCCGCGCTGGTCGGTCGGTCAGGGTCAGGTCGTCCAGGTCGTCGGCCGACGTCGAGCATCGACCGTGGCGCGGACGACGGCGACCGGCCGGCCGACGATCGACGCCAGCGCCGACGACCCGGCGCCCGCGACGGGGTCGACGGTCCACAGCGTGGTGTCGACGGCGCGCAGGAACGCCGACAGCGCCGACTCGCGGGGACCCCGGCGCCGACGGCGGCCGCGGCGACGCCGCCCGCTCGGCCTGCGCGTCGGCGGCGACCATGCCGGCGGCGAACAGCCCGAGCGCCTGCTGGTCGCGGGTCAGCCCGTCGCCGGGGGCGGCGTCGGCCGGCAGCGGCCGGCCCGGGGCGCACTCCCACATCACGCCGCCGCCCCGGGCGTCGACGGAGCAGCTCGCCGAGCGGCGTGCCGTCGGCGCCGAACACCTCGATCGACTCGTCCACGTGGTCGGGCAGCAGGAACCCGACGACCGGGTTGATCTGCCTGCTCGGCTCGACCTCGTCGACCACGCGCGTCGACCGCGGCGGCCGGGTCGGTCGCGGCGCGCCGACACAAGCGGACCAGGCAGCGGGCGGGCGCGCTGAACCGCGGGGCGTGCGCGAGCACCGCCCGGCCGCTCGCTGATCGTGCCGCGGGCCGGCACCGAGACCTGACCCGGCTGGTCGAGGCCGTCGAGGTCGAGCATCCGGCCGAACGCGTCCACGAGCCGGGCGGCCGACCAGCCGCACCGACCCCGCGGCGAGCAGGTCCGGCAGGCCGGTCGGGGTCGGCGGGATCGCGGTGCCGTCCGCGTCGCGGGTGCGGATCGCCGTCAGCGGCAGCCCGAGCAGCGCCGTCCGCAGGCCGTCGAGCGAGCAGCCGAGCAGGTCGAGCCCGGCCGCGTACTCGCCCAGCGCGGCGATCCGCTGCCGCGGTGGCCTCGTCCGCCTCGCCCTGCCGGTTGCGGTCGCGGGCGTCCTCCTTCTCGAGCCAGTCGGCCACGGCGCCGGCGAGCGCCGTCCCGGGCGCGGTGGTCAGCGGCGACCGGCCGGTCGACGATCAGCGGCGGGTTCTCCGCCGGGGGGCCGTCGGGGCCGGGCTCCAGGTCGACCGGGCCGAGGGCCCAGCCGGCCAGGTCGTCGGCCGGCGTCACCTCGGCCTGCCACTCCAGCCACAGCGGGACCCACGGCTGGGCCCAGGCGGTGATCGCGACGAGGTCGGGCTCGACGCCGTCGAGCAGTGAGTGCCGGCGCAGCAGCTCGCGGGTGCGCGGCCGCGATCGGGTCGAGGTCGCCGCGGGCCAGCGTCAGGGCCGCCGGCGCCTTGCCCAGGTAGCCGCCGGAGGCGTCGTAGCGCAGCGCCAGCTCCGAGCCCAGCCGCTGCCGGGCCGACCCCGGGTCGATCGGTCTGGCCGGTCAGCTGGACGGCGGCGACGCCGAGCCACCGGAGCAGGTGCGGGGAGAGCAGCAGGGCCTCCCGGGCGAGCGCGAGCGTCTCGGCCGGCACCGCGCCGCTGCCGAGGGTGGGCAGCAGGTCGCTGCCGCGAGACGAGGCCGGTGTAGCCGCTGACGACCTGCGAGCCGCGCCGGCAGCCCAGCCGCTCGTCGGGGTCGCCGCGGCCGTCGCCGCCGTGCCGCAGACCGCGGCGCGCCCCGAGGACGCCGACCACGGGGTCGATCGGCACGTACCGGCGGGGCGCCGGCCGTTCGACGAGCTGCTCGCCGGGCTGCGTCGCGCGGGAGGCCGCGACACCCGCGGCGGGCGGCCCGGGGTCGATCGTGGTCCTGGCGACCACGGGGCTCACCCGCGCGGTCACCTGCTCGGCGAGCCTGCGGGGCGGCGGCGTGAACGCCTGGGCGCGCGCCTGCGTACTGATCGCAGGTTCTTCCCGCGCGAAGGCCTGCGTCACCGGTTCGCCGAGGAACACCAGGGTGGACGACGCACCGCCCGCCGCACTCGCCTGGGGCCGCGGCGGCCGGGGCGGGATCGCGGCCCGGCCGGTGAGCACCCGGTCGACGAGGGCGGGCTCGCCGGGGTCGACGGCCGCGAACCCGGCCGCGTGGGCCCGCTCGTCCATCTCGACCAGGCCGTCGGGGTCGGCGAGCCGGGCGACGAGCCCGGCGGAGAGCGCCGAGAGCAGCCGCTCGACCGCGGCCCGCGCGTCGCGGTCCGGCGGACCGTCCTGCTGACCGGCGCCGGCGCCGACCGAGGCCGCGACGAGGTCGTCCACGTGGTCGCCGAGCGTGAGCCGGACGGCGCCGCGGGGCGGCCGCAGGTCGACGTCGAGGCTCGCGCCCACCGGCGGGAGCGGCACCGAGACCACCGCACCGTGCATCAGGGTCGACGCCTCGACGCCGATCCCGCGGCCGGTGACCCAGCGGCCGGCCTCGTTCGCGATGCTCAGCGCGCCGACCGACTGGTACGCGGCGACGGTCGAGGCCTGGAAGGCCGGCCGGCCGAGGTTCTCCACGCCGATCGCGGCGCGGCGGAACGCGCTGCTCGTCGGCTCCTGCAGCCGGTCGCGCACGGGCAGCCCGAGCTCCGCGAGCTTGCCGAGCGGCCCCTGCTGCTCGGTGTGCTCGGCCCCGCCGCCGGTCACGACCCGCCAGCCGAGCTCCGCCGTCCGCTCGGCCAGGCCGCCCGTCGTGCGGACGCCGTCCAGCGGGTCGAGGGCGGGGTCGGACCACCAGCCGACGACGAGATAGGTCGCGGCGCCGGCCTCCGGACCGTCGGGCAGCGCCCCGCCGAGGGTGGGGTCGGCGGCCAGGTCGTCGAGCGGGTCGTGCCAGGCGAACCGTCCGAAGCTGGCGTCGTACGCGCCCGTCCAGGTCAGCGACCCGCCGGCGGTGCCGGTCAGCTCGGCGGGCGGCAGCACCCGGGCGGCCGGCAGCGGCAGCGGGGCACCGTTCGGGCCGCCGGCCAGGTCGCGGACGACGCCCGGCCGCGGCGTCCAGCAGCCAGCCGCGCACCTGCACCGCGTGGCCGGTCCGCGGCGCGAGCAGCCTCAGCACCGCCCACAGGTCCGGCAGCGCGGGCAGCTCCAGACCACCGCCGGGGCGCCCGCGCGGGTCCTGCATCCGGCCGCGCAGCAGGCCGTCGGGCAGCGCCCACTGCAGGTGGACGCCGGGCTCGCGGCGGGCCGGCGGCCCGAACGGCGGCGGGCCGTCGACGGCCCCGGCGTCGTCCTCGTGCCCGGGGGTCAGCGGGCCCGGCAGCTCGACGGCGTCGTCGCCGTCCGGCGGGACGACGAGCGCCTGCACGTCGACCGGCACGAGCACCCGCGACTCGCGCAGCAGATCGGGGTCCCAGCTGCCGATCGTCGCGACGTCGACGGCCCCCCGGGCGAGGACGCTGAAGCGGTCGGTCGTCTGCGCCGCGCGCACGAGGTCGGGGTCGTACGCCGCCATCGTCAGGCCCCCCCTTCGAACCGGGTCAGCAGCTGGGCCAGGCCGACCTGCGGCCTGAACAGGGCGTCGGCCTCGAGCGGCTGCTGGCCGGCGAGGGTCCGGTCGCCGAACACCGCGCGGAACGGGAACTGCAGCATCTGGAGCGCGAACTCGGCGGCGTCGAGGGTGCCCAGGGTCGGGTCGGCGGTGGTCATCCGCCGGGCGAGCGCCTGCAGGTGCAGGACGCCGGGGGCATCGGCGCGGAAGGGCACCTGCACCGGTCGCGGCGGGTCGAGCCGCCGTCCGTCGGCCTTGTCGCGCAGGAACACCTCGGCCTGGACGTCGCCGACCGGCGCCATCGCCTGCACCGCCGCGGACACGACGTGCGGCACGTCGTCGACCAGCTCGAGCCCGGTGCCCGCGCCGACCCAGGCGATCGTCGCGCCGGTGCTCGCGACGGGGACGTCGACGAACGCGTCCTCCCCGTGCGTCGCCGCCGTCGTCTGCAGCACGGTGCGGGACAGCGGGTCGTTGAACCGGACGCCGGCCGGCACGTCCATCGGCCTGATCTGGTCGAGCGTCAGCCGCACGGTGCCGGCGAGCTGCATCCCCTCCTCCTCGACGCCGAACTGGATGCCCGCGCGCGGCTCCTCGACGTGCACGACCGCGGGGACGCCGTCGAAGAGGACGAGCAGCACCGCCGGCGCGAGGCGTTCCATCCGCAGCAGGCCCAGGCGCTTCAGCGGGACGTCGTGCTCGTCACCGACCTCGTCGTCGGGCACCGGGGGGTCGAGCGTGAGGTTGTCCGCGCCGTAGCCGCGCACGTGCAGCGCCGGCCAGCCGGAGACGAGCCGCGACCGCAGGACGAACCCCGAGATCGAGCCGGCGGGGCCCGTCGGCACGGCGCCCCCGGGCTCGACCCCGGGCAGCCGGACGAGCCGTTCGGCCTCGTCGACCTCGTCGCGCACGATGCCGTAGAGGGCGGTGAGCGCGGCCCGGTCGGCCGTGGTCACGGTCCCCACCGAGAGCGCCCCCTGCACGAGGGCGTCGGTCCAGTCGCGGTCGAGGTAGAAGAACCGGATGGACTCCGCCGGGAGGAGCGACGCGTCGGCGACGAGGTGCCCGAAGGGGACCGCCGACAGCAGCCGCAACCTGCCGAGCCACAACCGCAGGTCGCGGGGGACGGCACGGGGGCCGGGGTCGGGCGCGTCGTCCCCGATGACCCGGACGACGGCGGTCGCGAGCAGGCTCACTGCCTCGATCTGCAGGCTCGCGACGAGCTGGCCGGCGCGGACGGCGAGGGTGGTCACGGCGTGACCTCTCCCGCGTGGGGCGGCGCTCGCTGCCCCGCAGCAGGACGTCGAGGGCGTCGGGCTGGTCGGGCGCCGCGCCGGGGCCGCCTTGGGGGTTCCGGGGTGGCAGGGCGCCGGCGGCGACCGCCCCGGCGGCGTCCTCGAGGCGGGCGCGCAGGGTCGCGGACTCCACCGCGGCGTCGGCCGAGGCGAGCACGCGGACCGGGGCGTCCGCGACGGACGTCAGCACGGTCTCGGGGTCGTCGGAGTCGACCGCGAGACCGAACCCGGCGAGCAGCGCCCTGTCGCCGCCGGCGAACACCCCGCGCAGGTACCCGGCCGCGGCACCGGCGTCGGCCACCGGGCGCGGCGTACCGAGGGTCCGTGCCGGGTCGGCGCCGAGCGCGTCGACGAGGGCGCGGGCGGCGCGGGCGCCGGTCGTGTGGGCCCGGACGGCGGCGTCGGGGTCGTTCGCCGGGATCGCCGTCAGGGGGTCCGGTGCCGTGAAGACCTCGCGGACGCCGGGAGGCAGCGCCGCGGTCGCCGTGGTGGACATCGTCGTGACCCGGGCCGCGCCGAACGCCTCCTGGCGCCAGCGGGCCAGCGCGGCGACGACGCCGGGCTGCGACAGCGCGAGCAGCCGGCCCATCTCGAACGCCGCCGAGTAGCCGAGGTCCTCGCTGCCGTCGGGCAGCACGCGGCGCAGCTGGTCGGCGTGGTGCGCCAGCGGCGGAGGATCCCCCTCGACGGGCGCCTCCGAACGGGGCACGGCGGCCGGGACGAACGGGCCCCGGAACCACGCGGGCGCGGCCTCGCCCCGGCGGCTGACGTGGTCGAGCAGCACGTGCCCGGTCTCGGCGACCAGCGGCAGCGGCCGGGTCACCCCGGGTTGAGCGGTGTTGCCGGGCGCGACGGGGTGCTCGGGCCCGATCGGGTCGCCGTCCGGCGTCTCGGCGCCTGTCCACCACGTGGCCGAGCATCCGGACGTGCACGTTGGTCGGCCAGGTACTGGAAGTCGCCGCGCTCCTCGCAGGTGAACGACCAGTAGGCGAGCACCGGGAACCGCAGCGTGGGGATCAGGAACGTCCCGATCGCGAAGCCGTCGGCGAGGGCGAGCTTGCCCTTCAGGCCCGGAGTCCTGGGCGGCGGTGACGGCGGTCGCCGACGGTGGCCGCCGCCCAGCCGCCGCCGAGGCTGTGCGGCCGCCCCCTGCGCGGAGCTGACGAAGCCGGCGGCCGCGGCTGTCTCGGTGAAGGCGGCCGCGCCGGCGGGTCCGGCCGCCGCGGGTCCGGCCGCCGCGGGGGTGACGCCAAGGGTGGTGGCCCTGCGAGCGCCGGCCAGCGGCAGGTCCATCAGCGCCGCGTCGAGCGACGTCGCCCGGGTCGCCGTCGCCTCCCGCCGCGTACTGCACCCGGTAGTCCGCGACCGCCACGGCGGGCGTGTAGCTCAGCTTCAGCTCCACGTCGGGGATGATCGGCAGCGCGGGGTACTGCCCCTCGAGGTTGACCAGGCACGCGAGGTACCGCACGCCGGGCTGCGGCAGCCGGTTGCCCATCACGACGGCGAGGAAGCCGTCGTCGTCACCGAGGGCGAGCTCGGTGTCGGCGAGGTCGACCTCGCGGACGTGGCTGAGCAGGTGCAGGTCGTCCTTCGTCGGGAAGACCTTGTCGACGACGTCCTGGGTGACCTCGAGACAGGCGCCCTTGGGGACGTCGGCGTCCGAGCCGAGATGGACGCCGGGCGTCACGCAGTCGGCGACCGGGACGTCGGTGAGCAGCTGCGCCTCGCCCTCCGCGATCAGCACCAGCGCCAGCCACGGCGTCGGCGTGGTCGTCACGTCGCCGTCCAGGTCGTCCGAGCGTTCCCACGGCAGGGTCCGGCGGCGCAGCACGATCTGCGGCAGCCGGGAGGTGAACGAGCCACGCGCACCGGCCGGCGGGAAGGTGCTGAGGATCTGGTCGGGCGGCATCGCGTACCGCGGGGCCTCGATCTCGACCCGGGAGCGCAGCGGCTCGACGGCGCCCGGCATGCCGGACACGTCGCCGGTGAGCAGGTACGAGCCGGCCGGCACCGGCGGCTCGACGAAGGGCACGAGGCGGAAGTGCCCCGTCGGCAGTGGCAGCGGGGGCATCAGAGACCCTTCCACGCGACGACGGCGGTGCCGCTGGCGACGGGCACCGGGTCGGGGACGACGACGGTGAAGCCCCGGTCGGCGACGGCGGTCCCGAGCTCGACGGCGGTCGTGCCACGGGCGCCGGCGACGCCGACGAGGCGGCGCGCCGGGCCGGTGGAGACGGTGACGACGACCGGGCCGGCCGGCTCCGTCGCGTCGCCGGACGCCGCGTCCGGCGGCAGCACCCGGAACACCGCGACGGCGCGCGGCCCGTCGGCGACGAGCACGGGGGGCTCGGGGGTGCCGTCGGGGCCGGTCGGGCGCCGGGCGCCCTCGAGGCCGATCGCGAGGTCGTCGCCGTCCCCGCCCTCCATCGCCACCGCGACGACGTCCACCGGGCCCGCGAACCGGGTGCTCACGGCGGTCGCTCCGCCGACCACCGCGTCGGCCGCGACCCAGCCGGTGCGCACCTGCGCCGCGCGCCGTCGCGGTACCCGGCCCACCGCGGTGACCACCGCGCCGTCCGCGAGGAACGCCTCGCCGCCGACGTACGGCAGCGGGACGTCGTCGGCCCAGCCGGTGACCTCGGGCGGCGCGGCGGGATCGCCGGCCGTGCCGAGGGCGGACGCCGACCCGCCGAGCCCCACGAGCACGACGCGCCGCGTGCCCGCCGGCACCTCGCACCCGCCGCCGGCGGCGAGCACGGCGTCGGCGTCGACGCGGCCGCCGGGCCCGACGACGACCACCCGCACCACGCCGTCGGCCACCTCGACCCGCGGCCGGTACCGCGGGTCGACGTCCCGGTCGGCGTCCGGCAGCGCCAGCACGTGGACCTCGCCGGCGCGCACCTCGATCCCGTCGGAGAGGGCCGCGGAGGCCGCACGCAGCCGGGCGGAGGTCGCGGCGCTCGCGCCGCGACCGGCGATCGCCTCGGTGCCGGACCGGCCGGACCGGGTCGGCGGCACGGCTCCGACGGGCAGCACTGTGCCGGCACCCGCCGACGCACCCGGCCCGCCCGGCCCGGGCACGCCCGCGGCACCCGCCGCCACGCGCACGAGGCGGGCCGGGACCGCGCCGGCGAGGCGGGCGTCGACGTCCGCGAGCCGCGGCGGTGCCGACCTCGCGACGGCGCCGACCTGGTCGAGCAGGGCCGGGCCCACGGTCGTCCGCGGCCCGACACCGGTGGGGCCGCCCGCCGGCCGGCCCTCGCGGTCGACCGGCTGCTGCTGGGCGACGACGGCGGGGACGGCGGCGGCGAGCACCGCCGACACCGCGGGCGCCCGCAGCGGCACGATGGGCGGCCCGTCGGGCGAGAGGGGAGTCACCGTCGCGTTGCTCGCCGCCCTGCCCAGGCCCTCGCCCAGCGACCCGAGGATCGGCGGCGCGGCGCGCGAGCCGGCCCAGGCGGCGACGTCCGAGGCACTGCGCCCGGCCCGGGTGGCCAGCAGGTCGGCGGCGACCTCGAGCGCCGTCCGGCCGTCGAGGGCAGGGACCGTCGCCGCGAGCGCCGTCGACGCGAGCCCCAATGACTGGCGGCGGGCCGCGGCGCCCTCGGTGACGAACGGGAGCGGGCGGCGCCGGTGGTACGGGTCGACCTCGACCTGGCGGTACTCGATCGCGCCGGTGCCGTCGGGCATCACGACCGTGGTGCTGACGAGGAGCCGGTCGACGGCGCTGAGCACGTCGCCCGCGGGCACGGTCTTGTCGTCCAGGTCCTGCGCCGGGCCCCACGTGCCGATGGCGAACGAGCCCTGCTTCAGCGCCTCGACGGTCAGCTTGTCGGCGCGGTCGACGGGGCCGGAGTCGGCCGGCCCGACGAAGGTCAGCGTGACCGTGGGCCGGGCCGGCGCGCGCATCGGGGCGGCCGACACCTCCGGCACGGTCGGGCAGGTCCTGAGTGGCGCCGCCGACGACGAGCCCGCGCAGCGGTGCCGTGCTCGTGACGGTCAGCTGGAACTCGGGGACGACGCGGAACGGCTGGGCGTCGCTGCCGTCCGGGCTGCGCGCGCCGCCGGTCGCGGCGTCCCCGGACGGCGGGACCGCGCCCTTGCCGGGGACGGCGTTGAGCACCGCCGCGGTCCCGACGTCCGCGGTCTCGAGGTACTTGCCGACGAACGTCGCCCAGTCGATCGCCTGCGGCTGCGAGCCGCTGTCGCCGAACTCGACCTCGAGGTCGACCGGGCCCACCGAGAACGTGGCCTTGGCGTGGAACGGCGGCCCGGTCACCTCGACCTTCGCCGACAGCGACACCGAGATCGAGATCTCGCCGATCCAGACGTCGATCGTCACGCCGGCGCTGATCGAGGCGTAGACGGTGACGTCGAGCCAGAACGGATCGAAGTAGACGATGCCGTCGCAGCCGAGCACGAGGTGCGCCCACGCCGGGCCGAAGCTCGCCGCGACCTCGATCCTCGCGCCCGCCATCAGGGCCTCGGAGGTCAGCGCGAAGTACGACTGGCCGGTGATCGAGATGAAGCCGTAGAGGTCGACGGCGATGCCGAGCCGGGGGACGACCGGGTAGCCGTCGCGGTGGAAGCTCGGGTGGTAGCCGCCGAGGGTGAGCACGAACTGGCCCTTGTTGGGGCCGCCGAACCACGACGCGAACGCGAAGCCCGCCGGTGAGGCGGATCGTCGGGAAGAGCAGCCACGAGTTGTCCGTGAGCTGCGCCTGGACGAGGACGACCCCCTCCTTCGTCGAGACCCGGGCGAGCAGGCCCAGCTCGACGCTGACGAGCGGCGAACTCCGGGCGCGGCAGGGCCATCCGGGCCAGGCCGAGGAGGGCGAGCTCGAAGCCGTCGCCGATCTGGACGGCGATGACCGCGACGCCGTCGACCAGCGCGAACGAGGTGAACGACAGCCCGGCCGCGAACCAGAACGACCCGCGCTCGGCCGGGAAGAACTGCCGCACCTGCTCGAGCTCGGCCATCGGGTCGCCGGGCCGGGCGGCCGGGTCGAGCGCCTTGATGAACGGGTAGGTGCCGAACTGCGACAGGTCGCTCGGGTAGGTGAGGCCGCGGTTGATGCCGAACCCGCCGCCGATGCCCGTGACGAAGAAGGCCGGCGGCCCGCCGATCGGCCCGTTCACGGCGCCGAACAGGAAGAGCGACGCGAACTGGTCGCCGGGCGGTCCGACCAGGCCGTAGCCGCCGTAGACGCGAGATCCCGTAGACGGCCGATCCGCGCCATCAGCATGCCGAGGTACTCGGTGCCGCCGGCCGTGCACGGCGAACTTGCGCAGGCCGCCGGCGAGGCTGATCCCGCCGAGGTCGGCGGTGACCGCCAGGCCGGCGAGGTCGACCGCCCAGGCGGTCGGGCGACAGCGGCGAGCCGGCCGAGACGAGGTAGGTGATCGACAGGTCGTCGACGCTCGCGGTCAGCCCGAGCAGGCTGACGCTGCCGTCGATCAGCAGCCCGACGCTCGCCAGCGTGTCGCTGGTTCATGGTGACGGCGAGGCCGACCTGCTCGACGTAGATCGGGCCGAAACCCTTCTGGATCGACGACCCACCACGGGCCGGTCCCGTCGCCGGCGGTACAGGCTCACCTCGACGTCCGCGGTGCCGTGCTGCTGCACCGCGATCGCCGGCGAGAACCGCGGGCTGCGGCGCCTCGCTGCCCGAGCCGAGCATGCCGCTGGCCACCGGGTTCGTCCCGCCGGTCGCGCCGGCCAGCCCGACGCGACAGGCCGCCGAGCTCCAGCCGGACGCCGCCGGACAGGTCGACGTGGCCCGACGTCGCCGCGATGTCGGCGTAGACGTGGACGGCCACCGTCGTCGATCGTGATCACGGTGTCGAGGAGGGGGCCCGGAGCTGCGGCCGATCCGCAGGCCGATCCCGCCGACGACCAGCGCCGGCGTCGCCTCGACGTGGCCGCCGGCGCCGACCGTCAGCAGGTCGAGCGTGAGCCCGCCCGCCACGGTGCCCGCCGGCGCGTCGATCCACGTGGTCAGCTGCTCCAGCGCGCGGTGACGTCGGAGCCGCCGAGGTCGAAGGGCTTGGCCAGGCCCAGGGTGAGCCCGTACCGGGTGGCACCACCGCCTGCCGGTTCCGCGTGCGGCCGCAGCGTGAGCGCGTCGTCGATCGTCACCTCGGCGCCGGGCGCGGCGGCCAGGTTGGCCAGCAGGCCGGCCGACCCGGGGGAGCAGGGCCGCGACGTCCATGAGGTCGCCGTCGAGCCGGCTGGTGTCGGCGTCGTCGAGCAGCACGCCGGCGAGCAGGGCGCGGGTGCTCGACCCGAGCAGGGGCCTGTCCAGCGCCGTCGCCACGGCCGGGACGGCGAGCACGAAGGCCCCGGCCAGGTCGAGGACGGCGGCGACCACGGCGAGCACGACCTGGTCGGGGGCGGTCGACTCGACCGGCGAGACGGCCCCGACGCTGGAGACGAGGGCGAACGCCGCCGGGTCGAGCGACCAGCGGGCGAGCAGCAGCTGCTGGCTCTCGCCACTGCCGCCGACGGCCAGGCCCACCTCGACCGCGCGGCCACCCGCCGGGGCGCTGCCGGCGCGCACCCGGGCGAACGGCCGCAGCTGCAGCACCGCCGGCGTCGAGCTGCGCCGGGCCGAGCGCGACGTCGAGCGCGACGAGCCCGGCGGGCCGACGTCGACGCTCGCCGTGATGCCCTCGACGCCGGCCAGGCCCGACGCCGTCACGGTGGCCCCGACCCGGGCCGTGCCGGGCGTCCAGCGGACCTCGACCCGTGAGCCGGGCGGGCCGAGGGTGACGACGAGGGCGCCGCCCGTCGCGGTGACGGTGCCGCTGATCCCGCCGAGCAGAGGGGCTGATCGCCTGCACGAGCGGGTCGAGGCCGCTGACGGCGAGGGCGGCCGCCCGGGCGGCGAGCGCGCCGGCCGGGTCGGCGCCGAACGCGGAGAGGGCCGCGGCGTCGAACGCGGCGGGGGCGCCGCGTGCGCAGCCCGAGGGAGTCCCCGAGCCGCGCGACGAGACGGCCGGCGAGCTCGGTCGCGGTGGCGGGGTCGCCGACGGGGTCGAGGCCGGCGACCGCGTCCAGCAGGTGTGGCAGCGCCTTGACCGCGGCGCCGATCGCGGCGCCGGCCACCGCCCCGCCGAGGCCCGGCCCGGCCGGGAGGATCGGGATCGTCGACGCCCGCCTCGGGCAGCAGGGCGAGGGTGCACGGACGCCGGTCCGGTGCCGGTCGCGGCCACGCCCAGCTGGACGGCGCCCGCGCCGGTGATCCCGCCGCTCACGGCGACGTCCGGCCGGACCGGGCCCGCGGTGCCGTCGCCGAGGGGGCGACGGCGAGGCCGAGCCGGGCCTGCAGGGTGAGCCTGTCCGCGTCACCGGCCCCCGCGAAGGCGCTGCCGTCGACCGCGACCGCGAGCCGCAGGGTCCCGCCGTCGTTCGCGGCGGTGACCGCGACGCCGGTGGTCACCTCAAGCGTGCCGGGACCGCCGCCGGCACCCAGGAGCGACCGGACGGCGTCCAGTGCGGGTGGCACGATCGCGGCCAGCCCGGCCGGCCCCCGGGCGGCCGGCAGGCCCCGCAGCCACGCCGACGGGTCGTTCACCAGGCCGGCCGGGTAGCAGGAGGCGTCGCGGCGGCTGCTCGTCGTCGGGGATCGCGGGGTTCGGCGGCGGTGCGGGGGCGAGCAGCCCGAGCGCGTCGAGCAGCGCGTCGAACGCGTCGTCGGCGGTGCGGACCGCCGGCTCGGTCGCCCCGTGCAGGGTCTGCCGGACGACGTCGACGACGGTCCGGACCAGCACGGACGGCCCGAGGTCGGCGATCGCGCGGCCGATCGCCGCGGGGTCGGGCGCGGGCCAGAGCGGCACGTCCTCGACCCGGCCGGGCCGGCGCACCCGCAGTGCCGCGGTGACCCTGTGGGCCGGGTCGGCCGCCTGCGGGGCGAGGTCGAGCAGCAGCGCCATCGAGGGCGCGGCGAGCGGGTCGGCCGCGCCGGGGGTCAGCGGTGCGGGCAGGTCGCTGCCGAGCCGGAGCGAGAGGGTCGGCCGGCCGGCGCTGAGGGCCCCGCCCGCGGACCAGCCGATCGCGCCCGTTCCACCCGTGCTGATCGCGACGGCGCCCGTGGCCAGGTCGACGGTGGCACTGCCGCTGACGCTCGTGTCGCCGGTCCCGGCGGCCGCCGTCCACGTGACGCCGGTGCCCGCTGCCGCGGCGTCCCGGGCATCGGCGGCCAGGGTGCGCAACGCCGCCGCGAGGTCCGCCACCCGCTGGGCGTCGGCGCGCCACCGACGCCACGACACCGGCGGTGTCGAGCAGCACCCGGTCGAGGGTCACGGCGTCGAGGCCGCCGTCGACGCCGACCACCCCGACGGCGCGCAACGCGTCGAGCAGCCCGGCGAGGAGGGGGTCGAGGCCGGCGCCGGCCGTCAGCCGCGCGACGGCGCCCCCGAGCAGTGCCCGCACCTCGGGCAGCGCGGGCGTCGCGTCCGCGGGCGCCGCCGCACCGCCGGCGACGGTCCAGCGCGACCGCCGGACGCCCAGCGCGAACGCGTCGTGCAGGTCGATCCGCGCCGACGCGGCACCGCCGCCGAGCGGCACGTCGACGCGGGCGGTGAGCCGGCGCAGCCCGAGCGGCCGGTCGCTGCCCGGCGCGCGTGCCGGGTCCGGGCCGCCGAGCAGCCAGCTGCCGTCGGCCCCGCCCAGGGCGAGCTTCAGCACGACCACCGGGCCCGACGTGGCCGCGTGCGCCCCGTCCGCGTCGGAGGTCGTCCCGGCGAGGTCGAGGTCCAGGGTCAGCGAGGTCGTGAGCCCGGCCCGGACGGCAGGAGGCAGCAACGGCCAGCGCATCCCGAACCGGGTGAGCGCCGGCGCGCCGACCGGGTTCTCGGCGCGCTGCCACGCCCGCTCGACCAGCGCGGTGACGACGGCCGCGGTGATCGCTCGCCGGACGGCGGCCTCGCCGAGCGCGCCGACGCACGCATGCACGGTGACCCCGGTCGTCGGGGTCGGCGCGGACGGCGGCCGCAGGTCGGCGAGCGGGTCGCCCAGGGCGTCGAGCTCGGTCCAGACGGCGAGCACCCGCCGGGCGGTGGCGAGGTCCTCGTCGTCCGGATCCTCCGTCTCGGCCGTGGGGTCGGGGGCTGGTGGAAGCATCGCGCCGAGCAGCCGGAGCGCGTCGGCGCCCGGGAGCCGGTCGAGGGTGTCCACCGCCAGCGCCGTCCACGGCGTCCCGACCGTGACCACCGCGGTGACGGCGAGCCCCTCGGCGGCGAGGGTCGAGGCCGCGCGGACGGCGGGCTGCCCGGCGCCGCCGTGCGCGACGACGAGGACGGGGCCGGCGGCGGCGAGCGGCCGCAGCACCCGGGCGACGCGGCCGGCCTGGCCGAGCACGCCGTCGGGGTCGGTGGTCCCGGAGCCGGTCGCCCTCGCCGCCGCCCGCGGCGCGAGCCGGACGGCCCAGACACCCGTCGGGTCGCCGGGCAGCGTCACCGTGAACGCCTCGGGCGGGAGGCCGGTCGCGGTGAGGTCGACCGCGTGGTCCGCCGGGACGTCGGCCAGCACGGGGGAGCGCCCGGTCGGGGCGTCGACGGCGATCTGGACGACGGTGGCCGGCAGCGCCCCGACGACGGCGGTGAGGTCGAGCGCGGACAGTGGGGTGCTGTGGTCGATGTCGCTGAGCCGGTGCGGGGTGATCCCGCCGGGCAGCCCGGTCTCGGTGAGGGCCACGAGCCCGTCGGTGCCGGTCCAGCGGACGACGAGCTCCTCGAGCCCTGCCACGAGGTCGGCCCGCCCGGCGAGCAGGTCGGCGAGCACGTCGTCCTGCGCCGCCTGCGCCGCGATCCCGGCGACCAGGGTGGTCGTGGCCAAGGGCGGTTCGCCGGGCTGCCAGCCGTAGAGCGGTGAGACGAACGGGTCGCCCGCGGCCGGGGGCCCGTCGGGGCCGAGCCACGCGAGCAACGCCGGGACGGCGTCGCCGAGGGCGTCGAGGGCCGCGCCGATCAGCGGCAACCGCCAGGGGTCCCTCGCTCCGCCGCCGCCGTACCGGCCGCTGGCCGGTCCGGTGAGGAGCGACAGGACGTCGAGCACCGCCTCGACGCCCGACGTGGCGGAGCCGACGTCGAGCAGGCTGCCCAGGTAGGCGGACAGCGTGGTCGCCGGGTCGCTGACGAGCCCGGCCAGCGAGAGCCGCGGCCCGGACGGCACGGGGCGCTTGCCCGGCGCCCGGGAGGTGATCTGCGCGCCGGGGCTCCACCCGACCAGCCCCACGGCGTCCGCCACCCACGAGAGCCCGGCCGTGCCGGCGAGGGACTGCGCGACGGCGCCGACCAGGGTCTCCAGCGCGGCCCAGCCGGCGTCGTCCAGGGTGAGCCCGCCGTCCGGCCCCACCACCGGGACGGGCAGGTCGAGCGTTCCGCCGCTCGCGAGCGCGAGCCGTACCCCGGTCGCGACCGGAGCCACCCGGGCACCGCCGGGCGCCGTCCACGACACCGCGAGCCCGAGCGCGTCGGCGAGCAGCGCGACGGGTGTCTCACCGAGGGCGAGCGGGCCGGCGCCGGCCGCGGTGAAGCTCAGGCGGCCGGTCAGGTCCGGCAGGAAGGCCGCGTGGCGCAGGCTCGTGACCGGGTCGCTCGTGCCGTCCCCGAGGCCCAGCTCGGCGAGCGTCGCCTCCAGTGCCAGCGCGGCCGCGACACCGGAGCCGCCGAGGGGGCCCGGCCCGCGGGCGACCACGACGCCGACCCGCAGCAGCGCGTCGACGGACCGGACGGCGAGGGTCACGCCGTCGACGACGGGCACGATCCACGGGTCGTCCACCGTGCCGGTGCCGGTCACGGCGGCCGCCTGGGCCGCCGTGTCGGCCAGCAGGTCACGGACGGCCTCGAGCACGGTCGCCACGTCGGCCGGCGCCCCGGCGAGCAGCCGGCGCCAGCGGTCGGCGAGCGCGCCGAGCGGGTCGGAGAGCAGCCGGGCAGCGTCGACGGCGGGCAGCGCGGGCGCGGTCGGCAGCGGGATCCCGAGCACCAGCGCGACGGCGTCACCGGCCGGGCCCAGCGCGTCGAGCAGGGACGCCGCCGCACCTGTCACGACTTCGGCGGCGGCGGCCGCGAGCGCGTCGGGCGAGGTGAGGTCGAGCACGTCGAAGTGGGTGGCTCCGACGTCAGCGTCGCGTGCCTCGACCACGAGCATGGGACGCCGCGACGGGTCGAGCGCGAAGCCGGCCCGCAGTTCGGCGATCCCGACCCGCTCCAGCCCGGCGCCGGCCGGGGCGAGCAGCGGCGTTCCGCCGGCCCCGGTGACCCGCGCGGTCACCGAGAGCCGGGGGACGGCGACGGCGGAGCCGGTGCCGAGGTCGAGCGTGACGGGGTCGACCTCGAGGGCGAGCAGCACCCCGCCGGCGCCGGAGACCCGAAGGCTCACGGTCGGGGTGAGTCGCGGGCGGCCGCCGGCGCCCGGGGTCGAGGCCAGGCTGAGCTGGAGTGTCGCCGGCGCCAGCGCCAGCTCGACGTGCGCCGCCGCGCCCGGGCCCTGCACGGTGCCCCCCACGAGGGTGGCCAGGCCGCCGAGCCAGGCGGCACGAGCCGTGTCGTCGGCGAGCATGCCGGTCAGCCAGTCCGCCAGGGCGGCGGCCCCGCGCCTCAGCACGTCGTCCAGCGGGAAGTCGGGGACGCCCCCGCCGGCGAGCCCGAGCATCGCGGCCAGCCCTGCCAGCGGTTCGGTGCCCGCGAGCGCCGCGGCCTGTGCGCGCACCAGCCCCAGCACGAGCCCGAGGAGAGCGTCGTCGAGCTGGTCGAGCGAGTCCCCGGTGACCTCGACGTCCGATGCAGCGCTCACCCCGGGCAGCCGCAGCCCCCGCAGCGTGAGCCCGAACGTGGGCGTGCCGCCGGACCACGTGGGGACCGCGACGTCGAGGGCGGCGCCGGCGAGGGCGACGTCCGCGCTCGCCGTGCCGCCCGGGAAGGTGAGGTCGAGGCTGAGGTCGACGAAAGCGCCGGTACTGCCGAGCACGGCCACGACGTCCCCGCCGGCGAGCGGCTGCCCGAAGAGCGGGGCGACGGCCTCGACGGCGCAGCGGACGCCGGACTGGCTCGTCACGTCCACGCGCGCCCCGGCCCCGACCTGCACCCGGCCGCCCGCCACCTCGATCACGGCGTAGGCGGCGAAGGCCCCGTCGCCGACGCCCACCAGGGGCAACCACTGCCGGCCCTGCGCATCGGTGCTGGCGTCGTCCCCGCCGAGCATCCGGTCGGTGAACGCGACGAGCGCGTCCCGCTGGCGCTGCTCGCGCAGCATCGAGGAGAGGTAGTGACCGGGCCGGGCGAACCAGTCGGTCACCAGGGTGTCGTCGGCCACCAGCCCGAGGGCGGCGGCGAGCTCCTCCAGGTCCCCGAGGTCGAGACTCATCCGTTCACGACCCGGTCGATCGGATGCCTCGCCTGCGGCAGGACGACGAGCCCGGCCTGCGCGGCGACCAGGGCCACGGGGACGAGCCCGGCGCCGTCGGCGTCCCGGCCCGCGTTGGACGCCACGCCGTGCGCGACGTCGAGCACCGCCTTCCAGGCGAGCGCGGTGAGCGCGTCACCCCAGCGCCCGACGACGACCGGTGGCCCGTCCGGCAGGCTGGTGGCTGCGAACAGGCCGGTCGGCCGGTCGGCGGTGCCGACGACGAAGCGGAGCGAAACCATGCCGGAGCCGTTCGGCAGCTGGTCGCAGCGGACCGGCAGGTAGACGCCGATCTCGCCGTCCGTGATCCCGACCTTGCTCTGGCCGATCTCGACGACGAGCGCGTCGGCGCCCTCCTGCCACAGGGCGACGGTCGGGAGGTCGGCGTCCGGCGGTGGCACGCGGCCCGTCGCGGCCGCCGCCACGGCCTGCTGCATGGCCGTGATCAGCAGGGTGGTGGCGGTCCCTGCGGGGACCGGGACCGGTGGGGCGACCGTGCCGGCGGACAGGTCGTCGGCGGGCAGGATGTTCGGGCAGCGCAGGCGGAGCACGCGGAGCAACGCCTGGCACGTCTGGTCGACCGGGGATGCTGCGCTCCCGCCGGTTCCGCCGGTTCCGCCGGATCCGCCGGTTCCGCCGGCTGCGCCGCTTCCGCCGGTGGGGACCTCGACGCCGGCGAGCTCCGCCTCGAGGAGCGCCAGCGCCTCGCGGAAGTCGCCCGCGGCGCTGCCCGGCTCGCTCATCCCCACCTCCCTCGCCCCCGACGGGGTTCACCGCTCGCGAGCTCGTGCTGGTCGCGGGCGGGCAGAGGCCAGGACGTCGGTCGTGGACGAGCGTCGCCACGCCGAACCCTTCTCCGGTGGTGATCCAGGTGTCAACGCCCCCGCGCGACCACGCCAGAAGGTCGGCACGAAAGGGAAAGGCCGGACCGCCCCGCGGGCTGGGGCCGTCCTGCACCCTTCCCCCGACCATGCCCCCCGGCTACTGTGGGCCGCGCAGACAAACCCCCTCCAAGGGGAGATCAGTGCCCATCCGCGGCGCGATGGTGATCGCGCTCGCATCCGGAATGTCCCAGTCTCGGCCGACCATCTTCACCAGGGTGCCAAGGGTGCGTCGGCGTTCCCTTTCGGCAGCCGCGGCGCCGACGGCAAGGCCCTCCTGTTCGGGTTCGGCACCTGCAGCGCTCGGATTCCTGCCGCCCCCTGCGTATCCGCGCGCCGCCCGTCGGTGCTGCCGCACGGTCAGGAACGGCTCGATCCGGCGCCCTCCCCACGAGCAGGAAGGAACGCAGCCATGACCAGCACCGTCGACAGTGCGACCGAGGTTCGCCCGTTCCGGGTCGAGGTTTCGGACGCCGACCTCGCCGAACTCCGCCGCCGCATCACGGCCACCCGCTGGCCCAGCAAGGAGTTGGTTGACGACCGGTCGCAGGGCGTCCAGTCGGCGACGATGTCGGCCCTGGCCCGCTACTGGGCGGCCGACTACGACTGGCGCCGCTGCGAGGCGCGCCTGAACGCGCTGCCGCAGTTCACCACGGAGATCGACGGGGTGGACATCCACTTCATCCACGTGCGGTCACCCCACCACGACGCGCTCCCGCTCGTGATGACGCACGGCTGGCCCGGGTCGGTCGTCGAGCTGCTCGACGTCATCGGCCCGCTCACGGACCCGACCAGACACGGCGGGCGCGCCGAGGACGCGTTCGACCTCGTGCTGCCCTCCCTACCCGGCTACGGCTTCTCGGGGGAGCCGACCGAGCTCGGCTGGGACACCGGCCACGTCGCACGGGCCTGGGCCCAGCTCATGCGCCGCCTCGGCTACTCGCGCTACGTGGCGCAGGGCGGCGACGTGGGCGCCGGCGTCACGGACGCCATCGGGCGGCAGGCGCCCGACGGACTGGTGGGCATCCACACCAACCTGCTCGTGACCGCGCTCGGCGGCCCCCAGCCGACGGACACCGAACCAGAACGTGTGGCGGCCGCCGCGCTCGCCACGTTCCGGGCGAGCGGCTTCGCCTACTTCCTCGAGCAGGCCACCCGGCCACAGACGATCGGCTACGCCCTGCTGGACTCACCCGTCGCCTTGGCCGCATGGATGCTCGACCACGACACCGACAGCTACCTGAAGATCTCCCGGGCCTTCGTCGACGGGCACCCGTCGGGCAACCTCACCAGAGACCATGTGCTCGACAACATCACCCTGTACTGGGTCACCGGCACCGGGGCATCGGCGGCGCGGTCGTACTGGGAGAACTACGGGGTCGCCGCCGGTGAGGCGGCAGCGGGCCGGACTCCGCCGGAGGTCACGGTCCCGGTCGGCTTCACCACGTTCCCGGGCGAGATCTGGCGCAGCCCGCGCAGCTGGGTCGAGAAGGCCTACCCCACGCTCACCTACTTCAATGAGGTCGACAAGGGCGGTCACTTCGCCGCCTGGGAGGAGCCGCAGCTCTTCGCGGAGGAGATCCGGGCCGCGTTCAAACCACTGCGCTGACACGGGTCACGGACCGAGGAGCGAGGAGCGTCGTGCAGGGTGCCAGGGTGTCGGTCGTGGTCGTCGGCAGCCGGACGGAGGCCGACCTCATCGTCGGCCTGCTGGAGAGCGAGGGTGTGGCGGCGGTGGTGTCGTCGGACGACGCGGGAGGGCAGGAGCCGCAGTTGCAGTTGCAGGGCGTCCACGTCGTCGTCTCCTCGTCCGACGCGGCCTCTGCCCGTCGCATCCTGGCCGAGGCCGTCGCCGACCGCCCGGGCGATGACGACTGAGGCGCTGCCGAGGGAATGAGGAGACGTCATGGTGGCAGCTGTGCACATGCCTCGGCTCGGCGGCGCGACGACCTGGCTCAACTCCCACCCGCTCGAGCCGGGTGAGCTGCGCGGCCATGTCGTGCTGGTCGATTTCTGGACGCTGACGTGCATCAACTGGCTGCGTACGGAGCCGTACGTCCGCGCCTGGGCGAAGGCCTACAAGGACGACGGCCTGATCGTCCTCGGCGTCCACACGCCGGAGTTCTCCATCGAGCACGACGTCGACCTCGTGCGGCGCGCGACGCGGGAACGGGAGATCGACTACCCGGTGGTCGTCGACAACGACTACGAGGTCTGGAACGCCTTCGACAACCACTACTGGCCGGCGCTCTACTTCGTCGACACGGACGGCGTCATCCGTGACCAGCACTTCGGTGAAGGGCGGTACGAGCAGTCGGAGCGCCTTCTCCAGCAGCTGCTGGGCGTTCGGCGCGAGCTGGTCGCCGTCCGTGGGCGAGGTGTGGAGGCCGAGGCCGACTGGGACCATCTCCGTTCGCCGGAGACGTACCTCGGCTACCAGCGAGGCGAGCGCTTCGTGTCGCCGGAAGGGGTGGGCCCGGGCCGGAGCCGCCTCTACGGGGTGCCCGACACGCTGCGCGCCGACCACTGGGCGCTCGGCGGCGAGTGGACGATCGAGAGCGAGAAGGTGGTGCTGGGCCGGCGCGGGGGGAGCATCGCCTACAGATTCCAGGCACGCGACGCGCACCTGGTGCTGGCCGGCGGGGCGTCCGGCCCGATCCCGTTCCGCGTGCTGCTCGACGGCCGGTCTCCGGGCACGTCGCACGGCGTCGACGTGGATGCCGACGGCAACGGGACGGTCGAGGAGGGGCGCCTCTATCAGCTCGTGCGGACGGCAGGAACGGTGCGCGAGCAGACCTTGGAGATCACCTTCGGTGCGCCCGGTGCCGAGGCCTACGTGTGGACGTTCGGATAGCGTCCGGCGAGCGAGAGGGATGTTGATGGCGACCGTGAGCGTCCGGTACATCGTCGACGACGTCGATGCTGCCATCGAGTTCTACTGCACGAACCTGGGGTTCGAGCAGGTGATGCGCCCGGCGCCCACCTTCGCGATGCTCGTGCGTGGCGATCTGCGCCTCGCGTTGAGCGCGCCCGGCGGGGGACCCGCCGGCGGTGGGGCAGCGATGCCCGACGGGACCCTTCCCGCCCCCGGTGGCTGGAACCGCTTCATGCTCGAGGTGGACGACCTCGAGGCCACGATCGAGACCCTCCGCCGACGCGGCGCACGCTTCCGCAACCGGCTGGTGGTGGGGGTCGGCGGCAAGCAGGTCCTGGTGGAGGACCCGGCGGGGAACCCGGTCGAGCTCTTCGAGCCGACCCGCCCCGAGGCCAGGCTCGCCCCTGGCCCGTGATGTAGGGGTACATGGAGCGCCGGCCGAGCCGCGACCGAACCCGAAACCTGCGGTCCGGGGGGTCGTGGTGCGCCCAGAACCGCAGGTTTCGGGTTCGGTCGCACCCGCGGAGGCGCCACGACGCGCTCCGCGCGCCCGCATGCCCGGACGCGGCAGGTCCGCCGGCCTCGTGAACCAGTACCGGTAGCTGTCCCGATACGTCAGGTTCCCGAGGCCGGCGGACGCTGTGCCACCACGCGTCAGGTCTGCATCCGTCGCGGCGGAGTCGGCGCATCAGCGAGGGGATGCTCCGACTACGCCCGGCGGGTTCAGCACCCCACCGGCTCAGGCGGTTGCCAGGGCCTTCGCCTTGAGCTGGTCGTACTCGCCCTGGTTGATGGTGCCCGAGTCGAGCAGGGCCTTGGCCGACGCGATCTGCTCGGCGCTGTTGGTCGTGCCGGCGTTCGGCGTCGCGACCGACCGGATGTACGCGTCCTGGCGCTTCTGCGCCTCCGCCGCGGCCTCGAGCGAGCGCTCCGTCATCCCGTTGCCGCGAGCGATCATGTAGACGAGCATGCCCAGGATCGGCAGGATGATGATGAAGAGCGTCCACAGGGTCTTGGCCCCGCCGCCGAGGTCCCTGCTGCGGAACAGGTCGCCGAACACCCAGAACAGGCACATGAACCAGGCGAAGAAGATGAAGAACTCGAACACCGCCAGCAGGAACGAGCCGTTGTTGTTGAACACGTGAAGGCACCCTTTCCGAGAGATGTCGCCGATCGCGCCGGCGACTCGATCTGATCCTCCGAGCGCACTCATTCGACCGCAGACGGCTCGCGCCGGCCTCATCCGCCATGGGGGATGTCGCGGGCGGGGGGCGACGAGTCGCCGCCCGTCTCACCCGCACGTCACCCTCGCCGCTGCGGGGGGCCGTACGACGGACAAAGCCCCGCCATGGCCGTGGTCGAGGCCGCCCGGGTGGGTTCGTCCGACCTGAGGCTCGCTGACGCGACGGCCTACATCTGCGGGCTCTCGTCGTGGTGGTTCGTGGGCGGCGTCGGCACGTTCACCTCGTACCTCAGGCCGAAGACCCGGACGACGACGCACACCAGCACGCCGAGCACGGGGAACAGGGCGTTCGTGCTGCCGGCCTGCTGCGCGACCACCAGGACCGTCGCGCCCAGCAACGCCGGTATCGCGTAGAGCCCCTCGCGCAGGACGGTCGGGACCTGCCGCAGCAGCACGTCCCGCAGCATCCCTCCGCCGACCCCGGTGATCGTCCCGAGCAGGACGGCCTGCACCGGGCCGAGCCCGAACTGCAGCGCCTTGGTCGCGCCCGTCACCGCGAAGAGGCCGAGCCCGAGCGCATCGAAGATCATCACGCTGCGCTCGGCACGCTCGAGGGCGCGCCCGGCGAAGAAGCAGACCAACCCCGCCGCGGCGGTGGCCGCCAGGTAGCGCCAGTCACGGAAGGTCGCGGGCGGCGTGCCGATCAGGACGTCCCTGGTGATCCCCCCGGCCAGCCCGACGACCGCTGCGAGCACGACGACGCCGAACAGGTCGAGCTTCGCCCGCACGGCCGCCAACCCGCCGCTGAGGCCGAAAACGAAGGTCCCCGCCAGGTTCAGGACGAGGATGAGCGCCGGGCTGAAGCCTTCGGGCACGTCCATCGGCGGGCAGCGTATCCGCGTCGCCCGGCGGCGTCAGGGGGTCGTCCGGGCGTGGCGGGCGTCCTCCCGGTGGTGGTCGCCCCGGGTCCAGCCCGCGTTCACGGGGACCACCAGGGTGATCGCCACACCGGCGAGCAGCGCGGTGGCCACGAGGACCAGGGCGCGAGCGGCAGTCCCGGGGACGTGCCCCTCCCGACGCCCCGGAACCGCCCACGGCAAGCGCGTCACTCCCACGATCAACAGAGCCGACGCGAGCCGGCCGAGGACGTGCAACCCGGTCACGACGGCCCAGCAGACGGCGAGCCCGGCATGCAGGCTGACGAGTGACACAGGGTGCCCCACGACCGTGACGATCCCCTCGCGGGACGTCTGCGGACCGAGGACGATCATGAGCACGCCCGAGCCGAGCAGCGCCAGGGTGAACATGACCACGAGTGGGCCCAGCAGCCGCAGCAGGAGCGGCGGCGGGCCCGCGCTGCGGTACAGCCTGTCGCCCAGGTAGTAGCGGATGATCCGCAAGCCCGTGGTGGCCGTCTTGAGCAACGCCACCGGGACGAGCACGATCCCGAGAACGACGTGCCAGCTGATCAGACCCGACAGGTCCAGCAGGGTCACCAGCTCGGCGACGAACAGCACGAGCAGGGCGAGCCCCGTCCAGGCCGTCAGGACGGCGTTGCCCGCCGGGCCGCCAGTCCCCGCCGTGACGGGATCATGACGGCGGCTCCCCTTCGCCTCCCGGAGCGCTTCGCCGATCACCTCTGCGAGCACCGCGCACTCCTCTCGGTGGTCATTCCTGGAGGCGGGTGTCGAGTCGCCCGCGCTACTACAACAGCTCGTAGTATCTTAGGCCTCCCCACCGCCCACGCACGCGCAGGTCGAACCCGATGCAGGGGAGCCACCGGCTGCGAAGGCGGCCACATCGACGCTCCCGAGGTGGGCATGCTCGAATCCCCGCGCCCGCGCGTCCTGCTCGTGGAGGACGACCGCGAGCTCGCCCGGCTCCTGGTCGAGTTGCTGGAGGACGAGGGCTACGCGGTGGAGCACGCCCCCGACGGCCATCGCGGCCTGCACCTCGGGCTGACCCACGGCTTCGAGGTCATGGTCATCGATCGTGGCCTCCCCGCGGTCGAGGGGCTCGACCTGGTCAGCCGGCTGCGGCGCCGGGGGCTGTCGACGCCGGTGCTGGTGCTGTCGGCCCGCGGGTCGGCGGCCGACCGCGTCGAAGGGCTCGACGCCGGCGCCGAGGACTACCTCGCCAAGCCGTTCGACGTCGCCGAACTGCTGGCGCGGCTCCGTTCGCTGCGTCGCCGGCATCACGTGACCGCGGGTGCACCGGCGGTGCACGCCCAGGTGCTCACGCTGGGCGGGCAGGTCCTCGACGTCGAGGCGCGGTGCGTGCACCCGCCCGGCGATCCCGGCGCCCGCGTCCAGCTGTCCGAACGCGAGACCGGGTTGCTGCGCGCCCTCGCCACCCGCCCGAACCAGGTGTTCAGCCGCGCCGACCTGCTGGCCACCGTCTTCCCGGACGCCGACTCCGAGACGGTGGTCGACACGTACGTGCACTACTGCCGTCGCAAGCTCGGCGCCCACGTCATCAGCACGGTGCGCGGCGTGGGGTATCGGCTGGGCCGGGCATGAGGCGCCGGCCGGCGAATGCACCGCCGCCATCGCCGGCCGACGCGCGCCTGCTGAGGGCGACCGCGCGCCGGACCGGTCTGCAGGCCACCGGCCTCGTCGCCGCGGTCATCCTGGTCCTCGTCGGCATGACGGCCTTGCTCGCCGTCCGGGACCAGCAGCAGGAGGAGGAGCAGCAGCTCACCGTGGCGGCACGGCAGGCGGACGACGTGCGTGATCCCCCGCCGGGGGTGTGGCTGGTACTCGCCCGGGCCGGTCACGTCGACGCCACGCCCGGGATCCCCCCGGCGCTGCTCGACGCGCTGACCCGGCTGCGTGACTCGTCGCCACCGCCGGGTCAGGAGCGCCTCGCGGTGCTGCCCGTGGGTCAGGGCTACCGGGTGGTCACGCGCACGGCGCCCATCGGTGGTTCGGCCGTCGTGCAGGCGGCCCTCAGCGAGACGACCGGCGCGCAGGAGCGGCGGCGGATCGGCGTGGTGGTCGCCATCACCGGCCTCGCCGGCCTCCTCCTCGCCGGCCTCGCCGGTCTCGCACTGGGCCACCGGGCCGTGCGGCCGCTCGGTGAGGCGCTCGCGGTTCAGCGCCGGTTCGTCGCCGACGCCAGCCACGAGCTGCGCACCCCGCTGACGCTGCTGAGCACCCGCGCCCAGGTGCTCGAGCGCGCCCTGACGCGCTCCGGGGCGCCCGAGCGGGTGGTCGACGACGCCCACGGCGTGGTGGAGGACGCCCGGCGCCTGGCCGACGCGCTCGACGACCTCCTCCTCGCGGCCAGTCCGGTCCGTGACCAGCCCGAGCAGGACACCGACCTCGCGGTGCTCGCGAGTGAGGTGGTCGAGAGCGCGCGGGCTCACGCCCGGGCGACGGGTGTCGTGCTGACCGCCGTCGGCGATCCGATCAGCGTGCGGTGCGCGCCCGGCGCCGTCCGGCGGGCCCTGCTCGCACTCGTCGACAATGCCGTCACGCACAGTCCGGCCGGGGGGACCGTGACGGTCGAGACGCGCGCGGCGCACCGCTCGGCCGTGATCGCGGTGCACGACGCCGGGCCCGGCATCGACCCGCACCAGGTAGCGACGCTCTTCGACCGCTTCGCCTCCGGCGGTCAGCGATCCGGGCGCCGGCACTACGGGCTCGGGCTCGCACTGGCCCGGGAGGTCGCGGACCGGCATGACGGGGAGCTCCGGCTGGCGCGCCGTGCAGGCCCGGGGACGACGTTCGAGCTGGTCTTACCGGTAGTCCCGAAACCCGGCGTAGGCTCCTGAGGACAGCGGTCGCGCGATGGCCCGGGGCAGAGACATGGTGAGCGGGCACGGAACCGGTCGCGCGGAGGCCTGACATGAGCGAAGGAACAGGCAGCCAGGTGGCCCTGACCTTTCCCGACCAGCCGCGGCTCGAGCTCGACCAGCTACTGGCCCAATTGGTCGCGCGCGCCGAAGAGGTGATGGCGACGCAGGGGCGGCTGCGGGGGCTGCTGGCCGCCAACCAGCTCATCATCTCCGACTTGTCCCTGCCGGCCGTCCTGCGTCACATCGTGGAGGCAGCCCGGGAGCTCATCGGCGCCCGCTACGCCGCCTTGGGCGTGATCGCGCCGGGCGACGGTCTCGCCGAGTTCATCCACGTCGGCATGCCCGACGAGGTCGTCGCGGAGATCGGCCACCTACCCGAGGGCAAGGGGCTGTTGGGGGCGCTCATCGCCGAACCCCACCCCATCAGGCTCACGCGGATCAGCGACGATCCTCGCTCGTCCGGCTTCCCCGCCGGCCATCCTCCGATGTCCAGCTTCTTGGGGGTGCCGATCCAGGTGCGCGAGGAGGTCTTCGGCAACCTCTACCTCGCGGCGAGCACGCACGGGGCGTTCAGCGCCGAGGACGAGCAGCTCGCCACGGCGCTGGCGGCGACCGCCGCGGTCGCCATCGACAACGCCCGGCTCTACGAGGCGGCGACGTCCCGGGGCGAGTGGCTGACGGCGTCGGCCCTCATCACGCGTGAGCTGCTGTCCGCGGACGCGGCCGAGGCCGTGAGCCCGCTGCGGACCATCGCGCGACGAAGCCTCGAGATCGGTCGCGCCGACCTGGTCGCGGTCCTGCTGCCGGGTGGCGACGACGAGGGCGACCTGTGCGTCGAGGTCGTCGTCGGCGTGGGGGCCGAGGGGCTGACGGGGGAGTCGATACCAGTCTCCGGCACCTTGGCGGGGCGCGTGTTCGTCAGTGGGGAGCCGGTCCGGGTGGCCTCGCGGGAGGACGTCCCAGGCCTCGACGCCCCCGTCCTGGACACCCCGGCCACCGGCCCGATGCTGGTGCTGCCGCTGCTGGGGTCCGCCCGCGTGCACGGCGTCCTGACGGTTTGCCGGCTCGAGGGGCGGCCCGCGTTCACCCTCGAGGACCTCCAGATGGCCTTCGGGTTCGCCAGTCACGCGGCTGTAGCGATCGAGCTGGCGGACGCCCGGGCGGAACAACAGCAGTCGGTCATGCTGGAGGAGCGCGAGCGGATCGCCGCGGACCTGCACGACCACGTGATCCAACGGCTCTTCGCCGCGGGACTGACCCTGCAGAGTGTTGCCGTCGGCCTGCCCCGGGGACGCGACGCGCAGAGGATCACCGGGACCGTCGACGACCTCGACGCCACGATCAGCCAGATCCGGAACACGATCTTCCGGCTCCAGCGCCTGCCGCGCCAGCGGGAGAGCGGTGTGAGAGGGCGAGTCCTCGACGTGATCGATGACGTGACGCGGGCGCTCGGGTTCCAGCCCACCATCCGGTTGAGCGGCCCGCTGGAGTACCTGCTGGCGGGCGACGCCGTGGTCGAGGACCTCATCGCCGTGCTCCGCGAAGCCCTGACCAACGTCGCGCGGCACGCGGACGCTGCGTCGGCAGCCGTCGATCTCACCGCTGACGCCGACCACCTCGTGCTCACCGTCGAGGACGACGGCCGGGGCATCGAGGGCGGCGGCCACCGAAGTGGCCTCGCCACCATGCAGCGCCGTGCCGAGGGGCACGGCGGCAGCTTGACCGTGAGTTCTCGTGCTCCGTCGGGAACGAGGCTCACCTGGTCGGTGCCGGTGCCGGTGCCGGTGCCGGTCGCCCGCGGGAAGCCTCCGCGTACCTCGTGATGCGCCGTCTCGGTCAGCGGCCGAGCAGCGCGTGGCCAGGACCGCCGCAGTGCGGGTGGGCACCCGTCGCCTCGGCGGGTCGCCGTCGACGTCAAGGGACTTTCGACCCTGGCTGCGTCCGCGCTCCGGGGCCTGGGATGGGCGAAGGGCGCTTTTCCGGCACACCGACCCTGTCTGCTGGATCGAGGGATCGCCATGTCCGTTTCCGCATACCCGAGCAGGCCCGGCGCGGTGGTCGTCCGCGCCCGCCTCGAGCACCCGCTGAGCCGCTGGCTGTGGCTCGTGAAGTGGCTCCTGCTCATCCCGCACTACGTCGTGCTGGCCTTCCTGGGGCTGGCCTTCGCCGTCCTCACCGTGGTGGCCTTCGTCGCGATCCTCGTAACGGGCCGCTACCCCCGCAGCCTGTTCGCCTTCAACCTCGGCGTCCTCCGCTGGTCGTGGCGGGTCGCCTACTACGGCTACAGCGCTCTGGGCACCGACCGGTACCCGCCGTTCAGCCTCGGCCCGGAGCCCGACTACCCCGCCACCCTCGACATCGCCTACCCGGAGCGGCTGTCGCGCGGGCTGGTCCTGGTGAAGTGGTGGCTGCTCGCCATCCCGCACTACCTGGTGCTCGGCGTCGTGCTCGGCGGAGCCGCGTGGACGACGACCACGGTGAGCACCGCCAGCGGCGTGACCCGGACGACGGCGACCGGGACCAGCCTGCTCACCCTGCTCGTGTGCTTCGCCGCGGTCGCCATGCTGTTCACCGGCCGCTACCCGCGAGGGCTCTACGACTTCGCGACGGGGATCGACCGCTGGGTGCTGCGCGTCGTCGCGTACGTGACCCTGATGACCGACGAGTACCCGCCCTTCCGGCTCGACCAGGGCGGCGACGAGGCCGGCGACCCCCGCGGTCCCGTGCCGATCGCGCCCGGCGGTTCGGCCGCGGTCCCCGTGGCCGGCGGCCCCGTGACTGCCGGCCCCGTGGCCGGCCCGGCCGCCGCGTCCCAGCCGGGGCCCGGTCCCGGGAGCAGGGCCGGCGCGGTGGTGGCCCTCGTCGCGGGCATCGTCGCCGTGCTGGTCGGGCTCGGGCTCACGACCGCCGGCGGTCTCGGCCTGTGGGTCGACGGCCGGCGTGACGCGGCCGGCTTCGTCAGCACCGACGCGAGGCTCCTGAGCAGCCCCACCGCGGCCGTGACCGCGGAGAACGTCGACCTGCACATCGGCTCCGCGGCCGACGCCTGGGTCACCTCCGACCGCTTCGGCACCGTCCGTGTCCGGGCCACGAGCGCCGACGGATCGCCCGTCTTCATCGGTGTCGCCCCCCAGGCGGCGGTCGACGGCTGGCTCGCCGGGGTGGCGCACGACCAGGTCAGGAACATCGGCTCCGCCGTGACCTACCTGCGGTCGGCCGGCCCGGTGGTGGCGGCCCCGAGCCCCACCGCGCAGACGTTCTGGACGGCGTCCGTGAGCGGCTCCGGCACCCAGGAGCTGCGCTGGCGCGTGAGCACCGGCCGCTGGGCGCTCGTCCTGGCCCGCTCGGACGGCGCCCCCGGGGTCGCCGCCCGCACCGACGTCGGCGCCAACGTGCCCGACCTCCGCGCGCTCTCCGGCTGGGTGCTGGCCATCGGCATCGTGCTGCTCGGGGCCGGCGTCGTCCTCATCGTCGTCGGCGCGGCCGGGCTCGGCCGCCGCGGTGCCGCCGCCCCGCCGCCTCCCGGCGGCCCCTGGGCCCCGGCGGTGCCCCCGCAGGCAGGCCCGGCCGCGCCTCGCGCCGAGCCCGCTGCCGGCCGGCCCCAGGAGCCGGCCGTTCCTCCGGTGACGCCGGTGTGACCTGCATCCCGAGGGGCCGCTCGGCGGTGCGGGACGGGACCTCCGGCCGTGGCCGGAGGCCCCGTCCCGGCGGGACGCTGGAATCGCCGAGCACTGGAGCGTGCGCCATGTCGAAGAACGAGATCGAGAACGAGACCCGGAACGAGACCAGGGGCGAGACGTGGGACGAGACCCGCAGTGAGACCCGCGACGAGAGCGCGCCGGTCGACCTGCGCGGGCGCGCCGTCCTGAGCCTGCGCAAGAAGCAGGAGTTCAGGACGCACCTGTTCGTCTACGTCGTCGTCAACGCGGCGCTGATCGTCATGTGGGCCGTCACCGGAGCCCACTTCTTCTGGCCGATCTTCCCCCTGCTGGGCTGGGGGATCGGCCTGATCTTCCACGCGCAGGACGTCTACGGCCGGCGCGAGATCTCCGAGGAGGAGATCCGGCGCGAGATGGAGCACCTGCGCTGACCACCATGGCGAGACCGTCGCGCGGTCCGAGGGGAGAGCCATGCGGGCCTGGATCGTCGACCCGCCGCCCGTGCCCGGCGTCGGCCCTGACGGGCTGAACCTCGAGCAGGTCGACCTGCCCCTGCCCGCTCCGGGGCCCGGCGAGGTCCGCGTCCGGGTGGCCGCGTGCGGCGTGTGCCGCACCGACCTGCACCTGGCCCAGGGCGATCTGGCGCCGCGGCGGGAGCGTGCGGTACCGGGCCACGAGATCGTCGGCGTCGTCGACGCGATCGGGCCGGGCGCCGCGCGCTTCGCCCTCGGCGATCGCCTCGGGATCGCCTGGCTGCGATCGACCTGCGGGCGCTGCCGGTTCTGCCGGCGAGGCCGCGAGAACCTCTGCCCGTCGGCCCGCTTCACCGGCTGGGACGCCGACGGCGGGTTCGCCGAGGTCGCCGTCGTCCCCGAGGCCTACGCCTACCGGCTGCCCGCAGGGCTGGACGACGCCGTCGCGGCGCCGCTGCTCTGCGCCGGGATCGTCGGGTATCGCGCGCTGCGGCGGACAGGCCTCCCGCCGGGCGGCCGGCTCGGGCTCTACGGCTTCGGCGCGTCGGCCCACATCGTGCTCCAGGTGGCCGTCCGCGAGGGGGCGAGCGTGCACGTCCTCACGCGGTCCCCGGCCGCCCGGGCGCTGGCGCTGCGGCTCGGCGCGTCGTCGGCGGGGGACACCTTCGACGCGCCCCCCGACCCGCTGGACGCCGCGATCATCTTCGCCCCCGCGGGCGAGATCGTGCCGGCGGCCTTGCGTGGTCTGGACCGCGGCGGCGTGCTCGTGCTCGCCGGGATCCACCTCACCGACGTCCCCCCGCTGCGGTACCAGGAGGAGCTCTTCCTCGAGAAGGAGGTGCGCAGCGTCACGGCCAACACCCGGGCCGACGGCGAGGAGTTCCTGCGGCTGGCGGCCGCCATGGGCATCGCCCCGACCGTCCAGCGGCGCCCTCTGGCCCAGGCCCGCGCAACCCTCGCGGACCTGGCCCGGGACGCCTACACGGGCGCCGCGGTCCTGGTCCCCTGACGCTGCCGGGGCACGTCGACGGCTGAGCCCGGCCTGGACCTGCTCGGCGCGGTCCGACCCTCGGCAGGTCGTTCAGCGCGCCGGCCGTGCCTCTGGGCCCTGGTGGGCGTCTGCCTGGGGTGCTGGGCTGGGGGGAGCCGGAGGTTCGGTCCATCGCGTCGATGGAGGTGGCAGATGGAGACCAACGACATAGAACTGGTGGATCTGGAGCCGCAGGAGGCCGCCGTCGTGGCCGGCCGAGCACCCGCACTCGATCTGCCGGCGTTCCTCGGCGCAGCGTTCACCGAGGTGGCCCAGGTGCTCCAGGAGCAGGGCAAGGGGCCCGCCGGGCCACCCTTCGCCCGGTACACGCCCGGCAGCGCCGGGTTCGACGTCGAGGCGGGCTTCCCGGCCGGCACCCACGTGACGCCGTCCGGCCGGGTCGTCCCGCTCGTCCTGCCCGGTGGCAAGGCCGCGCGCATCCGCTACCAGGGCGACTACGCGGGTATCGGCCAGACCTATGGGGTGGTCCACCCCTGGCTGGCCGCCCGCGGCCTGGTGGCCGCAGGACAACCCTGGGAGTGCTACCTCGACGAACCCGGCGTGCCGGAGCCCCGCACTCTGCTCTTCGTGCCCGTCGACAGCGGTGACGGCGCAGGGGGAGGCGACATCGCATGAAGTACTACGACCAGGTCGTCCTCGACCTGCCGTACGCCGAGGCGGTCGGGCGCGTCAGGAGCGCGCTCGCGGAGCAGGGGTTCGGGGTTCTCACCGAGATCGACGTCAGGGCCACGCTGAAGGCCAAGATCGGCGAGGACGTCGAGGACTACGTGATCCTCGGCGCCTGCAACCCGGCTCTCGCCCACCGCGCCCTCGCCGCCGAGCGGTCCCTCGGCGTGCTGCTGCCGTGCAACGTCGTCGTGCGCGCCGCGGCCGGGCGGGCCGGCGCCAGCATCGTCGAGTTCCTCGACCCGCAGGTCATGGCGACCGTGCCGGGCAACGACGCGTTGACGGCCGTGGCCGAGGAGGCCGGCCGCCGGTTGGCCGCCGCTCGCGGCGCCCTGGCGGGCTGACCGCGGAGGCGGCGCCGCCCTCGCCGTCACCGTGACCGCCCTCTCGGCCCAGCTCGTCGACCTGGCACCTGGTCGCCTGGGGGCTGTGACGCCGACGCGGGACTTTGGTCGCTTCACGTGCCCCCACCGCACTCGTACCGTGCGGGGATGAGCAACGTCGTCGAGGTGTCCGGGGTCGTCAAGCGGTTCGGGTCCGTGACCGCCCTCGACGGGCTCGACCTGGTGGTCCGCCAGGGCGAGGTGCACGGCTTCCTCGGTCCCAACGGTGCCGGGAAGACGACCACGCTCCGCCTCCTGCTCGGGATACTGCGTGCGGACGCCGGTGAGGTCCGCGTGCTCGGCCTGGACCCGTGGCGGGACGTCCGCTCGTTGCACGCCAGGCTCGCCTACGTTCCGGGGGACGTGGCCCTGTGGCCCAACCTCACCGGCGGGGAGGTCATCGACCTGATGGGTCACCTGCAGGGCGGGCACGACCAGGGACGCCGGGATCGTCTCGTCGAGATGTTCGCGCTGGACCCCACCAAGAAGGCGCGCTCGTACTCGAAGGGGAACCGGCAGAAGGTCGCCCTGGTCGGGGCGCTCGCCTCGCGAGCCGAGGTGTTCCTGCTCGACGAGCCGACGAGCGGACTCGACCCGCTGATGGAGGACGGCTTTCGGCGGTGCGTCCGCGAGCTGCGCGACGAGGGACGCAGCGTGCTGCTCTCGAGCCATATCCTGAGCGAGGCCGAGGCGCTGTCGGATCGCATCAGCATCATCCGTGCCGGACAAGTGGTGGAGACGGGGACCCTCGACCAGCTCCGCCACCTGACCCGCACGTCGGTGACCGCCGACGTGGCCGTGGTCCCCAGCGGACTTGCGATGCTGCCCGGGGTCCACGCCGTCGAGGTGACCGACCACCGGGTCACCGCCCAGGTCGAGCCGTCGGGGCTGGCCCCGCTCCTGAAGTCACTGACAGCGGCCGGGCTCTATACCCTGACCAGCCACCCACCGTCGCTGGAAGAGCTCTTCCTGCGCCACTACGGTGTCACGGAAGAAGGCGCTCGCGTCGCCGATGCCGTCGGATCGGCGGAACAGGCCGGACATGTCTGACACTCGGGCCGACCCCGCTCGACGCCGATCGGTACGGATCACCGTCCGCGCACCGGCGGGCTCTCCGGCACTCTGGTCGGCACCGGTCGACTGATCCGCCTGGCGGCGCGGCGGGACCGCTGGCTCCTGACGGCCTGGCTGCTCGGGCTCGCGGCCATGGCCGGCGCGTCGGCCGAGGCGACCGCCGGCCTCTACCCGGACGTCGCCTCCCGGGTGGATGCCGCCCGCACCATCAACGCCTCGGCCGCCCTGGTGGCTCTGTACGGCCGGATCTACGATCCGGGCTCGCTGGGCGCGATCTCCCTGATCAAGCTGACCGCGTTCGGCTCTGCCGTGGTCGGCGTCCTCATGCTCTTCGTCGTGGTCCGGCACACCCGCGCCGAGGAGGAGTCGGGGCGGCTGGAGCTCGTGAGCGGGGGGCTCGTCGGCCGCGCCGCCCCGCTGGCAGCGGCCCTGGCACTCGCAGCCGGGGCGAGTCTCGTCTTGGGCCTGCTGACGGCCGCCTGGCTGGCAGGCGTGGGACTGCCGGCAGGCGGCGCTGTCGCGTTCGGGCTCGGGTGGACGGCGACAGGCATGGCGTTCGCGTCGGTCGGCGGCGTCGTCGCGCAGGTGACGACCTCGGCACGGGCCGCCCGTGGGCTGGGGCTCGTCGTCCTCGCCGTCGCCTACGCCCTGCGCGCCGTCGGGGACCTCGCCGAGCCGGATGCGTCCTGGCTGTCCTGGCTGTCACCGATCGGCTGGACACAGCAGGTACGCGCCTTCGCCGGGGACCGCTGGTGGGTGCTGCTCCTCCCGCTGGCGCTCTGCGCGCTGATCATCCCCCTGGGGTTCGCCCTCCGCTCGCGGCGTGACCTGGGGGCAGGGCTCCTGGCGGACCGCCCCGGGCCCTCCCGGGGGGCGATGAACAGCGGTTGGGATCTCGCCGTCCGTCTCCAGGGCCCCACCCTGCTCGGTTGGGCAGCCGGCTTCGTGGTCGGCGCTGCCCTGCTCGGGTCGATCGCGAACAGCATCACGGATTTCGCCTCATCCGCGAACGCCCGGGAGTTCTTCTCCAAGCTCGGGGGCGCACATGTCCTCATCGACGCCTTCATCGGCGCCGAACTCGGCATCCTCGGCGCGATCGCGGCCGCGTACGGCGTGAGCGCCGCGATGCGGTTGCGCAGCGAGGAGGTCGACGGCCATCTCGAACCCCTGCTCGCGACCACCGCGACCCGACGGCGCTGGGCGGCCGGTCACGTGACCCTGGCGCTCGGGGGTGTCGCCGTCCTCATGATCGTCACCGGTGTCACGATGGGGGCGTCCGCTGCGCTGGCGCTGCACGACGGTTCCGTGTTCGGCAGGGTGCTGGCCGTCGCGCTCGCTCAGATCCCGGCCGCCTGGGTGATCACGAGCGTCGTGGTGTTGCTCTTCGGATGGGCACCGCGTGCCACGGCCGCCGCCTGGGGGCTGCTCGCGGCGTTCATCGCCCTCGGGGAGTTCGGCGTGCTCTGGAACGCGCCCGCCTGGCTGATGGATCTCTCGCCGTTCCAGCACACACCTCGGCTGCCGGTCACGTCGAGCTGGGTGCTGCCCGCCGCGGGGCTGACGCTCGTCGCGGCGGCACTGCTGACAGCCGGGTTCGCCCGGTGGCGCACCCGCGACGTGCCCGCGTGAACGCAGGAATCCTGTCCGCCGGACAGGGTCGAGGGCGGCGCACCGTTCGTGAGAAGGTTGCCGTCGACGAGGCCGTGGACGCGCGCCGAATGGAGTCAGCTCTCATGAACGTCGCGGTGCTGGGGGCAGGGCGGTGGAGGGCTGGCGGTCGCCTACGAGTGGGCGAGCCGAGGACACCGGGTCTCCCTGTACGCACAGCGCAGTCCACGACCACCATCTGGCGCCGGTCCGCGAACGCGGCGGCATCCAGGCCGAGGGCGCTGCTGGAGGGGTTCGTCCCGCTGGAGACGGTCACCTCCGACATCGCCGAGGCACTGGAGGGCGTGGAGGTCGTCTTCGTCGTCGGCCCCGCCTACGCCACCGAGCCGTTCGGCGCCGACACCCGCGGTCACCTGCAGCCAGGGATGACCGTGGTGGTCTGCCCCAGCTCGTGCGTCGGCAGCCTCGCTTTCAAGCACGCCGCGGGGCTGGACCTCTATGACGAGAGCATCGTCGTGGGCGAGACCAGCACGCTGCCGTACGCCTCGCGGGCGTCGATGCACGCCAGTGTGCGGATCTTCCACCGGTTCGACACCGGCCTGTTCGGCCGCTGCCGCCCCGCGCAGCAACACGCCTCGGCTCCTGGAGGTCCTTCGCCAGGCGTACCCCAACACGGAGGAAGCCGCGGGGATCTTCCAGACCACGCTGCAGAACGGCAACCCGGTCATCCACCCTGCCGTCACTCTGCTCAACGCCGCGCTGATCGAGCGGACGGGCGGCGACTTCATGTTCTACGAGGAGGGGGTCACCGAGGCGGTCGGCCGCGTCATGAAGGCGGTCGATGGCGAGCGGCTCGCCATCGCGCGGGCCCTCGGAGTGACGATCCTCTCCGAGCCCGAGATCTCGGGGTGCGACAGGGCTACATGACCGAGCCCAACTACTCCACCGGGTACTCCACCGCACCGGGTTTCCGCGGCATCAAGGCGCAGGACGAGCTGCATCACCGCTACCTGACCGAGGACGTCGGCTACTGGATGGTGTTCCTGACCGACCTGGCCCGGCACCTGTCGGTGCCGACCCCCACCATGGACGCGCGTGATCCACATCGCGTCCGTCGTGGCTGGGTCAGGACCTCGCCGCCGAGCGCGCCCGCACGATGGACACCATGGGTCTGTCCGGGCTGACGCGCGAACAACTGGCGGCCTTCTGACCCGGGCGTTCGATCGCCACCGCGAGCCCCGTCCTGCCAAGCTGAGGATCATCCGGGAGGTTTCCGCACGCAGGGCGAGCACCGAGGAGGGCGGATGGCGACCGACCGAGAGCCGCCGGTGGCCTCGAGGCGCGACGACGCCGGGCATCCTGCGCTCGCCCCAGAGGGTCAGGACCCTGTCTCGACGCCGCTGATCCGGCGGATCGCCGCCGCCGTGATCGGCGACGATCAGGTCCTGCAGGGCCCGTACGGCCCCCGGCGCCTCACGTACGCCGACTACACGGCGTCAGGGCGGGCCTTGTCCTTCATCGAGGACTTCATCCGGCAGGAGGTCCTGCCCCGGTACGCCAACACCCACACCGAGGCCAGCGCCACCGGGCTGCAGACGACACTGCTGCGCGAGGACGCCCGAAGCGTCGTCCGGGATGCCATCGGCGGTGACGACAGCACCGCCGTCATCTTCTGCGGCTCGGGCTGCACGGCAGCCATCGACAAGCTGATCGGCATCCTCGGCCTGCGGATCCCGGCCGAGCTCGACGAGCGGTAGGCGCTGCGTTCGGTGATCCCTCCGCAGGAGCGGCCGGTCGTCTTCGTGGGTCCCTTCGAGCACCACTCCAACGAGCTGCCCTGGCGGGAGAGCATCGCCGACGTCGTCGACATCCCCGCCGACGCCGACGGTCACATCGACCTCCACGCTCTCGAGGCGGAGCTGACGCGCCATGCGGCCAGACCGCTGCGCATCGGTGCGTTCTCGGCCGCCAGCAACGTCACCGGGATCCTCACGGACACCGACGCCGTGACCCGGCTCCTGCACGCGCACGGCGCGCTCGCGTTCTGGGACTTCGCGGCCGCCGCACCGTACGTGGACGTCCGGATGAATCCGGCGGGCGAGGGGGCGGACCGCGCGCTGCGCAAGGACGCCGTCTTCCTCAGCCCGCACAAGTTCATCGGCGGGCCCGGGTCACCCGGCGTCCTGGCCGTGCGCCGTGACCTGGTGCGCAACAGCGTCCCGGTCGTTCCCGGCGGTGGGACGGTGCAGTACGTCAACACCGTGGAGCACGTCTACATCGACGACGTCGAGCACCGCGAGGAGGGTGGCACTCCCGCGATCGTCGAGTCCGTCCGGGCCGGTCTGGTCTTCCAGCTCAAGCAGGCCGTCGGCGTCGACGCGATCAAGGCCCGCGAGGAGCAGCTGCTGCGCCGGGCGTTCGCGTGCTGGCGCGGCAACCCGTCGATCGAGATCCTCGGGAATCCGGACGCCGATCGCCTCGCCATCGTGTCGTTCACCCTCCGGCGCCTGCAGGACGGCGTCCCCGGTGCCCTGCTGCACCACAACTTCGTCGTGGCGCTGCTCAACGACCTCTTCGGCATCCAGAGCCGCGGCGGCTGCTCCTGCGCCGGCCCGTACGGCCATCGCCTGCTCGGTATCGGCCCGGACCGGTCCCAGGCCTTCGAGCGGCAGATCCTGCGGGGTCACGAGGGCATCAAGCCCGGCTGGGTGCGGGTCAACCTCAACTACTTCGTCCCCGACGCGGTCGTCGACTACATCGTCGAAGCCGTCGACATGGTGGCGCGCGACGGATGGCGCCTGCTGCCCGACTACCGGTTCGACCCTCGCACGGGGCTCTGGCGGCATCGGCGGGGGCCGCTCGAGGAACCTCTGCGCCTCGCGGACGTCGAGTACGACGGCGACGGCCGCATGGTCTTCCCGCGCCGGCGCGAGCGCCTTCCGCAGTCGGCGCTGCGACGACACCTGCAGCAGGCGCGGGAGATCTTCGCCCAGGCGCCGCCTCCGGCCCTGGAGCGTGTCGCGGCACCCCGCGTGTCGCCCGCGTTCGAGGAGCTGCTGTGGTTCGAGCTCCCCGACATCTGCCTGACCTGACGGCCGCGCCGACCGCCGAGTCGCTCGCCCCTGCTGGGTGATGCGCGCTCACCCGTCGCGTGGCACGCTCCCGGCGCGGGCCCGCTGGACGACGGTGAGCCCCGCCGCCGCGAGCACCAGCACGACCGGCACGACGCCGAGCGCGGCCTTCAGGGAGGTCGCGTCGGCCAGCGCCCCGACGGTGAGAGGTGCCAGCAGCACCGCCAGCGAGGTCATCGACACGGCCCGCCCGCTCGCCAGCGCCGCGCGGCCGGGGGCGAGCGCCACGGTCACGGACAGCGCCATCGGGAACAGGTTGCCGAGCCCGATCCCGAGCAGCGACAGGCCGAGCAGCGCCTGGGCGGGCACCGTCGCCGGCCACAGGACGGCGAACCCCACCGACGCTCACGGCCAGCGCCACGGCCAGCAGGTGAGCCGGCTCGTACCGCCGCGCCAGCCGGCTGCCGACGACGCGCCCGGCCAGCACGCCGCCGAAGTACCCGACCATCAGCGTGACCGCGAGCGTCCGACGACACGTGCGCCGCGCCCTGGACGAAGGTCGCGCCCCAGGCCGTGACGCACCACTCGGCGGCGGTCGTGCAGACGAGCATGCCGCCCGCGATCCAGAACACGCCGGGGAGGCGGCCCTGCGGCACCTGCGACGGCGGCGGGGCGTCGATCGCCAGCCGGCGGTTCGTCCACCAGGCGAGCACCGGGACCACGAGCGACGCCAGCAGCGCCACCCGCCAGCCGGCGTGCAGCACCGCCGACAGCGACAGCGCGGCGATCAGCACGACGTACGCGATGCTGGCCGCGACGTTGGCCTCGGTGAGCGCGACCGCGCTGCGCCGCCCGTGGTGGTCGACCAGCGCGGCCTGGATCGCCACGAGGAGGAGGCCCCCGCCGACGCCCATCACCAGCATCGAGGCGATGGTGACCGCGGCGGCGTGACCGGCCGTCAGGGCGATCGTGCCCGCACCCATCACCGCGGCCGCCGACCAGAAGAGGGTGCGCCGCCCGACCGTGCGCTCGAGCCGCGCTGCGATGAAGCCCGCGGTCAGGCTGCCCGCCGCGAACGCCGCGACGTGCAAGCCGCCCGCCGAGTAGCTCAGGTGCGAGCTCGTCGCGAAGGTGCGTGACGACCAGTCCGGGCGCCCCCTGCAGGTACGCGAACCAGGCGAGCATCGACGTACGCGAGCCAGGTGAGCCGGTCGCGACGGAAGCCGGTGGGCGTCGCCCTCCGCCGAAGTCCGCGTGACCGCCGATGATCCCCTCATACGTGTAACGATACACAGCGCGCTAGTCTGCGCCATGACGTTGTCCGCCGGTTCGGCGCGCGTGACGCTCGCCCAGGTCGCCGAGCTGGCCGGCGTGTCGGTCATGACCGCCTCGTACACCTACAACCAGCCCGCGCGGGTGTCCGACCAGGCGCGGGCGAAGGTGCTCGCCGCAGCGGCCGAGCTGGGGTACCCGGGCCCGGACGCCGAGAGCGCGCTCGCTGCGCCGCGGCAGCACGCTGACCCTCGGCGTCGTGCTGGGGGAGCACCTGAGTTACGCGTTCGACGACCCCGGCGCGGTGTCCTTCATGGCGGGGGTCGCCGAGGTCTGCGCCGACCACGGGTACGGCATGACGATCCTGCCGATCACGGGCGCCGCCGAGGACGTGACCCGGATCATGGCCGCCGCGGTCGACGGGTTCATCGTCTGGACCACCTCGGACGACGACCCGATCCTGGCCGCCGTCCAGGCGATGAGACGCCCGGCGGTCGTCCACGGCGGGCCCGCCGTCCCCGGCCTGGCCCTGGTGACCATCGACAACCGCGCGGCCGCCCGCGCTGTCGGCAGGATCGCGTTCGCGGGCGCCGCGCGGCCCGCCGTCCTCAGCCTGCCGCTGGGCCGGGACCGGGTCAGCGGGATCGGCGCCGGGGTGGACCCGGACGAGGTCTCGTTCCCGGTCACGCGCCACCGGCTCGAGGGCTACCGGCAGGCGGCCGCGGACGCCGGGATCGTGTGGCGCGACGTCGTCGTCGCGGTCTGCGCCCGCAACGACACGGCCGAGGCCGAGAGGCTCGCCGCGACCCTGCTGACGTCCGACGACCCGCCCGACGCGATCGCCGCGATGAGTGACCAGCAGGCGGCCGGGGTCGTGAGCGCCGCCCGCGCCGCCGGCCGCGTCATCCCCGGCGACCTCGTGGTGACCGGGTGGGACGACGCCCCGGTGGCGGCGGAACTCGGGCTGACCACCGTCGCCCAGTCGCTGCGCGACCAGGGCGGGGCCTGCGCGCACGCCGCGCTCGGGCAGCAACCGCCCTCGCACGCCGCGCCGTGGTCCATCGTCCGCCGGGGCAGTACGCGGCCGTGACCAGCCGGCCCCACCCGACCGAACCCGTTGACGCACTGTCGCGGCCAGAGATCAGGCCCGACAGTGCATCAGCGGGTGCAATCACGCAGCGGGGCGAGAACGGTCACCGACCCGGCCGAGCAGCTCGACGAGATCGCCACGGGGTGGTGGTTCGCCGCCCGGCCCCCCATGCTGGAAGCCACGACCGGGCGGAAGGACCACGTCGGCCATGGCGACCAGCTCCACGACGGCGGCGCTGCTGGGCCGGCAGCGCGAGCTCGGCGCGCTGCGGCTGGCCCTGGCGGCCGCCCCCGACGGGTTCGCCCTGGTGCTCCGCGGCGATCCCGGTGCCGGCAAGAGCGTTCTCCTCGAGCACGTCGCCCGGCAGGCGACCGCCGCCGGCTGGCAGGTCCTGCGCACCGACGGGACGCCGACCGAGCGGCGGCTGCCCCTCGCCGGCCTGCACAAGCTGCTGCGCCCGGCGTTCGGCGACCTGGCAGCGATCCCTCGCCCCCGCCGGGAGATCCTCGAGGATGCCTTCGGCACGGCCGGGGCCACCGTCGACGTCTTCGGTGTGGCCCTGGCCTGCCTCGACCTGCTGTCGGCGCTCACCGCGCGCGGCCCGGTCGTCGTGGTGGTCGACGACGCGCACTGGCTCGACCCCTCGTCGGTCGAGGTGCTCGCCTTCGTCGCGCGCCGGCTGAGTCCCGATCCCGTGCTCCTGCTGGTGGCCACCCGGTCCACCGGCGGTGACGTGCTCGCCGGGTCGGGGCTGCCCGAGCTCGTGCTGGATCCGCTCGACGAGACGGCGTCCGCGGCCCTGATCGACCTGGCCAGCCCCGGTCTCGACCCCGCGGTCCGCTCGAGCGTCCTCGCCCTGGCGGAGGGCAATCCGCTCGCGATCCTCGAACTGCCGCTGTCCCTGGAGCCGGACGCCCTCTCGGACCTGCCGAAGCTGCCCGGGCGGCTGCTCCCGCTGACCCGGCGCCTCGAGCAGTCCTTCGCCGGCCGCATCGCCGAGCTCCCCGAGCCCACCCGAGACCTGCTCCTCGCCGCCGCGATCGGCGACACCGGCGACGTCGTCGACGTCCTGGCCGTGGCCCGGCTCGTGGCCGGTGCGCCCCGCGCGGTCGCGGACCTCGATCCGGCCGTGCTCGCGGGGCTGGCCACGGTCGACGCCGCCGGCATCCGGTTCCGCCACCCGCTGGTGAGGTCCGCGGTGAGCCAGGCGGCCCCGGCCGGTCGCCGGCAGGCGGTGCACGCGGCGCTCGCCGAGCTGGCCGTCGACCAGCCGGACCGGCGTGCCTGGCACCTCGCCTACGCCGTCGCCGCGCCGAGCGAGGCCGTGGCGCACGAGCTCGACGACGCCGCCGTCCGGGCCGAGCGGCGGGGCGCGGTGACCGCCGCGATGCAGGCGCTCCAACGGGCCGCCCGGCTCAGCGAGTCACCGGTCGCGCGGGGCCGCCGCCTGCTGCGCGTCGCGGAGCTGGCCGCCGCCGCGGGCCGATCGGACCTCGCGAGGAAGCACCTCGCGGACGCCGCCCCGTTGCTGGCGGACGCCCACGACCGGCTCCGCCTGGAGGCCGTCGCCGAGCTGACCGACGCGGCCCTGCACGGCGGGGCCGCCCGGGTCGACGCACTCGTCGGGCTCGCCGAGGAGAGTCTGCGCCAGCACGACGAGGACCTCGCCCTGCGCTTCCTGCTGCGGGCGGCCTCGCGCTGCTGGCACCTGGACTTCGGTCCGGACGTCGAGCGCCGGGTGGTCGACGCCGCCGACCGGCTGACCGTGGGCGAGGAGGACCCGAGGCTCGTGGTCATCCAGGCGAACGCGGCGCCGTTCGACCGCGCCGGCCGGGTGATCGAGGTCCTGCACCGGCGCGTTCCTCGCCCGGACGACGACCCGCGCGACCTCCTGATGTACGGCTTCGCGGGCGCGTGCGTGGGGGCCTACGCCGAGGCGGAGGCGTACTGCGCCGCCGCGGCCGAGGGGCTGCGCGAGCAAGGCCGGCTCACCCAGCTCGCCGAGGCGCTGAGCCTGCTGGCGTGGGCCGCGCTGCGCCGGGCGCGCTGGCAGGTGGCCGCGCCCGCCGCCCAGGAGTGCGTCCGGGTCGCCCGGGACATCCACCAGCCCATCCCCGAGGCCGCCGGCCTGGCCGCCCAGGCCGATGATCGCCGGCCTGCGGGGTGAGGACGAGGCGGACGCCCGGGGCAGGCAGGCCGAGCAGCTGGCCACGGCCACCCGGAACACCATCGGGCTGGCGGTCACCCACCTGGCGAACGGCGTCACCGCGGCCGGCCGCGGGCGGCCGGACCAGGCCTTCGACCACCTGTGGCACCTCTTCGCCCCGAACGACGCGGCCGCCCAGCGGATGCAGGCGTGCCGCAGCCTCGGGCACCTGGCCGAGGCCGCCGTGCAGATCGGCCGGGCCGACGAGGCCCGGGCCGAGCTCGCGCGATTCGCGCCGCTGGCGGCCCGCACGCCCGCCGTCGGCGTCACCGTGGCGATCGGGTACGCCCGGGCGATCCTCGCGGGGCCCGACGAGGCGGAACAGGCGTTCGCCTCGGCCCTCGACCGCGACTGGAGCGACTGGCCGTTCGAACACGGGCGACTGCTGCTGGCCTACGGCAGCTGGCTGCGCCGGCACCAGCGGGTGAGCGAGTCACGTCTGCATCTGCGCGCCGCCCGTGACGAGTTCGTCCGGACCGGCGCCCTGCCCTGGGTGGAGCGGGTCCGCCGGGAGCTGCGGGCGGCGGGCGAGGCCGCCCCGGTCGCGGTGGCCGGCGCCTCCCTGTCGGCGGGGAGCGCGCCCGTCGCCGCGGCGAGCCCCTGGGACCTGCTCTCCCCGCAGGAGAGCCAGATCGCCGGCCTCGTGATGGAGGGGCTCGGCAACAAGGAGATCGGCCGGCGGCTGTACCTCTCCCACCGGACGGTCGGCAGCCACCTGTACCGCATCTTCCCCAAGCTCGGCGTCTCGTCGCGCGCGCAACTGGTCCGCGCGCTGAGCGAGGGGGCGCCCGTCGTGCCCCGGCCCGCCGGCCCGCCCGATGCCTGAGCCCCCCGGTTGTCGAGCGGCGATGGGCCGGAAGGCCCTGGAGGAACCGGCACGAGCGGGCGCATGCTGATCGCAGCGTGCCCGAGGAGGTGCGCGTCGCTGCGGAGGTGCCTCGTGGGCGCATCATCGATCCGCGGTCGGCTCGCCCTCCTGAGCGCCGGCGTGGCGGTGGCCGCTCTCGGCCTCGCCGCTCCGGCGCCGGCGCAGGCGGCCACGTCGTACGGCAACGACGTGTCGTGGCCGCAGTGCAGCGTGGCGCAGGGCGGCTACGGGCTGCCGATGCCGCCGGTCACCGCGGCGTTCGTCGTCGTCGGGCTGACCAAGGGCCTGCCGTTCACGCGGAACCCCTGCCTGAGCGACCAGGTCGGGTGGGCGCGGGCGAACGGCGTCCCCGCGCAGGCCTACACGATGGCCGCCTACCCGACGAACGGCCAGTTCGCGAGCCAGGGGGCCGCGGGCCCGTGGTCGTCGTCCACGTTCACCGGCAAGCTCGCCAACGTCGGCTACGCCGAGGCGACGTACGCCGTCGCCACGCTGGCCGCCGTGGGCTTCCGTCCTCCGGTCGTGTGGGTCGACGTGGAACCCCGCACCGACCAGCCCTGGCTGGCCGGCTCCGACGTCGGCCGGGCGAAGAACCGCTGGGTCGTCACCGGCCTGCTGCGGGGCCTGCACGATGCCGGGTACGCGTACGGCCTCTACTCCTACACCAGCGGGTGGGCGGCGATCGCCGGCCCTTGGCGGCTGCCGGGCGTCCCGGTGTGGGCGACCGCGGGCCGCCGCACGGCGGCCGACGCCCTCGCCATGTGCGCCGGGCCGAGCGTCTCGGGCGGTCCCGTGCACCTCGCCGCAGTGGTACGACGACACCCGGGACAGCGACCTGACCTGCCCGGCCTACGCCGCCGCACCGGCGCGCCCGTACCCGCCGTCCGGTCCCAACGACCTCAACGGGGACTGGACGACCGACCTGGTCGCCCGTGAGCGCACCACCGGCGCCGTCTGGCTCTACCCGCGGACCGCGAGCGGGACGTGGCTGACGCGGGTGCAGATCGGGAGCCGGTGGCAGGGGTTCTCCGTCGTCGACACCGCTGACGACCTCACGAACGACGGGATCCCCGACGTGCTCGCGCTCGAGCGGGCGACCGGGAGCGCTGTGGATCTACCCCGTCCGGCGCAGCGGCGGCGGCTTCTCCCCGCGCCGGCAGGCGGCCACGGGCTGGCAGGGCATGGACCTCGCGTTCGGCGTCGGGGACCTCAGCGGCGACGGCGTCCCCGACGTCATGACGCGCGACAAGGCGACGGGTTCGCTCTGGCTCTACCGCCGGACGCCGTCGGGCTGGGGGACGCGCACCCGGATCGGGGGCGGTTGGCAGGCCATGGACGCCGTCATGGGAGCGGGTGACATCACTGGCGACGGGCGGCCCGACGTGCTGGCCCGTGAGAAGGCCACCGGCTACCTCTGGCTGTATCCGGGTGCCTCGACGGGCCTCCTCGGCCCGCGCAGCCGGATCGGAACGAGCTGGGGATCGTTCGACGCTCTCGCCGCGCCGGGAGACATGAACGGCGACACCCGGCCGGACGTCGTCGCGCGGGAGCGGAGCACGGGCTACCTGTGGCTGTACTCGCGCGACGACGCCGGAGCGTGGCGGCCCCGCGTCCGGATCGGCACCGGCTGGCAGATCTTCGACGTCATCAGCTGAGAGCGCGGCAGGACCGGGCTGCGGGAGGAGCCGGACGGCGTCCGGCTCCTCCCGCAGCCCTGCTCGCGCCCCCTCCGCCGGCGGTCAGTAGCTGAAGGTCGAGAGGATCCCGCGGATGCGTTCGGACAGGTCCTTGAGCTCGCCGGCCGACGTCCGGGTGGCGGCGGCGCTCACCGAGGTGCCGCTCGCGACCTTGGCGACATCCGCGATCGTCTCGGCGATCGTGTCGGAGCCGGTGGCGATGTCGGACACGTTGCGGCTGATCTCGGACGTCGCCGCCGACTGCTGCTCGACCGCCGCGGCGATCGTGCCCTGGATGTCGTTGATCTGGCTGACGACGGTCCGGATCTGGCCGATCGCGTTCGTGGTCTCGTCCGTGGTCGACTGGATCGCGTCGACCTTGCTCCGGATGTCGTCCGTCGCACGCGCCGTCGCCTGGGCCAGCTCCTTGACCTCGGTGGCGACGACTGCGAAGCCCTTGCCGGCCTCACCCGCGCGGGCGGCCTCGATCGTGGCGTTGAGCGCGAGAAGGTTCGTCTGCTCCGCGATCACCGTGATCGTGCGCAGGATCTCCCCGATCTCCGAGCTCGCCTGCCCGAGGCGGTCGACGGACTCGGAGGTCTCCTCCGCGGTGGCGACGGCGGACTGGGCGACCGATGCGGCCGTGGCGGAGTTGGAGGCGATCTCGCGGATCGACGAGCTCATCTCCTCCGTCGCCGCCGACATCGCGCCGGCGCCGCCGGATACCTGGGTCGCGGACGCCGAGGCCTCTTCGACCTGGGTGGAGGTCGCGCGGGCACTGGTGTCGAGGTCCCCGGAGATCGTGGCGAGCTGGGCGGCCGACGAGGTCAGCAGGTCCGACGCCTCGTTGAGCGCCTCGACGGTGCTGCGCGTGCCGACCACCGCCTCGTGGAGGGCCGACGCCATCTCGCCGATCTCGTCGCGGAACCCGGTCTCGACCTCGGTCGCGAGCTTCCGGGCGGCCACGTCTCGCAGCGCGAGGACCATGCGGGAGACGGGACCGGTGATCGACCGGACGATCGCGAGCGAGGCGAGGACGATGAGGGCGAGGCCGGCGATCAGGGCGACGACGATCGCGGTGCGCACGCTGGCGAGGCTGGCCGTGAGCCCGGTGTTGGCCGCCGCGGAGTCCTTCTCCAGGAGAGCTTCCAGCGCGTTGGTCGGCGCGTCGACGCCGGCGACCCGCTGGTCGTCGGCGGCGAGCATCGCCCGTCCCTCGTCGCTGTCGGGTCCCAGCTGCGTCAGCGTGTGCATGTTGGCGACAGCTGCCTGCATGTAGGCGGCGACTGCCGCGTGGAAGGGGCGCACGGCTGCCTGCACCTCGTCGGGCGCGTCACGTGCCGTGCTGTCGATCTTGGTCAGCAGCGCGGTGACGAGGTCGTTGGCCGCGTGCTGGGCGTCCTCGGCCGCCTTGTCCGCCCGGGCGGTCTTGGCGAGCAGACCCTGGCGGCTGGCCAGCTGGGAGTCGCTGTGGGCGACATCGACCTGGGTCACCAGCACGTTGAGCGCGTCGACGGCTGCGACGACCGACCTGCTCGTTCGAGACCGCTTGGGCCCTGGACGAAGGCGACGCCACCGATGACGCCGGCGACGACAGACCCGAGGCCGCTGGAACGGCGAGCCGCGGACCGAGGCGAAGGGAGCGCAGAGTGGGCATGGGAGGGCGTCCTCAGAACTGGGGGGGTGATCGTCCCTCAGGCTTCGGCTCCGGATAGGGACCTTGACCAGGCGGGCCGGTCCGTATCGATAGACCGCACCCTCGTGCGGGGCCAGCGTGACCCGGCCGCCGACGTCGGCGCCGCTCGCGTCGACGAGCCCGTGGGGTGCGTGGAAGGTGACCTTGCGGCGCCGTCCGGCGTGAGGTTGAGCGCCGCCCAGCCACGGTCGAACTCGCGGTACCAGCCGTTGCCCCGCTGCCGGGCGGCTGCGAGCGGCTCGCCGAGATCCAGCCCTGCTCCGGGGCGAACGGGGTGCCGGAGTAGGCGTCGTGCGCGGTCGCGGTGTAGCGCCCCGCCCGGCGCCGAACACCCAGAAGCCGGCCAGACCGTACCTGACGTTGACGTGGCCCGGTGTGCCGTCGGTCGCCGTCCGCAGGATGGTGAGCCCGGGCCCCATGGCCTGCTGCGCCTGGGCCAGGGCGGCGGCGGGGTCGAGGTGATCGTCCGGGCCCCGCCGGGTTTAGCGCGCCGCGTAGGAGCACCGGCCGGTCGGGCATTCACCGGTCGATCTCCAGTGTCATTCCGTAGGCCACCGCCCACCGATGCCCGAGGGATCCGGCGACGAGGCCGCCGGCGACGTCCGCCCTCCCCACGAGCGCGCCCGGCACCGCCCGGTCCAGGACCCGCAGCACCTCCGCGTCACCGGCCGCACCCCCCACCAGGACCACCTCGCGGACGGCGCCCGTGCGCTCCGCCAGCAGGCGCAGGCAGCGCGCGACGTTCTCACCGAGCGTCACGCGCTTGAGGTGCAGGCGCAGGGCCCGCCACTCGGCGGGCGCGAGGCTCCGCGAGAAGGGCAGCCAGCCCGCCGGCCCCGGCGCGACGAGCGCGCCCACGGCCTCGGCCGGAGCCGGCACCGCGGAGAACGTGCGCGAGCCGTCCTCGCCCAGCAGGAGGTGCGGCCCCTCCCGGCGCGCGCAGGGCCCGCGCTTCACCCAGTCGGCCGCCCCGCGAGGGAGCCCCAGCACCGCGGCGATCGCGCTCGTCACCATGTCACCGGCGCCGGCCACGACGACGTCGGTGCCGCCTGGCGCGACGGCGTCCACCGTCCCGCCACCCAGGTCGAGGACCACCGCGTCCGGCGCGGCCCCGGGCGTCGACAACGCGCCCGCCCGCGCCGCCGCCGTCTCGCCGGGCGCGACGACCACGGGCACCCCGAGCGCGCGGGTGAGGGCCTCGCGCGTGGCCGCGGCGGCGACCTCGTCGTGCGGCGCCAGACCCGCGACGACGAGCCCGTGGGACAGGTCGGTGCCTCGGCGGGCCTCGACCTCCGCGGCGGCGGCGTCGAGGTCGGCCACCCAGAGATCCTCGACGGGAGCGGGAGCACGGCCCGGCAGAGCGACCTGCCGGGCCCAGCCGGGGGCGGCGGCACGCACCGCCGCCACCGCCTCGGCCAGCCCGTGCCGGCCCCCCTCGCGGTCGAGCACCCAGGCGCCCCCGTGGTCTGTGTCGTCCCGGTCGGGCCGGCCGTGCCCTCCGGTCCCGCCGCCGTCACCCGACGCGCCGTCACCCCACCCGCCGCCACCGGGCACCACGACCCGGACGGCGACCGCAGCGCTGCCGGCGTCCGCCAGGGAGCGGGCGACGGCCGAGGCGGCGGCCGGCTCGATCCCGTCGGCCAGTGCCCGCAGCCGCAGCGGGTCGGTGAGCACGCCGAGCGGGCGGCCGGGCCCGGCGACCTCGACCGCGACGAGCTCCGCGCCGGCCGCGCGGGCCACGGGGACGCCGTCGAGCACGGGAACGTCCAGCCCGCAGCGGCGGGCGACGAGCACGCCCTCGTCGGCCTCCACCAGCACCGCGGCGACCCGGGCCCCGGCGGCCGTCCAGGCGCGGATCCGCTCCGCGGCCTCCGCGTACCCCGTCGCGGCCGGCACGGCGAGGAGCACGACGGGGCCGTGGGGCTGCTGAACGGCGACGCCGTCACCGGGAGCGGGCGTCCGGTGCCGCGCCCGGCCCGGCCCGGGGTGGGGGCGGCCGCGGCGAGGACGGACAGGGCGCCCGTCGCCGGCAGCGCGCGAGGGACCAGCGCGGTCAGCGTGTCCACCGGCCGCTGCGGGGCGATGCAGGCCAGCGCCGGGGACAGCCCGTGCCGCCGCGAGAGCCGGGCGACCAGCGCAGCGGCGCCCTCCGCGGCCGCCGGCGACCCCTTGCGCCCCCGCGTGGGCGCGCGGTCCCAGGCGATGGGCCGGGGCGGCGCGGCCGAGGCGTCGACCAGCACGACCTCGGTCGTCGAGTTCCCGACGTCGATCCCGGCGACGACGCGGCGCGGGGTCACGCCCGCAGCAGGCCGCGCCGCTCGTAGACCCGGGCCGCCTCGCGCACGAGCGCGGCGGACGCGGCGCTGACCGGGCCTCGAGGTCGCATCGGCGCTCTCGAGTTCGGCCGCCGTCGCGCGACGAGGCCGCAGCAGCTCGTAGAGCGCGAGCACCTCGGCGTCGGTGAGAGCCGTGAGCTCGGCCGCCCGCTCGAAGTTCTCGGCCAGCTGCGGGTTGACGTGCGTGCGCGCCACCTCGGCCTGCCGCCGGAGGGTGGCCGCGGAGATCCGGAAGGCGGCCATCCCGACGGCCCCGGCCCGGACGTCGTCGAGCGTCGGCCCGCTCGGCCTGTCCAGGCCCGCTCGGTCGACCGGTCACGGCGCCAGCTCCAGGTCCTCGACGGGCGGAGCACCCTCGTGCACGGCCAGCGCGGCGCTCTCGCGCTCGATGCGCGACGAGGGCGACGACGCGGGTGTGGTAGCGCGCCTCGATCGCCTCGTCGGAGTAGGGGTTGCGGGCCGGCTCGGGGGTCGCGCCCTTGGCGTGCCGGCCGGCGTTCGACGCCGAGCAGCCGGTAGAGCGGGACGGCCGACGGTCGGCGCGACGCTGTACAGCTCGAGGTTCGCCAGCGGCGTCAGGTCGCGGCGGTGGATCAGGGCGGTGCCCTTGGCCTGGAGCCCGATCCCGATCCCCGACCCGGCGAGCCGGGCGGCCGTGAGCCCGATCGAGCCCGAGGTCGATGGAGTCGTTGACCCGGACGACCCGGCCGACGCAGCCCTCCTCCTCGAGCCCGGCGAGGATCTCGCCGAGGGCGTCGACGACGGTCAGGCCCGGAGAGGGTCGGCCAGATCGCGCGGCCGACCGCGGGCGACAGCGCCGATCGACGACCTCGCCGGGGGTCGTGCCGGCGGCCGCGGGGCCGACGTCGGCGAACTGAGGCAGCTCGGCCGGCAGTCGTCCTGCTCGGCGCGCAGGTCGTCGACCGACCGCTGCTGCCGGACGCCGTCGATCTCGGCCTGCCGCGCCGGCGTCGGGTCGTAGCCGGTGCCGGGGCCGGCGTAGTCGTTCGGGTCGGTGACCAGCGAGAGCACGCTGCATCGCTCGTCGAAGATCGCGGCGGTCTGCAGGTAGTCGCCGCTCGACCCGGGCGCCGAGCATGTCGAGCAGCCGCTGCGGCCTCGACCGGGGTAGCCCGCACTGCGTGGAGGGCCGAGACGACGTCGAGCACCGTCATGCCGCGACGTGCCTGATGGCGTGCGCGCGCGTTCAGCACGCGCCAACGTGTCGGTCGTGCCGGCAGGTCCTTGGAGCCGGCGGCGTCGACGGCGAGCTCGACCTGCGTCGTCGGTGAAGTCGGCCAGGCCGAGGTGGCGCGTACACGTCGCGCGCGACCTCGCGCGGCCCGCCGGCGCAGCGCTGCGAGCTCGACGTCGGGCGGCGGTGCGGAGCCCGCCGTCGACCCCCCAGTCGCGCTGGATGGCGAGGAAGTCGTCGATGTCCTCGGCGTTGAGTTGCGACGGGCCGAACATGTTGTCGAAGCGCTGGATCGAGCCGAACCCGCTGCAGATGAAGTCGGAGCCGGCCAGCAGGATCGGCAGGGTGCGCGCCGTGCGCCGCATCGTCCGACTCGCTCATCAGCGCGTCGTTGCCGGAGCACGACTCGAGGTTGCGCAGCATCACCATCAGGTTCTCGGCGGTCAGGAGCGCACGCCGCTCCGGCACCGAGCGCCGGCGACGGAGGCCGAGTCGATGCCGCCGTTCTGCACCCCCTGCGCGCCGATCGCGCGCGCCAGCGCGACGCAGCGCGCCTCGAGGTAGAACATCGAGTGGCCCTCGGCGCCGCCCATCAGCGCCTCGGCGCCGCCGCCCGACGTGACCCGCATCTTGACCCCGCGCGAGGCGTACGCCGACGGCCAGCAAGGCCTTCGACCACGGGGTGTCGTCGCCGTCGACGAAGACCTGCGTGGGTGCCGTAGAGCGACACGGTCTCGGCGTAGGACACGAAGCCGCGCATCCCGAGCTCGAGCTCCAGGGCCTCCTCGACCGAGCACTGGACGAGCACGCCGGGCGCACCGACGGCCGAGCCGAGCGAGACCGCCACCGCGTTGGACGGCGCGTCACCGAGCACCGGCACGGTCGTCTCGAGCTCGCGGAAGCCGAACGCCGCGGCGGTCGCGGCGTCGGCGGCGAGCAGCAACGGGTCGTCGGCCGGTTGGTGACGTGAGCCTGGTTGCTCGGCGTACGTCGCGCCCGCATCTTGGTCATCGCGATCATCAGCTCGACCGGGCGCAGCAGCGCGAGGGGCGGCGAGCTTGGCCGGCGTCATGCCGGCTGCCAGCCGGACCAGCTCGGCGCGCGGGACGGCGGGGTCGACCAGCATCCGGGCGAAGGCGAGGTCGTCGACGCGCCATCGCCTCGTCGGCCACCGTCGAGGTCGAGGCCGTGGCGGGCGATGAACTCGTCGATGGTGTCGAAGTCGGCCTCGGCCCTGCCCGTCCATCTCGACCACCCGGCCGTCGCTGGACGACGAGCGAGGGCGCGGGGTCGGCCGGCGAGTCGAAGGCGATCAGCCCGAGGGCCGCGTCCTCCACGGCGAAGCCGTCGAGGTTCACGCGCTGGGCGTCCATGAAGCGGTAGCGGCCGATGCGCTCCGTCACACGTCCTCCTCGAAGACGCCGGCGGCCGCCGCGGCGCAGGCGACGTCCTGGGCGGCCGTGCCGCCGCTGACCCCGACCCCCCGACCACCCGGCCCTCCCACCACAGCGGCAGGCCTCCGCCGAAGCAGACGTAGCGGCCGCCGTCGGCGCTGGAGAGGCCGGCGAGGTCGGCCCCCGGGGCGCTCGCCGCCGCCAGGTCGGCCGTGGCGCACCGGTGCGCGACCGCGGTGTACGCCTTGTCGCGGGCGAGCACGTGGGCCGGCGATCTCGGCGCCGTCCATCCGCTCGAACGCGACGAGGTGGCCGCCGGCGTCGGCCACGGCGACGGAGACCAGGGCGCCGACGGCCGCGGCCTCGCGGCGGGCGGCCGCGCACATCCGCTGGGCGAGGCCGAGGTCGACGCACGGTCGCCAGCCGGCTCATCCCGGTCAGCCGCGGCCGGGCGCGCGCGAGGCCGCGGCCCTGGCGCGAAGCCGGTCGTGCAGGCCCGCCATGGCGGTCGCCCCGCCGAGCACCGCCTTCGGCACCTTGGCGACGACGGTGTAGTTCGTGTCGACGACGTTCGCGATCGGGGTCAGCGCGACCTGCGAGACGAGCTGGTAGGCGTCGAGCTCGCTCTGCCCGGTGAGCTCGGCGACCCACAGCACCATCTGCTGGTGCGCGATCCGGAACGCGTCCTCCAGCGGTCGTGCCGATCCCGTCGTCATCAGGAAGGCGTCGCTCTCGAGCCTGGGCCAGGCCGTCGGCCGACCGGTGGCGGCGAGCGGGACGACGTCGACGATGGCCACGGTGTCCATCGCGCACTCGACGGCGACGCCGCAGGTCTCGCCCTCGCCCTGGCGGGCGTGCCCGTCGCCGAAGCAGAGCAGGGCGCCCTCGACGTTCACCGGGAGGTAACAGGTGACGCCCGCGCGCATCTCGGGGGTGTCCATGTTGCCGCCCCAGTCGCCCGGTGCCAGCGACGAGCGGACCTCCCCGAGGGCAGGGGCGACGCCGACCGTGCCGTGCATCGGGTCGAGCGGGAGCTCGGCGGTGAAGGCCGTGTCGCGCGCCTCGTACCGGACGACCCCCGCGGCGGTGTCGATGCGCGTAGATCCAGGTCCGCTCGGGGAGCGCGGGGTGCAGCATCGCGGTCGTCGGTGTCGCCGTCAGCGAACCGAAGAACGGCACCGTCGAGCTCACCCCCCAGGTCTCGCGCGGGGTGATGCTGACGAAGTGCACGGCGAGGGTGTCGCCCGGGCGGGCGCCCTCGACGAACCACGGCCCGGTCTGCGGGTTGAGCTGGCGCGGGTCGCACACCTGGCTCGGGAGATCCTGGGCGGACCGGACCCGGCCGGCGAAGCAGTCGAGCGTCCACGTCCGCAGGACCGTGCCCGGCCGCACCTGGACGACCGGCGGCACGCCGCCGAACGTGAAGGTCAGCGCGGCGGGGTCGGCGTCCGGATCGGGGGCCCAGGTGCAGACGTCGGCGTCGTCGTCCATCCCTCTCCTGTCGTTCGCGGACCTCTGTCGCCGGATCGGCCTTCAAGTCGGGGGATGACCCCGATCCGGCGACAGAGGTCGCGGGCGGGCAGTGACTCAGGCGCGTTCGCGGGCCTCTTCGAGCACCGTACGCCCGACCTCCTGGAAGGTGCTCGGGTGCGCGCGCCGCAGCCAGAGGGTGTAGCCGAACCCGAGCACGAGCGTCACCACGATGTACGCCGGCATCAGGGTGAAGACCAGTGAGTCGGAGCCGTACCCGGCGGCGAAGGCGCGGTTCGTCCAGAGCAGGTAGAGCGCGTAGAGCATGCCGAGGCCGCCGATGGCGGGGGCGACGACGGTCCACAGCGGGTTGCCGGGGTGGACCTTCTTGACGGCGAAGTACCAGATCACCGCGGCCGAGCAGATGGTCTGCACGATGAGGATCATCGCCGTGCACGATCAGCGCGAGCAGACCGTAGGCGTTGACGTACGGGACGAGCGCCGGGGTGTCGACCAGCTTCCCGGCGGCGTCGGGCAGTAGATGGCCTGGGCGACCCGGCCGAGGTTGGAGTTCAGGACGGTGAACCACAGGTCGACGGGCGAGGCGCTGATCGAGAGCTCCAGGGCCCTCCTGGGGCCCTGGCCGACGATGACCATCCACGACATGAACGTGTAGAAGAGGCCGAGGGCCACGACGGCGATCAGGGGCGCCCGCGGTCCTCTCCGCCGTCCAGGGCCGCGAGCACTGATCATCGGAGGTGCACATGAGCGAAGCCCTGCCGTCGACCGAAGGCGTCGCGCCCGGGCAGCGGCCGCCGGACGGCGACCCCGCGCGGCACGGTCGCCTCGAGGCGATCGCGCGCGACGCCCTGCGGGCCCACGGCATCGGGCCGGACGCCGACCTCACCCTGCTCAACATCTCGGAGAACGCGACGTACGCGGTGGACGACCCCGCGACCGGCGGCCGGTCGGTGCTGCGGGTCCACCGCCCCGGGTACCACTCGCGGCAGGCGATCGAGAGCGAGCTCGCCTGGATCGCCGCGCTGCGCGCCGACGACGTCGTGTCCACTCCCGAGGTACTGGCGACGAGGCAGGGGGACCTCGTCGTGCGTGGGCAGGCACGCCGACGGCGAGGAGCGGCACGCCGTCCGGTTCGCCTGGGTCCCCGGTCAGGAGCCGGCGGGGCTGCGGCTCGTCGACGACTTCCGCGCGCTGGGGGCCGTCACGGCCCGGCTGCACGCCCACGCACGGCAGTGGCAGCGGCCGGCCTGGTTCACGCGCTTCACCTGGGACTACGACACCTCGATCGGCGACCGTGGGCACTGGGGCCGCTGGCAGGACGGGATGGCGGTCGGGCCCGCCGAGAACGCCGTCCTCGGCCGGCTCGACGAGACCCTGCGCCGCCGGCTCGCGGCGTTCGGCGCGGGCCCCGACCGGTTCGGGCTCGTGCACGCCGACATGCGGCTGGCGAACCTGATCGTCGACCTCGACGGCTCACAGCCGGCGGCGACCGAGACCGGGCGCGACGGACCGTCGGCGCCCGATCGCGAGGTCACGGTCATCGACTTCGACGACTGCGGCTTCGGCTGGTACCTCTACGACCTCGGCTCGTCGCTGTCGTTCATGGAGGACGACCCGCGCGTCCCCGAACTGACCGACGCCTGGGTGGCGGGCTACCGCGAGGTCGGCGAGCTGTCCGCCGCCGAGGTCGCCGAGCTGCCCACCTTCGTGCTGCTGCGCCGGCTGCTGCTCGTCGCCTGGATCGGGTCGCACGCGGACACCGACCTCGCGCGCTCGATGGGCGCCGACTTCACCCGCGGCTCGTGCGACCTCGCCGAGCAGTACCTCTCCCGGTTCGCCTGACCCCGCCACCACCTCCGGAGGTTCGCCATGTTCACCGTCGCGGCCGCTCTGTCCTCGTCACCGGCGGGACCAAAGGCATCGGCAAGGGCATCGCCCGCGTCTTCGCCCGCCGCGCCGGCGCCGGCGGACGTCGTCGTCGTGGGCCGGGGCGAGGCCGCGGCGAAGGCGACCGCGGGGAGCGACCTGTGCGGCGGCCGGGTCGAGTACGTGGTCGCCGACGTCTCCACCGCACAGGGCTGCCACGCGGCCACCGCGACGGCGGCGCGGCTGCTCGGCGGTATCGACGTGCTCTGCGCGAACGCCGGGATCTTCCCCGATCGCAGGCTCGAGGACATGACCGAGGCCGACCTCGACGAGGTGCTGGGCACGAACGTCAAGGGCACGGTGCTCGCCGTCCAGGCCTGCCTGCCGCACCTGACCGTGAGCGGGCGTGGCCGGGTCGTCATCACGTCGTCGATCACGGGACCGGTCACGGGCTACCCCGGCTGGTCCCACTACGGGGCGAGCAAGGCGGCCCAGCTCGGGTTCATGGGCACCGCCGCGGTCGAGCTGGCCCCCCGCGGGATCACCGTCAACGCGGTGCTCCCCGGCAACGTCGCCACCGAGGGCCTCGCGGAGCTGGGCGACGACTACCGCGCCACGATGGAGGCCTCGATCCCGCTGAAGCGGCTCGGCGAGGTCGACGAGATCGGCTACGCGGCCCTCTTCTTCGCCTCGGACGAGGCCTCCTACGTCACCGGCCAGGCGCTCGTCGTCGACGGCGGGCAGGTCCTGCCCGAGACGCTCGAGGCCCTGCAGGGCGCCTGATGGACGGGGAGCAGACGCTCAGCGCGGCCGCCGAGCGGCCCCGTCGCCGCCCCGTCGAGCTGATCGCCTCGGGGTCCCTGCGCGGCGGGCAGCGGCTGGGGGCGGAGCGCGACCTCGCGGTCGAGTTCGGGGTCAGCCCGTCGACGCTGCGGCGGGCGCTCGGCGCCCTCGAGCAGGACGGCCAGGTGCGCCGCGTGCCGGGGCGTGGCGGGGGCACGTTCGTCACCGCGACCAAGGTCGACCGGGACCTGTCGAGGATCGTCGGCGTCCCCGCGCTGTTGCGTGACCAGGGATTCCTCGCAGGATCCCGGGTGCTCTCCGCCAGCGTCGTCGTCGCGGACGCCGTCACCGTGAAGCTGCGCGCGCGGTCGATATAGGGCAGCCGACGGGCTCTCGTCGTCAGCCGTGCTTGAGCACGAGGATGGTGGTGAGCCAGGGGGTGCGGGGGCCGGTGCCGAAGGTGGCGTTGGGGGTGGCGCCGGTGGTGGTGAGGGTCTGGTCCTCGGCGAGGAGTTCCATGTCGGGGGTGGGGGAGAGGTTGACGCGGGGGGGTCCAGCCGGTGCCGGGGGTGAGGGTGTCGGAGAAGCCGGAGTCGGCGTAGAGGCCGATGGCCAGGTCGGGGCTGGTGGTGGTGGGGGTGGTGGTTCCGGTGGCGACGGTGGCGGTGGCGGTGCCGGTGGTGCCGGTGGCGGTCTTGGAGGTGTCCAGGACGGTGGTGCCGGTGGCGGTGGAGACGCCGGTGTAGTCCAGGAGGGTGGCGCCGATGTCGGCGGTGCCGGTGGCGGTGATGGTGATGGTGGGTTGGGTGCCGCCGCCGGTGGTGACGGGGGTGGTCCAGGTGCTCTGTTGGGTGTGGTCGGCGGCGGTGGTGGTGGTCAGGCGGGTCCAGGTGTTGCCGGCGGTGTCGGTGACGGATTTGGCGGTGGCGTTGCCGCCGCTCCAGATGCCGACCTGGGCGATCAGGCGGTCGCCGGTGGTCAGGGCCTGGGGTGGGGTCAGGGTGATGGTCGCGGCGTTGGCCCGGCCCGACGTCTGCTGCACGAACGCCGGCCCGACCACGGGGCTCGGCGTGACCGCGGTGCTCGCGGCCGACGTCTGCCCCGTCCCGACGGCGTTGGTCGCGGAGACGGTGAACGTGTAGGAGCCGCCGTTCGTGAGCCCCCCGATCGTCGTGGAGGTCGGCGCCGGGTTGCCCGTCACCGTGGTCGCCGGCTGAACGACACCGGACAGGTAGGGCGTCACGCTGTACGAGGTGATCGCGGAGCCGCCGTTGTCGGGCGCCGTCCAGGTGACCAGGGCAGAGGCGTTCCCGGGTACCGCCGACACGGCTGTGGGCGCGGCGGGAACGGTCAACGTCCGTGAGAGCTTGACGATCGATGCCACGGACGGCACGCCGGCCGCGTTGAGGACGAAGAGCATGTAGAAGCCGGGCGGGGCCAGCGCCGCTGCCGACGGGGCCTGAACGGTCAGCGAGCCGGAGCCGGCCGGTGAAGGACAGCGGGACGAAGTGCTGACTCATGTCCGACTGGTGGGTGTCCGCGCCGAGCGAGACGAGGTTCACCGCAGCTGATCGCCGGCTGCGTCCGGAGTGCCGATGCTGAAGGTGGATGCCGTAGGTGGCCCCCGCGGGCGCCGAACTGATGGTCGGCCGTGAGCCCGTTGGACAGGTAGGCCGGCGAGTAGACCTGGGCCGAGTACTGGCCCGGGCCGGCGAGGCTCTCGTCGTGGCCGCCACCGGCGACCAGCACAGGGCCGTCGGGCATGAAGCACCGCGCTCGAGTGGTAGTTACGGGCCGCGGCGATGGACGCATCGTTCGTCCAGGTCTCGGGTGGCGGGGTCCCAGATCTCGGTCGTGAGGACTACCGGTGGTGGCGCTGTTCTGGTCGCTCGTCGCCTCGCCTCCGACAGCGAGGACGCGCCCGTCCGCGAGCATGGTGAGCGTGTGGTAGACGCGCGCCGTCCTCATGGGGGAGGTCTGGTGCCACGCAGGCGTGGGCGCGGTGAGGTCGATGACCGCGGTCGGTGCGGACGCCGTCGTCGTCGAGGTGACGCTCGGCGCCCCGCCGCTGTAGAGGACCTTCCCGGGCCGGTACATGATCGAGGATCCGTTGACGCACGCCGCTCGAACCGACCGGGGTCCAGGTCTTCGCGTCCGCGTCGAGGAGGAACGACAGGTCCTCGGACGGGCCCATGGTGAACACCTTGCCGTTCGGCAGCAGGTACGAGAACGGGTACTCCTCCTCGTGGACCTGCGAGGTCGAGACGCCGCTGATCAGCGTCCAGGTGTTGTTCGCGGGGTCGTACACCTCGGGTGTGTCCGCCCACGTGCCGGCCGAGGACGAGTTGCCGCTGATCGCCACGAAGCGGCCGTCGGCGAGTTCGGTGAGGTCGGGGTACCACCTCGGGAGGTTCATCTTCGGCGACCTTGGTCCAGGTGTCGGTCTTCGGGTCGAAGACGTTGGTGTCAGCCAGGCCGAGGTTGCCGGTCGTCGTGATGCCGTACCCCCCGGCGACCAGGATCCGTCCGTCCGCCATCTGCGCGTTCCCTGCGCAGAAGATGCTCGACGGCGCCGTGATGGTCGTGAAGCTCCCGGTCGCCGGGTCGTAGAGCGTCGTCGGCTCGGGGGTGTCCCAGCCGTCCCACTGAAGGAGCTTGCCGTCGTTCAGGAGCATGGTGTGGACCGCGACGATCGGCCACGTCAGCACCGGCCCCCACTGGCCCCGGGTGACCGGGCCCGGCACGACGGCGTTGCTGACCGCGGAGGCGGGGCCGGTGCCGACCGCATTGGTCGCGGACACCGTGAACGTGTAGCTCACGCCGTTGGTGAGCGAGGACGCCGTGACCGACGTCGCCGGTGGTGAGCCCGTGACGACGATCGGTGCCTGCGCGGTCCCCGCCGCGTAGGGGGTCACGGCGTACGAGGTGATCGGCGACCCGCCGTCCGAGGGCGCCGTCCAGGAGACGCTCGCCGAGGCGTCGGCGCCGCCGGCGACCACGCCGGTCGGGGCGGCGGGGGCCGTCGGCGTCGACGAGGACGTGGAGGGCTTGAGCACGAGGATGGTGGTGAGCCAGGGGGTGCGGGGGCCGGTGCCGAAGGTGGCGTTGGGGGTGGCGCCGGTGGTGGTGAGGGTCTGGTCCTCGGCGAGGAGTTCCATGTCGGGGGTGGGGGAGAGGTTGACGCGGGGGGTCCAGCCGGTGCCGGGGGTGAGGGTGTCGGAGAAGCCGGAGTCGGCGTAGAGGCCGATGGCCAGGTCGGGGCTGGTGGTGGTGGGGGTGGTGGTTCCGGTGGCGACGGTGGCGGTGGCGGTGCCGGTGGTGCCGGTGGCGGTCTTGGAGGTGTCCAGGACGGTGGTGCCGGTGGCGGTGGAGACGCCGGTGTAGTCCAGGAGGGTGGCGCCGATGTCGGCGGTGCCGGTGGCGGTGATGGTGATGGTGGGTCGGGTGCCGCCGCCGGTGGTGACGGGGGTGGTCCAGGTGCTCTGTTCGGTGTGGTCGGCGGCGGTGGTGGTGGTCAGGCGGGTCCAGGTGTTGCCGGCGGTGTCGGTGACGGGATTTGGCGGTGGCGTTGCCGCCGCTCCAGACGCCGACCTGGGCGATCAGGCGGTCGCCGGTGGTCAGGGCCTGGGGTGGGGTCAGGGTGATGGTCGCGGCGTTGGCCCGGCCCGACGTCTGCTGCACGAACGCCGGTGTCGACGCCGCGGAGGAGGCGGGCGCGGTGATACCCGCCACGGCGGTCAGCACAGCGACCCCGACGACGACCCCGGTCGTGGTGCGGTGACGAGCGGGACCCGATCCGGGGCGACGGGTGCGTGACATCGCTGTTCTCCCGAATGTTCCGGCCCCCGCCGTGAACGACCTGCGCTCAATCAAGCGCACGGCCGACTGCGGCGGCAAGAGCACAAAAGGCGCGTCTCGCGGCCGCGGGGCGTGAGCAGAGGCGAGGAGACCCACGAGCACGCCGAGGCCGGCGTGATACATCGAGTTCTCGTTCATGTCGGCCTGACGATCACTGCTGCCCGTGAGTCAAGGGCCGTGCTCCACCGCGCGCTTCAGGGCCGGGCGGCGAGGAACGCGCGCAGGACGCGCACGACGAGCCGGTGGTCCTCGAGCTGGGGCAGGCCCGAGACGGTGACGACGCCGACGAGCCCGGCACCGCGGACCACCAGGGGGAACGCGCCGCCGTGGGCGGCGTACAGCAGCGGGTCGACGCGCTGGCGCTCCTCGAAGGTGGAGGCCTGCGCGGCTGCCTCGGCACCCGCCCGCAGCGAGCTCGTGCCCATCAGCCGGACGACCCGGACCTTGCGCTCGACCCACGCGTCGTTCGTGGCCGCGGTGCCGGGGAGCGCCGCGTGGAAGAGGATCTGGCCGCCGCGGCGGACGTCGACGACGACAGGCAGTGAATCGGCCCGCGCGGCGTCGAGCAGGGCCAGGCCGAGGGCGACGCCGTCGTCGTTGGTCAGCCGGGGGAGGACGAGCTCCGCCTCCTCCGCGGCGAGCTCGTCCAGCGGCGGGTAGTCGGTCATGCCGTCACCTCGTCGAGCGGGACGACGGCGCCGCGGCCGGCCGAGAGCCGGGCCGCCTCGATGATCCGCAGGCCGAGGACGGCGTCCCAGGGGTCGACCGGCACCGGCGCGCCGTCCCGGAGCGCATCGCGGACGCCGGCGTAGAACTGCTCGTACGCGCCCGGCAGGAGCTCGACGGCGGCGGTGACCGCGACACCGGCGACGTCCGTGAGCAAGGTGCCGCTGCGGCCCGACGGGTCCACGCCCCAGCCGGGGGCGCCCGGCCGCGCACCTGACCTCAGCGCAGCCTCCTGCGGGTCGAGGCCGCGGACCTCGAACGTGCCCCCGCAGCCCGGCCACCCGGAACCGCGGCCCCGGCAGCCGGGCGGCCATGCTCGCCCAGAGGTGCACGCGCGGGCCGCGGCCGTAGTGCAGGGCCACGAAGACGTCGTCGTCGACGGCCGCGCCCGGTCGCACGCGGCCGACCTCGGCGTACACGGCGTCGGGTGCGCCGAAGAGGGCGACGGCCTGGTCGACGAGGTGCGTCCCGAGGTCGAGGAGCAGGCCGCCGCCGAGCGCGGGATCGGGGCTCTCGCGCCAGCGGCCCTCCTGGACGGCCGGCCGGTAGCGGTCGAAGCGCGACTCGAACCGCACGACCTGCCCCAGCGCTCCGCCGCCCAGCACGGCCCGCAGGGTCTGGAAGTCGTCGTCGTGCCGGCGGTTCTGGAAGACCGTGAGGAGCACGCCGGCGGCCTGCGCCTCGCGCGCCAGCGCCGCGGCGTCGGCGGCCGTGGTGGCGAGGGGCTTGTCGACGACGACGGGCAATCCCGCCGCCACCGCACCGCGGGCCAGCGGGACGTGCGCGACGTTCGGCGCGGCGACGACGACGAGGTCGACCTGGTCGGGCGCCGCGAACAGCTCGTCCGCGTCGCGCGCGATCCGCACGTCCGGGTGCGCGGCGCGCGCGGCGGCCGCGCGACCCGGGTCCTTCGTGACGACCGCGGCCAGCCGCAGCCCCGGTGTGGCGACGACGAGCGGCGCGTGGAAGAGGCTCCCCGCGAGGCCGTAGCCGACGATCGCGACCCGCAGCGGGTCGGGCGTTCCCACGGTCGCCGGACGCTACCAGCCGCCCGACCGCCGGCAGCCGCGTCTCAGCGGACGACCGTCACCGAGCACTGGGCGTAGGCGGCGACGTGCTGGCTGACCGAACCGAGCACCAGGCCGGCGAAGCCGCCGTGGCCGCGCGTGCCGACGACCAGCAGGTCGACGGACGCCGACTGCTCGATGAGCACCTCGGCGGGTCTGCCGTGCTTGACCCGCGCCTGGGCGGCCACGGGCGGGTCGTCACCGAGCTCCTCCTTGACGATCTGGAGAAGGTCCTCGACGGCGCCCTGGTTCTCGTCGGGGACGTCGCCCAGCGGCACGCTGCCGCTGCCCATCGCCGGCAGCAAGCTGCGCTCGTTGACGTTCAGGACGATCAGTTCCGCGCCGTGTTCGGCGGCTTCGGCCGCGGCCCAGGTCAGCGCCTTCCGGCTGCCGCGCGACCCGTCGACGCCGACCAGGATGGTCTTCCAGGTGCTCACCCGTCGCCTCCTCCTCGAGTGCCGGCAGACCGCCCGTCCGATTCGTCCAGCTCGTCGTGGTCCTGAACGCTAGTGCACCCCGTCCGGCCCGTCGAGGGTCGATGTCAGGCTCGAGCGTCGGCCGGCTGGGGAGCCGAAGGGGCGGAGCGGCTGGAGGTGCGGGCCCCGACCGGCGGGCTTACCGTCGCACATCCAGTGTGACGTGGATCTCGTCGGCCGTGGGGGTCGCCATGAGCACAACGACATCGGAGACTGTCTCTAGCAGTACGGGGCAGGTCGATCGCAAGCCGCTGATGACCACCGGGGCCATCCTGATGATGAACCTCGGGTTCTTCGGCGTGCAGTTCAGCTTCGGGCTCACCCAGTCCGCGGTGAACCCGCTCTTCCTGCTGATCGGGGCGACGCCCGATCAGCTCCCGATCCTCAACCTGGCGGGGCCCGTCACCGGTCTGATCATCCAGCCGCTGATCGGGGCGATCAGCGACCGGACCTGGAGCCCGCGCTGGGGCCGCCGCCGCCCGTTCGTCACGGGTGGCGCGATCCTGTGCGCGGTCATCCTGTTCGTCTTCCCGTTCGTCAGCTTCCTGTGGCTGGGCGTGATCTGCTTCTGGCTGCTCGACGCCGGCAACAACACCTCGATGGAGCCGTACCGGGCGTTCATCTCCGACCGGCTGCCGAAATCGCAGCTCGCGCGCGGCTTCCTGACCCAGAGCATGTTCACCGGAGCCGGCGCCGTTCTCGCGAACCTGTCGCTGTTCTTCCTCCAGAAGGTGTCGGCGCTCGACAAGACGGCCGGCAACGGCGTGCCCTACTGGATGTACGTGTGCTTCATGATCGGCACGGTCTGCATCCTCGTGACGGTCCTGACGGCGATGTCGCGCACCAAGGAGCTCACCCCGTCCGACGAGGATCTGGCCGAGATGCGCGCCCAGCGCGGCGGCATCGGAGGCTTCGTCGGCGACATCCGCGACGCCGTCCGGACGATGCCGGTCGCCATGCACAAGATCGGTCTGGTCTTCTTCTTCCAGTGGTACGCGATGTTCATCTACTGGCAGTTCATCGCGGTCAGCATCGGTGAGACGGCCTTCCACGCCACGCCCGAGCAGCCGGCCTTCAAGGACGCGATCGCGTGGAGCGGCCTGATGAACGGCACCTACAACTTCTTCACCATGGTGTCGGCGCTGTTCCTCGTGGGTTTCGCCCGCCGGATCGGGGCCAAGCGCGTGCACGCGGCCGCACTCGGGCTGGCGGCGGCGGCGCTGATCTGGGTGTCCCACATCAGCAACCAGTACGTCGCCCTGGTGCCGATGATCGGTCTGGGCATCTTCTGGGCCAGTGCGGTCGGCATTCCCTACCTGATGGTCGCCAGCATGGTGCCGGCGAAGCGCACCGGCGTCTACATGGGCATCCTCAACATGATGATCGTCGTGCCGATGCTGATCGAGACGGTCACCTTCGGCTGGATCTTCGACCACTGGCTCGGCAACAGGGGCAGCAACGCCATCACTCTCGCCGGCGTCCTGATGGGCATCGGCGCCGTGGCGATGCTGTGGGTGAACCCGCCGGACGAGGCGGACGAGTCGCCGATCGTGCCGCTGGGCAGCAGGCGCAGCATCACGGTGTACGACCGCGTCGTGGTCGGGTCGGACGGGACCCCGGCAAGCCTGTACTCGGTCGACCGCGCCGCGGACGTGGCGCAGGCCGCGCAGGCGCGGCTGGTGGTCGTGACGGCGTACCGCGACGGCGGGTCCGGTGCCTCTGCTCTGCCGGCGGCGGCGGCGCACCGGGACGTGTACGGCGTCGAGGCCGCCCGGAAGGCGCTCGAGACCTCGGTGACAGGGCTGACCAGAGAGCGGGCGCGCTACATCGAGCAGCGGCTCGTGGCCGGGGACCCGGCGCAGGCCCTTCTCGACACCGTGGGGTCCAACCCGGCGAACCTCATCGTCGTGGGCAACCGCGGCCTCGGTGCCGCCGAGGGGGAGCTCCTGGGCTCGGTCGCGAGGGACGTCGTGAGGAACGCGGTCTGCGACGTCCTCGTCGTGCAGACGTCGGCGCTCGACGAGGAGCGCATGTTCGCCGTGCAACCCGCCGAGGCCGCCGCCGGCGCCACGCGGTTCGGTAGCGGGTCGATGGCGCGCAGGAGACCTCGGGAGGCCCACCACCGGATCGCTGACGAAAGTCACAGGACCGATCACGGAGCCGCTCACCCATGTCCACGGATATGGGTGAGCGGCTCGAGCGTAGAGGCCTGCCCGATGAGGGCGAGGTCCGCGCAGACCCGGTGAACTCGCCGATCCAGCACTGCAGATCACCATCGAGGTGAATCCCATGATTGCGGCTGAATTGTCGACGGCACGTTCCCAGCCGCCGGGAGAACCGTTACCTTCGTGGTGGATTGCGGCATATGGCCGCGCCCGCCTGTGCGACGCCGAATCCTGCCCGTCACAGGTGATCGCGAGAGATCACGGGGCAGGAGCGGGGGACCCACACGTTCCTCGGCGCCGGCGGAGGCGCGGCGGCGGAGCAGCCGCCCGCCGCCCGGCCCGCCTTCCTCGCGCCTCGGGGTGAAGCCGCACACGCGGCCGGGTCAGCCCTCGACCCGAACCCGACAGCTCACCTCGCAGGCGTCGAAGGGATCTCGCATGCGTAAACACATCGCTGCGGCGACGCTCGCCTCGGGCGCCGTCGCGATCGGCATCACCGCCGGCCCTGCCTCGGCGGCTCCCGCCTCGGCCTGGGACCGGCTGGCCGGGCTGCGAGTCCGGCGGCAACTGGCACATCAACACCGGCAACGGCTTCTACGGCGGCCTGCAGTTCGCCGCCTCGACGTGGCGGGGTTTCGGGGGGCGGCCTACGCCTCCCGGGCCGACCTCGCCTCCCGCGCCCAGCAGATCGCCGTGGCGGAGCGGGTCCTCAAGGTCCAGGGTTGGCGGGCCTGGCCGGCCTGTTCCGCGAAGCTGCACCTGTCGGGCTCGGTGCCGCGCCGACGCGCAGCGCGCACCGGGCGTCGCGCTCGGCCGTCGCCACCCGCTGCACGTGGGCGGCCGCCACGTCGCTCCCGGGCAGGCACTCGGCGGGCTACCTCGACGTCGTCCGCCGGGTGACTACCTGTCCTCCATCGCCGCGCGGCACCGCACGCCGGGCGGGTGGAAGACGCTCTACGCCCTGAACCGGTCGGTGATCGGCAAGAACCCGAACCTGGTGTACCCGGGCGAGCGCCTGCGCCTGCACTGAGAATCCCCGCGAGAATCTGCACTGAGAACCCCTCGAGAAGCCTGATCGGCGGCGGGTCCCGGTAGGGTCCCGCCGCCGATCAGCGCCTGGTCGACTCCGGACGGGTCGGCGACGAGCGGACGTCATCGGACCGTGAACGACTGCATCAGCGTCGCGCGTCGAGCTGTCCCCGGCGTACACGTCGATCTCGCCGGGCTCGACGACGAACCTGCCCGCGGTTGTCGTAGAAGCCGAAGTCGCTCGTGTCGAGCGTGAAGCGTGACGGTCTTCGTCTGCGCCCGGGGCCGAGCGTGACCCGCTCGAAGCCGCGCAGCCGGCGCACCGGCTGCGAGATGCTCGCGACCGGGTCGTGGATGTAGAGCTGCACGACCTCGTCACCCGCGCACGCTGCCGGTGTTCGTGACGTCGACCGATGGCCGTGCACGCTGCCGCCGCGGCGACACCTGCGTCGCGCTCAGCCGCAGGTTGCCGACCGCGAACGTGGTGTAGCTGAGGCCGTACCCGAACTCGTACAGCGGCGCGCAGGTCGGCAGGTCGCGGTAGCGCGAGGTGTACTTCTGGGTCGACGTCGCACGGGCGGCCGGTCGGCTCGTGGTTGTAGTAGATCGGCACCTGGCCGAGCACCTGCGGGAACGAGACCGGCAGCTTGCCGCCCGGGTTGACCTTGCCGAACAGGACGTCGGCGACCGCGTTGCCGGCCTGGACGCCGGGGAACCACGCCTCGAGGATCGCCGGCGACGACGCGCGACCGTCGCACAGCGTCAGCGGCCGGCCGTTGAACAGCACGACCGACGAACGGCTTCCCGGTGGCCTTGATCGCGTCGATCAGCTCCTGCTGGTGGCCGGGCAGGTCGAGCGTCGTGCGCGCGGCGGCCTCGCCGCTCATCTCCCGGGTCTCGCCGAGCGCCAGCACGACCTGGTCGGCCGCCTTGGCCGCGGCCACGGCCGCGGCGAACCCGTCGTCGAGCCGCAGTCGTCCGTCGGTCGTGGCGTCCGGCGGCTCGGCGTTCACAGGGTGCAGGCCTGGCGTAACGTCGTCGCCCGGGCTCTGGGCCTTGATCCGTCGTAGACGGTGACGGCGTCGGCGTCCTGCCCCTGGCCCCACCACGGGCCGAGCATGTCGTGCTGGTCGTTCGCGAGCGGCCCGATGACGGCGGTCTTCTTGGCGGGATCCAGCGGCAGGACGGAGTCGCGTTCTTCAGCAGCACCATCGACGCGGCGCGGCGTCGGCGCGCGCGGCGGCGACGGCGTCCGGGCGCAACTGGGCCGCGGCGGCCTTCGACGACGTCGACGTACGGGTGCTCGAACAGCCCGGCGCGGAACTTGACGCGCAGGATCCGGCGCACCGCGTCGTCGAGCCGGCGCATGCGAGATCTGGCCCTGGGCGAGCAGCTGCTTGCCGTAGTCGCGGAGGTTGGTGCTGACCATCTCCATGTCGGTGCCGGCGTTCAGCGCGAGCGCGCCGGCGTCGCGGGCCGTCGGCCGCGACGCCGTGCCCGCACGGGCCCGTGTCGGGGGTCTTCGGCGGGCAGGCCCGCAGCTCGTCGACGGCGGTGTAGTCGCTCTCGACGAAGCCGTCGAAGCCCCACTCCTGCTTGAGGATGTCGCGTCTCGGTCTCGGGGTTGGCGCAGCCCGGGCACGCCGTTGAGGGCGTTGAACGAGCACATGGCGGTGTCGGCGCCGGCGTCGACCGCTGCCTTGAACGGCGGCAGGTAGAGGTTGCGCAGCCGCTGCTCGGACATGTCGGTGGTGTTGTAGTCGCGGCCGCCTTCGGGCTGGCCGTAGGCCGCGAGGTGCTTGACGCTCGCGACGACCTTGTCCGGTGCGCTGTAGCTCGGGCCCTGATCGCCCTTCACCCGCGCGGCGGCCATCACCGAGCCCACGTAGGGGTCTTCGCCGTTGCCCTCGGCGATCCGCCCCCAGCGCGGCTCGTGCGAGACGTCGACCATCGGGCTGTAGACCTGCTTGATCCCGACGGCCGCGGACTCCCGGGCGCCGAACCGGGCATCGTCGTCCGCGACGCCGCGGGTCGAAGCGAGCTCGCCGTCGCCAGCGGGATCGGGAAGATGGTGCGGTAGCCGTGGATCGTGTCGTAGGCGAACAGGATCGGGATGTGCAGCCGCGACTGCTCCACCGCGACGTGCTGAGGTGGTTGATCTTCGACGGGGTCGACGAGGCTGAAGACCCCGCCGACGCCGGCCTCGGCGTCGGCGTCCGTGACCTGGCCGTCGGAGAGCAACTGCAGCTGCTCCAGCTTCTCGCGCAAGGTCATCCGGCTCAGCAGGTCGTTCACCCGCTTCTCGAGCGCCTGGCTCGCCGCGACGCGGGTGGGCTGGACGGCCGACTCGTCGGACGGCCGGTCGGAGGCGGTCGACCCCGCCGGCCAGCGCCGGCACCAGGGCGACCACCGCCAGCCCGGCGATCACGGGATGGGATGTCGAGGTCAGTCTCGAGGTCAGGTGGGACCGGATGCTCATGTCGAACTCCACGCCGTCGGGAAGTCGGATTAGGGAGCGAAGCTCACCTTCGTCCCGATCTGTACCGCGGCGCAAGAGTCATCGTGAACCAAGGTCAGCGCGCACCTTCACGATCATGCGCACGAAAGTGGCGGTTTCGGAGGCCTGACAGCTGCGGAAACCGCCACTTTCGTGCGCATGATCTTCGGGCCGCGCGACGGCGTCGACAGCGAGGCGCTACGGGCGGGTCAGGCGCGCGACGAGCTTGAACCGGTCGCCGCGGTAGATCGCCCGCACGTACTCGAACGGGCGGCCCTCGCGGTCGAAGGTCTGCCGGCCGAGCAGGAGCACCGGTAGCCCGGTCTCGGTCCCGAGCAGTGCCGCCTCCACCGGCGACGCCGTCCCGGTCTCGATCGTCTCCTCCGCCTCCGCCGGCTCGACGCCGTACTCCTCGCGCAGCGCGGCGTACAGCGAGCCGTGCCGCTGCAGGTGCGCCTCGAGCCCGGGGAACCTCTCGGCCGACAGCCGGCTCTGCTCCACCGCCATCGGCTCGCCGTCGGTCAGGCGCAGCCGCTCGACCCGCACGAGCGGGGCGCCCGGCTCGACGGCCAGGCGGGCCGCGACGTCGTCGTCCGCGGGTTCGGTCGCCAGGGCCAGCAACCGTGACGTGGGGTTCGGCCCCGCGGCGCCGCATGTCCTCGGTGTACGACGAGAGCACCAGCGGCTGGGCGATCTTCGGCCGGGCCACGAAGGTGCCCTTGCCCTGCAGGCGCTGCAGCCGGCCCTCGCCGACGAGCTCCTGCAGGGCCTGCCGGACGGTCGTCCGCGAGGTCGAGAAGTCCTCCGCCAGGATCCGCTCCGACGGCACCGGCGTGCCCGGGGGCTGGGTGCGCGTCATCTCGAGCAGGTAGGTCTTGAGCACGTAGTACTTGGGCTCGCGAGCCTCGACGGGTGCGGCCTGCCGCCGCCCGCCGCTGTTCGTCGTCGTCACGCCCGGCCTCCGGTCACAAGGTCGCCGCCCGCACGAGGTGTACGTGACCGAAAGGTGACGTTGCTCCTCGGCCCTCCTACTTGACTGTACCAGTGGTCTTGACCGATTCTTCTTCCTAGTGGTCTACACCAGTGAGGGTGACGACCGTCCGGCAAGGTCCGCACACTGCGGACGCTCCGGGCTCGACGAGGAGGTTCCGGTGGAACGGACGAAGCTGGTTTCCGTGGCGGCACTGGCTGCCGTGGCGCTGGCCGCCTGCAGCAGCGGCGGTTCCGGGGCCACGACGAGCGCCAGCAACAGCAGCAGCAGCGCGGCCGACCCCGCCTCGATCACCGTGTGGCTGCAGACGGACGCGCAGCAGGGGTGGCCCGAGGCGGTCGCGGCCGCGACGACGGCGTTCAAGGTCAAGCACCCGAACACGGCCGTCAACGTGCAGTACCAGACCTGGCCCGACCACCTGACCAAGCTCGACGCCGCCCTCGCCGGCAGCACCCCGCCCGACGTCGTCGAGCTGGGCAACACCGAGACGACGAAGTACATGGCCGCGGGCGCCCTCGCGGAGCTCAAGTCGTCGAGCTTCGACAACTCCTCGACGTGGCTCAAGGGCCTCGCCGACGCCGGCTCCTACGACGGCACGATGTACGCCGTCCCCTATTACGCCGGCAGCCGTGCCGTCATCTACAACAGCGCGCTCTACGCGGGCGCCGGTGTCACGGCGGCGCCGACGTCCTTCGCCGACCTCACGGCCGACGCCGACAAGCTGATGGCCAAGTACGGCAGCGACAAGTCGTTCTCGGCCTTCTACGTCCCCGGCAAGTACTGGTACCAGGCGATGTCGTGGGTCTACGACAACGGCGGCCAGATCGCCAAGAAGGACGGCGACACCTGGACGTCGACCCTCGCCGAGCAGCCCGCGGTGGATGCGATCACCGCGTGGAAGGACTTCGTCACGAAGTACTCGCGGGCGGACGTGCTCGGTGACGAGGCCAAGCAGGACGCCGTCTTCGCGCAGGGCAAGGTGGCCGCCCTGTACGGCAACGGCTGGGAGCGCGGGAGCATCCTCGACCCGAAGACCGGCAACCCGAAGCTGAAGCTGGGCTCCTACTCGATGCCCTCGCGGACCAAGGCGGGTTCGTCGATGCCGGCCTTCCTCGGGGGGTCCACGCTGGCCGTCACGGCCAAGAGCAAGGCCGTGAACGCGGCGACCGACTGGATCGCGGCCTTCACCAGCACCGCCAGCTCCACCGCGCTCGTCACCAAGGCCGGCGTGCTGCCGAACACGACCTCCCTGCTCAACCTCGTCAAGCCCGCCGACAAGGCGTTCGCGGACGCGGCCCAGAACTCCTGGTTCGTGCCCACGGCGCCCAACTGGGCCAACGTCGAGAAGGCGAACGTGATCCCGCAGGCGCTCTCCGACATCCTGAGCGGCAAGAGCTCGGTCGCGGACGCCCTCAAGGCCGCGGACACGCAGATCACCCAGATCCTCAACGGCTGAGCCCGTCGGCGGCTGAGCCCGCCGGCCGGGTGGACGATCGTCGGGGGGCCCGGATTCGTCCCGGGTCCCCCGGATCGTGACCAGCAGGCCCGTGACCAGCAGGAGGAGGTGGCGATGGCTGCCGTGAGCTCGACGACCCGGCCGGCACCGGCGCCCCCGCCCGCCGGGCGCCGCCGTCGCCGGGGTCGCGACCGCTGGCTGCCGTACGGCCTGCTCGCGCCGGCCCTGCTGGTGCTCGGCGCCGTGCTCGGCTACCCCCTGGTGCACCTCGTCGTGGTGAGCCTGCAGCACTACCGGCTGCGGGAGCTGCTGCGCGGCGGCGGCAGCTTCGTGGGCCTGGCGAACTACCAGGCCGTGCTCGGCGACCCGTTCTTCTGGACCGTCGTGCTCCGTACCGTCGTCTTCACCGCCGTGGCTGTCGCCGGCACCGTCGCGCTGTCCACGGCGATCGCCCTGCTCATGACCCGCATGCACCGCGGCCCGCGGATCGTCCTGCAGAGCGCGCTCGTCATGGTCTGGGCGATGCCCTCGTTGGTCGCGATCGCCCTGTGGCAATGGCTGTTCGACTTCGACTTCGGGATCGTCAACTGGGCCCTCACCCGGGTCGGCCTGTCGGGGTTCACCCGGCACAACTGGTTCGCCGACCCCCGGCAGGGCTTCGCGGTGATCCTCAGCCTGGTGATCTGGGCGGCCATCCCGTTCGTGGCCATCACGCTGTACGCGGGCTTCACTCAGGTTCCCCGCGAGCTCGAGGAGGCCGCCACGATGGACGGCGCCGGCTGGTGGCGGGTCTTCTGGAACGTGACCTTCCCGGTCGTCCGCCCGCTGTACGTCGTCGTGACGAGCCTCTCGATCATCTGGGACTTCGGGGTCTACCAGCAGGTCTTCGTGATGCTGAACGGCAGGCCCTCGAAGGACTACTACCTCGTCGGCATCTACTCCTTCGTCGAGTCCTTCGGCGTCAACGATTACGGCAAGGGGTCGGCCATCGCCGTCGTGATGATCTTCCTGTTGCTCGCCGCCTGCGTCGTCTACATCCGCCAGATGATCCGGATGGGGGACCGATGACGGCGTCGACCGAGCCTCGGCTGACTGCGCGCGGTCCCGTGCCGCCGAAGGGCGGTACCCGGGCGCCGGTGCCGTCGCGCCGCCGCCGTCGCGGCCGGGGTCGGGGCGCGGACGTCGCCGGCCTGGCCGTCGCCGTCGTGATGGTCTTCCCCGTCTACTGGATGGTCCTGACGGCGTTCAAGCCCGGCGTCGACATCCTCACCTACACGCCGAGGTTCCTGCCGTCCGCGGCGACGCTCGACAACTTCCGCGATGCCCTCGCGCGGCCGCAGTTCTGGTCGTCGGTCGGCAACAGCGTCGTCGTCACGCTCTCCACGGTGGCCATCTCGCTGGTGGTCGCGTTCGCTGCCGCGCTCGCCGTCGCCCGGCTGCGCTTCCGCGGCCGCGCCGCGTTCATCGTCATGATCATGTTCGTGCAGATGATCCCGCTGACGGCGATGGTCATACCGCTGTACCTGCTGCTGAACTCCGTCGGGCAGACCGACCGGCTCACCGGAGTGATCGCCACCTATCTGGCGTTCGTCCTGCCCTTCACGGTGTGGACCCTGCGCGGGTTCATCGCCAACGTGCCCGTCGACCTCGAGGAGGCGGCGATGGTCGACGGCTGCACCAGGCTGCAGGCGTTCCGGCTCGTCGTCTTCCCGCTGGTCGCCCCCGGCCTGGTCGCGACCAGCGTCTACGCGTTCATCCAGGCGTGGAACGAGTACGTGCTCGCCTACGTGATGCTGTCCTCACCCGAGAAGCAGACCGTCACCGTGTGGCTGGCGGCGTTCACCACGCAGAAGGGCACCGAGTGGGGGCCGCTGATGGCCGCGTCGTGCCTGACCGCGCTGCCCGTCGTCGTGTTCTTCCTGCTGCTGCAGGGCCGGCTCGCGACCGGCCTCACGGCCGGGGCCGTCAAGGGATGACGCGGGGGAGCGGGGGCGACCTCGACCGGTGGGCGCACGCGGTGCTGGTGGCCTCCACCGGGGGCACCCTCGACCCGCCGTCCTGGCTCGCCCGCCGGATCGAGCGCGGTCTCGGCGGCGTCTGCCTGTTCGGCCGGAACATCGCGGGCGACGGCTCCACCGGCCGAGGTGCGCACGTTCACGGACGCGCTGCGGGCGGTGCGCCCCGACGTGCTCGTGTGCACCGACGAGGAGGGGGGTGACGTCACCCGCCTGCGGCACGTCGTGGGTTCGGAGCACCTGGGCGCCCTGGCGCTGGCGGCCACCGGCGACCCGGCCATCACCGAGGCGACGGCCTTGTCCGTCGGGCTCGACCTCGCCGACGCCGGGATCGGCTGGAACCTCGCGCCGGTCGCCGACGTGCCGGCCTCCCCCCGCAGCCCTGTCATCGGGGTCCGTGCCTTCGGCTCCGACCCGGCGGACGTCGCCCGTCACGTCGCCGCCTACGTCAGGGGCCTCGCGTGGGCCGGGATCGCCGGGTGCGTCAAGCACTTCCCCGGTCACGGCGCCACGGACGCCGACTCGCACAGGGGGCTGCCCCGCGTGGACGTCGACCCGCTCGATCCGGATCGACTCGCGCGGGTGGACCTCGTGCCGTTCCGGGCGGCCGTCGACGCCGGGGTCGAGACCGTCATGCTCGGCCACCTCGTGGTCGAGGCGATCGACCCGCGCCTGCCGGCGTCGCTCTCGCCGGCCGCGGTCCGGCTGCTGCGGGAGGGCCTCGGCTTCACCGGCCTCATCGTCACCGACGCCCTCGACATGGACGCCGTCGCGACCACGTGGACGATCCCCGGCGCGGCCCTCGTGGCGATCGCCGCCGGGGCGGACGCCGTGTGCATCTCGGGCGGCCGGCACGACGAGGAGATCGTGGACGCCTGCGCACGCGCTCTCGTCGACGGCGTGCGGGCCGGGACCCTGCCCGCGGAACGGCTCGCCGAGGCCGCCGCCCGGGTGGAGGCCCTGGCCGGGTCCCCACGGCGGGGCCGGGCGGCCGCCGAGAGGGTCCGGCCGGCCGTCCACCTGGGCCTTCGCGACGGCACCGCGGACCGCAGCCTGCGGGTACGCGGGCGGCCCGGCCTTCCGCCCGGCCCGCTCGACGTCGTCGTCCGGTCGGGGCCGGCCAACATCGCCGCGGGCGTCGTCCCGTGGCATCCGGGCGCGCTCCTCGCCGCCGCGCGACCCGGAACGGTCGTGCACGAGGCGGCGCCCCACCTCGACGGCCGGCCGCTCGTGGTCGTCGTCCGCGACCTGCACCGGCACCCCGACCATCAGAGCGAGGTGGCCCGCCTCGTGGCCGAGCGCCCCGACGCGGTGGTCGTCGAGATGGGCGTCCCGGTGCTCGACCCGGGCGCTCGGGCCTGGGTGTGCAGTTCGGGGGCCTCGGCGGCATCGGCGGCCGCCGTCGCCCGTCGCCTGCTCGCGCCGCTGGACGGAGACGGATGAGCCCTGACTCCCCGGGCGCCCTGATGCGCGCCGAGATCGCCGAGCAGCCCGACGTCCTCGCGGGGCTGCTGGCGGAGCGGGCGCGGGCGAGGGAGGTGGGCGAGCTGCTGCGGCGCACCCCGCCCCGCTTCGTCCTGCTCGCCGCGCGCGGCACGAGCGACCACGCCGCGCTGTACGCGAAGTACCTGATCGAGATCGGGCTGGGGATCCCCGCCGGCCTCGCGTCCCCGTCGACGCTCACCGTCTACGGGGCGCAGCCCGACCTGCGCGACGTGCTGCTGGTGGCGGTCAGCCAGTCCGGCGGCTCGCCGGACCTCGTCGAGACCGCCCGGCGGGCCCGCGCCTGCGGCGCCCGGGTGCTCGCGGTGACCAACGCCCCGGGGTCCGAGCTCGCCGCCGTCGACCTCCACGTCGACGTCCTGGCCGGGCCGGAGCGGGCGGTCGCCGCGACCAAGAGCTACAGCGCCGAGCTGCTCGCGCTCTGGCTCGTCGTGGAGGCGTGGCGGGGCGCGGACCTACGCCGGGCCGAGGGCGTGGCGGCCGAGGCGGCGGATCACCTGCGCCGGCGCGAGGAGGTCGCGGTGCTCGCCGGGCACCTCGCCGGGCCGCTGGCGGGGGACCGCCTGGTGTGCACCGCCCGCGGGTACTCCTACGCGACGGCCCGCGAGGCCGCGCTCAAGCTCATGGAGACGCCTACCTGTCGGCCCACGCCTTCAGCGGCGCGGACCTCATGCACGGGCCGATCGCGATGATCAGCCGCGACCTGCCCGTCCTCGCCGTGGCGCCGGCGGGAGCCGGGGCCGAAGCCCTGGCTCCGGTGCTGGCCTCGCTGCGCGCGCGGGGGGCCGACCTGGCCGTTCCTCGGGGCGAGCGCCGCGCGCGAGCCGGGGGAGCCCGGATACACGCTGCGGGCGGTCGACGAGGACCTGGCCCCGATCACGGACATCGTCCCGCTGCAGCTCCTGGCGCTCGAGATCGCGCTGGCGCGCGACCTCGACCCGGATCAGCCGCGCGGCCTGCGGAAGGTCACCCGCACCTGGTGAGGGCTGCCCGCCCCGCTCGTCGTCAGGCCGACCTGGTGGCGGCGTCCAGCAGGGGGACGCCGCCCACCCAGACGCCGCGGACGTCCCAGTCGTCGCTCCACCAGACCAGGTCGGCGCGCGCCCCCGGCGCGAGCCGGCCGAGGTCGGGCCGGCCCACGAGATCCGCCGGCGTCCGGGTCACGGCGTCGAGCACCAGCGCCGGGTCGACGCCGCACCCGACGGCGTTGCGGACCGCCTGGTCGAGGGTCAGCACCGATCCGGCGATGGTGCCGTCGGCGCGCCGGGGCAGCCCCTCGTCGTCGAGGTACACCTCGCTCCCGCCCAGCACGGTCCGGTCCCCGCTGATGCCCATGGCGGCGACCGCGTCGGTGACGAGCACGACACCCCCGGCCGCCGCCCGGAAGATCAGCGCGACGATCTCGGCCGCGATGTGCTGGAGGTCGGCGATCATCCCGACCGTGAGGCGCGGGTCGGTCAGGGCCGCCCCGGCGGTGCCGGGCTCGCGGTGCCCGAGCGGTCGCTGGGCGTTGAAGACGTGCGTGACCATGCGGGCACCGGCATCGGCCGCCGCGTGCACCTGAGCGGCCGTCGCCGCGGTATGGCCGACGGAGACCAGCACGCCGGCCGCGGTCAGGCGGGCGATCGCGTCGAGGGCGTGCCGGCGCTCCGGTGCCAGCGTCACGATCGCCGGCATCGGCCCACGGAGCAGGACGTCGAGCGCCTCCGGGGTGGGGTCGCGCATCAGCGACGGGTCGTGGGCACCGTGGTAGTCGGGTGACAGGAACGGTCCCTCGACGTGGGCGCCGAGGATGCGCGCGCCGTGCACCTGCTCGCGCGCCGCGGCGTCGACGTCGGCGAGCGAGGCGGCCAGCCGTGCCGGGGTCGCGGTGATGAGGGTGGGCGCGAAGGCGGTGACGGCGCTGCGGAGCAGGGCGGCGCGGATGGCCCGCCAGTCGTGCGGCTGCGCGTCGGCGAAGTCGACGCCGAAGGCCCCGTTGATCTGCAGGTCGACCAGCCCCGGCGTCAGCACGCCGTCGGGGAGCGCGATCTCCTGGGGGGCGCCCCCGCGGGCGGCGGAGCGGCCGGCCGCCGCATCGCGGTGCCCTCCGCCGTGGGTGACCCTGCCGATCCGGTCGCCCTCCAGGCTCACGGCCCCCGGCCCGGTCAGGCGGCCGCCCACGAACAGACGCGGGGCGGTCACGATCGTCGTCACGGCGTCCTGCCTTCCATTGGTCTGGACCAGTAGTGTAAAGACCTGGAGCGGCGGTGGTCTAGTCCACCTCTCGCGGCGGTGGCGTGATCAGCACGGTAGGGGCGACGAGACGAGCGTGAGGCGATGACGAGCCACGACACGGGCCTGGAGCCGGCGCAGCCCGAGACCGCGGACCCGGAGACGGCGGACCCCGAGACGTCCCGAGCTGGAGACGTCCGAGCTGGAGACGCCCGAGCTGGAGACGCCCGAGCTGGAGACGGCCGAGCTCGATCTGATGCCGCTCGCCGGTCGGCTCGCCCTGATCAACCGTGCTGACGCCGCCGTCCCCGCCCTGGTGGCGGCCGCGGCGCCCCAGGTCGCCGAGCTCGTCGAGCGGGCGGTCGCCGTGCTGCGGGCCGGTGGTCGCGTCGTGTACCTGGGCGCCGGTTCAGCGGGCCGGATCGCCGCGCTGGACGCTGCCGAGGTCGGGCCCACCTATGGCGTCGAGGGTGCGTTCGTGGCGGTGGTCGCGGGCGGCGCCGGGGCCCTGCGCGACGCCGCCGAGGGCCTCGAGGACGACGAGGACGCCGCCGCCGCCGACCTCGCCGCCGCCGGGCTCGGCGCCGCAGACCTCCTGGTGGCCGTCTCGGCCAGCGGGAGCACGCCGTACACCCGCGCGGGCCTGGCCCACGGACGCGCGCGCGGGGCCGTCTGTGCCGCCGTGGTCTGCGCGGCCGGCTCGCCGATGGCTCGCGAGGCGGACCTCGCGGTCGTCGTCCCTGTCGGGCCCGAGGTGGTCGAGGGCTCGACCCGGCTGGCGGCGGGAACCGCCCAGAAGCTCGTCCTCAACCAGCTCTCGACGCTGGCGATGGTCGGGCTGGGGCACGTCTACGGCAACCTCATGATCGGCGTCCGGGCCGAGAACGCGAAGCTGCGCGCGCGGGCCCGCCGGGCCGTCGCCTCGGCCGCCGGGGCCGAAGGGATCGACGCGATCGACGAGGACGCCGTCGACGCGGCGCTGGCCGGCGCCGGGGGCGAGGCCCGCGTCGCGCTGGTCATGCTGCGGCTCGGCGTCGACGCCGCGACGGCGCGCGCCCGGCTCGCCGCCGTGGCCGGCGACGTGCGGGCGGCGCTGGGTGAGCGCGACCGGGTACCCGCTCCACGGCTGCGCACCGCGCCCCGTGCCGCCGGGACGGCCGTGGGCGTGGACGTCGGCGGCACGAAGATCGCGGCGGGGCTGGTGGACGGCGCCGGGCGTGTCTGCGTCCGCTCCGAGCTGCCGACCCCCGGCACCGCCGAGGAGCTCGACCGGGCGCTCGTCGCCGCGGTCGCCGCCGTCCGGCCCGGGCCCGACGTGCCCGTCGGCGTCGCGACCGCCGGCCTGGTGGACCCGGTCGCCGGCGTCGTCACCGGGGTGAACGTGCCCTGGGTCGCCCACCCGCTCCGTGACCGTCTGTCGGCACTGCTCGGCGGTCCGGTCGCCGTCGGCAACGACGCCGACGCGGCAGCCTGGGCCGAGTACCGGTTCGGCGCCGGGCGGGGCGCCGACAGCCTCGTCCTGCTCACCATCGGCACGGGCCTGGGCGGCGGCTTCGTGCTCCGCGGCCGGCCGGTCGCCGGAGCGCACGGGCTGGCCGCCGAGGTCGGGCACGTCTGCCTGGTGGCGGGCGGCCGGCCGTGCCCCTGCGGGCTGTCCGGCTGCTGGGAGCGCTACACCTCCGGCTCCGCGCTCGCCGCGGAGGCGGCCCGGCTCGGGCCGGCCTGGTTGCCCGCCGACCGCGCCGCGGTGGGGCCGGCGGTCGTCGCGGCCGCGCGCACGGGCGACACGGTCGCCGTCGATCTCCTCGCGGAGCAGGGGCGGCGGCTGGGCCAGGGCATCGCGATGCTGACGTCGCTGCTCGATCCGGACGTCGTCGTCGTCGGCGGGGGCATGGCCACGCTGGGGGAGCTGCTGCTGGCGCCGGCCCGGGCCGCTCTCGCCGAGGGTGTCTGCCCGGGGCTGCCGCGCACGCTGCCGTCGGTCGTGCTCGCGGCGCTCGGCAACGAGGCGGGCGTCGTCGGCGCCGCCGACCTGGCCCGCGGCGTCGGCACCGCCGACCTGGCCCGCGGCGCCCCGGTCCGGCCTCCCGGCTGACGCGCGGGCGGGCGTCCGGTGAAAGCCGGGACGGCCACCGCGTTCCCGCGCCAGACTCGGTCCGTCAGAGGTCGGCGGCGCAGGCGGGAAGGGGCGAGCCGGATGCGCGCGTGGGGCAGGGTGCTGGCCGTCCTGGCGCTGGTCGCCGCGAGCCTCGTGTCCTCGGCGGCGGTGTCGGCGCCGGCCGACGCGTCCGTCGTGACCTCCCAGGTGATCACCGTGAGGGCGAGCTCGTACACCACGACCTACGCCGTCCTGGAGGCCTGGCAGCGCACGGCGTCCGGGTCCTACCGGCGGGTGGCGGGGCCGTGGACGGCGCGGGTCGGCTACCGCGGCCTGGCCGCGCCGGGCACGAAGCGGGAGGGCGACGGGCAGACACCCGCCGGCCGGTTCCGGATCGCGCAGGCCTTCGGCGTCGCCGCCGACCCGGGCACGAGGCTGCCGTACTTCAGGGTCGACGGGCGCGACTGGTGGGTCGGCGACAGCCGCAGCTCCGCCTACAACCAGCACCGCCGGTGCCTGCGCGGCAGCTGTCCCTTCAGGGAGTCCGCGTCGGAGCACCTCGCCGACTACCCGACCTCGTACCGGTACGCCGCGTTCATCCGGTACAACGTCGCACCGACGGTGGCGGGCCGGGGTAGCGCGATCTTCTTGCATGCCAGCGGAGCGGGTTCGACCGCCGGGTGCGTCTCCGTGAGTGCCGGCCGGATGGCCTGGCTACTGAGGTGGATGCGGCCCGCCGGCGCGACGTCCTACGACCCCCTCATCAGCATCGGGGTGGGCGCCGCCGCCTACGCTCCGATCCCGGTGCGGACGACGTCGTAGCCGCTGGATACAGGACAAGACCTGGCCGCATCGGTCGATAGCGTCGCCGGCATGGAGTGGAAACTCGAACTCGTCCCCCTGCCCGTCACCGACGTCGACCGGGCCAAGGCCTTCTACGTCGACCAGGTCGGCTTCGTGGCCGACCACGACCACCGCGTCTCCGAACACCTCCGGTTCGTCCAGCTGACGCCACCCGGGTCCGCCTGTTCGCTCGTCCTCGGCGAGGGCATCACCGAGATGGCCCCGGGGTCCCAGCGGGGCCTGCAGATCGTCGTCCCGGATGTGGCCCAGGCGCGGCGGGAGCTGATCGGGCGCGGCGTCGGCGTGAGCGAGGTCGACGAGCAGCCCTGGGGGCTCTTCGTCACCTTCGCCGACCCCGACGGGAACACCTGGTCCCTGCAGCAGATCCCCCAGCGGGGCTGACGCCGTCAGACCTCGCCGACGGCGATGCGTGCTCCGCCGGTGTGGAGCGAGGACCGGGCGGACAGCTTGGCCGCCACCTCACGCAGGGCGGCGGCGACCGCCGGGCCGTCGCCCACGAGGGTGACTCGCGGGTCCTCGGCGGGCGCGGCGTCGGCCGGCTCGCGCCAGGTCCCGTGCCCGTGCAGGTGGAGGTCGTCGTTCGTGTCCAGCCTGGCGACGACGTGAGTGCTGCCGTCGTCGGCCTCGTCGATCATGATCTCGACGGTCCAGCGCTTCGCGGTGCTCATCGTCGTCTCCTCGTGGCTGTGGTCGCGCCCGGGTCCCGGCGCCGCTCGCCCCACTCGATTCCAGCAAGGACGGGCCGGCGGAGACAGGGGCGATCGGCCGCGCCCGCAGGACCAATGACCCCTTCCGATCCCGCCACCCCACCTCGTCAGGGCACAATGGGAGCAGCCGACGCACGCCGACGCGACGAGAGGGCGCCGTGACCCGGGTCGACAGCCACCACCACCGGAGCGGGCGTGCCCTCGGCCGCCCCGCCGTCGTGGTGCGCGCGCTCCTCGCGCTCTCGGCGCTGTTCGGCCTGGCCGTCGCGGGGCCGGTGCCGCAGGCCTGGGCCACGCACCTCGGGCCGATCCACGTCGCCGCCACCGGAACCCCCGGCGAGGGCGCGAGCACTCTTCCGGAGCCTGCCGCCCGGCACGCGGCGCCGGCGCGGCACGCGACACAGGCGTCCGGCTGGCACGCGGCGCCGTCCGGACTCCCCGCTCACGCGCTCCTCCTGGCCGCCCTCGTCGCGCTGTCACTGCTGGCGCCCCCGCGCCTCACCGGTCGCGCCTCACGCCCCTGGCGTGCGCTCGGAGCGCGCGCGCCGCCCCTGCCTGCCGTCATCCGCTGACTCCCTGCCCGGGTCCACGTTCGGCTCGGGCGCCTCCCGATGACGAAGGCGACGCCATGCCCTACAGCTCTGCCCTGCCCATCCGGCCTTCCCCGCCCAGCCGGGCCAACCCGATGTCCCACGACCTCCCGCGGTACCGCGCCGTTCTCGAGGAGCAATGGCGCCGACAGGCTGCTGACCTCGTGCAGCTGTCGTTCGGTGCGCTGACGCCCGCACCGCACGAGGCGGACCAGCACGGCCTGCCCCTGGACGGCCTCGACCGCACCGCGTACCAGGTCGCCACCGCCCGCCAGCACCTGAACGAGACCGAGGCGGCCCTCGCCCGTGTCGACGACGGCAGTTACGGCTTGTGCCGCTGCTGCGGCGACCCGATCGCCCCGGAGCGGCTGGAGGTCCTCCCGGCGGCTCGATACTGCACGACCTGCCAGGGCCGTTCCGGGCGGCCGCCGACCACCGGGCGGCTCTCATGACGCTGCTGGGCCTCGTGGCGGTCGTCGTCCTGCTCCTCGCCCTGCTCTTCGCCCTGCCCGCCTGGGTGATCGTGCGCGATCTGCGCTCGGGGCGGAGCGATCCCGGCCTCGGCTGAGCCGGCCACGGCGGCGGCGTGGTGACCCGCCCGGTCACCACGCCGCCGCCGGGCTCGGGGACGGCGCAGCTGAGCGGCGTGGTCATGTGCGAACCTTCGGGGACCGGGCCGCGAGGGAGCGCCCGCGGGAGGTGCGTCGTGGAGCTGCAGGAGCGCGAGCAGGCGGTCACCGAGCAGGTGGTGGCCAGCTTCGCCGGGGCGTCGTCCGACCGGTTCCGCGAGGTGATGGAGGCGGTGGTGCGGCACCTGCACGCCGCCGCCCGCGACGTGCGCCTGACCCAGGACGAGTGGTTCGCGGCGATCGACTTCCTGACGCGCACGGGTCAGATGTGCGACGACCGGCGGCAGGAGTTCGTGCTGCTCTCCGACGTCCTGGGGCTCTCGATGCTCACCGTCGGGATCAACGCGGAGGCCGACCCGTCGGTCACGGAGTCGACCGTCTTCGGCCCCTTCTTCCAGGAGGGGTCGCCGCGGGTCGAGCAGGGCGGCGACCTGGCGGCGGGCGCCCCCGGGGTGCCGTGCTGGGTGGAGGGCACCGTGCGCGGCACCGCGGGCGAGGCGGTGCCCGGTGCGCGCGTCGAGGTCTGGGAGGCGGACGACGACGGCTTCTACGACGTCCAGTACGAGGGCGGGAGCACCGCGAACCGCGGCCACCTGTTCACCGACGCCGACGGCCGCTTCAGGTTCTGGTCCGTGCGCCCCGCGGCCTACCCCATCCCGAGCGACGGCCCGGTGGGCGAGCTGCTCGCCGCCGCAGGCCGCGGCCCGATGCGGCCCGCGCACATCCACTTCCTCGTCACGGCGCCGGGGTACCGCCGCCTGATCACGCACCTGTTCGCGGCCGGGGACCCCTACCTCGGCAGCGACGCGGTCTTCGGGGTCAAGGAGTCGCTGATCGTCGGGTTCACCGAGCACGGGCCCGGCGAGCCGCCGCCGCCCGGGGGCCCGTCGGACGGCCGCTGGGCCAGCGTCAGCCACGACTTCGTTCTCGCGCCCGAAGGAGCTACCGCGTGACCGCCGACATCCTCGAGACGAACATCCTCGAGACCGACGTCCTCGTCATCGGCAGCGGGCCCGCCGGCGCCTCCGCCGCGCTGCTGCTCGCCACCTACGGGGTCGAGCACATCGTCATCACGAAGTACCGGTGGACGGCCAACACCCCCCGGGCGCACATCACCAACCAGCGGACCGTCGAGATCTTCCGCGACCTCGGGATCGAGGACGAGATCATCGCCCGCGGCACCCCGCACGAGCTCATGGGCGACACCGTGTTCTGCACCAGCCTCTCGGGGACGAGATCGGTCGGGTCCGCACCTGGGGCACCCACCCGGCCCGGGAGGCCGACTACCGGCTGGCCAGCCCGTCGATGAACTGCGACCTGCCGCAGACCTGCTGGAGCCGCTGCTGGTCGGGCACGCGGCGGCGCGCGGCAGCCGGATCCGGTTCGACACCGAGTACCTGGGCCTGGTGCAGCACGACGACGGGGTCGACGTCACCGTACGCGACCGGGTCGGCGGCTCGGAGTACGTGATCCGGGCGAAGTACGTGATCGGGGCGGACGGCGGCCGCAGCGCCGTGGCCCGCGACGTCGGGCTGCCGATGGAAGGGACAGATGGACGTCGCCGGCAGCGATGAACATCGTCTTCGACGCGGACCTGACGCGGTACGTCGAGCACCGCCCGAGCGTCCTGTACTGGGTGCTGCAACCGGGCGCGACGATCGGCGGGATCGGCCTCGGCCTGGTCCGGATGGTCCGCCCGTGGAACGAGTGGCTGATCGTCTGGGGCTACGACATCTCCCAGCCGCCGCCGGAGGTCGACGACCAGTTCGCGATCGACGATCGTGCACAACCTCGTAGGGGACGACAGCATCCCCGTGACCATCCGGTCGGTGTCGCTGTGGGGCAACAACAAGATGTACGCGACGCGCTACCGGGCGGGGCACGTGTTCTGCATGGGCGACGCCACCCACCGCCACCCGCCGTCGAACGGGCTCGGCTCCAACACTTCGGTGCAGGACGCGTACAACCTCGCCTGGAAGCTCGCCTACGTGCTGCAGGGCCGGGCGGGGGTGGGCTGCTGACGGGGATCGCGGGCCAGGCATGGGCGGACGCCGCCGTCGCCGTGGCCGAGAAGCTCGGGGTACCGCTGGTCGCGCACGTGGTCGGGCCGGGCCGGGAGTACGCGTCCTCGGCCAGGTGCTCGACCTGCACCACGCCGCCGGGGCTCACCCCCTGCCAGGGGAGCCGACGACCGACCGGTAGACCGCCCCGTAACCGTCGGCCATCCGCTCCGGCGTGAACCGCTCGCGGACGGACGCGCGGCAGCGGGCCGGGTCGATCGTCACGGCGTCCTGCAGGGCGCGGGCGAGCTCGTCGACACCGGCGTCCGCGGGGACGACGATGCCGGTCACGCCGTCCTCGACGATCTCGGCGACGCTGCCACGGTCCGTGGCGACCACGGGTGTGCCGCAGGCGAGTGCCTCGAGCATGACCATGCCGAAGGGTTCCTCCCACTGGATCGGGAAGACGAGGGCCCGGGCGCGTGCGCAGAGCTCGCGCTTCTCCTGCGCGTCGGCCTCCCCGACGTAGGTGACGCCCTCGCCGAGGCGCGGCGCGATCTCGGCGTCGAAGAACTCCTGCTCGGCAGGCTCGCTCCGCTTGCCCGCGAGCACGATCGGCAGCCCGGCCGCCTGCGCGGCGTCGATGGCGAGCCCCGGCCCCTTGTCGGGCGTGAACCGGCCCATCCAGAGCACGACGTCGTCCTTCTGCTCGGCGTACGGGTACTGGGTCACGTCGAGGGCGTGGTGGACCATGCCGGCCCAGTTGATGTCCGGGCGCTCGTCGCGCTGGGCCTGCGAGATCGCGACGACGTGCACCGTCCGACCGAGCGCCGCCATCACGTCGCCGTGCTCCGCGTCGACCGGGCCGTGCATGGTCACGACCGTCGGCACGCGGCGTCCCCGGGCCAGCAGCGGCCCGGCGAGGCTGTGGTCGTGGACCACGTCGACGGCGAGATCCTCGAGGATCCGGCTGACCGCCGCCGCGTACAGCACCTCCGGCACGGCCTCGCCGAGCCGGGAGCTCGGCGGCTCGTCGAAGACGGGCACGAAGCGGGTGGCGGAGGTGAGGTCGCGGCCGGCGCCGAGAAGGGTCACCTCGTTGCCGCGACGGGTGAGCTGCTCGACCAGGTCGGCCACCATCGTCTCGATGCCGCCGTAGCTCGACGGGGGCACCTCGTACCAGGGCGGGGCGACCATGGCGATACGCATGCAGCGAATGGTCGCAGCGTCCCCGGTCGCGGGGCCAGAGGGCGTGGCTAGAGTGCCGAGGACGACGCCGGGCGAGCCGAGGGAGAACCCGATGGAATACCGCAGGTTGGGCCGGCTGGGTCACGAGAGCTCCGTACTGATCTACGGCGCGGCCGCGCTCGGCGACGTGGACCAGGCCACGGCCGACGCGTCGATCCAGCAGGCCCTGGACGCCGGGATCAACCACCTCGACGTGGCGGCCAGCTACGGCGACGCCGAGTTGCGGCTCGGCCCCTGGATGCCCCGGATCCGCGACCGGGTCTTCCTCGCCACCAAGACCGGCGACCGCGACCGCGAGGGTGCCTGGGCGTCGATCAACCGCTCACTGGAGCGGCTGCAGACCGACCGCGTCGACCTGCTCCAGCTGCACGCGGTGGGCGACCTCGACGAGCTGGGCACGGTGCTCGGCCACGGCGGCGCCATCGAGGCCGCCGTGCGCGCCAAGGACGAGGGCCTGGTCGGCGACATCGGCATCACCGGCCACGGCGACCAGGCCGCGCCGACCCACCTCGAGGCGCTGCGCCGCTTCCCGTTCGCCACGGTGCTCACGCCGCTCAACCCGGTGCTGTGGCGCGACCCGGCGTTCCGCGACGCGTACCAGGCGCTGGCCGACGAGGTCCGCCGGCAGGACGCCGGGCTCATGACCATCAAGACCGCGTCGCGGCGCAACTGGCCCGACGGCGCGGAGCAGACGCACAGCACGTGGTACGAGCCGCTCACGGACGCGGAACGCATCCGGGCCGCGGTCTCGTGGGTGCTCGCCCACGACGAGATCACCGGGCTGGCCACCGCGGGCGACGTCCGCCTGCTCGGCGCGATCATCGACGCCGAGCGCGACCGCCTCGACCCCGCCGACGCCGAGACGATGCTCTCGCGCGACCCCGAGTACTCCTCCCCTTTCATCGACATCCCGATCTAACTCCCGGTGATCATGCAATCCGGTCCGATCATGCAAACCAGTCCGATCATCGACGACGTGTCGGTGGCCGCCGTGACGGCTCACGTCGTCGATGCCGTCGGCGACGGCAGGCTCGGGGTCGCCTTCTCCGGCGGGGTGGACTCCTCCGTCCTCCTCGCCCTCGCCGCCCGGGCGCTGGGCCCGGCGCGCGTGGTGGCCGTGCTCGGCGTCTCCCCGAGCCTGGCCGCCGCCGAGCGGGTCGCCGCCCACGAGGTGGCCCGCGCGGTCGGCGTCCCCGTGGTGGAGGTGACCACGACGGAAGGCGACGACCCCGCCTACCGCGCGAACGGGCCGGACAGGTGCTTCCACTGCAAGAGCGAGCTCTTCCAGCGGATCGACGACGAGGTCGTCGAGGCGCACGGGCTCGTGGCGGTCGCCTACGGCGAGAACGCGGACGACGCGCGCCGCCCCGACCGGCCCGGCTCGCTCGCCGCCCGTGAGCACCACGTGCTCACCCCCCTCGCGGACGCCGGCCTCGACAAGGCCGCCGTCCGCCGGATCGCCCGGGCCCTGGGCCTGCCCTCCGCGGACAAGCCCGCCGCGCCCTGCCTGGCCTCGCGCATCCCGCACTTCGAGGAGGTCACCCCGCACAAGCTGGCCCAGGTCGAGGCCGCCGAGGCCGGCCTGCGGGCGCTCGGCCTGGCCGACCTGCGCGTCCGCCACCATGGCGAGGTCGCGCGCCTCGAGGTGGCCGTCGAGCAGGTCGCGGCCGTCGCCGCCGAACCGATGCGTGGCGCCGTCCTCGACGCCGTCCGCGCCGCGGGCTTCCGGTACGTGGCGCTCGACCTCGGCGGGATGCAGTCGGGATCGTTCACCCTGGCCCAGCTGACCCTCGCCGAGCGCGGATGAACGGGGGACGGCCGGGCGTGGTCGACGGCTGGACGCCGCCGCCCGCCGTGGCGGACTTCGTGCGGCTCGACCACGACCGGGCCGGTCGGCGCGGCTTCGCCGAGGCCGTGCTGTGTGACAGCAAGACGCTCGAGCAGGTGCTCGTCATTGCCGGCCAGGTCCGCGAGCGGGGGGCCCGCACGCTCTTCACCCGCGTGCGCGACGACCAGGCGGCGCCGCTGCTCGAGGCGTTGCCGGGCGCGGTGCTCGAGCCGGACGCCCGCATCGTCGCCGTCCCCGGCGAGCCGCCGCCGAGCAGCGGTGGGCCCGTCCTGGTGCTCGCCGCCGGCACGTCCGACGTGCCCGTCGCCCGCGAGGCCGCCGTCACCGCCCGCCACCTCGGCCGGGCCGTCGACCTCGTCGTCGACGTCGGCGTGGCCGGGCTGCACCGCGTGCTGGAGCAGCTCGACCTGCTGCGTGCCGCTCGCGCGATCGTCGTGGTCGCGGGCATGGACGGCGCCCTGCCGGGCGTCGTGGCGGGCCTCGTCGCCGCGCCGGTGATCGCCGTCCCCACCTCCGTCGGCTACGGCGCCGCGTTCGGCGGGGTCGCGCCGCTGCTGACGATGCTCACCGCCTGCGCGCCGGGCGTCGCCGTGGTCAACATCGACAACGGGTACGGCGCCGGCCATCTCGCCGCCCAGATCGCCGCGCCGTGGCAGGGCTGAGGTCGCGGCGCCCGATGCGGCGCCAACAGGCGCGCCGCTGAGGATCAGCCGGGCACCAGCACGTTCAGGCAGGTCACGCAGCCCTCGAGCTTCTCGAACTCGCCGACCTCGACGGCCACGACGTCGAACCCGAGGTCGTCGAGCCACTGCGACGTCCGCGGCGCCGAGGCCGCCAGCAGGACGGTGCCGCCGCCGAGGGGCACGACGTGCGCGCCGGGTTCCTCCGGCGGGACCCGCAGCGACGGCAACCCCGCGGCGTCGACCAGCGAGGGCAGCCCGACCAGGGTGCCGTCGGGGAGCGCCGTCACGGCCGACTTCAGGTGCAGCACGCCGCGCAGGGGCACCGGCACCACCGTCCTGCCCAGCGGCGCCAGCAACTCCCGCAGGGCCCGGACGCCGGCGGCGTTCGTGCGCCCGCCGCGCCCGACGTAGACCCTCGTGCCGACCTGCAGCACGTCGCCGCCGTCGAGCGTGGCGGGCTCCTCGAGGGCCGCGGTACGCAGCCCCAGCGACTCGACCGCGCGCCGCGTGCCCTCCACCTCGCCGCGCCGCCCGGGTGCTCCCGACCTCGTCAGCACCGCGAGGTCGTCGACGACGACCACCGTGTCCTCCACGAAGACGGCGTCCGGGTGGTCGTCGGCCGGCTCGACCTCGACGGTCCGCCAGCCCGCGGCCGCGAGCGCGGCGACGTAGGCGTCGTGCTCCGCCTGCGCGCGGGCGACGTCCACCGGGGTGCGCTCGAGGTGGGTGACGATGCCCTCGGCGAGCCGGGGCCCGGGGCGGCGCACCAGTGCGGTTCCACGATTCAGCTCCACCCGGACGATCCTGCCTCCCCGGCGCTCGCGGGCCCTCCTCGACCTCCTCAGCCCTGGTCCGCCGGCCAGGGCGCACCCGGCGCGAGGCCCGCGTCGAGTGCCGCCGAGGCGGCGAGGGTGAGCACGTGGGCGAGCGGGACGCCGGACCGCCGGGACAGCTCGAGCGCGTCGTCGTGCTCGGGCGTCACATGGACGACGTGCCCGTCGCGGTGCCCGACCTTGACGCGGACCTGCCCGCCGGGCACCTGCACCGGCACCCAGGCCCGCTCCAGCACGTGCCGCGCCGCGACGATCCGGCGCACGCCGAGGGTGCTGGTGTGGGTGAGGACGACGTCGGCGAGCGCCTGCTCGGCGTCGGGCGGCCCGAGCACGTGCAGCGTGTGCGCGGGGCGCCCCTTCTTCATGAGGATCGGGGTGAGCCACGCGTCGAGGGCACCGGCCGCGAGCAGGCGGTCGAGGACGTCCGGCCAGACCCGCGGGTCGAGGTCGTCGACGTTGGTCTCGAGCAGCACGACACCGGGCCCGCCCTCCGGCCGGCTCCCGGCGGCGGCCTCACCGAGCACCAGCCGGACGACGTTGGCCCGGCCCGGCGTGTCACGGCTGCCGGCGCCGACCCCGGTGCCGAGCACCGTCATCGCGGGCAGCGGGCCCGACGTGCCCGCGACGGCGGTGGCGAGGGCGAGCCCCGTCGGCGTGGCCAGTTCGCCGGCGTCGGGGGGCGCGGCCGCGACGTCCCTGCCCCGGGCCAGCTCCAGCACCGCGGGCACGGGGACGGGCAGGGTGCCGTGGGCGGTCCTGACGGTGCCCGCGCCCAGGGCGACGGGGGAGAGGACGACGCCCGCGGCATCGAGCCGGGCGAACCCCACGCAGCTGCCGACGACATCGGCGATCGCGTCGACGGCGCCCACCTCGTGGAAGTGCACGTGTTCCGGCGGCACGCCGTGCACGCGGCCCTCGGCGCGTGCCAGGGCCTCGAACACCCGCAGCGCGAGCGCGCGGACGTCGTCCGCGAGGGCGGCCGCGCCGAGCAGGCGGCGGACGTCGAGCCAGGTGCGCGCGGGAGCCGCCTGCGCCGCCTCGAGCACCTCGACGTCGACCTTCTCCGCTCGCAGCCCCGCACGGCGGACCGTCTCGCGGGTGAGCCGGGCGGCGCCCGGCAGGACGGCGTCGACCCCGGCCTGCATGGCGTCGAGCGGGACGCCCAGGTCGACGAGGGCACCGAGCAGCATGTCGCCCGCGATCCCGGCGGAGGCGTCGATCCACAGCAGGCGCGGCACGGCCCCATCGAACCACCGCGTGAGCGTCGGACCGGTCCGGACGGCCACGTTTTCCTCGCGGGCGAGGCGGGTACTCGTCAGGCGACCGACGACGAGGAGCAGGCGATGACGACCTTTCCTGGTGACGACGGGCCCGTGGCCAGCGAAGTGCCCGTGACGCCGGGGTCCGTGCTCGATCCCGCTGCCGACCAGCCCCCGGCCGAGGCCGACGGGCCGGGGGCCGAGGCCGATGGAGCCTCCTTCGACGGCGGCTCGGACACCGGCTTCGGCGCCGACGCAGGGCCCGGCAACACCGACGCCGGCTACTGATCGCCGCCGTGCGAACCACCGCCCTGGGCGCGTCGGGCCCGACCGTCGGCGTCCTCGGCCTCGGCTGCATGGGGATGACCCACGCCTACGACACGCAGGCCTCGCGCGACGACGCGACGTCGATCGCCGTCATCCGCGAGGCCCTCGACCTCGGCATGACGCTGATCGACACCGCCGACGTCTACGGCCCTTTCACCAACGAGGAGCTGGTCGGCAGGGCGCTGGGCGAGGGCCACCGCGAGCGAGCCGTGCTGGCGACGAAGGTCGGCCTCGTCACCGACCTGCCCGCCGACGGCGGGCGCGCCACGAGCTCGCCGGGCCTGTCCCGCAACGGCCGGCCCGAGTACGTCCGTGCCGCGATCGACGACAGCCTCCACCGGCTGCGCACCGACCACGTGGACCTCTACCAGCTGCACCGGATCGACCCGGAGGTGCCGCTGGAGGAGACGTGGGGGGCGATGGCCGAGACGGTCGCCGCCGGCAAGGCGCGCGCGATCGGCCTCTCGGAGGTGTCCGTCGACGAGATCCGGCGCGCTCAGGCGGTGCACCCGGTCGCGTCGGTGCAGTCGGAGCTGTCGCTGTGGACGCGCGACCCGCTGACCGAGGTGCTGCCGTACTGCGAGGAGCAGGGGATCGCCTTCCTGCCGTTCTCGCCGCTCGGCCGGGGCTTCCTCGTGGGCCGGTTCTCCTCGTTCGAGGAGCTGCCGGAGGGCGACTTCAGGCGCGGGCTGCCGCGCTTCCAGCAGGACGCGCTGCGCGCCAACCTGGCCATCGTGGGCCGGGTGCGGGACCTCGCGCAGCGGATCGGCGCCACGCCCGCTCAGGTCGCCCTCGCCTGGGTGCTCGCGCAGGGGCGATGCGTCGTCCCCATCCCCGGGACGAAGACGCCGAAGTACCTCGAGGACAACGCCGGCGCCGCCGACCTGCGCCTCGGTGCCGGCGACCTCGCCGACCTCGACGCGCTGCCGGCACCGGAGGGCGGCCGCTACTGACCGGCGCCGCCACCGGCCTTCGACCCGTCCCGCTCGACCCGTCCGTTCGACCCGTCCGGTCGACCCGGCGTCAAACGCCGGGTCAAACGAGCGTCCCCTTCGATGACCGTGCGAGGGTCCGGCCGTCCCGTGCCGAGCCCCGCGCCGAGGGAGGGCACGTCATGGACGTCAGGACGATCGACCGGGTGCACGACGCACCGCTGACAGGCATCGAGGTCGCCACCAGCAGGGCGGAGCAGGCCTGGCTGGACCGCTGGACGACCGGCCCGACGGAGCCCGAGGGGCACGGCCTGCCCATCGGCGCCGCCGCGCCCGACCTGGCGCTCCCTGATCACACGGGGGCGCTGCGCCGGTTGTCGGAGTTCTGGGCCGCCGGCCCCGCGCTGGTGCTCTTCTGGCGGCACTTCGGCTGCAACTGCGGCACCGAGCGTGCCCGCAGACTGAGGCAGGAGTGGGAGGACTACCTCGAGGCGGGGATCACCCCGGTGGTGGTCGGGCAGGGGGAGCCCGTACGCGCGGCGGCCTACCGGGTAGAGCACGACCTGCCGGCGCCCGTGCTCGCCGATCCCGACGGCATCGCCTACCGGGCCTACGGCGTCGGGCAGTGGCCGGTGGAGCGTGTCCTCTACGACGCCCCGGCGTCGTTCTGGGATCACCCGCGCCCGCTGGGCGCCTCCTTCCAGGCGCAGCGCCGGGCGGCGGGCCGGCCGCCGGTGGACGATCCCTGGCGGGCCACCGCGGAGTTCGTCCTCCGCGCGGACGGCGTCGTCCAGCTGCCCTATCTCTACCAGTACTGCGAGGACTTCCCGGACCCACGCGTGCTCACGACCGCCGGGCGGCTCGCCGGCCGGTCCGCGACCCCGTCGGCGTGAGCGGGGCGGGCGGGGTGTGACTGGCTCGGCGGTGCGGTGACAGCATGCCGACCATGGCCGCGGGCGCACCGGATGCATCGGGCGGCGACGCAGCCTTCGCCGTCCGGCTGCTCGGCCGGCCGCGCCTTGTTCGCGCCGACGGCGAGCCGATCCGGTTCCGCAGCCGGAAGAGCTGGGCGGTGCTGGCGTACCTGCTGCTCGGCGAGGCGGCGCCGGGCCGCGCCCGGCTGGCGTCGCTGCTGTTCGCCGAGGCGGACGACCCGCTGCGGGCGCTCCGGTGGAGCCTCTCGGAGATCCGGCAGGGCTTCGGCGAGGGCGCGACCCTCGACGGCGATCCCGTGGTCCTGCGGCTGGCGCCCGGCACGGTCGTCGACGTCAAGGTCCTGCTCCGCGGCGCCTGGACGGACGCGGTCGCCCTGGCCGGTCTCGGGGCGGCCCTGCTCGACGGCGTCAGCGTCGCCGGCGCGCCGGGCTTCGAGACGTGGTTGCTGGCGGAGCGGCACCACGTCGCCGCCGCGACCGAGGCGGCCCTGCACGAGGCCGCCCTCGGGTCGATGGCGCGGGGAGAGCTGGACGCCGCCCTCCGGTACGCCGTCCGCGCCGCGGCGCTGGACCCGCTCGACGAGAACCACCAGGCCCTCGTCATCCGGCTCTACCGGCTCACGGGCGATGACGCCGCGGCCGAACGCCAGTACGCCGCGGCGCGCGAGACCTTCGAGCGGGAGCTGGGCGTGGCGCCGGGTGTCGCGGTCGAGTCGGCGCTGCGCGAGTCGCGGCAGGTGCCCGGCGAGGTCGATGACGCCACGCTCGAGGCGATCATCGAGGCCGGCGCCGCCGCGGTGGGGGCGGGTTCGCGCGAGGCGGGCGTGCAGTCGTTGCGGACGGCGGCACGCCTGGCCGGCGCCGACCGGCCGGCGGCCCTGCGGGTGCGTGCCCGGCTGGTGCTCGCGGAGGCGCTGGTGCACGCCCTGGGCGGCCTCGACGAGGAGGGCCTCGCCGCGCTGCACGAGGCCGACCGGATCGCCCTCGAGAACGGCCTGCCGGACGCCGTCGCGCAGGCGCGGGCCGAGCTGGGCTACGTCGACTTCTTGCGGGCGCGCTACGACCGGGCCCGGTTCTGGCTGACGGACGCGCTCGACCGGGCGAGGCCGGGCGGCGCGGACGGCGTCGGCGACGTCGTGGCGGGCCCCGGCGCCCTCGCCGTCGCGGCGAAGGCGACCACCTACCTCGGCGCGGTGGAGAGCGATCGCGCCGACTACCCCGCGGCCCGGGCCCTCCTCGAGGACGCCGTCCGGCTGTCGCAGCGAGCCGGCGACCCGCGCCGGGAGGCCTTCGGGCTGTCGATGCTCGGCCGGCTCGACCTGCTCCACGGCGATCTCGACGCCGCCGCCGGCCGGCTGGACGCGTCGGTCGAGCTCGCCGAGCGCGTGCAGTGGCTGGCCCTGCTGCCGTGGCCGCAGGCCCTGCGCGGCGAGGTCGAGCTGGCACGTGGCGACCCTGCGGCCGCGGCCCGGATCCTCGAGCAGGCGTTCGCGCGGGCCTGCCAGCTGGGCGACCCCTGCTGGGAGGGCATGGCGGCGCGCGGCCTCGCCCTCGTCGCCGAGGCGCGGGGCGACGCGGGGCGTGCGTTCGAGGTCCTCGCCGACGCGCGGGTGCGGGCGAACCGGCTGGCGGACCCCTACGTCTGGCTGGACGCGCACATCCTCGACGCGCAGTGCGAGCTCGGCCGCCGGCACGGGCACCGCGACACCCCGCGCTGGGTGGAGGCCATGACGGCCCTCACCACGCGGACCGGGATGCGCGAGCTCGCCGTGCGCGCGCTCCTGCACGCCGCCGCCCTCGGCGACGGCGGTGCGCGGTCGGCCGCCGCCCTGCTGGCGGCCGACGTCGACAACCCGGCGCTGGCGCGGCTGATGGCGACCGCTGGAACGGCGGCCGCTGGAACAGCGACCGCTGGAACGGCGGCTGCTGGACGGGTCAGAACGGGTACACGGCCGGCTCGCGGCGGATCGTGACCCACTGGGTCTCGGTGAAGGCGTCGACGTTGGCGCTCGCGCCGCCGAACCGCGACCCGGTGCCGGAGGCGCCGACGCCGCCGAACGGGATGTTGGCCTCGTCGTTCACGGTCTGGTCGTTGATGTGGACGATGCCGCTGGGGATCCGCTCGGCCAGGGCGAGCCCGCGCATGACGTCGGGGGTGACGATGCCGAGGCTGAGCCCGTAGGGCGTGGCCGTCGCGATCGAGAGCGCCTCGTCCTCCGTGGTGTAGCGGGTGACGGGCGCGACCGGGCCGAACACCTCCTCCGCGAAGGCCGGTGCGTCGATCGCCATGTCGGCGAGCACGGTGGGCCGGTAGAACAGCCCCTCGTACTCGCCGCCCGCCGCGACCCTGCCGCCGCCGCTCGTGCTGGCGCCGACCAGCCCGTGGATCTTGTCGCGCTGACCCGCGTCGATCACCGGGCCGAGCGCGACCTGCTCGCGGAAGGGGTCGCCGACGGGCAGGTGCGACGCCTTCCCGGCGAGCTTCTCGACGAACTCGTCGTAGATCGCCGCCGCGACGATGTGCCGTCCGGTGGTCATGCACACCTGCCCCTGGTGGACGAACGAGCCCCAGGCGGCGAGGGTGACGGCCTTGTCGACGTCGGCGTCGGGCAGCACCACGAGGGCGGAGTTGCCACCCAGTTCGAGGTGGGCGCGCTTGAGGTGGCGGCCGGCGAGTTCACCGATGGAGCGGCCCACCGCGGTCGAGCCGGTGAACGAGATCACGCGGACCTCAGGGGCGGTCACGAGGGCCTGGCCGACGTCGACGCCGCCGGGGAGCACCTGCAGCACGCCCGCGGGCAACCCGGCCTCCTCGAAGATGCGCGCCATCACGACGCCGCCGACGACCGGGGTCCGCGGGTCGGGCTTGAGCAGGACGGCGTTCCCGAGCGCGAGCGCCGGGGCGATCGAGCGGATCCCGAGGATGATCGGCACGTTGAACGGCGAGATGACGCCGACCACGCCCGAGGGCACGCGCCGGGCGAGCGAGAGCCGCGGCTGGTCGCTCGGGATCAGCTCCCCGTAGGGGCGGGAGGGGAGCGACGCGGCCTCGTAGCACTCCTGGACGGCGACGCCGACGGCGAAGGAGGCCATCCCGGGGATCGCGCCGACCTCGCGGATGTTCCACTCGCCGATCTCGTCCGCGTACTGCTGCCACAGGTCGCCGGCCCGCCGGAGCACGGCGGCGCGCTCCATGTGGGGGCGGGCCGCCCAGTCGCGCTGCGCGGCGGCGGCGGAGCGGGCCGCGGTGAGGACGTCGTCCGGGGTCGCCACCCCGTACCGGCCGAGTTCGTCACCGGTGGCAGGCTCGATGACCGGAGCCGACCCACCGGAGCCCTCGGCCCATTTTCCGTCGAGGAAGATCTTCCCGGCCCACTCCTGCGTGTCCAGCAGTCCCATCGTCACTCCCTCGTCGGCCCGCTCGCCGCGTCGCTGCGGCTGCGCGCTGACTCTCACCCGCCGCGGCCCGCGCGTCAACTCCCTCAGCTCTCCGGCCGTCGCTCGTCGCCCAGCACACGTTGGGCGACCCGGAACGCGGAGTTCGCCGCGGGTACTCCGCAGTAGACCGCCGTCTGCAGGAGTGCCTCGGTGATCTCCGCCCGGCTCAGGCCGTTGCGCAGCGCGCCGTGCAGGTGCAGCTCCAGCTCCTCGTGGTGGCCGAGCGCGACCAGCGCGGTGAGCGTGATCAGGGAACGCTGGCGGCGGTCCAGCCCGGGGCGCGTCCAGATCGCGCCCCACGCGTAGCGGGTGATGAACTCCTGGAAGTCACTCGTCACGTCGGTCGCCGCGGTCGTGGAGCGGTCGACGTGCGCGTCCCCGAGCACCGCCCGCCGGACGGCGAGCCCGGCCTCGCCCAGCTCGCCGAGGGTCAGCTCGCCGAGCGCCCGTTCGCCGAGGATCGGCTCGGCCAGGGTGAGCTCGCGCAGGGGCGGCTCGCCCGGGGTGCCGGCGGGCTCGGCGCCCGCCACCAGGTCGGCCACCGCGCCGGGCGCCTCGGCCGGCGCGAGGTGGCCCACGTCGAGGACCTCGAGCCGGCCCTGCCGGACTCCGTCCGCGACGGCCGCGAGGTCGGCGGCGGGGGTGACGACGTCGTGCGCGCCCGCCACAGCGGTGACCGGGACGTCGATGTGGGCGAGCAGGGGCCGCTCGTCGAAGGCGGCCAGCGCCTCGCAGGCCCAGGCGTAGCTGGCGTCGTCGGCCTCGGCGAGAGCTGCGAGCAGGCGACCGGCGACCTGGGGCGAGCGGTCGGCGAACCCGGGGCCGAACCAGCGGGCCGGGGTGGCGTCGAGAAGGCTCACCGTCCCGTGGGCGCGCACCTGCGCCGCCCGCTCGCTCCAGGCCGTGGGCGCGCCGATCCGCGCGCCGGTGCAGAGCAGGGTGGCGTGCCGGAACCGCCACGCCGGCCGGGCCAGCAGCATCGCCAGCGCGACCGCGCCGCCGAGGGAGTCGCCCGCGACGTGCAGCGTGCCCTCGCGGTCGCCGCGGTCCGCCAGCACCCGGCGCGCGATCCGCCACACCGCCTCGGCCAGGTCGTCGACCGAGAACGGGGCGCGCGCCGGCTCGCTGCGGCCGTGCCCGGGCAGGTCCCACCCGACGACGTGGAACCGCCCGGTCAGCTCCGCCGCGCAGGTGCTCCACAGCGCCTCGGCCGACGTCCCGAGGGACGGCCCGACCAGCAGCAGCGGCAGCGACGGGTCCGCCGGCGTGAGCTCGACGGCGGCGAGCACGGGCAGTTCGGTCACGACGCGTCCTCCTGGTGCTGGTCGGGATGCTCGAGGTAGGCGGCGGCGCGGGCGAGGGCCGCGTCGACGAGCGCTCCGGCGGCGCCGAGGTACGACGCGGGCCCCTCGCCGCCGGGCGCCCCGGCCCCCTCCGGCCGGAGCTGCGAGGCGAGCGAGCGGCGTTCGGAGAGAACGCCGGCGGCGGCCCCGGCCAGGGTGGCCGCCATCCGGTCGGCGTCGACGCGCAGGCCGGCCAGCAGCTCGGTCGCCTGGGACGCGGCGACCAGGGTGCGCCGGCCCAGCAGCTGCAGCGTCGCCCACTCGGTGTGCCAGGCGCCCGCCGAGCGCTCGTCGACCGCCTCGGCCGCCGCGAGGTGGAGCTGCGCGGCCTGTCCGGGCCCCGCGAGGGCCGCGCGCCGGATCAGCGCGGCCAGCACGGGGTTGGCCTTCTGCGGCATGGTGGAGGAGCCGCCCCGGCCGGGCGCGGCCGGTTCGCGCAGCTCCGCGATCTCCGGCCGGGTCAGCACCAGGACGTCGCCCGCGATCCGCCCGTACGCGTCCGTGCAGGCGACCAGCGCGTCGCCCGCACGGGTCAGCGGCCGGCGGGCGGTGTGCCACGGCGGGGCGGCGTCCAGGCCCAGGGCCAGGGCTGTGCGCCGGGTGAGGTCGAGCGCCGCGGCGACCGGGTCGGGGGCGCCGGCGAGCGCGGCCAGCTCGCGGGGCGCGGCCAGCGTGCCGGCGGCGCCCCCGAGCTGCACCGGCCAGCGCAGGGCGGCGACGTCGTCGGCGGCGTCCAGCAGGCCCTGCAACCAGCCCGCGGCCTTGAGGCCGAAGGTGACGGGGACGGCGTGCTGGGTGAGCGTGCGGCCCACCATCAGGGTGCCGCGGTGCCGGCGCGCCAGGCCGGCCAGCGCTGCCGTCTGCGCGCGGAGCTCGGCCGTGAGCCGGCCGGCCGCGTCGCGCAGGCAGAGCACCAGGGCGGTGTCGAGCACGTCCTGCGTGGTCAGGCCGCGGTGCAGCCAGCGCGCGGACTCGGGGGTGCGGGGCGCGAGCCGCTCGCGCAGCAGGCCCACCAGCGGCACCACGGGCGCGCCGCTGCCCTCGGTGCCGGCGGCCACGGCGGCGACGTCCGCGTCCGTCAGGAGGGCGGCGAGATCGGCGCCCGCGGCGGTGGCGGGCGCGATCCCGGCCGCCACCAGGGCGTCGAGCCAGGCCTGCTCGACGCGGGCCATCGCCGCCAGCACGGCGGCGTCGCTGAGGATGGCTCCGGCGCGCTCGTCGCCGGGCCAGAGCAGTGAGGTCACACCGTCCGACATCCCGCCATCATCGCGACGGCGTCCGGGGATAGGTGAGGAACACGGTTTCGCCAGGCCCCTGCAGGACGACGTCGAAGCGCAGCCCGCCCTCCTCGGCCCGGGCGACGAGGGTGTCGCGGCGGGCCGGCGGAAGGCCGGCGAGCAGCGGATCGGCCGCGAGCGCCTCCTCCTCGGCGGACGAAGCGGCCGGCAGGTAGACCCGGGTGCAGAGGCGATCGAGCAGCCCGCGCGCGAACACGGTGAGGGCGAAGAACGGGGCACCGCCCAGCGAGGCCGGCGGGAGCGTCGTGAAGCAGTAGCCGCCGGCGTTGTCGGTGGCGGCGCGGCCCCAGCCCGTGAAGGTCCAGCCGTCGCGGCGCAGCGACCCCGGCAGCCGCGGCACGGCGCCGTCCGGGCCGGCCTGGCGCAGCTCGAGCAAGGCGTCCGGCACCGGCCCGCCGTGCCCGTCGACGACGCGCCCGAACAGCCGGACGGCGTCCGGGCGGCCCGGCGGCACGAGCTCGGCGTCCCCGGGGTAGGGCAGGGCGTACCCGAAGAACGGCCCGACCGTCTGCCCGGGCGTCGGAACCAGGCCGCCGTCGGTGCGCGTGCTCCCGTCGGCTCTCGATTGCCTCTCCTGCTGCTCGAGCGGCGTGGCGTGGCTCCCGGTGAGCACGATGTCCCACCGGTAGCCGGTCGACCATTCGTGCTGCGTCACGTCATGGTCGTATCGGGCGACGAGACGGTCGCGGGCGGCCTGGTCGGGGATCGACTGGTAGATGGGATCGAGCGCGAACAGCGGGTCCCCGGGGAAGTACATCTGCGTGACGAGGCGCTGGGTGAACTCGGTGCCGAACAGCGAGAAGTGGATGTGGGCCGGCCGCCAGGCGTTGTGGTGGTTCCGCCATGGGTAGGGCCCCGGCTTGACGGTGGTGAACCGGTAGACGCCGTCGCCGTCGGTCAGGCAGCGGCCGGCGCCGGTGAAGTTCGGGTCGAGCGGGGCGGGGTGCTGGTCGCGCTGGTGGGCGTAGCGCCCGGCGGCGTTCGCCTGCCAGATCTCCACGAGCTGGTGGCGGACGGGGCGGCCGTCGGCGTCGGTGACCCGGCCGGTGACGACCAGCCGCTCGCCGAGGGGCTGCCCGGCGTGCCGGATCGTCAGGTCGGCGTCCAGGGGGTCGACGTCGCGGGGCCCGAACACCGGCGCGACCAGCTCGGCCCCCTCGGGGTCGACGAGCTGCGGGGCCTGCAGCGGGTGCCGGAGCAGGCTGCTGCGGTACGGCGGGTAGTCGAGCCGGGGCAGCACCCGCTCGCCGTCCACGGCCCGCTCGCGTTCGTACGCCCGGGCCAGCTCGGCGATCTCGGCGCTGATCTCCGCCTGGGTGGTGGCGGCAGCGTCCGAGGAGGGGACGAGGCGCTCGCCCGTGTCGAGAGCGGTCATCCCCGGACGGTAGGTGCGCCGAGGGCGCCGGTGCGACACTGGCCTTCCGCTGAGCGGAAGGAGCCGCAGGTGGCAGGCAACACCGCGCAGCCGGGGGCCTCGGTGACCTCGCGGGTGCTGGCGCTGCTCGGCGCCTTCGACACCGATCACCGCGCCCTGTCCCTCAGCGAGCTCGCCCGTCGCGCCGGGTTGCCGCTGACGACCGCGCACCGGCTCGTCGGCGAGCTGGTGGAGGGTGGCTTCCTGGCGCGGCGGGCGGGCGGCGACTTCGTCGTGGGCCGGCGGGTCTGGGACCTGGGTCTGCTCGCGCCCGTGCAGTCGGGCCTGCGCCAGCTCGCGTCACCGTTCCTGCACGACCTCTACGGGGCGACGCTGGCGACGGTGCACCTCGCCGTCCGCGACGGCTCCCGCGTGCTCTATGTCGACCGGCTCGCGGGCACGACGTCGGTACCGGTGGTGAGCCAGGTCGGGTCGCTGCTGCCGCTGCACGCGACCGGCGTGGGCAAGGTGCTGCTGGCGCACGCCCCGGACGACGTCCGTGCCGCGGTGCTCGCCGACCTGCCGCGCATCACGGCCTACACGGTCACCCAGCCCGGGCGGCTGGAGGAGCAGCTCCGGCGGGTCCGGCGCGACGGCTGGGCGCAGACCACCGAGGAGATGTCGCTCGGCGCCTGCTCCGTCGCGGTGCCGGTGCGCAGCCGGTCGGGCGTCGTCGTCGCGGCGCTCGGCATCGTCGTCCCGACCCTCGGCCGCGAGCGCGCCCGGCTGCTGGCCGCGCTGCAGGTGGCGGCGGGCGGCATCGGCCGCAGCATCCCCGACTGAACCACGATCGGGCCGGCCGTGGTCGTACGCGCGAAGGTGGCGGCTCCAGACCCCCAAGAGCCCCAGGAGCCGCCACTTTCGTGAGTAGGATCTTGAAAAGTGAGCGATGGTCCGCCTCTCGTTCGCCCTCCGACGGTGACTGACCGACGTCAGGTCGGCCAGGTGTCTTTCCGCTGGGCGGAAGGGCCGGGTGGTCGCGAAGCCCAGCGCCCTTCTCTACTGGGCGCATGACCGAACGCGTGCGCACGCAAGTGGCGATCGTCGGTGCCGGGCCTGCCGGCCTGCTGCTCTCGCACCTTCTCGAACGTGAGGGCGTCGAGTCCGTGATCGTCGAGTCGCGCTCGCGGGCCTACGTCGAGTCGCGGATCCGGGCCGGCATCCTCGAGGCCTCGACGGTCGGCCTGCTGCGCGACGTCGGCCTCGGCGAGCGGCTGGACCGTGAGGGCATCGAGCACCGCGGCATCCACCTGCAGTGGCCCGGCGAGCGGCACCACCTCGACTTCGTCGACCTGATCGGCCGCAGCGTCACCGTCTACGGGCAGACCGAGGTCACCAAAGACCTGGGCAGGGCCCGGGACGCCGCCGGCCAGCGGATCCGCTACGAGGTCGCCGGCACCGCCCTGCACGACCTCACGTCCGACCACCCGTACGTGACCTACACGTCGTCGGACGGCACCGCGGGCCGCGTCGACGCCGAGGTCGTCGTCGGCTGCGACGGTTCCTTCGGCCCCAGCCGCGCGGCCGTGCCCGCCTCGGCCGCCCGCACCTGGGAGCGCGTCTACCCCTACGCCTGGCTCGGTGTGCTCGCCGACGTCGCACCCTCGACCGACGAGCTCATCTACGCCTGGCACCCCGACGGCTTCGCGCTGCACTCGATGCGCTCGCCGTCGGTGAGCCGGCTGTACCTCCAGGTGCCCCCCGACACCGACCCCGCGGACTGGTCCGACGACCGGATCTGGGCGGAGCTCGCGGCGCGGCTCGGCGAGGGCGAGAACGGCTGGCACCTGACGCCGGGGCCGATCACCGAGAAGAGTGTGCTGCCGATGCGCAGCCACGTGCAGGCGCCGATGCGCCACGGCCGCCTGTTCCTCGCCGGGGACGCCGCCCACATCGTCCCGCCCACCGGCGCCAAGGGCCTCAACCTCGCGGTCGCCGACGTCGCCCTGCTCGCGCCGGCGCTCGGCAGCCTGCTGACGAAGAACGACCACGCGCTCGCCGACGCCTACTCCGAGGCGGCGCTGCGCCGGGTCTGGCGGTGCACGCACTTCTCCTGGTGGATGACGACCATGCTGCACAGCACCGGCGATCCCTTCGACGCCGAGCTGCAGCGCTCGCAACTCGCCTGGGTGTCCACGAGCACCGCGGGCGCGACCGGCCTCGCCGAGAACTACGCCGGCCTCCCGATCGGCTTCTGACCAGCCTCGTTCGTGCTCCCGGCCCATCGTTGGTGCCCCCCTCCTACCCGGTGATCAAGGAATTCTCGGCCGGGTTGTCCACAGGTCGACGGCTGCGCGGCCGAGAATTCCTTGATCACCGCGAGGGATGATGGGCGGGGCGGGCAGATCAGCCGCGGCCGACGAAGGGCATCCGGGTGGCCATCACGGTCATCGTGGCGACGTTGGCGTCGAGCGGGAGGCTCGCCATGTACCGGACGGCGGCCGCGGCGTGGTCGACGTCCATCAGGGGTTCGGGCCTGACCTCGCCGTCCGGCTGCAGCGCTCCGGCCTCGGATGCCGCCGCCATGTCCGTGCGCGCGTTGCCGATGTCGAGCTGCCCGCAGGCGATGTCGTGCGCACGCCCGTCGAGGGCGGTCGCCTTCGTCAGCCCGGTGATGGCGTGCTTGGTCGCGGTGTACGCGACCGACCGGGGCCGCGGCGCGTGCGCCGCGATGGAGCCGTTGTTGATGATCCGGCCGCCGCGCGGGCGCTGGTCGCGCATCACCCGGAACGCCTCACGGGTGCACAGGAACGCACCGGTCAGGTTGACCCGCACCACCGCCTCCCACTCGGCCAGCGGGACGTCGGCGAGCTCGTGCGGGGGCGCGCCGCTGCCGGCGTTGTTGAACAGCGAGGTCGACCCGGCCGTGCCGCTGAACCGCCCCGTCGAACAACGAGCGGACGCTCGCCTCGTCGGTGACATCGGCGGGGGAGGGGTCGAGGGCACCGGCCAGCCCGGCCCCGCGGTCGGCGACGGCGGCGAGCGCCGCGGGCCGCCGGCCGGCGAGGACGACGGTCCAGCCGTCGGCGGCGAGGGCCAGCGCCGACGCCGCACCGATGCCACTCCCGCCTCCCGTGACGACGGCGATCCTGCGCTGCGTCCGGCTCATGCTGCCTCCGTCAGGGTGGTCCGAAGTGGCTATCCTGCCGGGGCCGCGGCGGTGACCGTCGCGGTGCCCGTACCGGCGTCCGTGCCGGTGTCCCTGCCCGGCGAGGGTTGGAGAGCCTGCGATGCCGTTCCCGCCCCTGCCGCCGGACCGCTGGCGCGAGGCCCCCGCGAGGTATCCCGACCCCTCGCTGCGCGTGCTCGACCCGCGGTTCGAGCGCTACCTCGTGTTCAACGCCGCCGTCGAGCGGATCGCCACGGGCTTCCGCTGGGTCGAGGGACCGGTCTGGTTCGGCGACCACGACTGCCTGCTGTTCAGCGACATCCCGTCGAACCGGATGCTGCGCTGGGACGCGCGGACCGGCGACGTCTCGGTCTTCCGGGAGCCCTCGGAGAACGCCAACGGCAACACCCGCGACCAGCAGGGCCGCCTCGTCACCTGCGAGCACCGCACCCGCCGCGTCACCCGGACCGAGCACGACGGGTCGATCACGGTGCTCGCCGACGGGTACGAGGGCCGCCGCCTCAACGCGCCCAACGACGTCGCCGTCGGGCCCGACGGGTCGGTGTGGTTCACCGATCCCGGCTACGGGATCATGTCGGACTACGAGGGCGCGCGGGCGGAGCAGGAGCTGGCGACCGCCGTCTATCGGGTGGGCACGGCCGCCGCCGCGCCCGAGCGCGTCGCTCGAGGCCCACGACCGCCCCAACGGGCTCTGCTTCTCCCCGGACGGCTCGCGCCTGTACGTCGTCGACTCCGGGGCGCCGCGCACCATCACGGTGCACGACCTGACGAGCGGCCGCCCGGACGCGGGCCGCGTCTTCGCCGAGATGGCCCCCGGCAGCTCCGACGGGATCCGCTGCGACGCCGACGGCAACCTCTGGGCGGCCGCCGGTGGCGGGGGGGACGGCTACGACGGCGTGCACGTCTTCGCTCCCGAGGGGGTGCTGATCGGCCAGGTCGTGCTGCCCGAGCACTGCGCCAACCTCTGTTTCGGCGGCCGCGCCGGCAACCGCCTCTTCATGACGGCGTCGCAGTCCGTCTACGCCGTCCACCTGAACGTCAGGGGAGCGTGAGGGGGCGCGGGTGGGTCGCTGGGTCCTGCACGTCGACCTCGACCAGTTCATCGCCGCCGTCGAGGTGCTGCGCCGGCCGGAACTGCGCGGCCGGCCGGTCGTGGTGGGCGGCGACGGCGACCCGGCCAAGCGCGGCGTCGTCAGCACCGCCTCGTACGAGGCGCGGGCGTACGGCGTCCACTCCGGGATGCCGCTGCGGACGGCGGCGCGCCGGCTCCCCGACGCCGTCTTCCTGCCGGTCGACAAGCCCGCGTACGAGGCGGCGTCCGCGCAGGTGATGGCGGAGCTGCGGGGCCTGGACGCCGTCGTCGAGGTGCTGGGCTGGGACGAGGCCTTCCTCGGGGTGGTGACGGACGACCCCGAAGCCGTGGCGCGGGAGGCGCAGCGGCGGGTGCTCGCGGCGACCCGCCTGCACGCCAGCGTCGGCATCGGGAAGAACAAGCTGCAGGCGAAGATCGCCACGGACTTCGGCAAGCCGGCGGGCGTCTTCCGGCTGACCGGCGAGACCTGGTTCGCCCTGCTCGGTGACAGGCCGCCGGACGCGCTGTGGGGCATCGGCCGGCGGACGGCGGCCCGGCTCGAGGCCGAGGGCGTGCGGACGGTCAGCGATCTGGCGGCGGCCGACCCGGCCCGGCTGGCGGCGGTGTTCGGCCCGACGATCGGGCCGTGGCTGGTGCGGGTCGGGGGCGGGGTCGACGACCGGCCGGTCTACGGCGGCGAGTACCGCGTGCGCTCGCGCGGCCGGGAGGTCACCTTCCAGCGGGACCTCGACGACCCGGACCACGTCCGGGCCGAGACGGCGGCAGTGGCGCGGACCCTCGCGGCCGAGGTGATCGCCGACGGGCGGCCGGTCGTCCGGGTCGTCGTGAAGATCCGCTGGGTGCCGTTCACGACGCGGACGCGCGGCGTCACCCTGCCCGAGCCGGTGACCGGCGCACCCGCTGCCGCCGCGATCGAGGACGCCGCGCTCGCCGCCCTCGACGGCCTGCTGCTGCACGAGCGCCGGCCGGTGCGGCTGGTCGGCGTCCGGGCGGAGTTCGCCTGACACGTCGCCCGACATCTCGCACCCACACGTCCCCCACCTCGCGGTGATCAAGGAATTCTCGGCCGATCACGTGTCCCCCGTGCTCGATCAGCCGAGAATTCCTTGATCACCGCCTGAGGATGCTTGATCGCCACTCAGGATGCTGATCGCTTGATCGACCACTGGATGACGGGGATCTCGTCACCCGGGCCAGGAGCGGCGCCAGCTCTGGCGGCACGGAGCCGTCGCGCACGGTGACGTGGTCCACCTGCTCCCCGTGGTGCACGGTGACGTCGTACTGGAAGCGATCGGCGCCGCCGCTCGCCGGCGCCGGAGCGTCTGCCAGCCGCTGCGCCAGCCCCGCCACGTCGGCCGCGGCCACGAGCCGCCGCAGCTCCCCGGCCTCGTCTGCGGGTAGGTCGGCCGTGTCGAGCGTGCGGCGGGTCACCATCCCCGCGAACCCGCCGCTGCGCTCGACCTCGACCCTGACCGGGACGTCCTCCACCCGTACTCCTCCCGCCGTCGGGGAACCGCGGGCTCAGCCGGCCCGATCAGGCCGCCGGATCAGGCCGCCGGATCAGGCCGCCGACTCAGATCGTGAAGCCCACCTGTCCCCAGGCATCCTGCACCGCCTGGAACTCCGGCGAGCCGTGGGCGTACCCGAGCCGCTGCACCGCACGCAGCGTCAGCCGGGCGAACGTCTTGAACTGCGCCGTCGGCTTCAGCCGGGGGTCACGCAGCGTCTCGTACCAGATCCGCCCGGCGAGCTCCCAGGCGTTGCCACCGATGTTGGTCGCGACCAGGTAGAAGGCATGGTTGGGGATGCCGGAGTTCGTGTGGACGCCCCCGTTGTCGCTCGTCGTCCGCACATAGCCGGCCATCGTCGACGGCTGGCGGTCCTTGCCCAGCTTGGGGTTGTCGTAGGCCGTCCCGGGGGCCTTCATCGAGCGCAGGGCCTGGCCGGGGTAGCCCGCGATGAGGCCGGCGCCGATGAGCCAGTCGGCGTCGTCCGCCTTCTGGCCGAGGGCGTACTGCTTGACCAGCGAGCCGAACACGTCGGAGATGCTCTCGTTCAGCGCTCCCGACTGCTGGTAGTAGGCGAGCTGCGCCTCGTTCTCCGTGACGCCGTGGGTGAGCTCGTGGCCGACGATGTCGACCGAGACGGTGAACCGGTTGAACAGCTCCCCGTCGCCGTCCCCGAAGATCATCTCCTGGCCGTCCCAGAAGGCGTTGTCGTAGCCGTCGCCGTAGTGCACGTACCCCTTGAGCGGCAGGCCGCGGTCGTCGATGGAGTCGCGCTGGTAGACGTCCCAGTAGAGCTTGTACGTGTCACCCAGGCCGTCGTACGCCTCGTCGGTCGACTGGTCCCCGGTCGGCCCGTCACCCTCGTTGCGGACGATCTTCGCCCGGGCCGGGTCCTGCGTGTGCGCGCAGTCGAAGATCGTGCGCAGCGGGGTGCCGCCTTCGGCGACGTGCGGGTCGAGCGGGGTGCCGCCCGTCGCCCTGATGACCGCGTTCTGGGCGCGGATCGACCGGAGCGCGTTGTCGGTCGAGAGCGTGCGGAGCGCCTTCTCGCGCTGCTCCGGCGTCCCCTCGAGGATGACCCTCTCGAGGATGTCGGGCGGCAGGATGCAGGCGATCGAGTGCAGGTGCCGAGCCATTTCGTGGTCTCCCTCCCCAGGGCGGCGTGCCGCCGCCTGCCTCCCGTCGGGAGGCCTTCGCGGCCAACCTAGGCACTCCCGGCAGCCCTGCCTAGGGCGCGCGGCACGGGCTGCCCGAAGAGGCCGTGGCCCCGCCACCCGGCCCGGGACGTGCGGCGGGGGCGACCGGTGCAGCACAGTGGCGGCATGTCGTTCGACGTCCCCGCGCAGGCCTACACCGCGTTCATGGGCCGTTTCTCCGAGCCGCTCGCCCCGATGCTCGCGGACCTCGCGGGCGTCACCACCGGGAGCACCGCCGCCGCGCTCGACGTCGGCTGCGGCCCGGGGGCGCTCACGCAGGTGCTCGTCGCCAGGCTCGGCGCCGGCCGGGTCGCGGCCGTCGACCCGTCGTCGCCCTTCGTCGACGCCACCCGGCAGCGGCTGCCCGGCGTCGACGTCAGGCTCGGACGGGCCGAGGCGCTGCCCTTCGGCGACGCGGCGTTCGACGTCGTGCTGGCCCAGCTCGTCGTGCACTTCCTCGCCGAACCCGTCCGCGGCATCGCCGAGATGGCCCGGGTCGCGCGGCCCGGCGGTGTCGTCGCGGCCGCCGTCTGGGACCACGGCGGCGCGCACGGGCCGCTCGCCGCCTTCTGGGCGGCCGCCGTCGACCTCAGCCCCAGGCACCCGACGAGTCCGGACTGCCGGGGGTGCACGAGGGCCAGCTGCGCGATCTGTTCACGCAGGCGGGCCTCGTGGGGTGCACGTCGTCGGCGCTGACCGTCGAGGTGCACCACGCCTCGTTCGAGGCGTGGTGGGAGCCCTTCACCCTCGGTGTCGGGCCGGCCGGCGCGTACCTGGCCGGCCTGGACGCCGCGGGCCGCGAGCGTCTGCGCGACCGCTGCCGGGCCCTGCTGCCCACCGGTGCCTTCACCACCCGCGCCGTCGCCTGGGCGGAGACGGGACGGGCCAGGTGACGGCCGATGACCGTGCCGCGGCGCCGGCGACGCGGCAGCGGAGCCTTCGAGGCCGTCCTCGTGCGCTGGAGCGGGCCGGGGGCGTGGGTCTTCGCGCCGGTGCCCGAGGATCACGCTCCGGACGTCGCCGGCCCGTTCGGGCGCGTGCCGGTGGTCGCCACCGTCGACGGCCGCAGCTGGGCCACCAGCGTGTGGCGCGACAGCACGGCCGGCTGGCTCCTGCCGGTGCCGGCCAGGATCAGGCGCGCCAAGGACGACGGCGACGCCGTCGTGGTGACCGTCGAGGTCGACGCGTCACGGCTCTGACGAACCCGGCCCCCGGTCGTCGGCGGGCTGGTCGAACTCCACCTCGACGCGCTGCTCGGGGCGGCGGGTCTCGGCCTCACCGCGGCGCGCATGTACTCCTCGTCGGCGCCCGTGAGCGGCGGCTGGGTCAGGCTGCGGGGCCACAGATGCCGGGCCCGGACGACGTCGAGCTCGACGACGTACACGGTGACGGTGGCCTGCAGCGCGAACCACGCCAGCAGGCCCAGCACGAGCGCGAAGACGCCGCTGACCTCGCGGCTCCGGTACAGGAACGACGCGGCCAGGGTGCCCCCGAGCGTCAGGAGCACCTGCCAGGCGATCCCGGACAGCATCGCGCCGAGCGCCAGTTCGCGGGTCGTCACCTGCGGCGAGGTCGCCAGCCGGAACCCGAGCAGGAACATCCCGCAGTAGACGAGCCGTCGTGAGCAGGATGGTCACCAGGTGCACGCCCGTGCCGGACAGGCCCAGCAGCTGGCCGGCGCCGGCGAACGCGGCCGTCAGCGCCGTCAGCACGACCCCGACGCCGAGCAGCAGCAGCAGGGCGATGCTGCGCAGGTAGTTCCACGGGAAGCCGGGCCGGTGCCGCTTCGGGACCATCCACAGCGAGTTGAGGACCGTCTGCATCGTCCCGGCGAGCCCGCTGCCGCCCCAGAACGCGGCGACCAGCCCCAAGACGAGGGCCAGCCCCGAGCCCGACGGCGTCCGCACCGCCTGCTGCAGCGTCGGGCCCGCGACCGGGAACTCCGCGAGGGCGCTGTCGAGCAGCCGCTGCCGCAGCTCGGGGTGGTTGCCGAGCACGATCTCGGTGACCGTGACGAAGACCAGGAGCAGCGGGAAGGTCGACACGAACGCGTAGTAGGTCAGCATCGCCACGAAGTTGCCGGCCTGGTCGTCGCCGAACTTCTTGACCACGGCGAACACGATCGCCGTCGGCCGGTGCCGCTGCTGCCAGGCGTCCACCGCCCGCAGCGGCCGCTCGACCGGGTTGTCCATCGCACCCTCCCCGAGCCGTGCTCCACCGTCACACGAGGTCGACGAGGTCGGCGACCGACTCCACCACGGCCGACGGCCGGTACGGGAACCGGGCGATGTCCTCGCGCCGGGTGGACCCCGTCAGCACGAGGTAGGTCCGCAGGCCCGCCTCCATGCCGGCGACGACGTCGGTGTCCATCCGGTCGCCGATCATCGCGGTCGTCTCGGAGTGGGCGCCGAGGGTGTTCATCGCCGAGCGGAACATCATCGGGTTGGGCTTGCCGACGACGTACGGCTCGGCCCCGGTCGCCTTGGTGATGAGCGCCGCGACGGCGCCGCACGCCGGCAGCGGCCCCTCCGCGGACGGACCGGTCGGGTCGGGGTTCGTGGCGATGAACCGCGAGCCGCCCTCGACCAGCCGGATCGCGCGGGTGATCGCCTCGAACGAGTAGGTCCGCGTCTCGCCGAGGACGACGTAGTCGGGGTCGGTGTCGGTGAGCACGTAGCCGATCTCGTGCAGCGCGGTCGTCAGGCCCGCCTCGCCGATGACGTAGGCGGACCCGCCCGGTGCCTGGTCGGCCAGGAACTGCGCCGTGGCGAGCGCGGAGGTCCAGATCGCCTCCTCGGGCACGTCGAGGCCGGACGCCGACAGCCGGGCCCGCAGGTCCCGGGCGGTGAAGATCGAGTTGTTGGTGAGCACGAGGAAGCGCCGGCCCTGCTCCCGCAGCCGGGCGAGGAACTCGACGGCGCCGCGCAGGGCCGCGCCCTCGTGCACCAGGACGCCGTCCATGTCGGTGAGCCAGCAGTCGATCGGGTGGTGATCGGTCACGACCCGATGTCTACACCGTCGCGCCGCCGGCGGCCGCCGGGGCGGACCGGGCTCGCGCCCGCCCCGGCTCGCCCCCGGCCGCCGGGGCGGACCGCCTCGCGCCCGCCCCGCCCCGGCTCGCCCCCAGCCGGCCCGCTGCTCGGGCCGGTTGGGCGAGCGGCGATCAGACCCGGTCGCGGGCCGTGAAAGCCACGGCGTCGTAGCTGCCGACGGTGATCGTCGCGCGGCCGCCGGCGCCGATGGTGACCGTCGGCCCGGTGCAGGTCCCGTTCGCCCGCCGGACGCCGTGGACGACGTCGCAGTAGGTGCCCGCGCGCAGGCCGGTGGCCACCGTGACCGTCTTCGCCGCCTTCTCGTTGTTCGCGCTGAAGAAGCCGCGGTCGGCGCGGCTGAAGGCGATCAGGTTGACGCCGTCGTCGTACCAGTTCGCGACCGGCGCGGAGCCCACGTAGTTGTGGAAGGCGACGAGCCCGCGGACGCCGGGGTTCCGGTCCACGCAGACCCACGCGCCGTTGGTGCAGTTCGTGTCGGTGACACGGCCGGAGGCGTCGGAGGGCGGCGAGTCGTCGCGCGTCGTCCAGGCGAAGCCGGAGTAGACCTGCGGCGTGCCGTGCGGCCAGGCGAGCATGAACTCGTTGGCGATCACGTTGTTCGGGTCCTTGTAGTTCAGGGTCGAGTTGTCCCGCTCGGTGTCGTGGTTCTGCACGAACACGAGCTCCTTGCTGCTCGGCAGCAGGCCGGAGTCGCGACCGAAGACCTTGAGGTCGCCGATGTTCCCGTCGTTGGGCGGGTTGTTGTAGCTCTTGAACGCGGCCTGCAGCTGGTAGGCGTAGTCGAACCCGAGCAGGGTGCCCACGGGCTGGAACGCCCACGGCGAGAGCCGGCCCGGGCCGCCCGGGAAGACCTCGAGCGCCACGAACGGCCTGGTGCCGTCGGCGGTGCGGTGCAGCAGCGCCTCAATCGCCGCGAGATCGGTTTGGCCGATGTGCTTGGCGGCGTCGACCCGGAAGCCCGAGACCCCGTACGAGATGAGCTTGTTCAGGTAGGCGGCGAGCTGCCGGCGCACCTTCGTCGACTGCGTGCGCAGGTCGGACAGCCCGACGAGCTCGCAGTTGAACACCTGCCGGTAGTCGTTGAAGTCGGCGATGCTGCCCGCCTGGGAGCCGGTCGCCGGGTCCGGCGCCACCGGGCAGTCGGCGGGGTAGGCGTGGAAGTCCGAGGGGCCGTACAGACCCTTGTAGCTGTACTTGCTGAAGGTGACCCCGCTGTAGGACACCGAGCCCTGCCCGGTCATGTGGTTGATCACGGCATCGACGATCACCCTGACGCCGGCCCTGCGGCAGGTCGCCACCATGGCCTTGAACTGGGCCTCGGTGCCCATCCGGCCGTTCAGCCGGTAGTCGGCCGGCTGGTAGACCTCCCACCAGGGGTGCAGCACCGTGTCGCTGCCGTCTCCCAGGGCCTGACGCTTGAGGGAGTCCGCCGGGGGCGAGACCTGGACGCTGCCGTAACCGGCGGGGCCGAGCACCGTGGTGCACTCGCGGGCGACCGAGGGCCAGTTCCACTCGAAGAGGTTGGCCGACACGTCCCGGACCGCGCGGGAGCCGTGCGAGGCGTCGGCCGTGGCCGCGTCGGGCGCAGCCTGGGCCGACCCGCCGGCGACGGCGGCGAACCCGCTCGCCGCGAGCACGCCGGCCGTGGCCGCGCCGAGGAGCACCGAGCGGCGCCGCATCGATCCGCCTGCGGCACGAATGGATTCGATCATTTGGTGGTCCTCCTGACGCCCGAGCCGGACACGGTCCGCCGAACCCTACTGAAGCGGGCGGACTGTGACCAGACCCACACATGGAGTGCAAATCACCACGCGACCCGCCCCCTGCCAGACTGTGAGCCGTGGCAGCTCCCGGCATCCTCGGCACCCTCGCGACCAGGCCGGCGCTGGACGCGCCCGACCTCGTCGCCGCACCGGTCCTGGCCGCCCTGCGCGGGTGGTCGCACGCGTCGGACGTCGCCGTGGCCCCCATCGACGCGGCGCTCGCGGACACGGCCGCCTTCGTCGCGGCCTACGACGTGCCGCCCGGCGCCAGCGCCAACTGCGTCGTCGTCGCCGGCCGGCGCGACGGTGACGAGCGGGTGGCCGCCTGCGTGGTGCTTGCCACGACGCGGGCCGACGTCAACGGCGTCGTCCGCCGGCTCCTCGACGTCCGGAAGGCCTCGTTCCTGCCGACCGACCGGGCCGTCGCGGAGACCGGCATGGAGTACGGCGGCATCACGCCGCTCGGGCTGCCGGCCCACTGGCGGCTGCTGGTCGACGAGCGCGTCGCAGCCCTGCCGGCGGCGGTCGTCGGCAGCGGGGTGCGGCACAGCAAGCTCGTCCTGCCGGGCGTCGCCCTGGCGGCGATCCCCGGCGCCGAGGTCGTGCCCGGGCTGGCGATATGACACCATCCTGCGGGTTCGACGGCTCGGGAGAGGCACCACGAGGAGGCTCGGTGAGCGGGGAGTACACGCTCCACCCGCAGGGTGAGCTCGACGTCGCGACGGTCGAGGGGCTGCGCCAGCAGTGGCTGGACGAGGTCGACGCGCGGCAACCCGACCGTCTGGTGGTGGACATGTCGGGCGTGACGTTCCTCGACAGCACCGGGCTCGGTGCGATCGTGGCCCTGCAGCGGCGGCAGCGCCCGCACGGCGGCGTCGTCGCGATCGCGAACGCCACCCCCATGGTCGCGAAGATCCTGCAGCTCACCGGCATGCACTTGACCATGGAGGTCAACGGCGAGGCGCCGCCCGCCCGGGAGGGCTGAGACCCGTCTCCGTCCTCGACGGATCCAGGCAGGCGACGCTGGCGTCATCGGTGCGCACGCCGTCCACCCGGCGCGCGATCTAACCCCCGGCGGTGGGCGCTGCCGGCGCCCGTCGCCGGGCCGGTGGTCGTCGCTCCGCCGCCGGGCGCGGTGGTCGTACCGCCACCCGCGCTCGGCGCCACCGACGGGGACCCCTCGGGCGTCGTCGCGCTAGGACCGGTGGTGGAGTCCACGGACGGCGTCGGCGAGGTCGTCGGGGTCGCGCCCGTGCTCGGCTCGGCCGACGACGTGCCGGACGGCGACGGGGTGGGTGACGACGCCGGGGCGGAGCCGCCCCCCGAGCCGCCGAGGTCGGTGATCGTCGTGCCCGAGCCGGAGGTGTTCGACAGCGGGTGCCCGATGGCCAGTTCGGTCACGAAGACGAATGCCATGGTCGCGACGAACAGCAGGCCGGCGACCACGGCCACCGGGCGCCAGCGCACGTGCGACCAGATCGAGCCGTGGTACCGGGGCAGGAGAAGCGGACGGCGCCGCCGGCGCGACCGCGACGACGGACGGGTCGTCCGTGACGGGCGGCGGCACGACCGCCGGGTCGGGTGCCTGGCAGGCCGCCGGGCCGCACCACCAGGACCTTGCTCACCCTGGCGGCCCGGCTCAGCGACGTGGAGTAGATCGCCGCGCCGATGCTCGAGACGACGGAACCGAGAGCGGCGCCCGGTGAGCGTGCCGGCCACGCCGAAGAACGAGGCGGCGACCGCCGCGGTGACGGCGGCGAGCGCGCCGCCCGAGGATCTGGGTGAGGCTCAGGCCGAGCAGCCGGCGCGGCTCGGTGGCCTCGAGCTCTGCCGTCGGATCGACGGTCTGGACGCTGGTCTGCGGGCTCGGGCCGGTCGACGAAGGGGTGGACGGGGGAGTGGCGCGGGCGTCAGGCATGACTCCAGAAGAGGGACGAGGGCGGGCGGAGGCAGCAGGCGAGGGCCATGTGGCCCCCTCAGGGCCAGCGGCGTAGGCCGCCCGGTCGTTCCCGGGAGGCCGCGGATGTGGCCCGCCTCACCGCCGCCCGCGGGACGGCAGGGACATCACAGCGCCTGCCCAGCGGGACGCGATTCATGAGCGGCTCACGCCCGAGAGACCCTGGGGACCCCCGCGCCACGCACCCGCTCGCCGGCCGGGTCGAACAGCGGCTGCTTCACCACGGCCGCGGGCCTGGCGCCCCCGAAGAGATCGATCTCGAGCCGGGTTCCCGGGGCGGCGACGTCCGGCGGCAGGTAGGCGTAGGCGATGGAGGCCCCGACGGTGTACCCGAGACCGCCGGACGTCACGCGACCGACGACCCGGCCTCCCTCGCCGAGCACGGGCTCGCCGCCGAGCACCACGTCGCGGCGGTCGCCGAGCACGAGGCACGCCAGCCGGCGGCGTGGACCTTCGGCCTTGACCCGGCGCAGTGCCTCCTCGCCGACGAACCCGCCGGGCTTCCCGAGCTTCACGCAGAAGCCGAGGCCCGCCTCGTACGGGTTCGTCTCGGGCGTGATGTCCGTGCTCCAGACCCGGTACGCCTTCTCCAGGCGGAGGCTCTCGATCGCCCGGTAGCCGCAGGGCAGGACGCCACCCCCGCCCGCGCCCGCCAGCGTCTCCCACAGGCGGCGGCCGTACTCGGCCGCCGCGTACAGCTCCCACCCGAGCTCGCCGACGAACGTCACGCGCAGGGCGCGCACGGGCACGTCACCGACCGTGATGTCGCGCGCGGTCATGAATCCGAACGCCGCGTCGGAGAGGTCGTCGGGGGTGAGCGTGGCGAGCAGGTCGCGTGCCGCCGGCCCCCAGAGCGCGAAGCACACCTCGGAGCCGGTGACGTCGGCGATCCGCACGTCCGCGTCGTGGGCGCGGGCCTGGGTGCGCAACCAGGCCAGGTCGTGCGTGCCGAAGGCGGTGCCCGTGACGATCCTGAACTCGCCGGCGCCGAGGCGTGTGACGGTCACGTCCATCTCGATCCCGCCGCGGTCGTTCAGGCACTGCGTGTAGGTGACGTCGCCGACGCCCCGGGCGACGTGGTTGTCGCAGACCCACTCCAGGAAGGCGCCGGCGTCGGGGCCGGAGACGGCGAGCTTGGCGAACGACGACTCGTCGAACAGACCGGCGTACGCGCGGGTGGCCAGGTGCTCGACGACCTGCGACGGCGACCAGTCCCGCCCGGCCCACCCCCGCGGCCGCCAGCTCTCGAGGTCGGTGCCGCGCCCTCCCGACTCCCCGTGATCAAGGAATCCAGCGGGATCAAGGAGTCCACCATGATCCCGCGGATTCCTTGATCACGGGGAGGGGTGGGTGAGCCGCCGAGAATTCCTTGATCACCGACAGGGGGTGGGCGTAGTGCTCGACGCGCTCCCAGCCGGCCTTCTCGCCGAACACGGCGCCGTGCTCCGCGTGCCACTCGTACACCGGGGACGTGCGCAGCGGGCGCCCCGACGAGCGCTGCCGGCCCGGGTAGGCGATGTCGTAGTAGGTCGCATAGGTCTCGACGGTGCGGGCGAGCGTGTACGACGGGGAGCGGTACGCGCGGCCCGAAGCGGCGGATGTCCATGTGCCACACGTCGAACTCGGGCTCCCCGGCGACGACCCACTCGGCCACGACCTTGCCGATGCCGCCCGCCCCGGCGATCCCGTGCGCGCAGAAGCCGGCCGCGACGAAGAAGCCGGCCACCTCGGTCTCGCCCAGGCAGAACTCGTTGTCGGGGGTGAAGGCCTCCGGCCCGTTGACCACCCGGCGGACCCCGCCTCGGCGAGCGCGGGCACCCGCCGCTGCGCGTTCGCGGCAGATCTCCTCCAGCCGGTCCCAGTCGTCCGGCAGCAGCCGCGCGTTGAAGTCGGCGGGGATCGCGTCGTACCGGGCCGCCGTCGCGGTGAACGGGGCCGGGTCACGCTCGTACCCGCCGACCACCAGCCCGTCGACCTCCTGCCGGTAGTACACGAGGAGGTCCGGGTCGCGCAGGCTCGGCAGCGGCCGCTCCCGGGCGGCCTGCGCGACGGCAGGCATCGCCTCGGTGACGACGTACTGGTGCGACATCGGCACGATCGGCACCCGGACGCCGACCATCCGCGCGATCTCGGCCGCGTACATGCCGCCGCAGTCGACGACGACCTCGCACTCGACGTCGCCGCGGTCGGTGCGCACCCTGGTCACGCGCCGGCCGTGCCGCCCGTCGTCGGTGTCGATCCGAGGACCCGGGTGCGGGTGAGGATCCGGACGCCGCCGGCGCGGGCCCCGGCCGGCCAGCGCGTAGGTCAGCTGCGAGGGGTCGAGCTGCCCGTCCGAGGGCATGAAGCACGCGCCGAGTCACGCCGTCGAGGTCGGCCGGCGGGAAGAGCTCCGCCGCCTCGCGCGGCGAGATCTCCTCGAGCGGCAGGCCGTAGGTGCGCGCCCAGCTGACCTGGCGCCGGATCTCCTCCAGCCGCTCCGGGCTGGAGGCGAGCTTGATGCTGCCGCTCTCGACCCAGCCCGGCGGCTGCTCGCCGGCCTGCAGCCGCCGGTACAACTCGACGCCGTACATGTTCATCCGTGTCAGCGTGGGATCCGCCCGCAGCTGGCCGACCAGGCCCGCGGAATGGAACGTCGACCCGGCCGTCAGCTCGGCGCGCTCGAGCGAGCAGCACGTCGCGCTCCCCGAGCGCGGCGAGGTGGTACGCCACGCTCGTGCCGCCGACGCCGCCCCCGACCACGACGACGCGCGCGCGGGCGGGGAGCGGGGGCGACGTCGAATCGATCACGCTGGGACTGTAGGGCAGAGGTCCGACATCTGCGGATACGGCGACGATCGCCTCCCCCGGCCGCCGTTTCCGTCGCGTAACGGCGTTGCGACGACCGGGCTGGACATGGGAACAGGGTCTGGACCACGCCCCACCCGCGGGCCTAACATCCGGCCACCGGGCGTGATCACGTCCAGCGCGGCCCCCGGCGGGAGTGTGCGTGACGAGCGTGCCGATCGAGGGTGCTGCCGGCACCCGCGAGGGCGGCGGGTGACCACGGGTCGTCCGCCGATCTGGCGCGCCTGCGCCGGGTCCCGGCCCTCGCGGCGGGCCCGCTCACGCGTCGAGCCGCTGCCCGGCGGCCTGACGAACCGCAACCTCAAGGTGCACCACCAGCGACGGGCGGCGGGTCGTGGCCCGGCTCTCCGGCCCCGACGGCTCGCTGCTGGCGATCGACCGCGACGCCGAGCACCACGACAGCGTGGCGGCGGCCTCGACCGGCATCGCGCCGCGGGTCGTCGACCGGGTGGTCGACGGGCCCGCCGGCAGCGGTGTGCTCGTCGTCGACTGGGTCGACGCCCGCACCTGGACCCCCGCCGACGTCGCCGACGAGACGAACCTGCGCCGCGTCGCCGCTGCCTGCCGGCTGCTCCACGCCGGCCCCCGGTTCGCCCGCGACTTCGACATGTTCGCCCTGCAGCGGCGCTACCTCGGCGTCGTCCGCGAGCGCGGGTTCCGCCTGCCCGCCGGCTACGAGGACTTCCTGCCGGCGTTCGAGCAGGTCGCGGCCGCGCTCGCCGTCCACTCGCTGCCGAAGGTGCCGTGCAACAACGACCTGCTGGCCGCCAACGTCCTGGACGACGGGACGCGGCTGTGGCTGATCGACTACGAGTACGCCGGCAACAGCGACGCGTGCTTCGAGCTCGGCAACATCTGGAGCGAGGCGGGTCTGCGACGAGCCGCTCCTCGGCGTCCTGGTCGAGGCCTACTACGGGGCCCGGCGCCGCCACCTCGTCGCGCGCGCCCGGCTGCTCGCCCTGGTGTCGGCGTACGGCTGGACCCTGTGGGGGTGCATCCAGGCCGCCGTCAGCCCGCTCGACTTCGACTTCTGGTCATGGGGGACGGAGAAGTTCGAGCGGGCCGCCGCCGACTTCACCGGGCCGATGCTGCCCCGCCTGCTCGATGAGGTGATACGCGACGACTGAGCCGCACGCGACCGTTGGCCCCGCCCCTGCGCACCCAGCAGACCCGCACACCCTGAGGAAGGACGGCACCCGTGGCCGACGTCCCGATGCCCCGCAGTGAGCTGACCGCCGACGAGCAGCGCCTCGCCGAGCTCGGCTACAAGCAGGAGCTCAACCGCACCTGGTCGGGCTTCTCGAACTTCGCCATCTCGTTCTCGATCATCTCGATCCTGGCCGGCTGCTTCACCACGTTCGGCCAGGGCTGGAACAACGGCGGCCCGGTCGCGATCGCGTCGGGCTGGCCGATCATCGCCGCGTTCATCCTCGTCATCGGGCTGTGCATGTCCGAGCTGGTGTCGGCGTTCCCGACGTCCGGCGGCATCTACTGGTGGGCGAGCAAGCTCGGCGGGCCGAAGGCCGGCTACTACACCGGCTGGCTGAACCTGATCGGGCTCGTCGCCATCATCGCCTCGGTCGCCTACGGCTGCGCGACGTTCCTCAACACGTTCATCGACCTGTTCAGCGACTCCTATTCGACGAGCTCGTCGGCGGCAACTACCTGACCAGCGTTCTTCTGGTTCCTCGTCCTGATTGCTGGTCGTGACGCTGATCAACATCTTCAGCTCCACCTGCTCGCGGTGATCAACAACATCTCGGTGTGGTGGCACGTGGCCGGCGCGGCGATCGTCGTGCTGGTGCTGATCTTCGTCCGAAGAGCCACCAGAGCTTCTCGTTCGTCTTCACCGAGAGGATCAACAACTCGGGCTTCGGCGAAACGGGTCCACCAACGGGGTGCTGTTCTGTTCTACGTGCTGCCGCTGGGCTTCCTGCTCACCCAGTACACGATCACCGGGCTACGACGCCTCGGCCCACCTCTCGGAGGAGACCCAGGCGCCGCCAACGGGGCCGCCAAGGGCATCTGGCAGTCGATCTTCTACTCGGCGATCGGCGGCTGGATCCTCCTGCTGGCGTTCGTCTTCGCGGCGACGAACGTCGACGTCATCAACTCCGCCGACCCGACGGTGAACCCGACGGCCCCGTCACCGCCCTCGCGGTCTTGGGCTGCGCCCGGGCTGGGCCTGTTCAAGCTCGTCGTCTTCATCAGCATGGCGGGTCAGTTCTTCTGCACGATCGCGTGCATGACCATCACCACCCGCATGCTCTTCGCATTCAGCCGGGACGGTGCCGTGCCGTGGCCAATACTGGTCGACGCTCAACGCAACGGACGTCCCGGTACGCCGTCATCATCGGCGTCGTCGCTGTGTTGCGCTCACCCTTCCTGCGTTCTTCAAGGCATCGAACGGCGCCCGATCGCGTTCTTCGCGGTCGTCTCGATCGGTGTCATCGGGCTGTACGGGCCTTCGCCATCCCGATCTGGTACCGGTGGCGGGCCGGGCGACTCTTCACCCCGGGTGGGTGGACCTTGGGCCCGGTACCGGTGGATGAACCCGGTCGCCGTCGCCGAGATCGCTGTCACCTCCGTCACCCTCCTGCCGTCACGCCGACAGGCCGCCTGGAAACCCGGGTTCACCTGGAAGGCCGTCAACTACACGCCGCTCGTCGTCCTCGGCGCCCTGATTCTGCTGTGGATCGGGTGGCACCTCTCGGTGAAGAACTGGTTCACGGGCCCCAAGCGACCGTCGACCTGCCGGCGGTGTCAGCGCGCCAACGAGATCGCGCCGAGCACGGGCACCACGGGTACCTGACCGGCGAGCACGACCGCACCTGACGGGCCGGGGGCCCTGGCGGCGCCCTGCCCTTCACCCGGCGCCCTGCCCTTCACCCGGCCTTCCACCCGGCCTTCCACCCTGCGTTCCTTCCGGCCCCGGTCCCGCGGATCGGGGCCGGAAGGAGGGCCGGCTCGGGACCTTCGGTCCTGATCAGTGGGTGACGGCGGGTCCCAACCTCGGAGTAGTCCCAGGGGCTCATCCCCCGGGTCACCCCATCGGGAAGGAACCACCGTGAACCGCACCGTCCTCGACCGGCTCGTGTCCGTCGTCGGCGGCGCCCGTCGGCGTTGTGCTCCTCGCCGCCGCCTGGGGCCGCCGTTCTACGCCCACGGCTACATCCACGACCAGGTCAGTGAGCAGCTCACGCAGCAGCAGATCGTCTTCCCCGCGGATGGCAGCAAGGGCCTCACCTCCCTGCCGGCCGCCGACCAGGACCTGATGAAGCCCTTCGCGGGCCAGACCATGTCGACGGGCCAGCAGGCCAAGGCGTTCGCCGACCACTACATCAAGGTCCACCTCGCCGAGGTCGCGGGCGGCCAGACCTACTCGCAGGTCAGCGCGAAGGCACAGGCGGACCCGACGAACACCCAGCTCGCGGGCCAGGTCCAGACGCTGTTCCGCGGTGAGACCCTGCGCGGGCTGCTCCTGAACGCCTACGCCTTCGACACGATGGCCGGCGTCGCCTTCATCGCGGCCTGGATCAGCCTGGTCGCGGGCCTCCTGCTCATCGGCCTCGCGGTGCTCGGCTTCGTCCACGCCCAGCGGGTCGCCTCGGCCAAGGTCGCGACGTCCTCGCCGGTGCGGGCTCCCGCGACCGTCTGATGTCCCGGACCCCGACAGGGGCGGGCCCGCACGCCAGGACTCGCCCGCACCATCTGGTTCGGTCTCTCGTGGTGGTCCCCCGGCGCAGGCCGGGGGAGCCACCACGTTTTGGGCTGCCCTCGCGCCCGTACCGCCGTACCCCGGGGTTCGCTGAGCCCGTCTGGAGTGCGAGGATGGCTGGCTACACCGCATAGCGGGGCGAGGTGCCCATGGAGATCACGCTCACCGAGGGCCCGGGTCACCTCCCGTGCGTGCCCGCGGCTGTCTCAGCCTGCGAACCGTGACCGAGCTGCGCGACACCCTGCTGAAGGCGGCTGCCGAGCAGCCCCGCGGGGTGGTGTGCGACCTGCGCGAGGTCAGCGCGGGCCCGTCAGCCTGACCGTCCTGCACGTCGTGGCCGACCAGGTCGCCGAATGGCCCGGCACCCCCCTCGTGCTCGTCGCCGACGACCTCGCCCTCACCGACCACCTCGAACGGCTCGGGCTGCGCCGCAGGCTGCCGGTCGTCGCCGACCCCGACGCAGCCATGGCCGCGCTCCGGCACGCACCGGGATTCGTCGTGACGGCAGCGGCTCCCGCCCACCGACGACGCCCCGGCCACGGCCCGGGTGTTCGTCACCAGGGTCCTGAACCGCTGGCAGGCCGACGAGGCGGTGGACGTCGCCCGCTGGGTGGTGAGCGAGCTCGTCACCAACACCGTCGTCCACGCCCGCACCGAGGCCACCGTGAAGGTCGGGCCGACCAGGCGGCTGATCGGCCTGTCGGTGGCCGATCGCGGGCCCGGCGGTATCCGGCTGCTCGCGCGCCCGGGTGTCGACGGGGGCTCGGGGCTGACCGTCGTGGCCGAGCTCACCCGGCGCTGGGGCGTGCTCCCCAGGATCGGCGGGGGCTGGGTGGTCTGGAGCGTGCTGGGTGCCGACACGCCGGCGCCTCCGGTGATGCCCCGCCAGGCCGCCAGGACGGCATGACACGCCGAGCCCCTCGCAGCTGGCGGGTGTGACCGCGCCGAGGGCGGGCAGAGGATGCGCGGAGGGAGGGCGATGAGCATCGAGGACCGCCGGCGCGAGGCGACCGATCGGGCCGACCTCGTCAATGCGGTGCGCCGGCATTGGGCTCGGGGTCGCCGCGCACCTCGACCGCGTGGCCGGCCGGTTGCGCGCCCACCGGTCGGGCGGGCGGGTCGAGCCGGCAGCGGCCCACCGGCGCGCGGCGGTCGAGGCGCCCCCTGCCCGCAGCGTTGTCGGGGAGCTCTCGGCGCTGCTCCTCGCGGAA
>CAWCCY010000020.1:0-106608 GCA_963794075.1 uncultured Actinomycetota bacterium
GTCGTCGGTGCCGTCATCGGCGCCGGCGCCACCATCATCGCCGTCCTCGGTCACAAGGCCGTCGAGGTGGGCCTGGGCGTCGCCACCTACGCGCCGTCCGTGGGGGCGGGCCGGGCGTTCGCCGCCGAGTTCATCGGGACCTTCATCCTGGTCTTCACGATCTTCGGTGTCGTCCACCGCAAGGCCTCGCCGGGCTTCGCCGGGGTGGCGGTGATGGGGCTCGTGGTGTTCGCGGCGATCATCCCGGTCGCTTCCACCACCGGGGCCTCGATCAACCCGGCCCGGACCGTCGGCCCCATGCTCGTGCAGCAGATCGCCGGCGGCACGGTGACGTGGTCACAGCTCCCCGTGTACCTGGTGGCGGAGTTGCTGGCCGGCGTGGTCGCGGCCCTCGCCTACACCGCCATCACCGCCGAGCCCGACAACACGGCCGCACCCTCACCGACTCCGCCCCGGTGCCCGCACAGGTCGCCGACTCCCCCGCCACGATCTGACCATCGAGGAGCGATCATGAAGAAGCTCATCAACGACCCGGCAGACGTCGTCGCTGACGCGCTCCGCGGCGTCGAGGCCGCCCACCCCGAGCTGCGGGTGGACCATGCCAACAAGATCATCTATCGGGGCGACGCGGGCGTCCGGGGCAAGGTCGGCATCATCTCCGGCGGGGGTTCGGGGCACGAGCCCCTGCACGGCGGGTCGTGGGCGTCGGCATGCTCGACGCCGCCTGCGCCGGCGAGGTCTTCACATCGCCGGTGCCCAACCAGATGCTCGAGGCCACCAAGGGCGTGGACGGCGGTGCAGGCGTGTTGCACATCGTGAAGAACTACACCGGCGACGTCATGAACTTCGACATGGCGGCCGAGCTGGCGGCGGCCGAGACCGGCGTCGAGGTGGCGACCGTGGTCACCGCCGACGACGTCGCCGTCCAGGACAGCCTGTACACCGCCGGTCGTCGCGGCGTCGGGGTGACGGTGCTCGTCGAGAAGATCGCCCGCGCGGCGGCGGAGGAGCGCCGGCCGCTCGCCGAGGTCGCCGCCGTCGCCCGCCGGGTCAGCGAGAGCGGACGCAGCATGGGGGTCGCCCTCACCTCCGGCACCGTGCGCCGTGGGCCCCACGGTCGACTGCCGGAGGGCGAGATCGAGGTCGGCGTCGGCATCCACGGCGAGCCGGGCCGCGCCGCATCCCGCTGGCCCCCGCCCGCGAGATCGCCGAGCTGCTGGTCGCACCGGTGCTCGACGACCTCGACTTCACCGGTGGCGACGGGGTGCTGGCCTTCGTCAACGGGCTGGGCGGGACGCCGCTGATCGAGCTCTACCTGATGTACGGCGAGATCGCGCGGCTGCTCGAGAAGGCCGGCGTCACCGTGCAGCGCTCCCTGGTCGGGTCGTACATCACCAGCCTCGAGATGTCAGGCTGCTCGCTCACGCTCCTGAAGCTCGACGACGAGATGCGCCGGCTCTGGGATGCGCCCGTCCTGACGCCGGCCCTGCGCTGGGGAGTGTGACGATGACCGACCCGACCGAGCCGAGCGGGGCAGCGACGGGAGGCGTCGACGCCGCGGCGCTGACGCGGTGGCTCCGGCGGTTCGCCGAGCTCGTCGCCGAGCACCGCGACGAGCTCACCGCCCTCGACGCCGCCATCGGCGACGCGGACCACGGCACGAACATGGACCGCGGCATGACGGCCGTCGCCGGGGTCCTCGCGGGTGACCCGCCGGCAGACGGCCCGGGCCCGCTGCTCAAGCAGGTGGGGATGACCCTGGTGCGCACCGTCGGCGGCGCCAGCGGCCCGCTCTACGGCACCTTCTTCCTCCGGATGGCCACGGCGCTGGGGGACGGCACCGCTCCCGTCCCCCCGGAGGCCTTCGCCAAGGCTCTTCGCGCCGGGCTCGAGGGCATCGTCGCGCGCGGCAAGGCCGAGGCCGGCGAAAAGACGATGTTCGACGCCCTGGCGCCCGCGGTCGACGCGCTCGACGCCGAGCTCGCCCGGGGCGGGAGCCTCGCGGCCGTCCTGCAGGCGGCGTCGGCGGCGGCGGACGCCGGGCGTGACGCGACGATCCCCCTGCACGCGCGGAAGGGGCGGGCCAGCTACCTCGGAGAGCGCAGCGTCGGCCACCAGGACCCGGGAGCCACCTCGGCCGCGCTGCTGGTGGCGGCTGCGGCGCAGGCGCTCCCCGCGGAGGGTTCGTGAGCTCGGACCTGGTGGGCCTGGTGGTCGTCTCGCACAGCCGGGCCCTGGCCCGGGCCGCCATGGCGCTGGCGGGCGAGATGTCTGCACGGCGACACGGTGCGGGTCGAGGAGGCGGCGGGCCTCGACGGCGGCGCCTTCGGCACGGACGCCGTCCGCGTCGCCGAGGCCATCAGCCGAGCGGACACCGGCGGCGGCGTCGTCGTCCTCATGGACCTCGGCAGCGCGGTGCTCTCCGCCGAGGTCGCCCTCGACCTGCTCGACCCCGGCCTGCGGGAGCGGGTCACGCTCTGCCCGGCGCCGCTCGTCGAGGGGCTCTGCGTCGCCGCGGTGGCCGCGGCGGGCGGGGCCGGCCGGGGCGAGGTCGCGGCCGAGGCGCAGCGAGCGCTCGGCGCCAAGGAGGAACACCTCGGCGCGGGCGCTCCGGCCGCGCCCGCGCCCGGCTGCGATGCCGAGCCCCCGGCTCGTGTCACGCCCGGCGACGCGACCGGCCGGTTCGAGGTGACGTGGCCGCACGGGTTGCACGCGCGGCCGGCGGCCGTCCTCGTCCGGGCCGTCCGGGGGCTCGACGCCGACGTCCGGCTCCGGAACCTCTCGCGCGGCGGTGACGCCGTGCCGGCGGGCAGCCTGTCGCGGGTGGCCGCGCTCGGCGCCGAGCAGGGCCACCTCGTCGACATCATGGCCAGCGGTCCCGACGCCCGTCGTGCGGTCGAGCGCCTGCTCGACCTCGCCCGGCACGGGTTCGGCGACCTCGAGGCCCCGCCGGTTGCGCCGCCCACCGCCGAGGCGGCCGGGCCGGTGGAGCCGCCGCTCGCCGCGGGCCCGCTGCCGGCATCGCCGGGGGTGGCGATCGGGCCCGCGTGGATGCCCTCGCAGGCTCCCGAGACGGGACTGCACGACGAGCTCGTCGGCGACCCTGCCGCGGAGGAGTCTCGGCTTCGGGCGGCGCTCGCCGACGCGGAGAAGGACGTGCGCCGCACCCGCGACCACACCGCTGCCGTCGCGGGCGAGGGCGAGGCGGCCGTCTTCGACGCGCACGTGCTGCTGCTCGAGGACCCCGACCTGCTCGATCGCGCCCGGGCCGGGATCGCCGCCGGGCTGGGCGCTCGCGCCGCCTGGCACGACGCCGTCAGCGAGGTGGCCGCCGCGCTCGCCGCCCTCCCCGACGACTACCAGCGGGCACGTGCCGACGACGTCCGCGCGGTGGGCGGTCAGGTGGAGGCGCACCTGCTCGGTCACGCCGCCCCCGGGGACGTGCTCGACGACGTGCCGCCGGGGTCGGTGGTCGTGGTTGCCGACCTGACACCGGCGCAGGCCGCCACGCTCGACCCCACCCGGGTGGCCGCCGTCGTGCTCGCCGGCGGGAGCCCGACCGGGCATGGCGCCATCCTCGTCCGCGCGCTCGGCGTTCCCGCGGTCGTCGGCGCCGGGAGGGGTGTCCTCGGCGTACCGCCCGGGACGGCCGTGGCCGTCGACGGCACCCGCGGCGAGGTGGTCGTGAACCCGTCGCCGGACGTTCGTGCCGCCTACGAGGCGCGGGCAGCCGCCCTGACCCGGCGACGGGCCTCGGCGCGGGCGACGTCGAGAGCTGCGGCCGTGACGCGGGACGGCATCGAGATCCATGTCGGCGCGAACCTCGCCTCGCTCGGCGACGCCCGGGCGGCCGCCGCCGCGGGCGCCGACCTGGCCGGCCTGGTGCGCACCGAGCTGGTGTTCCTCGACCGCATCGCGCCGCCCTCGGTCGACGAGCAGGCGACGACGTACCGAGCCCTCGCCGACGCGCTGCCGGGGCGCCGGATCGTCGTCCGCACCCTCGACGTCGGGGGCGACAAGCCGCTGCCCTACCTGCCGATGCCCGCCGAGGCCAACCCCTTCCTCGGGGTCAGGGGGCTGAGGCTCTCGCTGCGGCGCCCCGGCCTGCTGCTCGACCAGCTGCGCGCGATCGTCCGCGTGGCCGGGGAACGCCCCGTCGACGTGATGTTCCCGATGGTGACGACCGTCGGCGAGCTGCTGGCGGCGCGCCACGTGCTCGCCGACGCCGTCCGCGCCGAAGGCGCCGGCACCCCGGCCGGCATGCGGGTGGGAATCATGGTCGAGGTGCCCGTGACGGCGCTCAAGGCCGCCGCGTTCGCGCCGCACGTGGACTTCTTCAGCATCGGCACCAACGATCTGACGCAGTACGCGCTGGCAGCCGAGCGCGGCAACGACGCAGTGGCCGCGCTCGCCGACCCCCTCGATCCCGGCCTGCTGGCCCTGGTCGCGGCAACCACACGCGCCGGCACGCCGGTCGCGGTCTGCGGCGAACTGGCCGCCGACGAGAACGCCACCGGGCTGCTGATCGGGCTGGGCGTGCGGGAGCTCAGCGTCGCGCCCGCCGCCGTCCCCGCCGTCAAGCAGGCGGTACGCATGGTGGACGGGCCCGAGGCCGAGGCACTGGCAGCGCGGGCACTCGCCGCCGTCGATGCCGCGGCGGTCCGGGCGCTGCTCACCGACCGCTGACCGGGTGGGAGGGCACGGCGAGCCCTCAAGCAGCCGGACGCCGCCGGTGAGGGCACCCCTCACCGGCGGCGTCCGGGTCGACCTGACCGGCCTCAGCCTGTGCTGCCCGCGAGCGTGATCCGCGCGCTGTGGGTCGCGCCGCTCTGGTCGGTCCACGTGACGGTCACCGTCGTCCCCGGGGACAGCTGCGCGGTCACCGCGCCGAGAGCGGCGGCGCTGTCGACGGCCTGACCGGCGACCGAGGTGATCGTGTCGCCGGCCTCGATGCCGGCGGCCTCCGCCGGCGAGCCCTGGACGACGCCGTCGACCTGCGCGCCGCCCACGCCGTCCTCGACCTGGACGCCCAGGTAACCCCGGTGCCCGGTCGACGCGGACGTGCCGGCCCCTGCCTGGGTGCCGGACCCGTGCGTCTCGATCTCGTGGGCGACGGCCAGCGCGGTGGCGATCGGGATGGCGTAGCCGTCGTTGCCCTGCGCCGAGGCGGCGCTGTCCATGCCGACGACGGCGTCCGAGGAGTCGAGCAGCGGGCCGCCGGAGTCACCGGCCTGGATGGCGGCGTCGGTCTCGATGAGCCCGGTGAGCCGCTCGGGGTTGCTGCCGTCCGAGTCGCTCGCGGTGATGCTCCGGTCCAGAGCCGTGACCGTGCCGGGCGCCGCGCTCGGGGTCCCGCCGGTGCCGCCGGCGTTGCCGACGCCCGTGACCGCGTCGCCCGTCGACACGTCCGACGAGCTGGTCTTCACCGTCGCGAGGCCGGATGCGTCGACGAGCTGGACGACGGCGACGTCCGTGGTGGTGCTGGTGCCCACGACCTTCGCCGCGTAGGTGCGGCCGGTGGCCGCCACCGTCACGGAGATGCTCGTCTCGCCCTCGACGACGTGCCTGTTCGTCAGGACCTCGCCGTCGGAGGTCAGCACCATCCCCGTCCCGGCGGCGCGCTCGGTGCCACCCAGGACGACGTCGATGTCGACGACGCCGGTCTCCTGCGCGCTCGTCGCCGAGGTCACGGGCTGCGCGCCGCCGCTGCCCGCCGAGCCGGAGCCGTCGTCGGGGATGAACCGGCCGCGGCCGAAGGGGCTCCAGCCCGCGGGCAGCGAGCCCGACGACCCCGTGGCCGGGGACTGCGTGAACGAGGGCGAGGCGGTCGCGGTGACGGACGAGTGCAGGGCGACGACGCCGCCGCCGACGGCCAGCCCTGCGACCAGCGTGGCGGCGAGGCCGGCCCGGCCCTTGCGCCGGTGAACCGGAACCCCCTGCTGGGGCGGGACCGGCGCGCCGTACGGGCTCGTACCCGGAGCCGTCGTGGGCGCCGGCCCCCACGGCGATCCGGGGTCGGGGGTCTGCTGGGGGTAGTCCTGCGGCCCCGGGGTGCCGTCGTGAGGGGTTTCCATCGCCCGCTCGCCTCCTGTAGCTCTCGTCTGTCGCTTCACCATGAGACGACGCGAAGATGAGAGAGCCCTGACAACATCCTGAGCGGCCGGCGTGCGCACGGCGAGCCGACCGTCGCCGCTGTGCCTCGTCGATCACGAGCCCGAGCGCCCGTTAACCTCGTCTGGTGGTGGGACTCGATACGTCTGCTGCGGGGCGCCTCGCTCAGCGGATGCTGAGCGACGGAGAACCCATGACCGCGATCTGGCGGCACGTGGTGCTGCAACTGCTTGACGACTACGAGAGCGAGCGCCGCCATCAGGGGGCCACCGTGGCAGCACGCCGATTCGCCCCGGACCCCGGACGGACTCGGTCACCTCAAGTGGATGCCGCTCTCGCCGCCTTGGCAGAGCACCTCGCCCGACGCGACGGCTGGGCGACCCCAGGCTGGGCCTTGGACTCGTCGCGATACACCCGGCAGTGGTGGTTCGTCACCCCGTTGAAGGGTCTGCATCCCACGGCGCTGCAGCAGTCGCCCTCCGCGTTCCGTCGTAGGGGTGTCTTCATCACCGCCGACGGGTTGGCGCGAGTATGACGCGACCGACCCGGCGCACGCGCAGTCACCACCGGTCCGACCGAGACCGGCGCTCCCGAGAACGACGGAGGCTCTGATGACCCCGGCGCAGCGGTACATCGAGCCCGGCTGGTGGACACGGCGGGTCTTCAACCCGTTCGTCCGGCAACTCGCCCGCTGGGGCGTCAGCTACCGGGGCACCCGTGAGCTGGCGGTCGTAGGGCGCGCGAGCGGGCAGGTCAGGACGACGGTCGTGAACCTGCTCGAGCATGACGGCCGGGAGTACCTCGTCGCGCCGCGCGGCAACACCCAGTGGGTGCGCAACGTGCGCGCAGCGGGCCGCGCGGAGCTCCGGCTGGGCCGGCGGGTCGAGGTGGTCGAGCCCGTCGAGCTCAGCGACGACGAGAAGCCGCCGATCATCAAGGAGTACCTGCGCCGCTGGAAGAGCGAGGTCGGCATGTTCTTCGAGGGCATCGACGAGAACGCGACCGACGAGCAGGTGCGCGCCATCGCTCCCGGGTTCCCCGTCTTCGCCCTGCGTCCGGCCGGCTGACCGAGCCGACCGCGTCGGCGCTCACGGCTGTCGGCTGCGGCTCCCCGTCGCCTCCGTCATCACCTGGCGGTACTCGCGGTCGACGTCACCGCGCCGCCGCCTCCTCGGCGCGCCGCAGCAGCAGGGCCCGCTCCCGCTCGTTGCGGGCCAGCGACGCCGCCTGCCGGAACGCCGCTGCCGCCTCGTCCCGGCGACCCGCACGAGCGAGCAGGTCGCCCCGCACGCTGTCCAGCAGGTGCGACCGCGACAGGCCCGGCTCCTGCCGCAGCGGTTCGAGGATCTCCAGGCCCCGCTCGGGTCCGTGCGCCCGGCCGTGCGCCACGGCCCTGTTGAGCTCGACGACCGGGCTGTGACGGGCGGCGGCGAGCAGGTCGTAGAGGGCGGCGATGCGGGCCCAGTCGGTCTGCTCCGCGGTACGGGCGCGCGCGTGGCAGGCGGCGATCGCGGCCTGCACGGTGTACGCGCCGACCGGCCGCCCCAGCCCCTCGGCCCGGGCCAGGGCTGCGAGACCGCGCCGCACGAGGAGGTGATCCCAGCGGGCGCGGTCCTGGTCCTCCAGCAGGACGGGTACGCCGTCCGGCGTCGTCCGGGCCGCCGTCCGGGAGGCCTGCAGCTCGAGCAGCGCCTGCAGCCCGTGCGCCTCGGGGTCGTCGGGGACGAGGGCGGCGAGGGTCCGCGCCAGCCTGAGCGCCTCCGCGCACAGGTCCGGGCGCATCCACTCGGTGCCTGCCGTGGCGGTGTAGCCCTCGTTGAAGATGAGGTAGATCACCGCCAGGACGTCGTCGACGCGCTGCCGCCGCTCCTCCGCCGCCGGCTCCTCGAGCTCCGCCCTGACCTCGGCGAGGGTGCGCTTGGCGCGAGAGATCCGCTGCCCGATCGCGCTGTCCTTGACGAGGAACGCGCGGGCGATCTCCTCGGTGGTGAGGCCGCCGACGAGGCGCAACGTCAGGGCGGCCTTCGACTCGGCGGTCAGCGAGGGGTGGCAGGTCAGGAACATGAGCCGCAGGACGTCGTCCTCGACGTGGTCGACCTGGTCTGCGAGGTCCGGCACGACACCTCCACGGGGGTCGGTCCCGCGTTCGGCCGCGAGCTCGCTGAGCCGGCTCCGACTCGTCTCGGCACGCCGGAAGGCGTCGACGGCGCGACGCTTGGCCACCGCCATGAGCCACGCCCCCGGGTTGGCGGGGATCCCCTCGCTCGGCCACTGCTCCAGCGCCGCGACGAGCGCGTCCTGGGCCAGGTCCTCGGCCAGCGAGACGTCCCGCGTCATCCGGGTCACGCCCGCGATCAGGCGGGCCGACTCCAGCCGCCAGGCCGCTGTGACGGCGGCGGCGGCCGGAGTCGGATCCCCGACCGGGGGGAACGTCACGACGAGGGGGCCTCGTCCGCCCCCCAGATGCGCCGGACCTCGGCCGCGCCCTCCCATCCGGGCCAGTGCTGCTGGTGCAGGACGATCACGCGGCGGGCGCCCTCGACCGCCTCCTCGTGCGAGCGGGCCTCGAGGATCGCGTAGCTGCCCACGACCTCCTTCGCCTCGGCGTAGGGGCCGTCGGTGGTGAGCACCGTCCCGCCGCGGAGGCTGATCTCCGTGGCGTCGGACATCGGCCCCAGACCTCCGGCGTCGATCACGGAGCCGGCGGCGAACGCCTCGCTCAGCGCCGCGCCCATCGCCTCGGACAGCGCCGGCGGCGGCGCGCCGATGTCCGAGGGCATCGTCAACAAGACCATGTACCTCACGTGATCCTCCGGGTTTCTCGGGCTCGGGCCGGGTGGCTCGGGCCGGGTGCTTCGGGTCGGGAGCTTGGGGTCGGGTGGTTCGGGTCGGTCGGGCGCGCGACGGCGTCAGCCACCGTCGGAGGTGCGCAGGGCGGCGAACAGTCCCGCCGTGGTCAGGAACGCGGCCGTGGCCGCGACGTAGAGCAGGACGGTGTCGAACGCCTGCCCCGTCGTCAACGGCACGAGGACGAGCCCCACGGCAGCCAGGGCGGCCGCGAGGGAGGCCCGGCGGCGGCCCTGACGAGCGAACCAGCGGGCCATGACGAGCAGCAGGGCGAACCAGCAGAGCATGGAGCAGGTGAACGCGACGGCGTGCAGGGGGCCGTGGGCGCTCAGCGGCGACGACACCGGCGTGGTGGTGGGATAGCCCCGGTAGGCGTCGGGCGGGAAGAGCCCGGCGGCCACCATGCCTGCGCCGACGCCGCTGACGAGCACCTGGGCGGCTCTCCCCGCGCGGCCGCCCATCGAGGGCCGCAGCCCGACCCCCGACGCGACGAACAGCAGGCCCGTCACGGCGAAGTTGAGCGACTGGACCCAGCCGCCCGGGCCCAGCTCGAGAAAGCTGAAGGCGTGCTTGGTCACGTCGAATCCCGCGCGGGACGGGATCTGGACGAAGCTGACGGCGACGAACAGCGGCCCGGCGACGACGCCGGCAAGCAGCGCCCTGCGGTGAGAGGGGTCGGCCGGACGGGTGGCGGCGCCCGCGTGGGAGCGAGTGCCGTGGGTGGGGGGATCGATGAGCGTCATGGTGTCTCCTCCGGCGAGATGGTCACCGACGCGTCGTCCGGCGACCCCGGTTTTCGACACGCGCCCGCGGATTTCCTCGAGGAGTCGGGGGGCGCCGAGAGGATGATCACCCCGGGTGAGTGGACGCGAACCATCCCGCGATCTGTGCCCGCGAGCTGAAGCCCAGAGTGTTCAGGACGGTTCGGACGTGACTCTCGACGGTGCGCTCGGAGATGAACAACCGGGCGCCGATCTCCTTGTTCGTGAGACCTTCGGCGATCAGTTGCGCCACTTCGGCGCCGCGCCGGCTGAGCGGCTGGGCCGTGCCGGAGAGGACGGCGGAATCCACCGTTGCAGGGGCGGCCTCGCGCAGCGCCATCCGCGACGCCATCCGGCGGCTCAGCTGGTGTCCGGTGGCGAAGTCCGACGCGAAGGTCGCCGGGGCCAGCGCCGCCCTCGCCGACCTGCCGGCCCGTTCGAGTGCCGGAGCGAGGCCGACGTGGATGCTCGCCCCCGCTTCGGCGCGGACGCGGTCCACGGCTCCGAGCAGCTGCGCAGCTCGCCGATGCTCGCCCCGGCCCACCGCGCAGCACGCCAGGCAGCCGATCAGGTAGCACTGGGCGATGCGGTCGTCGAGCTGGTCGGCGATGCGCAGCCCCTCGGTCGACCGCAGCTCGCACTCGCGGAGGTCCCCCGACATCGCGGCGGCGATGGCCTGGTTCATCAGCATCATCTCGAGGCTGTACACGTCGCCCGCCTCCCGGCTGATCCGCGCCCCCTCGGCCGCCGCCGGCCCCACGGCAGCCAGGTCGCCTTCGAGCAGGCCGTCGAGGGCCTCGGCCTGGCGCACCATCAGAGTCGCGCCGAGGTCGCCCAGACCATCGGCGATCATGCGAGCCTCGTCGAGAAGGCGCCTCGACGACTCGCCGTCCCCGGCCATGCCGGCGGCGATGGATGCCATGGAGAGTGACCGCGACAGCCCTTCGGGACGTCCCTCCTCACGAGCTGCACGCACGCACGCCTCGAGCGCCGGCACGGCGGCTGCGGGATCGCTCTGCAGCACGGCGAGGAACCCACGGACGAAGTACGCACCGGAGTGGGCGCGGCGCTCGCCTGCCGCGGCGAGGAGTTCGTCGAGCCACTGCACCCCCTCCGTGGTCGCCCGGGTGATCCAGTACCGCATCAGGTAGGTGGCCATCCGGAGGCCGGTGGGGACGTCGTCCTGGTCCAGAGCCCTGCGCAACACGCCGCGGATGGTGTCGATCCGGAGCTCCACCCAAGGCAGCCACTCGAGCAGCCGGTGCCGCCCTTCGATCGCGAACTGCTGGCACCGCCCCAGGTGGTAGTCGGTGCAGCGCCTCTCGACCACGACCTCGTCGCCCGCCTGCCGCAGCTTCAGCCGGGCGTACTCCCGCATCGTCTCGTGCAAGCCGATAGCAGGCGGCACCGGCGACGTCCTCCTTGATCACCAGTGACTTGTCGAGCAGCGACGACAGGTGGTCGAGCACCGTCGCCGGCGGCAGGTCCTCCGAGACGCAGACCGCCGTGACGTCCTCGAGCGCGAACCGGCCGGCGAAGACGCACAGCCGGCGTCAGCAGCCTGCGCTCGGCGGGGATCAGAAGGTCGTAGCTCCACTCGATCGCGGTCAGCAGCGTCTGGTGCCGGGGCAAGGCGGCACGGCTGCCGCCGGTGAGCAGCTCGAACCGTTCGTCGAGGCGGTCGCGGATCTGCTCCGCGCTCAAGGCTCGCGTCCGCACGGCCGCCAGCTCGATCCCCAGCGGCAGTCCGTCCAGCCGCCGGCACAGCTCGACCACCGCGTCCTGGTTGGCCGTCGTCAGCTCGAAGCTCCCCGATGCTGCCGCGGCTCGCTCGACGAAGAGCCGGACAGTCTCGTTCTGGCGCACATGGTCCAGCGGCTCGTCGCCGTCCGGTGAGGGCAGCTGCAGCGGTGGCACCGGCAGCACGTGCTCACCCTCGACCGACAGCGGTTCGCGGCTCGTCGCGATCACACGGAGGCCCGGTGCGGCCCTCAGGAGGTCGCTCGTGAGCACGGCGGCAGGCCTGCAGGAGGTGCTCGCAGTTGTCGAGGACCAGCAGCATCTCCTTGTCCCCCACGTAGGAGCGGAGCAGGGCGACCGGCTCCGGCCACGCCCTGGTCACGAAGATCCAGGGCGGCCAGGACGGCGTTGCCGACGAGGGCCCCGTCCCGCAGTTCGGCGAGCTGGACCAGCCACGCGCCGTCCCGGACGCCGTGCCCGAGGTCGGCCGCCGCCCGGATCGCCAGCCGCGTCTTCCCCACACCACCCGGCCCGACCAGGGTCACCAGGCGGGCGACGCTGAGCCTCCTGCGCGTCTCGGCCAGCTCATGACGACGGCCGATGAAGCTCGTCGTCTCGGCGGGCAGGTTTCCCGACGTGGAGCGCCTCGCCACGGGCCGACGGTACTGCGGTGGCAGGTTCGTCGACAGCACCTACCTCAGTACCGGCTCCGTGCTTCCACTGAAGACGGCCCGCCCGCGGCTGCCTACGTTCGATGCATGAGCACCCAGCACCCGACGTACCGCGTCGGAGTCACGTGCTCCCGCAGTCCGAAGGAGAACCTCCGATGACACCTGCAACGACCATCACGACCGCCCTGCCCGCCGACACCGGGCCTCGCGGCGCCGAACCCGTCCACACCGCCCCTGAGGGCGGCCTGTCGCTCCGCCGGCTCTACGTCCTCAGGTTCGGCTACCTCTTCATGGGCGGCGGGCTCGCCGTGGTGAAGTGGCCGTCGTTCGTCGCCCACCACGGGTCCTGGGCGCTGGACGAGGGGATCGTGGAGTGCATCCTGCTCGCGATGTCGCTCCTGGCGCTGCTCGGGTTGAGATACCCGGTGAAGATGCTGCCCATCCTGCTGTTCGAATCGCTGTGGAAGCTGACGTGGCTCGCAGTCGTCGCCCTGCCACGGCTGCTCGGCGGCGGGCTGGACGCGGCCACCGACGAGAAGTTCACGAGCATCCTCTTCGTCGTCGTCATCCTGGCCGTCGTCCCTTGGGGCTACGTCGTCCGGCACTACCTGGTCGCGCCCGGCGACCGCTGGCGCTCGACGTCTGCCGCGCACCACTGATCGAACGGGGTCACGTGCCGGCCGCCCGGCGTCAGGGGCGAGGCGCGTCGAGGAAGCCCGTCCGGTAGGCCCACACCACGGCCTGCGTGCGGTCGCGCACCCCGAGCTTGGTCAGGATGCTCTTGATGTGGGTCTTGACGGTCTCCGGCGAGACCAAGATCCGCCCGGCGATCTCGACGTTGGAGAGGCCCTCGGCCAGTGCCCGCAGCACGTCCGCCTCCCGTTCGGTCAGCGGGGCTGCCAGGGCCAGCCGCTCGCGGTCGGGTGCCCGCCGCCGAGCGTGCTCGGCCAGCAGCCGGCGGGTGACAGCCGGCGCGACCAGGGCGTCGCCCGCGAAGACCGTGCGGATGCCGTCGACGAGCTGCTCGGGAGTGGCGCGCTTCAGGAGGAAGCCGTCGGCGCCGGCGGCCAGGGCTTCGTCGACCACCTCGTCGAGGTCGAACGTCGTCAGCACCAGCACCCGGGGGCGACGGGGCCACGAGACGATCTCACGGGTCGCCGCCACCCCGTCGACCCGCGGCATCCGGACGTCCATCAGGACCACGTCGGGCCGCAGTTCTCGCGCCCGGTTCACCGCCTCACGCCCGTCGGCCGCCTCGCCGACGACGGCGATGCCCTCCTCCGCGTCCAGCAGGGCCCGCAGGCCGCTGCGCACCAGCGCGTCGTCGTCGGCGAGCAGGACACGGATCACGCCGTCACCGCGGACCCCGCCGGAAGGACCGCGCGCACTCGGAAGCCGCCCTCGACCGGCCCGGCCTCGAGGACGCCCCCTTCGAGCCGGGCCCGTTCTCGCATGTTGACCAGCCCGTGTCCGGGCAGCGGCTGGTCGAAACGGTGGCCCTCGTTGAGGACGTCGACCACGACCCGGTCACCATCCCGCGACAGCTGGACGTGGATGCGCCCGTCCGAGGTGTGCCGGACGGCGTTGGTCAGGGCCTCCTGCACGATCCTGTAGATGGCCCGCGCACAGCTCGGCGGCAGCGTGACGGCGTCCATCTGCATCTCGACCGGGCGGCCGGTGGCCCGGATCCGCTCGGCCAGCTCCTCCAGGTCGGCCAGCGTGGGTGCGAGCATCTGCATGGGTGCTCCTCGCTCGTCCGGCTGGAGCACGCGCAGCAGCTGGTCGAGCTCGGCCAGGGCGCTGCGACCAGCGGACTCGATGGACTCCAGGGCTTCACGCGCGTAGCCGGCGTTCTCGCCGAACACCCGCCGCCCCACTCCGGCCTGCAGGACCATGACGTTCACCGTGTGCCCCAGCGAGTCGTGCAGCTCGCGGGCCAGCCGGGCGCGTTCCTGCGCGAGCAACCGCTCCGCTTCGAGCGCCCGGCGGCTGCTCTCGTCCGCGCGCCGCGCCTCGATCGCCGCGGCCCGTGTCCGGCGCCTGCTGAGCTCGCCGGCGACGCAGGCGAACACGAAGCTGACAGCGATGCCCGGCAGGTAGGGACGCCGGCGTGCCGTGATCGAACGCCAGGTAGGCCCCCACGGCGGCGATCGCCACCGTGGTGGCCGCCACCCGTAGGCGGCGCCCGCCGACGGCGTAGCAGGTGAACAGCGCGATCCACGCGGGCCAGCTGAGGAACCCGACGCCGTACCCCGCGGCCGCGTTGACGGCGATGAACAAGCCGGTCGCTGCCATCACCGCCAGCGGCGCCGTGGAGCGCCACAGCAGTGCGAGCGGAGCGGCGACCGCGAGGGCGACCCCGAGCAGGTCGGCCGGCCGGTATGCGGCACCGGCGGGGCCCGCGACAGCCCACCCGGCCGACGCGACCGCCATCGCGCCCGCCAGCCAGGCATCCGCCGGAGGCGGCGGCCACGGGCGGCCTACCACCAGAGCACGGCGGGTCAGGGCTGTTGGCGACACCTCCCATGGTGCTCCCGGACGACCCGCCCTGGCGACACCCGTGGGAGTCGCCCGGCCTGCCTCGCGCGAGGGATGCGCCGGAGCGGTCAGGCAGAGCGGATGGCTCGCGAGGTCACCCTGAACAGGAGGCACCTCTACTCGTCCGAGGCTGGTGGCCGGCGCTCGCCGAGCACGAGCCTTGAGGCATCCCCGAGGAGGTTCCCGTGACTACTCCCGCTATGAAGTCTCGAGCCCGGTCCCCGCGTTCGCCGGCTACCGCCGCGCCCATACCGCAGTACTCGCCCACGGCAGTACTCGGTGTGTGGGCGGCCGCAGCGGGGCCGATGGCCGCACTCGCCTGGCTGGTCGCGCCCCGACTCGCCGGCTCGATCTCAGGGCCGGCGCCGCTGGGCCAGGCGATGCTCATCTGCCTGACGGCCGGGCTCGTCTGGCAGTTCGTCCTCGTGCTGCTGCTCGTGCGGCGGGAACAGGGGACGCTGAACTGGACCGTGGCGCGGGCCGTGCTCTGGCTGCGGTCGCCACGCAGCCCGAGGACCGGCCGCGTCGGCGGCCGGGTCTGGCTCGTCGTGATCCCACTGACGGTCGCGTTCTACGCCGAACAACTCGTGCCGCTGCTCCCGCACCCCGCGGCCAGGGATCTCGGCTCCCTGCTGGCTTCGGACGCCGGCCCGCGGCTCCTGCACGGCAACTGGGCGTTGCTCGGCCTGGCCGTCACGATGTTCGTCTTCAACACGGTGCTCGGTGAGGAGCTGCTGTTCCGCGGCTTCCTGCTGCCGAGGATGAACGGTGCGTTCGGCCGCCTGGACTGGTTGGCCAACGGCGTGCTGTTCGCCGTCTACCACCTCCACGTCTGGTGGAAGATCCCGGCTGCGCTGCTCGACGCGCTGATCCTCGCCTACCCGACGAAGCGCTACCACAGCGCCTGGATCGGCATCGCGGTGCACAGCGTCCAGAGCGTCTTCCTCACCGTCGTCATCCTGCGCCTGGTGCTCTGACGGCGGCGATCGGTACACCTCGCGCACACGGAGGACTCAGGTGTTCCTGCTATCACCGGACGTCGCCCGCCTGTTCGCCCGCCAGCGGGTCGCCGATGATCACGATGGGCCCGATCGACGCCGGCCCGTGCCGCGAGGCGACCGTCTCGCGGATCTCGTCGGGCCGGCGTCCCTCCCCGGGCTGTATCAGGCTGGTGGGTCGCACCTCCCTGACATCGACCGCCCGTTCGCGAACGGCGAGGGCGCATCGATGAGGGGGTAGGACATGACCACGATCCAGAGCGCGCCGACCACGATCACCACGGCGAAGAGCTGGCTGCCGACCCGCAAGTGGTTCGCCGCGCAGATCGCGGCCGTGGCGACGCTCGTGGTGGCCTGGCTGAACGCGGACGAGTGGAACAAGACCCTCACCGTCGCCCTCGTCGGCCTCGTCGCGCAGGCACTGATCACCTACATCGTGCCGAACCAGGAGACGCCCGGCGGCGTGCCCGTCAAGCAGGTCACGAGCGTCTGAGTTCAGGTGGCCGGCGAGCCGTCAGCGGGGGCCAGCGGACGCCAAGCGGATACCAAGCGGACGCCGGCGACGAGCAGCACACACGTCGCTACCGTCACCGTGCGGTGCCTGGTACGACTGGTCGGTGATCCTCCACCACGTGCTCGAGGGCGAAGGCCCCGCCGTCCTGCTCCTGCACTCGACGGCGACGGACGGGCGACAGTGGCAGCCGCAGATCCACGAGCTGCGCCGCGACTTCCACGTGGTGGCGCCCGACCTGCGCGGGTACGGCCGGTCGCCGTTGACGCCGGAGCCGTTCTCGCACGCCGGTGACGTCGTCGAGCTGATGGACCACCTGGGCCTCGAGCGCTTCGCGGTCGTCGGACTCCTCCGGCGGCGGTGCCGTGGCGCTCCAGGTCGCCTCGGTGGTTCCGGAGCGGGTGGACGCCCTCGTCCTGCTGTGCGCCGCGGCCGACGGGGTCGAGCCCACCGGCGATCTGCTCGCCTTCGGGCAGCGGGAGGCGGCACTGCTGGCCGACGGGGACGTGGCCGGGGCGACCGAACTCAATGCGCACATGTGGCTGCAGCCCGACATCGACGACGAGACGCGCGAGCTGTTCGGCGAGATGCAGGCGAACGCCTTCCGCGTGCAGCTCGCCGCCGGAGACGACGTCCACGAGCAGGACGTCGAGATCGACCTCGCCCGGATCACCTCCCCCACGACCGTCGTCACCGGAGCCCGCGACCTGCCCTGGTTCGGCGCCATCGGCGACCACCTGGCGGCCGAGCTGCCACGAGCCGTCCGCGTCGACCTTCCCTGGGCCGGCCACCTCCCCAACCTCGAACGCCCGGCCGAGACCACCGAACTCATCCGCCGGTCGATCCGCCCCTGAGGGCAGCTCTGCCGGCCACGTGCGCCTGGGTCAGGCGATCGGTATCTCCGGCCGTCTGTGAGCCTCAGGGAGGGCATGGCAATCAACGAACGAGTCCTCGACTACCAGGTGTCCGTCCTCCGGAACGACATCGTCGACTACCACCGGGTCGTCCAGCTCACGACGACGCTCGGATCGAAGGTCTTCATCGCCTTCCCGCCCGACCCGCCGGCCGACTGGTTGCAGTTCACCGGTGCCGACGCGACGGTCTACCTGCCGGCGACCGACTTCGATGCCACCTACCGGGTCCTCCATGACGAGACCCCCGTGTTCGTCACGACGCTGAACCTCCTGGGGCTGCGCGCCTTCAACCTCTCCTCAGGCCCGGAGTCGCCCGGCGAAGGCGCCGCGGATCCGGCCGAGCTGCGCGAGCTGTTCGCCCGCGCCGGCGACGCGCAGAGCTGAAGGATCAAGCGGCACCGGTCTGCGATCCCCCACGGGGCCGGCACGTGGGACGCCTTCAAGGCCCTGCACGACCGCCCCGACCCGGCCGGCTGACCGCGACGGCCGAGCTCGCGCCCCCGGCCCAGTACCGCTTCCGTAGCGGGATCAGGCTCGGCAGACTGGGTGTCTCCGTTCGCCGTGCAGCCACGACGCGGTGGGGAGGTCCGGGTGGAGGGGGACGAGGTCGTCCGCGCCGCGCGGGAGCTCGCACGCGATCGCGAGGATCTCCTCCGTGACGTCGACGTCGACCTGCCCGAACAGCTGATCGAGCGGCTGGACCAGGCCGACCGCGGCGACGACGTCACCGACGAGATCGTCGACCTCCTCGCGGGCGACCCGCGGACGCGCGCCGCCCTCTCCGAGCGGCTCCAGGCCCTCGACAACGCACGCGGCGCCGACGACGTCCAGCTGCCCGGCCGCGCCGACCCGAGCGACGCCATCTGGTACGCCTGCCCTACCTGCGACTACCGCTACCCCGTGTTCGAACTGGGCGAGGACGTGCCGCCGTGCCCACACGGGCACGGCCCGCTGCGGCGCGTCTGAGGCCGGCGGCACGAGATGCTCACAGCCCTCTGGTCGGGCATCGGCGGCAAGGCGGCCGATCGTTGGGCGGCCCTGCTGCAATCCCCCGCGCTCCCCTTCTGGCTGCTCGGCCTGCTCGCGTGGGTGTGGCGCCACGGCGGCCTGTGGGGTCCCGGGTCGGGCTGGAGCGACTGGCCCACGCCTGGAACTCCGCGCTCGGCGGCAGCGGCGTCGTGGCGCAGGTCGCCGCGGTCGGCGTCGCGCTTCTCATCGTCAGTGGCTCCGACCAGCTGGCGCGCCTCCTGACCCTGCCCGTGCTGCGCCTGCTCGAGGGCTGACTGGCCCGCCTGGCTCGCCCCCGTCGCCGCGCGCCGCACCGAGCGCCGGGGGCGCCGGATCGGCGGACGACGCCGACGCTGGCGGGGCCTCGTCGCCCGCCGGGAGACGCTGGACGCGCAGGAGTACGCCGAACTGCTCCGCCTGGAGCAGCGCCGCGCGGCGGTCCCGGCCAAGCCGGCCGAGCGAATGCCCACCGCCCTCGGTGACCGGCTCCGGGTGATGGAGTCCCGCCCCCGGCTCCGTTACGGTCTGGACGCCGTCACGACGTGGCCGCGCCTGTGGCTGCTGCTCCCGGACACGGCACGCGCCGAGGCCTCCGCCGCACGTCAGGGCCTCGACGAGTCCGCCCGCTGGTGGTTGTGGTCGCTCCTGTCGCTGGTCTGGGTCGCGCTCGCCTGGTGGGTGCTGCCGATCGGGGTGCTCGGCCTCGTGGTCGCCTACCGGTGGGCCCTGACGGCGGCAGCGGCGTACGCGGTCGTCGTCCAGTCGTGCTTCGACCTGTACCGGAACCTGCTCTACACCACGCTCGGCGTGACCCCCGCCGCCGACCCCGACGCCGAGGCCGAGGCCGGCGCACGGGTGACCCGGCTCCTGCAACGTGGCTCGACAGGGCCGTGACCAGCGTGAGCGGGCACGCCGAGCGAGCGCGCGAGGCCGAGGCCGCCGTCGACATCTTGCCGCTGGGGCCGCTCCCCGCGCCCCTCGCGAGTGCCGTCGCGGAGGCCGGCGAGCAGCTGGCGCGGTGGGTGCTCGACGGCGAACGCGCGGCCCTGCCCCGCTACGTGACCCTGATGGACGCGTGCGTGCGGCACCCCGCCTTCGCGGACGCCGACCACGAGGAGCAGGTGCTCCTTCTCGGGCGGGCCGGTGCCGCGCACAACTGGGTCGCGGGCGCGGGCGAGGCGCGCCTGTCGTCGGAGCTCCCGACCGCGTGGGATCTGCTCGAGCAGGCGCGCGCCATGTGCACGGGTGGTGAACAAGGGCTGGCGCGGGTCGAGTACAACCTGTCGAACACGCTGACGCGGCTGTGGATGGTGGACAGCGCGTCGGGGGCCACGATCGACCAGGCGGAGGCGGCTGCGCGGCGCGCGCTCGCGGCGGCCACCACCCTCGACGACCGGTGCTTGTGCCGTTCCGCGCTCGCCTCCGCCCTGGTCGCCCGGTACCGCATCCAGGGCGGCGAGGCCCGCATCGCGGAGGCCGTGGCCCTCGCCGAGGCCGCGCTCGCCGACACACCGGAGGGTCGGCGCCGGGTCGGCTACCAGTGGCGTCTGGGCGACGTGCTGCAGTGGCGGTTCGACGCCCTCGGCGCGATCGACGACCTCGACCGCGCCATCGAGCTGCAGCGGGCGGCCCGCTCCGCCGAGGTGCTGCCGTGGCAGCTGCGCGATGCGCCCACGGGCACCACGCTCGGCAGCCTGCTGCGCCGGCGTTACCTCCGCACCCACGACCTCGCCGATCTCGACGAGGCCGTGGCCGTCCTCGCCGAGCAACCCCGGGGCGGGGCTCCCCCGCGCAGCTCGACGAACCTCGGGAACGCCCTGCTCACGCGCTTCGACGCGCGCGGCGACGTGGCCGACCTGCAGGCCGCGGTCGACGCGCAACTGCGGGCGCTCGAGCTGACCCCGCCCGGCGACTGGCAGCTCGCGTCGCGGCACAACAACGCCGGCAACGCCTGTCGCTGGCCGCCCAGGCCACCCGGGACGGCGACCTGCTCGCGCAGTCCGTCGAGCACTACCGGACGGCTCTCCGGATGACCGATTTGACGGCGCAGGAGCGCGCGTCGCGCGCGTACAACCTGGGGTCGATGCTCGAGCTCGCCGCCGGCAGCCGGCGCTCCGGCGACGAGGTCGCCGAGGGGGTCGGGATGTACGGGGAGGCGGTGCGCGACGGGCTTGTCGCCTCGCTCGAGTGGGCCCTCGCCGCCGCGCTGCGCTGGGGTCACTGGGCCTCCCGCCGCGCCTCCTGGGACGAGGCCGCGCAGGCGTACGGGCACGCGCTCGACGCCGTCCAGCGCCTGTTCCGCGAGCAGCTGCTGCGCCGGCACAAGGAGGCGTGGCTCGAGGAGGCCCAGGGCCTGCCGGGGGCCGCCGCGCTCGCGCTGGTACGCGCGGGCCGCCCGGTCGACGCGGTCGAGGCGCTGGAGCGCGGCCGGGGGATGCTGCTATCGGAGGTGCTCGACCGGGACAGGGTCGACCTGACGTCGCTCGCCGCCGTCGGCCGCGCCGACCTCATGGAGGCCTACGACGTCGTCGCCTCCGCCCTGCGCGCGGCGCCGCGGGCCGACCCCGTGCTCACGGCCCGCCTCGACGACGCGATCGCGGCGATCCGGGCGGTGCCGGGGCACGAGCGCTTCTTGGCGGCACCGTCCATCGGCGAGATCGCGGCCGCCGTACCCGCCTCGGCGACGCTCGCGTACCTGGCCCCCGCCGGCGCCGGCGGTGTCGCACTGCTGGTGGACGCCGCGGGCGCCGTCCGGCCCCTGGACCTGCCCGGGTGCACGACGGGCGCGGTGCAGCGGCGCGTCGAGGCCCTCGTCACCGCCGACGCGGCGACGTTCCCGGGGACTTGGACGCCGTCACCGCGTGGTGCTGGCGCGAGGTGCTCGGGCCCGTCGTGGACGCCGGCGTGACGCCCGACCTCGTGCTCGTGCCGTCGGGGCTCCTCGCCTTGCTGCCGCTGCACGCCGCCGCCGTGCCGGCGTCGCCCGCGCGGTCGCTGCTCGACGATCACGTGGTGCGGTACGTGCCCGGCGTCCGTGCGTTGGGGCCGCAGGGCCCGGACGCCGCCCACGCGGGGTCGCTGCTGCTGGTGGCTGCGCCGCAGCCGACCGACCTGCCGGCGCTGACGTACTCGGCGGTCGAGGCCGACCTCGTGGCGGCGACGTTCGAGCCCGTGGTGCGGCTCGTGGGCCGGGGCGCGACGCGAGAGGCGGCCTCGGCGGCACTCGGCGGAGCCTCGGTCGTGCACCTGATCTGCCACGGGGACTCGCGGCCGGAGGAGCCCTGCAGCAGCGCGGTCGTACCTGGCGGGCGACGAACGGCTCGACCTGCGGACGCTGCTCGAGCTGCCGCGGGCGCCGGGCGGGCGGCGGCTGCTGCGTGCTCTCGGCGTGCCGGACGGGCAGACGGGCGCGGTGCTCCCGACGAGAGCGTCAGCCTGCCGACGGGTTGCAGCAGGCGGGCTTCGAGGGGGTCGTGGCGACGCAGTGGGCGGTGCGCGGCGAGGTCGCCGCCCTGCTCACCGGGCGGTTCGACCAGGCGTGGCGGGTCGAGGTGCCATGCCTCCGCGAGCGCTGGCGGTCGCCGCAGCGGTGGATGCGGGACACCACGAACGAGCAGAAGCTCTTCGACGATCGGGACGTGGCCGGGGCCGCCGGCGCGCGAGCTGCTGCGTGCCTGCGACTGCGTAAGCCGTCGGAGCGCTCCTTCGCGCACCCCGCCGACTGGGCGGCCTTCAGCTACCACGGCTCCTGACCGCATCCACCCCTGGATTCCTCTCCTCCGCCCGGGGTGATGTCGGGGTTCGTCGACGGCGCTCACGCTCAGGCGTTCAGATCCCGCCGAGGGGAGCCCGCCGGGTCGCCTCCGCCGAAGGGCTCAAGCCCGCCCGACCGCCCGGACCTGCCTCCACTGCGCGGGCGCGCGCCACGGCTGACCCAGCCCTTACGCGGGCGAGGTATCGGCGGCGCGCGCGGTGGACGTGGGGGTCGCCGGCGAGGGCACGGGCGCGTCGGGCGGCGGCATCCGCGTCGGCGGGGGGTCGGCCCGGCGGGCGCGGACGGCGAGCGCGCAGGCGCGCCCCCAGCTCCGCGCGAACCACGGCCAGCTCCTGCTCGGCTGCCTGGCGGGACACTCCCGTGGCGGCAGCGAGCTCGCGCAGGGACACACCGACGAGGATCTCGCGTACTCGGCGGGAGCGGCCGACCGCGATCAGGTCGGCGAGGTACGTCCGCATGCGGCGCTGCACCGGGCTGTCGACGTCCAGGGTGAGCAGGGCCTCGACGGCGAGCGTCTTCGGCAACCGGCCGAGCTTCGCTCCAGCCGAGGCCGCGGGCGAGCGCGACGAGGCGGCCGGCCCATCGCGGCCCCCACGCCGTCGGCCACGTAACCGCCGCTGCGACTGAGAACGTGCCGGCGCAGCGCGGACAGGCACGTAGGCCGAGACACAGGGCTGGGCGGGGACCACGTGACCCACGGCCCGACGGACCGGGCGGAGCGCAGTGCGAGGTCGGCCGGTGATCCCGCACCGACGCCTTGTCTGCCCGCAGCCGCCCAGTCCCGGACGAGCCGCTGACCGGCGGCGGTCATCGGTGGGAACTCGGACGGCGTCGGACGGCGCCTCCACGGCGAGGCGGCCACGTCGCCGAACGCCAGGACGTCCGGGTGCCCTGGGAGCAAGGACGCCAGCCGGTGGATCAGAGGCACAGGTGACACCCCGCTCTCGGGATGTGCCACGAGGTCCTGGGCGCGCAGCAGACCGACCAGCGGATCAGCCAGCGTGAGCGTGCCGAAGTCGACGACCGGGTGCACGGCCCCGAAGGGCCTGTGCCCGTCGCGCAGGTTCGCGACCGCCACTTCGAGGAGGCTCGCCGCCGGGTCGTGACCCGTCCAGACCCAGGCGGTGGGCAGCATGTGGAAGGACAGGCCCGTGAGGTCGGGGCCGGCGTCCCACGGGACGAACATCACGGTCTGGTACCCGGCCGACACCCAGACAGGCACGAGGGTGCTCTCGTCGCCACGGTGTGTGCGTACCAGGTGTCCGCCGGGGACCAGACCGAGGACAAGACCTGACGTCGCCTCCGGGCCGGGCACCCACTCGAACGACCCGCCCGTCACGAGCGCCTCGCCGGCCAGCACCTCGAGCGACGCGCCAACGTCGGAAGCCCGGGGCCGCCGGCCTGGTCGGGGGAGAACGACGATCACCAGTCCGGAAACGGCCGACGACGAGCGCAGCCGGACTGTCAGCTGCGAGACGAACTCGGCGGCCGGCTGGGACCGACGCAGGGCGTTGTGAACCGGCACCGGCGTGTCGACAGGAAGGGCGAGGCCTCGCCCGTCCCACATCTCGTCCCCCCTGACCGCGATCAGCACACGTGACCGCTCCGATGCTCCGCGCAGCTCCACCTCGTACAGCCCGGCCGGCACGTCGACGACCGTCGGCGTGACTCCATCGGCGACCGATGCGAAGCGGTGGTCGCGCAGCCGGAAGCTTGATGGCCAGTACGCGTTGCCGAGCGCGATACGGGCGCGCGGTTGGCCCGGGGCGACGACCGGGCTACCCGGGGACTCGGGCTCAGGTGGCCGGGACATGGACGACCTCACCACCGTCGGGGACGTCGAACAGGCGCGAAGGTCCCCCCGGCAGGAGCGAGGCCTTGTAGACCCCGTTGGGCAGCTCGAAGACGACCCTTCCGGGGGCTACGGGCGGCGGGAGCGGTGCCGTCCAGTTGCCGTTGGTGACCGCGACCTGGCCCACCCAGTCCGGTGGGAAGACCAGCTCCACCCGGAACCGCTGCTGCACGGGCACATGCGAGAACTCGATCAGGCGGGCTCCCGCGCCGAGGATCGACGCGTGCTGCTCATAGTCGTAGGCGGCCGCGAGCTCCGGGACGCGTGTCTCGATGTACCGGTCGAGGTGGTCGCCCGTGATCGCGCCGGTGTCGGGATCGTGCGGGGCGCGCCCTCGCAGACCTTCGAGGAAGGCCTTGGTGAAGAAGCCGCGTGCTTCCCGGTCGACCGAGCCGGGCGCCAGCACGGGCGCCGCGGCACGCCGGGAGTGCTCGCTGGCGAAACCCAGGAAGCGCCGGGTCTCCCCTCGTCTGTCGCCCCCGAACGGCGGGGAGGAGATAGCGGGCGCCCCGTAGGCGATCTCGCGACAGCAGTCGGCCAGCAGGACCACCTCGCGGAACGGGGTCACCTGCTCGTACAGCTGCTCGTACTGCCCGAGGTCCAGAGGATCGGACCAGTAACTCGGTGGGCTCGAATCGGCGAAGAGCAGGGCCCCGCGGCCGGCTGGCGCGGCGACACCGTGACCCGCGACGAAGAGGTACAGGCGTGTCCTGAGCCAATCGTGCGGCGGGAGCTTCTCGACCCTGTGATGGAACTCCGCCAACGCCGCCAGCACCTCCTGCCGGACGGGCCGTGCGGTGTAGAAGGCTGCGAAGGCAGCCTCCTGGGCTGGATCAGCGGTGATGAGCCTGACCTGGTCGTGCGGAAGTCCGCCCTCGTCCGGTGCTCGCAGCCAGGCGGCGAAGGCCTCGGCGTCGTTGCGGGCGGTCGTCAGCTGGTTGACGATTCCGGGATAGCAGTTGATCCCGACCACGACCGCGAAGTGGAGCTCGTTCACCTGTCCGGGAACAGCTGGCGGGCCAAGTCGGCGAGCTCACGGGCGGCGCGCGTCGACGTGTCACCCGCTCCTGGGCCGCCGATCCCCTTCTCCTCCAGCAGACCGCCCCCGGCGCCGGCGCCCGCAGCCCGCACCTCCACCGCGGCCCGAAGGGCCTTGCCCTTCGCCTCCTGCTGGGCGGCCTCCGCCGTGGCCGACTCGGCGCGCGCTGACGACTCGTTGGCCCGCGACTCGGCGTTCTGCGCCGCCTGCCGGTTGACCTCCCGCCCGAACAGCCACCCCACCGCTGTGAACACGAGGGCTTCGGCCGCGCCGAACAGGAAGACGAACCGGGACCACGTGCCTTCCGACGCCGTGCCGGCCTGCGCCACGAGGAAGACGACGAGAGCCGCGAAGCCCAGCAGTAACAGCACTGCGACGACGACCGCCACGATGCCCCTGAAGCTCTCGGCGAAGCCGCCGCCCTCCCCCGTCGCGCCCGCTGGCGAAGGCTGCCCGGCCGCTGTCGTAGCGCTCATCACGTTCCCCCTTGCTGTGCGCCAAGGAACTTCGAGAGTTGCGCGGCACGCCCCGACTGCTCGCCGGACAGCATCGTAGATCGGCAAGAACGTCGGCGAGGCTTCTTCCAGCAGGTCGCGCTCTCGGCGCCTCACATGGCCGACGGCCGGCCGACGTCGACGCCGCGGCTTGCGCCCCCCGGCTTTGGTGGACGGGCGGGTCTCGTTGCCGGGTGTGCCAGGGTTGCGGGCCGGGACCGCGAGCCTGCTCGGCCACCACCACGACGAGAAGCTGCGGTCGCTGCGGAGCTTCGTGTCGGTGGGCACCGTCACGCCGGTCGCGCGCGGCGGCGGGTGGGTGTTCTCGACGCCTTCAAGGCCCTGTACGACCGCCCCGACCTGGCCGGCTGACGGCGCCTGCCGTGATCGAGCGCCCGAGGAGCCATTGACCGTCCTGGTAGCGTTCCGTCGTCGTCGTGACACCGCCCGAGGAGGTGAGACCCGTGAACGCTTCAGTGACGTGGGTGCTCCCTCGTACCGTCACGGCCGTGCGACTGCCATAGGTGTCGCCGGGAGCGCCTCACCACATTGGCACTCCCGAGAGGCAACACCGATGAATTCTCAGCAGTCCAGCGCCGAATCGTCGTCCAACGGCATGGTCGGGCGAGCGTTGGTCCTCGGCGGCGGCGGAGCCGCCGGCAACGCGTGGGAGATCGGCGTCATCGCCGGTCTGTTCGAGGCCGGGCTCGACGTGACCGAGGCCGATCTGATCGTCGGGACGTCGGCCGGATCGACGGTCGCCGCCCAGATCAGCCGCGGCCCGACCGCCCGACCTCTTCGCCGCGATCTCTGCCCAGCCATCCCCGGCGTCCCAGCCACCGGCCGGCCAGGTCGGATCCGCCGGTAGACCTTCGCCGACCATGGTGGCGCAGACCATGATGGAGAAGACGGCCGCGATCATCGGCTCCGCTGCGGATCCGGCCGACATGCGCCGCAGACTGGGGGCGGCGGCGCTCGAGACGGCCGCGGCGGCGGGCAGCTCGCGGCAGACCCAGTGGCGCGCCACCGTCGCCGCTCGGCTGCCCGGTCAGGAGTGGCCGCAACGGCGCGTGCTCGTCGTGGCTGTCGACGCCCGGACAGGTGAGCCGGTCGTGTTCGACCGCGACAGCGGGGTCGAGCTGGTCGACGCCGTGGCTGCCAGCTGCAGCAACGGCTTCGCCTATCGCATCGGCGACAACCAGTACTTCGACGGCGGCTACCGACGCAGCAGCGAGAACGCCGATCTGGCGGCCGGGTACGGGCGGGTGCTGGTGCTGTCGCCATTCGGTGGCCGATCCCGAATGCCACCGGAGTGGCGCATGCATCTCGCGGCGCAGGTCGACGAATTACGCGCGGGCGGCAGCACCGTCGAGACCATCGTCCCGGCCGACGATTCCCGCCACCTGTTCGGCGCCAATGCGGCGGATCCGTCGGCGCGTCCTCAGGCAGCGCGAGCCGGTCACGACCAGGGCAGAGCCCTGGCCGAGCAGGTCGCCGAGTTCTGGGGCTGACGCCCACGCCGGCGCGCATCACCGGCTTCGAGACACCTACTCGTCGCTCTTCGACCAGGTGAGGCCCTGGCCGGTCCAGGCAGCACCTTTGTTGCGGCAGAGGCAGAACGGGTGGCCGATGGGGTCGGTGTACACACGCCAGCCGTAGCCGTCGGGGCCGATGGAGTCCTGCTGCAGGGTCGCGCCGAGTGCCAGGACGCGGGTCTGCTCGGCCTCGACATCATCGACTTCGAAGTCGAGATGGAACTGCTTCGGGTGCTCGCTGTCGGGCCACCGCGGGGCGCGGTAGTCCTCCACCCGGATGAAGGCCAGCTCGATCTCGCCGAACTGGATACCGGCCCAGTTCTCGTCGCTGCCCGCCTTGACCGGGCGACCCGTCACCTCGGAGTAGAAGGCCGCCAGCTTCATCGTGTCCGGGCAGTCGATGATGAAATCGGTGAGTCGCAGCATCCGGGGATCCTTTCACGCGGCATCAACGTTCAGGCGGTGCCCGTGAGGGCCGCGATCAAGCGAGCCACGGCTCCGGTGAAGGCGTGGTCCGCAGGGGTGGCATAGCCGACCACGAGCGCCGGCGGGTGGGCCACTCCCCCGGCGTTCGGCGCCGAGTAGTCGGCCAGGCTGCCCACCATCAACCCGTGGCCGGCCGCCCGGGCGACGACGTCCGCTTCTGTGAGCCCGAGCGGCAACGTGACCAGGGCGTGCAGCCCGGCGGCGATGCCCGTGACCGCGACCGACGGCGCCCCGGAGGCCAGCGCCTGGACGAGCGCGTCGCGGCGACGCCGATAGGCGAGTCTGCGGGCGCGCACATGCCGGTCGTAGCCGCCGGACGTGATGAGCTCGGCGAGCGTCAGCTGCTCGAGGACGCCGGTGTAGTCGGCGTCCTCCTTCGCCGCCAGCACGGGCTCGACCAGCGCGTCGGGCAGGACCAGCCAGGCGAGCCGGAGCCCGGGCGCGAGCGTCTTGCTGGCCGTCCCGGCGTAGACGACCTGATCGGGGCCCAGCGCCTGCATGCGCCCCCACGGGGTGACGGTCGTAGCGGAACTCGCCGTCGTAGTCGTCCTCGACGACCAGCCCGCCCGGCTCGGCCGCCCAGTCGACCACCGTGCTCCGGCGGCGCGGGGGCCAGCGGGGGCCCGAGCGGGAACTGGTGCGCGGGCGTCAGCAGGACGCGGCGGCCTGATCGGTCAGCGCCTCGACCACGGCGCCTCGCTCGTCGACCGCGAGGTGCGAGACACCCAACCCGGCGCGACGGATGACGTCGCGGACGGAGGGCAGGCCATGGGCCTCGACGGCGACGTCGACGCCCCTCGTTCCGCCAGCACCGAGCAGAGCAGGGCGAGCCCCTGCCCGAACCCGAGCAGACCACGATGCGGCCGGGGTCGGCGCGGACGCCGCGAGCGCGGGCGAGGTAGCCGGCGAGGGCCTCCCGCAGCTCGGGCCGGCCCCGCGGATCGCCGTAGCCGAACACCTCCACGGGTGCCGTCGCGAGGGTGCGACGCAGCGCGCCGAGCCAGGCGGCCGTGGGGAAGGATGAGAGGTCCGGGCTGCCCGGCCGCAGGTCGTAGCGCGAAGGCGCGGGCGCCCGGCCTGCTCGTGCCGGTGTGGATCCCGCGGCCCGACGCGACGGGCGACGCGCGTGCCCGAGCCCTGGCGTGCGACCAGCCAGCCCTCGGCGACCAGCTGACCGTAGGCGTCGGCCACCGTGTTGCGCGCGAATCCCGAGGTCGGCGGCCAGCTGGCGCGACGACGGCAACCGGAGCCCTTGGGGCAGCCGGCCGATCCGGATCGCCTCGCGCAGGGCATCCTCGAGCGTCCTGCGGACGCGGGCGCTCCCCACGTCCACATGGAGGTCGACGCCCGAAATGGCCCACGTTTCTGGCATGCGAATGGACCTTACTCGTGGGCCAGGACGGATCAGCGTGAAGGCATGACCACAGACACGATGACCGTCCCGGTCCGCCTCGACTTCGACGCCCACGCTCCCGTCTTCGCGAAGGCGATGAACCACCTCGACCATGCCGCCACCAAGCAGCTCGACAGCGCCGGCATCGACCACCGCCTGCGGGAGCTGCTGCGGCTGCGCGTGTCCCAGCTCAACGGGTGCGCCTACTGCGTCGACATGCACGCCAAGAACGCCCGTGCGGTGGGCGAGGCGCAGATCCGGCTGGACGCACTGCCCGTGTGGCGCGAGACCCCGTTCTTCTCGGCCGACGAGCGCGCCGCGCTGGCGTTCGCCGAGGCCATGGTCGGCATGGCCGACACCCATGTGCCGGCGTCCGAGTTCGAGGCCTTGGCCGTGCACTACGGTGCGGACGAGATCGCCGCGCTCGTCGCACTGGTCGTGACGGTGTCAGCATGGAACGCGATCGGTGTGAGCACCCGCGCCTGGGCGCCGGGCTCCTACGAGGTGTGAGGAGAGGCCATGCCTGAGGTCGATCCCCGAGATGCGGCCCGGACCTATTTCGATGCGTGGCGCGCGCGAGACTTCGACCGGCTCCGGACGGTGCTGGCGAGCGACGTCACCTTCCGCGGGCCGCTCGGATCGGCCGACAACGCCGACGAGGCCATCGCCGGGCTTCGCGGCATGGCCGAGAAGATCATGACCGACATCGACGTCACGGTGATGGCCGTCGACGGGCCGGACGTCGTCACGTGGTTCGAGCTGCACTCGGCCGTGGCCGATCCCGTCCCCACCGTCAACTGGAGCCACGTCGAGGACGGACTCATCACCCGGATCCGGGTCACCTTCGACCCTCGGCCGCTCCTGGGCCCGCCGGGCGTGTAACCCGCCAGCCGCACCACGCCGCCGGTTCCGCCCAGAAGTACCGGGTTTTGCTCGTCCGCCCGGGGTGATGTCGGGGTTCGTCGACGGCGGGCACGCTCAGGCGTTCAGATTCCGCCCGAGGGGAGCCGTCCCGTGGTCACCAGAGAAGCGCCTCACCTCAGCGGGCTGGGCGAAGGTCGGGTGAGGACCAGGCGGCTCGCCGTCAGGGCCGGGGCGGTCGCGCTGGCCGCGGTGACGGGGCTGACCGGGCTGACCGGATGCGCCGGGAGCAGCGGTGGCGGGGTCGACGAGCTGAAGCGTGCCGAGTCGGCCGTGTCGGCCAAGCAGCAGGCGCTGACGGATGCACAGGCCGAGCTGACCGCCAAGGGCTCCGCCTTCTGCACGAGCAGCGCCGGCTACATCACGGCACTCGACCGCTACGGCGACGTCCTGCACCGGACGGCGACGACGGTCGGCGACGTCCGCACCGCCGGCGCCGACCTGACGAAGCCGCGCGAGGACACCGCCGCCAGCGCGGAGGCCGTGGTCACCGCCCATCAGGGCGTCGTGACGGCCCAGCAGGAGCTGGTCACGGCGGAAGCAGCGTTGGCCGCCGTCAAGGCCACGGCCTCGGGCACGGCGCCTGCCCCGGCGAAGTCGCCGTCACCGTCCGCGTCGCCGGCTGCGACACCGGCCGTCCCTGACGCGTCGATCGCGCGGGTGAAGCAGGCCGAGGCGGACTTCGCCGCGGCACGCAACGGCATCACCGACGCGACTCCCCTGCGCCAGGCCGCGGAGCAGTTCAACGCCGCCGCCGTCGCCCTGCAGATGTCGTGGCTCCGGCTGTTCTCCGACGCGGGCTGCCTGACCGGTGAGCAGGAGAAGCAGGCCGCCGCCGCGGTGCACGACTACACCGCGGCGCTGCAGACGTCACTCGCCACGGCCGGCTACTACAAGGGCGAGGTGGACGGCGTGTACGGGCCCGCGACCGTCGAGGCCGTCAAGTCCCTGCAGCAGGCCAACGGACTGCCCGTCACCGGGACCGTGGACAAGGCCACGGACGCCGCGCTGCAGTCCGCGGTCCTCGCCAAGGGCGGGGCGCAGGCGCAGCAGGCGCTCGCGTCGACGGCTGCGGTGCAGCAGACGCTGAAGCTCGCCGGCTACTGGACGGGCCCGGTCGACGGGAAGTGGACCCCGGCGCTCACCGAGGCACTGAAGGAGTTCCAGACGGCGCTCGGCGTCAAACCCACCGGCACGGTCGACGCCGCCACGATCTCGGCGCTCGAGAAGGCCATCGCCGACGCCGGGAAATCAAGCCCGAGCCCCGCGGCGACGCCCCCCGCGGCGACCGCGAAGCCCACCACGACGCCGACCGGAGGCCCCAGCCCCTCCGCGAAAGCGTCCTGACGGCGGCACGAGTACCCCGGCGGCTAGGTTCTCGCCATGACCGGCGAGCCTCACGACGAGTGGCCCGACGACCGGAGCGTGCGCGAGGTGCTCGCCGCGGAGCAGGCCGAGGTCCTCGCCCGCGTGGACGCCCTCAGCAGGTCCCTGGACGACATCGTCGGCGCGTCGGAGTCGTCCAACGCGGACGACGAGCACGACCCGGAGGGCTCGACGATCGCCTTCGAGCGAGCGCAGGTGACCGCCCTGCTGGCGCAGGCCCGAACTCACCTGACCGAGGCGACCGACGCACTGCAGCGGCTGGACTCGGACTCGTACGGGCGCTGCGAGCGGTGCGGCGAAGCGATCAGCCCCGAACGGCTCCGAGCCCGCCCGACCGCGCGCACCTGCATCCACTGCGCGGCGGCGCGCCACGGCTGACCGGCGTCCCGCCCCTGATCCTGCTCGACCAGGGTCGGGACCGGACGCCACGGGACTCAGACCGGCGACCCGCCCTCGTCACCTGGATCGCCGGCCAGGGTGAGCGCCTCCGCCAGCTCGTCGACGACGAGCGGGGGGCCGAAGCCGACGATCTCGAGGATCCGCCGGGGCAGGCCACCGGGGGGCGCGACGGCCACGAAGGCGACGCCTCGCCGCCCGCACTCGCGCGCGAACCGGTCGACGAGACGGACGCCGGCGCTGTCGAGGAAGGTGACGGGGCCGAGGTCGAGCACGACACCGGCTGCGCCCTCGGTCAATTCCCCGACGCGCCCCAGCAAGGCGGTCGCGCCCGTGATGTCGAGCTCACCGCTCGCCCGCAGCAGGCGCACCCCGGCAGCGCCGCCGTCCGGGACAGTCTCGATGGTCACGCGACCCTCCGAGCGACCCGCCGGCGCAGCTCCACCGTCGTCCCCCCGTCGTGCCGCACCACCACGTCGTCCATCAGTGCACGCATCAGCGCCAACCCCCGGCCGCGATCGTGCGCCGGGAGGCCTGGTGCGCCAACGGCCCTCGTCCTTCACCCGGACGACGATCTCACGGGCGTCGTCGCCTGGGGAGCACTCCACCCGCAGGTGCACCCGACCGCCCGCCTCGGTGCCGTGCTCCACGGCGTTCGCCAGTGCCTCCGACGTCGCCAGCACGACCTCGTCGGCCGCCAGGCCGGTCACGCCCTTCTCGCCGAGCCAGCGGCTCAGGTCTGCGCGCACCTGCCGCAGCCCGTTCAGGTCGCCCGGCAGCTCGCGTTCGAACGCCGCCGGCCGCCACTCGACCAGCAGCGCGCAGACGTCGTCCCGGCCCTGCTCGTCGCTCAGCAGCTCCGTCGAGAGCGATCGGACGGCGTCGGCGAGCGGCAGGCCGCGGGTGCGGTCGGCCGCCTCGACGAGGAGCGCGAGCCGCTCGTCGAGCCCGCGGTCCCGCCGCTCGACCAGGCCGTCGGTGTAGAGCAGGAGGCGGTCGCCGGCAGCCATCGCGGCCTCGGCCTCGGCGCGGGCGTGCCGCCCGTAGGCGCCCAGCGGCGTGGACCGGCCCGCCCACAGCAACCGGGCGTTCCCGGCGGCGGGCAGGAGCACCGGCGGCGGATGACCTGCGCAGGCGAATCGGACCGCGCCGGTCGCGAGGTCGAGCTCGGCGTACGCGAGCGTCGCCATCGAGGCCGCCTCGACCTGCTCCACGAACCGGTCGAGCCGGGCGAGCACGCTTGCCGGGCCGGCGCCGGGCTCCGCCACCGCCCGGACGGCGCTGCGGAGCTGGCCCATCGCGCTCGCCGCGGCGAGCCCTCGCCCCACGACGTCGCCCACGACCACGGCGATCACGCCGCTGTCGACGACGAAGGTGTCGTGCCAGTCGCCGCCGACCTCGAGCATCTCGACCCCGGGCCGGTACGTCGTGCTGACCTCGAAGCGCGGATCGACCGGCGGCTCGACGGCCAGCAGCGAGTGCTGCAGCTCGCGGGCGACGTCGGCGTTGTGCTCGAACAGCACGGCGCGGTCGAGTGCGAGGCCGGCCTGCCGGCCGACGGCCTCCAGGAGGTCGAGGTCGGGCGGTTCTGCGGCGGCGTCCGTGCTGGGGACGACCACGAGGACGCCGCGGAGCCGGGCTTGACCGCGCAGGGGGATGACGACGCGGTCGGCGTCCCGCACCGGTCGCCCCCCGGTCAGCAGGGCCGGATCCGGGGCTTCCCCCGCCGCGCCGCCTCGCTGCACCCGAGGGAGCAATCGGCCGGCGGCGTAGGGCACCCACACCGTCGCGGACGCGGCGGCGAGCGGCCCGACCGCGGCGTCGGCCAGCGCCTCGGCGACGCCGCTCACGCCCAGCGCGTTCGCGAGGGCGGCGGTCACCGCCTGGAGCGCCGCGATGCGCTCGGCCGAGCCTTCGGCGGCCGCGCGCGCCGCCGCGATCTCGCGCTCGTACCGCACGCGCTCGCGCGCCTGGGTCACGGCCACGCGGACCGGGGCGTCCGGCTCGGAGCCGGCGGCCAGCGCGCTCACCAGCACCGGCAGGCGCCCGCTCGCCGTCGAGAGCTCGAGAGCCACCTCGTCGAGCCGGCGCTCGACGACCAGCAGCGGCGCGAGGTGGGTCTCCCAGAAGATGCGCCCTCCGACGGCGAGGAGGTCATGGATCCGGTGGCCCACGACATCCTGCGCCGCCCGGCCCACCCAGCCCAGCAGAGCGGCGTTGGCGTCGAGCACGGTGCCGGCGGCGTCGAGCGTGAGGAGGCCGACGGGCCAGCCCTCGTCCACGGGTCAGGCCCGCACGAGGTAGTGCTCGATGGCCTCGATCAGCTGCTTCGGGGCGGACAGGTTGGGGCAGTGGCCGGTCGTGTCGAGCAGCGCGAACTCGCCGTCGCGCAGGTGCTCGAGGACGTACCGGCCGACCTCGACCGGTGCGATCACGTCGTCGCGACACTGGACGACCAAGGCCGGGGTGGTGACGCGCTGCAGGTCCTGACGGTTGTCGGAGAGGAAGGTCGTGCGGGCGAAGTGCGCGAGCGATGGCCGGATCGGTCCGGCAGAAGCTGGCCGCGAGCTCCTCTCCCAGCTCAGGCTGCTGGGGCGCACCCATGATGACCGGGGCGATGTGGCGCGACCAGCCCAGGTAGTTGCCGTCCATCGTCTCGAGCAGCTCGTCGATCTCACCGGCGCTGAACCCGCCCCGGTAGTCACCGTCGTCGACGTAGCGAGGGCTGGGCCCGACGAGGACCAGGCGCTCGAAGAGGTCCGGCCGCTCGGCGGCGGCGAGAACGCCGATCATCGCGCTGACCGAGTGGCCGACGAAGACGACGGGGGGCAGGTCCAGGGCATCGACGATCTCGATGACGTCGGCGGCGTAGCCCTCGAGCCGCCGGTACCGGGCCGGATCCCACGCCGAGAGGTCGGATCCGCCGGCACCCACGTGATCGAAGAGGACGACGCGATGCGTGGCCGTGAAGGCGGGTACGACGTGCCGCCACATGCCCTGGTCGCAGCCGAACCCGTGCGCGAACACCAGCGGCGGCCCGTCGGGGCGGCCACTGACGGTCACATTGTTGCGGGCGAGCACGTCCACGCGCCCAGGGTAGGGCGGGTCCGATCACGTTCCACTCGGCACGTCTGCGGCGACGGCGTTCCCGTGGTCCACGGTCGAGCGGATGATGACGGCATGTCGCGCGACGAGGAGCCCGCGGCCGACGCCGAGGTGCTGGACCTCGGCACCGTCGGCGATCGCTCGGGCGAGGCGGCCGGCGATGACTCGACGTCAGCCGCGCGCCGGCGGGGGTGGGCGTCGCGGCGAACCGTTCTCGTTGCGGGGGGACTGGCGGTGGGCGCCGGCGCCGCGGCGGCGTCGCGCTCCAGGTCGGCTCCGCCGCCACGGCCGTCGTCGGTGGCATCGTCGCCGGGGCCGTCGTCGGCGGCATCGTCGCCGGGGCCGTCGGCCTCATCGCCGTCGGCGTCCCAAGCTCCTCGGCCCACCCTGGGAGCGCCCGCCCGGCCAGTGATCACGTCCCTCGCGCAGCCGCTGCCGACCACCACCGCCGGGTGGTCCCTCTTCGCTCTGGGGGCCGACGTGCTCCTGCGGGTCGAGCCGGCGACGGGGCGTGTCACGCAGACCGAGCTGCCGCCTCTGAGTGGCCCACCCGTGTCGCTCATCCCCGTGCGCGGCCGCATGATCGTGCAGCCCCCCGACAGTCGGCAGGGCTACGTGGTGCCGGACGGCGCTGCCGCGACGCCGTCCAGCCTGGGGGGCGGTCCGATGTTTCCCGGGCCGGACCCCGACCACGTCTGGGCACCGGTCACCGACGGCGCAGGGGTCAGGCTCGGGCTGGTCACCCTCGCGGGGGCCAGCACGGGCATCACCTTCCGGGTGCCGGCGTTGTTCGCCGATGGCATCCCGGACGGCGGCGGGGGCGTCGTCTTCGAGGGCATCGGCGGCGTCTACCGGGCGGACGGAGCGGACGGTCTTCTCCGCGTGTCGAACGGCATGCTCATCGCGTTGGGGCCGGCCGGCCTCGTGGCGCTCGAGTGCGACGAGCACGCCCGATGCACCGACGTCGTGCGCGACCGCCGCGGCGGGGCGCGGGAGCTTCCAGTCGTGCTCGAGAGGCAGACCATCACCCCGGGGTGGCTGTCCCCCGACATGACGACAGCCGGCGTCCAACACGTGGAGGCCGGTTCCTTCACGGTCACACTGATCGATCTCCTGACCGGGCGGCAGCGCCGGATCGCCGTGTCGACCACGTCGCCGGACAACACCGGGACGGCGGCGTGGTCGCCCGACAGCCGCTGGCTCTTCGTCATCAACGAGACCGGCCGCGTCACCGTGATCGACGCCCGGACCGGAGCGATCCGCGACCTGGATCGCCGGCTCCCGCCGGTCACCCAACTGGTCATCCGCCCGTGAGGCGCCGCTCGGCGACGGGTTGGTCATGGCCCCGGCGCTGTCAACGCCGGCTACGCGGGGCGCCCGGTCGCGATCATCTGGCACTTCCAGCTCGACCAGCACCGCGACGCGGACGAAAGCCGATCCTCACCATGAGTGAACGGCTGCGGCGGCCTCGGCGACGGCCTCCGGCAGGGGGCGGGCCGCGGGGTCGCGGACCCACTCGGTGACCGCCACCCGCCAGACCGCCAGGGCGGTCTCCGCGGCCAGCCGCGCATCGAGGGGTGCCACGCCGGACGCGGCGAGCGCCTCGGAGACGGCGTCCGCGATCTGCCGTTGACGCACCAGGTCGCGACCGGCGAGTGCCGGCACGGTGGGGATCACCCTGGCGTTGAGCAGGGCCCGCTCGGGCTCCTCGAAGGCGATGGTGGCGAGATCGAGGACGGCGGCGAGGGCGGCGTCCAGGGCAGTGCTCCCGGCACGGGCGGCGTCGGCCGCCACCCCGGCCAGCCGCGCGAGCAGGTAGGCGTTGTCCGGGAAGAGAGCGTCGGCCTTGTCGGGGAAGTGCCGGTAGAAGGTGCGCTCGGTGACGCCGGCGGCGGCCGCGATCTCGGCCACCGTCGTGTTCTCGAACCCGCGCTCGGCGCTGAGCACGAGCGCCGCGCGAGCAAGGCGCCCGCGCGCGTTCGGCTCCCAGCGACCCATCCGTCGAGTCTAGTGATGACAGCCTCTGTCATGGCGAGCTAGTGTCGTTGATGTCAGTTTCTGACATCAACGGGAGGAACCACCATGCACGTGTTCGTCACCGGGGCCTCGGGCTGGATCGCCTCTGCCGTCGTCCCCGAACTGCTGCGGGCCGGGCACACCGTCACCGGCCTCGCGCGGTCGGACGCTTCCGCCGCCACCGTCGAGCGGCGCGGCGCGGACGTCGTCCGCGGGTCCCTCACCGATCTCGACACACTCCGCGCGGCGGCCGACAAGGCCGATGCCGTCGTCCACCTGGCCTTCCCCCACGAGAACATGAACGACCTGGCGGGGGCTGCCCGGGTCGAGCGCGCCGCCGTCGCGGCGATCGTCGAGGCGCTCGCGGGCAGCGGCAAGCCACTGGTGGCGGCGTCCGGCACTCCCATCGTGGACGGCCGGCCGAGCACCGAGCAGGACGTGCTGACCGGGGGGCCGGTCGCGGCGCGCGGCGAGAACGAGCAGGCGCTGCTGGTGAGTGCCGAGAAGGGCGTCCGGCCGTCGGTGGTGCGCCTGCCGCGCTCGGTGCACGGCCAGGGGGACCTGCACGGGTTCGTGCCCCAGCTGGTGCGCATGTACCGCGAGGCCGGCGCGGCGATGTACGTCGGCGAAGGCACCAACCGCTGGTGCGCGGTGCACGTGGGCGACGCGGCTCGTCTGTTCCGGCTGGCCTTGGAGCAGGCGCCGGCCGGGACCGTGCTGCACGCGGTGGGCGACGAGGGCATCGCCGTCCGCACGCTGGCCGAGGCCCTCGGGCAGCGTCTCGGCCTGCCCACCGCGTCGGTCGAACCCGAGCGGCTCGGCTTCTTCGGCCTCATGCAGACCCGCGACCACACCACCACGGCCGTCCGCACCCGGGAGCTGCTCGGGTGGGGGCCCACGCACCCGGGGCTGCTCGAGGACATCGCCGCGGGGCACTACGACGGCTGAGTGCCGCCGGTGTGACCTTGGACGACGCGGGGCATCGTGGGGGCATGCGCGGAGAGCCCGGTGTCGAGGCGCAGATTCGAGCCGCCCAGGCTCGCGGTGACTTCGACGACCTGCCCGGCAAGGGCAAGCCACTGAAGCTGCCCGAGGTGCACGATCCGGACTGGTGGATCAAGAGCTATGTGCAGCGTGAAGGCATCGACACCTCTGCGCTCGTGCACCCGACCATCGCGCTGCGTCGCGAGGCGGACACCTTTCCCGAGTCGCTTGCGGAGCTGACCGCTGAGGAACAGGTCCGGGCGGTCCTCGAGGACTTCAACCGGCGGGTCGTCGCCGAGTGGCGCCGCCCTCAGACCGGCCCGAGCCTGCCGGTCGCTGCCCGGCAGGTGGCGGTAGAGCCGATGATCGAGCGTTGGCGCGCGCTGCGCGCCGAGATCGTTCGCGCCGAGGTCGATCGCTTCGGGACGCGGGACGGGGCCGCGTCAGGCGCCGTCCCACGTCCCGCCGCGGCGGCCGGGCTGGCGGCGTCGCCTGGCCGCCCGGTTCACCCGCCGGTCGCCAGCTTGAGATCCTCCGGCCGGCTGGGTCAGCGGTAAACCCCCGCCCCTGGCACGGTCGCCGCCATGCGGTGGCCTGCCTTCCCGTGAACCCGGTCCCAGGTGCAGGAGCAGGCCTAGGCTGGTGGTCATGACTACCGGGGGTTGGGGGCAGCCCCCGCTGTCTTTCGAGGAGTATCTGCGCCTCGAGCGGCTCTCGGACGTCCGGCACGAGTACGTCGGCGGCCAGGTGTTCCCCATGGCCGGCGGGTCGGTCCGGCACGGTCAGATGAGCGTGTTGATCTCGGCCCTGCTGCTGCAGGGGTTCGAGGGACGCGGCTGCAGGGTGCAGAGTCACGACACGAAGCTCCGCGTCCCGATGGGTGCTACCTACTATCCGGACGTGTTCGTCTCGTGCGGACTGCCGCGCGGCACGCACTACGACGACGACGCCACGTGGGTCGTGGAGGTTCTGTCCGATAGCACCCGGGACAAGGACGAGCGCGAGAAGTCCATCGCCTACCTGAAGCTGCCGTCGATCCGCGGCTACCTGCTCGTCGAGACCAGCTCGCGGACCATTCAGCTCCGGACGCCGGCAGAGGTCGGCTGGCACATCAGGTACTACCACGACAACGACGTCCTGGACCTCGACGGCGTGCAGATCAAGGTCGGCGAGCTCTATGACCGGCTCGATCGGCTCGCGCCGCTGGAAAGCACGGTCGAGTAAGCGCCACCGTCCCGATCCGCAGGACGCGAACCCCGGTCGACCAGTACGAGGCGGGTCGCGGCGGTGGCCGTCGGCACGTGGCGTGAAGATCCAGCGCCGGCCGCGTAGAGGCCGTATTCGATCTACCCTTCCGGTGAAGACTGCCGGCCGTCAGGAGGGTAGCCGTGGGCGGATGGGTGGTCGCGGCGCTCGTCACGTTGCCTACCTGGCTCGCGGCTGTCGTCACGACCTGGGTCTGCACCCGTCCGGGCCGAGCGGGTGCGGTCGCCACGGGAGACCCCCGTGACGAGTTGCCGCCACCGGAGGATGAAAGCACTCTCGCGGTGCTGCGCGCTGTCAGCCGCAGCAGGAAGGATGACCACCTGCCTGCGGAGGTCGTCCGGGGGAGCCTTGAACGCGCTGCACCGGCGCGAGCTCCTGACCGTCCAGAGCCACCTCGGCGAGCTCTGGCTGCGCCCTACCTGGGCCATCCTCCCTGGGGACCTACCCGCGCACGAAAGAACCCTGCTCGAACGCGTCACCGCGTGTGCCACCCGTCTGCCGGGGCCGGTCCCCTTAGGAGCGCTGCGGCCCGGACCGACCGCCGGGGTCAGACGTCATGGGCCAGCCAGGCTGTGCCTGCACTGGACCAGGTCCGTCGTGCTGTCCCCCACGGGACGGACGGCGCTGTCGCGGGCGCCCACCGAGCCCACCGTGCGCGCTCTCGAGCATGCCGAGATGCCGGTCTCCTACGTCCAGGGCGAGGTCTGGTCGACCGCGACCGGTGCATGGCGGCGGCTACCCGTCCGGGACGACCACCCACGGGGCGGGGTCCGGTCGCCGCTGCGGGTGCGGGGCCGAGTCGTCCGGTGCATCCCCAAGACCGACGACAAACCCTGCCATCTGGTGGTGGACGACACCGTCAGCGACGTCGCCTACAAGTACCGCGTCACGCCCTACCAGTTCGAACGCGCCCCTCTCGGTTCATGGGTCTCGCTCAAGGTCCCTCATGGACGCCGATCCTTCAGCGACGTCACGGTGCTGGCGAGGCGCCCGGAGGCACCGCACGCGTGACGGCCGCATGACTGCACCGCCCGGTCACCGGTGTCTCCGGTAGTGCAGCTCGAGGATCCCGTAGCTGTTGGGGACGCTGGAGACGAGGTCGAGTTGGTAGGACGGGGGGACGTCGTCGAACAGCAACGTGCCCTGGCCGGTGATGTAGGGGTACATGCTCACGCGCCAGTCGTCGATCAGGTCGAGTTGCATGAGCGACCGCCAGAGTGTGACGCCGCCCCAGACGACGATGTGGCCGTCACCACCACTCCTCAGCTTGTCGATCTCTTCTACCGTGTCCCCGGCGGCGACCGTGGTGTTGACCCACTCGGGCGCCGTCATGGTCCGGGAGAAGACGACCTTGCGCCCCCGGTTGAGGATGTCCGACCACGGGTTGTCGGTATTCGTCGGCATGGCCTTGGCCATGCCCTCGTAGGCGACGCGGCCCATGACGTGCGCGTACGCACCGTCCAGGAAGTCGAGGGTCTCCTGGTCGTCGTCCGGGCCGCCCTGGTCGTCGAGCAGCCCGAAACAGAACTTCCAGAAGTCGGTGTCCGGGTCCGCCAGGAGGCCGTTCAGTGAGTAGTTGAACACCAGCGCGGTCAGCGTCCGCATGATCAGAGCTCCTGTGGGTGGGTCGAGGGTGCACACGGCGTCTGGGGGCTGGCCGACGCCGACGTCGTCCGCCCGTAGGACGACCCCGAGGCGACGAACTCATCGCTGGTGCTGCGAGGTGTGTTGGGGCCTGCGCCTAGCATCGAACTATGTGTCGCAACATCACTGAACTGCGCGGCCTGGAGCCGCCCGCCACGGACGACGAGGTCGAGGCGGCCGCCCGCCAGTTCATCCGCAAGGTGTCGGGCCTGCAGAAGCCGCCGGCCGGCGCCGAAGGGGCCTACGAGCAGGCGATCGCGCGCGTGACGGCCGAGGTGCACGGCCTTCTCGACGTGCTGCCGGCCCGCCGGCAGCCGCCTGCCACCGTCCCGCCACTGCGCCGCCCGGAGGTCCGGGCCCGCATCGCCGCCAGGAGCTCAGCCGGGGCCGAGTAGGTCGCACGCGAGGCCGACGGCACGGACGCCGGCAGGGCTAGCGCCGAGCCGCCACCGAACCCGAAACCTGCGGTCCGAGGGGTCGTGGTGCGCCCAGAACCGCAGGTTTCGGGTTCGGTCGCACCCGCGGAGGCGCCAGCAGGCTATGAGCGGAGCAAGGGCCGGCGTTCGCCGCCGTGATAGGAGCAGGCGCCCTGCCGTCCTCCCGACTTGCTGAACATCCCGTCGGCGCACTGCTCGACGTAGCCCTTGCCGTTGGGGAAGTTCGGGATGCAGGCGAAGTACGAGCAGAAGCTCGACGGAGGCGAGGTGATGTAGGCCCCGCCGCAGAAGCCGTAGCCCCAGGGATTGCTGGGAGCGCCGCACAGCGTGGGCGGGGCGGGCGTCGGCTTCGGCGCCGGCTTCGGCGCCGGCTTCGGCGCCGGCTTCGGTGTCGCGCGAGTGGTCGCGTGAGTCGTCGGCCTCGATCTCGGCGCGGCCGAGGGGCGGGGGCGCTGCGTCGGGACCTTGACCAGAGGCCGTGGCGACGCGGGCTTCGCAGCTGCGGAGGTGACCCCGGCGACGGTCGGGGCGGACGCTCGCTGCTGGCTGCCTGCGTCGTGGGGTTCGAGGACGGCGACGTCGCCGGGTAGGCCAACCCGGCGGACGTCGTGCTCGTCGGAGTGGACGAGAGCCCGGCGACGATCGAGAGGGCCATCAGCGTGACGACACCCGCCACCGTTCCCTGGAAGATCCGTCGGCCTGTGCGCTGCCCGGGGCGTCCGAGATACAGCGTCTTCACCGCATGGGTGAGAGCGAGGTGGGCCGGCGCCTGTTCGGGCACCGCGGCAACGGGCAGAACCGGCCGCATCGCGATCAGTTCCTGCCGCTCGCGTTCCAGGCCGGCGACGAGGGACTGTCGATCGTCCGAGAACACCGCGAGCGCCAGAGCCAGGTTGAAGCGCCAGCTCGGCCCGGCGGATGGCGGATACCGCACGCCCGACGGCTTCTGCCGGTTCGACACCTGGAGGACCGTGTACGGCCCGTCCGCCGGGTTCGCCAGGCCCAGCAGCTTCGTGAACGCCCACTCGCGGGCGTGCTTGCTTCCGTGGAACACGATCCGCCGGTCGGTGAGCGTAACCGGACCGCTGTCGACGACTCGCATCCCCGCCGGCACCGTCGGCGTCCCAGCCTGTCCCCCGCGCCCGGCCATCCCCGTCGTGCGCGTTGCCCGCCAGGAGAATCGCGCATCCATCGGCAGGTGGTCGGAGGCAGCTCCCTCGATCAACGTGACCATCGGCAGAGCGGTGAAGATCCGCTCCCCCCGCTTGAGCACGAGGGGTGAGTGAGGATGAGCCGGAAGGCCCTCGAAGGTCCGGGCGGCGCCGAGCATCTGGTCGAGGTCGTGCAGGTCCGCCTGCCAGCGCTGATCGGCCGCGGCGTGCTGCGACAGGCGACGCTGGTTCTCCCGCTCGGCCCACCTCGATCGCCAGGCCGCCGGTGCCTGGGCTCGGGGCTCGTTCCACCTGTCACTCATGCCGTTCCTCTGGTGCCGCGAATCCCCGAGGCCCTCAGCGTGTCACCGGAACGGGCCTGTCGTCCCCGCTTCGCGCTCATTCGACGACAGAGCGTGAGGAGCGTGTCGACGCCGGCACCCTCGTGCAGAACGTCTCGTCCGTGATGTCGTATCCGGGCGGCCCGCGACGACCAGAGGGTGCCCGCCCGCTCGGGCGGCCCACCGACGAGGAGGACGACGTGAAGTACGTGATCATGATGCACGTGGACCCGGCCGTGCTGGAGCAGCTGACCGACGAACAGCAGCAGCTGCTCGAGAAGGGCCACATGGCCTTCATGGCGTCGACGAAGGAGAACGGGGAGTTCATCGCGACCCAGGCGCTGGCCGACCCGAGCCGGTCGAAGGTCGTGCGCGGCAACGCCGACCGGCCCGAGGTGACGGACGGGCCCTTCGTCGAGGCCAAGGAGTTCATGGGCGGCTTCTACCTGCTCGACGTCGAGAACGAGGCACGCGCCGTGGAGCTGGCGCTCCAGATCCCCGACGCGCGGATCCCCGGCCTCGCCCTCGAGATCCGGCCGGTGGTGTTCGCCGACCTGGGCGACGGGTGAGCCGTCCGGGCGCGGTCGACGAGGGTCTGTGGCGCGAGCTCGCGCCACAGACCCTCGCGCGGCTGGTGCGCACCTACGGCGGCGGCCAGTTCGACCTCTGCGAGGACGCCGTCCAAGACGCGTTGCTCGATGCGCAGCGGCAATGGGCCGACGGGGTGCCCGACGACCCGCAGGCCTGGCTGGTCACGACCGCCCGCCGGCGGTACGTCGACCGGGTCCGCAGCGACGTGCGCCGGCGTGAACGCGAGGACCGCGTGGCGATGCTGGAGGCGCCGCTCGGCCACGGCCAGGCGCGGGGCGATGAGTCGGCGCAGAGCGATGACGCCCTGCTGCTCCTCCTGCTGTGCTGCCACCCGGAGCTGCCCCGATCAGGGCAGGTGGCGCTGACGCTCCGGGCGGTCGCAGGGCTCACCACGGCGCAGATCGCCAACGCCTACCAGCTGCCCGAGTCGGCGATCGCCCAGCGGATCACCCGGGCCAAGCGCCGCCTGGTGGACGCCGACCGCGGCTTCCCGCGGCCCGATCACGTCGGCGAACGCCTGGGGCCGGTGCTCGACGTCCTCTACGTCATGCTCACCGAGGCGCACCACACGACGAGTGGCACGCCGGCTCGCGACAGCGACCTCGCGGCCGAGGCGATCAACCTCGCGCGCCTGCTCCGGCAGGCGACCCCCGGGTCGACCGAGGTCGCCGGGCTGCTCGCACTCATGCTGCTCACCGAGGCCCGTCAGCCCGCTCGCGTCGGCCCGCTCGGGCGGCTCGTCCCGCTGGACGAGCAGGACCGCACCCGGTGGGACCGCGGCATGATCGACGAGGGGCTCGCGCTGCTCGACCTCGTCACTCCGGGCGCCGTGCCGGGCCCTTACCTCCTGCAGGCGTGCATCGCCGGCCTCCACGCGACGGCGCCCGACACCGAGTCGACCGACTGGGTCGAGGTCCACGCGCTCTACACCCTGCTCGAGCACGCCACCGAGGCCCGGAATCCCACGATCACGCTCAACCGGATCGTCGCGCAGTCGATGACGGAGGGTCCCGAGCGTGCTCTGTCGATGGTCGACGAGCTCGCGGCCAGCCATCCGCGGCTCGCACGCGTCGACGCCGTCCGGGCCCACCTGCTCGAACGGGCGGGCCGCCCCGACGAGGCGGCGTCCGCCTACCGCCGCGCCATCGCCGCAACCGTCAACGTCGCCGAGCAGCGCCACCTCCGGGAGCGACTGCGCCGGCTCGACGGCGTCGAGGCCTGAGCTCCCGTACCCGCCGGGCAGCGCTTGCCGGCGGGTACTTGCTGCGTGGCCAGCGAGTGGTGGGATCTTGATCCCATGGAGGCTGATGAGCCTTCCGCCGGGCTCGGTGACCGCTCGTCCGAGCCCCACCCTGGGGCACGGCGGCAAACTCCGTTGAACAGGGCGTGCCTGCGTGGGGAACACCACCGCCGGCGCCGAGCCTCGACGCGGAGAACCGAGGCGGCGGCGCGGGATGGCGCCGGGGCTCGCGGACTGTTGGGCGGGCTCGCGGCGGTCGCTGTCGTCGGCGCAGCACTTGCCTTCGGGGTCACCGACGCTCTTCACCCGGAAAGTACGCCGGCCCCTGAAACAGACGCGCCGGCAGCGGCAGACGCGCCACAGGCTCCGTCAGGCGACGGGAACACACCGGCCTCGGGCCTGGGAGAGACGTCCGGCGCGTGGAAGGACATCGACAACCTGAAGGCAGGCGACTGCGCAGACGTCGACTACGCCGCCACCGACAATTCGGGCGTCTTCGTCGTGCCGTGCGAAGGCCCCCACAACGAAGAAGTCGTCGGGACGGCAACGCTCGCGAAGGGCTCGTGGCCCGGGCAGGTTGCGGTGGACGCGGCGTCCGACGCCGCCTGCCGTCAGCGCTTCCGGGCCTACGTAGGAGTCGAGGAGACGGCCTCGGCCCTCACTCTCACCTGGTACGGGCTGGACGAGGAGCTGTGGTCTCTCGGCGATCGCCTGGTGGTCTGCGTCGTCGACAGCGACAGCGCGGTCACGACCAGCGTCAAAGGCTCCGAAACGATGACGAGCGACAGGTGGAAAGTGGCCCGTCCCCCCATCGACGTCCTGATCGTGGTGCGGGCGCCCGCCGGGGCTCGAAGCTCCGACGGGCGCCCGAGTTCTCAGTGGTAGCCGGCGAAGGACTTCGACATGACGCCGGCGACCTGGGCGCGCAGACCCGCGTGAAGGCTCACGATGCGACCTCTCCCCTGTCCCCGGGTACGACCGGTGCTGACCACGCACCCGCACCTGCGGGTCGCAGGTCGGCAGTGACACGGGGAAGAGGACAAGTCGTCCGTGCCTGATACACCTGGCGAGATTTGCCCGAACGGCACACCTCGGGGGCAGGTGGACGCCAGTGTGGGCCTATGCGTCGCGCTCGGACCGCCGTCCTCGTGGTAGGGGTCACGACCGTGGCCGGAGCGATCGTCGCGGTCTTGCCGTCGTCGACCCAGGCTGCCGCGAACAAGCCACACATCACTGCACCGCTGACCTCGACGGAGATGCCGGCCGGCACGATGCGCAGCTCGGGCACCGCCCTCGCGCCGACGCTCGTGGATCCGAACACGCAGTGCGGGACGCCTTCGGCGGACCCGGTGCCCGACGGCCAAGCCATCGTCGTGACCATCCCGCCGGGCCCCAGCTTCACGGTCGGCCGGATCCCGTCGAGCTGGTGGAAGACGCCGCCCTACGGGGACGCCGCCTGGCAGCTCGGAGCTACGCGGGTTCATGTGGGTCCAGCCGCTCGCAGCGCGTGCCTACCAGGACGGCGACACCGGCTCGCTGACCGTGCTGGTCGATCAGATCGTCGCCTTCCACACCCAGAACCACGACCCCGGCACCAGGACCGCGACGACGACGGCGAACGCGAACGCGTGGGGCTGGGACGAGGGCACGGCTCTGCGGCGTCTCGGCGCTGAGAACTGTCTGTACTCGGTCACCAAGGACGCTCGGCTCCTGAGCGTGATGCAGGAGGACGTGAACGTCCAGTACGGGCCGCGGTTCTACGGGCCGCCCAGGTACGCGGTGCACAACCATGGGGTGATGGCCGACCTGGCCGTCGTCCGCGCCGCCGACCTGCTGGCGCGCAAGGACTGGCGGACCAAGTCGATCAACAGGCTCGTCGCGGACGCGCCGGGCGCATGGACGACGGGCCACGTGACGATCGAGCAGTCCAGCAGCTACCACCGCTTCAACGTCGCTCTCTGGGGCGAGGTGGTCACCATGCTGCAGGCGCACGGCGTCGCCGCAGCCACCAGGAAGCGGGTCAGCGACGCGCAGGGTTACGCCAACCGGGTCTCCCCCTGGCTGACCGACCCGGACGGCAAGCTCGCCGTGGTCGGCGACTCGGTCGCCGACACCGGCTCCGCACGCCCGACCTGGACGCTCAGCGGGTTCCGCGACAACCAGGGCGGCTACGGCATCGGCCGCTGGTCCTGGAAGGACCCCCTCACCAGCTACTACCTCATCCGGTACGGGCCGCGCCGGTGGATGCACGGCCAAGAGGACCGCGCCGGCATCAGCTGGTCGACATTCGGCCGTCGGGTTCTCGTCGAGCCCGGCAAGGGCATCTACGACACTGCCGGCAACAACCGGGCCTGGGTGCGCGGGCCCGCCTCCCACAACGTCGCGACGGTCGACGGCCGCAAGTTCGACACGTCAGCCACGGTGAGCTGCACGAGCAGCGACACGAGCCGAACGTCGTGGCACGCCTGGTCGACCGTCGACAGCCTCTACGGCATCAAGCACACGCGCTCTTACGCCGTCTACCGGTCGCCCCGGACCGTGAGGGTCAAGGACAGCTACGCCACCAAGTCCGCATTCCATCAGTTCTGGCACCTGGACCCGACCTGGACGCTGGCGTCACGGAGCACCGACGGCAAGCACATGGTGTTCCACGCCGGCGTCCGCACCCTGACGGTCACGACGACCGGCTCGACGACCGTCCTACGCGGCGTGAGCCGCCCGATGGCCGGCTGGAACTACCCAAACGGCAGCACCCGTGTCGCAGCAGTCGAGATCCAGGTCCGCGCTGTGGGAACCGCGACCACCACGTTCACCGTGACGTAGGGCTCGCGCACCACGCACGGACAGCTCCGGTCATGCGCGTGCCGAACAACGTCTCGATCGTGATCGGGTGTCGCGCGGAACGGTGAGAGCCCCGGGGACCTCGACGACACCGAAGCCGCCGGCTCTCAGAGCGCCGCGCAGGACGGAGCCGGCGCTCAACCCCCGTGGTAGCGCGCGGCCACCGGCGCCGGCTGCTCCAGGACGCGACCGGCGGCGCTGTCCCACGCCAGCCGGACGAACTGCGCGTGCGTCCAGGCCAGCGGGGTGGCCGAGGTCGTCGGCCTGCCCGGGGCGAACCCGTCGGTGCCCGCCGGCGGCTGGTGGTCCCAGACCTGCTCGGGCAGCATCAGACCCGGGCCCACCGCCGCCGCGATCCTGGCGAGCTGCGCACGGCCGGCAGCGACGTCGCCCGCGGCGATCGAGTACTCGCCACGCTCGCCGTTCAGCAACGGCCAGGCCCGGCCGCGGGTGATCCGCGACCCGTCCGGCAGGCCGAAGTCCCACGGCGACGCCGTCGACCTTCTCGCCGTAGCCGTCGAACGACGCGCGGTGCCAGTACAGCCCGTGCGCGGGTCGGGACGCCAGCTGCTCGTCGACCACGCCGAGCGTGTTGACGACCGCCGCGGTCGTCGGCCGGCAGCACGCCGAGGCGGACCAGCTCGAGGAAGCTCGGGTCGACCACCGCTCGCTGGTCGACGTCGTCGGGCCGCTGTCGCCGATGGTGTACGTCGTGCCGGCGTTCGGGTTGCCGTCCTTGGTCAGCCGCAGGAAGTACGGCTTCGGGGAGTACGGCCCGTTCGTCGTCACGGTCCAGCCCTTGACGTGCGCCTGCCAGGCGTCGGCGGTCGCGAGGTAGCGGTGCGGCGGACGCCGTGTCGCCGTTCGCCTGGGCGATCTGCGCGGCACAGACCAGGCCGGCGATCTCCGCCGCGATCGTCGCGGGGAGTAGCCGGACTGGTTCTCCCAGCGCTCCTGCGGGTCCACGGAGCACGGTTGCCGTCCTGCGAGAACGACGAGCGAGGAAGTCGGCGGCCCGCTTCACGTGCGCCCAGGTCCGGCGTCCGAGCGGCCGAGCTGGTGGGCCAGAACGATCGGCAGCGGCGACCTCGTCGAGCTGCAGGCCGCCCCAGAACGGCGTCCCGTTGACGCCGCGAGTTCTGCGGGAACGAGCCGTCGGGCTTCTGCTGGCCGTCGAAGAGGAAGTCGAGCGCGCGGTTCGCGCCGGCCCTGTCGCCGGCCAGCGACAGCGACGAGGCGATCTGGTAGAGATCGCGCGACCAGACCAGGTGGTAGGGCCCGGACGGGTCGTCCCGGCCGAACGCCCATGGCGAGCTCGGCGAGGCCACGTACGCGCCGCGGTAGCGTCTTGTCCTCGCTGGCGGCGAGCACCATCGTCGAGACCCGGTAGAGCTCGGCGCTGCGGTCGCGGTGCGCAGGGACGCCGGTGGCCGGCGCAGGTGCGCGACGTAGACGGTGCCAGCCGGCCGCATACCGGTGCGCCACGGCGCCGAAGCCGCGTGCAGCGAGGCGCGGGCGCCGGCGAGCGCCGCGTCCGCGTTCCGGCCGAAGGCGAGGGCGACGGTCGCGTGACCCTGACCGGCCGAACCGCAGCTGCGCGGTCTGCACCAGGTTGCCGGCGGTCGTGGTCGCGTACCGGCCGTCGAGCCGGCCGTCGGCGAGCAGATCCGTCCAGCCGTCGCTGGTGCCTCGGAACCCGTTCGACGTCGCAGCGAACGCGGCCAGCCGGCGAGGGCGCTCGCCGCCGCCGGATAGTCCGCCGAGCCCGGATCGGTCGCCACGAGCGTGTGGCCGACGCGTGCGACCCGAATCGCCACCGCGAGAGTTGGCGAGAGCCGGGTCGTGGACGACGTACACCGAGTACCGGCCCCGAGCCGATGCCGAGAACGCGACATCGAGCATGCACCGTGGGCCGCGCGGGGTCGGTGACGTACGTGGCGGTCAGCTGCCAGCGGCCGTGCCGCTCGTGGAACGTCTGCCGGTAGGTCAGCGAGGCGGGTCGACGAGCGTCGTCCGGACGTCGGCCGCCTGCTCGGCGCGAACCGCGCCGCCGTGCTTGTCTGCGACGACGAACTGCGTCGTGCGTGCGGCGGGGGCGTCGGCGGTCGGGTAGAACACCTCGCCGAGACCGCCGGTCTTCTGCACCGTCAGCCAGACCGGGCTCGCCGTCGTCGTCGACGTCCCGACGCCGGACTTCGTCGCGGGCAGGTACTGCTCGTCGATGCCGGGAGCGCCCGGGGCGGGCCCGCCGGTGCTGGGCGGCTGGAGGCCCCAGGCGGGCGCGGCCACCCCCGAGACCACCAGGGTTCCGACGACTCCGGCGACGAACCGACGCGACAGCGACATGGGGACCTCCCCGTCCTGACCCCGAGCGATCGCGCATCAGACTGCCGCTGTTGTGCGATTCCGCATTCCCAGGGCTACCCGTGCCGCCCTCTCGCTCGGCTCAGCCGCCGACATCGACCGCCGCCAGCCCCCGTTCGATCCAGGCCGCGAGCAGCTGATCGGTGGTGAGGCCCGCCGGCTCGACGACGACGAATCCGGACGGCTGCCGGCCGCCGATCACCAGCGGCCGCACGTGTCGGCTCCGCGAGGACGGCGTCCCGGTGCTCGTGCCTCACCCGGACCACGAGGCCGGCACTGCTGACACCACAGAACATCCGGCCGCGGTAGCTGAACGACCGTCCACCGACCATGCGCTTCTCGACGACCTCGGCCCGGCCCTCGAGCTGGCGACGGACGCGGCGGAGCGTCTCGGAATCCGGCACCTCAGCCCTCTCCGCAGTCGAACACCGACCAGCAGAGGTCGTTCCGCAGCGCGCTGGTCGTCGAGGACGAGCTCGCGGATCGCCTCCGGGAGCTGGTCGCGCTGCCACCGGCACTCGAGTCGGCCCGCAGCCTCGCCCTCGCCGTCCGGCGCGGCAGCACGGGTGGCCTTGATCGCATAGGCGGCGGCACCGAGCTCGTGCGCGGCGACGTGCGCGACCACCGCCGCCTGGCCGGCGGCGTACGCGGCATGGCGTGGCGCCCCGCTCAGGTCTCTGGCCGCGGCCATCGCATGGCCACCCGCCGCGCGAGCCTCTGACATCGTGACCTCGCCGCGTGCCCAGGCGCGGGCCCGCTCGATCGCGTGACGCGGCCGAGGGTCGTCGGGGCGAGCCGACTCGAAGAGGTCGACGACGTGCTCGGCGCACGACGCCGCCCACAGGGCGAGGAGCCGGTGATCGGCATCGGTGAGCGTGCCGCCGCGGCGGATCGTCACGAAACGGGGGTCACGAACCTTCGGAAGGATCACGCTCGGCCGCCCTTCTCCTCGCCCGTCTCGACCCCCCACACGATGCCCCCTGAGCTCTCCCGAGGTGAACGAGAGGCAGCTCAGCCAGGCGGGACGTGCTGAGGGCCGATGAGTTCGGGGCAGGAGCATCGTCTCTGGAGACGTCGCACCTGGCCCAGCAGCGGAGGACTTGATGGATGTACAGGCAACTCCCCCCGTCGTGGACCGCGCCACCTGGCGCGCCGCCCGCGACGAGCTCCTGGCCCGGGAGAAGGCGCACACCCGCGAGGGCGACGCGATCGCCGCCGCACGCCGGCGGCTGCCGATGACGCTCATGCCGCCGGTCACGGTCACCGGCCCCGACGGACCGGTGCCGCTGCTGGACGTCTTCGAGGGTCGCCGGATGCTGATGGCGTACTTCCACATGTGGCACGACGGGCAGCCCTGGGAAGGCCAGTGCGAGGGCTGCACGTTCTCGACGTGCCACATGCAGATGCAGGACTACCTGCGTGCCCGCGGCGTCACGTACGCCGTCTTCTGCGAGGGGTCCTACCAGGAGAGCGCGCCGTTCCGTGACTTCATGGGCTACTCGTGGCCGTGGTACTCCGCCCGGGACTCCGACCCGGCGCTGGTCGACGGCCGCGGCTTCGGCATGATCGCCTGCTACCTGCGCGGCGACGACGGGAGCGTCTACGAGACGTACTGGACGACCGGGCGCGGCGTCGAGGCGCTGATGACGAGCTATCACGCGCTCGACCTGACGGTGTTCGGGCGACAGGAGAAGTGGGAGGACTCCCCCGCCGGCTGGCCGAAGCTCGCGGCGGGCGAGCACCCGTGGCGCCTCGACGGCCGACCGACGGCGCAGTGGTCCCGCACCACCGCTCGCGCCGGCGGCAGCGGCGGTCACTGCGACTGCGTGACCTGAGGGGGCCAGGTGGACGACGACATCCGGCAGGAGGCGATCCGGGCCTACATCGCCGGCATGGCTCCGGGCACGAGGTCCGTCTTCGACCGTCTCGAACGGATCATCCGGGAGGAACGCGCCGACGCCGTCACGGAGATGTCGTACGGGATGCTCCGCTACCGCGCCGGCGACCGTCGTCTCTTCGTCGGCGCCTGGAAGCACGGGCTGTCCGTCTACGGGTGGCCCCAGGGCCGGGAGGTCGACTTCGTCACCCGCCACCCCTCTCTGAAGACGAGCAAGGGCACCATCCGCCTCCCGTCCGCCGCCGCCACGGACATCACCGACGACGATCTGCGGGTTCTGGTCCGCGCCGCTCTTACCGACTGAGCGGCGCCGGCACCCGCAGGAGTGAAGCAACCACGGGAGCGACCTCGAAGGTCTCCGGATCTAGACTCGCGCCATGGTCTTCCCAGAACCGCTCGGGCTGACCTTCGCCGAGTACCTCGACCTCGAGGCTCGCTCGGAGCGTCGCCACGAGCTGGTCCGGGGCCGGGTTCACCTCATGATCGGCGGGTCGCTCCGGCACGAACTGCTCACAGCGCGCCTGACGTATCTGCTGACCGCGGGCCTGGACAGTGGGCCCTTACGCGTGCTCCCGCACAACCGCAAACTGGTCGTGACCAACCGCAACGTCCGCTACCCCGAGATCCTGGTCAATTGCGGAAAGGCCGCGGACGACCAGTACGACAACGACGCCGAGTACCTCGTCGAGGTCGTCTCGCCCAACAACGGTCGGCAGGAGCTCGCCGAGAAGCTGGCCGAGTACACGTCACTGCCGTCCGCCAAGCAGTACCTGCTCCTCAATCCGGACACACGCGAGGTCAAGCTGTACCAGCGTCACGACCTGGGCTGGAGCGAGCGCGAAGTCTCGGGTCGGATCCGATTCGCCGACGTCGATGTCGACCTCGACGCGCTGTACGACTACGTCGACGGGATGGCCGGCGGCTGACGAGCCGCGCCACTGCGTCCACGACCGTCCAACATCCAGAAGCTCTCGTCCTCCTGCGCCTGCCAGTGCCTGGGCGCCGCGCCACGAGGCGCCATCCACTCGATCAAGGTCAACGCCCCGGCGGTCTGTCGTCCCGCCCTCTCAGCAAGGGTCTAGCCCTGGCCCCCTCGTGATCGTGAAGAAAGGTCCATGCTGGGGAAGTGCACAGTCGGCGCACGGTCGCCCTGGTGGGCCGCCGGGACGAGGTGGCCGCCCTCGGCCGCGTGTGGCGTTCTGTCTGCGAGGGGGACGGCCCCGCGGGCCTGCTCGTGCAGGGGCCGGCCGGCGTGGGCAAGTCGCGGCTGATCGAGCAGGCGGCCGCGTCACTGGTCGGGCCGGACGCCGCCCTCGTCGTCGGCCACTGCGTCGACCTCTATGGGCACGAGATGCCTTACGGCGGCGCTGCCGACGCCGTCCGAGACCTCATCCGGCGGCACGGGATCGACGCGGCGCGGGCCTGGAGCGGGCCGTTCGCGACCGCGCTCGCGACGCTGATCCCCGAGATCGACCCCGCGGTCACCGAGGTCGGGCCGAGCCGGCTGCTGGAGGGGTTCGCCGCCCTGCTCGACAGTGCCGCAGCCGACCGCCCGCTGTGGCTGTGGATCGAGGACCTGCACTGGTCGGACCCCGGAACCCGGGCGCTCGTCTCGTGGGTGATGAGGACCGTGCATGCTCCCCACCTGTTGGTCACCTGCACCTTGCGGACCGAGGAACCCGCGACGCCGTACGAGGTCACGGACTTCTGGACCGAGCTGCGCAAGCTGCCGCACGTGGCGGCGCTCGAACTGCGCCGTTCGACCGCCGTGAGGTGGCCGATCACTGGCAGGCGCTCGCGGGCCGACGCCCGCCGGCGACCGTGGTCGACCGGGTTCGCGACCTCTCCGGCGGTCTCCCGTTCTACACCGAGCTCCTGGCCGGCTCCGGCTGGAGTATCGAGCGGCCGTTGCCGCCCTCCCTCCGTGAACTCGCGGCCACTCCCCTGGCGAGGCTCGGGCCGAACGGCCGGCGTCTGGTCCAGGCCGCGAGCGTCGAGGACGGCCGCCTGCCGCACCACGTCCTGCGTGCCGTCGTGGCGGCCGATGCCGACGTCGACGCCGGCGTGGCGGAAGCGGTTGCCGCCGGCGTCCTGACCACGGAGCCTGGTGGAGGGGGCTACCGCTTCCGCCACGCCCTCATCCGCGAGGCTGTCGTGGCGTCCCTGCTGCCGGCGGAGGAGGCCCGCTGGCACGCGCGCTGGGCAAGCCACCTCGAGGGCGGCATCGCTGTCGGCGAGGACCCCTTCGCCCAGATCGCCGCGGCGCACCACTGGTGCGGGCCGACGACCCGACCCGCGCCTTCGACGCCGCCCTCGCCGCGGCCGACCTCGCCGGCCGGATCGTCGCGCTCGACGAGGAGGCGAAACTCCTCCGCGAGGCGTACGAGCTGTGGCCCCGGGTCGACGACGCGGAGGCACGCACGGGCTACACCAGGGACGACCTGCTGCGCTCGGTCGTCGTCCTGCTCGCCTTCCTCCCCGACGCGCCGGCGCTGCTGCACGTGATCGATCACGCGCTGGCCGTGCGCCCGGGCGACCCCGTGCGCGACTCGGTGCTGAGGGAGTTCCGCCGCCGGTTCGCCCAGGCTGAGGACGGCGCCGGTGCGGAGCCGGCCGGCGTCGACCCGTCGGCCGTGCAGGTGGTGCTCGCCGCCCCGCTCGATCACCCCTGGCTCCCCCGCGCCGCGAGCGAGCTGAGCCAACAGTTCCACCACGACGACGCCGACCTCGCCGAGAGGCTCACGCAGCGTGCAGTGGCCAGCGCACGGTCGATCGCGGAGCGCGCCCCGCGTCTGCGCGCGTACCTCCCGCTGGGGCCGGCGATCGACGTCGTCATCGCCGACAGCGCCGTCGCCGCCCTGCGGTACGCGACCGGGGACGCGGAGTCGTGCGTCCGGATCTTCGAGGCGGTGCCCCGCGACGTCGCACTCCGCCAGATCGCCAGCCACGTGGACTGGTACCTCGCCGAGGCGCAGTGGACGCTCGGCCACCACCGGGAGGCCATCGCGGCGGCGCAGCAGGCGCTGGACCGGATCGTCGAGCCGCACCGCGCTCCGCTGCTGTGGGGCGGGGTGATGGTCCAGCTGGCGGAGTCGCAGCTCGCGTTGGGCCGGTGGGACGACGCCGGCCGCACCCTCGCGCTCTGCGACGAGGTGCTCATGGACGACGCGCAGACTTGCCAGGCGCTCGCGCTCGCGGGCCTGCTGGCGTGCTGGCGCGGCAGACCGCGCGAAGCCGCAGCCCTGCTCGGGCGCGTCGAGGCCTCGCCGACGGGCGACCCCGTCCCCGTCGATCTCGTCCGGCCTCGCGTGCTGGCCGCACAGCTGGCGGCGGACGCGGGGGACGTCGCCGGGCTGCGTGACGCCCTCGACCCGCTGTGGCTGGAAGAAGGCTGGGAGGTCGTCTCCGACCACCTGTGGCAGCCCCTGCTGCTCGAGCTCCGCGTCGAGGTCGACGTACTGCTGCAACCGGCGGGGGCGGACGCCGGCGCTGCCAGGGAGCGGGTCGAGCTGTGCCGCCGGGTGGCGGCGCGGCTGCACCGGACCGGTGACATCGGGACGGCGTGGGACCTGCACCTGCAGGCGGAGCTGGACCTGGCGGCCGGCATGACCGACCCGTGGGCCTGGGATGCCGTCTCGGCGGCCTGGGACAAGGTCGGGCACGTGTACGACGGGGCGTGGGCGCGGCTCCGGCAGGCGTCGTGCCTGGCGGTGCGCAAGCAGCGCGACCAGGCGCTGGCGCACGTCGAGGCGGTGCGCCGGGTGGCTTCCGACCTGCGGGCGATCCCGCTCGCGGACGCCGCAGCCGCGCTCGGTGCCCGCGTGAGCAGCACGGGACGCCGCACCGGCGGAGGCGGTCTGACGGTGCGCGAGAGCGAGGTGCTGCAGCTGCTGGCGCTCGGGCGGAGCAACCGGCAGATCGCCGACGAGCTGTTCATCTCGCCGAAGACGGTCTCGGTCCACGTGTCCGCCGTCCTGGGCAAGCTGCACGCCGCCTCCCGCACCGAGGCGGTGGCCACCGCCCAGCGGACGGGGATCCTGACGATCCCCACCCAGGGTGGAAACCGAAGATAGGGAATTCTCTGGATCCCCCTGGGCCGTCCTACCGGGAGTGTGGCTCCGTCGAAGCCCGCACCACGGAAGGACCGGACATGGCACTCACGACCGACACCGCCCGGCGCACCCGACGCACCGCCCCTCGCCGACGCCGCGTCTCGCGACTCACCGCCGCGATCGCCGCCGCCGGCGCGACCGCGCTCACCCTCGGAGCGGCCGTCGCGATGCCGCCGGCGGCCCTGGCCGCCGGCCCGACACGAACGGTCTTCCCGCCGGCACCGAACGCAGTCACGGTGGACGACCTGTGTTCGTTCCCGGTGGTCATCAACTCGGTGCTCGCGTACACGTTGCTCGACTTCACCGATGCCTCGGGCGCCGGGAAGCAGATCTATCACGTGAACGAGACCGACACCTTCGGGGGACCCACCGGGAAGACATTGACGTCCACGACCTACACCTTCGACCTTCACGTCACGTGGGACGCACAGGGCAACGCGACGCAGTTGTACGGCACAGGCGCCGCGATGTTCGTGCCGCTGCCCGGCGGCTCCAGCTTCTTCTCGGCCGGGCGCACGGACTTCCTCCAGCACCCTGACGACGACTACGTCGCCGTCCCGGACGCCGGCACCGCCCGCAACCTCCCCCAGTTCTGCGCCGCCCTGGCGTAGAGCCGCCGGACCGGTCTACACCTGCGACGTCGTGCAGCAGGCAGGAGTGATCGCACCCTACGTGCTGGGACCCACAGGAAGATCGCCACGCCAGCACCACAATCGGGACTGAGGGATCTGCGTCCTGCGGGGACGCAGACGGCGTCCAGGGTTGCGGTGCTAGCGCGGCGATCACGGCGAAAGCCGGGCCGCAGAGCGCCGCCGGCGGGGGGGTGGCTACGCGCGGGCTAAGGCTTCCGCCCCTGGGACTGGACGCCGAGTTGATCGACAATTGAGGTGCACGACCGACTGCCATCCGCGGCCCACGAGCAGGTTCGCTAGCCAGGTCTGGGCTTCGCTCGAGAGATCGCCACCCCAGCACCACAGCCGTCGACCGACCGTCGGCTTCCTGCTCGGTAGCCGTCGGCGTCCGCGGTTGTGGTGCTGGGGTGGCGATCATCGCCTCGTTCACCCCCGGGACGCCGACGGCGTCGGGACGCGCGAAACCCGAATAGCGTCCCCGGCAGCGACCAGCACGCCGGCGGAAGAGGCGGGATGGACCGCCGCGCTGCTCGGCCGCAGGAAGGAGGAGCCTCTTGAGTGTGCAGGCCGACTGGAATGCGCGACTCGGGCAGGCGATCGGGCTCGCCGGGCGAGGCGAACGCGACCACGCCCGGGACCTGCTGACGGACCTGTGGGACGAACTGACGGACGGCGACGACGCCGTCCGGCGCTGCGCGATCGCGCACCACCTGGCGGACGTCCAGGATGACCCTCACGACGAGCTTCTCTGGGACTTGCGGGCCCTCGCGGCGGCAGATGCCCTCACGCCGGAGGCACTGGACCGGGCCGGCGCGACGACCTCGATCGCCGGGCTCTACCCCTCCCTCCACCTGAATCTCGCCGAGGACTACCGCAAGCTCGGCGACCTCCCCGCCGCCCGGCGTCACCTCGAGCTCGGTCAGCAGGCTCGCCCGGCCCTCGCGGACGACGGCTACGGCCACATGATCGGCCGGGGACTGGACAGCCTGGCCGCGCGCCTCGCAACCGGCGAGGGCCGCGCTTCGACGTAGCCGCCGTGACTCCGCTGGCGGGCAGACACAACTTCGCGCGCGAAGTGCTCGGCCGATCGTTGGCCGGCTCCTGGCGCCGAGGCTCCGCCCTCAGGTGGCCTCTCCTCCGGAGCCGTTCCAGCCGACCAGGCCCAGGCGGATCGCCGTCACCACGGCCTGCGCGCGATTACCGACGTCGAGCTTCTGGTAGATGTTCGCGACGTGCGACTTCGCGGTGGACTCGCTGATGTACAGGCGCCGCCCGATCTGCGCGACGGCGTATCCCGCGACGAGGAGTTCCAGCACCTCGAGCTCGCGCGGGGACAGCGCGGGCGGGGCAGGCGCCTGCAGCCGCCGCTGGATCGCCGCCGCGAGGCCGGGGGCGATGAAGGTGTCGGGGCTGACCGCCGCGTGACGCGCGGCCGCCACGACCTCGTGGGCGGGCGCGTCCTTGCCCACGAAGGCGGAGGCCCCCGATTCCAGCGCGCCGAACAACGCCTTGTCGGTCGTGTACATCGTCAGGACGACGATGCCGAGCTCCGGATGCGCCTTCCGGGCGCGCCGCACGAGCGCGATGCCGTCGCCGTCCGGCAACCCGACGTCCGTGACGAGCACGCGCGGCGACAGCTGGTCCAGCGCCTCCACGGCCTCGGCGAACGAGCTCGCCTCTCCCACCACCACGAGGTCCTCGGCGCGGTCGAAGGCCAGCCGCAGGCCGCCGCGGACGAGCTGATGGTCGTCGACGATCAGGACGGTCGATCTGACGAGTTCGCCGCTCATGGCCACTCCACCCTCCGCTCGGCGCCGCCCAAGGCTACCGACTGCGGGCGGGGGCGGAGCGGCTCCGGAACGAGGCTGCCACCAGGCATAACGGGGAGATGGACGACCGAAGGCGCAGCTGAGAGGTATGCAGAGAGGACTCCGGCATCCTCCGAACGGAGGATGCCAGGTTGGCGACGGGTCGGCCCCACGAGCAGGCCGACGACGGCCACCCGGACGGCGATCAGCGCGGTGTCCTCAACGCCGAAGGAGGGCCTCGGGCACCAGCACCGACTGCTCGTCGCCCGACTCGACGAGCTCGAGGATCTTCTCCGCCACGTGCTCCGCGGTCTGCGGCTCCATGCCCGGTCGCCCGCCCCGCGTCGCCACCGAAGCGACCCGCTGCGACCAGCCCGTCCCCCGGGTGCCACGCCGGCGCCCGGCACGGTGAGCCCGGTCCGGCCCGAGTGATCGCCACGCAGGCACCACAACCGGCGAGGAAGCCTCGGTGTCGTGCTACGAAGCCGGCGGCGTCCGCGGTTGTGGTGCTGGCGTGGCGATCACGAGAGGGTGAGGGGACGCCGGTGCGAGGCTGGGTGGATGCACACGCCCTCGCTCTCGGTCGCCGACGCCCGGGCGGAGTTCTCCCCGGGCGTCGTGTACCTCAACACCGCTTCCCTGGGCCTGCCCCCACGGCGATCGTTGACGGCGCTGCACCAGGCACTCGACGCCTGGCGATCCGGGCGGGCGCAGCCCCCGGACTACGACGAGCCCGTCGCGCGCTCCCGGGCGGCGTTCGCGGCTCTGGTCGGCGTGGACGAGGCGCGGGTGGCCGTCGGGAGCCAGGTCAGTGTGTTCGCCGGTCTGGTGGCGGCGTCCGTGCCACCCGGTGGCGAGGTCCTGCTGGCCAGGGGCGAGTTCACCAGCATGGTGTTCCCGTTCCTCGCGCAGGAGTCGCGCGGCGTGCGGGTGCGCGAGGCCGAGCTCGACACCCTCGCCGAGGCGGTCACGCCGCGGACGTCGCTGGTGGCCGTGTCGGCCGTGCAGTCCGCCGACGGCCGGCTGGCCGACCTCGACGCGCTCGAGGCCGCCGCGTCCGCGACCGGCGCGAAGGTGCTGCTCGACCTCACCCAGGCCGCCGGCTGGCTGCCCGTCGACGCAGGCCGCTTCGCCTACACGGTCTGCGCGGGCTACAAGTGGCTGCTGGCCCCGCGCGGCACCTGCTTCTTCACGGTGCAGCCGGGTCTCGAGAACACGCTCCTGCCGCATACGGCCGGCTGGTACGCCGGTGCCTCGCCGTGGGACAGCATCTACGGCGCGCCGCTGCGACTCGCGCATGACGCGCGCCGGTTCGACGTCTCCCCCGCCTGGCACAGCTGGGTCGGGCAGGCGGCGTCCCTGGACCTGCTCTCCGCGGTGGGCAGCGCCGCTCTGCACGAGCACGCTCTGGGTCTCGCGAACCGCTTCCGGGCCGCCCTCGACCTCCCCGCCACGGACTCGGCCATCGTCAGCCTCCCGCTGCAGCCGGGCGGCCAGGAGCGGCTCGACCACGCGGAGGTGGCGGCGAGCGTGCGCGCGGGCCGTCTGCGCCTCTCGTTCCACGTCAACAACACCATGGACGACGTCCGCGCCGTGGCCGCCGCCCTGACGCAGCCGTGAGACGGCGCCGCGCCGCCGTCCTCGACGCCGACGAGAAGTCGTTCGCCTGACACGACTCGGGCGGCCCACCGGACGTGCCGAGTGGTGCGGGGGCGAGTGCTCGCCAGGCAGGCACCCGACGCCCGGCGTGCGAGAGCCCCGGCGCCACCCGCTCGGGGGTTCGGGCGGCGCCAGGGCTTCACCTGGTCCAACGCCACGAGGGCCACGAGCGTTACAGCCCTCTGACGGGCGGCGCCGCCCGGCGGCGGACGACGTTCGATCAGAGGGCAGGGGCGGTCGCGCTGCCGGAGGCGGCCGCGGCGTACAGAGCCTCGACCGTGGCGGCCTGCCCGCACGCGTCGTCACGGCCGAGCAGGGTGTGCGGCCGGCCGCGCACCGCCTTGCCGAACTCCTCGAGCTCGAGCCGGTAGGAGTCGGCCCGCGGTACGTCGATCGCCTGCGCGCGGCCGTCCCGCGGCTGCAGCCGGATGCCCGGCTCGAAGCAGTGCCACGGGTCGTGCACCACCAGGCCGGCCGTCGTCCCGACGACCTCGAGGTGGCTGCGGTCGGGCAGGTGGAACCCGCAGTCGAACGTGGCCAGGACGTCGCCCGTGAACGCCAGCGTGCCGGCGAACCCGATGTCGACGCCGGTGGGGCCGTGGACGGCGTGCCCGCTCACGAGCCGGGGCTCGCCCGCCAGGAGCCGGGCGGCGCTGACGCAGTAGACACCGACGTCGAGCAGCGAACCGCCGTCCAGAGCCGGCTCGAGCCGGACGTCGCCGGGAGCATCGGTGGGCCAGCTGAACGACGCGACGATCTGGCGCAGCTCTCCGATCACCCCGTCCCGCACCAGCTCGGCGAGCCGCCGGATCTGCGGGTTGTACCGGTACATGAAGGCCTCGCTGAGGACGAGACCGCGCTCCTGCGCGAGGTCGAAGGCCTCGCGCACCTCGGCGGGGCGACGGCTGTAGGGCTTCTCGCACAGGACGTGCTTGCCCGCCTCGAGGGCGCGCATGGTCCACGTGTGGTGCAGCCCGTTGGGCAAGGGAACATAGACGGCCTCGACGTCGGGATCCGCCAGGAGCTCCTCGTAGCTGCCGTAGGCACGGGGTATTCCCCAGCGCTCGGCGTGGCGCACCGCCTTGTCATGGCTCCGGCTCGCGGTGGCCAGCACCTCGACGGCGTCGGACTGTGCGGCCCCGCCGAGCAGTTTCGTGCTGATCAGTGCCGTCGACAGGACACCCCACCGCACTGGCCGATCCATGCGAACCTCCTGGAGAACGACCTGGCCGTCGCCGCCGTGGCCGAGCACAGCTCGGGGCCGCCGGCGGCGGGCAGCTCGGCGCGTGCATCACCGCACGACGTCACCGTAGGGCTCCAGGACGGCTGGCACGTCACCGTGCATGCGTGCGTCGCGTGTCAGGCGGCCGCGAGGGCGAGGCGTCGCGGCCGGGTGAGCAGGCTGGCGGCCAGTGCCGCGAGCGCGAAGCCGGCCATCACGACAGCCAGAGGCATGGCGCCGGCGCCGGCGACGAGCCCCGTCAGCGGCGCCGCGAGCGCACCGGTGACGAACTGGCCGAGCCCGACCAGCGCGGACGCCGTCCCCGCCTGTGCGCCGTGCTCCTGCAGCGCCAGCGCCGTCGCGTTCGGCCCGACGAACCCGACGCTCGCCATCGTCGCGAAGAGCGAGACCAGCAGCAGCGGCAGCGGAGCAGCCGTGACGGCGCACGCGACGAGGGCGAGCCCGCCGACCGCGGCCACACCGAGCCCGACCAGCAACAGCGGCCGCGGGCCCGTCCGCGTGACGAGCCGGGCGCTCACCTGGCTGGCCGAGATCAGCCCCGCCGCGTTCGACGCGAACACCGCGCTGAACGCCGCCGGCGAGAGCCCGTAGACGTTCTCGAGCACGAACGGCGACGCCGAGATGTAGGCGAACATCGCCCCGCTCGAGAGGCCCGCCGCGAGCGCGTACCCGGCGAACGCCCGGTCGCGGAGCACATCGCCGAACGCGCGCAGGGTGTCGACGACGCTGCCTGACGTGCGCCGCCCGTCGGTCAGGGTCTCGGGCAATCGCCGGACGACGACCGCGAACAGCGCCACGCCGAGCAGCACGAGCCCGGCGAACACCCCGCGCCACGACGTCACGCGCAGCAGCTGGGCACCCAGGACGGGCGCGACGACGGGAGCGACACCCATCACGAGCATCAGGCGCGCGAAGACCCGCGCGGCATGGACGCCGTCGGCCTGGTCGCGCACGACCGCGCGCGCGACGACGACCGCCGCGCCGCCGCCCAGACCCATCACGAACCGCAGCGCGACGAGCACCGGCAGATTCGGGGCGAGAGCACACAGGAGTGCGGCAGCGATGAACGTGGCGAGGCCGGTGAGCAGGGGCAGCCGGCGTCCGAGGCGGTCGCTCAGCGGCCCGCCGAGCACCTGACCGACGGCGATGCCCAGCAGCACCGCGGTCAGCGTGAGCTGAGCCGCGGCTGCCGTGGTGCCGAGGTCGCGGGCCAGCGAGGGCAGCGCCGGGAGGTACGCGTCGATCGACAGGGCCGGCAGCGCCGTGACGGCTCCGAGCAGCAGTACCGACCGGACTCCACCACCGGCTCCCGGGTGCTCGATCGGTCGGTCGAGCGGCTGGTCGAGCGGCTGGTCGAGCGGTCCCGCGGTCCGTCTGTCGGTCGTCGTGGTCACACAAGGTGCCAGCGCAAGCGTTTACAGGAATCCTTCCCGAGCCTTCTCGTGTTCCACGTCACGGCGCTCGGCGGCGGCCGGGGTGCGAAGACCGGCACCGAACCCGAAACCTGCGGTTCGAGGGGCCGCGAGGCGTCCAGAACCGAAGGTTTCGGGTTCGGTCGCACCTCCGGGCCGATGCTGCGCCTGGATCCGCCGGCTCAGCGGCACGTCCTAGCCGTCACACGGCTGGCCTGCCAGCTGCTGGAGGCGGATGACGACGAACTCCGCGGGTCGCAGCGGCGCGAACCCGACGACGACGTTCACGATGCCGCGGTCGACGTCCGCGTGGGTCGTGGTCGTGCTGTCGCAGCGCACGAAGTACGCCTCCTGCGGCGTCGGCCCCGTGAACGCACCCCGGCGGAACAGCGTCGCGAGGAAGCCACCGACGTCGAGCCGGATCCGCGCCCACAGCGCTTCGTCGTTCGGCTCGAAGACCGCCCACCGGGTGCCGCGATCCAGCGACTCCTCGATGAACAGCGCCAGGCGCCGCACCGGCAGGTAGGTCCACTCGGGCGTGGTGTCGTCACCGCGGTACAGCGTGCGTGCGCCCCAGATGACAGGCCCGGCGCCGGGGACGACCCGGAGGGCGTTGACGCCGATCGGGGTGAGCCGGCCGATGTCGCCGTCCGAGAGGGCGAGGGCGAGACCGTCGACGCCGGCCAGCACCGCGCCCGTCCCGGCGGGCGCGTGCCACACGCCGCGCTCCGCGTCAGTGCGCGCGATGACGCCGGCGACGGCACCGGAGGGCGCGACGGTCTCGGCGGGCTCGCCGGGCATCGGCGTCGAACGGCGCAGCCGGGGGTAGAAGAGCGCCGCGTTGCCGCCGGTCGTGCCGAGGGTGCTCTCGAAGCCGTCCGCGTCGGCGGCCAGGACGTCGGCCACGGTCCGCCAGGTGGGCGCCGGGTCGACGAGGAGCACGGCCCGCCGCTCCTCGCAGTAGGCGGCCGCCGCGGCCACGACATCGATGCCGACCCCGCCGTCCGCCGTGTACGGCGGGATCACGAGGAGGTTGACGAGGTCGGCCTGCTCGAGCAGGTGGAGACCGCGCTCGGCGGCTTCGAGGCCGGGGCCGACGAAGCTGTCGTCGTCCAGGATCTGCCCGTCCGTCGCCCGGGCGTCGTCGGCCACGGTGACAGTGGTCGGGGGCGTGGTGTCGGCCCACACGTCGACGGCCCCGTCGGCCGGGCTCGCGGTCGCAGCGGGCCGCGTCTGGCCGGCGGAGGTGACGCGCACGAGCCGCGACTGCGCGGCCACCACCGCCGTCACGAACCGGGCGTCGGCGGACGACACGCTGAGCCCCGGGAAGACCTCGATGGCCCCCGTGGTGCCGTCGCGAATCGAGAGCGTGAAGCGCGGTTCGCCGGCCGGCTCCTCGCCCGGTGGCGCGTCGTGATCGATCCGCGCGCGCAGCGCGTTGCCCCACTCCCCCTCGTCGGCGGCCTCCAGCTCCAGCGTGCCGATCACGAGCCGAGCCCTGGCAGGCCTGGCGCCGTCCCCGGACTCGGGGCGATAGAGCCGGACGCCGACGGCCGCCGGCGCCGCCGTTCGCGAAGAAGTCGCGCACCGACGACGGGAGCGCACTGTGCTCCCACAGGCCGCCGTAGACGCGCTCGAACTCCCCGTAGCTGCTCAGGGCGACGACCCGGTCGGTCGGGCCGCGGCGGGTCCGGCCGACGAAGGCGGTGATCGACGTCGGCACCCCGGGGATGGCGCCGGCGCCGGGGATCTCGCCGACCTCGATGCCCGGATACTCGGGTTGCTCGGGCATCGGCCGACTCCTCTGCTGACGATCGGATGCGCCGAGCCCGAGCGGCTGCACCACCAACTCGCGGGTAGTGGGGGGTGTCCGGGTCCGGCTGTCCACAAGGGCGACGAGGGTCTGACGCGAGGGAGTCCTGCGAGCCTAGGATCTCCGCTGTGGGGAGCCTAGAGAATGATGACGGTCTCGCCGATCGAGTCGCCGCGATGGAACAACAGCAGCGGGTGGATCGCCGCGCGCTGGGCTCGCTCGACGCCGACCTCACGGACCTGCAGTCCCAGCGGCGTCAGGACGTCCGCCTGCTGCAGAGCCTGCGTGAGACCCAGGTGGAGCAGGGAGCGCGGCTCGAACGCCTCGAGTCCGGGATGTCAGCGGGGTTCTCGGCCCTCCGGGGGCGCCTCGACGTGATCGTCGACCTGCTGCGCCGAGACGGCCGGTAGGGCTGGTGGGACCCAGGTGAAGACGCTCGCGCTCGAACGCAACGACACCGCGGGCGGCGTGAGGGTGACCACGGCGTTGCGCAGGCCGACGGCGACCGGATTCCGGACGCGGACGACGCGAGAGACCCGGGCGGCCATCCTGCCGATCCGCTGCCGGCGTGGGCGTCGCTGAGCGTCGTAGGCCTTCAGCGCCGACCGCAGTGACACCGCCTCGGGCCGAGTTCGCCCGGGTCCCACCACCGAGGCGAGCGTCACCGCATCCTCCAGCGCCTGGCACCCGCCCTGGGCGAGGTCCGGCGTGATGGCGTGCGCGGCGTCGCCGACCAACGCGACCTGATCGCGGACGAAGGTGGGCAGCGGCTCGGCCAGGTAGTAGATGTCATGGCAGAGCAGGGTCTCCGGCGCGGTCAGGGTCAGCACCTGCGGAATGGGATCCGGCCACCCCCGGTACCGCGCGGCGAGTGAGTCCAGGCCGTTCCCCCGATCGGCGCCGGCGGGAACGAGCTCCGTGGCGTACCACGACAACTCCCCGCCCGAGAGGGGCGCGATCCCGAAGCGGCGGTCCCGGCCCCACGTCTCGGTCCATGCGCCCTCGAAGGCGATGAGCGGTGCGTCCGACGACGGGACGATCCCCCGCCAGGCTCGGTAGCCCACGTATGTGGCCCCGGGGTGCTCCGGGAACAACGCATGCCGCACCCGGCTGTGCACGCCGTCGGCGACCACCACGAGATCCGCCTCGGCGTCGCCGGCGCCATCCGGCCCGCTGAACGCGACCCGGGCTGCGTCAGGCCCCGGAAGCACCTGAGTCACGCGGCACCCGGTGCGCAGACGGGCGCCGGACGCCGCGTCCAGGAGCATCCCGTGCAACTGCGCGCGGTGCAGCCCGTACGAGGGGGCACCGAATCGTCGGTGCAGCTCGCTCATCGACGTCCGCATGAGCACGCGGCCGCTGTCGCTCTGCAGGACCGAGTCGCCCTCGGCCGTTTCTCGTGCAGCGAGCGCGCCGGAGAGGCCGAGCCACTCCAGGGCCCGGACGCCGTTCGGCGCGAGCGCGATACCCGCGCCGACAGGTTCGAACGCGGGCGCCTGCTCGAAGACCGTCACGGACCACCCGGCACGAGTCAGGCCGGCCGCGGCGGCCAGCCCGGCGATCCCACCTCCCACCACGACCGCGGTGGCCGGCCCCGGGGGCATCCTCGGATCATATCGGCGGCCCGCCGGACATCCCATGGCCTTGCGGTGGTATTCATCCTCGGTGGAGCGAGGTCGACGGATCCCCGAGCGGGCCCGCGGGCTGTCGTTCGGGTCGGTCGCGGATCAGTACGAGCGCTATCGGCTCGACTACCCCGACGAACTCGTCGACGCCGTCCTCGAGTACGCCCGGCGCCCCGTCGGCTCGGCGCTCGAGGTCGGTGCCGGCACCGGGAAGGCCACCCGCCTGTTCGCCTCGCGCGGCGTCCACGTCACCGCACTCGAACCCGACGCCGGGATGGCGCGGGTTCTGGAGCGGACGACTCGCGGATTGCCGGTCGAACGCGTCGTCACGACCTTCGAGCGCTTCGAGACCACCCGCCGCTTCGACCTGCTGTACGCCGCCGCGTCCTGGCACTGGACCGACCCCGGGAGCCGATGGACCCGCGCCGTCGGGATGCTCGCCCCCGGCGGCGTTCTCGCGCTGTTCGGCAGCCCCGCCGAGCTGAAGGACCCCGCCCTCTTCGCCGCCGTCGACGAGATCGAGCAGCAGGTGCTGCCGCACGACGAGGCGGACGCCGCCCATCCGTGGTCGATCGACGAGATGGCCGCGGTCGACGGCCTCACCGACGTCACCCGGCGCGACTTCGACGGCGCGGCGACGACGACCGCGGAGGAGTTCCTGGGGCGACTGGCGACCGTCTCGGCCTACCTCGCGCTGAACCCGCAGGCGCGAACGGAGGCGCTCCGCCGGGTCGCCGCGGTCCTGCCCGACCACTTCGAGATCGACGCCGCGGGCACGCTCTTCCTCGCCCGACGCGCCTGACGCCGTCCCCGCGGGTCGGTCGCGGCCTCAGGTCGTGCGCGCGCGGGCGTCGATCACGGTTCGGGTGTCGAGCAGGGGCAGCAACCCCGCCCGCTGCTGCCTCATGGCGAGGCCGTCGATGTGACGTCGCGACATGACGGCCAGGCCGTCCTCGCGCCGGATCCGCGGGACGACGTCGATGTCGCAGAGGATGCGGTAGCCCTCGTGCCGCAGCATCGCGATGACCGGTGAGGTGGCGGTCGGCTGCGCCCCGAAGGGATAGACGAAGACGTCGGTGCGGCCGATCAGTGGCTCGGCCAGGGCCTTCCACCGCTCGATGTCCCGACGCGCCGACGGCGAGGGAGCTCGCCGCGAAGTCGATGTGGCCGTAGCTGTGGCTGGCGAACGTCCACCCCGTCGAGGTCAAGGCAGCGGCCAGCGCCTTCACACGGGCCCGCCGCTGCGCCACGTCGGGGGCCGTCGACTGGTCGACGCGTTCACCGAGGAGGCCCTCGAACCCCGTCGGCGCGAGCACCCCCTTCGCGCCCTCCGCCGAGAAGCCGGGGTGCCGTGCGACGAACTCGTCCACCAGCGGCACGAGGTCGTCGTCCGTGACCTTCGTGCCGCCGCGCGCATCCGGCTCCTCGACCTTCACCGCGCCCCGGGCGAGCACGAGCCGCGTACCCAGCCCCAGACCGTGCTCGTAGCTGTAGTAGTTGACGTCGTCCTCGGACAGCACGAAGGGCTTGCGCCCCCGCGGCACCTCCACCCGGCCGGCGATCGCCGTGTGCAGGTCGACGAGCGTCCAGCCCTTGGCGTAGAGCTGGTCGAGGATCCGGCGGAACTCGGTGACCGTCACGAAGTAGTCGCGGAACCCCTGCCCCTGCCGTCGGTCGGCGAAGGCCAACTCGGGGCGGATGACGAGCGTGTGGAAGAACAGGTGCTCCACCTGCCCTGTCCAGCGCACCAGCCGGGCGCCGGCGGACGCCGTCGCACTGCTGGACGCCGCCCGCGTCGGGCTGACCGCGCCGCCGGGGCTGCTCGGTGCACGCGTCGGCAGTGCCCTCGTCGCGGCCGTTCCCGGCGAGGCGACGGCGCCGCCGTGGCCCGATGCGCAGGCAGCGAGGGTGAGCAGGACGAGCACGGCCCGCACGAACGGGGGTGTACCGCCCCCGACCCCCCGCCCCCGTATCCCCATCGTGCGAGCGTACGTCCAGCGGTGAGAGGGACGGCGTGTGCACCGCCCGGGGGGGCCGCGAAGCCGTCGGAGCGCTGTCGGGCGCGCGCGTCAATCCGAGAGCCACGCCAGGTCGCTGATCACGCCTGGTCCCTTGAGGGCCAGGCCGGGGCGCTCGACGAAGTGACTCACCCTGGGCGCCCCGGCCAGGAACGGATCGACCGGCGCCCAGCACCCCTCGAAACGGGACCCCACGAACTCGGCCAGTTCTTCGGGGCTCTCCCACAGCACCTGGACCCAGTACGTCGACGGGCGCTCCACCACCCCCTGCGCGACCGCGAAGCCGCGGAAGCCCCGGGACATGAACACCCGCTGACGTACCTCGCAGAGGGCTGCCTCGAAGGCAGCTTCACGACCGTCGAGGACGGCGAGCTCCACGTGTTCCATGAACATCATGAAAGGCTAGCCTCGAAGTCGGGAGCAGGACAATGATCGCCGTTCGACGACTAATGTCGATTACTCGCATGAGGATCTCTCAGAACGCGTCGGCGTGGTCGGCCACCCATTGACGAAAGGTCCGAGCCGGTGCGCCGAGGACGTCGGCGACGGTCGAGGTGACGAATGCGGGCTGCCCGATCGTGGCTCCCCACGCGTCGAGCAGCATGTCGACGACCGGCGGGGGCCAGGTACCCGCCGTCTCGCGCCGGAACTCGTCGGGTGTGAGCTCCTCGAAGCGGATCCGGCGGCCGAGGACGTCACCGATGACGCTCACCTGCTCCGCCTGACTCAGCGAGTCGGGGCCGGTGAGCACGTAGTCGGCGCCCGCGTGCCCGTCCTCGTACAAGGTGCGCGCCAACCACGGCCGCGACGTCGCGCTCGTCGATCGGCGCGGTCTCGGCGGCGCCGTAGGGCCACCGGACGGCGTCCCCGGCGCGGATCGCGGGCCCCCACCAGAACTGCGTGTTCGAGGCGAACATCCCGGGCCGGACGAACGTGGTCTCGAGCTCCGGTGGCCGTGATCAGGCCCTCGATCTCGGCATGCATGCGGGCCATCGGGTTCGGCTGCTGGAAGAACGGGTGCGGCGTCCGGTGCGGCGAGGAGAGGAACACGACCCGCCGCCCGTGTGACGCGAGACGATCGACGACGGCCGCAGCGGCGGTGACCGGGGCCGTCCAGAGCAGGAACACCGCGGCCACGCCCTGCAGCGCGGGATCCAGCGAGCCGGGCTCCGTGAAGTCGCCGGCCACGACGTCGACGCCGGTCGGCAGGTCGGCGCCGGCCGGTGTGCGGGTGAGCGCGCGAACGGGTACGCCGGCGCCGAGGAGCTCGGCGACCACCGCGCGCCCGATGCGGCCGGTCGCCCCGGTCACCAGGACGGGCTGCCGGTCGGTCCGCTCGTCGTGCTGCGATCCCGCGGCGAGGGTCACGTGGTGGACGACGTCGTGCTGGCCCCGATCAGGAGCACGATCGTGATGATCACGCCGATGACGATGAGCGCCAGGAGGATCGTGCCGATGATGCCGAGCACCTTGCCCGCGACGCCGAGCCCGCGGTTGCCGGGAGGACGCCGGCCCGCGTCGACCCCCCGCACCTCACGGTTGCCGATCACCCACGCGAACGGCGCGACGGGTGTGAACACGAGGAGCCCGATGAGGCCGAGAACCAGCGCGAGAACTCCCTGGCTCTGCTCGGGGTAACCGCCGCCCCACTGCCCCGGGCCTCCGCCGGGGTACGGGCGACGGATAGGGCGTCTGGCCGGGGTACGCGCCTGGGTAGGCCGGCGGGTTGCCGTAGGCCGGCGAGTTTCCGTAGGCCTGCGGGGCGTCGTACGGCGAGGCCTGCGGCGAGCCGTACGCGGGCGGCTGCGGCGAGCCGTACGACGGGGCCTGCGGGGCGTCGTAGGGCGAGGCCTGCGGGGAGCCGTACGTCGGGGCGGCTGCGGCGAGCCGTACGTCGGCGGCTGCGCCGGTGGCGGCGAGCCGTCGGGCGGCGGCGGAGCGAAGGGGTCGTTGCGGAGCGCGCTCAGGAGACGTGTCCCCCTGCTCGGACATACCCGCCCACCCTCCGGCCGCCGTCGGAGCAGCTGATGCCGCGGCGGCGCCGCCGCCGGGAGGTGCGTCGTGGGCGACGTCCGGATCTCGAGGATCTACGACCACGAACCGGTCACCGGGGGCGCCTTCTTCGTCGAGCGATGTGGCCGCGCGGTGTCCGCCGGGATCGAGCAAGCCGCGGGGCCTGGGTCAAGGAGGTCGCGCCGAGCAGCGACCTGAGGCGGTGGTACGGCCACGACGTCACCAAGTGGGAGGAGTTCCGGCGGCGATACGTCGCCGAGCTCGACGCGAACCCGGACGCGTGGCAGCCCCTGCTCGCCGCCGCGGCCGCCGGGGACGTGACCCTCGTCTACAGTGCGCGGGACCGCGAGCACAACAGCGCCCTGGTCCTGCGGGACCACCTGCTCGACCGCCTCGCCCGCGCCTGACCGCGGGTCGGCGAGACAGCCCGAACCTCAGCATGATGAAGCCGTGCCCGACGAACCCGTGCCCGAGGAACCCGTCTCCACCCGCCGGCCCGTCGGTCACCCCGGGTCGGCCCGCCACCTGACCGTTCTGGTCGTGGCGTTCGTCGTCACCGTCACCGCGACCCGACTCTTCCTCGCGATCACCGGCTATCCCCGGATCGGTGGCTCCACCTACCACCTCGCCCACGCGCTGTGGGGAGGTCTGCTGCTCGTCGTCGCCGTCGTCACGATGCTGCTGTGGGCCAACCGCTGGGCCCTGCACCTGGGGGCGGTCCTGGCCGGGGTCGGCGCCGGGCTCTTCATCGACGAGGTGGGCAAGTTCATCACGACGACGAACGACTACTTCTTCCCGCTCGCGGCCCCGATCGTCTACCTCGCCATGGTGCTGCTCGCGTGGGTCGCCTACCGGGCACGCCGGCGGCACATGCTCACCGATCGCGAGCGCCTGTACGACGTCCTCGACGGGCTGCAGGATCTCGCCGACGGGCGGCTCGACGCCGACCGGCGCACCGAGATCATCGCCCACCTCGGCCACCTGCGCGACGAGTGGGACCGCCCCGAACTGCGGGACCTCAGCGCCCGCCTCGAGGAGTTCCTCCTCTCCCCCGTCGTCACCGTGTTACCGCCGCGCCCGGGCCTGCTCGAACGGCTGCACGCGTCGGCTGCTGCGCCTGGAGGAGCGGCTCGTCCCCGAGACGCGGTTCCGGCACCTGATCAGCGTGCTCATGGTGACCGGCACGGTGCTCCTCGGTGTCGGCGTGGTCGTGGCGGCGATCGCCGTCCTCGACCCGGCATCCCGCCCGCAGCTGGCGACCACACAGTCCGGCGAGCTCGACCCCGGGATCGTGGCCGTCGTCGAAGGCACCCGGCTCGTCTCGACGTTCGTGGCGTGGGCGCTCTACCTGACCGCGACGATCAGCTGGTTCCGTGGCGCCCGCCTGCACGCCGTCCGGCTCGCGGTGGCCGCCCAGCTGATCTCGCTGTCGTTGATCGACGTGCTGGAGTCGTACACCGATCAGTTCGCCGTCCTGCAGCAGTCGGTGTTCGACCTGGTCCTGCTCGGCCTCGTGCTGCGGTACCGGGTGCGCTTCCTCCCCCGGACGCCGTCGGCGGCGGGGTCCCCGGCATCGGTAGGGTCCTGATCGGCAGCGGGCCCACCGCTGCCCGCCGTCCGCGTGGCCGTCCTGCCACCCGGCGACACCGTCTCCCAGGAGGCAGCAGAGATGGCCGTCCAGAAGCTCCCCAGCGGCACCCGCGGGACCCGCCGAGGACCGCGGTTCCTCGGCAAGCTCATGATGCCGCTCATGATCCGCATCCATCGCCGCGGCGGGGACACGTTCCAGGGGATGGACCTGCTGTACCTCACCACCGTCGGCGCCAAGTCGGGCGAGCGCCGGACGACGCCCGTGGCGCGGTTCGACGACGGCGGCGGCGGGTGGATCGTCGTTGCCTCGGCGGGCGGAACGGCCGGCCACCCGGGCTGGTACCACAACATCGTCGCGCACCCTGATCAGGTCACGGCCGAGGTCTCCGGCACCTCGTACAAGGTCACGGTGGACCAGCTCGAGGGCGAAGCCCGGGAGAAGGCCTGGGCGACGGTCGTCGCGCGGGCGCCACGCTTCGAGGGCTACACGACCAAGACCGACCGCGTCATCCCGGTGCTGCGCCTGACGCCCACCCCGTGACGGGCCGGCGTCAGGTGGAGGCTTTCCACCGCCGGTAGTCCGCCGGCAGGCACACCGCGCACGGCCGGTACCCCGCTGCGTTCGCCGTCGCCTCGTCCGCGAAGAACAGCCGGTGCCGGACGTAGTGCCCGCTGGGCGATCCACCGCAGGGCACCAGGGCAGTCCAGCCGGCCGTAGATCCGGCTGCGCCGGTGCCCGCCGAGTGTGCCCGGCGTCCGGCTCTCGTACGGCCGCCCGTCGGGGCCGATCAACGCGTAGGTCCGCTCCACGACCCGCCAACGCCGCGGACCGCGGATTCGTGAGCCCTTCCGCCGGCTGCTCTCCCTGCCGACCCCGCTCACAGCGTGTTCTCAGGTCCCTGGCAGGCGGCGTTGACGTGGGTGGCCGAAGCTGGAGTGACACCAGCCGCTGGACCGACGCCGGGAGGGCAGATGGCCGCCGACGTCCGCCTGTCCGTGGCATCCCTGCCGCGGCTGCCCTCCGCTTCGGCCGCTCCCTTGCTGCGCGCCCTCCGGGAGTGGGTGCGCCACCCGCTCCGCGGCGCTCCTCTGACCGCGGCCACGCTGCTGGGGCTGGCCGTCACGAGCGCGTCCCTGGCCGGGGCACGCGGACCGGTCGCACACCTGATGGCGCTCCGGGCGTCGACGAACCTCCACAACCTGTCCGTGATCCCCGTCGAGGTGCTGGTCGTCTCGGTCTTCTGGGTGTCCGCGCCGTGGGTCTTCTGGCCGGTCGCGGCTGTGCTTCTGCCCGTCCTGGGGGCTGCCGAGCGGCGGCTCGGGTCGTGGCGCACGGCCCTCGTCTTCGTCGGCGGGCACGTCGGCGCCACCCTGGTCACGGTCGCGGTGATCGCCGCCGGTGTCGCGGGCGGGTGGCTGCCCCGCTCGCTGACCTACGCCGTCGACGTCGGACCCAGTTACGGTCTCGCCGCGGTCGCCGCCGCCCTGATCCTGGCCGTCCGGGCCCCTCGATGGCGTCGCGCCCTGGCGACGGCGCTCGTCGGCGTCCTCGTGGGCGTGCTGGCCCTGGATCGGACCTTCACGGACGCCGGTCATCTGGTGGCCGCCGTGATCGGGTTCGCGCTGGCCGGCCTCGCCCTGGCCGCTGCGAACCGGACGACGGACAAGGTGCGGTAGCGGCCCGCTCGACCCGGCTGAACGCGGGGTTCGTCCGTCGTTGCGAACGTCAGCACGCCGTCAGCCTGCGGTCAGCGTGCGGAAAGCCGCATGGACGCCGGCCTCGGCGACGGCGCTACGGTACGACGATGGCGACCTTCGACGACGTGGCACGGATCGCCGCCGAACTGCCCGAGGTCGCCGAGGGCGAACGGCACCGCGGGCGCACCTGGGCCGTGGCGGGCAAGGTGTTCGCCTGGGAGCGGCCCTTCAGCAAGGCGGACCTGAAGCGGTTCGGCGACGTGGAACCGCCGCAGGGGCCGATCCTCGCCGTGCGCGTCGAGGATCTCGAGGAGCGGGCGGCAGTTCTGGCCGCCGGGCCGGCCGGCTTCTTCACGATCCAGCACTTCGAGGGGTACCCGGCGGTGCTCATCAAGCTGCCCGAGGTGGCCGAGCAGGCGCTGCGGGAGGCGATCCTCGACGGCTGGCTCGCCTGCGCCCCTGCGAGGCTCACGGCCGCCTACCTCAGCGACTCCTCCTGATCGAGGCCACGGAGGCTGGCCGTGTGACCTCGAGGCCGGCCGGTGGCGCAGCCGCCCCTCACGACCTCTCCGCTCTTGCCTTGGCGGACCTGCCTCTTGAGGCACCCCGGCGGATCTTCCCTGGGCGCGGTGGCAGCGCTCTACTGCCCTGGAGCGGCCGCATCCGCCGGCCCCACCTCTCCCCGAGGGGAAGACCATGAGCACCGAAGCAGTCGACGAAGCTGCCGTCCGCACCAACCACGGCGACGCCATCCGGATCGTCCCCCTGCAGGTCGACAGCGAGAAGCTGCGGCCGATCGGCGAGGGAGCCGCCGCCCCCGCGACTCCCCCGAAGCTCACCTACCGCGGGGGAACCCTGCTCACGTCGGTCAAGGTGTTCACCGTCTTCTGGGGCGCTGCCTGGCAGGCGCAGCCGTTGGCCGGGACCGCCGAGAAGATCAACGAGTTCTTCGACGCCATCCTCGTCAGCGAGTTGCTCGACCAGCTCGCCGAGTACAGCGTGCCCGGTCAGCAGATCGGGCATGGCCAGCGGATCGGCACGGTCACGCTCGCCGCGTCGCCGCCGCACAAGGTCGTCACCGACACGCGAATCCAGCACGTCCTCCACCAGCAGATCGGCAAGGGCACGCTGCCGGCTCCCGACCTACAGACTCTCTACTTCGTCTACACGCCGCCCGGCGTCGCCATCGTGCAGGGCGGGTCACGCTCGTGCCAGGCGTTCTGCGGCTACCACAACGACGTCGACGGCCAGCTCTTCTACGCGGCCATGCCGTACCCCGGCTGCCAGGGGTGCACGGGCACCCTCACTCCGCTCGACGCGCTCACCTCGACGTCGTCTCACGAACTCTGCGAGGCCATCACCGACCCCGTCCCCGGCGACGGCTGGTACGACGACGCGAACGGCGAGATCGGCGACATCTGCGCCTGGACCACGAAGACGGTGGCGGGCTTCACGGTCCAGAAGGAGTGGTCGAACTCTCAGGGCGAGTGCATCTGAGACCGCCGCATCAGCCCTCGCGGGATGCGCCCTGGCGCGTGCCGCCGTGCTCGCTGACGTAGGCACGGACCACGTGCGCGGGCACCCGCCCTTTCGGCGCCACGGTGTGCCCGTGCCCCAGGGCCCAGGCGCGCACGATGCCGGCCGGCGGGAGCGACACGTCGTCGCCGGTGGGATGGACGCCGGTGGGATGGACGCCGGTGGGATGGACGCCGGTGGGATGGACGGGTGGGACGCCGGTGGGATGGACGCCGGTGGGATGGACGCCGGACGGGTCGACGCCGGACGGCGCGGCCGCGCGCGCCGTCGGCGGTGCGGGTGACGAAGCGGACGCCGCGGCGGAGGGCGGCGCGAACGACAAGCCGCCGCCGGCGATCTCGACGAGCGCGGCGCCGAGGAACCGGTAGGTCCACTCCTGGGCGAGCGGACGGGTCTCGGCGAAGAAGACGGGCACCGCCGGGAACCGGGCCTGCGCCTCCGCCAGCGACTCGGCGACCCGCCCGGCCGGCGCGTGCTCGAGTTTGAACAGCGCGCTGTAACGGTCCTCGACGACCACCGCGGCGCGAGGCAGCGCCGACAGCTCGGCGAGCGCGTACGTGAGCTTGCCCGACAGCAGGCTGGTCGCGAGGTCCGCGAGCGACTTGCGCTCGACGGCTGCGACCACGGTGTCGTCCAGCGTGACGGCGTAGTCGCCGGCCGGCAGCGCGCGGCGCACCGTCGTGGCCTGCTGATGCGTGAACGCGTAGGCATAGCGCTCGCGGCTGTCGACGAGGATCTCGAGCTCCCGGCCGGACGCACGCCGGGTGGGCAGCGCGACATTCGGGCGCGCCTGCTTCGCCGTCCGCGGCGACTGCCAGAAGATGACCTCACGACCACGCGCCCGCGCCAGCACGAGCTGCGAACGGTTCTCCCGGGCACGGTCGACGACGAGGTCGATCGCCGGGCCGCGCTTCACGCACGAGCGGACCGGCAGCCGCTCGACGACCTCGGCGTCGTCGGGCCACGCGTCCGCCCGGTGGCAGTACACCTTGGACGTCCGGGGCCACGACTCGCGCGCCTTCAGCAGCAGGTCACCGCCGGGCAGCGGGACCCGCAGCAGGAACGGCAGGCTCGAGTCGGGCTCGGGGTTCCGGGCGATGACCAACTCCCTGGGCACGCGCCCATCGTGCCCGACAACGCCCGACTGCGGCCCACGAGGCCTGGCGGGGCCCGGCAGGCGGGAAGCCCGGGGGGCCGCAAGCATGGTCGGCACGGTCACGGCGGGCGTGGGAGCCTGGGCCTGTGGACATCACCGAGCTCATCCTCAGCGACCACCACGAGCAGCGGCGCATGTTCGCGATGCTCGACGACATCGATCCCGCCGACACCCGCACCCTGCCGCCCTGTGGGGCCGCATCGCGGCGATGCTCGAGACGCACGCGCGCGCCGAGGAGGAGATCTTCTACCCGGAGCTGCTCAAGCTCGGTGAGCGTCTGAGCGACGACAACGAGGCGGAGGAGACCGAGGACGCGATCGACGACCACAACGACATCCGCGACGGCATCACCGAGGCGGCCCGGCACGAGGCCGGTTCGGAAGGCTGGTGGAAGGGCGTCAACGCCGCCCGCGAGGCGAACGACGAGCACATGGGCGAGGAGGAGCACGAAGGCCTCGCCGACTTCCGCCGGCACGCCGGCCTCGACGTGCGCCACCGCCTCGGCGTCCGCTTCGCCGCGTTCGAGGCCGCCCACGTCGGCGGCGTCACGCCGGTGAACCAGGACCCGCAGGAGTACGTCCGCGAGAACAGCTGACGCCGTCGCCGGCGAATCGCGCCCGAGATGACATCCGGCGGATCCCGCCGGACAATCTTCGTGTCGCGGTACGTCTTCGAGCGCCCGAGGAGCGGCTGTGAAGCCCGGAATCCACCCCGAGTACCGGCCCGTCGTCTTCCGCGACAGGAGCGCGAACTTCGCGTTCCTCACCCGGTCGACGGCCCGCAGCGACAGCACGGTCGAGTGGGAGGACGGGAACACCTACCCGGTCGTCGACGTCGAGATCTCCAGCGCCAGCCACCCCTTCTGGACGGGCCGCGTCCGCGAGATCGACACCGAGGGCCGCATCGCCAAGTTCCGCCGCCGGTACGCGAAGCCCTGACGCCGTCGCCGATGCTGCTCGCCCCGCCGGCTTGACGCCCAGGCGTCCGACGACCGGGCGCGTCATCCACAGCTCGCAGGACGGGACTGACGCGGACGCGCCTGCCGGAGCTAACCTCGCCGCCATGACGCAGGAACCGGGGGACGAGCTGGCCGATCGGGTGACGGCGCTCGAGCAACAGCAGCGGGCAGACCGGCGGGCACTGGGGTCCTTGGACGCGGACGTGGCCGATCTCCGGGAGCAGCGACGGCAGGACGTGCGTCTGTTCCGCAGCATCCGTGACACGCAGATCGAGCACGGCCGGCGGCTCGACCGCATCGACGGCCGGCTCGACCGCATCGACGGCCGGCTCGACGGGCTGGTTTCAGGTGTCACCGAGCTGCGGGCGACCGTGAACGTGATCGTCGACCTGCTGCGGCGGGACGCCGGCTGAGGGCGGCGGCACCCGTCAGCGTTGATCACATGTGCGAGGCGGCGTGACTAGACTCGGACGCCGTGGCGGAGTTCTTCGACGCCGTCGAGCGTGAGCGGTTCTGCGACCTGCTCGACGACCTCGGCCCCGACGTGCCGACGCTTCTCGACCCGTGGAGGGCGCGCGACGTCGCCGCCCACCTCGTGCTCCGCGAGCACGACCCGCTCGCCGGCCCGGGGCTGGTCCTGCCGGGTCCGTGGGCTCGCCTCGCCGAGCGACGCAGGAGAGCCCTCGCGCTCGGCGACTTCGCCCGGCTCGTCGCGACGCTCCGGTCGGGGCCGCCGCCCGGCTTCTTCCGGATCGGGTGGGTGCGCCGGGGCCCCAACCTCAACGAGTTCTTCGTCCATCAGGAGGACGTGCGCAGGGCGATCGGCCGCGGCCCGCGGACGAACGCTCGCGCGCTCGACGAAGCACTCTGGGCCAACGTCACGAGCGCCCGCTGGTTCCTGACGCGGCGGCTTCGCGGCGCGGGCCTCGAACTCCGGTGGGCAGGGACCGCTCACACCGTCCGAGCCCGCCGAGGCAGTCCTGCCGCGCGCATCACCGGCCCTCCCGGCGAGCTGCTGCTCTACCTCTTCGGCCGGCAGAGCGCCGCGCACGTCGAGCTGACCGGGCCCGACGCGGCGATCGACGCCGTGCGCGGCGCACGATTCGGGATGTGACAGGAGCGGGTGGATGACTGACGGGCAAGGCTTCGTGGTCGAACCGGTCGGGTACGTCGAGTCGGTGCTGACCGATCCGACGGCGGCGCCGCGACAGGCGGACGAAGGCGCCCCGCCGGCCGGCATCGCGCTGGCTCGCGCGGTGTGGACGGCGGCGGCCGACATCGCCCCCGGCGACAGGCTCGTCCTCCTGACCTGGCTGCACGAGGCCGACCGCACGGCGCTCACCGTCCATCCGCGCGGCGACTCCGAACGCCCACCCACCGGTGTCTTCAGCACCCGCTCCCCCGGGCGCCCGAACCCGATCGGCCTGCACGTGGTCACCGTGACCGCGGTCGCCGAGGGCCGGATCGAGGTCGACGCGCTCGAGGCCGTCGACGGGACACCCGTGCTCGACATCAAGCCCGTCCTCGGTGACGTCCCCGAACGCTGAGCGGCGCCCCTGACGCCGAACCCCGGCTCGGCGCGCCCTGAGGGTCAGGGGCCGGATCAGGGGCGGGCCAGGGTGTCCCCCGATACCGCCGGGGTCTCGCCGGTCGCAGGCTGGAGTCATCCAGTCAGCGACCACGAGAAGAGAGATCGACGCCATGAACGACATCCACGACCAGTTCCGCCGCAACGGCTTCGTGCGGCCCCGCGAGAGCCGCTTCTTCGCCGGGGTGTGCAGCGGCCTCGGCCGCCGCTTCGGCATCGACCCCTGGCCCGCGCGCCTGCTGTTCGTGCTGGCGCTGTGCTTCCTGCACGTCAGCGTGATCCTGGCCTACGTGATCCTCTGGATCCTGATGCCGCTCGAGCAGACCGCCGCGGACGGCGTCCGGCCGCCGCAGGAGCCGTGGCCCGCCGCCTGACGACGATGGGCGCAGTCGCCGCGAGCCAAGCCAGGATCGAGCCATCCCGAGGCCGGCCTCAGGCCAGCCATCCTGAGGCCGGCCCTAGGCCGGGAGGATCCGGATGACCGACAGGTGCTCGCGGCGGACGGCGTCGGTCAGCTCCTCGTGGCTCGGCGTCCGGTCGACGTTGATCGTGATGCCGAGCCGGCGGCCGCTCTTCGGGCCCCCGAGCCGCTCGATCTCGCCGCGGTACACCTCGGCGACGGTGTCCGGGTCCTCGATCAGCTCCGCGCGCGCCTGCCGGGTCTGACCCCCGTTGGTGACGCGGACGCTCGCGCCGCCGGCGAGGTTGCGTCGCCACGGCGCGCTGGTCACGACGTACAGCGTGCCGTCGACCTCGTGCCGGCCGAGGACGATGTCGTACTGCTTGCCGGTCTTGCGCCCCGTCACGTGCAACAGCAGGAACGCCTTGTCGACGGCGCCGTGCGCCGGCGAGCGCAGCAGCGTCCCGATCACGGCGCTGCCGATCTTGATCAGCGCCGCCGGAGGCTCGGCAGCCTGGACAGCGGGTGGGGAACCGGTCGAGTCCGCTGACATCGCGACTGCCTCTCGTCGGGTTCCCCGGGCGTGAACCTCGGCGACGACCGTACCGCGCCGGGGCGGGTCAGCCGCGCTGCCGAGCCTGCCGGCGTTGGTGCCGGTCGGCCGCCCGGCGATGGGCGAAGGCCAGCAGCGACGTCGCCGGCTCTGCCGGCACGTCCCCGTCGCACACCAGCGACACCCACCCTTGCACCGCGTACTCGGGGTGCGGGAAGAGGACGCCGACGGCAGCCGGGTCGTACTCGTCGCGATGCCGGTCATGCTCTGCCGGGGGATGGCCGAGCAGCCGCTCGTACTCGTGCCGCCCGACCGAGAAGTTCAGCCGGAACACGCCGTCGCGGTCGAGCCGCGAGCCCGTGTCGAAACCCGGGTAGTCCTTCGTCACGACGGTCGCGAAGGGGAATTCCCGCTCGTCGCCGGCCAGCGGCGCCGGCGGCTGGTAGGAGATGAAGCTGTCCCCCCACGCCACCTCCGGGGCCTGCGAACCCGGGCCCGGCGTGGTCACATCGACATCGGGCAGCCGCCGCGCGAGGTCGAGATACTCCTCGAGATTCACGGCGTCCATCCCATCACGACGGCGCACGGCGTGGACCGCGGCGTCCGCGGCGCGCAGGATGGGGTGATGGCGGACGAACCCGGCAACGACACGGCCGACACCGAGACCCCGCACGCCCAGGCCCGGGCGACCCGAGCGCCGGAGCCGGACCCCACCCCCGAGGCGGCCCGACCGCCGGAGCCGGACGCCGCCGCCGAGGCGGCCGGGCTGGCCGACGTCGAACTCGTCGAGGCCGACGCCGTCACCAGCGTCGTCGTGCGGAGCAGCGGCGAGCTCGCTGCGCCGGGCTGGCGCGGCCGGGCGGTGGCCCTGCGGTCGGCATTGCCTCAGCTGGCCCGTCACCCGGTCGTCGTCGGCGCTTCGGCCGCCGCGGCCACGATCGCCGTCCGGGTGGCCGTCGAGGTCGCGCGCCAGGCGCTCGGCGCCCAGGTGACGCCGCGGTCGACCTCGCTGGAGGTCACCGGGAAGGTGGTGCACGAGGTGCACGTCGTCCGGCACGTGCACGTGTTCCACCACTACCCGGTGCCGGTCAGCTGGTGGCCTCCTCCGCCGCCGCGCTGAGACCGCTCGCACTGTCATGACCACCGACTGACGCGCTCGACGGCTACGAGGACCCTCCGGCTGCCGGATCGTCCGGCGTCCGCAGATGCGAGTCGGGGCCCGGCACCCAGAGCGACTCGTGGCCGTCCTCCCAGCGGACCCGGTACGGCGGCTCGCCGTCGGCGTGGGTGAGCTCCACCACCTCCCCGAAGCGACGAGGAGAGTCGACGTGCGAACCTTCCGTCACCACCCGATCGCCGATCTTGGCCTTCATGGCGTCCTCCCTCCGACCCTGGTCCTGCGAGCTGCCCGAGGGTCGCCTCGGCCTCGCCGCCGGTTCCCAGAGACCCATCGCAGCACCGCGACGGCGTGAGCACCACCCCCTGACAGGGGAAGGAGCTCGCGAGCTTCGCCGGCCACTGGCGTTGACGTCGAACGAGCGTCGGGGCCCACGAGGCGTGCGGCGAATCTGGCGAGCTGTCAGCCGCCGAACAGTGACGTGGCGGCCGAGACGAACACGACGACCACGAGCGCGACCAGCAGGACCCCGATGACGAGAACGACCGTGCCGATGATCCCCAGGACACGGCCCGCCTGCCCCATCCCGCGGTGGCCGGGGTTGCGCCGCCCCTGGTCGATCCCGCGGACCTCCTGGCGCCCCAGGATCCACGCCGCCGGAGCCGCCGGCGGGAACACGAAGAGCCCGATGATGCCGAGCACCAGCGCCAGCAGCCCCTGACTGGCCTCGGGGTACGGCGACCAGGAGCGCGGATACCTGGCGGTCGGGCTGTCCTCCGGGTCGAGCGCGTGCCCCGGCTCCCCGTAGGGGCGCGTTCCGGGCGGGGTGCCGTAGAGCGGCACCTGGTAGGGGCGGGTGTCGGCCTCCGGATACCCGTCGTGACGCTCCGTCCGGTCAGACATGTCGCCCCCACTCGCGCGGCTGGTCCGTCGACCGCTGCTGGCTCCAGCATCCCCCGTCCTCCGCCGCAGGACACACCGAGGGGCTGCCGGGATCGGCCGACTCCGACAGCGACCGGTGGAAGTGTGCGTCCGGCCCGCACCGCCGGCTCATCCGGAGGTCGTCAGCTTCTCACCTGCCGTCCGGTCGGCTCTCGGCCGCCTGACGGCGAGGATGGGCGTATGACCAGCCACGGCGACCCCCAGCGCTTCGCACCTGACGGCCGGCCGCGCGCTCGCGGCCTCGGCATCCCGCTGCCCGGCACGCCCGGGCCGGTGAACGCCGTCACCGACGTCCCCGCCGTCACGGTGGGGTACGTGACGCTGGTCGAGGGCGAGGGCCCGCTCGCCGTCGGCGCCGGCCCGGTGCGCACGGGCGTCACCGCGATCCTGCCGAGGGGCGCCGGCGGGGTCGGCGTCCCGTGTGCCGCGGGGTGGTACTCGCTCAACGGGAACGGCGAGATGACCGGCACCACCTGGATCGAGGAGGTCGGCGCCGTCGACGTCCCGATCCTGATCACCAACACGACGGCCGTCGGTGCCGTGCACGAGGGCGTCGTCGACTGGATCGGTCGCCGGTACCCGCTGCTGGCGGCCGAGTGGCTGCTGCCGGTCGTCGCCGAGACCTGGGACGGCTACCTGAACGACATCAACGGACGGCACGTCCGTCCCGCGCACGCAGGCCAGGCCCTGGACGCCGCCGTCGCCGGGCCGCTGCTGGAGGGATCGGTCGGCGGCGGGACGGGCATGACCTGCTACGGCTTCAAGGGCGGCTCCGGCACCGCCTCGCGCGTCGTCCCGCACGGGAGCCGCGAGTACACCGTGGGGGCGTTCGTGCAGGCGAACTTCGGGGAGCGCGCGGAACTGGCGGTCGGGGGGCTGCGCCTGGGCGCACGCCTGGCGGACGACGACCCGCTCGGTGATCCCTCATGGCTGGTCGCCGACGCCGCGCGCGCCGGCGTCCAGGTGGCACCCGTGCCCGGCTCGGGTGCCGGCCGCCCCGGCCCGGCGGGAGTGGGCAGCGTCATCGTCGTGATCGCCACCGACGCCCCGCTCCTGCCCGGTCAGTGCAAGGCGCTGGCGCGGCGCGTCCCGCTGGGGCTCGCCCGCACCGGCACCACCGGCGGTCACTTCTCGGGCGACATCTTCCTGGCGTTCTCGACGGCCAACGCGGGAGCGCTCACCAGCCGCATCCCGGTCGCGCCGGCCACCGACGACGACTACGAGCAGCTGACCTTCCTGCCGTGGGGCCGCCTCGACCCGTTCTTCGCCGCGGTCGTCGAGTGCGTCGAGGAGTCCGTGCTCAACGCACTCGTCGTCAACGCCGAGACGGTCGGCCGCGACGGGCACCGCGCGCCCGCGCTCCCGCACCGGCCGGTCGTCGACGCGCTGACAGCGGCCGGCCTGGTCACCTGAGCGCATCACGCCGCCGGCCCGGCGTGGAGGGGCCACAAATCCGCTGTATCACGGGGCCGCTGCACCGCTCCTTCCGATCAGCTGCTGTGATCTTGTGCGAGCCGCCCGGCCGCCGGTCACTCGGCTCGAACCCGGGAGGGGTCATGGGCACGCTGAACTTCATCCCCAGTCAGAACGGCTTGCACTACGTCAACCACTGGCCGGACGTCCCGGACCTCAAGATCCCCACGCCCTTCGGGCCGGTCGCCATCGGCAACGCCGCGAACGGGCTCTGCGGCGGCATGGCGCTCGCGGCCCGCGACCTCTTCGAGGCACACGAGGCGTCCCCGCCCTCGCACCAGAACCCGGATCCCGACTCGCAGGCCTTCAACTTCATCGTGTCCCGGTTGTTCGACAGCTTCGACCTGCCGGGCGGCGTCGCCAAGTACCTCGAGTGGATGAACATCCCCACGCACAACACCTGGGTCGGGCCGCACGGCACCTCGTGGCGGACGATCTGTGACGAGATGCCGGCCGTGCGGGCGAGCATCGACTCCGGGCACCCCTGCCCGCTCGCTCTCGTGCGGGTACACAGCGCGAACCCGGCCGACCTCGGCCACAACCACCAGGTGCTCGCCTACGGGTACGAGGACGCGGGCCCGACGACGACCGTCCGGATCTACGACCCGAACTGTCCGAACGACGACGGCGTCACCATCACCTTCGACACCAGTCACCCCGAGCACACCACCGACTTCACGCACTCGCGCGACGCCTCGCCGGCCATCCTCGGGTTCTTCGCGACGCCGTACGCGCCGCGCAACCCGGCGCCGCTGTTCTCGAGCACCACCACGTGGGTCACCCACCCGGGTGCCGCGTACGACGTCGGCGCGTGCGGCGACAGCGTCTGGGTGGTCGGCACCAACCCGCAGCCCGGCGGCTACGGGATCTACCACTGGAACGGCGGCGGCTGGGACGGCATCGACGGTGGCGCCGTCCGCATCGCCGTCGCCCCCGACGGCTCGCCCTGGGTCGTCAACGACGCGGGCGCGATCTGCCACCGGGTGGGCAACCAGTGGACGTACCCGCCAGGTGCGGCGCACGACATCGGTGTGGGCGCCGACGGCAGCGTCTGGGTGGTCGGCACCAACCCGGTCCCCGGGGGCTACGGGATCTACCACTGGAACGGCGGCGGCTGGGACGGCATCGACGGCGGCGCCGTCCGCATCGCCGTCGCCCCCGACGGCTCGCCCTGGGTCGTCAACGACGCCGGATCGATCTTCCACCGCGAGGGCGGCCAGTGGCGGCAGGTGCCCGGTGGCGCGCACGACATCGGCGCCGGCGCCGACGGCAGCGTCTGGGTGATCGGCACCGACGTCACGCCGGGCGGCTACGGCATCTACGTGTACGCGCAGAACGCGCAGTGGGACCGGATCGACGGCGGCGCCACCGAGGTCGCCGTGACGGGCACGGGCCTGCCGTGGGTGGTCAACAGCGCGCACAGCATCTTCGAGCGCAGCTGACAGGCGTCGTTCAGGCGCCCGGGTCGGCGGCGCGCCACTCGCTCGCGAGCATGCCGTAGAGGACCTCGTCGACCCGCTCCCCCACCACGAACGCCTCCCCGCGAAGGCGCCCCTCCTCGGTGAACCCCGCGGTGACGGCCGCCTTGCGCATCGCGACGTTCGTCTCGAGCGTCTCCAGGCGCAGCCGGTGAAAGCCCCGGACGGCGAAGGCGTAGTGGCACATGACCCGGACGGCGTCGACGCCGAAGCCGCGTCCCCGCACGGACGGCACGAGCTCGATGCCCACGTGCGCGACGGAGCTGTGCCTGTCGATGCCCCACAGGCTGGTCCCGCCGATCGCCGTGCCGCTCTCGTCACCGCGCTCCTGGACGGCGAACCGCACGTGGCGCTCGTCCTCGGGCTCGGTCAGCGCGCGGTCGAACTCGGCCTCCATGCGCGCCAACGACGTCGGCCGCCAGGGGTACGTGCTCGCCCCTGACGCCGTGACGACGTCTGAATGGAGGTCGTGGAAGACGGCGAGGTCCGAGCGGCGGACCTCGCGCAGGGTGACGGAGCGGCCGTGGAGCATGCTGCACTGTGCCGCGCGCGGCATCCCGGGCGCGACTCCTTTCCCGGCAGGCGATCGCCGTGAGTCGCGACCAGGCGGGCCGCGGAGTCGTCACCGCCGGCGCGGGTGATCAGGTGGGGGACGGCGTCCCCGAGGGGGCCGGGGTGCTGGCGATGGGCGTCCCGTGGGGATCCGCAGGGGGCTGCGGCGGCATGCCCGGCTCCGCCGGGACGCCCGGGACCTCCCCGCGGGCGAGCGCTGCCGGGCGCCTGCTCCCGCGCTATTCCCGCGGCCGCGTACGCGTCGGCCTCGTCGAGCGTCTCGCGCGGCGAGCAGGGCGTGCGCCAGCCGGTCGAGCTGCTCACGGTGGGCGATCAACGTCGCCACGGCCTCGTCGTAGCACTCGTCGACGATCTTCCGGACCTCGCGGTCGACGAGCTCCTTCGTCGCCGGCGCGAGCCCGTCCAGCCCCAGCGGCGACTCCTGACCGGGCGGCGGCAGCACGGTGACCGGGCCGACCATGGCCGACATGCCCCAGCGACCGACCATCCGGCGGGCGATGCCGCGTGACCTGGTCGAGGTCGCTCTCCGCGCCGGTCGTGGTGTCGGCGTACACGACCTCCTCGGCGGCGCGACCGCCGAGCGCACCCGTGATCCGCCCGCGCAGGTACTTCTCCGAGTAGCCGTAGCGGTCGACGGCCGGCGCCTGGAACGTGACGCCGAGGGCCTGCCCGCGCGGGATGATCGACACCTTGCGGACGGGGTCCGCGCCCGGAGTGAGCATGCCGAGCAGGGCGTGGCCCGACTCGTGGTACGCCGTCCGCTCGCGCTCCTCGGGCGACAGCATGATCCCCCGCACCGTGCCGAGCACGATCTTCTCGAGCGCATCCGCGAAGTCGCCCTGGGTCACTGCCTCGTGCCCCCGGCGCGCCGCCTGGAGCGCCGCCTCGTTGACGAGGTTCCGCAGATCCGCCCCGACCATCCCCGGGGTCGAGGCGGCCAGCGCCTCGAGGTCGACGTCCGGGCCCAGCGGCACACCCCGGGTGTGGACGGCGAGGATCTGGCGGCGGCCGGTGAGGTCCGGCGGACTCACCGTCACCCGGCGGTCGAACCGGCCCGGCCGCAGGAGCGCCGGGTCGAGGATCTCGGGGCGGTTGGTCGCCGCGAGGACGACGACGCCCTCGTTGCCGGTGAACCCGTCCATCTCGGTGAGGATCTGGTTGAGCGTCTGCTCGCGCTCGTCGTTGCCGCCGAGCGACTGCCCGCCCCCGCGGGCGCGGCCGATCGAGTCGAGCTCGTCGATGAAGATGATCGCCGGGGCCACCTTCTTCGCCTGCTCGAAGAGGTCGCGCACGCGGCTCGCGCCGACGCCGACGATCGCCTCGATGAACTCCGACGCGGAGATCGAGAAGAACGGGACGGACGCTTCACCGGCCACGGCACGGGCGAGCAGTGTCTTGCCGCTTCCGGGCGGGCCCGAGAGCAGCACCCCGTGCGGGATCTGCGCGCCGAGCCGGCGGTACTTGTCCGGGTCGCGGAGGAAGTCGACGATCTCGGTGACCTCACCCCTCACCTCATCGATGCCGGCCACGTCGGCGAACGTCGTCCGGGGCCCTCCCTCCGGTTTGTAGAGGGTCGCCCGGGAGCGGCCGAACGAGCCGAGGACGCCGCCCGCGCCGCCGCCGGCGGCCACCCGCCGGCTGAACCACACGAGCAGACCGACGAGCAGCAGCGTCGGGCCGAAACCGAGCAGCAGCTGCTCCCACGCCGGCGGGGCCTGGTCGGGCGGGTTCGCGTTCACGGGCACGCCGCTGCTCTGCAGCATCTGGAAGAGGTTGTCGTTCGCGAACGTCGGCCGCTCGGTGGTGAACCGGGTGACCTGCTCGGCGGTGCCGCCCTGCGGCGTGTACGCCATCTCCTTCGTGAAGGTGCCCTGGATCGTGTCGCCCGTCGAGGTGATCTCCTGGACGTTCTTCGCCTGCACCTGGCTGAGGAAGAACGTGTAGGCCACGGTCGCCCGGGGCTGGGGCCCGAGGAGCACCGAGGAGATGATCCAGTTCAGCACCAGCAGCACGAGCAGGAGCCACCAGAACCGCCGCCAGGACGATCGGGAACTCGGTGTGGTCTCGCCCGCCGGGCCCCCCTGACCGCCGGGGCCGTCCTGCCCGCCCTCGACGCGCCAGGGCGGTGGCCGATGCCGCTGACCGGGTGAACGGCCGGTGACCCGATCGCGCAGCCGCTCCGCCGTGGTACGCGGCGCTGCACGGTCCGGCGGTGCGGTGTCTGGCTCAGCCATCCCGGCTCCTCTCCCGAACGCTTGCCCCCGCGCCCCGGCCCGCCGAGAGCGAAGCCGCCAGGTTCAAGCCAACCCTGATTCGCCCGGCGGCGCAGCCCCGTGGGCCCTCGGGATTCGCCGGGCCTGGTCCGGGGTGCGGGGTGCGGGATCCGGTCTCAGTCGAGGAAGCGCGCGAGCATCGGCAGCAGCAGGTCCGCGCGGCGCGTCACCTGCATGTGGGTCGTGCCGGGCAGGACTGCCAGCTGGGCTCCGGGGATGAGCTCCAGCATCAGCGCGCACGACGGCACCGGGGCGCCGCGCAGGCCGGCGGACGCTTGCCTCAGCGCGGCCCGACGCGGCCGGCCTCCCGGCCGGCCAGCTCGAACACCAGCGGCTTCGACGTCGGGAGCCTCAGCCGGAACCCCCGCTGACGTCGCCGGGCCGCCGCCCGCTGCCGTTCGACCAGCAGCTCGGCTCGGCGCAGCCGCCGGGCCGACGCGTCGTCGGTCCCCGTGCTCGTGCCCTGTTCGCTCACGTGCCCCACCCCGCACCCGTCCGGTTCAGACTGTGCCGCGGCCCCCCGGCCGAGGCCTCCAGTGTGCGCGCGGGCTCGCCGGAAGGACGGGCTGACCTCCCTGATCCACCGTTCTCATGAGGTGCTATCGCACCGCGCGGCGGAAACGTCACACGTGGCCGGTCAGACGATGGTGGCGGGCTCCATGTGCCTGAACCGCTCGACCGCCTCGGCCGTCGCCTCGTCCGCCGGCACGTAGGTGACGAAGCGGAGCCCGGCCCGGGCGGCCAGCCAGCCGTGCGTGTGCGTGAACTGCAGCAGCCCCAGCTCGCGGTGCAGGATCCGCTTGCGGGCGTTCTCCGGCTGGGCGACGTCGTGCCGTTCCCAGAGCTCGGTGAACGCCGGCGACGCGCGCTGGAGCCGCTTGACCAGGCACTTCCAGACGGGGTCGGCCACGTGCTCGGCCATCGCGGCGCGTAGCTGGGCGACCATCCGGGCGCGGGAGTCGTCGCGGTCGACGAAGCAGCGGCTCGTGGTCTCCTTCGCGAACATCAGCCAGAGCGAGTTGCGCTCCTCGACTGGCAGCAGGTCGAGGTCGCCGACGACCACCGTGTAGGCGCGGTTGTACGCCAGCAGGTCGTAGCGGGCGTTGGAGACGAACGCCGGGAACGGGTCGAGCTTGGCGAGGATCGCCCTGATCTCGGGGGTGACCGCCTCGGCCTCGGCGTCCTGGGCCGGCTGTGGCGCCCCGGCGAGGGTGTACAGGTGCGACCGCTCGTGCGCGTCGAGCAGCAGGGTGCGGGCGATCGCGGCGAGCACCTGCTCGGAACAGTGGATGTCGCGCGCCTGCTCGAGCCACGTGTACCAGGTGACGCCGACGCCGGCGAGGAGCGCCACCTCCTCCCGGCGCAGGCCCGGCGTGCGCCGGCGGCCGGCGTCAGGCAGCCCGACGTCGCCCGGCGACAGCCGCTCGCGCCGGCTCCGGAGGAACGCGGCCAGCTCGCGCCGGCGCACCTCGTCCGCGGTGAGAGCGCGGCCGGCGGGGACGCGACGGGTAGCCGTGGTGGTCACGATCCCATGGTCACCCCTGACGCCCTACCCGTGCCAGGTGCCCCTGGTACCAGGATGAAGGGGCTCTGGTACCACCCTTCGCCGCGGCGCAATCTCCTGGCATGACCTCTCTCACCTCCGCCTACCGGCCCGGCGCGATGGCCGCCGGCCCGGTGGCGGCGCCACCGAGCGCGGTGACGCCGAGCGTCCCCCTCTCGCCGCTCGCGCTGGCCGCGGCACTTCTCGGTCCCCTGCTCGCCATGATCGACTTCTTCATCGTCAACGTCGCGCTGCCGTCGATGGCGACCGACCTGCTCCGCCTCGACGTCACTGCTCGAGCTCGTCGTCAGCGGCTACGCGACGGCGTACGCCGTGCTGCTCGTGGTCGGCGGCCGCCTCGGCGACGCCTTCGGCCGGCGCCGGCTCTTCGTCGCGGGGATGGCCGCGTTCACCGTCACCAGCCTGCTCTGCGGCCTCGCGCCGACGGCGCCGGCGCTCGTCGCCGCCCGCGTGCTGCAGGGAGCCGCCGCCGCACTGATGGTGCCGCAGACCCTCGCGACGATCCAGGCCACCGGCACCGCGTCGTCCCGGTCACGCGCCGTCGGCTGGTTCGGCGCGACCGGCGGGATCGCCGCGGTGGTCGGGCAGGTGCTCGGCGGCGTGCTGGTCTCGGCCGACCTCGACGGCAGCCGGTGGCGGCCCATCTTCCTGGTGAACGTGCCGATCGGGCTGGCCGGCCTGTGGCTCGCCCGCACCCGCCTCCCCGAGACCCGCTCGCCGCTGCCGACCCGGCCCGACGTCGCCGGCACGGCACTCCTCGCCGCCGCGGTGATCTCGGTGCTGGTGCCGCTGACCGAGGGCCGCGCCGACGGGTGGCCGCTCTGGTCGCTCGCGCTGCTCGCCTCGGCGCCGGCCTGGGGAGCCGCGTTCGTGCTGGTGGAGCGCCGCCTCGAACGCCGCCTCGCACCGGGGGCGGGCGCGGGCGGCGCGACCCCGCTGCTCCCCCCGTCGCTGCTACGGCACCGCAGCATGCGCGTCGGGCTCGCCCTCGCCGCACCCTTCTTCGCGGGCTTCGGCACGTTCATGTTCGTCTACGCGCTGGTCGTCCAGGGCGCCCTCGGCTGGAGCCCCGCGGCCGCCGGCCTCGCCCTGACGCCGATGGCCGTCAGCTTCCTCACGGCGTCCCTGCTCACGGCCCGGGCCGTCGCGCGCTGGGGCCGGGGGGTGGTGGCCACAGGCGCCGCCCTGCAGGCCGCCGGGCTCGTGGTTCTCGGCGCGACCGTGTGGGCGACGTGGCCGGGCCCGACCGCCGCCGCTCTGGCGCCCGGGCTCGCGGTCGCGGGCTTCGGCCAGGGCTGGGTGATGCCGTCGCTGATCCGGATCGTGCTCTCCGAGGTGCCCGTCGCGTCGGCCGGGGCGGGCAGCGGGGCCCTCGCCACCACCCAGCAGCTCTCGCTCGCCGTCGGCGTCGCCGCCTTCGGCAGCCTGTTCGTCACCCTCGCGGCGCCCGGGGCGCTCGGCACCCTGACCGCGTTCCTGATCATCCTCGGGCTGCAGGCCCTCGTCGCCGTCGCCATCGTCCTCGGCAGCCGCGCGCTCCCCGGTCCGCAGCTGACCCTCCCGAAGACGTCCAGGAGTTCCGGAAGGACCACCATGAGCGCGTTCACCCTCCCCACCAGGGACCGCACCGTCACCGTCGAGACCGACTCCTTCGACCTCGTCGACGTCCGCCTCGGCGAGCGCGGCCGGGGGCCCGCCGTGCTGCTGCTGCACGGCGGCGCCGGCCCGGCGTCCGTCATCGGCCTACGCCGACCGGCTGGCCGCCCGGCACGGCGTCCGGGTGCTCACGCCCACCCATCCCGGCTTCGACGGGACGCCGCGCCCGGCCCAGCTCTCGACCGTGGCCGGCCTCGCCGAGGTCTACGTCGCGCTGCTCGACGAGCTCGGGCTCGACGGGGTGACCGTCGTCGGCAACTCCGTCGGCGGGTGGATCGCCGCCGAGATGGGCCTGCTGCGGTCAGCCAGGATCGAGCGCCTGGTGCTCGTGGACGCCGTCGGCATCGAGGCGCCCGGCTACCGGGTCGCGGACGTCTTCTCGCTGACCTTCCCCGAGATCGCCGAGCTCAGCTACCACGACCCCCGGGGCCGGGCCCTGGACGTCGACGCGATGCCGCCGTCGGCTCGCGCCGCCCTCGCCGGCAACCGGGCCGCGCTCGCCCTCTACGCCGGGCAGCCGGCCATGACCGACGCAGGACTGCGGCACCGGCTGGCGGGCATCAGGACGCCGACGTCCGTGGTCTGGGGTGCGAGCGACGGGATCGCCGACCCGGGCTACGGGCGGGTCTACGCGGCGGCCATCCCGGGCGCCACGTTCGAGCTGCTCCCGGCGACCGGGCACCTGCCGCAGCTGGAGAGCCCCGACCTCCTGGACGACGTCATCCGGCCGTTGCTCTCGAGGGCGGACCCGGGCCGCCTGACCCGCCTTCACTCCCGCTCCGCCTCGCCAGGGCCTTCTCGAGGCCGTCGAGCAGCAGGTCGAGGCCGAACTCGAACTCCCTCGCGTAGTCGTAGCCGGGGCGCATGACGTGCTGGGTCGCGAACTCCGCGAGGTACGGGTACTCGTCCACGGGGAAGCGCGCCAGGATCGCTTGCGCGAGCTCGGTGGTCTGCTCAGGAGTGCCCAACGGCAGGACGCGCTCGGACATGGCGAACCCGTAGATGTAGCTGTCGAGCGCCGCGTACGCGTGAGCGACCAGCGTGATCGGGAACCCGGCTCGCCGGAGGCAGCCGATCACGGCGTCGTGGTGACGAAGATTGGCCGCCCCGGGAACCCTGCGCGACTCCATCAGCCCGTTCGCCCAGCGGTGCCGCCCCAGGACCTGGCGGGCCGAGAGAGCGCGGGCCCTCATCGCGACCTTCCAGTCCGGCTCGCCCAGGGGCAGCTCGATCTCGGCGAAGACCAGGTCGATCATCCCGTCGACGAGGTCGTCCTTGTTGGCGACGTGGTGATAGAGGGACATCGCCTCCACCCCGAGCGCCTGCCCGAGCTTGCGCATGCTCAGCCAGTCGAGGCCGTGCTCGTCGGCGAGCGCGAGCCCGGCGCGCAGCACGCGCTCCCGGGTCAGCGGCACGCGGGGAGCCGGCGCCTCGCGCCGGCACGGCGGGGGTTGCTGACATGGTGTCGCCTCCTTTCGTTCACCTCTTCCTCTGGGGGCCGTTGACTATCTTACGGTGTAAGTCTACCTTACGACGTAAGGCCACGCTCGTGGGCCCCGCAGCCCACCACCACCCGCACCACCACCCCGCCGGCGACGCCGGCCCGCCCCGAAGGATCACCATGACGACCAGCGATGCCCGCCCCCACCCCACCGCCACGCCGAACGCCACGATGCGGGCGGTCGTGCACGACACCTACGGCGAGCCCGACGCCGTACTGCGGCTCGACCGCGTCCCCCGGCCCGAGATCGGCGCCGGTGAGGTGCTGGTCCGCGTGCACGCGGCCGGCGTCGACCAGGGCGTCTGGCACCTCACGGCCGGCCTCCCGTACGCCGTCCGCCTCGCCGGGTACGGCCTGCGCGCCCCGAAGACGCGGGTGCAGGGCGCGGACGTCGCCGGCACGGTCGCCGGTGTCGGCGCGGAGGTGACCGAGTTCGCGGTCGGCGACGAGGTGTACGGCTTCGCCCGGGGCAGCTTCGCCGAGTACGCCGTGGCGCTGCCCGGCAAGCTGTCCCGCAAGCCGGCGAACCTCGGCTTCGAGCAGGCCGCGGTCGTCCCCGTCTCGGGCGTGACCGCCCTGCAGGCGGTCCGCAAGGGCCGGGTGCGGGCCGGGCACGCCGTGCTGGTGATCGGCGCGGCGGGCGGCGTCGGCAGCTTCGCCGTCCAGATCGCGACCGCGCTCGGCGCACACGTCACCGGGGTCGCCAGCACGGGCAAGCTCGACCTGGTCCGGTCGTTGGGCGCCACCGACGTCGTCGACTACACCCGCGACGATCTCGACGGCAGCGACCGCCGCTACGACGTCGTGCTCGACATCGCGGGCAACCGCCCGCTCTCGCTGCTGCGGCGCCTGCTCACCCCTCGCGGCACGCTGGTGATCGTCGGTGGCGAGACCCCGGGCCGGTGGCTCGGCGGCACGGACCGGCAGCTGCGCGCGATGGCGCTCTCGCTGTTCGTCCGGCAGCGGCTCGGCACCTTCGTCGCGTCCCAGAACGCCGCCGACCTCGCCGCACTGACGGAGCTGATCGAGGCCGGGCAGGTGACGCCCGCCCTCGACCGGACCTATCCGCTGGCCGACGCTCCGGCCGCTCTCCGCGACCTGCGCGACGGCCGGATCCGCGGGAAGGCCGCCCTGCTCGCGACCTGACCTCATCCGCAACCGATGGTTGCGCGACTGACCCCACCGCGCTAGTCTCGCTCAGACGCAACCGCGAGTTGCGCATTCTGAGGGAGGAAGCCATGACCGAGACGAGCGCCACGACCAGCGCGCAGGACTACCGCACCCAGCTGCGGTTCGAACGACCGCCGGACGTCGTCTACGACGCGCTGACCACCGTCCCCGGCCTCGCCGGCTGGTGGACGACCAGGGTCTCCGGCGACGGTGCAGGCGGGGGCGAGCTGCGGATCGCCTTCCCCAACAGCGACTTCGAGCAGGTCACCCTCGCCGTCGAGACCGCCGAGCGACCCCACACGGTGGTGTGGAGCGTCCTCGCCGCACCGGCCGTTCCGGCCTGGGCGGAGTGGCCGGGCACGCGGATCGCCATCCGGTTACGGCCCGACCGTGCCGGAGGCACCACGATGGACCTGCACCACGAAGGCCTGACCCCCCGGCTGCACTGCTACGACCTCTGCAGCGGCGGCTGGGACTACGTGCTCGCGAGCCTGCACGCCTACGTCGACGGCGGCACCGGCCGCCCGATCAGCTGACCCGGCCCGGTCCGGCAGAGAACAGGAGCAGGACGTGACCAGGATCATCGAGCAGTCCATCCTCATCGACGCACCCGTCGACTCGGTCTGGCGGGCGGTCACCGAGCCCGACCAGATCCGCCGCTGGTTCGCCGACGAGCTCGACCTGCGGGTCGACCCCGGCTACCAGGGGACCATGACGTTCGGCACGGACCCGGCGGCCCAGCACCACGTGCAGGTGAGCGTGGAGGCCGTCGAGCCGGCCCGGTCGTACTCCTACCGCTGGAGCCACCCCGCCGGCAGCACCGCCCGCGCCGGTAACTCGACGCTCGTCGAGTTCACCCTCGCCCCCGAGGGCGAGGGCACCCGGCTGCGCGTGACGGAGTCGGGGCTCGACCAGACGAGCTGGCCCGACGACGAGAAGGACACCTTCGAGAAGGATCACCTGCACGGGCTGGGCGAGCCACCTGGGCCGGCTGGCCGAGGTCGTGACCCGAGGGGCTCCGGCGCCGCGGTGAACGACGGGGTGAACGCGGCCGACGACGAGCAGCTGTGGGCGGCGGTGGCCGAGCCCGGCCGCCGCCGCGTGCTCGACGTGCTCGTCACGCTCGGCGAAGCCACGCCCACGGCCCTGGCCAGGCAGCTCCCGTTCACCCGTCAGGCCGTCTCGAAGCACCTCGCCGTGCTGCTCGACGCCGGCGTCGTCACCCAGCGCCGGGACGGCCGGGAGGTCCGGTTCACCGTGCGGCCGGACCGGCTCGAGGCGGCGGCGAGGGCGATGACCGCGGCAGCCGCCCGGTGGGACGCCCGGCTGCAGGCCATCAAACGGATCGCCGAGGCCGAGCACCGCCAGCAGGGTGGCGATCGGTAGCGGTGCCTGGCTCCGGCGGGTCGGCCGGCTCGGCCGCCCGGGTCGGCCGGAACGCTCAGACCCAGACGGCGCGGACGGCGTCCAGGACCGCCGCCGACTGGGCCCGGCCGGCCCGGGCGGCTGCGGCCCGGTGCGCCGGGTCGAGGACGTTCCGCCCGAACGCGCGGCGCGCGGCGGCGTCCGGGGTGACGGTGACCGTCCGCACACCTGGCCCCAGGGTGGCGAGCTGGCGGTCGATGCGCGCCGAGCGCCGCGCCGCGCGGGCGATCGGAGCGATCACGACCACGCGGTCGGCGCCCGTGGCCAGGTCGGCGTTCGCGGCGGATCTGGCGCCGCCGTCGACGTACGGGCGACCCTCGATCGGCACCGGCGGCCACACCAGCGGGACCGCACAGCTGGCGGCGACCGCGTCGACGAGCGGCACCCCCGCGCCGGCGTCGAACACCCGGAACCGGCCGTCCTGCGCGTCGACGGCCGTGACCAGCAGCCGCGCGCGGGTCGGCCACTCGCTCGACGGCAGTCGCGAGGCGATCGCCGCGAGCCGTTCCTTGAGGGTCGCCGAGGGCCGTGCGCGCAGGGCCATCCGGCCGAGCCTGGCACGGGCCTTCGTCTCGTCGCGGGACGACAGCGACGCGTAGACCCAGCGCACCAGCTCGCGCGGCCCCATCGAGGCGGCGATCTCCCCCGAGGGCGGCCGGAGCTGTGACGCGTACAGCTCCTCGACCGGCGCGCCGGACAGCAGTTGGGCCCCGACGACCGACCCCGCGGACGTGCCCACCACGAGATCGGCCTCCCCGAGCCGGACGCCGCCCTCGGCGAGCCCGGCCAGCAGGCCGAGCTCCCACGCGATGCCCGTGATGCCGCCACCGCCCAGCACGAGTGCCCTCACGCGGGCAGTCTCCCAGCAGCCGCCGCGCCGCAGCCCGCCGGCTCGGCGAAGGGTCAGGCCACGAGCAGTCCATCGTCACCCGGGTTCGGGATTCGGGGCGACGGCAAGGGTGACAGGGGGCGCGGTTCAGCGCTCCGGGCCCGACCAGACCCATCCTGTCGCAGGTGCCGCGGGCACCGTCACGGCCGACCCGAAGGCCGACGTGAAGGCCGGCGCGGACGGCGAACCCGGCAGGTGGGGCTCGCCATCGTGGGGGGCGGCAGTCGGCCCGGGCGCCGATGACGGCCGGCCGGACACCAGGGTCAGCACCGCGGCCACCACTGCCGTCAGGCCGGCCAGCCGCGTCACGATCTGCTCGTGCATCCGGTGGTCGCCACGGACGGGGTCGGGGATGTCGTCGTCCGAGGGTTGCCGCGGAGGGTACGCCGAGCGCTGCTCGCGGGCCAGCGCCAGCAGCTCCTGCAGGGAGCCGCCCTCCAGGTGCGGGGCGATCCGGCCGAACTCGGCGAGCGTGAAGGTCTTGCCGACCGCTGTGGAGTCGAGGCGGGCGACCTGCAGGCGGTGCATGCGCTCGGCGCACAGCACCAGGTCGGCGCCGCGCACGTCGTCGACCAGCAACCGCCGGGGCCGGTGCGAGCGCACCGTCACCCCGTACCGCGCGAGGGCGTCGGCGGTCAGCGGGTGCAGGACCGCCCCTTCCCGCGCGGCCGTGCCGGCGCTCCAGATCTCCGCTCCCACGCCCGACCCCCGCAGGCGCTGGCGGAGGAGTGCCTCCGCCGCCGGGCTGCGGCTCTGGTTGCCGGTGCACACCAGCAGGACACGCGCGGTCTCCACACACCCACCCCCATCACGATCAGCTTACTAACCCCTACGCAACGCTACTCCATTCGACCGAGGGTGCGTGTCGTTCCAAAGGGGCGAGGGCGTGTCGCCGCGATCACTCCGTCGGTTCCGCCGTCCTGATCCGGGGTCGGAGCAGGCATGTCGCAGCGAGCTGGACGGCGGGTCAGGCGTTCTGCAGCGCCGGGCCGGGCACGCCGACGACCTGCGCGGGCGGCACCTGCGCGTCGCAGGTCACACAGACCAGCGCCTCGTGCACCGCTCCCCCGCAGTCGCGGTGCCGCAGCAGCCGTGGCGGCCCGTCGGGGTGCGGGTAGTAGGTGTCGCCCCACGTGAGCAGGGCGGCGAGCACGCCGGTCAGCGCGAGCCCCTTCTCGGTGGCGCGGTACTCGAAGCGCTCCGGGCGGCCCTGGTAGCGGTGCCGCTCGAGGATCCCCTCGTCGACGAGGTGCTCCAGCCGGCGGGCCAGCACGGTCCGCGTGACGCCGAGGTCCGCGACCAGGTCGTCGAAGCGGGTCCGGCCGAGCAGCACGTCCCGCAGGATCAGCAGCGTCCAGCGCTCCCCCACCGCCTCGAGCGAGCGAGCGATCGAGCAGACCTGATCGGGGTAGTCGTTGTGGAGCACGAGCCCACCTTACGCCAGTCGGTCGCTTTACGCGACGGACTATGGCATAGTCCGTCGCATGACGCTACCCACTCAGGCCGGGCCCGTCGTCTCCCCGCGAGCGTGGCGGGTCCTCGCCGTGACGGCGGTGGCCGTCTTCATGAGCTTCCTCGACGTGACGATCGTGAACATCGCCTTCCCCGACCTGCGGCGGGACTTCGCGACGACCTCCCTGCCGACGCTCTCGTGGGTGCTCAACGCGTACACGATCGTGTTCGCCGCCGCCCTCGTGCCGATCGGGCGCTGGGCCGACCGGCTCGGCCGGCGCCGCACCTTCCTCACCGGGGGCGCGGTCTTCGTGCTCGCCTCGGCCGCCTGCGGGCTCGCACCGACCCCGGAGCTGCTCATCGCCGCGCGCGTCGTCCAGGCGCTCGGCGCGGCGGCGCTCGTGCCGACGTCCCTGGCCCTGCTCCTGCCCGAGTTCCCCTGCGGCGGCGCGCCACGGCCACGGCGATCTGGGGTGCCACCGGCGCGGTGGCGGCGGCCACCGGCCCGTCGCTCGGCGGTGTCCTCGTCTCGGCCGGCAGCTGGCGCTGGGTGTTCTTCGTCAACCTGCCGATCGGTCTCGCCGCACTCGTGCCGGCCCGGCGGCTGCTGCGTGAGACCACCGGTGACACGAGCGGCCCGGCCCCGGACGTCGCCGGTGCGGCCCTCCTCGCCCTCGGCATCGGCGCCCTCGCGCTGGGCATCGTCCAGGGGCCCGAGTGGGGCTGGGAAGCGCGCGGATCGTCGCGGCGTTCGCCGCCGCCGCCGTGCTGCTGCTGGCCTTCGGCGTCCGCTCGGCGCGGCACCCCGCGCCGGTCGTCGACCTGCGCCTGTTCCGGGTGCGGTCGTTCGCGGTGGCCAATGCCGCGACCTTCGTGTTCTCCCTCGGCTTCTACGCGATGCTGCTGGGCGGTGTGCTGTTCCTGACCGGCGTGTGGCACTACAGCGTGCTGCGCGCGGGCGTCGCCCTCACGCCGGGTCCGCTGACGGCGGCGGCGCTGGCTCCGTGGCGGGGCGGCTGTCCGACAGGTTCGGGCAGCGCGTGGTCGCCGTGCCCGGGGGGCTCGTCTTCGGCGCCGGCGCGGCGCTGCTCGCCACGGGCGTCGCCCGCCGAGCCGGCCTACCTGGCCCACTACCTCCCGGCGACGCTGCTGACCGGCGCCGGCGTCGGGCTCACCATCTCGTCACTCGGCTCCGCGGCCGTCGCCGAACTGCCGCGCTCCATGTTCGCCACCGGCAGCGCGGTGACGGCCTGCGTCCGGCAGATCGGCGCGGTCGTCGGCATCGCCGTCCTGCTGGTCATCCTCGGCGACGTCAGCCGCACGGCCCGGATCGCCGACTTCGAACACGCCTGGTGGGCGATGGCGGCGACGGGCACGACGTCCGGGCTGCTGGCGCTCGCCCTCGGCCGGGTCCGGGCCCGGGACGTCGAGACGGTCGCGCCCGTCCGGCGCAAACCCTCACGGCGCGCACCTGAGGCGAGCCCGCGCCGACGCCGCCCAGCACCTGCACCGAACCCGGGACGGCGAGGACGGCGAGGGGGCCGGACGCTCCCCTCCGGCGTCCGGACCCCTCGCCGACCAGTGGCGAGCTACCGGTCGCCGTCGAGGCGCTCGGCGGTGCGGCCGTCGCCGTCGAGCTCGATGTGCTCCTTGCGCACGTCGGCCGTCACGGTCTGCTCGTCTGCTCGGCGTGCTTCGCGAGCCGCACCCGCTCCACCGGTACCGCCTCGGTGGCCACGACCGGCCGCTCCTCGTTGAGCACGATCTCGTGCTCCTCCTCGGAGATCGCGGGCCCGGCGAGGGCGGCGTCCGGTTGGTGTCGGTGATGGGCTCGCGCTCCACCCGGACCTGCTCACGGGTCACCGGCACCGTGACCTGCTGGTTCTCGGTGACGACGTACTTGCGCAGCCGGGCCCGGCCCGCCTCGACCCGCTCGGTGCCGGCGCGCACCCGCTCCTCCGAGCGGGTCATCGCGTCGTCGGTGGTCGGCCCCGAGGTGTCGTAGCCGTCGCGCCCCTCGTCGGTCCGGCGCTGCACCTCGGGCCGGCCGTCCGTGGCCTCGCCCGCGCCGCCGCCCGTGGCCTCGCCGAGGCCGTAGTAGCGGTACAGCGCGGCCTCCTCGGCCGGGCTGACGTGGCCGTCGCCGGCGCTGACCGACGGGGCGGCCTTGACCTTGTCCTTGCCGTAGGGCACCTCGACCTCGCCGTCCCCGACGCGGGCGCCGGCCAGCGGCACGAAGCTTCTCGGTGTGGCCGAGCAGCCCGATCTGCACGGTGACCCACTGCGGGGTGCCCGTCTCGTCGTCCAGGAAGATCTGGCCGATGTTCCCGATCTTCTCCTGGCCGGCACCCACCAGGTGGGCACCCACGAGGCGCTGGGCCTCGATGCGGTCGTTCATGCGGATCTCCTCTGCGCTGTCGTCAGGCGCCGTGCCCGTGATGGCGCGGCGCACATGGGGACGACGCGTTCGGCCTGCCGCCATGACGCACATTTCTCGCGGATCGCCCTGTAACGGCACGGGTTGGGAGTGCGGCTGCGCGGGTAGCAGTAGCCCGGACGCCGCCGTGCCGGCGCCGGAACGGGAGGTGAGGGCCACGGTGAGCCGCTCGCGCGACCCCGCTCCACCCACGCCCCCCGAGCGTGAGCGGCGCCGCGACGAACCCGGTGACGAGCAGACGGAGATCCTCGCGCTGGTCGAGCCGCTGCGCCGGTTCGCCCTGTCGCGGGTGCACGACGCGCACGACGCCGAGGACATCACCCAGGAGACGCTGACCCGGGTGCTCGCCGCCCGCGGCCGCCTGGAGGACGGGACGCTGACGGGCTACGCGTTCGCCGTCGCCCGCAACCTGGTCGCCGGCCGGTACCGCGAGGCCGACCTCGGACGCCGTCACTCCGCCCGCCTCGTCGACCGGCGGGAACCGCCGCAGCCAGAGCACGTGCTGCTCGCCGCCGAGGACAGACGTGCCCTCGCGACGGCGCTCAGGGAGCTGCCGCAGCGGCAGCGGGACCAGCTGGTCGAGCACGTCGTGCACGACGTCGCCGTCAGCGAGCTCGGCGGGGAGTCAGGGGCCGCGGCGGTCGCCGCACAGCTGGCACGGACCCGCGCGAGGCTGCGCCTGGACTACCTGCTCGCCCTGCGGGGCATCGAGCTGCCGACACCGAGGTGCCGGCCGGTGCTGCTCGCCGTGTCGGCCGGTGACCGGCGCAGGCAGGCCGCCCTTCGCGCCGGTGACCACCTGACCCGCTGCCGCACCTGCGCCGAGCTCAGCGAGCCCCTGCTGCAGCGCCGGCGCGCACTCGGCGGCATCGTCCCGTGGCTCCCGCTCGGCGCCTGGCACGGCCACGTGATGCGGTGGGTTCGGGGCCACCCGGCGCAGGCCGCCGGTGCCGGCGCGTCCGTGGTGGTCGCGGGCGTCGTCGCGGTCGTCGTGGCGGTCATGGGCCCCGCCTCGCAGGCCGCCGGCGGTCGGGCGACGGCGGCGCCGCCGGCACCGGCTGCGACCTCCACGACCTCGACGACTCCGGACCCGACGGCGTCCGCGCGCCGCGTCCCGGCGGACGCGGTGCTGACCGGGCCGGACGGGCCCGTCCTGCCGGCCGCGGGCCAGGTCCGGGCGCTCGCCGGGCAGCAGGTGCGCGCGCGAGGCGTGCCGGTGCTGACGGTCCCGGCCGACGAGGGCTTCTGGGTGGGTGACGGCCCGGGTCACCGGGTCTGGGTGCAGCTGCGCACGCGGGGGGAGTCGGCGCAGACCATCCGGGCGGGCCAGCGGCTGACGTTCACCGGCCTCGTGGTGCGGCACGACACCGGCTTCGCCGGCCGGGTGGGAGTGTCCCCCGCGGAGGGTGCCGGCGAGCTGGCCCGGCAGGGCGCCCACGTCGAGGTCGACGCGCGCGGCGTCACGATCCGCTGAGCAGCCGAGCAGGCACGACAGGCGAACGGCCGCCCGGTCCGAAGACCGGGCGGCCGTCACGCAGGTCAGCCGATCCGACAGTCGCCTCTCGGCGGGTGGCCGCTCGTAGCGGCTTCAGGTGAGGCCCGGGGACATGTACCGGACCGGCCGCCCTCTACAAGTCTGCCCGACCGGCGGGCATTCCCGGTACGTGCTCACCCCTTCGGGCGCCGCGGCGGGGTTCCTCGTCAGGGCACAACGACGACTTTCCCGCGCGTTGCGCCGGCGGCGAGACGGCGGAAGGCCTCTGCGGAGTCCTCCAGCGGCACCGCCTCGAAGCGGGGCACGGGCAGCTCACCGCTGGCGAACCGCGGCAGCAGCGCCGCGAGCTTGCCCCCGTCGGGCTGGACGCCGATCACCTGGGGCTGGATGCCGCGGACGGCCGGCGGCACGCTGTTCGGCGTGGCCGACACGAAGGCGGCGCCGTCCTGCAGCAGTTCCATCGCCGCGCTGCCCGCCTCGCCGCCGACGAAGTCGATGACGGCGTCCGGCGAGATCAGGCCGGCCGCGGCGTACTGCTCGGCGAGGTCGCGGTGCCGGTCGAGCGGGACGCCGCCGGCGGCCCGGATGCGGTCGGCGTCCTCGGGGCTGGCGGAGCCCGCGACGACGAGGCCTTGCGCCGTAGCCAGCGCCACGACGACGGCGCCGACCGCCCCGGCCGCGCCGATCACGAGCAGGTTCGCGCCTCGCGGCTGCCCGCCGGTGTCGAGGGCGAGCCGGGCGGTGAGCGCCGTGACGGCGAGCGTGGCGGCCGCCTCGTCGGACAGGCCGTCCGGCACCGGCGCGAGCACCCCCTCGGGAACCGCGGCCCGCGGCGCCGCGGTGCCCACACCCGCCCAGGGCTGCGCGACGAAGCCGGCGACCCGCTCCCCCGTGTCGGCCCGGACCCCGGCGAAGTCCCACCCGATGACCTGGGGAAAGGTCGTCGCCCCGCCCATGCCGGCGAAGCCGCCGTAGCTCGTGCCGATGTCCCACGATCCCAGCGCGGCCGCCTTGACCTCGACCAGCACCGAACCCGGCTCCGCAGGGGAAGGGTCGGGGACATCGCGGACCGTGACGCCGTCGGGACCGGTGAAGGACTCGACCACGAGTGCTCGCATGGTCGGAGGCTACGGATGGCTGCGGTCTCCCGCCCCCGGACCTCGGCCGTGCGCTCGATGGTCGCTGCACCGGCACTTCCCCGGAACCCGCCGGTCACCCGCCGGCGTGTCGCACCGAGGTGCCGGACTACGGTCCGTGCCGGGCGACGATGACTCCGCCCCGGGCCGTGCGTCTACCCGGCGACGAGCGCGCAAGCGCCCCTGACCGAGGAGCAGCCATGCAGATCACCTTGATCGACTTCATGAGCCTGGACGGCGTCGTGCAGGCGCCGGGCGGCGCGGACGAGGACCGCGAGGGCGACTTCGCGCACGGCGGCTGGTCGGTGCCCTACTTCGACGTCGACGTCATGGGCGGGCTCATCGGCGAGCTGTCGGCCGGCACCGAGGCCCTGCTGTTCGGCCGCCGCACCTGGCAGGGCATGGCAGCCGCCTGGCCCGGCCGGGCCGGCGACCCCTACGCGGACTGGATCAACGCGGTGCCCAAGTACGTCGCGTCGCGCACGCTCGCCCAGGAGGACCTGACCTGGTCGAACTCGACGCTGCTCCCGGCGTCCGACGCCGTCGGCGCGATCCGCGAGCTCCGGGCCCGCGAAGGCACCGGGATCCAGATCTGGGGCAGCTCGCCAGCTGGCGACCCAGCTCGTCGAACACGACCTCGTCGACGAGTACCGGCTCATGATCGAGCCGATCCTGCTCGGCGGGGGCAAGCGGGTGTTCCCCGTGGACGGCACGGCGCGCCCGCTCGAGCTGGTCTCGGTGACGCCCGCCTCGACCGGCGTGCTCGTCTGCACCTACCGCCCCGCAGTCAGCGATAAGGATCGGTGACCTCCCGGAGCCGGGTGCGGTTGACCGCGCCCACGGCACGAACGGACGGCCCGGCTACGCCCGGGCGATGCCGGCCTCGTCGGCGCGCGTCGACAGCACGCAGAACTCGTTGCCCTCCGGGTCGGCGAGCACCGCCCACCCGGCGTCGCCGTCCCGCAGGTCGTTCACCACCGTCGCGCCGAGGCCGAGCAGGCGGTCGATCTCCTCGTCCCGGCTGCGGTCGACCGGGCGCAGGCAGACGTGCATCCGGTTCTTGACCGTCTTCGGCTCGGGAACCCGCAGGAAGATGAGCCAGCGGCCGGCCGGGCCGCGCAGCTCGGCCTCGTCGTCGCTGTCCTCACCGTCGGGTTCGAAGTCGTCGAGCACCTGGGCCCACCACGCGACCTGGGCACGGGGATCGCGGGCGTCGATGCAGAAGTTGGCCGTCCGGGATGCCATGGCCCCGACCCTCGCACGAGATCGTCCAGGCGCCCGGCGACGTGGCCACTCGCGGCCCCCCGCTCGCGGCCCCGGCAGCGACAGGTCAGGGGGTGACGCCCTCCAGCCATGCCCAGGTGGTCACCAGCAGGAACGGCACCGAGATCACCGCCAGGGCGATCGTCGCCCGCCTCGGGAGGGCCGAGGCGAGCCAGACGAAGCCGGGGACGACGGCGAGCACCATCCGCGGGCGGCTCGCGACGGCGCTGTACCCGACGATCGTGAACGTCGCCACCGCCGCGTACACGACCATCGCCGTCGTCAGCCGGCGCCGCAGCGCCAGCACCACTGCCGCCGCGAGCATGGCCAGGAGCAGGACCGCGCCCAGGATGTCGAGCAGGCTCATGATCAGGTGGATGCGGTCGTCGTGCGTCTGCCAGGCCAGGGCGGGGTCACGCAGGAGCGGCAGGGCGAGCCGGCGGAGGTCCCGGCCGAAGTCGAGATGCTGCTTCCACAGGTTCTCGGCGTGCCGCCACACCAGCGGGTCTCCGGTGACCGAGGCCCCGTACAGCGCGAACCCGACCGCCCCGAGCGCGGCCAGCACGGGTGCGACCAGGGGCCGCGGATCGCGCCGCCGGACCAGCTCGACGACGGCCACGACCGCCGCGGCGGCGACGAAGGCGAGCCCGGTCGGCCGCGTCACCGTCGCCACGAAGCCGCAGGCACCGGCCAGCCACCAGCGGCGCCGATGCAGGCAGGCGAGCGCCGCCGCGACCGCCGCGACGAAGAGGCCGTCGCTGTAGGGCCACGTGAACGACGCGGACCCCGGCGACACGGCCACCAGCACGGCCGCGAGCCGCCCCACCCGCTCGCCGCCGTGAGCGCGGCCGAGTGCGTAGACCGCCCAGACGGCCAGGAACCCGCAGACGCCCGCGACGGTCAGCGCGGCCGCGACGTAGGGCATCCGGGTCAGCTCGTGGACCGCCCTGATGACCGCCGGGTACCCGGGAAGAAGGCCACGCGCTGTAGGCGTGGTGCGTATCGCCGAGGGCGGCGACCGGCTGCCGGAGCGAGGCGGGGTACCCGTGCTCGGCGATGGTGCGGTACCACCAGCCGTCGCGCTCGTCGACGAGCGTCGACACGCTCTTCGACGGCGTCCGGGACAGGTAGAGGATCACGAGCCCGACGACGGGGATCCGCGACGCCAGGTAGACGGTCAGGCTGAACAGCAACCCCGTGGGGAGGCGGGCGCGGACGGCGTCCAGGGGCCGCCGGCCGGCCCGGGCCGGGGGGCCCGAGGCGTTGCCGGCCGGATCCGGCGCCGTCACCTCCTCGACGCCGGCGCGACCCGCCCTCACGTGCCATGCCCGGGATTATCAGGCGCCGGCCCAACGGCTGCGCGGTGGGCGGCGAACCCGGGCCTCGTCAGTCAGGCGTTCTAGACTTCGCCCGACCCGGGCAGGAGGCAGGAGGGGGGCGGAGTGGGTGCAGGACTGGTCGGCGTGCTCACGCCGCACATCGGTCGCTGGTGGTTCGGCGAGGTGATCTCCGGCCTGGAGGCCGTCCTGCGGCCCGCGGGCTACGAGGTCGTGCTCTACCCCGTCGACGACGCCGAGGCGCGGCAGGCCTTCTTCTCCTCGCTCCCGGGGCGGGTCGACCTCGACGCGCTGGTCGTCGTCGCCCTGCCGCTGTCGGCCGCGGAGGTCGCGCTCGTCCGGCAGGCCGGGCCGCTGCTCGGGAGCGTCGGCGTGCTGCTGCCCGGGGTCACGAGCGTGGCGATCGACGAGCGGAGTGCTGCCCGGAGCGTCGTGGAGCACCTGGTCGGGCTCGGGCATGCGCGGATCGCGCTCGTCTCGGGAGACCCGCAGGAGCCGCTGCACTTCACCGCGGCCGGCGAGCGGCGCCGCGGGTACGTCTACGCCTTGCACGAGCGCGGGCTGTGGCCGGACCCCGGCCTCGACGTCCCGGGCTACTGGACGATCCGGGGCGGGGTCGACGCCGCTCGCCGGCTGCTGCGCGTCGACCCGCTGCCGACGGCGGTGTTCGCGATCAGCGACGAGATGGCCATCGGCGTCCTGCATGCCCTGCGCGCCGACGGCGTGCGGGTGCCCGAGGACCTCTCGGTCGTCGGCTTCGACGACCATCCGGACGCCGAGGCCTTCGGCCTCACCACCGTCTACCAGCCCGCCCACGACTGCGGAGCCCGGCTGGCCGCCGGGCTGGTCACCCAGCTCGCCGGCCGCAGCGACGAGGCCCGGGTGCTGCACGGCGCGCCGGCCCGGCCGGCGAGCGCCGGCGCACCCGCGCAGCCGGCCCGCCACGTTCTCAACGACTTCACCCGCCTCGTGGTGCGGACGAGCACGGGCGTCGCCGCAGAGCCGGCGGCGTGACCGGCGCGTTCAGCGGCCGGCCGGCGCGGACCCGTCGGCGGGCCATCGCAGGTCGATGCGGCGGCCGCCGGGGCCGGGCCGGCGCCGGATCCGCGACGCGGCCGAAGGCCGTCATCGAGGTGACCTCCCAGTGCGGCGGCACGGCGAACTCGGCCTCGATGCCCTCGCGGTCGAACGCCCGGAACTGCCGGGCCTGCAGCCCGAGCGCACGACCCTGGACGGTCATGTGCGCGACCGCCTGGCCGAGGTCGTAGAGCGCGAACTCGGAGTACTCCCAGTCGGTGCCCTCGACCAGCCGCAGCGCGAGGTTCGCGACGAGCAGGCTCGCGGCCGGCGCCCACCGCCGGAGCTGGCCGCGAGGTGCGCGACCAGCCGGGCGTGGTCGGGCTCGCCCCGGCGGGCGGCGACGAAGCCCACGGCTGGAGTTGCCGGCCGAGGGTGCCCAGCGTGCCGCCTCGAGGAGGACGTCCACCTCGGCGGGGCTCACGTCGTGCGCCGGGTCGAACGTGGTGGGGCTCCAGCGCCGGGCGAGCAGCGGGTGCAGCCGAGGGCCGTCCCCGCCGAGCCCGCTCACCGGCGGGAAGGGACCGCTCAGGGCGGCCCACTGCAGCAGCATGATCGTCTTGGCGTCCGCCACCGCCCGCTGCCGATCGCCTCGAGCGCGCGTCGAAGCCCAGCTCGAGCACCTCGATGTCCTCGCCGTCGTCGGCCAGGCCGCCGCCCTCGGCGGTGCGGCTCGCGGGCGTGTACGGCGCGGCGTAGAAGTGCAGCCGCTCGGTCACCGACCGGGCTCATCCAGACGTCGAACACATCTCCGACTCGCCGACCTCGACCCCGAGCTCCTCGGCCGCCTCGCGCCGGATCCCCGTCGCCGGGTCGTCGGGCGTCGAGCAGCCTGGCGGCGGCCTCGGGCCGCCGTCGGGGTGGCCGTTCACGTCACCGGGAAGCGGAACTGGCGGTGAGCGGCACGGTGGCCGGGCGGCGTCGTACAGCAGGACGTGCTCCGTCCCCACGGTCGTAGGCCCGCGCTGCTCGCGCGCCCGGCCGTCCGCGTGCCCGTAATCGAAGGTGGTGCGGCGCGGCACGTGCCATCCGTCGGGTCGAGCTCGCACGTCGCGGCGACGACGTCCGGTTGTCCGATCAGTCCTCCCGGCCTGATCGAGGCGGTTGCGCCCGCGGGCATCGGGGACGTCGACACCGGGGCGGCTGCCGGCGAGTGGCACGGGTTCCATCCGCCGGAGACGACGCGCGGGTCCTGCCGAGCGGACCCGGCCGGAGCGCCGCAGGGCGGCCCGTCGAGGCCGGTGCACGCGAGAAGCAGCAATACGATGAGTTGAGGCCAGCAC
>CAWCCY010000021.1:0-506145 GCA_963794075.1 uncultured Actinomycetota bacterium
GTTCGGCGAACAGCGGCTGGACATTGCGCAAAATCGTCTCGCCGGTCGTGGAATAGCGCACATGGCCGATCGCCGCATTGCCAGGCAGGCGATCGATGACTTCCCGCCTGGAGAAAGCATCGCCGACCAGGCCGAGCCGCCGTTCCGAATGAAAGCGCTTGCCGTCGAAGGTGACGATTTCGGCAGCCTCTTGGCCGCGGTGCTGCAAGGCATGCAGACCCAACGCGGTAATCGCTGCCGCGTCAGGATGTCCGAAAATGCCGAAGACGCCGCATTCCTCGCGAAGCCGATCCGCGTCGAGGTCGAGGGCGGCAGGTCCGGTCATGACCTTGGTATCTCCAACCTGTCGAGCTCGCTGCGGCGTTGGTCGGGTGCAGCAGCCGGAGTTTCGGTGTCCTCAGGACGGGCCCGCTTCAACTTGTTTAAAATGGTGCTTTCAGGGTCATCCGGCAACATCGACATCAGCCATTGTCCGGTCCCCGCCAGGACCACCTTGGATTTGGCGCCCTTGACCCATTGTGGCTGGCTGCGGTCGGGAACGAGCCAAATAAAGAACTGAAACGCAATGACGACGATGATCAGGCCGCGAGCGAGCCCGAATAAAAATCCGAGCGTGCGATCAAGTGCTCCGACGCGGCTATCCAGCACCATGTCGGAAATTCTGATGGTGAAGACCGAAACAACCAGCAACGTGAGCAGAAAGACCCCGCCGACCACCACAATCGCGGCGACAATATCGCTGTTGAAGTACTGCTTGGCGAAAGGCAACAGCTTGCCATAGGAATAAAGCGTGGCGACGGCCGCCAGGATCCATGCGGTAATCGAGAGGACCTCGCGCATGAAGCCGCGTACCATGGCGAGCAGGCCCGAAATCAGCATCACCAGGATCAGGACGATATCGAGCAGCGTGATCGGCATGGGCTTCGATGTACGATTCGGCTGGGCTTTGAGCGCTCCGCCGCGTGTATAGCGGGGCTGCGCCATGCCGTCACCCATCTTCTCGCGATTGTTCCGCAACCGGATAACGGGGTCTGAACGCGCCTCACGAAGCGCTAATTAACCTCACTGTGCCGAGCCAAGGTGGTGGCAAAATCAGCCATCCTGGCGGCTCACCCGTCGCCGGGCAGGGGTGCTCTCGCGCGCGATATCGGCCACGAGATTATCGAGGGTGCCTATTGCCACGAGGGTAAATCCCTCCGGGGCGTCATTGCGCGCGGCTTCCGGAGCGATTGCCTTGGCGAAACCGAGCTTCTGTGCCTCGCGCATCCGGGCCGCGCTTTGGGGAACCGGCCGAACCGCACCCGAGAGCGAGATTTCGCCGAAATAGACGGCATTCGCGGGCAGGGGAGCATGCGTCAGCGAGGAGACTAAGGCCGCCGCGGCGGCAATGTCGGCCGCAGGTTCTTGGATCCGTAATCCGCCGGCGACATTGAGGTAAACATCATGTCCCGACGGGCGCACCCCGCAATGCGCCTCCAGCACTGCCAAGACCATCGACAGTCGATTCGGGTCCCAACCCACGACGGCCCGGCGCGGGGTGCCCAGTGTGGTGGGCGCCACCAGCGCCTGAATTTCAACCAGCAGCGGACGCGTGCCCTCGACGCCTGCGAATACGGCGGTGCCGGCGCTGCCGAGATCGCGCTCGGACAAAAATAGTGCGGACGGGTTTGCCACCTCCCGCAATCCGCCGCCGGTCATTTCGAAGACGCCGATCTCGTCGGTCGGGCCGAATCGATTTTTGATCGCGCGCAGGATGCGAAACTGCTGCGAGCCTTCGCCTTCGAACGACAAAACCGCATCGACCATATGCTCAACAACGCGGGGGCCGGCGATCTGACCGTCCTTGGTGACGTGGCCGACCAAAATGACCGCCGCGCCGCTGCGCTTGGCAAAGCGAATCAGTTCTGCGGCGGAGCCCCGGACTTGCGTCACGGTTCCCGGCGCCGCATCGACCGTTTGAGTCCACATAGTCTGAATGGAGTCGATAACCAGCATGCGTGGGATCACGCCCTGCGACACCGTCGTGACGATATCCTCAACCGACGTTTCTGCTGCGACTTCGACCGTCGCCTCGGCAAGGCCGAGCCGTTCCGCGCGCAGCCGCACTTGCGCCACCGCCTCTTCGCCCGAAATGTAGACAGCGCGGTGCCGCCCCCGCGCGAATGCCGCCGCGACTTCGAGCAGCAGCGTTGATTTGCCGATCCCAGGATCGCCGCCAAGCAAAAGCACCGAACCGCGCACGAGCCCGCCGCCGGTGACGCGATCGAATTCGGCGATACCGGAAGCAAGCCGTGGCGCCTCGGCAGTCGCTCCCTTTAAGGGCTCGACGGCAAATGGCCGGCCCTTACGCGAGGGCACGCGCACACGACTGGCGGTTTCCTCAACCAGCGTGTTCCATTCGCCGCAGGCTTCACATTTGCCTGCCCAGCGCGCGAACGCCGCGCCGCAATTCTGGCAGATGAAGTTTGGCGCGCGCGGGGCCATCACGCGCTCCGATAAATCAGTTGGCAACGCGGACCGAGCCTGGTGAGGATCTCATAGCCGATCGTGCCCGCCGCTGCCGCGACATCGTCAATGCTCAGTTCACCGCCGATCAGGGTCGCCAAATCGCCACGGCGCACGGCGCCGTCGGGCAGATCGGTGATGTCGAGCGCGAGGAGATCCATCGAAATGCGGCCCACTATAGGGCATTTTTTGCCGGCCACGATTCCCGACCCGCCTGGCCGCTCGTCACTGCCGCTGCCGGCACGTAATAGCCCGTCCGCGTAGCCGAGCGCGACCACCGCAATGCGCGAATTGCGCCGCGCCGTCCACGCGGCGCCATAACCGATTGTCTGGTCGCGTGCGACGCTGCGTATCTGCAAAATGCGCCCGGCCAGTTCAACAACGCTTTTCATTGGATTGGGCCTGACCAGGGCGTTGGATTGATCCCGTAAATCGCCGCACCCGGCCGCGCCAGATCGAAATGTGCCGTGTCGCCGAGAAAAATTCCGGACGAATTGGCGAGCGAAGCCGGAATGCCGGCATAGAGCGTGCGAAGCTCACGAAACATTTTCAGCTGGATGGCATTGAGCGGGTGGTCGGGAAGCTCGGCGCAAGCAAGGTGGCTCAGCAACAGCGCAATGCCGTGATTTGCAGTGTGGACACGCGGCGCAAGCGCCGCGGCCTCCTCCGGGGAGACGCCGAGGCGGTGCATGCCGGTATCGACATGCAGCGCGGCGCCGCCCTGCCAGCTGCGGGCGGCAACGAATGTGTCCCATTCGGCAAGTTCGGTCATCGAATTGATCACTGGCCGCACGCCAAGCTCGATAAAGGCGTCCGCAGCGTCGAGTGTGAAGCCATGGAGAACATAGATAGTGGCGGGCCGCGCCGCGGCACGGACAGTTCGCGCTTCCGCGAGATCCGCGACAAAGAAAGTTTTGCAGCCCGCTCGCGCCAGCGCCGTGACCACCCGCTTGAGGCCAAGGCCATAGCCATTCGCCTTCACAACCGCGGCGCATTCCACGGCGATGAGTTGGCGTGCCAACGTCTGCCAATTGGCGGCGATGGCAGCGAGATCGATCGTCAATATCCCGCCGGTTTCCGCGACGCCTGGCGCCGGTTCTGCGGGCTTTAAGCGTTTTTCGCGTGCCATGATTACCGCTTATGACCGCCGCCGCTGCGGCCGTAAAGCACGCCCGCGGTGGCTTAGAAGTCGCGCCGGTGCGCGCTATCGAGATTGGCAAAGCGGGTCACCGCGGCGTCGAACTGCAATTCGACCGTCCCTGTGGGACCATGACGTTGCTTACCAATAATAATTTCGGCCTTGCCATCCACGCGCTCGCCTTCCGCCAGCCATTCCGCAAATTTCTCGCGGTTAGCCTCGGTCGGCTTACGTATCTGATGATAGTATTCCTCCCGGAATACAAAAAGGACGACGTCCGCATCCTGTTCAATCGATCCTGATTCGCGCAAATCCGACAGTTGCGGACGCTTGTCCTCGCGGCCTTCCACCTGCCGCGACAATTGCGAGAGGGCGAGAATCGGGATGTTGAGCTCTTTAGCCAGCGCCTTCAGCCGGGTCGTAATTTCAGTGATTTCCTGAACGCGCCCTTCGGCGGCGCGGCGGCTCGATCCTTGCAGAAGCTGCAGGTAGTCGACGACCAAGAGATCGAGCCCGCGTTGCCGCTTCAATCGTCGCGCCCGCGCCGCCAATTGCCCAATGGAAAGTCCGCCAGTTTCATCGACGTAAAATGGCAAATTCTGCAGGTCGATCGAAACGTCCCTGATCCTTTCGAAATCGGCTTCTTCGATGTCGCCGCGCCGAATTTTGTTTGAGGGAATTCCGGTCTGTTCGGAAATGATGCGCGTCGCCAGTTGTTCGGCGGACATTTCAAGCGAGAAGAAGCCGACAATGCCGCCATCGACGGTGGCCAGGTGACCGTCGGCCCGGACCTCGCCGGCCCAAGCCTTGGCGACGTTATAAGCAACGTTAGTAGCGAGCGCGGTTTTCCCCATGCCCGGACGGCCGGCAAGGATGATCAAGTCCGAGGGCTGCATGCCGCCCATCTTGCTGTCGAGATCGGTCAGGCCCGTCGCCAACCCGGAAAGCCGACCGTCGCGCTGGTAAGCGCGCGCCGCCATGTCAACCGCCGTCGTCAGCGCTTGGGCGAAGCGTTGAAAGCCCGCGTCGTAACGGCCCGTCTCGGCAATCTCGTAGAGTCTCCGCTCGGCGTCTTCGATGTGCTGCAGCGGGGTCAACTCGACCGGTGCGTCATAAGCGAGGTTCACCATATCCTCGCCGATTGCGATCAGGTCGCGGCGTACCGAGAGGTCGTAAATCGTGCGGCCGTAGTCTTCGGCATTGATGATCGTTGTTGCTTCGGCGGCGAGGCGGGCCAGGTATTGATTGAGTGAAAGCCCTGCAATGTCGGTGTCGCCAGGCAAGAACGTCTTGAGCGTCACCGGAGTCGCGGTTTTATTTGCCCGGATAAGTCCGCCAGCAAGCTCGAAAATACGCTGGTGGATCGGCTCGAAAAAATGCTTTGGCTCGAGAAAGTCGGAGACGCGGTAGAATGCCTCGTTATTGACGAGGATAGCGCCGAGCAAGGCCTGTTCGGCCTCGATATTATGCGGCGCCGCGCGGAACGTCGGTTCCGGGGCAATTTGCTTGCGTGCGGTCGAGATCGAAGACTGGCATGGTCCCGTTCAGAGGAATCGCGTGCTGTGGCCGTTTTGCGGCGTGCGGCCGCAACCCAGCGATGGATCGGTCTAAAGTGGCTACTCAACATCGCGGCTCACTCAACGTCAGCGGTCAAGCTGCGCAACCGCCGCTCCTTTCGATAATCGAGCGGGCGGACAATGGAAGCGTTGATTACGGCTTTCCCCGTTACCCACTGCACTCGCCACCGACCTTCAAAACCGCAATGCGCCACTTGACGTAACCGGCGTTGGACGCGGCTATTCGCCGGCGAGTCGCAGCGGCAGCCGGTAACCAGTCTCGCGCGCGCGCAGCCGCGCCTCTTCCCCGGCGATATAGTCGCGGGTGGCCGGGATGACGCCCTTTTGCTTGGCCATCTGGATCTGGAATACAACCATTTCTCCTTGGCGAAATGCCATTTCCGAACAGGCCAGATAGAATTCCCACATTCGTACGAAACGCTGATCGTACAGGCGCAGCACTTCGTCGCGGTGAGCGAGAAACCGCTCTCGCCAACCCTTGAGCGTCTCGGCGTAGTGAAGCTGCAAAACTTCGACATCGGTGATAACCAGACCGGCGCGCTCGATCACGGGAAGTATTTCCGACAAAGCCGGAATGTAGCCGCCGGGGAATATGTATTTTGCAATCCATGGATTGGTGATGCCAGGCGGGCTGCTGCGGCCGATCGTATGCAAGAGCGCGATCCCGTTCTCCGCGAGAAGCTTCGCGCATTTGGTGAAAAAGGTGTCGTAGAACCCGACCCCGACATGTTCGAACATGCCGACCGACACAATCCGATCGAACCGGCCGGTAACATCGCGATAGTCCAGAAGCTCAAATGTGACCTCCTGCCGGCCGCGCTCGCGGGCACGGCTGGTGGCGCGCTGGTATTGCTCCTGTGAAAGAGTGATGCCGGTAACCCGCGCCCCGGCAATCTCGGCCAGATAAAGCGCTAGTCCGCCCCAACCGCAGCCAATGTCCAAAACCCTGGCGCCGGGGGTGACCCGCAGCTTTGCTGCCAAGTGCCGCTTTTTCGCGAGTTGCGCGTCATCGAGCGACTGATCGGAGTTCTCGAAATAAGCGCAGCTATATTGCTGGTCGGCGTCGAGGAATAGCGAATAGAGTCTGCCGTCGAGATCGTAGTGATGAGCGACATTGCAGCGAGCGCGGGAACGCAGGTTCAATTGCTGCAAACGGCGGAACAGATAGCGGATGAAACGGGGTACCGCCCAATTGCGCGCCCCGATCCCGTCCTGACCCAATAACAGCGCCAGGAGATCGGCGATCGAGCCCCGTTCAATGACGAGGCTGCCGTCCATATAGGCTTCGCCGAGCCTCAACTCGGGATCTAACAGCACCCCCCGCTGTGCCGCGGCGTTGGTAAAGCGGACAGCGACAGGAAGGCCGGTCCCGTCGCCGAACGTGCCGGTGCGGCCGCGCGCGGTCGTCACAGCTAGAGAGCCGCGGCAGACAAACCGACGCAAAAATATGAGTAGCAACCGATCCACGGCCGCCTCCACTCACACAATGCCCGTTCCGCAAAGCTAGGACGCGCGCGCGATCAAAGCCTTACCGCCCCGGGCGACCGCATCCTGCGCTTTCGCGGGCGGCGTCTTGTTACTGCCGTGATTAAAACAAAATCCTCCTTGACCAGCAATGCCGTAGCAGGCAAGGCCGCAATGCTCGCGCAATGATCGAGATTTGGGGTAAGTATGGTCAGGAAGTCCGGGTGGTTTGGGGAGCTTAGCGTGGTTCGGCGTCTTGCGTCCGTAATCGGAATTGGCCTGGCATCGGCAATTGTCATGGTGCCGGGGGCAAGAGCACAGACCAATATCGATCGGGGCAAACCGCCGTCTGAACTGTTCGCGAATTATTGCGCGGTTTGCCACAAGACGACCCGCGGGCTTGCCACTGGACGGAACAGTCTGACGCTGTCGCTGTTCTTGCGGGAGCATTACGCGACCAGCCGCGAGCAGGCGGCGGCGCTCGCCGCTTATGTCATCAGTGCTGGCGGCAATGCTCCGGCGCCGACGAAACCCGAGCGGGCCAAGACTGAGGAACCGAAGAACCAAGAACCCAAAACTCAGGAGTTGAAGGGCCACGAGGGCAAGCCTCGTCCGACCGCGACAGCGGCAAGGCCTGAACCGGAGAAGTCCGGTGCGGACCATCAGCAGGGGCGTGAAGACGCTGCCCCCGCCGAGCAGGCAACCGCTCCCGTTGCGTCAGCCCCTGGACCGAACCACACGCCGAGTTCGGCCGAACCTGCGAAGTCGGAGTTTGCCCCCACTAAGAGCGCGGGCGCGTCGGCTGAATCTTCGCCGGACGAGAACGCGCCTGTGCCGCGCGACAATATTCCCGGACTGAACGGGGATCTTTCGGAGCTCGATCCGCTTAGGCGTTGTCGGGCGGAGGTGGGGTTTCGGCTTGTTCCGTACCTTCCGTCGGGCGCGCGCTCTCGCCAGCTCCCGGTTCGAAGAACGCTTCGGCGGCAATAGCCGCGGCCTCTTGTTCGGTCGGTTCGCGCAACTGCATCACATCTTCGCCACGTGCAATGCGCGCCGCCTCATCTTGCGTTGCGAGCGACAATGATGGTGATCGAAACTTCTACCTCAGGATGAAGCGCAATCGGCACCTTGTGCTGGCCGATGGTCTTGATCGGCGCGTTCAATGCAATCTGGCTGCGGTTTAGGCGAAAACCGTCATCTGCAAGCAGGCCGACCAGATCGCGCGGCGAAACCGAACCAAACAGTTGGCCGGATTCGGAGGCTTGCCGCAGCACGGTGAAACTCTTGCCGTCAAGCTTGTCGGACACTTGTCCCGCTTCGCTCTTAAGCGTGAGCGAACGCGCCTCGAGTTCGCTTTTCATTGTTTCAAAGCGCGTGCGATTTTCCGCCGTGGCGCGGAGCGCTTTGCCGCGCGGCAATAAAAAGTTGCGGGCAAATCCGTCCTTCACGCGCACGACCTCGCCCATCTGGCCGAGCCTGGCGATGCGTTCCAGTAGAATGACTTCCATGCCGGCCTCGCTTAGCGGATCACGTAGGGCAAGAGCCCGAGGAAGCGCGCGCGTTTGATCGCCTGGGCGAGTTCACGCTGCCTTTTTGCCGATACTGCGGTGATGCGGCTCGGCACAATCTTTCCGCGCTCTGAGACGAAGCGCTGCAGCAGTTTGACGTCTTTGTAATCGATCTTGGGCGCGTTAGCGCCCGAGAACGGACAGCTCTTGCGGCGCCGGAAAAACGGACGGCGCCCGCCTGCGCCCTGCGGTGAAAAAGCCATTCCCTATTCCTCCGTCCCGTTCACGGCATCTTCGGAATCGTCGCGGCTGCGCCGGTCGCGGTCGCGGCCCCGGTCGCCCCCCGATCGCCTCGGTCGCCCCCACGATCGCCGCGGTCGCCTCGGTCGCGGCGCTCATCGCGATCGCGATCGCGTTCAGCCCGGCGCATCATCGCCGACGGGCCATCCTCATGCGCGTCCACTCTGATCGTGAGATAGCGAACAACATCCTCGTTGAGCCGCTCGAGGCGTTCGATTTCATTGATCGCCGGCGGGGGCGCATCAATATCCATCAAAGTAAAATGCGCCTTGCGGTTCTTGCGGAGGCGGTAGGACAGGGATTTTACGCCCCAATACTCGGTCTTTTTGATCGATCCGCCGAGCCCTTCGATCACGCCCTTTAGCTGCGTGGTCAATTCCTCGACCTGCTGCGTGCTGGCGTCCTGGCGCGCAAGGTAGACGTGTTCATAAAGCGGCATGGCTGCCCTTTCCTTAGTCTCGTGCTCGCCCGGGCGCGAAGCCCCTCGAACCCTTCGGGAAAGGCTCGAATGCTCTGAAGGCGGGGACACCGGACGCCGGACCCGAGAGTCCTACCGTGCAAGCCATAAGGCGCATGCACAGCCGTCCGTTCAGCCCCCGGCCGGGGTCGAGCGGAAGCCGGCCTTATACGCGGCCCGTCCAGAAAGGCAAGAGACTGCACTGCCGCCGGCAGGAGCGCGATGATCGTTATTTTACCGGCATTAGTCGCCTTGACATCAATGGCATCACGGTATCTTTCGCCCATTCCAGCGAGGGCGATCAATGAACGGGGCCAATTCTAGCCGATGAGTATTGCATTCGTTTTCCCCGGCCAGGGCAGTCAGGCCGTCGGCATGGGCAAGGCTCTGGCCGACACCTTCACCTGCGCGCGCCAAGTTTTTGAAGAAGTCGATGCCGCATTGGGCGAGCGGCTCAGCGATACGATCTGGAACGGTCCCGCCGAGACTCTCACTCTGACGCAGAACGCGCAGCCCGCGCTGATGACGGTTTCGATTGCTGCTTTGCATGTCCTTGAACAAGAGGCGGGGCTCGACATCACGCGCGATGTCGCGTTCGTGGCCGGCCATTCGCTTGGCGAATATTCGGCGCTCGCGGCGGCGCGATCCCTTTCGGTTGCCGATGCCGCGCGTTTGTTGCGCGTCCGCGGCCAGGCCATGCAAAAAGCCGTTCCGGTCGGTGCCGGCGCCATGGCGGCCCTCATCGGCCTCGATTTGGCGGAGGCGAAATCGATTGCCACGGAAGCATCGAGCGCGGGTGTCTGCGCGGCCGCCAATGACAATGGCGGCGGCCAGGTCGTGTTGTCGGGCGCCAAGGCCGCCGTCGAACGCGCGGTGGAGGTTGCCAAGGCGCGCGGGGTCAAGCGGGCGATGATGCTGCCAGTCTCAGCCCCATTCCATTGTCCCCTGATGCAGCCTGCCGCCGATGTGATGGCCGAGGCCTTGACCAAGGTGTCGGTCAAGGCGCCGCTGGTGCCGGTGGTTGCTAACGTGGCGGCGCGTCCGGTCAAGGATCCGGCGGCGGTCGTGCGCAATCTCGTCGAACAAATCACCGCCACGGTGCGCTGGCGCGAATCCGTCCTGTTCATGGCGCAGTCTGGCGTGTCGTCGTTTTTTGAGATTGGCGCCGGCAAGGTGCTGACCGGCTTGATCAAACGTATCGCCGAGGCAGCGTCGGCCACCGCAATCGGATCGCCTGAGGACATCGCAAGGTTCAAAGCCTCGCGCGGCTGAGCTATTGCTGCGGCCGGAAAGGGTCAGGTACGAACATGTTTGAACTCACCGGAAGGACGGCGCTGGTGACCGGGGCGACCGGCACGATCGGGGCCACGATTGCGCGCAGCCTTCACGGCCAAGGCGCCACGGTCGCAATTTCAGGAACACGGCGCGAGGTTCTCGATCGACTCGCAACCGAACTTGGCGAGCGCGTGCATGTTCTGCCCGGTAACCTTGCCGATGCGGCCGAGACCGAAGCGCTGGTGCCGCGCGTGGAAGAGGCAATGGGACAGCTCGATATTCTGGTCGCCAATGCCGGGATCACCCGCGATAACTTGCTGGTGCAGTTGCGCGATGAGGACTGGGAACAAGTCATCGCCATCAATCTGTCCGCCACGTTCCGGCTGGCGCGTGCCGCGCTGCGCGGGATGATGCGGCGGCGTTTCGGGCGTGTGATCGCGATCACGTCGGTGGTGGGTACGACCGGTAATCCCGGCCAGGCCAATTACGTTGCCGCCAAAGCCGGCATCACCGGCATGATCAAGGCCATGGCGCAGGAGTATGCCAAGCGCGGCGTTACCGCCAATTGCGTGGCACCTGGATTCATCGTCACGCCGATGACGGACAAGCTCAACGACAAGCAACGGGAAACCATCGTCGCAAAAATTCCGGCAAACCGCGCGGGCACCCCTGCCGAAGTCGCTGCGGCTGTCGTGTTTCTCGCATCCAACGAGGCCGGCTACGTGACCGGCCAAACGTTGCATGTGAATGGCGGAATGGCCATGATTTGAACGCGGTAGCAGATGGCGGGAGGAGATGCCGGCGCGCTGGTCAACCGTTTTGAAGTGTGGTAACCGAACCGAACTCGGGCTGGGGGAGCCGGAATCCCGGAGCGCCGGGCGCTACGTCCGCCTCTGAATCGGTGTCGACCCACGGCTGTCGGCAAGTTCAATGAAGTATTTGGACAGAATCGAAGCGAGCTTGACGGGTCGCGTTGCAAGATGAGGTTGGAACGATGAGTGATATTGGCGAGCGCGTGAAAAAAATCGTCGTGGAACATCTCGGCGTCGAGCCGGACAAAGTGACCGAGAACGCCAGCTTCATCGATGACCTCGGCGCCGACAGTCTCGACACGGTCGAACTCGTCATGGCCTTTGAGGAAGAATTTGGCTGCGAGATCCCCGACGACGCCGCCGAAACGATATTGACCGTTGGCGACGCGATCAAATTTCTCGAAAAAAACGCTAAGAGCTGACCGGTCGCGATCGCCCGGTATTTTTGCATGATCGATATGGGCTGCCGTAACCGCCGCATATTCCTATATGCGGTGGGACGACATTTGGACTGCGTTTAGCGGGAGCGCCCTCGATGAGACGCGTGGTTGTCACGGGGCTCGGATTGGTGACGCCGCTCGCCTGCGGGATCGAGCAAGCCTGGCAGCGACTGCTGGCCGGGCAAAGCGGCATCAATCGAATAGAAAAATTCGACGTATCCGACATCCCCTGCAAGATTGCCGGCCAGGTCCCGCGCGGTAACGGCTCGGCCGGAGCCTTTAATGCCGACGATTGGATGGAGCCCAAGGAGCAGCGCAAGGTCGATGATTTCATTGTCTTTGCCATGGCTGCAGCCACGCAGGCGCTCGACGATGCCGGATGGCACCCGCGAGAACATGCCGATCAGATCACCAGCGGCGTTCTAATGGGATCCGGAATCGGCGGCGTCGAGGGGATAGCAGAGACAGCCTTGTTGCTACGCGACCGCGGACCGCGGCGCGTGTCGCCTTTCTTCATACCTGGCCGGCTCATCAATCTCGCGTCCGGCTACGTATCGATCAACCATTCGCTCAAGGGACCCAATCATGCGGTGGTCACCGCCTGTTCCACAGGCGCGCATGCAATTGGCGATGCCGGCCGGCTGATTGCGCTTGGCGATGCCGATGTGATGGTGGCAGGCGGGACGGAGTCGCCTGTCAACAGGATTTCGCTTGCCGGATTCGCGGCGTGCCGCGCGCTTTCGACCGGCTTCAACGACACGCCAGAGCGCGCCTCGCGGCCGTACGACCGCGATCGCGATGGGTTTGTCATGGGGGAAGGCGCGGGCGCGGTCGTGCTCGAAGAATACGATCACGCCAAAAAACGCGGTGCGCGCATTTACGGCGAGCTTGTCGGCTACGGTCTTTCTGGGGATGCCTACCATATCACCGCGCCGGCGGAGGACGGTGACGGCGCATTTCGCTGCATGACTGCCGCAATTCGCCGCGCCGGCATTTCTCCCGCCGACATCGACTACATCAACGCGCATGGCACCTCGACGCCGCTTGGCGACGAGATCGAGCTCAAGGCTGTCGAGCGGCTTGTCGGTAATGCAGCAGGCAATATCGCGATGTCGTCGACCAAATCTTCGATCGGCCACCTTCTTGGCGCCGCGGGTGCGGTCGAAGCGATATTCTGTCTACTCGCGATGCGTGATGGCGTGGTGCCGCCGACTATCAATCTCGACAATCCGTCGGTTGCATCCGCGATCGACCTTGTGCCGCATACAGCGCAACAACGACCGGTAAACGTCGCGCTGTCGAATTCATTCGGATTCGGCGGCACCAACGCTTCGCTGGTTTTTCGCAAAGTAGCGCACTAATGCGTTGTTTCGGCGGTCCGCCACATTTGTTCCGCACTCACCTGCGATTGACATCTGTGTGGCGGGATACGGCAAAATTCACCAACAACGCGTATCTGAGCTTCGCGCTTTCATCGCAAAGTCGACCATGCGAGTCGTACGATTGGATGTGTGGCGGTGACCGGAGCTAGCACCCCGCCGAATGGCGAACAGCGCGCCGGCCCATCCTTACGCTCCAGTCCGGCGGGGATTGGCCCGAGCCCGGCCAGCAACCCGTTGCCTCGTTCGGCGGTGAATCCGACCAGCGCCGCGGCCGGAAGTCTCGGCCGGAGCGAGCGCCAAACGCGTGCCGCGGAGCCCGCGCGCAGCCATCGAGCCCGACAGGGTCGATTTGCCGGCGCGCCGCTCAACGACCGCACGGCATCCGCTCATTATCATTGGCAATGCGGTGATCAGCGCCTTCGTGCTTGTGGCTTTGGCGGCAGCCGTTGCACTGTTTGTTGGCAAACAGCGCTTCGAGGCGGCGGGCCCGCTGCCGGCAGACCGCATCGTGAATATCCCGCGCGGCTCCGGAATGCGCGATATCGCCGATATTCTTTCCCGCGAAGGCGTGATCGATCAATCTTGGCTGTTCATCGGCGGCGTGCTCGTGCTCAAGGCGCGCGAGGATCTCAAGGCCGGCGAATACGAATTCAAGGCACATTCAAGTATGCGCGACGTGGTCGCCACAATTGTCGAAGGCAAGGTGGTCGCGCACCAGGTCAGCCTTCCCGAAGGACTAACGTCACAGCAGATGGTCGCGCGCTTATTGCAGGACGATATTCTGGCCGGCGATATCAAGGAAATTCCGCGCGAAGGCAGCTTACTGCCCGATACCTATAACTTTGCGCGCGGCGTAACCCGCGAACAAATGATCCAGCGCATGCAACAGGCGCAACAGCGGCTGCTGCGGGAGGTGTGGGATCATCGCTCGCCGGACCTTCCGCTCAAGACGCCAGAGCAACTCGTTGTTCTTGCCTCGGTGGTCGAGAAGGAGACCGGCAAACCCGATGAACGCAGCCGAGTCGCCGCCGTATTTGTCAACCGGCTCAAGCAAAAAATGAGGCTGCAGTCCGATCCGACAATTATTTATGGGCTGGTGGGCGGCAAGGGCACGCTCGGACGCCCAATCATGAAGAGCGAAATCGAACAACCGACGCCATACAATACTTACGTCATCGACGGATTACCCCCGGGGCCCATTGCCAATCCCGGCCGGGCTTCGCTGGAAGCGGCTGCTAACCCGGCGCGCACGCGCGAACTGTATTTCGTCGCCGATGGCACTGGCGGCCATGTCTTTGCTGAAACCTACGAGCAGCACCAAAGGAACGTCACGCGGCTGCGGTCGATCGAATCCGATCAGAAGGACCAAGTCCCGGTCGAAGACCAGATGGCAGCGCCGTCGGCGCCGGCCGCTGTGGCTGCGCCATCGTCGGCGCCTTCCCGTGGTGCGCCCAAGCCTCGTCTGCCAGCTGCCCACTGACTCTCGGTAATTCGATCAAGCCCAATGCTTGTGACCGTGCGGCGCCGCCGGTAAGTTCGGGCGCATTGTTCACGATTGCTGGCGGGGTTTGGCTCCATGGCGCTTTCGAGCATGACCGGGTTTGCTCGCGGCCATGGCGTGTCCGGTCCTTATGCCTGGGCCTGGGAGATAAAATCCGTCAACGGCAAAGGGCTTGATCTGCGGCTGCGGACGCCGCCCGGCTGGGATGCAATCGAAGGCCCGGTCCGCGCCCGGGTCGCCGAGACGCTGACGCGAGGCTCGGTGCAGGCAAATCTGACGGTTGAACGCAGCGACGCGTTGCCGACGGTGCGGGTCAATGCCGCCGTTCTCGATGCAATCCTGGCCGCGGTGCGCCAATTCGGGACGAAAGTCGAAGCCTCACCGCCTTCGCTCGATGGCTTATTGGCCCTTAAAGGCGTGATCGAAATCGCCGATGCCGAGGAGAATGAGGATCAGCGGCGCGTCGCCGAAAGCGCGGTTATTGCGGGGTTTGCCAACGCTGTTGCAGCACTCGCCGAGATGCGCCGCAGCGAAGGCGCCGCGCTGGGCCGCGTGCTGGCGCTCCGGCTTGACGAAATAGCCGCGCTGGCCGAGCGCGCCGAGCGTGCGCCGGGGCGCCGGCCTGACGCCATTCGCGCGCGGCTCGCCGATCAGATCGCCACGCTGCTCGCCCAATCGGAACGGTTCGATCCCGACCGGCTGCATCAGGAAGCGATCATGATTGCGGCCAAGGCCGACGTGCGCGAGGAGCTTGACCGCCTGGCCGCTCACACTGCGGCGGCGCGGCATTCTGATCGAAGCGGGCGGGCCGATCGGCCGGCGCCTCGATTTTCTCGCTCAGGAGTTTAATCGCGAAGCCAATACGCTGTGCGCCAAGGCGAATGACGTCGAGCTCACCAATATCGGCTTGGAGCTTAAGGCTGCGGTCGAACAATTTCGCGAGCAGGTCCAGAACGTGGAATAACCATGGGATCGGCAACAGCGAAATCAAAACAACAAAATCGCGCGTCGCGGGCTGATGCTGGTGCTGTCCTCGCCATCGGGCGCCGGCAAGACGACGCTGTCGCGCCTGCTGCTGTGCTCGGATCGCAAGGTCGAGCTGTCGATCTCGGTGACCACCCGGCCAAAGCGCCGCGGCGAAATCGACGGCCGCGATTATCATTTCATCGATCGCGGTCGCTTCGACGACATGGTCGCCCGTGGCGAACTTCTGGAGTGGGCTGAAGTGTTCGGCCATCGCTATGGCACGCCGCGCGCGCCGGTAATCAAGGCTTTGCACTTGGGCCGCGATGTTTTGTTCGACATCGATTGGCAAGGCACGCAGCAACTGCGCGAGAAAGCGCGCACCGATCTGGTCAGCGTATTTATCCTCCGCCGACCGCGAAAGAGCTGGAGCGCCGGCTTAAGCGGCGCGCCCAGGACAGCAAAACGGTGATCGGCTCGCGCATGGCGAAAGCAGCCGGCGAAATGAGCCATTGGCCGGAATACGATTATGTCATCGTCAATCGCGACAAACGCGAAGCCTTTGCCGAATTGCGCGCGATCCTTGCCGCCGAGCGGCTCAAGCGCGAACGCCAGGTCGGTCTGTCCGATTTCGTGCGCCGGCTGCAAGCCAAGCTTTAAGATCGAATAGCCGCCGGTTTTTACGGCGTCGATCGGGCATCTTCTGGAACTCACATCCGGCGACGTTTGGGTGTAAATTGATGGACGTGATGGCTCGTCCGAAGCCTTCAGGAAGCTCATGAAACGGCGTTCCAAAGCAAGCGGCGCGAAAGCCAAAACGGACGCCGCGGGCGGCGATGTCGAAGCGCGGCAAGGCGAAAGCGGGCAGTGGCGCCGTTCCTCTTCTGCCGGCCAGGAAACGGAGATCGCGCGACTTGCTCGCGAGCGGGATGGAGCGCTGGAGCAGCAGGCCGCCACTGCCGAAGTGCTCAGGGTCATCAGTCGCTCGACTTTCGATTTGCAGACGGTGCTCGACACGTTGGTGGAGTCGGCGGCTCGGCTATGCGGAGCGGACAGAGCGAATGTTTGGCGACCAAGGGATCGCGCCTATCAAGCTTGCCGCAGTTACGGGGTGTCGCCAATTCAAGGAATATTCCGAAAACAAGAAGTTTCTGGAGCGCCGTGCCATCGACCCGGTCGAGAAACGGTGTTGGCAGAGCTTTGATTGAAGGGAAGACCGATTTACATCAAGACGCTCAAGCCGATCCGGAATACGAACTGGCCTGGAATCATCGCGCTCGGCAGCTTTCCCGCCATGCTCGGGGTCCCTTTGCTACGCGAAGGAATCCAATCGGCGTATTAGCGGTCACCCGTCCACAGTCCGGCCATTCACCGCTAAGCAGATCGAGCTCGTTCAGACATTTGCCGATCAAGCGGTGATCGCCATCGAAAACGTGCGGCTGTTCGAGGCCGAGCAGCGACGCGGCGTGAACTGAAGGAAACCCTCGAATACCAGACCGCGATCAGCGGAAATGCTCGAAGTCATTTCTCGTTCACCGTCGAATGTACAGCCGGTGCTCGATACCATCACTAAAACGGCGCAGCGGCTTTGCGGCTCCGAGCAGGCCTATATCCTGCGGCTCACCGAAACCGGGCGGCTATCGCGTTGCTGCCGCCATAGACGCCCATCCCGAACAAGTCGAGTGGCTCAACCGAATCCACTTGCCCAAACCGCGGCTCCGTCACCGGCCGTGTGGCGCTTGAAGGGCGTGACAATTCAGGTTGCCGACGTTCTAAGTGACCCTCGAATACACGCTGACCGCGATAGGGTCAAACAAAGGCTATCGCACCATCTTGGGCGTGCCGCTCCTCCGCGAAGGCGTGGTGATCGGGGTGGTCGTGCTCACACTGCAGTTGGGTGCAGGCTTTCACTGAGACGCAGGTCGATCTCATAACCACCTTTGCCAACCAGGCTGTCATCGCCATCGAGAATGCACGGCTGCTGAACGAGTTGCGCGCGAGAAAATCGGGCTTGAGCAGCAGACAGCAACAGCCGACGTGCTCAAGGTCATTCAGTAGCTCACCTAGCGATCTGAGGCCGGTTTTTGAGACGATATTCGCGAATGCCGTAACCATTTGCGGCGCCAGGTTCGGCAACTTCTATCTTTTGCGACGGCGACAAATTCACGATCGTTGCCATGCACGGCGCGCCGGCCGCTTTAAGCGAATGGTGGCGGGGCAATCCCATCGATCCGTCCCGGAACGCAGACCGCTCTTTGCCGCGCGGGGCAAGACCAGGCAGGTCAACCAGACTAGGATCTCAAAGCGGGAGCAGCGTATCGCCAGGGCGATGCTGCTTCGCGTTGTCACCGTGGAACTCGGCGGCCGCGAACCCTGGTCGAATTCCGATGCTCAAAGATGACGGCTGATTGGAGTGATCGGTATCTATCGCCAAGAAGTGCGCCTCTTTAACGAAAAGAGATTGAGCTGCTGAGGAACTTCGCCGCCCAAGCCGTCATCGCCATCGAGAACGCGCGGCTGCTCAATGAATTGCGCGACGCACCGAATCGCTAGAGCAGCAGACGGCGATGGCCGAGGTGCTGAGCATCATTTCCACCTCGCCCGGCCAGCTTGAGCCGGTCTTTGACGCGATCGTGGAAAAAGCCGTCTAGTTTCTGCGATGCCAAGCTCGGCAATATGTTTCTTTACGACGGCAAGGATTTTGTTTTCGCGGCTCTGCGTGGACGCTCCGCCGGGCCTATGCCGCAGCGCGGCGCCGCGGCATTGTCGTCCGCCATATGCATCCGGAGGAGTACCACTCGATCGCGTCACGCGAACGAAAGAAGTCATCCACATCGCCGATGTCAGGACTGCGCCAGGCCTATATTGATCGCGATCCGACCTTTTGTGAGCTTGTCGATGGCGGTGGCGCGCGCACGCTGCTGCTGGTCCCGATGGTCAAGGGAAACATGCTGGTCGGCGCGCTCGCCATCTATCGTCTGGAAGTCCGGCCCTTCACCGACAAGCAGATAGCGCTAGTCCAGAACTTCGCCGCCCAGGCAGTCATCGCCATCGAGAACACCCGGCTGCTCAACGAATTGCGCGAGTCGCTGGCACAGCAGACGGCGACCTCCGAAGTTTTGAGCGTCATCAGTTCGTCGCCCGGCGAGTTGGAGCCGGTCTTCAACGCAATGCTGGATAATGCTGCCCGCATCTGCGAAGCCAAACTGGGCAATTTGTTCCTGCTTGAGGGAACCTGCTTCCGCGCGGTGGCAGTGCATGGCGAGTCTTACTATGCCGACTGGTATCGCCGCGACCCGGTCGCTGACGTCCGGCAAAATCCCGGCACTCCGCTCGATCGTCTCACACAAAGCAAACAAGTCATCCATATCCTCGATCTTCGACTGACCAGAGCTATCGCGACGGCAATTCACGCGTCGTGGCGCTTGCCGATACTGCCGGCGCGCGAACGGAACTCGTCGTGCCAATGCTGAAGGAAGACGAGTTGATCGGTGCCATCGTCATCTATCGTCAGGAGGTGCGGCCGTTCACCGACAAGCAGATCGCGCTGGTGCAGAATTTTGCCGCCCAAGCCGTTATTGCCATCGAGAATACGCGGCTGCTCAACGAGTTGCGGCAATCGCTGGAGCAGCAGACGGCGACCGCGGAAGTGCTGCGCGTCATTTCCAATTCGCCGACGAACGTTCAGCCGGTGTTCGATTCAATCGCAGAGAGTGCAGTGAGGCTGTGTGGCGGCCAATTTTCTTTTGTGGTCCGGTTTGATGGCAAGGTCATGGATTTTGCCAGCAGTTATGGCTTAAGCGCAGAAGGATTGGATGCTTTTCGCAGCATGATGCCAATGCCGGCCAGGGAGGACACGGCGTCCGGCCGAGCGATATTACGCCGTGCGGTTGTAGAGGTAGCAGATGTCAAGGCTGATGACGCCTATGGCGTGCAAGCCCAAGGTCTCGCGCGAGCGGTGGCTTATCGCAGCATTGTGGCGGTGCCGTTGCTGCATGAAGGCAACCCGATCGGAGTGATCGCAGTTGCTCGGGCCAATGCCGGAGCTTTCCCTGTGCGCCAGATCGCGCTGCTGCAGGCTTTTGCCGATCAGGCCGTGATCGCAATCCGGAATGTACGCTTGTTCGACGAGGTTCAGGCGCGCACGGAGGAGCTGTCCGAGTCGCTGCAGCAGCAAACGGCGACCGCCGATGTGCTCAAAGTCATCAGCCGTTCGACGTTCGATCTGCAAACCGTACTGCAAACGCTTATTGAATCGGCGGCCCACCTTTGCGAGGCCGATAAGGCCACTATCGACGCGCCAGAAAGGTGGTGAGTTCTATTAGCGCCGAAGCTTCGGCTTCTCTCGCGAATTCATGGATACATGTCAAAGATATTGCAATCGAGCCGAACTCGATCGTCGGCCGCGGCAGCTCAAGGCCGGGCGATACATATTCCCGATGTCAGTGCTGATCCGGAATACACCTTAATCGCGGCGCAAAGATTGGGCGATTTCGGACATGCTCGGCGTTCCGATGATGCGGGAAGGAAATCCGATCGGCGTAATGTCGCTGACACGGTCGGACGTGCGGCCATTCACTGAAAAACAGATCGAATTGGTTACGACCTTTGCCGACCAGGCGGTGATTGCCATCGAGAACGTGCGGCTGTTCGACGAAATCCAGGACAAGAGCCGGCAGCTTGAAGAGGCGAGTAAGCACAAGTCGCAATTCCTCGCCAATATGAGCCACGAGCTGCGCACGCCGCTCAACGCCATCCTCGGCTATACCGAATTGATGGCGGACGGCGCCTATGGCGAGCCGTCGGAAAAGATGGCTGCCGTGCTCAAGCGGCTGGAAAGCAACGGCCGGCACCTGCTCGGTTTGATCAACGACGTGCTCGATCTGTCGAAGATCGAGGCTGGCCAGCTCGCGCTCGACTCGCCGATTACACAGTTGAGGACATCGCCCATACCGTTCGTAGCACGCTCGAACCTTTGGCTAGCGACAAAAAGCTCGCGTTCAAGCTCGAGCTTGCTTCGGAATTACCGCCAGGCCACGGTGATGGGCGCCGCCTGACGCAGGTCCTGATCAATCTCGTTGGCAACGCCATCAAGTTCACCGATGCGGGGGAAGTCGCTATCCAGGCAAAAGCGAATAATGGCTCATTCCATGTATCCGTTCGCGATACTGGCCCTGGCATTTCGGCGGCCGATCAATCCAAGCTGTTTCAGGAATTTCAGCAGGCCGACAATTCGATTACCCGCAAGAAGGGTGGGACCGGTCTGGGACTGGCCATATCGAAACGAATCATCGAGATGCATGGCGGACGAATTTGGATCGATTCAACAATCGGTCAAGGCTCGACCTTTTCGTTTACAGTGCCGGTTCGCGTCGAGCGCCAAGTGGAGCCGGTGGAGGCGATATGAGCAAGCGCATCCTTGTAGTCGAGGATCAGCCGGACAATCGGCAGATCATTCGCGATATGCTTGCTGACAGCGGTTATGAAATCACTGAGGCCGAGAATGGCGAAGCGGCGCTCGCGGCCATCGCAAAGCAGCGGCCCGATCTCATTCTGATGGACATCCAATTGCCGGTCATGGACGGTTATACGGCCACCCGGCACATCAAAACCGATCCCGATCTGCGGTCGATCCCGATCATCGCCGTTACGTCTTATGCGCTCAGCGGCGAGGAGAAGAAAGCGCGCGAGGCGGGCTGCGATGATTACGTCCCCAAACCTTACAGCCCGCGTCAATTGCTGGCGAAAATTCGCCAGTATTTGAGTCTGCGTCATGGCCGGACTTGATCCGGCCATCCACGTCTTTGTCTTAGTCCAATATCTAAGACGTAGATGCCCGCGACAAGCGCGGGCATGACGATCACACCACCTGCGACGTCAGACCGCGAGCACCGTGCGGCCGACCACGCGACCGGCGCGCAAATCGTCGAGTGCGGCTTGCGCTTGGTCGAGCGGCCGCGCATGCGTCGGTATCGGCGCGATTTTCCCGGCGCGTGCCAGCGCGATGAGTTCGCGCGCTTGCGCCAAGGTGCCTGTCAACGTGCCCTCGATGGTGATGGCCTTGATCGCGATCATGGCGGCTGGAATGGAAAAGCTGCCGCCAAGGAGCCCGCTGACGACGACCTTGCCGCCACGTGCGAGCACTCCGGTCGAAAACTGCAGCGATTTGTCCGAGCCGACAAAATCACAAACGGCAAATAACCCGCCGCCGGCTGCCGCCAGGATCGCTTTACGCGTTTGCGGGTCGGCCGGGTCGAAGGCTGCACCGCGCCGGCCTCGAGCGCCGCATTTCGTTTTTCGGCATCGATGTCGGCAACGAGCGGCGGCTGGCGAAACAGCGTGCGGGCCAGCGCCAAACCCATCATGCCGACCCCGCCGAGGCCGACCAGCAAGACCGGCCCGCGCTCCGCATGCGTGGTCAGCCGCTTGAGTGCGCTATAGGCGGTCAGCCCCGAGCACATCAGCGGCCCGGCAAAACTCGGCGCCAGTGGGGCGTAGTCGAGTAGATAGCGCGGATGCGGCACTAGAACATAGGTCGCGAAACCGCCGTCGGCCGAAATACCGAGATGATGATGCGCGGAACACATGTTCTCTTCGCCGGCCCGGCAAGCCGCGCAAGCGCCGCAGCCAATCCAAGGATAAACGGCAACTTGTCGGCCGATGACTGCTCCCTCGGCGCTTTCGCCCGCCGCTTCGATGGTACCGGCGATCTCGTGGCCAAGCGTAAATGGTAGGGCGCGATCCTTGGTGATATCGAGCCGCCGGTCGCCGCCCAGCGCGAAATAGCCATCCTGCACATGAAGATCCGAATGACAGACGCCGCAGCACGTCACGCGCACCAGCACTTCGCTGCCGCGTGGCGCCGGACGGTCGGCCGTCGTTTCGCTCAAGGGCTGGCCATAGGCGACGAGGGACTGCCGGCGAAAATTGCTCATGGCGTTTTATCGCCCGCAGGGCTTTGCTTTTCAATCGGGGCTGGAGCGGGATGAGGATTTGGTGAAATCGTCATTCCGCTCTAGCTTTTTGTTTGAGCATGATCTTTTCCGAAAACCGGTTGCCACTTTTCGGGATCATGCTTTGAGACGGTCGCGCTGATCGCGGAGAATCCGCGCTAACAGCACGAACTCCTCGACCGAAACGTCTTCGGCGCGCGCCGTCGGATCGAGCCCGGCCGCCGCGATCAACTCTGATGTGTTTGTGCCCAGCGAGCGCAAGCTCTGACGCAGCATTTTGCGCCGCTGGCCGAACGCCGCTTGCGTCACAGCCTCGAGCATGGCGCGATCACACGGCAACGGTGCGGAGCGCGGCACCAGCCGCACCAGGGAAGATTTCACTTTGGGCGGTGGCACGAAGGCGGAGGCGTTTATGTCAAAGGCGATGCGAGCTTCGCAGCGCCACTGCACAATTACGGACAATCGCCCATAAGCTTTCGATCCGCGATCCGCGACAATCCGTTCTGCGACTTCGCGTTGGAACATGAGAACCGCCGAATCGTACCATGGCGGCCACGGCTCGGTGCTGACCCACATCACCAGCAAAGCAGTCGCGATATTATAGGGCAGATTGGCGACGATGCGCGCCCGGCCGGAAGCCAGATGGATCCGGGCGTCGTATGTCAGCGCATCGGCGGTAACGATCTCGAGCCGATTAGGATAATGCGCGGCGATTTCCGCCAATGCGGCGACCGCGCGCTCGTCACGCTCGATGGCAATGATGCGCGATGCACCGAGCGCCAAAAGCGCGCGCGTCAGACCGCCGGGCCCCGGTCCGATTTCGAGCACCGTAATTCCTTCGAGCGGTCCTGCCGTGCGCGCGATGCGCGCAGCAAGGTTGAGGTCGAGCAGGAAGTTCTGGCCGAGCGATTTACGCGCGCTCAGCCCGTGCCGGCGAATAACATCGCGCAGCGGCGGCAGTTCATCGAAGGCGTGCGTCACGACGCGTTTGTCGAAATCGGAGCTTCTATCGTCGCACCAGGACCGGCGAGCCGCGCCGCCAGCCGCAAGGCGGCGATCAGGCTTGCCGGATCTGCAGTACCGGTTCCGGCAATATCGAACGCGGTGCCGTGATCCGGCGAGGTGCGCACGAACGGAAGGCCGAGCGTCACATTGACGGCATGATCGAACGCCAGCGTCTTGATCGGGATCAGCGCCTGATCGTGATACATGCACAAAGCGGCATCGTAGCTCGCGCGTGCGGCTTGGTGAAACATCGAATCGGCGGGAAGCGGTCCTCGCGCATCGATACCTTCGGCAATAAGCGCAGCGACGGCCGGCGCGACGATCGCTCGGTCTTCCTCGCCAAGCATGCCGGCTTCACCGGCGTGCGGATTAAGTCCAGCGATCGCGAGGCGGGGCCGGGGAGGGCGAAGCGTTCAGCAAGATCGCGGGCGACGATGCGGCCGGTCTCGACGATAAGTTCGGTCGAAAGTCGCTGGAATATTTCTTTGAAGCGGCAGATGGATTGTGACCGGCACCACGGCCAATTCCGGCGACCACAACATCATCACCGGCCGCAATATCTTGCCTGATGCTTCTTGCACCAGTCTGGCGAGAAATTCCGTGTGACCCGGTTCGGCGAAGCCAGAATTATAGAGCACATTCTTGGCGACCGGATTGGTCACAATAGCGGCCGCCGATCCAGCCAGGACATCCGCAACGGCGCGGCGGATAGCCGCCACCGCCGCGGGCGCGCTTGATTGATCGGGCTTGCCTGCCTCGGCACTGATTGAGACGCCAAGCGCGGCCACTGGAAGCGCCGAGCGAAATATCGCCGCAGCCGTCGCCGGGGTGGCGCGTTCGATCGGGATACGCAAGCCGAGCTGGGCGGCGCGCCGGCCGAGGAATTCGGGTTCGGCGACGATGTAGAAGGGCGGTATGTCAAGCTCGGCGCGCCGCTGCCAAATGGCCAGCGCAAGATCGGGGCCGATCCCGGCGGGTTCGCCGAGCGTCAATGCCAAGGGTTGCACAAATCGCTTCTACAGCATGAGACGAGGACTGAAAACCGGTTGGTCCATCAATAGGAGCGCGAGCCTTAATTGTTTTTGTACTCGATCATCGCCTGGCGTCGCAAATCGGCAAGATAACGATTGGCCTTGGCGCCAAATTTCTTTTCGAAAATTTTGTCGCGGACCTCTTTGAGCCCTGGCGCTTCGGCCTTCGATTCCTTTTTCGAGCAGACGGCAAACATCTGTATGCCCTCTGGCGTCTGTTCCGGCGGTGTCAAATGACCGACCTCGACATTGTCGAGGATGCTGCGGAGAGCCGGCGGTAAATCGGCAGACGACTTGTTGACCGGATCGCGTACGGCAACCTCCGGAAGGCCCCGCGCGAACGGAATACCATCGCTGCAATTCACAAAACGGCCACGCAGCGCGTCGGCATCGCGCTTACGTGCTTCATAAACGGAATCCGGTGATCCCCGCGGCACGATGAGAACGATGGGGCGCATCGTGTACTCGTAACCCGTCTGACGTTTTTCATCCGGCTGATGCAGCTGGAGTTCGGCTTCGACGTCTTTATCGGCAATCTCCAGGCTGACTTTGTACCGTCCACGTACCAGTGTCGTCCATGCAATTTGCGCCTTGAGCCGGTGCTTAAGCGTATCCGCGCTGGCGCCACCATTATTTAACATTTGAGTCAGTTTCTGCGTATCCACGCCCATGCCTTCGGCGACATTCTCATACGCTTGCTGGACATCTGCATCGGACGGATCAAGCGAATAGCGCTGCGCTTCTCTCAGTTCCAGCGTCTCGTCAACGAGACTATCGATCGCTTCTTGTCGGCTCGGCTTTTTATGGGTGCTCATTTCGAGAAATTTCTGGCGATGCGCGATATCTAGGTCAGTGATCGGCGTGCCGTTCACGAGTAGAACGACCTGTTGCGCCCGCACGGGGAACGTGGTTGCGGCAATTGCCGCAGCGATGAGCGCGGCCAAAGCAAAATGTTTGGATGCACGACACAAACTGATTGGCGGCGTCACTAGTTCCTCTCCTTCACGTCAGTTTCCCCAATATCCAGTTTTACCTTCGCGCCCGCCTCGCAACCATGCGTCAATTCCGCAATTGCGCGCACAATTCAGTACGACGCGCCCACCGGCGCCAAGGCATCGGGACCAAGTGTGCGCAAGCTGAATTGCAGCATGACAGTGTTGTTTCTGACAGGAGCGGCCGCAGCCGTGGTGTAGGTATACCCGGCCAACCAGTTCACCGACAACATGAAGCAATCGTCGACATAACCGACGCCGAGCCGTGCCTGGTCGAAACGGTCGTTCTCAATGTCGTACCGCGTCGAGCCGAGCAGAATCCAATTTTCCGTCATCTTCAGAGAGGCGCCGGCGAGAAGGCCTTCGCGGCGTGTGAGAAATCCGATCAGCGGTTGAGGTCCATAATCGCCATACAAGAGCTGCAGGGTCCAGCGCTCGAAATTGGCGCGTGTCTCGACTTCGAGCCGTTGCGGCGTGAACGTTTTCTCATCGAACCGCCCACGTACCGTGAATGAGTAGGTTTGATTCGGCTGATACGTGACGCGCCCGACGTAATCGGAAACGTTTTTATCGAGGCCGCTGTCGAGGCCGGTATTGGCGCTGTTGATTTTGACGCAGCAGCGGCCCCGTCATTTCATGCGTTCACAAAATGGCCCTGCCAAGGCAAAGCTATTGAACATGCACACTAAAGCGTTAATACGGCCGTTTGAGAAACGGAGCCGCAAAAAGCCCCTTCCCGGAGTAAAACGCCGCTTTGCACGCCCGCCGGTCCGGTCCATAAATCGCCGGCAAACGACACAGTCCCGCCGCTTCGCGCCCGATCAAAGGTTTTGACCAAGGATTGCAAAAGGATTGCCCATGGCCGCCGCCCTCAAACTCGGCTTCGTGCCATTCACAAGCTGGCATGGCGTTCTTATTCTGTTCTGCGGAGAGAATTTGAAATTTGGCCCAGCATGCCGGCGCATCGTGTCGCGCATGGGGGAAACCCTGCGCCGCGCGGCGGCGGCAGACCGGTTCACCGGCAAGAGCGGCTCGAGCCTGGACGTGATCGCCCCCGCAGGGCTTGAGGTACCGAGATTGGTGGTGGTCGGTACCGGCAAGGACACGAACTCCCGCGATTTGGTCAAGCTTGGCGGTGCCGCAATGGCGAAATTGCCCGGTGCCGCCGGAGTTGCGACGATTGTTGCCGAACTGGGATCTGGAGCGTTAAAGCCCGATCAAGTGGCTGAACTTGCGCTTGGCGCGCGGCTTCGCGCCTACACGTTCGATCTGTACAAAACCAAGCGTAAAAACGAGGAGGAGCAACGCCCGAAAAAGATCGAATTGAATTTTGCCTGCTCAAATCCGGCATCGGCGGCGAAGTTTTGGACGCGCCGCGCAGCGCTCGCTGATGGCGTCGTGCTCGCCCGCGATCTCGTCAATGAGCCAGGGAATGTGCTTTACCCCGGCGAATTCGCCCGCCGCGCATCCGCTCTCAGCAAGCTAGGCGTGATCGTCGAGGTGCTCGACACGGCCGCGATGCGTAAACTTGGAATGGGTGCCCTGCTCGGTGTGGGACAAGGCTCGGCACATGAAGGCAGGCTTGTCGTCATGCGCTGGAATGGCGGTAAGCGTGGCGTCGATCCCATTGCATTCATTGGCAAGGGCGTCTGCTTCGATAGCGGCGGAATCTCGATCAAGCCCGCGCAAAATATGGAGGACATGAAGGGCGACATGGCGGGAGCGGCTTGCGTCGTCGGGCTCATGCACACGCTGGCCGCGCGGAAAGCCAAGGTCAATGCGGTCGGTGCCATCGGTCTGGTCGAGAACATGCCCGACGGTAAAGCACAGCGTCCCGGCGACATCGTGAAGACGATGTCGGGACAGACGATCGAAATCATCAATACGGACGCCGAAGGCCGTCTCGTCCTCGCCGATGTGCTCCATTACGTCAATAAGCGGTTCAAGCCGAAAATCATGATCAACCTGGCAACGCTCACGGGAGCAATCATTGTCGCACTCGGCCAGGAATATGCGGGATTATTTTCGAACGACGATAAGCTCGCCGAGCGTTTGACCGAAGCGGGGGAAGCAACCGGCGAGCGGGTTTGGCGGATGCCGCTCGGTACCGAATACGACAAAATGATCAACTCGAAGTTCGCGGACATGAAAAACACCGGTGGTCGCTGGGGCGGCGCCATCACGGCCGCTCAATTGCTGCAGCGATTCGTCGACAAAACGCCGTGGGCGCACCTCGACATTGCCGGCACGGGAATGGGTTCACCGCAAAGCGATATCAATAGAAGCTGGGGCTCCGGCTGGGGTGTGCGACTGTTGCAGCGGCTGGTCGAAGACCACTACGAGCGCTGAACGAATGACCGAAATCCTATTTTATCATCTCAAAGGCCAAACGCTGGAACAGGTCTTGCCAGCGCTCTTGCAGAAATCTCTTGAGCGCGGCTGGCGGGTGGTCGTTCAGGCTTCCTCTGACGAACGCGTCGAAGCACTGGACGCTCACCTGTGGACCTGGCGCGACGATGCGTTTCTTCCGCACGGAACGTCGCGCGATCCTGAGGCAGCCGAACAGCCGATCGTGCTCACCGCCGATGGCGAAAATCCCAATGGTGCGACCGTGCGTTTCCTGGTGGACGGCGCGAATCTGGGAGCGAACGCGGCCAGTTACGAGCGCATCGTGCTGCTGTTTAACGGCGATGATCCCGAAGCTCTTGAAATGGCCCGGGCGCGTTGGAGCGAAGCCAGAGCCGTCGGTGCCGAGGTCACATATTGGAAGACCAACGAAGACGGCCGTTGGGAGCGGCAAGCGGGCGCTTAAAACCGGTTTACAGGTTAGACCAGCGAGGGCCGCTATCGTCCTGGGATAAAGGCATTTTTTGATGTTTACCAGGAACTGATTTGGAGTGGTTGAAGTGCGGTTTGTCGCTACGATATTCTTTGCCGGGGCGTGCCCTCGAATGCTATAGTTGTTCCATGAATAAACGTTCAGTGAAAAACAAGCGATCGGTGAAGCCAATCGCAAAACCAAGCCGAAAAGCGACGTCCCGCAAGCCTTCCGCTCGCGCCGCCGCGGCGCAGGCCAGTGCCTCGCGGCGTTCGGCGCGTAAGTCGCCGCTGATTAGCGCCGTAAAAGTTCCATCGGCGAAAAGGATCGCAGGCTCAGAGGGATCCACTGTCACAGTTGCGCAAGTGACCGCGTTAACTGCGTCGCTGCACACCCACAAATTTCAGGTCGGTCAGACCGTATTTTACACCTCGAGCCCGATCAGTCGCCCCGGCGCCAGTGGCAGCTACAAGGTGGTTAGGCTGTTGCCATCGGACGGCGAAGATTATCAGTACCGCATCAAGAATCCGGGCGAGGCCTTTGAGCGCGTGGCGAAAGAGAGCCAGCTCGAAGTCGAACACTAGTCCGAAGTTTGCATGAAAACGTGCCGAAAAAGCGTGCGAACTTCGGAATCGGGACACTAGTTCCACAAACGCGCGGCTGGCGCGCACGCGAGCGCCGCGGCATACTCCCCTTCGGGTGGGAAGCGACATCGTCGTCCCGCAATGGGCCATTCGATGATCGGCATTGATCCGGACGTCGGACACTTACGTTTCTGGGTCGCGTCCGGGGCGGCGGCTCTGCTTGTCCTTGTCTGCGCGCTCGCACTCGATTGGACCCGAAAGAGAATCGTGGCGCGGTTTGCGATAATCGGTCTTGGCGCCGCTTTCGGCGCGATACTGGCGTGGGCTTTCCTGGCCGGCGCTTCCGTGCGCGATCAGAGTGCCGAACGGCGTAACCTGGAAATGCGCGCGGGGCAGTTGGCGGCACAGGCGCTCGCGCCTGGTTCGCCCTTGGCCTGTCTGGAGGGTATGGCGGGAGAAAACGTCGAGGTGGCGTGCGAAAAAGCGCTGTTTGCCGGGCCGGCGATTGTAGCGGCCGCTAGCTCGTACATCGCTGCCCGATTGAACTTGCTGTCCGATGTCGCTGCCTATGCCAGAAACGGCGGCAATCTGGATCCGATTTTGCTGCCGCTGCGCCGTTCACTTGAAGCAGACCGATTTGGTTTCGTTGCCCATATTCTTTCCATGCGCGATGGCTGCACCAGCGGTCGTTGCACTGCACTGGCGCTCCTGCGCGACCCTGAGCGGGTGCGGGCCAATTTAAGCGCGCAAACCTTTGATCGTTATGTCGCGCATTATCTGACGACGTGGGCCCAACCTGACGTGCCAGTGGCCGATGCTGCCCCACCAGCAACTGGCGCTCTGGCGGCGAGCCAACCGGCGGGGCCAAGTCAGCCAAGTCAGCCAAGTCAGCCAAGTCAAAGAAAGTCGTCGTTGATGCCGATTTTCCCAGCGCGGCTTCAATTCCCGCCATCAGCATCATGAACGCTGAACCCAGAGCATCGACGGCGGGCGGCGCCGCGGACCGCGGCGCTGGATCCGCGCCGGTCCTCGCGCAAGCCGGCGGGCAATACCCGCACAAGCTTAACGTCGCGGCTACCTCTTTGAACCCGTCCGTGGATCCCGTTTGGGCGCCGGGGACCTCGCCGAAACCACAATCTCTTCCGCCACAAGCCTCTCCGCCGCCTCAGGCCAGTGCGGGCGATGCACCAGCCGCACAATGAGTTGAACGGGCGCGCTTTACCCGCTCAGATGCGGCCACATGTTGCGCTCAGTCCTCATCGCTAACCGGGGCGAAATTGCCTGCCGTATCGCGCGTACCGCCAAGCGGCTCGGCATGCGGACGATCGCAATTTATTCCGAAGCCGATGCCGGCGCGCGTGCACACGCGCTTATGTGACGAAGCCTATTTGATTGGCGGGCCAGAGCCGCGCGCGAGCTATCTCGCGATCGACCATGTGATCGCGGCGGCAAAGCGCGCAGGCGCCGAATGTATTCATCCCGGATACGGCTTCCTGGCCGAGAATGCACGAGTTCGCGGAGGCATGCGCCCAAGCGAACCTTGCCTTCGTCGGCCCGCCGCCGAGCGCTATTCGCGCCATGGGGCTGAAAGATCATGCCAAGCGGCTCATGGAGCAAGCCGGCGTGCCAATTGTGCCCGGTTATCATGGCGAACGCCAAGACGCGAAGTTCCTGCGGGAGAAAGCCTACGAACTCGGCTATCCGGTACTGATTAAGCCGGCGGCCGGCGGTGGCGGCCGCGGTCTGCGGCGCGTCGACAAGCATGCTGACTTCGATGCCGCCCTCGAGGCAGCGATCCGCGAAAGCCAATCGGCATTCGGGACTGGCCGCGTCCTGATCGAGAAATTAATCGCCTCGCCACGCCATATCGAAGTTCAGGTTTTTGCCGATAGCCATGGCGAGGTGATTCACCTTGGCGAACGCGATTGCTCATTGCAGCGGCGCCATCAAAAGGTGATCGAGGAAGCGCCCGCGCCGGACATGACGGTGGCACTGCGCAAGCACATCGGCGCTGCCGCGGTAGCTGCCGCTAGGGCGGTAGGCTACCGCGGCGCGGGTACGGTCGAGTTCGTCGCCGATGGCACAAGCGGACTGCGCGCCGACGCATTCTGGTTCATCGAAATGAATACGCGGCTGCAAGTCGAGCATCCCGTGACCGAGGAGATCACCGGGCTCGATCTAGTCGAATGGCAGTTCCGGATTGCCGCGGGCGAAAAGCTACCGCTGACGCAGGACCAGATCGGGTTCGAGGGACACGCAATCGAGGCGCGCGTCTATGCCGAAGATCCCGAGCACGACTTTCTGCCCTCGACCGGGAAAATCGTAGCGCTGGAATTGCCCAAAAACATTCGGGTCGACAGTGGGGTCGAAACCGGCGGCGAAGTGCCGCCTTTTTACGATCCGATGATTGCGAAGATCATTGCCCATGCGCCAACGCGCGATGCGGCGCTGGAACGTCTCGCCAAAGCGCTCGACGACACGCTGATCGCAGGGGTTCGAACGAACGTGGCTTTTCTGGCGGCGCTGTGTCGTGCCAGCCAGTTTCGCCAAGGCAAAGTCGATACCGGTTTTATAGACCGTAATCTAACGGCCTTGGGCGCGACGCCCCACGAACCCGACAATGGCGCGGCGGCGGTCGGTGCTATGCACTTACTGAAAGCGCGGACGGCCATTGAGGCGCTGGTCGTGGATGAGGATGCCGCATCGGAAGCCTATTCGCCGTGGTCGGCGCGCGATGCCTTCCAACTCGGTGGCGTGCGCGAAGTTGACGCTGCCGATTGTGGTCGACGGCGAGGACGCTGAAGCGGTCGTCTCTTACGGAAAAGACGGCGTGCATCTTAAGGTCGCGGGCATTGCGCCGGCCAGCGGCGCACGCGTTTTCGTGTCCGGTGGGGATGCTTATGTCTTGCTTCGCGGCCGCCAGACTCTGCATCCGCATCAGGGATTTTTCCGTAAGCGACGTGGGTCCTGGCGGCGGCGATAAAGTGATCAAGGCGCCTATGCACGGCCGCGTCTTGGAGCTTCTGGCCCGGGTTGGCGATCGCGTCGCCCGTTGGACAAAGACTTGCCGTGATCGAAGCGATGAAAATGGAGCATACGCTGCGTGCGCCATTTGCAGGCGTAGTGAGAGAGCTTCCTGTGAGTACCGGCACACAAGTCGTGGAAGGAGCCCCGATCATGGTGCTAGAGCCTGTTGAGACTTCGGCAGAGTGAGGAAACATGACTGTCCATCTCATCAAGCTTTGCGTCGGCTGCGATTCTGTTCGCGATCTCGAGGATTGGATCAAAGAGAAGCTCAGGGCCAAGCGCAGAGCGGGCGAGAAAGCGGAACATATTCACCGCACGCGCATGGTGCCGAAGCGGGCGGCCGAGCTCATTGACGGCGGATCGCTGTATTGGGTCATACGCGGCGAAATCATGTGCCGCCAGCGCGTGCGAGCGATCCGGCCGTTCGTGGATAAGGATGGCATCGGTCGCTGCGGGATCGTGCTTGATCCGAAACTGGTTCTGGTCGAACCGCGGCCGCACCGCGCTTTTCAAGGCTGGCGTTATTTCGCCCCCGGTGATGCTCCGCGCGATCTCGGCAAAACTGCGAGAGGCGCCGCGACGATGCCCGAAACGCTACGGCGAGAGCTGCGGGAGCTTGGGCTGATGTGACGGCGCGGCAAGCCTCGGATTGCCGCATGGCGCCCCCGATAGCGATCACGTAGAATCGGACGAGGAACGTGCCAGGCGGTTCAGCTTGGCCGCTGCGGAGCTGCGCGAATGATTATTGAAAACGAGAAAGATGTCACCAAAGCGGTCTTGAGCGAGCTCGAGCGCGCCAAGAATCCGCGCCTGCGCGAGGTCTTGTCCGCTTTTGTCCGTCACCTGCACGATTTTGCGCGCGAGGTGAAACTGACTGAGGAAGAATTTCAGGCCGCAATCGCCTATATCGTCGCGCTGGGCAAGCACACCAACGAAACCCATAACGAAGCCGTTCTGATGTCTGGCTCGCTCTGGATTCTCGACTTTGATTTGCCTTCTCAACAACGGCAATCGCGGACAGACCGAAACCGATGCCAATCTGCTCGGCCCGTTTTGGCGGATGAATTCGCCGCGCACGCCCAACGGCGGCTCGATCGTGCGTTCGCCGACGCCCGGCCCGGCATTGTTCGTCGATGCCCGGTTTCAAGACGCGGACGGCAAGCCGATCGCGGGCGCCGAGGTCGATATCTGGCAGTCGTCGCCGGAGGGTTTTTACGAGAACCAGGATCCGGTTCAGGCCGATATGAATTTGCGCGGCAAATTCACCACCGACGCCAACGGCCATATTGGCTTTCGCAGCGTCAAACCGGCCGGCTATCCGATCCCGATCGATGGTCCAGTCGGCGAATTATTGCGGGCCCAGGGTCGCCACAATATGCGGCCGGCTCATTTGCATTTTTTGACCTACAAGCCCGGCTTCAAAACTTTGATTTCGCAACTCTACGTACCCGACGACAAGCACATCGATACCGATGTGCAGTTCGGCGTCACGCGTCATTTGATCGGCGATTACGTGCGCCACGATGAGGCCTGCCCGCGAGCCTCGGACGTGAAACCGCCGTGGTATTCGCTCGAACATGCATTCGTCATGGAAAGCGGCGAGGCGCGCCTGCCGAAGCCGCCGATCACTGGCAAGGCCGAAGGCGAGCGGCCCGAGATTCCGCACCTTGAGGCGGCTGAATGATCGTGTGGCTTCACAGCCACACGCGGATACAAGATCAAGCGGGGAGGGACTTAAATGCTGCGTCGGACAGTACTTAAGGGGATCGCGGCGACGACGGCGAGCGGATTGCTAGCCCATACTGCAGCGGCGGAAACACCGCTGAAGATCGGCATCAGCATGCCGCTGACCGGCGCCGGCTTCAACGCCGTGGGTCGGCAATTGCAAGCCGCGCTCAAATTCTACATGCAACAGCACGGCGACACCGTTGCCGGCCGCCAGATTCAGATCACGATCCGCGACGACGGCGGGGTTGCCGATAATGCGCGCCGGCTCATCCAGGAGATGATTGTCGACCAAAAGGTCGACCTCCTCGGCATCGGCATCACGCCGACCGCGCTCGCCATCGCGCCGCTGGTGACCGAATCCAAGAAAGCCACTTTGGTGATGAGTTCGGGCGCCTCGATCACGACGACAAAATCGCCCTATTTTGTGCGCGCCGGATTTATTTTGGCTCCGCAATCGTGGGTTCTCGCCGAATGGGCGGCAAAGAATGGCAGCAAGCGCGTCGTCACCCTGGTCAATGATTGGGCGCCGGGCGTTGAAGCGGAAACAGCATTCACGACACGATTTAAACAAGTTGGCGGCGAAATCGCTGAATCGATCCGCATCCCGCTCGCCAATCCAGACTTCGCGCCGTTCTTGCAGCGCATTGGCGATATAAAGCCGGATACCGCCTTCATCTATTTTCCAGGCACGCAGGCGCCGATTTTCGCCAAACAATTCGCCGAACGCGGCCTAGCTAAATCGGGCATCAAGGTCATCGGTCCGGGGGACCTCACCGATGACGACGATCTCAACAATATGGGCGATCAGATGCTCGGCATGATTACCGCCGGGCCGTATTCGGCCGCGCACGATTCCGCGCTCAACAAGTCCTATGTGGCCGGGATCCAGAAGGCGAACGGCTTTCGTCCGGATTTCGTATCGCTCGGCGCCTATGACGGCTTGCATCTGATCTATGAGGCACTGAAGAAGACCGGTGGCAATTCCGACGGCGAGGCCTTGATCGCGGCGATGAAGGGCATGGCTTGGGAAAGCCCACGCGGCCCGGTTTCAATCGATCCGGACACCCGCGATATCGTCAGCAACATCTACATCCGCAAAGTAGTGAAGAAAGACGGTCAGCTCTGGAGCGAGGAATTCGAGACCTATCCGAACGTGAAAGATCCGATGAAACTGGCTGCGGCGAAATAAGATTGGCCGCAATTACACCGCGACATTGTCGATCAGCCGCGTCGTGCCGATCCGCGCCGCGGCGAGGAGTCGGATCGGCTCGCCGCTCGCGCCGGTGAGTGGCTTGAGCGTATCGGCATTGCGGGCCTCGAAATAATCGAGTTGCAAGCTCGGCGCGCGCGATCGCTTTGCGCCCATAGTCGAGCACGGCGTCAAGCGGTGCGCCGGCGGCGATCTTTCCGGCACATTCTTTGAGCGTGCGGTAAAGCATTGGCGCGGCTTGCCGTTCGCTCGGGCTCAGGTAACGGTTGCGCGAGGAGCGCGCCAAGCCATCGGACTCGCGCACGATCGGCACACCGAGAATGCGGCATTTGAGGTCGAGATCGCGGGCAAGCTGCGTGACGACTTTGAGCTGCTGATAATCCTTCTCTCCGAACACTGCGACGTCAGGCTCGCATTGGATCAGGAGCTTGGCGACCACGGTCGCCACGCCAGCGAAAAAATGTGGGCGGACGGCATCTTCGAGCCCGGCGGTAGCCGGCCCCTCCGGTGCGACCCGCGTGGCGAAACCGGCCGGATACATCGTTGGCACCCCCGGCGCCCAGACCAGTTCGACTTTGAGTTCCGCCAGGGCGGCAATATCGGCGTCAAAGGTGCGCGGATAGGTGTTGAGGTCTTCGTTTGGGGCGAATTGGGTCGGATTGACGAATATCGAGACGATCACCCGATCGGCGCGGCTTCGCGCCCTGCCTATGAGCGAAAAATGCCCTTCGTGCAGCGCACCCATGGTCGGCACCAATGCGATTTTGTCGCCGCCTGCGCGGAAATCCGCCACAGCGCGGCGCAGCGCGGGTACGGTGCGGATGACGCGAGGAAGATGCTTGGTTCGTCTCGAAGTTTTCATGATGACGTTGCAGCGTGAGCACACCCGGGCGCGTTTCGTCAGTGCATCATTTCGTTTATGATTAACTTATTTCGATCGATGCTGTATCTTGACGCCACGCGTTGCAAATTCCGAAAGTAGCGGCAACGCAGGGGTTGCGTCCTATGCTGATGCAGGCGGAGCTTGGCCGTCCGTTCTCGGCGCATGTCATTGTCCTTGGGAACGAAAAAGGCGGCTCCGGGAAGTCGACCACGGCGATGCACGTCGCCGTCGCGCTGCTGGAGGCGGGCCAGCGGGTCGCCACGATCGATCTCAATTCACGCCAGAAGAGCTTCAGCCATTATATCGAGAACCGCCGGGAATGGGCCGCACGCACCGGCATTAAACTAGAAATCCCTGTGCATTATTGTGTCGCACGCGGCAGCGGCATGCGGCTCGACGAAATCGAAGCTCAAGAATTCGCTGCGTTTGCTCAGGCGGTAAGCTCGGTCGAGCAAACTCACGACTTTGTCGTCATCGATACGCCGGGGAACAATTCCTACATGATGCGTCTCGCCCATTCGATGGCGGACACCCTGATCACGCCCTTGAACGACAGTTTCGTCGACTTCGACGTTCTCGGCGCAATCGATCCGATCAGTTTCGAGGTGGCGGGGGTTAGCCATTATGCCGAGATGGTCCGCGAAGCGCGTCGCCAGCGCCGTCTGGTGGATGGCGGTCTGACCGATTGGGTGGTCGTGCGCAATCGGCTTTCGACGTTAGGCTCGCGCAACCGGCGGCTGGTCGGGGAGGGAGTCGATGCCCTGGCGAAACAGCTTGGTTTTCGCACCGTCGATGGATTTGCCGAGCGGGTGGTCTACCGCGAATTCTTCCCGCGCGGGCTCACCGCACTCGACGATCTGAACGAGGATACGCTCGGCTTGCGGCCGAACAGTTCGCACCTGACCGCGCGCGACGAGGTGAAGGTCTTGATCGATGCGCTGCGGCTGCCAATCGACGAGCGCGGCAAGCGTCGCGCCGCCGCGCGTGCGGAATGGATCGCAGCCACGGAAAAGCCGCTCGATACCTATGATTTGCTTGCGGACTGAATTCTCGGCGCCGTCCTGCCGCTGAAGTGGCTATATAGGTCCAATGCCTGTTCTCATCGGCGTCGCCGTTCTCCTGCTTTTGCTCTGGGTGGCCAAGAAATCGCGCCAAGGCGGATTCCTGAACGCGAGCCGCCAGCGGATGGGGGGCACGCTGGCGCTCATCGTTGCCGCCATTCTGCTCGCTCGCGGCGATTTGGCCGTGGGCCTCGGGCTCGGGCTTTTCGGAATTTATCTGTTAGGGGAGGCGCTGCCTTGGCCGCTCAGCCTATTGGCAGCTTATCTTGACGGCAGGAACACCGGCTGGCGTGAACACGCACAGCGTGATGCGGGTACGGCGGGCTGGCGCACGTCGTCCGGCAAAATGACTGAACAGGAGGCCTATCAAGTCCTTGGCATTCAGCCCGGGGCGAGCCTGGACAAGGTTGGCCGCGCGCACCGGGCGCTCATGAAGAAACTGCATCCCGACCAAGGGGGGACGACGTATCTCGCGGCCCGCATTAATGAGGCCAAGGACGTGCTGCTGCACCGCCATCGCTGAGGTACTCCGTACGGACCTCGCGTGGTCTTCTGTCCTTCATCGACGTTCCCTGGATTCTTTGGATGATCGTCACGACCACCTGGCGCTCTTTAAGCGGCGCTTCTTAGTTTTTTAGTGTCATGCATTCAAAATCGCTGCGTTTAAGCGCCCGGCACGCCGCTTCTGCGGTCGACTTGTCGAAGCCGGCAAACCGCGCGCGGTAGAGCGCCTTATCGCCTTTCTGGACCCGTTCGGTGAACGGATCTTTGGCAGCGAGCGGGGCGTGGACCTTGATCTGCGCAGCGCTCAAGTGTTGCTTCGCCTGGTCTTCGTCGTCGAAGGCGCCAATCTGGATAAGCCATCCGCCGTGCGCGTGGGTTGGCGGGGCGGAATAGCTGGACTCGGCATTATGGTGCGGACTTCGGCGGGCGCCGGCTCGATCTGCACTGGCTGCATCTGAACCGGCGCCGTTTCGGCCAGTTTTGCCGGCACGCGCTCGGCGAGCATTCTTGCCGGCGGCCGCGGCTCGGCTTGGGCTGCCGTTTGGGCTGGCGCTTGGACTGCGCGCCTGGGTCGTTATTGGCGGCGCCACTTGGGCCGTCACTTGCGGGGTCGCTTGGGCCACCACTTGGGCCGCAGCCTTCAAATCGACGCTTGGCGCTGCAGATGCGATCTCGGCGCGCAATTGCGGAGTGGCACGAGCCGCGGCTTGGGCGGGAGCGGCAGGTTGGGCGGCGGCTACTTGCGCAGCAGGAGCTGACGCCGCGACCGGAATCAGTGCCGGCATCGGCGTCAGCGATGCAGTCTGTGCTGGTGCGGTTCGATAGGAGATCGTTTTCACTAGGAGCGGGCGGATCGGATCGTTCGCGCCGGCTACGACGCGCGAATCGACGCTTGCCGTTACCGTGCGGTCAGGGCGAGCTGCTGGAATTTTTGTTGCAGGCTCGTCGCGCCGTTCGGCCACCTCAACGATCGTTGGCGCCGTGCGCCGCAGGGCCGCTTCCTTGATATGCGCGCCGATAAGCTCGCGCATACGCTCGTCGCGTTCGGATGCCGAGGGACCTCCCATCACCACGGCGACGAGATAACGGCCGTCACGGTGCAATGATGTAAGCAGGTTAAATCCGGACGCGCGGGTAAAACCGGTTTTGATGCCGTCTACACCATCGACTGCCCCGAGCAGATGGTTGTGATTGCGCATCGCCTCGCCGTGATAAACGAAACTTTCCGTCGAGAAAAACTTGTAATAGCGCGGAAATCGCTCCTGGATGGCACGTCCGAGCAGGGCTTGATCGCGCGCGGTGGTAATTTGGTCGTCGTCCGGTAAACCCGAGGCATTGACGTATTTTGTATGCGCCATGCCGAGCGCATGTGCTTTATGCGTCATCAGCTTGGCGAAATTCTCTTCGTCGCCTGCCAGATTTTCGGCGACCGCGACGGCGGCATCGTTAGCGGACTTGGTGACGATGCTTTTGATCGCGTCCTCGACCGTAATGGTCTGGCCCGGTTTCAGCTCGAGCTTGGTCGGAGCTTGCTCGGCGGCGTGCTCCGAGACTTTAAGGGGGCTGTCGAACTTGAGCCGGCCGGATTCAAGGCGCTCAAACAACAGGTACAGCGTCATCACCTTGGTCAGCGAGGCCGGATGGCGCAAAGCGTCGGGATTGGCGGCCTGCAGCACTGCGCCGCTGTTACCGTCCACCACGATCGAAGCGAATGGAGGTGAATAGTCTTCGAGACGGGCGTGACGGTGATGACTGCGTCCATCATTCGCGTGATGCGCATGGCTACGATGATGCCGCCGTGCATCAGCTACATCGCTGTTTATGGTAAGCGCTGCAGCGATCGCCGCGCTCGCTAACAGGCAGTAACGAAGCCCGCAACGGGCCTCGAAATCCACCGATGCCATCTATAACCCCGTCCCTGAACGCACGCCTCACCCTAAGGCGGCCCCTCACTTCTCACTGCTCCGGGGACGTTGTTCGTCGCGCCAGCGAAAAAGTACTTTCCGCGTCTTAGCGCCGGAGACGGACACCACCCCAAACTCGGTCGTTACCCCAACAACACGGTCAAGCAGGTTAGGAAGACGCGGTTGCGAAACGGTTAAGTGTTGCCGCGCCATCACCCCTGGTGCTTTTGTGCGCTGCACCATAGATATCATCCTCACCCAGACGGCCTTTTCAAGGCAAACCGGTTAGTGCCGTGCGCGTTGAATTCAACGCCGATGCGGGGACGAGAGGTAATGCTAGAGCCGATCTCGCGGCCGGCGTTGCTTCGAGCCTGTGGAAATGAGCCGTGTTCGACCTAGAACTAAGATGCCCGGTCTATGACGATTGGTCGTCACTCCGATGATTTCGGCGACATCTTGCGCTCGGCGGCAGCAAGCCTATTTGACCCTCTCGCCGGCATTTCGAAATACTACGCCGTCACGTATCCGATGCGGCCGATAGGCGCCTCCAGCCTAGATGTCGCTCTATCGATTTGTCGCGTGATCCGCGCTAATTTCGCAAACTGGGTCGGGATTCTCGAACACAACGGTGACCGGCAAACGGCGCCAGTCGCCGATCATCTACTAGTCCGGAAGTCGAACGAACCAATGCCGCCGATTGACGTTACTATCTATGTTCCACCAGCCCGCTTGGCGGACGACGATCGCAAGCGTAAAGGCGACGGCGCGCCCGGGACCGCTGTCATTACCAAGACCAGGCCGCAGACCAAGCGGCCCAACCTCTATCGCGTGCTACTGCTGAACGACGACTACACGCCGATGGAGTTCGTGGTCCACATCCTCGAGCGTTTCTTCAATAAAGACCACGAAACGGCGCATCGTATCATGATGCATGTACATCAACACGGTATCGGCGAATGTGGTGTTTTCACATACGAGGTCGCGGAAACCAAAGTGACGCAGGTTATGGACTTTGCCCGCAAACACCAGCATCCTTTGCAGTGCATAATGGAGAAGAAGTGATTCCGGGGATCGTTCAATACAAGATCGTTCAATACAAGCATGAGCAACGGAAATGCCTACTTTTTCGCGCAGCCTTGAGCAGTCGCTTCATCGGGCGCTTGCGCTCGCTAACGAGCGTCATCACGAATACGCGACGCTCGAGCACCTGCTGTTGGCGCTGATTGAAGATCAAGACGCCGCCGCCGTCATGCGCGCGTGCAACGTCGATCTGGAGAAGCTGCGCCGCAGCCTGATTGCTTATCTTGAGTCGGAACTGGACAATCTGGTGACCGACGGCGCGCGAGGATTCCAAACCAACGGCAGGATTTCAGCGCGTTATCCAGCGCGCGGTCATTCACGTTCAATCGTCCGGCCGTGAGGAGGTGACTGGCGCGAACGTGCTCGTTGCGATTTTCGCTGAGCGCGAAAGCCATGCCGCCTATTTCCTGCAAGAGCAGGACATGACGCGCTACGACGCGGTGAACTACATCAGCCATGGCATCGCCAAGCGGCCAGGCATGTCCGAGGCGCGGCCGGTGCGCGGCGCCGATGAGGACACGGATACGAAATCGGGCGACGAGCCGAAAAAGAAGGGCGATGCGCTCGACGCCTATTGCGTCAATCTCAATAAGAAGGCGCGCGAGGGCAAGATTGACCCGTTGATCGGCCGCGAAGCGGAGATCAATCGCACCATCCAGGTGCTGTGCCGGCGGCAGAAGAACAATCCGCTGTTCGTCGGCGAAGCCGGCGTCGGCAAGACCGCCATCGCCGAAGGACTGGCGCGCCGCATCGTGCACGGCGAGGTTCCCGACGTGTTACGCAACGCGACAGTATTCGCGCTCGATATGGGCACGCTTGCTTGCCGGCACCCGCTATCGCGGCGACTTCGAAGAGCGCCTGAAGCAGGTCATCAAGGAGCTCGAAGCCTATCCGGGCGCGATCCTGTTCATCGACGAGATCCACACTGTCATCGGTGCCGGCGCGACGTCCGGCGGCGCCATGGATGCCTCGAATCTGCTCAAGCCGGCGCTCGCCTCCGGCACGGTGCGTTGCATCGGTTCGACGACCTATAAGGAATACCGTCAGTATTTCGAAAAGGATCGCGCGCTGGTTCGGCGCTTCCAGAAAATCGACGTCAACGAGCCGACCATTCCGGACGCGATTGAAATCCTCAAAGGGCTGAAGCCGTATTTCGAGGATTATCACAAGCTGAAATATACCAGCGACGCGATTAAGGCGGCGGTCGAGCTGTCGTCGCGTTACATTCATGACCGCAAGCTGCCGGACAAGGCGATCGACGTGATCGACGAGTTGGGTGCGGCCCAAATGTTGCTGCCGGAAAACCGGCGTAAGCGGACCATCGGATTAAAGGAAATCGAGACGACCATCGCGACAATGGCGCGCATTCCGCCCAAGGCGGTTTCCAAGGACGACGCCGAGGTTCTCAGGAACCTCGAAGAAACGCTCAAGCGCGTGGTCTACGGGCAGAATAAGGCCATCGAAGCGCTGTCGGCTTCGATCAAGCTGGCCCGTGCCGGTTTGCGCGAGCCGGAAAAGCCGATCGGCTGTTACCTGTTCTCGGGCCCGACCGGCGTTGGCAAGACCGAAGTCGCCAAGCAGCTCGCGGCGACGCTTGGCGTTGAGCTGATCCGCTTCGACATGTCGGAATACATGGAGCGCCACACCGTGTCGCGGTTGATCGGCGCGCCGCCCGGCTACGTTGGCTTCGATCAAGGTGGGCTGCTCACCGACGGCGTCGATCAGCATCCCCATTGCGTGCTCCTGCTCGACGAAATCGAGAAGGCGCATCCGGATCTGTTCAACGTGCTGCTGCAGATCATGGATCACGGCAAGCTCACGGATCACAACGGCAAGCAGGTCGATTTCCGCAACGTCATTTTGATCATGACGACCAATGCCGGCGCCTCGGATATGGCGCGCGCCGCGTTCGGTTTCACGCGAACCAAGCGCGAAGGCGACGACATGGAGGCGATCACGCGGCTGTTCGCGCCGGAATTCCGCAATCGGCTCGACGCGATCATCACCTTTGCGCATCTGTCGCCTGAGATCATCGCCATGGTGGTCGAGAAATTCGTGCTGCAGCTCGAAGCGCAGCTCGCCGACCGCGATGTCACGATCGAGCTCACCGACGAAGCGACCAAGTGGCTGATCGCCAACGGCTATGACGAACTGATGGGCGCGCGGCCGATGGCGCGGGTGATCCAGGAGCACATCAAGAAGGCGCTGGCCGAGGAAGTGTTGTTCGGTCGGCTCAAAGGTGGCGGACATGTGCGCGTCATCGTCATCACCGACGAGGCGGGCAATAGCAAGCTCGGCTTCGACTATCCGGACGGTCCGGTGAAGCCGCGGCCGGAAAAGCTGCCGGAGCCGCGCCGCGTCAAGGCCAAGCGCCGGTCCTCGCCCAGGCGTAAGCCGCCGGGCGGCGGCGGCGACGACACACCGCCACGGCGCGGCGGCATCGTTCCTAAGGTACCGCTCGTCAAAGTGTGACGGGATTTCCCCGGCGGGATGGTCAGGCCACCCGCCGGAATCGTTTCAACGCGCTGACAAACCAGATGGCAAGCGCGGGGAGGGCGGCCGCGGCCGCGAGAAATAATGGCGCCGCGCCGGCGCGATCGATGACGAGCGCGCCCACCGCCACGCCGGCGGTCTGGCCGATATAAAGCGCCGAAGAGAACAAGCCGACCGCGGTGCCGCGCGCTTGCGGGGTCATCTGCGTGGCATTGGTCTGCAGCGTGTTGTGCAGCATGTAGAAGCCAAGCCCGATCGCCGTCGTCGCGATCGGGGCGAGCCACCACAGCGATCCAAGAGCCAATTCAAGATAAGCGGCCGCAAGAACGATCCCGCCGATAACCGCGAGACCGGCCTGGCCGAGGCCGCGGACAAACAGTTTAACGAGCGCGGCATAAATCAGGCCGCCGATGCCGAAACACGCGACCACGCCGCCAACCAACGAGAAGCTTAGGCCGAAGCGCAGGTGCAGATAGGCGCCGATATAAGCGAAGGCGCCCCAGGCCAGCGCGCCTTCAAGAAAGCCGGCAATCAGCACAATGCGGGCAAAGGGATTTGTCAGGACCGCGGCGTAGCCGCCAAGGAGACTTCGCGCGCCTCCGCCGCCGTGTTTGCGGGTCTGCGGATTGACCGCGAGCTCAAATACCAAGCCGACGGTCGCCAAAGCGAACAACCCGGCAAGCACGAAGAACACGTTGCGCCAGCCGAGCAGATCGCCAAGCACGCCGCCGGCCGCCTGCCCGAACAGCTGCCCAAGAATCTGCCCCGAAATGTAGCGGCCGAGAATTTGCTGCAAGCGGTCGTGCGGCGTGACATCGCCGACATAGGCCATCGAGATCGGAATGATCCAACCGGCCGCCGCTCCGGTGGCAAGACGCGCCAAGGCGAGCTGCGGCAGCGTGCTGACCGTTCCGCAGACCGCCACCAGCACCGCGCCGATGGCGCAGGTCAGCGCCACGGTTCGGTATTTGCCGAAACGGTCGCTGATCGGACCGATCACGAGCTGGATCGAACCGTGCGTCACCGCATAAGCAGTGACCACCATTGCCGCCAGGCCGATCGTGGTATGCAAATCGGATGCGATTTGCGGCAATAGCGAATCCATCACCCGGACCTGCGCCTGACTGGCGAAGCCTGCGACAGCCAATAGGATGATGGATCGCGTCGGCGATTTGTCCGCTCGGGGCTGGATGATCGGATTTGGAGAGGGCACGTTGACACTCTGGGCGGGTCGGGCTTTCTAGCCCACGTTTGACGAGATTGAACAGTTACTCCGGCCGCGCGTCTGCCGATGCAGCGAAACGACAATGATCGATAGCAGATACCAGCCGCGCGAAATTGAAGGCCGCATCTATGCCGCCTGGGAGAATGCCGGCGCGTTCCGCGCCGGCAGGCCCGAGCGCGCCAAGGCCGCCGCCCTATTGCATCGTCATTCCGCCGCCCAATGTCACCGGTTCGCTGCACATGGGCCATGCGCTCAACAATACGCTGCAAGACATTCTGTGCCGGTTCGAGCGCATGCGCGGCAAGGACGTGCTGTGGCAGCCGGGCATGGATCATGCGGGAATCGCCACCCAAGCCGTGGTCGAGCGCCAGCTCGCCGAGCGCAAACAGCCGTCGAGCCGCGAAATGGGGCGCGAGGCCTTCATCAAGCGCGTCTGGGAGTGGAAGGCGGAATCCGGCGGCACGATCATCGAGCCAGCTCAAGCGGCTCGGCGCATCCTGCGACTGGTCGCGCGAGCGTTTTACGATGGACGAGGGGCTATCGCGCGCGGTGATGAAGGTGTTCGTCGCGCTCTACCGCGAGGGCCTGATTTACAAGGACAAGCGACTCGTCAACTGGGATCCCAAGCTCAAGACCGCGATCTCCGATCTGGAAGTGCAGCAGGTCGAGACCAAGGGCCAGCTCTGGCACATCAAATATCCGATTCGAAGGCAGCGACGAATTTATCGTCGTCGCGACGACGCGGCCGGAGACCATGCTCGGCGACGTCGCGGTCGCCGTGCATCCGCATAACGAGCGGCTCAAGCATCTGATCGGCAAGACCGCGATCCTGCCGCTGGTCGGCCGGCGCATTCCGGTCATCGGCGATGAATATGCCGATCCGGAAAAAGGCTCGGGCGCGGTGAAGATCACGCCAGCGCACGACTTCAACGATTTCGAGGTCGGGCGCCGGCACGGTTTGCCGCTCGTCAACGTCTTCGATGACGAAGCGCGCCTGACGCTTAAGAACAACGAATTGTTTCTAAAGGACGCGCATCCCGAACCGGCGTTGTTAGATACCCTGGAAGGCAAGAGCCGCGAATTCGCGCGAAAGGTAATCGTCGAGAATCTTGAATCGCGCGGTCTGATCGAGAAGGTCGAAGCGACGGCGCATGTCGTGCCGCATGGCGATCGATCAGGCGCGGTGCTTGAGCCCTATCTGACCGATCAATGGTACGTCGACGCGAAAACGCTTCGCACAGCCGGCGATGGCGGCGGTGCGCGAGCGCAAGACGATATTCGTGCCGCCGCAATGGGAAGCGACGTTCTTCAATTGGATGGAAAACATCCAGCCGTGGTGCATATCGCGGCAAATCTGGTGGGGTCACCAGATTCCGGCTTGGTATGGGCCGGATGGCAAGATCTTTGTCGGCTGAGTTCGAGGACGAGGCGGTCGCCGACGCGCTCGCGCATTACGTCGAAATCGGAGAGATCGCGGCCGAGCAGGGGCAGAAAATTGCCGCCGATCCCGAAAGGCGCGATCGGTTCGCGCGTGAATACATCAGGCGCGACGAAGATGTGCTCGACACCTGGTTCTCTTCGGCGCTGTGGCCGTTCTCGACATTGGGCTGGCCAGACGAAACGCCGGAGCTGAAAAGGTTCTATCCGACCAGCACGCTCGTCACCGGCTTCGACATCATTTTCTTCTGGGTCGCTCGCATGATGATGATGGGCCTGCATTTCATGAAGCAGGTGCCGTTCCGCGACGTTTACATCCATGCGCTCGTGCGCGACGAGCGCGGGCAGAAAATGTCGAAGTCAAAGGGCAACGTCATCGATCCTTTGGCGGTCATCGACGAGTACGGCGCCGACGCCTTGCGCTTCACGCTCGCCGCCATGGCGGCGCAGGGCCGCGACATCAAACTGTCGGCTCAGCGGGTCGAGGGTTATCGCAATTTCGCGACCAAGCTCTGGAACGCCGCGCGTTTCACCGAGATCAACGGCTGCGTTCGCGATCCGGCATTCGATCCGCGCAAATCGAAAGAGGTCTTGAACCGCTGGATCGCGCACGAGACGGCAAGCACGGCGCGCCAGGTGACGTCAGCAATCGAGGCTTACAAATTCAATGATGCGGCCGGCGCGCTCTACCGCTTTGTGTGGAACGTCTATTGCGACTGGTATCTCGAACTGATCAAGCCCGTACTGACTGGGCCGGACAGCGCGGCAAAGAACGAGACCCGCGCCGCCGCCGCCTGGGCGCTCGACCAGATTTTCAAGCTGCTGCATCCGTTCATGCCATTCGTCACCGAAGAGTTGTGGCAGGTGACCGGTCCGGATCGAGAGGCGCTGCTCAGCGCTCAGCGCCTGGCCGCAACACGACGGCCTCGACGATCCTGCAGCGGAAGCGGAGATCGGCTGGGTGATCGACCTCGTCACGGCCATTCGCTCGGCGCGCGTCGAGATGAACATCCCGCCGGCGACATCACTCCCGCTAGTGCTTGCCGGCGCTTCCTCTGAGATCGCGAGCCGCGCCCGGCACTGGGCGGAATTTATCCAGCGATTGGCCCGCGTCGGAGAGATTTCCTTTGCCGATGTGCCGCCGAAAGGCGCGGTGCAGCTCGTGGTGCGTGGCGACATTGCGGCGCTGCCGCTGCAAGGGGTTATCGACTTGGCCGCCGAACGCGCCCGGCTCGCCAAGGAAATGGCGAAATGCGACGCCGATATCGCGCGCGTCGAGGCGAAGCTAGGCAATCCCAATTTCGTGGCGCGCGCACCTGAAGAAGTCGTCGAAGAGGAAAAAGAAAAGCGCGAGGAAGCGCAGCTGCGCAAAGCCAAGATCGCCGAAGCCTTGCAACGGCTCGAAGGTGCGGCGTGAGGTGGTGCGGCGTGAGCTGAATATGAAAATATTTCTCGCTGGCGCGAGCGGCGTAATCGGCCGGCGATTGACGCCGCTTCTCCTCGGTGCTGGTCACCACGTCACCGGAATGACGCGCAGTGCGAGCCAATGCGCGCGCACTCGAAGCCGCCGGCGTTGCCGCGGTGGTCGTGGACGTGTTCGACGCTGAAGCGCTCAAGGCGGCGATGATGCGCGCCGCGCCTGAAATCGTCATCCATCAATTGACCGACTTGCCGCACATCTTCGATGAGGCGGAGCTTGCCGCGTCCTATCCGCGCAACGCGCGTATTCGCACCGAAGGCACGCGCAACCTGATCGCTGCCGCGAAGGCCGCCTCGGCCCGGCGCTTTATCGTGCAGAGCATCGCGTTCGGCTATGCAGCCGGTGCCGAGCCTCATACCGAAGCGGACCCGTTCGATCTGGCCGATGGCCCTCGCGCGGTAACGGTGCGCGGCGCCGCGGATATGGAACGGCAGGTCCTGACCTCAGGTCTGGAAGCGATCCTGCTGCGCTATGGATTTTTCTACGGTCCCGGCGCCTGGACTAGTGAGCCACAACCGCAAGCCGCCGCTTCATGTCGATGCCGCAGCGCATGCCGCGCTGATCGCGCGTCACGCGCGGGCGACCGGGAATCTACAACATCGCCGAGGAGGACGGCACGGTCTCGATCGCCAAGGCCCGCAGCGAACTCGGCTTCGATCCGGCATTCAGGCTCGGAATTTAGCCCGGCCGAAACGGCTTGCTGAGAAAAGCCGAACCTTTCAGCCCATAGCGCCACGGCTTTTCTGCCGCCTTGGTGATGCCGATCCGGGGTCCGGCGATAACGTCGACCGCGCCGGCGCGCGCAAATAGTGCAAAGGGCGGTTCGTCCAGCGGCATGCCATTGTGCGTCACGGTAATCCCTAGCGCCTGGCCGACCCGCCCTGGCCCGGCGCAGAGCAGCCGCACCTCGGACACGCCGCGGCGGCGGCGCATCAGCGGCAAGCCCGCGGTCGGCTCCAAGGCCCGGATGAGAACCGCACTGGCCGAGCCCGCCGGCTCGCAGACCAAGTTCAGGCACCAGTGGATGCCGTAGGAGCGGTAGACATAGGTATAGCCGGGCGGCCCGAACATGACGGCATTGCGCGCGGTCGGCCCGCGAAAGCTATGCGCCGCCGGATCGGTGTGGTGGTAGGCCTCGACCTCAACAATCCGGCCGCCCACCCCCTTAAATAGCAGCGTGGCGCCAATCAGGTCGGGCGCAACCTCATGCACGCTGCGTCGGAAGAAGGCTTTGGTCAGGCGTCTGGGCACCCCGCATCGTCGCAAGTCGCAAGCCGGATGGTAAATCGTCGCCTAACGAAAATGCCGCGAGCGCGTTGAATTTGTGGCCGCGCGGACACAGCGGGGGAACATTTAAGCTTACCGCAGTGCACTCGCAGCCAACGCCGCTTTTTGGCCATAGGATTTCTCGACATCCATGACCGCGCGGCTGGCGTGTCCATGATGGTTGAATGTCTTGGTCGAATGTCCTGGTCAACTTGGCCTGAAAGCCGTTGTGGATATGTCCGGTCTGAAAAAGCGAGCAGGCTTTGGACCGGTGAGAGGGGCGAATAGGGAGCCTTTAGGCTCGCTTGAGTTTGATGGACGCCAAGAGCGACTTGAAATTACGGCTGCCCAGCCGCCACGCCACTGAGGGCCCCGACCGGGCGCCGCACCGCGCCTTCTATTACGCGATGGGGCTGACGCGTGAGCAGATCCATCAGCCGTTCGTCGGGGTCGCGACCTGCTGGAATGAGGCGGCGCCATGCAACATCGCGCTGATGCGACAAGCCCAAGCGGTCAAGCTTGGAGTTGCGTCGGCTGGCGGCACGCCCCGCGAATTCTGCACCATCACCGTCACCGACGGCATCGCCATGGGCCATGCCGGCATGAAATCATCTTTGCCGTCGCGCGAAGTGATTGCGGATTCGGTCGAATTGTCGGTGCGCGGCCACTCTTACGACGCGCTGATTGGCGTCGCCGGCTGCGACAAGTCGCAACCGGGAATGATGATGGCGATGTGCCGCCTCAACGTGCCGTCGATCTACATCTATGGCGGCTCGATCCTGCCGGGCACCTTCAAGGGGATGCCGGTCACCATCCAGGACGTCTACGAGGCGGTCGGCAAGCACTCGATCGGCGCCATGTCGGACGGCGATCTGGACACGCTCGAGCAGAATGCCTGTCCGTCGGCCGGCGCCTGCGGCGCCCAATTCACCGCCAACACAATGGCGACCGTCTCCGAGGCGATCGGCCTTGCTTTGCCCTATTCGGCCGGCGCGCCCGCGCCCTACGAGATCCGCGACAAGTTCTGCGTGCTCGCCGGCGAGATGATCATGGATCTGATCGCCAAGAATATCCGGCCGCGCGACATCGTCACGCGCAAGGCGTTGGAAAATGCCGCGGCGGTTGTCGCGGCGACCGGCGGCTCGACCAATGCGGCATTGCATCTGCCGGCCATCGCTCACGAATGTGGCATCAAATTCGACCTGTTCGACGTCGCCGAAGTCTTGAAAAAGACACCTTATATCGCGGATTTAAAACCGTGCGGCCGTTATGTCGCCAAAGACATGTTCGAAGCTGGCGGCGTGCCGCTGTTGATGAAGACGCTGCTCGACCATGGCTATCTGCACGGCGACTGCATCACCGTCACCGGCCGGACCATCGCCGAGAACCTTAAGTGCGGTGAAGTGGAATCCGGACCAGGACGTCGTTCGTCCGGCCAACAAGCCGATCCTGCCAACCGGCGGCGTGGTCGGGCTGAAGGGTAATCTCGCGCCCGAGGGCGCCATCGTGAAGGTGGCCGGCATGGAGCGCTTGCAGTTTTCCGGTCCGGCGCGCTGCTTCGACGGCGAGGAAGCGTGCTTCGAGGCGGTCAAGAACAGGCAATACAAGGAAGGCGACGTGTTGGTCATCCGCTACGAGGGCCCCAAGGGCGGACCGGGTATGCGCGAGATGCTTGCAACCACCGCCGCGCTTTATGGCCAGGGCATGGGCGGCAAGGTCGCGCTGATCACCGACGGACGCTTCTCCGGCGCCACCCGCGGCTTCTGCGTCGGCCATGTCGGGCCGGAGGCGGCCGTCGGCGGCCCGATCGCTCTCATTCGCGACGGCGACATCATCGAGATCGATGCCGAGAAGGGCACCCTCGACGTCAAGCTGAGCAAAGCGAGTTGGACAGCGCGCGCCAAAGAATGGAAGCCGCGCCCGTCAGAGTTCACCTCCGGCTATCTATGGAAGTACGCCCAGCAGGTGGGTTCGGCGCGTCACGGCGCCTTACCCATCCGGGCGGCAGCAGTTGAGAAGGCGTGCTATGCGGACATCTAGCAACATCCGCCGCATCGCCAGCGGCGCAAGCTTGGCCGGGCTCGTCCTCGGCGTTTGCCTTGTGGTCGGTGCCGACCGCGCAAATGACGTGATCCGCCGTATTCTCGGCGCCACGCCAGCTTTGGCATTCGACGGCACCACCACTCCAAGCACCGCCGCGCTGTCGCCGGCCGACGGATCGCGCGGCTAGCGCGCATCCACCGGAGAGCGGCCGAATAAGAATAGCTCGCTGACGGCGCTGCAATATGCCGCTGACCAGGGGCATCCGGTCGCGCAGTGGAAGCTCGGCCGCATGTATGCCGACGGCGACGGCGTGCCGCGCGACGACCAGCGCGCCTTCGACTATTTCAGCCAAATCGCCAACAGCCATCCCGACGAGGCGCCCGGCACGCCGCAAGCGCGGTTCGTCGCCAATGCCTTTGTCGCGCTTGGGCATTACTACCTGACCGGGCATTCCGAATTCGAAGATCGCGGCCGATCCGCGCGCGCGCGCGACATGTTCGCCTACGCGGCGACTTATTTCGGCGATGCCGATGCGCAGTACGAACTCGGGCGACTTTATCTGACGGCGCGCCGGGCGATCCGCATCAGGCGGCGCGCTGGTTGCGGCTTGCCGCCACCAAGGGCCATTGCCGCGCCGAAGGCGCGCTCGGCGAAATGCTGTTCCAGGGGCAGGACGTGCCGCGGCAGGCGCGCGCGCGGCCTGATGTGGCTGATCCTCGGCCGCGATTGCGCCGGGCGCGGACGGAAGCTGGGTCAAGCCGGTCTATGACGAGCGCCTTCAAGCGTGCGAGCGACGACGAACGCGCCATGGCGCTGGTCTATCTGGAGGATTGGCTGAAAGGCCGCCGCGATTAGTTTTTAGCGAAGTGAGTGCAAGCGCCAGCTCGCTATTTCGCCGGTTCGATTTCCAGATCGATCCAGACCGGCACGTGATCGGACGGCTTCTCCCAAGTGCGGACGTGCCGGTCGATGCCCGCGCGGTCGAGCCGATCGGCCGCCTGCAGGCGACAAGAGAAGATGGTCGATGCGGATGCCGTTGTTCTTTTGCCAGGCGCCGGCCTGATAGTCCCAAAACGTGTAACAGGCCGGAATCGTCACTGGTCGCGCGCACCGCATCGGTCAGCCCGAGATTGATGAGAGCGCGGAATTCGTCGCGCGTGCGCGGCAGGAACAAAGCGTCATTGACCCAGACTTGCGGATTGCGGGCGTCCGCGGCGGTCGGGATCACGTTGTAGTCGCCAGCCATGATGAGCGGTTCCTCAAGGAGCAGGCGTTCGCGCGCATAAGCTGGAAAGCCGCTTCATCCATCCGATCTTGTAGGTGTATTTGTCGGTCTCCGGTCGGATTGCCGTTCGGCAGATAAATGGCTGGCGACGCGCATCGCGCCACGCGCGGTCGAGACGACCGCTTCGATGAAACGGGCATGGTCGTCCTGATCGTCGCCCGGCAGGCCGATGCTGACTTCGTCGAACGGAAATTTCGACAGCAAAGCGACGCCGTTGAATGTCTTTTGCCCGTGCACGGCGACATTGTAGCCGAGCGCCTCGAACGGCTCGCGCGGAAACGCGTCGTCGACGCATTTGGTTTCTTGCAGACAGACGATGTCGGGCTGGCGCTCGGCAAGCCAGGTCACCGCGGCATCGAGCCGCTGCTTGATCGAATTCACATTCCAGGTGGCGATTCGCACGGAGGTTTGCGCTTGTTCTAACTAGAGGCGCGAAGCTCGTCCCGCAGCCGCAGGACGCCGTCGCTTTTGGATTGTTGACCTTGAACGACGAACCGATGAGATCGTCGACAAAATCGATCTCGGAGCCGACCATGTAATTGAGCGAGATCGGGTCGATCAGCACCGTTGCGCCGCTCTTTTCGATGACGATGTCGTCCTCAGTGCGCTCGCGTTCGGTGTCGAATTTATATTGAAAACCCGAGCAGCCGCCGCCTTCGACGCTGACGCGCAACATCGTGCCGGCCGGTTCCTGACGCAGGATTTCGCCGATCCGCCGCGCGGCGCGCTCGGTTACCGTGACATTGACAGTCATTTTATCTCCAAATCGCAATCACCCGATTGCAACCGTGGCAACACGATAGTTAAGTGCGGCGGAACCGAAGGTCAATCGCCGCCGGGCCGCCGCTGAGGCGCGAGTGCAGCGATCGAATGGAATCGCAACATTTCCCGTGCACCCTATGCATGCGATCCGGAACGCAGCCGCGGCCGACTGCATGCCGAGCCGGCGAGCAAGACGCCGCAGCGCCTTTCGCCGCGATTGTGACCGCATCATCCACGCCACGGCCTTCCGCCGGCTCAAGCACAAAACCCAGGTGTTCGTTTTTGATGAAGGCGACCATTACCGCACGCGGCTCACCCATACGCTTGAAGTCGCCCAGATTGCCCGCGCGCTGGCGCGGCGGCTGCGGCTCGATGAGGATTTGGCCGAGGCGCTGGCGCTCGCGCACGACCTCGGCCACCCGCCATTCGGCCACGCCGGCGAGCGCGCGCTGGATGCTTGCTTGTCGGCGTTCGGCGGTTTCGATCACAATGCGCAAACTTTGCGCGTGGTGACCGCGCTCGAGCGCCACTATCCGGACTTTGATGGTTTGAATCTGACCTGGGAGACGCTCGAGGGCCTGGTCAAGCACAACGGCCCGCTCACCGATCGCGACGGCACGCCGCTCGCCCGCTATCGCCAGCATGGCGTTCCAACGCCAATTCGCGATTACTGCCAGCTGCACGATCTCCAGCTCTGGAGCTTCGCCAGTGCGGAGGCGCAAGTCGCCGCAGTTGCCGACGACATCGCCTATGACGCCCACGACATCGACGATGGCTTGCGCGCAAAATTATTTCGGCTCGACGACATTGCTGCGGTGCCGTTGCCGGCCGGGATTATCGGCAAAATACGCGCCGCCTATCCGGGCCTGGACGACGTCCGGCTGGCGCATGAACTTATTCGCCAGCTGATTGGCTTGCTGATCGATGATGTAGTGACGGAGAGTGCCAGCCGGCTCGCCAAGCTAGCGCCGCGGTCGGCCGACGAGGTGCGCCGCGCCGCTGCGCCGGTCGGCAGCTTCTCGCACGAGGTAGGAGAGGCGGATCGCGCGATCAAAAGCTTCCTTAAGGCGGGCATGTATCGCCACGCCCGGGTTATGAAGGTAATGGACCAAGCCGCAGGCGTGGTGCGTGATCTCTTCGCACGTTACAGCGCGCAGCCGCGGGACTTGCCCATGGAGTGGAGCGAAGGCCTTGCCGGGCTCGATGAGGCAGCACGGGCGCGGCACGTCGCCGATTTTATTGCCGGTATGACCGACCGCTATGCGCTGGCCGAGCATGCGCGGCTCTTTGACTCGACTCCGGAATTGCGTTAGGCGCGCCACGCCGGTTCCACTCAAATGCGCGTACGCAACGAATGCCGCTAGACAACATTTTTGCCGAAATGCTGGAGCGCGTTCGCGCTGCGAACGAAACTTTGATCGCCGCGGGCGTGTTGCCGCCTGGCATCGATCAATCGCGCGTCACTGTGGAGCCGCCGCGTGATGCCGCTCACGGCGATATGGCAACCAACGCCGCCATGGTGCTGGCGAAGGATGCCGGCCGCAAACCGCGCGATCTCGCCGAAAGTGATCGCGGAAAAACTCCGCGCCGACACGCTTGTGGCCGCAGTCGAGGTGGCCGGCCCTGGATTCATCAATCTCACGCTACGGCCGGCTGCCTGGATCGACGCATTGCAAGCCGCCGTGAAGCTCGGCGGCGATTTTGGCAGAACCGACCTCGGCGCCGACACGCCCGTAAACGTTGAATATGTTTCGGCCAATCCGACCGGACCAATGCATATCGGCCATTGCCGCGGCGCGGTATTCGGCGATGCGCTTGCCAATTTGCTGGTGTTCAGCGGCTTCAAAGTGACGCGCGAATATTACATCAACGACGCCGGCGTGCAGGTCGATCTTCTCGCGCGTTCTGCGTTCCTTCGCTATCGCGAGGCGCTAGGCGAAAACATCGGCGCGATCCCTGAAGGACTTTATCCGGGCGATTATCTCAAGCCGGTCGGCGCTGCACTCGCGGCCGAATACGGCGATAGTCTCGCCAAGCAATCGGAGGTGAGCTGGCTGCCGCTCATCCGCGACAAAGCGGTCATGATGATGATGGCCATGATCCGCGCCGATCTCGCCGCGCTGAATGTCAAGCCGGATGTATTTTTTTCTGAGCGCTCGCTGATTTGGGGCGGTGAGGACCAGGTCGGGGCGACCATCGAATCGCTTCGTCAGCGCGGCTACGTCTATGAAGGCCGCCTGCCGCCTCCGAAAGGAGCGCCGGCCGATGATTGGGAAGATCGCGAACAGATGTTGTTTCGTTCGACCGCCTTCGGCGACGACGTCGATCGTCCGCTGAAGAAGTCAGACGGCTCCTACACCTACTTCGCTTCCGACATCGCCTATCACCGTTCAAAACTCGAACGGGGGTTTCGCGAGCTGATCGACGTTTGGGGCGCCGACCATGCCGGATATATCAAGCGCATGCAGGCTGCCGTTGCCGCGCTGAGCGATCGAAGCGCCGGCCTCGACGTCAAAGTCGTTCAGTTGGTCAAACTGCTGCGCGCCGGCGAACCAGTGAAAATGTCCAAACGGGCAGGGGAGTTCGTCACGCTGCGCGAGGTCGTGGACGAGGTCGGCCGCGATGCTGTGCGCTTCATGATGCTGTTTCGTAAGAACGATGCCGTGCTCGATTTCGATCTTGTAAAAGTGCTTGAGCAATCCCGCGATAATCCGGTCTTCTATGTCCAGTACGGCCATGCGCGCGCGCAATCGGTGTTTCGCAATGCCCGCGCCGCGTTCGCCGATCTTCCTCAAGACATCGCGCAATTGACTGGGGTAGCCGACCTTGCCCGGCTCAGCGATCCGGCGGAACTCGCTTTGATGCGCCAGATTGCCCTTTACCCGCGTATCGTCGCCAGCGCGGCGGTGGCGCACGAACCGCATCGAATTGCCTTTTATCTGTTCGACTTAGCGAGTGAATTTCATGCACTTTGGACGCTCGGCAACGCATCGCCACATTTACGCTTCATTATCCAGAATGATCGACAACTAACCGAGGCCCGGCTTGTGCTTGTTCAAGGGGTTGCCACTGTCCTCGCATCGGGCTTGGCATTGCTGGGGGTCGGGGCGCCAAACGAGATGCGATAGCTTGTCCAGCTCCGCTGGTTGGCGCTGCCGCTCGAAAGTCGCAAGCGGCTGATACGGGTCTAGGGTTTCGAGGCTTTTTGTACCGCGTAAACGCCTGATACGGGGCGAACCTTATGGCTGAAAGCAATCATCGTTCGTACCGCGGCTTGGCCGCCGGACTTAAGCGGGAAGCGTCATCGCGCGCTCCTGCCGACGACCCGCTTGCCGAATTGGCGCGGCTTATTGGCCAAAGCGTGCCGATGCAAAGCCCGCCAATGAATGAGTTGGCGCGAGACGCTAGGCCCGCGACGCCGGCGCCCAGGAGATGGCCGCACGAATTCGATGAGGCCGCGCAGGGCAGTTCCGCCGCGGCGGACGCTGTTCGGGAAGCAGCGCCCGATCAAGCGAGCGAGCAGGACGAATTTGAGCCGCGCTACCAGCCGCGAAACGATGACCGCTATGCTACGCCGACTACAACGGCGGACGATTTGCGCGGTGCTCTCGGCGATGACTTTGAAACCGGCGCGCATCCCGATGGCGCAGATGTCGAAGCTTCGTCACACGGTCACGACAGCCACTACGACGAATACGATGAAGCACACGATCTTTCGGACGATCATGCCTATGGCGAGCAGTACGACGAGTATCCAAATACTCGCCGGCGCGGCGGCTTCATTTTTGTAGCAGCAATATTCGGCTTGGCGGTGCTCGGCACGGCTGGCGCATTCGCCTATCGCACGATATTTGGCGGGCCGATGCTGCCGTCGCTACCGCCGATCATAAGGGCCGAGGGCGGACCGAATAAGATCGTACCCAGCGGGACCACCTCGCAAGGGGCCATTTCTCGTCAGGCGGAGGCGAATAGTGCAGGCTCCGGCGAACGGCTTGTGTCGCGCGAGGAACAGCCGGTCGATGTACCGGCGCCCGTAAGCGCAAGGCCGCGCGCAGTATCGACTGTGCCGATCTTCCCCGATGCGGCGCCGGCGCCGCCTCCCGGAGGCTCTGCTGTCTTCCCACCTAGTCCCGCACCTTTGATGCAGCCTGCGCCTGGGGCGCGCGTTGAGAGCCCCCCGGCAGCGTCGGTTCCTCCCGCCAACGCACCGAGCGCCAATGCGGCGACAGCTTCGGCAGCCATGCCTGCCTGGCCGACGCCGCCAGCGACTACGGCGGCGGTTCCGGCGCCGAAAAAGATCCGCACTGTCTCGATCCGAGCGGATCAGCCAAGTTCCGGTGAGTCGGCGGTCAATGCGCCCGTAAGCCAAGAGGCTCCGATGCGACCGGGAATCCAACAGCAAGGAGCCAAGCCACCGGCTGGCAACGACGCGAATGGGCCGCTCTCGATCGTTCCCGCATCTGGCGATACGGCGTCCGCCCCAATGGCCGGGCCGCGTACCGCTGCGGCCCATCCGGTGCCGCTCAATAAGCCTGTTGCAAACGAAACTGCCTCTGTCGCGCCGGTCGCATCCAATGGGGGCTACGCGGTGCAGCTTTCATCGCAAGGCAGCGAAGCGGAAGCACAGTCCTCTTTCCGTGCCTTGCAAGCGAAGTACCCCAACCTGCTAGGCGGGCGTGAACCGATCGTGCGCCGCGCCGATCTGGGCGAAAAAGGCATCTACTACCGCGCGATGGTCGGCCCGTTCGCGTCAAGGGAGCAGGCCACGGATTTGTGCTCGAACCTTAAAGCCGCCGGCGGCAGCTGCATCGTTCAGAAGAATTGACGAAAAGCTTTCGTCAGTTTGGCGGTCGGACGAGACGCGAGCAGCGCGCTTGCATTCCCGATGCTCCGCCTCTCTAGTGCGGTGGATTTGAAGTTCCTACAGCTCGGTCGGCAACTCTCATAGGAACTTCAAATCCAAAAACCGCACTAGAATTATATATTTGCTAGGGTCCCCTTTGATTCCGAAGTTCGCATGAGAGCGTGCTGACAGAACGTGCGAACTTCGGAATCAGGACACTAGTGGATCATGATCATTTTCAAAGGCCGCCGCGTGCCCCGGATCATGCCCTGGATCATGCCCCGGATCGCGCCCAAAGCTTTCCCGGGCAGTCGGCCCTGACTGCTGCAAATGCGCGCCTTTATCACGGGTCTGTCGGGACCCAGTCTCACTGCCGCGGAACGGCAATTCATCCAGGAAGCTGACCCCTGGGGCCTTATTCTGTTTAAGCGCAATGTGACCACGCCCGATGCGCTGCGGCGGCTCGTCGGAGACTTCCGTGACGCGGTCGGCCGCCACGCCCCTGTTCTGATCGATCAGGAGGGAGGCCGCGTCCAGCGCTTGGGACCGCCGCATTGGCCGATCTATCCGCCAGGCGCCGCCTATGGCGCGCTGTTTGACCGTGATCCATCCAGCGGGCTTGCTGCCGCGCGGCTTGGCGCGCGGCTGATTGCCGATGATTTGACGCGGCTCGGCATCGACGTCGATTGTGCGCCGATTGCCGACGTCCCGGCTGGGGACGCCGATCCGATCATTGGCGATCGTGCCTACGGGGCCGATCCGGCCAAAGTTGCTGCCATTGCGGGGGCTTTTGCCGCCGGGCTGATGGAGGGCGGTGTCCTTCCTGTTCTCAAGCATTTACCGGGTCATGGCCGCGCGACCGCCGACAGTCACTACCGCCTGCCGGTCGTGACCGCGGATCTAGCAAGCCTGGAGGCCCATGATTTTGCGGCTTTTCGGCCGCTGCGAGGCCTGCCCATGGGCATGACAGCCCATGTTGTGTTTAGCGCTATCGACCCCGTCGCGCCGGCCACCACTTCGGCCAATATAGTGGCGAACGTGATTTGCGATTCGATCGGCTTTATGGGCCTGCTGATGAGTGACGATATTTCCATGGGCGCCTTGTCCGGCTCGCTCGGCGATCGCACCGAGGCCGCCGTCGCGGCCGGTTGTGACGTGGTACTCCATTGCAATGGCTCCATGCCGGAAATGCTCGAAGTTGCGCGGCAAGCGCCGGTATTGCGCGGTGTCGCTGCGCAACGGGCGGAGGCCGCACTGGCCGCACGAAAGCCTCCAGCGCCGCTCGATATCGCGGCGAGCCGCACCAAATTCCTGCAGCTGATGCACGGCATCCAACCCGCAGCAGGCTCCGCATGAATGCCGAACAGGACTTCGAGTCCGATCTGCCCGAGCGCGCCAGCGACGAGCCGTCGCTCATGGTGGATGTCGAAGGATTTGAAGGTCCGCTCGACCTTTTGCTGACGCTTGCTCGGCAGCAGAAGGTCGATCTCGCTAAGATCTCGATCCTTGCGCTGGCCGACCAATACCTCGCCTTCATCGAGGAGGCGCGCAAAATGCGGCTGGAGCTCGCGGCCGATTATTTGGTGATGGCGGCTTGGCTCGCTTATCTCAAATCGCGCCTGCTGCTTCCCGAACAGCATCCGTCCGAAGGCATCAGCGCCGAGGAAATGGCCAATGCGCTTGCCCGACGACTGCGCCGCCTGGAAGCGATCCGCCAATTCGCCGAACAATTGCTCAATCGACCGCAGCTCGGCCGCGACGTGTTCCAGCGCGGCCAACCCGAGCCGATCGCGGAAATCAAGCATCCGCAATGGTCGGCGACGCTCTACGACCTGCTTTCCGCTTATGCCGCGCGCCGGCAAATCCGGTCGAGATCGGTCGTGCGTGTGGCGAAGCGCACAGTCTGGTCGCTGGCAGAGGCGCGCGAAGCGCTCGAACGGCTGATCGGGCAAACCGATGGACTGGAGTCCGCTCGACCAATATCTGGTTGCCTATATGACCGATCCTTCGACGGCGACCACAGTGCTTGCTTCCAGCTTCGCTGCGGCGCTTGAAATGATCAGGGAAGGCCGACTTGAAGCGCACCAGCAAGGCGCTTTTTCGCCGCTCTATTTGCGCAGGAAACAGCATGCCGCCGGCGGCTCTTCACAGGGCTCGGCCGCGGACTCGGGGAATGGCTAAGAGGGAGAAAAAGCCGATGGGGAAAGTCGCGGAGATGCGGGTGATCGTCGGCGACAAAAAAGATCTCGACCGCGCCGAAGAGTTGCGCATCCTCGAAGCTTTGCTGTTTGCCGCCGCGGCGCCGCTGGACGAGAAAGTTTTGGCGTCGCGTCTGCCGGCCGGTACCGATGTGCACCCGCTTCTGCAGCAATTGCAGCGCGAATACGCCCCGCGCGGGGTCAATCTCGTGCGCGTCGGCGGCAAATGGACGCTGCGCACGGCCACCGATCTGGCCTGGCTGTTGACGCATGAATCGGTGGTGACGCGAAAACTGTCGCGCGCCGCGATCGAAACCCTGGCGATTGTCGCCTACCATCAACCGGTGACACGCGCCGAGGTCGAGGAAATCCGCGGCGTGAGCACGTCCAAGGGAACATTGGACGTGCTCCTGGAAACCGGTTGGATCAGACTGCGCGGCCGGCGCAAGGCGCCCGGCCGGCCGGTAACGTACGGGACCAGCGAAGGCTTCCTGTCGCATTTCGGGCTCGATGCGCTAGGCGATCTGCCCGGACTCGACGAGCTCAAAGGCGCGGGCCTGGTCGATGCGGCGATGCCCGCCGATTTTGCCGTGCCGGTCCCCTCCGACGATCCGGCGCTGCGGGACGACGAAGAACCACTCGGCCCGGAGGATGTCGATCTCGGCTTGGCCCCGCCACTAGGCCGGACCGAGGAATAAAGCGCGGCCGCTGCCGATCCTTCCTCGCACTGGGCAGGCAATAGCTGCCCATTTGCGCCGGCGTTTACCTGCGGCGCGACGGCATTGCCGTTGCGCTTGTTTTTGCCGGCCCCGACGCCTAGTTTCTGGCTCAAACCGGGCAACTTACCAGCGGGCGCCGCGAACTTAAGAAGTGCGCGTAAGCGTCTGGCGGACGGAGGATTTCATGGGTTCGTTGAGCATCTGGCACTGGTTGATCGTCGGCGCCGTGGTCCTGCTGGTGTTCGGGGGCCGCAACAAGATTTCGGATATGATGGGCGATGTCGCGAGAGGCATCAAAGCCTTCAAGAAGGGCATGGCCGAGGACGAAACCGCCGAAAACGCAAAATCCGATGCGGCGGTGAAGACGATCGATCATCAAGCCGAACTTAAGCGGCGGGCCGAATCCGAGAGCAAAGTCTAGCTTGTGCTCTCGCGCTGGCGGCGGCGCACTTGCATCTTGATCTGATCGGCGGCTGCGGCTAACGGCGCCCGGCCGGAGAATTTGCATGTTCGACATCAGCTGGACCGAATTCCTGCTCATCGGCATCGTCGCGCTGATCGTGATCGGGCCTAAGGAGCTGCCCGCCGTGATGCGCGGGCTTGGGCAATGGACGCGCAAAATCCGCAGCTTGGCCGCCGATTTCCAAAATCAATTCCACGAGGCGATGCGCGAAGCCGAAATGGCCGACCTGAAAAAGCAGGTCGACGACGTGGCGCAGGACATCAAGCAATATGATCCGCTCAAGGACGTGCGCGCCGATGTCGAGGCGATAGGCAAGGATTTGGACGCCGCCCCCGAAAAAAATTCAGAGGAGAAAAGTTCAGAAAAGGAGCTGAGCAAAGAAACCGCGCCGGAAAGCCCAGCACGCGGCCGCGCCAGCCAAAGAGCTTCCCATTCCGGAAGCCGCAGCCGAACTCCGTGACAAAGAGATCGTCGGCGCCGGCGGTCGGGCCGGTCGCGCCCGAAACGGCGGCGGAGGTGTCTTCGCCGGATGGCGCAGGCAGGGCGCGATGAGAAGCGAAGACGAAGAAAAGGAGATCGAGGCCACCAAGGCGCCCTTGATGGATCACCTGATCGAGCTGCGGACGCGGCTCATCAAGGCGCTCGCCGCGTTCGCGCGTCGCCGCCGTGGCCTGCTTCTTCTTCGCTCGTCAGATTTATAACGTGCTGACCTGGCCTTACATCTGGGTGGCCGGCGCGGAAAATTCGAAATTCATCTATACCGGCCTGCTCGAATATTTCGTCGTTCAGCTCAAGCTTGCGCTGTTCGGCGCGGCCTTCATCTCGTTCCCGGTCGTGGCGACGCAAATCTACATGTTCGTCGCGCCCGGGCTGTACCGCAACGAGCGGCAGGCCTTCCTGCCATATCTGGTTGCGACGCCGATTTTCTTTTTGCTTGGCTCGATGGTCGTCTATTTCGTGGTCTGGCCGATGCTGGCGCGGTTTTCGCTCAGCATGCAGCAATTGGGCGGGCCCGGCGAAGCGACGATCGAACTGCTGCCGAAGGTCGAGGATTATCTGTCGCTGATGATGAAGCTGATCCTCGCCTTCGGCGTGGCCTTTCAGCTTCCGGTCATCCTGACGCTGCTCGGCCGCGTCGGCATCGTCACCTCCGATCAGCTCAAATCAAAACGCCGCTACTTCATCGTCATCGCTTTCGTCATCGCCGCCGTGCTCACCCCGCCGGACGTGTTGAGCCAGATGTCGCTTGCGTGCCGCTGGTCGCGCTTTACGAGGGCTCGATCTGGTCGGTGCGGATGGTCGAGCGGCGCGCCGCGGCGAGCGCGCGCGGCCGAGGCGGCGCGCCAAGCCGGCGGAGTGAGTGGCGTATATTCTGGTTTGATTCGTCATGCCCGGGCATAGCCGTTCGCAGAACGGCGTCGCTTCGCTCGCCTATGCCCGGGCATCCACGTCTTAAGTATCGAGACACGCAAAGACGTGGATGGCCGGAACAAGTCCGGCCATGACGCGGGAAAAGGCTCATGCACGACATCCGCTTCATTCGCGAACATCCGGACGCCTTCGATCGCGCGCTGGCGCGGCGCGGGCTCGCGCCGGAATCGAAGCGGCTGATCGCCTTGGACGAGGCGCGGCGCAAAAAAATCCTTGAGCTGGAGACCGCGCAGGCGCGCCGCAACGCGGCCTCCAAGGAAATCGGCGAGGCGAAGAAAGAGCAAGAACGAGAAAAAGGCCGCCGAGCTCATGGCGGAGGTCGCTGCGCTCAAAGAGACCATCCCGGCGATGGAGGCGGCGGAGAAGGCGGCTTCGCAGGCGCTCGACGACGCGCTTGCGCAAATACCGAATATGCCGCTCGACGATGTGCCTGACGGCAAGGACGCCAGCGACAATGTCGAGCATCACCGCTTCGGCGCCAAGCGCGACTATGCGTTCACGCCGAAGCAGCATTTCGAGCTCGGCGAAGCGCTCGGGCAGATGGATTTCGAGACCGCGGCAAAGCTATCGGGCGCGCGCTTTGTCGTTTTGAAGAAGGGCTTGGCGCGGCTCGAACGCGCGCTCGCGCAATTCATGCTCGATGTGCACACCGAACGAGCACGGCTATACCGAAGTCGCACCGCCGCTTTTGGTGCGCGATGAGGTGATGTTCGGTACGGCGCAGCTGCCGAAGTTCGAAGAAGACCAATTTTGGGCCATCAAAGGTCGAATTGCTAGCTGGTGCAGCCTGACAGAGAACGTTGTCAGTGACTGAAAGATTGAGAGCTGCAGGCCGCATACTTAGGGCAGTTATTTGCAAACTTCGGAAGGATCGCCTTGGCTCATTCCCACCGCCGAAGTGCCGCTGACCAATCTGGTGCGCGAATCCATCGTCGACGAAGCGCAACTGCCGATGCGGCTGACCGCCTGCACGCCGTGCTTTCGCGCCGAGGCTGGCGCCGCCGGCAAGGACACGCGCGGCATGATCCGCCAGCACCAGTTCACCAAGGTCGAGCTCGTCTCGATCACCACGCCGGAGCAATCGCGGGACGAGCATGAGCGCATGCTGTCCTGCGCCGAGGAAGTCTTGCGGCGGCTCGATCTGCACTATCGCGTGGTGACGCTGTGCACCGGCGATATGGGCTTTGCCGCGCAAAAAACCTACGACATCGAAGTCTGGCTGCCGGGGCAGAACATGTACCGCGAGATTTCATCGTGCTCGGTCTGCGGCGAGTTCCAGGCGCGGCGCATGAATGCGCGCTATCGCGCCAAAGAAGATCGCAACGTTCGTCACGTCCACACGCTCAACGGCTCCGGCGTGGCGGTTGGCCGCGCGCTGATCGCGGTGATGGAAACCTATCAGGAGGCCGACGGATCGATTGCTGTGCCGGATGTCCTGCAGGCCTATATGGGCGGAATGAAGAAGATTGCCAAAGACGAATAGCGATTGGTAGTAGCATATAGCGAATGGCACTGAACACGCCATTCGCCATTCGCCACTCACAAGTCGCCTCCTTTGAGAGGATATCTGAATTGCGCATCCTGGTCACCAACGACGACGGCATTCATTCGCCGGGTCTCGATACCTGCGAGGAGATTGCCCGCACGCTCTCGGATGATGTTTGGGTGGTGGCGCCCGAGCACGACCAGTCGGGCGTCGCCCATTCGCTGTCGCTGAATGACCCGCTGCGGCTCCGCCAGGTCGCCGATCGCCGCTTTGCGGTGCGCGGCACCCCGACCGATTGCGTGATCATGGGCGCGCGCCATGTGCTCGAAGGCAAGCAGATCGATCTCGTGCTGTCCGGCGTCAATCGCGGCCGCAATGTCGGCGAAGACGTGATCTATTCCGGCACGGTCGCCGGCGCGATGGAAGGCGCCGTCCTCGGCATTCCCTCGATCGCCCTGTCGCAATCGTATAAATCGCGTAGCGGGCAGCCGCCGTTCTGGGAGACCGGCCTGCACTTTGCTCCCGATATCATTCGACGCGTGCTTGCCGGCGGTGTGCGCGGGGGCGTGCTGATCAACGTCAATTTTCCGGATTGCCGTCCGGAAGAGGTTAAAGCCATCACTGTGACGCCGCTCGGGCGCCGCCGCCAGGAGCGCTTGCACATCGACAAGCGCGTCGATGGCAGGGGGAATCCCTATTACTGGATCGCCTATTCACGCCTTAATCCATTTCAGGCCGAGCACGGAACGGATATCGCGATCCTCGACGAACGCTGCATCGCGTTGACGCCGCTGCGCATCGACATCACCGACGAACCAACAATGACGAAGCTCGCTGAGCTTTTTGCCAAGAAAATTTAGCAGCGCGCGCTGGCAACCGCTTGGATCGCCTCCTCGAGTGCGTCGGCCTGAAACGGTTTCTGCAGCATCGGAGCTTCCCGATAAGCCTCTGGCAAGCCACGTTGCCCATAGCCGCTCGCGAAAATGAACGGCACGCCACGCTCGGCCAGAATTTCGACGACCGGCGTAACCAAGTCCCCGTTCAGATTGACGTCAAGAACGGCGAGATCGAATTGTCCTTGTCTGGCGAGGTCGAGGGCTTGGCGCAGATCGCCCGCCTCTGCTGCGACACTATGGCCGAGATCCGCGAGCATGCCTTCGAGCAGCATGCGGATCATAATTTCGTCCTCGACGACGAAGACGCGCTTGCCCGCTGCAGTTTTCCCCTCACTGGCCATTCAGGACCCCATACTGGCGCCGTAACGCCGGGCTTCGCCTTTTGGTTCCATTCCAGCAGCGGTTCGCCGCGATATAGGCACTTGAACTCAGGACCGTATATGCCCTCGTTCTGGAATGGTAAAAACCGACGGCAACACCTTGAGAAGGCGAGGTAAGCGTGGCCACCAGCCCGCCAGCCGACGATGTCGAGCGTATGGAGTTTCAGCTCGCGCTGCGCCGGCGTGGCATCAGCGATCAAGCGGTGCTTCGCGCGATGGAGGAAGTGCCGCGGGAGAATTTTGTTGCCCCCGGCTTCACCGACAGCGCCTATGCCGACCAAGCGCTGCCGATCGATTGCGGCCAGACCATCAGTCAGCCGTTTGTCGTGGCCTATATGACGGAGCAACTTGAAGTCGCCCCGCAGCACCGCATCCTCGAGATTGGCACAGGCTCAGGCTATCAGGCCGCCGTTCTGTCGCGCCTGGCGCGCGAGGTGGTGACGATCGAGCGCTATCGCACGCTTGCCGATAGCGCGCACGAACGGCTGCAGATGCTGGGCTACACGAATGTGACGGTGCGTCTCGGCGATGGGATGGCGGGAGCGCCAGATTTGGCGCCGTTCGATCGGATCATAGTCACGGCCGCGGCCGAAGATGTGCCTGACGCGCTGGTCGCGCAGCTGGCCACGGGAGGCAAGATGGTCTTGCCTGTCGGTCCGCGTCACGACGCGCAATACCTCATCAAGCTCACTAAGCAGGCGGATGGCGAATTAACGCGCGAAGAGCTTATCGCCGTGCGATTTGTGCCTCTATTGCCGGGGCAAGCGAGGGAGCTGTAGCGCCGAAGACACATAACCGATTATTCCAAAATATTTGCCGGCGCTTAAAACCCTGTTAGATGCGTAACGATCTTAAATGCCTGTTTCGTCTGAGTATTTACAAATGACTTAAATTGGCAGCTAAAGCTGAGCTAATTGCCGATGAGCATTTTTATGCCGTCTCGCCGCTTCCCGCCGCCTTGGGCTGTCGAAGCCTCTCGCATAATTGCGTTGTCCCAAAGAATAATGGAACTCAACGCTGGGAACGGTATTGTTGGGGCAAGGCTTAGCGATTTGTCACGACACGCTTGGCTTCAAAGGCCTCGACATCCGGTCGGGGCCTTTTAACTTTTATCCAACCTCAGGGTTTCGAGCTGTCATTTTCAGTTCGAGCGATCAGCAGCCAACCTGCTCACCCGCGATGAGGCGCGGCGGATCGCGGCGAACATCGCCAAGCTGCCGGAGCTTTTGCAAGGCGGCCGGTGAGGGTCCAGCATTGACATAGATCAATACAACCACCGACGGAGCGGCCTAGGGGTCTATTCGATAGGCAAGCCTAGGCGGCTCCCCATCCCCCCGATACCCCTGCCGCCCCGGCAAGCCTATTGAGGCGCAACAGCGCAGGAGCCCCGAGCACTAAACTGCTTGGGGTTCACTTTTTAAAACCATCGCCGATGAATTAGGCAGTCGCTCAGTGGGCCAAGCTGCTCAGCAAAGATGCGGCGCGGGTCCTTTTTTAGGGACGATCCGACGGCATTTAAGCTCAAACCCGGTATGGCCCGCCCGCCGCTACCCGCCGCCGTGCGGCGCGATGCGGTGCGATTGGTATTGCAGCTCGAAGGGGTGCCTTGTCTGCCGCTGTAACGGTGGATCACTTGGGATTTTGAAGGTAAATTTGAGTCAACGTAAGCGTCACCGCGATGGCGGTGATAACGATGACAAAGGCCACAAATCCCCAATCAGCAGCCCCGACTTGTTCTTTGCGCTGCGGGCCAGCCTTCGGTTACAAGTCTGACATCGAGATGCTCTCCCTTTGCCGTCCGTTGAGGTTGAACGGGTAGCAGCGGTAGGCGCATTGATCATAATCAAAACTAGCTGCAGGAAGATTGGTGACCACCCGCCGCTTCCCGTCGCCTTGGTCTGTCGAGGAATTGGACGCCTACAGGAGAAAGTAGGATGCGACGGAGAGTATTGGCAGTGACTGTCGGCCTGTTGCTGCCAGTGTCCGTTTTATCGCAGGAGTTGGGTAGTTTGTTTTCGGCCAACGATCTCTACAGCATGTGCGATGCTCAGAGCGTTGCGTGCGCTGGCTACGTTGCGGGCATGGCCGACGCATTTGTACGCGATGGCACCCTGTGCTTACCGCCAACTAATGTAACCACAAGGCAACTTGTCGACGTGGTCATGGGCTATCTTCGCGCTCACCCAGAGGCGCGCGGTTACTCCGCTGCATCAGTAGGCCACGTAGCTTTTACTCAAACGTTTCCCTGCGCAAGTAAGCGACCGCCCGGATAGGTTAGTGTTTGTGACCGGTCGCCGCTCGGCGGCCAAGTTGCTCAGCAAAGATGAGGCGCGGCGGATCGCAGCAAACATCGCCAAGCTGCCGGAGCTTTTGCGCAAGGCTTAGCATTGGGGGATTTCGAGATGAGAACACCCGATGAATATCGCGAATTTGCTGCTGAGTGTTACCGTTGGGCTGCGGAAGCTAAAACAGAAATGTATCAGAAAATGATGGAGGAAATGGCTCGGGCCTGGAGCGAAGTGGCCGAGGAGCTAGAAACAAAGATTGCTCAGCAACGATGAGGCGCGGCGGATTGCGGCGAATATCGCCAAGCTGCCGGAGCTGGTGCGCAAGACTTGATGCGCGGGCAGGTCTATAATGGCTCGCGGTGGTGTCACGCGACGGAGAACACCACAATGCAGCAGATGCAACTTTGGATTTTCTGGTGCCGTCGTGGCCGCATTCGTAGTCTGCGGCTGCATCCTCACGCGGAAACCGACAAAAAAGCCACCAACGGAAACTTTGCGGCCAGCGGTGCCGGACGAACATCAGCCCGGCTGTTTCGGTCTCGAAGAAGAAAGGGGCGGTGATTGGAAGGGCAGCGGGGGAACCGTACCGTCCATTAAAGAAGCTAAACCAAGTCTGTGACCCGAGGGGCTAGTCTCGCGCGCGATGAGGCGCGAAGGATCGCAGCAACATCGCCAAGCTGCCGGAGTTGCTCGCCGGGCTGATTAAGAGAAATTAAACCCTGATCGCGAAGTGCAGTGGAGCCTCTCCTTGGTATGTGCTTTCTATTTTGCCAAATCAGCGGGAAGTCGCACGTGAAGAAACGATCAGTCGCTTTGGCGCTGTGTGCTTCTGTGGTTTGCTCTCCGGTTTATGCCAAAGCGTTTGTCGGCGTGTTATGGCCCATGTTCGGTCCGGAACCCGCCCCCGGACTGGTTGAATTGGTTGCCGAATAAAATTATGCCTGACGTCGAAGTCCGCACTTATCTGCATCAGTCATGGCCGTCTCTCGTGGAGGACATTAACCATCAGCCACCAGGAACACGTACCATTGTCGTCGGCTATAGCCTGGGAGCGAATAGCTCGGTCTTCGTCGCCAACAAAGCTAAATACGTGGATTTGATCGTTGCGCTGCAGCCGTCGATGTTCAGTTGGATTCCGAGCGTTACGGGCAATGTGGGACGAATGGTTGAGATATATAATCCAAATCCATTGATGACTTTCGGCGGGATGGGCTCAAACAAATTGGTTGGACCAAACATCGAGTACATTGCCAACAATACTGGCATCCGGGCGCGCAATTCAATTCGGAGTTTCACAGCTTGGTCGAAACTGAGGTTGCTAAGCTTTCCGCCGAGAAGGAACCGCCCGCCGACAACATTCTTGAGGCTGAACGGCAATGCGACTCCTGTGTGGCATTGTATTAGGCCACCTCCGTTAGGTACGCCGCTTCCGTCCGGGCGGTGAACACACGACCAAACACCGCAAGCAGGGGATAGGGGATGAAAAAGATTATGCTCGCCGTCGCCGGTGCTGCGCTTATAGCGACTGCGCCTGCTAATGCGGCCGATCTCGGTCCGCGACGACCGGTTTATGCGCCGCAGCCCGCAATGGTGCCAGTTCGGGTTTTCTCATGGACCGGGTGCTACATCGGAGGCAACATCGGTGTATGGCTGGGGACGCGAGACCGTATCTATTCCGGATCTCGGTGCGACGACGGGAGGCAGCTGGCGTTGGCGGGTGTTTCCCTCGGTCCCGTTACCGGCAATACCAACGGGGTTCTCGGCGGTGGTCAGGTCGGCTGCAATTATCAATTCGCGCCCAATTGGGTGATCGAAATGGAAGGCGACGGCGAAGCCGCCAATATCAAGGGCGACGTAGCTAATCGTTTGTGAACCCGGCGAATTTCGAAACAGTCACCGGAACGGCCCATGCCCAGACAGATTGGATTGCCAGCGTCACCGGACGCCTTGGTTGGACGTGGGATCGCGTGATGCTCTATGCCAAGGGTGGCGCGGCATGGGCGGGTGGCTGGTGGTCTGCTTCGGGATCGCGTCGCGCAAGTTCCGCTGGCAGTAGCCGGGGCGGGCGCCGCGGGACTGCGCGCGACCCCTACCAGCGCTCCTCGTGGACGAGCTCGTCGAGCGGCGCCCGGCCGCCCGCCTTCGGCCGCCGCGTGAGGTCGGACGGGTCGGCCGGGTACCCGAACGACAGGATGTACTCGCAGCGCCGGTCCTCGCGGGTAGCCCAGGATCTCGCGGGCGGTCTCGTGCTCGTAGACCGTCGCCGGGACGCTGCCGATGCCGAGCTCCCACGCCGCCAGCATCATGTTCTCCGCCGCCTGGCCGAGGTCGAACAGGATCGACAGCGGCGCGTCCGGCCGATACGGGTCCGGCGTCACCAGGGCGATCCGACCGCCGCGCCCGCGAGGTGGCCGGCCCACGGACCGACCGTCGAGAGCGCGCCTGGAGGCGCTCGCGGTCGTGGCAGACGATGAAGGCCCAGCGCTGCTGGTTCTTCGAGCTAGCCGGCGCGGCGGCCGGCGTTGAGGATCCGGTCGAGGTGCGTCGGCCTCCAGCGGGCGGTCGGCGAAGCGCGCGGATCGCCCGCCGGGTCGGATCGCGCGACCAGACCGGGATCGTCCGCGCCGTCGTGCGGTCACGGCGCTCCGTCGCCGGCGGGGTCCGGCTCGGGACGGCGGGATCGGCTGCGTCGCACCGGGCAGCGCGACCTGGGCGAGCGTCCGGAAGCCGCCCGGGCTGTCCTCGATGGGGCTGAAGCGCTGCTCGGCGTCGGGGATCCGCTCGGCCGGCACGGCGGCCGCGGCGTCGCCGGCGGCCTCGGGCGAGAGCGGGCCGCCGAGGGCGCGCGCCGCGAACGACGCCACCGCCCGCCGGTACGCCGGGAACTCGTACAGCCACGAGTGCTGGCCGCCCGCGACGAGGAGCGTCTCGATCGGGGCGTCGGGGTGCCGGCCGGCAGGTCCGCGCGACCGGCCCGCGCGGCGGCGGCGAGCCGGGCCAGGTGCGAGACCGGCACGACGGCGTCGTCCGTGCCGTGGGCCAGCAGGATCGGGCCGCGGTAGCGGGCGATGGCCGCCGCGGCGCTGACCTCGGCCACCCGGTGGCCGCGCGGTCGCAGGTAGACCCGCGAGTCGTCAGCCAGGCGAGGGGATAGGCGATCGGGTCGGGGATCGGCAGGTGGGCGAGCCGGAACGTCTCGCGGGTCAGCCGCTACGGGTCGGCCGGCGCGGACGTGGCGATCAGCACGGCCACGCGCGGGTCCGCCGCGGCGGCGAGGATCGCCCCGATCGCCGCCCATCGAATGGCCGGCGACGCCGCCGACGGTCACCTCGGGGCGCGCGAGCAGCGTCGCGAAGGCCGCCGCGCGTGTCGAGCCCGAACTCGCCGGCGGTGATCGGCAGCTCCTCGGGCGGGTTGCCGCCGTGGCCGCGGACGTCGAAGGCCAGGCAGTGGAACCCGGCGGCGTGGAGGAACTGCGCCAGCGGCAGCGTCCGGTCGCGCGCGGACTCCCAGCCGTGGACCAGCGACGATGCCCGGGCCCGGTGCGCCGCCGCGGGCCGGGATGAACCACGCCGGGAGGTCGAGTCCGGCCGACGCGGACGGTCGTCTCCTCGTACGGCAGCCCGCGGGCGTCGGGCATCACGCGGGCCGGGTCCCGGCGCGGGAAGCCGGCCCGGACGCGGTACGCGAGCGCGAACCGGTAGGCGAGGCCCAGCGGCGCGGCCGCGAGTGCCGCCAGCAACCCGGCGCGTCGGACGGATCCCATGCCGCAAGGGGACGCCACGACCGGCGGACCTGTCAAGCGCCGTACACTCCACACGTGGCGAAACGCGATCCGCACGAGGTCCTCGGCGTCGGGCGCGACGCCACCGCGACCGAGATCAAGGCCGCCTGGCGCCGGCTGGCCCGCGCCAACCACCCGGACCTGACCGGCGACGACCCGGCCCTGTCGCGTGTCGCGACGCGCCAGATGGCCGAGATCAACGACGCGTACGCGGCGCTGACCCGCGACGCCGCCGGACGGTCGCGCGGCCGACCGGGCCGGCGAGCCCGCCGACCTTCGACGACGACGGCGCCCCCGAAGCGCGGCGGCCCGCCGCGCCCGAAGCCGACGCGGCCGGTCACCGGACGCGTCGACATGAGCGCCACCTACCGGCGCTCGCAACGAGGCCGGCCGTCGCACGGCGCGCCGACGGACGCACGCTGCCCGGCCAGCCGCCGCCCGCGCCGGAATCGGTCGGCGGCGAGCCGCCGCGGGCCTCGACGCCGACCGGCCCGCTCATCAAGGACCGGGTCCGCCACTTCCGCCGCCGGCCGCCGCCCTCGCTGGAGGAGGCGAACGTCTACCCGGTCGAGTTCGGCAAGTTCCACGGCCACACGCTCGGGCCAGATCGCCTCGTTCGAGCCGTCCTACATCGACTGGCTCGGCGGGACCGTCACCCGCGACCCGGAGCTCGTCGCCGCGGCCCGCGTCGTCCAGGCCGACCTCGACCGGCGGGGGATCGTCCGCCGCGCCCGTCCCGTCCCGGAGCGCGTCGAGCGTCCGGGCCGCACCGCCTGACCGCGCGGCCCGACGCGCACCGGCGCCCGGACGCGAGAACGCCCCCCGATAGCCGGAGGGCGTTCCGATTCGCTGATGAGAGATGACCGAGCGATAAGCGCTGCCGTCCCGACGGTCCACCAGGCCTGTTGGCCGATGATCCAGTTATTCGGCTCGTGAACTGGATCCGGGATCCTTCGCTCCGAACCTCCTCAGAACGAACGGCCGTTTCCTGGTTCCGTGACCGACGCCCCAGGGAGTTCCCGGTTCGATCGCGGGTCGGCGTAGGCAGAACATTAGGCCCGGCCCCCGGGGCAGGGCAATGGCACCCTTGTCGCCTGCGGGCAGGGTCGATGGTCGGGCGCATCCGCGCACCACCCCGGGACGCCCGTACCAGGTGCAGCGCACGCACCACCCCGCCGCGGGCACGCTCGGCGCGTGCACGGGTACGCTTCCCGGCGTGCTCCCCGGTCCGGCCTCGTCGCCACCCTCCTGTTCGCCCTGCTCGTGCTGTCGCGGCTGCGCCGGCGCCGGCGGCGGCATCGTTCGACCCGACCGGTCCCTGCACCGCCGACGGGTCGGCGCCGGGCGCCTATCCGGAGCTCGAGGCGCGCATCCCCAAGACGTTCCACGACGCCGCGCCGGAGACGCTCGATTCCGGCCGCAACTGCTCGCCCGACGGCCATGGGCTCGCTCGCGGGCGCGGGCATCAACGGAGCTTCGCTTCGCCGGCGGGACGTGGTCGTTCGGGGCCGAGCGGACGCTGGCGCTGGCCGTGTTCACCGCGCCGGGCCTGGACGCGGACCTCGTCGGCGACTTCTACGCCACGAGCGCGGACGCGGCGGGCCGGACCACGATCCTGAGCCAGACGTCGCCGACGATCGCGGGCCGCCACGGCCGGCGGCTCGACACGAAGACCGGCGAGCGGCTCCAGAGCGTGGTCGTCTGGCCGTCGGCCGACCCCGACATCGTCAACGTCGTCATCACCAACGACCTCCCGGAAGACCGCATCCAGGAGGCCATCGCGGCGTTCGGGACGAGCTGACGCGCCGTGCTAGAGTCGCGGCCATGACCGACCGGTCGAACGGGCCGACTGGGCCGCCCGCCGACGAGCCTGGGAGACGCGCCGCCGAACGCCAGCGGGCGAGCCGCCCCCGAGCGCAAGACCCGCTTCGCGACCCTCAGCGACACGACCGTCGAGCCGCTCTACGGACCGTGGTCGCTCGACGACGCCGGCATCGACGCCGCCCGCGACATCGGGGTGCCGGGCGAGCCGCCGTTCACCCGCGGGATCCATCCCAACGGCTACCGCAGCCGACTGTGGACGATGCGCATGTTCGCGGGGTTCGGCGCGGCGGAGGACACCAACGCCCGCTTCCGCCAGCTGCTCGACGCGGGCCAGACCGGGCTGTCGGTCGCCTACGACATGCCGACGCTGTACGGCTACGACACCGACGACCCCGAGGCGGAGGGCGAGTTCGGGACCTGCGGCGTGGCCGTCTCGAGCCTGGCCGACATGGAGGTCCTGCTCGGCGGGCTGCCGCTCGACCGCGTCAGCACCTCGATGACCATCAACTCCCCGGCCGCGCCGATCTGGGCGATGTACATCGTGGCCGCGGAGAAGGCCGGCGTCCCGCGGGCGCGCCTCGAGGGGACGACCCAGAACGACATCCTCAAGGAGTTCGTGGCGCAGAAGGAGTTCCTCTTCCCGCCGGAGCCGTCGATGCGGCTGGTGACCGACACCATCGAGTTCGGGACCGCGCGAGCTGCCGCGCTGGAACACCGTCTCGATCAGCGGCTACCACATCCGCGAGGCCGGCTCGACCGCGGTCCAGGAGCTGGCCTTCACGATCGCCGACGGGATGGCCTACGTCGAGGCCGCCATCGAGCGCGGCCTGCGCGTCGACGACTTCGCGCCGCGGCTCTCGTTCTTCTTCAACAGTCACATCGGACTTCTTCGAGGAGATCGCCAAGTTCCGGGCGTCGCGGCGGGTCTGGCACACGCTCATGACCGAGCGCTACGGCGCCGAGAACGAGCGCTCCGCCTGGATGCGCTTCCACACGCAGACGGCCGGCGTGTCGCTGACCCCGCAGCAGCCGCTCAACAACCTGACCCGGGTCGCGGTGCAGGCCCTCGCCGCGGTGCTCGGCGGCACGCAGTCGCTGCACACCGACGCCTACGACGAGGCGCTGGCCGTGCCGACCGCGGAGGCCGCGCTGCTCGCCCTGCGCCAGCAGCAGATCATCGCCGAGGAGACCGGGGTGGACGCCACGGTGGACCCGCTGGGCGGCTCGTGGTTCGTGGAGGCCCTGACCGCCGAGACCGAGCGGCAGGTCTGGCGCTACCTCGACGAGATCGACCGGCGCGGCGGCATGGTCGCCGCGATCACCGAGGGCTATCCGCAGCGCGAGATCGCCGACGCCGCGTACCGCTTCCAGCAGGAGTTCGATGCCGGGGAGCGGCGGATCGTCGGCGTGAACGCCTACGTCGACGAGGCCGAGGTGACCAGCGTGCCGGTCCTCTCCGTGCCGCCCGGGTCGTTCGAGGCCCAGATGGCCCGCCTCGAGCGGACCCGCCGCGAGCGCGACGCCGAGGCCGTCGGGCGCCGCCCTCGCCGGCCTGCGCGATGCCGCTCGGCGGCCGGGATCCAGCGAGACGAACCTCATGCCGCACTTCATCCGCTGCGCCGCCGCGTACGCCACGCTCGGCGAGCAGTGCGCGGTCCTGCGCGAGGTCTTCGGCGAGTACCGGGAGCCGGTCGCGGTCTAGCGCTCGCGGCAGCATCCCCGCCGCGGCTACCATGCCGGCATGTATCTCGACGCGATGGAGTTCCTCGAGGAGGAGCACGAGGCCTGGCAGCCGTACGAGGCGCTCGCCGGCCTGACCGATGCCCAGCTGGAGACCCGGTGGAGGCGGCCCACGGCTGGTCCGGCCGCGACCTGATGGCCCACATGCTCGCCTGGCAGGGGCTCTCGCTCGAGGTGGCCAAGGAGCTCGCGGTCAACGAGACCAGCCCGGCGATCGAGCGGGTCGACGCCGGACTGGGACACGCGCGGCGGCGAGGTCGTCAACGCCGAGCTCCAGGCGCAGTGGGGGGCGCTGTCGATGGCCGACCTGCGCGAGCGGTTCCGGACCCAGCCCGGCGAGCTGCGCGGCTACCTGACGGTCGTCCCCGAGACGCGCTGGATCAAGCACGCCGACCACATGGCGCATTTCGACGCCCGAGACGATCGGCCACTACCAGGAGCACCTCGCCGACCTGGCCGCGGTCCTGGGCGCCGCCGCGCCGGTGACGCTGCGCGACGCTGCTCGCCGAGTCCGCCGATGGCGTCGCTGAGGTCTCGACGACGACCGGCGCCGATGGCGCCGTCGAGTCTGGCGCGGGCGGCACGGCGTTGGCCGTGGTCGGCGCCGCCGGGTCGTCGGCGGAGTTCCAGCTCTCGACCGCCGTCGCCGCGGCCGCGGTCCGCACGCCCGACACGTCGCCTTCGGCGCGCGGACCCGGATGGGTCCGCTTCGAGCCCGGCCGACCTCGACGACCACGCGATCGACCGGGCCGTGGCCTGGCTCGGGCTTCGCGCGTGCCGGCACGCCACGGCGGACTGAGCCCGGGAATCGAACGACCCCGATCCGTTGGACCGGGGTCGCCGACGAGAGGAGTGAGGCTCGGGACGGGCCTCCGCCGACGGTCAGTCGGCTTCGACCGCCGTGAACTGCGTCAGCCCGAACTGCTGCTCGAGCTGCTCGAGCGGGCGGAAGCCCACGACGCCCTGCGGCTGCGCGCCGGGCTTGAAGAACGCGATCGTCGGGATGCTCAGGATGTTGAACGCCTGCGAGAGCCGCGGGTTCGCGTCGACGTCGACCTTGACGACATCGACCGCCCCGTCGTACTTCGCGGCGAGCTTCTCCATCTCGGGCGCGACCATCTTGCAGGGCCCGCACCAGGCGGCCCAGAAGTCGACGACGACCGGTCGCTCTGCCTTGAGGACGAGTTCCTCGAAATTCGCGTCGGTCGCGACCTTGATCTCCGCCATGTGGTTCGATCCCTTCTCCCGTCCGATACGGGATGCCTTGCCGGCGAGCCGGCCTACGTGCCCCTGTGCGGGCGATGTCCTGGATGAGTCGATAGGCCTCGAGGACCCGGGGATCCGCGAGGCGGTAGAGGATGGTGTTGCCGTCGCGACGGCTGGTCACGAGCCCGACGTTGCGCAGCACCGCGAGGTGCTGGCTCATGTTGGGCACCTGGCAGCCGACCCGGTTGCTGAGGTCGCTGACCGAGAGCTCGCCGATGGCGAGCGACTCGAGGACGCACAGCCGCTTGGGGTCCGCCAGGGCACGACCGATCGGCGGCGTAGCGGTCGCGATCGACCTCGGCGAGACGGGGAGGTAATCCAACACTCCCGTACAGTATTCCTACTTGCGCAAACACGCAAGCGCAGATCGGACGCCGGACGGTCGGGGACGCGCGGCATACTCGCGCCCATGCGACCGCCCGACCGCCGAGCTCGACGTCACGCTCGCCGAGATCGAGGCCGCTCGCGAGCGGATCGCGGGTCTCGTCCAGCGTGACCCCGATGCTCCATTCGACCACGGCCGCGACCTGGACGACCGCGGCCCTCGGCGTCCGCATCGCCGACGACCGGCTGTACATGAAGGGCGAGCACCTCCAGGCCACGGGTCGTTCAAGGCGCGCGGGATGGCGAACAGGATGGCCACCCTCGCCGCCCGACGCCCGCGAGCGCGGGGTGATCACGCTTTCCGCCGGGAACGCCTCCGCGGCGTTCGCCTGGGCGGGCCGGGCGGCGGGCGTGCCGGTCACCGTGGTCATGCCGGCCGGTGCGGTCCGCTCGAAGGTGGACGCGTGCCTGGGCTACGGCGCGCGGGTCGTCCTCAAGGGCACGCACGTCGGCGAGGCCGTGCTGGAGATGGAGCGGCTCCGCGACGAAGAGGGCCTCGTGTTCTGCCATCCGTTCGACGACCCGGCGGTCATCGCCGGGTCATGGGACGGCGGGCTGGAGCTGGTCGACGACCTGCCCGATGTCGATGTCGTCGTGGTCGGCGTCGGCGGCGGCGGGCTGATCAGCGGGGTCGCCTCGGCGGTGAAGGGGCGGCGGCCGTCGGCGCGCGTCTACGGCGTGGAGCCGGACGGGTCGAACGCGCTCACGCTGGCGCTGGAACGCGACGAGGTGGTCGCGATCCAGCCCGGTCACGCGTGGCGGACGGGCTGGGCGCGCCGTTCGCCGGCGCCTGGACGCTGGCGATGGCGCGACGCTACCTGGACGACGTCGTCCTCCTCGATGACGCGACGATCCTGGCCGGGATGCGGTTCGTCCTCGAGCGCTGCAAGCAGCTGGTCGAGCCGGCCGGCGCGGCGGCGATCGCCGCGGTCCTGTCGGGGCGGATCCCGATCCGGGACGGCGAGCGCGTCGCGGTGCTGCTGTCGGGCGGGAACGTCGACATCGGACGGCTCGGTGAGCTGCTGGCCGGCGCCGGGAGGCTCCCCGGAGCGCCCGCGTTGAGCGACTGGCGCCCGGCCGACCCGTTCGCGCCGCTCGAACCGGTCCCGGCCGCCGACGCCGCCCCGCCCCGCGCGAACCGGTCCCAGCCGCCGACGGTCCCAGCCGCTCGCGCCGGTCGCCGTCCCGCGTGCCGGCCGCGCCGCCGATGCCGCCCGTCGAATCGACCCGGCGCCTGCTCGGCGCCAGCTTCGACCTGCTCGCCCGCTCGTCGCCGGAGATGCGGCCGGCGTCGTTCTACGTCGGGCTCGTCATCCTCGGGACCGTCGCGCCGCTCGCGCTGGCCGCCTGGGCCACGATCGTCACCGACGTCCAGCGCACCGCGTTCGAGAGCATGGTCGTGCTCGGCCCGACGTACGAGGCGTGGGACACGTTCCTGGTCTGGATCGCCGGGGTCGGGTTCCTGGTCGCGCTCATCGACGCGCGGATCATCGCCGTCTCGCTGCTGGGGCGCGCCTCGTCGGCCGTCCGATCACCGTCCGCCAGGCGCTGGCCCGGGCTCGCGCCGTGTTCTGGCAGGCCGTCGTGGCGACGGTGATCGTCGGCGGCGGCTCCTTCCTCATCCAGGCCGGGATCGGCGCGGTCCTCGGGTCGCAGGGGGACGTCGACGGGAGCATCGGGATCGTCGTCGACCCTGATCGTGACCGCGCTGTACGGCGCGCCGTTCGCCTACCTGCTGGCGGGCATCGCGCTCGGCGACGTGCCGGCGGTCGTGGCGCTCCGCCGCTCGCTCCGGGTCTTCCGAGCGCGGAAGATGGCCGCGGTCGTCGTCGCGCTCTCGGAGACGCGCGGCCCAGCTCCTGATCCTGTTCGGCCTGAGTGCCGGGCTGGACATCGCGTTCCGCATCGCCGACGCGGTCGGACTCGGACCGGATTCCGGGGCGCTGGGCGGTGATCGTCATCACGATCGGGATCGTCGTCGGCGTCTTCGCGATCGGGACCCTCGTCTTCACGGTGACCGCGATCTCGCGTCGCGCCGCAGGTCGTGATGTTCGTCGGGCTCACGCACGTGACGTTCGGCCTCGACCACGTCCGCCCCGGCGGCGACACCGATCCGGACCTGCCGCGGCCCGGCCAGCGCCGGTTCCGCTGGATCACCCGGCCGCTGCATCGGCTGGATGGCGCTCGGGCTGGTCGGGTTCATCGCGATCCTGGATATCGTCGGCTGAGGCCGGCCCGGTCGGGCCGGCCGCGTGGCCCGCCGCGACGCCGGCCCTCAGTCCACGCCGAGCTCGTGCAGCCGGTCGTCGTCGATGCCGAGGTGGTGGGCCAGCTCGTGGACGACGGTCACCCAGACCTCGTCGGCGAGGTCGTCCGGATCGGCGAAGTCCTCCTCGAGCGGGAGCCGGAACAGCGTGATCCGGTTCGGGATCGGCCGCCCAGTCGGCGCGCCCACTCGGTCCGCGGCACGCCCTCGTACAGGCCGTAGAGCGTGTCGTCGGGCCCGAGCTCGTTCTCGCGCCGCTGGTCGGCGGACGGCTCGTCGGCGATGACGATCGCGACCTCGTCGAGCGCGGCCGCGAACGGCATCGGGATCGTCGCGAGCGCCTCGTCGACCAGCTCCTCGAACGGGCGGTGGCGGCTGAGCGCGGGCGCGGGCGCGTCCGGGCGCCGCGTCGGCGCTTGGCCATGGCGCCCGTATCCTAGGGTCGATGGAGACCCCGACGCCCGCCGTCCGGCACCGGACCCGACCGTCGAGCCCGACGGGTTCGTGGTCGAGGTCGAGCCGGGCGACCGGATCCACTTCCTCGACTGGGGCGGGCCGCGCGACCGCGGACGGTCCGGGCGTCCTGCTCGATCCACGGCCTCGGGCAGACGGCCTGGATCTGGGCGCCGGTCGCGCGCCGGCTCTGCGCGCGGCCGCGCCGGTCGTCGCGATGGACCTGCGCGGCCACGGCCTGTCGGACGCGCCGACCGAGACGGCGCCTACGACCTCGCCGATCCTCGCCGAGGACGTCGTCGCGGTCGCCGAGGGCTCCGGGCCTGCTCGGCGGCGCCGGGCGGACCGGGTCGTCCTCGTCGGCCACGGGTTCGGCGCGATCGTCGCGGTCGAGGCGGCCGGGCGCTCGGCGCGCGGTGCGCCGGGCGTCGTGCTCGTCGACGGCGGCTGGGAGGCGCTCGAGGCGGCGACCGGCCTGGACGTCGACGAGTTCCTGCGCGGCCTCGACGAGCCGCCCGAGGTCATGCGCTCGATGACGCGCGTTCCTCGCCGACCGGCGAGGCGTTCGATCCCGCGACGTGGGACGCCGACCAGGAGCGCGCGGCGCGCGCGACGGTCGTCGAGACGCACGCCGGGCGGGTCGTGCCGGCGACGCGGCCGCACGCGCTCGAGGCCTGCGTCCGGACGATGTTCGCGTACGACCCGCTCGAGACGCTCGCGGCCGTCGACGCGCCGGTCGTCGCGCTCGTCGCCGCGGCCGACGACGAGCACCGGCGCTCGCGAGCGGGCGCTCGCCGCGGTCGACGCCGCCCGGGCCGGCGGCCGGCCGCGCGCCGATCCGCACCGTGCCGTTCCGCCACGACGGCCACAACCTGATGCGCTACCGTCCGGACGCGGTCAGCGCGGCGATCCTGTCGGTCGCCGAGCGACACCGGGCGATCAGAGGAGGTCTGAATGCGGGTCGTCTACACGCCGAGCCACCTCGCCCACGACATCACCACCGAGACGTTCATGGGCCAGGCGATCCCGGCCAACGAGGTCGCCGAGCGGGCCGAGACGCATCCGGACGCACGCTCGAGGCGGACGGCGGCTTCGACGCTCGTCGCGCCGACCGAGCACGGCGAGGCGCCGATCACGGCGGTCCACGACGAGGGCCTCGTCGCGCTTCCTCGAGGTCGCCTGGTCCGAGGTCCGGCGCCAGCAGCATCGGCGGTCCCGTTCCTGTCGGCCGACACGTACCCGAACCGCGTCGATGTTCGAGGGCATGAGCCCCGAGGCCGTCGCGCGCGCTCGTGCGCGAGCCCGCGCACGTCGGCGGGCGGGCCGGGTTCTGGGGGCTCGACTCGGCCGCGCCGCTCGTCGCCGGGCACGTACGTCGCCGCGCGCGGCGCGGTGGACGTCGCGCTGACCGACCGTGGACCTCGTGCTCGGCGGCGAGCCGGCGGCCTACGGCCTGTGCCGGCCGCCCGGCCATCACGCCGCGCGGTCGATGTACGGCGGCTACTGCTTCTTCAACAACGCGGCGATCGCGGCCGAGGCGATCGCCGCCGCGACCGGCGAGCGGGTCGCCATCCTCGACGTCGACTACCACCACGGCAACGGCACGCAGCAGATCTTCTGGCGGCGCGGCGACGTCCGCTACGTCTCGATCCACGCCGACCCGGAGCGCGCCTACCCGTACTTCCTCGGCCGTGCCGACGAGACCGGGGAGGGGCGACGGGCGCCGGCGAGAACCTGAACCTGCCGCTCCGCGCCGGGGCGACCAACGAGGACTACCTCGAGGCGACGGACCGGGCGCGTCGAGGCGATCGGCGCCGTCGCCCGGCTCGATCGTGGTCGTCTCGCTCGGCTTCGACACCTACGGGCTCGACCCGATCGGCGACTTCGCGCTGACCACCGACGTCTACCACGAGGTCGGGCGGCGGGTCGCGGCGCTCGGCCGCCGCCTGGTCATCCTCCAGGAGGGCGGCTACCACCGGCCGTCGCTCGGCGAGAACGCCCGGGCGTGGCTGCGCGGCGCGGAGGGCCGGCCGTTCGACCCGCTGCCGGCGGGCGGCTTCGACGGCGCAGCGGCTCGGTCGGTCTGATCGAGCCGCTCGACCGGGCGGGCCTCGAGCGCCGCGGTCGCCGAGCTCGCGGCGCGCGACGCGGACCTCGCCGGCGATCGTCGAGCGGTACGGCCTCCCGCCGCTCTGGGACCGCGCCGCCGGGGTTCGGGACGCTCGTCCACATCATCCTCGAGCAGCAGGTCTCGCTCGCATCGGCGCAGGCCGCCTTCGACCGGCTCCGGCCTCGCCGCGCGACCCGCTGACGCCCGTCGCGTTGCTCGCGCTCGACGACGCCGAGCTGCTCGCGATCGGGTTCAGCCGCCAGAAGGCGCGTTACGCGCCGGGCGCTGGCGACGCGCGGTCGAGTCGACGGCACGCTCGACCTCGACGGGCTGGCCGGCCTCGACGACGACGCGCGTCCACGAGGCGCTCGAGGCGATGCCCGGGCATCGGTCCGTGGACCTCGACGATCTACCTGCTGATGGTGCTCGGCCGGCCGGACGTTGGCCGGTCGGCGACATCGCGCTGGCGCGGCCGTCGCCGAGGTCAAGGGCCTCGGCCACCGGCCGGACGCGGCCGAGATGGAGCGTCCTCGGGCGAGGCGTGGCGGCCGTGGCGCTCCGTGGCCGCGCGCCTCTTCTGGCACGACTACCTCGGCCGACGCGGTCGCACGGGCTAGCCGGCCAGTCCGGTTCGCGCCGGTAGGGCGCGAAGCCGTTGAGGTCGCCGACCTATTCGGGCAGGTCGGCGTGGCCGAGCATCTGGCGCACCGCCGAAGCCTCGCCGATGTGGTTCCAGTAGTGGTAGGTGATGAGCATCGTCTGTGTTCCCAGGACCGGGACCACGGTCCGCGTGTCAAAGGCGGGCGGCAGCTCGAGATCGATCGTGGTCAGTCCGTCGAGATAGCGGTCGGCGGCCTCGACGACACGGCTCCATGTCGCCTGCGTCTCGGCCAGCGGCGGGGTCGTCGCGGCTTCCCGGTCGCGACCAGGTCGAGGGTCGGCTCGACTGACAGGCCCTGGCCCGCTGCAGCCAGATGAGGCGCTCGTGCCATGCCATGTGGGCGGCCATCCACGAGATCGAGTTCATCGGCAGCAGCCGCCGGAGGGCGTCCTCCTCGGACAGCCCGGTCAGGCCGCGCTGCCACTCGGCGCGCGCGAACCGGAGCTGCTCGACTCTGGGGTGGGCCATCGGCGCAGTGTAGGCCGGCCGACGTACCATCGCGGCCTGCACCGGAGCGACGCATTGTCCAGCCCGCCCGACCTGCCCAGCCACGTCCGGCGCATCGTCGACGAGATCGAGACCGAGATCGGCGAGACGCCGTCGCGACCCGCCGACGCTCATCGAGGGGACCGGGGCGACCGAGGAGCGCCGGCGACAACGGTCGGGTCGAGGACGCGGTCCGCCAGATCCTCGCTCGAGATCGGCGAGGAGCCCGACCGCGCAGGGCCTGGCCGGCACGCCGGAGCGCGTCCACCGGATGTACAAGGAGCTGACGGCCGGCTACCACGTCGACCCGGAGCGGCTCATCAACGATGCCATCTTCGACGTCGACTACAGCGAGATGGTGGTCGTCAAGGACATCCCGTTCTACTCGCTCTGCGAGCACCACCTCCTGCCGTTCTTCGGCACCGCCGCGGTCGCCTACATCCCGCGCGGTCGCGTCGTCGGGCTCTCGAAGATCCCGCGCATCGTCGAGATGTACGCGCGCCGGCTGCAGGTGCAGGAGCGGCTGACCCAGCAGGTCGCGGACTTCCTGCAGGACCGGCTCGAGCCGCAGGGCGTCGGCGTCGTCATCGAGGCGACCCACCTGTGCGCGGTCATGCGCGGCGTCCGCAAGCCCGGCACGATCATGACCACGTCGGCCGTGCTGGGCCTGTTCCGCACCAGCGACAGGACCCGCGCCGAGTTCTTCGCCCACCTCGCCCGCCGCTCACCCCGAGGCCCCCCCAACGGCGCGTCGGTCACGCCGGTCTTCTACATGTACCAGAAGGGTGTCGAGCAGGGGCAGGCCGGGTACGCGGCGGCCATCGGCATGATTCTGCTAGTTATCACGCTGCTTATCGCGCTGATCCAGCGGCGACTGCTCGAGCGGGACTAAGGAGACACGATGAGCACACCGGTGGCGAACTCGTCGGAGAGCACTCCGACCCAGGATCTCGAGGTTGAAACCCCCCCGCGTAACCGACTCAGAGTGCTCGTCCTGGCCCTCGGCGCGATCCTGTTCATTTTCCCGTTCTACTACATGGTGATCGGCTCATTTCAGGCGGTGGCCGACAAGTCGCTCTCCGGCATCCTGCCGCATCCGGACAACCTGACGGTCACGAACTACCAGGAGATCAACGAGGCCATCAACGCACCCCGGGCCCTGCTGAACTCGAGCATCTTCACGATCGGCGTGCTGTTGTTCACGGTCTTGTTCGGCCTGCTGGCCGGCTACGCCCTCGCGGTCATGCATTTTCGCGGACGGGCGACCGTGCTCTCCTTTGTGCTCCTGGTCCTGGTCATCCCGTTCCAGTTGCTGCAGATCCCGCTGTACATCCTGATCGTCCGCTCCTACGGCCTGGGCGACACCTACATCGGGATGATCCTGCCGTTCGCCATCAACTCGACGGCGGTGTTCATCTTCCGCCAGTACTTCCTCCAGCTGCCCAGGGAACTGTTCGAGGCCGCCCGGATCGACGGAGCCAGCGAACTGACCACGATGGTGCGCGTCGCCATCCCGTTGGCGCGGCCGGCCATCCTCAACGCGGTCCTGCTCACCTTCATCGGCCCGTGGAACGAGTTCCTCTGGCCGTTCCTGGTGACCAAGCAGCAGGACCTGCAACCGTTCGCGGTGGCGTTGGCCAACTACATGAACAACGTTGCCGGCCGGGCAACGAACCCGGACGGGGCGAACATGGCCGGGGGAGTTCTCCTGGCGATCCCACCGGTGGTGCTGTTCCTGATCTTCCAGAAACACTTCACCTCTGCGAACATCGGGTCAGGGGTCAAGGGCTGAGCGGAAACGGAGCCGGATGAGCCCGCTTGATATGCCCTACCGCCTGAGCAGGGTCGGCACCGTGATGGTCCCAGAGCCGGGCCGGGCGGAAGAAGCCGAGGGCGTCCTCAACCCGGCGAGCGGATACGGTCCCGACGGTCGGCTGTACCTGCTCCCCCGGGTGGTGGCACACGGCAACTACTCCCGCGTCGGCCTCGCCGAGGTCCTGCTCGATGAGGGGATACCGGTGTCGGTGGAACGCCGCGGGATCGTCCTCGAGCCTGACGAGGGGTGGGAGCGCGGGGTCGACCACGGCGGAGTGGAGGATCCGCGTGTCACATGGCTCCCCGACCTCGGTGTCCACATCATGACCTACGTGGCCTTTGGCCCGCTGGGTCCGCGGCTGGCACTGGCAACCTCGAAGGACCTGCGCTCGTGGACACGCCTCGGTCCGGTGCTCTTCGGGTACGAGCCAGACTTGCAGCTCGACTTCAACTTGTTCCCCAACAAGGATGCCGTGTTCTTCCCGGAACCGGTGCCAGGGCCGGACGGGAAGCAGTGCTGGGCCATGCTGCACCGGCCGATGTGGAACCTGGGCTGGATCCGGGCGGGCGAGCGCGACGTCCTGCCGGTCGGCCTGGATGATCCGCGACCAGGCATCTGGATCTCCTACGTGCCCGTGGACGAGGTCGGGAAGGACGTCTCGCGACTCGTGCACATGTCCGGCCACCGGCTCGTCGCGCTCCCGCAGCACCCGTACGAGGTGACCAAGATCGGCGCTGGGCCGCCGCCCCGCCGGGTGCCCGAGGGCTGGCTGTTGCTGCATCACGGTGTGTCGGGGGAGATCACGATCCTGGTTTTGTGCCGCAGCAGGGTCTCGTCTACTCCGCCGGAGCGATGATCCTTTCCGCCGGTGACCCTGGCAAGGTCGTGGCGCGGACGTCGCAGCCGCTCATGTCCCCGGACAACCCCGAGGAGCAGGTCGGCACGGTGTCGAACGTCGTATTCCCGACCTGCATCGAGGAAACCTCGGCGGGCACGTTCGTGTTCTACGGGATGGCGGACGCGCGGATCGGGGTCGCCCGCCTGGACCGGGTGGACTGAGAAATCTGGGTATCCCCGCAAAGCTCAAGCGGCGGGAGCGGGACTCAGACGTTCGCCGGTCTGGACGTCGAACACGTGCACCTCGCCCACCGTCGGCACCAGTCGCAACGTCTCGCCCTTGCTCGGCGGCCGCCGGGCGTTCACCCGGGCGACCACTTCCCGGCCACCTCCCTCGCCGATGAGGGTGCCGTACACGAAGGCGTCGGAACCCAGCGCCTCGACGACGGTGACCGCGACCGGCAGGCCCTGGTCATCGGCGAGCTGGAAGGACTCCGGCCGCACCCCGTACGTGACCTGGTCGAGCCCGCGGGAGCGCGCCGCCGCAAGGACATCAGGTGCCAGGGGGAGCACCACCTGGCCCAGCCGCGCGCCCTCGGGCACCAGGTCAACGGTGAAAAGGTTCATCGCGGGCGAGCCGATGAACCCCGCCACGAACACGTTCACAGGCGCCTCGTACAGCCGAAGCGGCGTGTCCACCTGCTGTAGGAATCCGTCCTTCATGACCGCGACGCGGTCGCCCATGGTCATGGCTTCCACCTGGTCGTGGGTGACGTACACGGTGGTGATGCCCAGCCGGGCCTGGAGCGCGGCTATCTGGGTCCGGGTCGATACTCGCAGCTTCGCATCCAGGTTGGACAGCGGTTCGTCCATCAGGAACACCTTGGGCTCGCGCACGATCGCCCGGCCCATCGCGACGCGCTGCCGCTGGCCTCCGGACAGCGCCACCGGCTTTCGCTCCAAGAACTCTTCCAGGTCGAGCAGCTGCGCTGCCTCGTGGACGCGGCGGTCTCGCTCCTCCTTCGAGGCGCCCGCGATCTTCAGCGCAAACCCCATGTTGTCCCCAACGGTCATGTGCGGGTACAGGGCGTAGTTCTGGAAGACCATCGCGATGTCGCGTTCCTTTGGCGCCAACCGGGTCACGTCACGGTCGCCGATCCGGATGCGGCCCCCGTTGACGAACTCCAAGCCGGCCAGCATCCGAAGGCTGGTGGACTTCCCGCAGCCGGACGGGCCCACCAGCACCAAGAACTCGCCGTCCTCGATGTCCAGGTCGAGCCGGTTGACTGCCGGGCGGGTGGCACCGGGAAACAAGCGAGTCGCCGCGTCGAACGTCACTGTCGCCATCGGAGTGGCTCCTTCGTCTGTCAGGGTGCAGGCTGCCCCACTACCGAGGAACGGGGGTCAGGCGGGCCGCTCCATAGTCCAGAGCAAAGCTGACAGAACGCCAAGTCGCTGGACGGCAACTCAAAGGTAACCCCCATCGACAATTCGGCCGGACGAAAACGGGGCATTCGCACACCTGACCTGCAACCACTGTAGGCGTTCGTGACGGTCAGTGGAACACTGGTGAACGCCAGGTGCCGCTCCATCCCACACCAGCGCTCGGCGAGCGGCGAGCGCCTCATGATGAGCGTCCTCCACCGCGCCTCAAATTTCCCGAGCACCGGGCCGCCAATACCGAGGCATCCTGACCAGGGGTGAGCGCCAGCGCCGCGACCGGCCCCCGCGCGGCAAAGCTCCAGTGTGGATGCGCTTGAGCTCGGCGTTCTCCCGCTTCAGGCGCTTGACCTCGGCCGACTCCTCCGTCGTGGTACCCGCCCGCTTACCGGCGTCCGCCTCGCCCTGGCGCACCCGCTGCCGCACCGTTCCGGCGTCCTCACCCCGAGCCAGTGCGCGACCCTCGTCATCGCCGCCCACTCCCACTCATGACCGGCCCGGATCTCACCGACCATTCGCACCGCCCGCTCCCGCAACTCCCGCGGGTATGCCCCGACGATCACCCCGACGATCAGCCATGACCCCATCCTCCTCAAGGACTGGAGACTCCGGACACGCCGGGGCGGCTCAGAGGCACCTACCCCCACGGTCCCTGGGGGTCAAGGGGTCGCAGGTTCAAATCCTGTCGTCCCGACGCTGGTCAGGGGGCGCTTTCCCTCCTCGGAGGAGACGGCCCTTGACACGTCTGTCGGCATCGAAGTACAGCGCTACCGTCGCTACCAGATCCACTTCTGGATGCTGCTGCCGTTACAGGTGGCCAGGACGATCGGTGCACGGTTGGTCGTCGCGGACGCAGCCAGACACAGGGCGGTCGCAGCGGTCGGGCGAACGGTGCCGCTGGCGCCGAAGGTCCAGGTCTGCGCCTTCGAACCGTTGCAGCTGTATGTCCAGATCCGCTGGCCGGAGACGAAGTGTTGAGACGGCACGTCCAGGCAATTGCCGAGCACCCGCAGCGTGCTGCCGACCGGGAAGCGCGTGAGGGCTTGAGCCTTGCTGTTGTTACAGGTGTAGGCCTGCACGTACGTGCGAATGGCCAGGCTTGACTGCGGCACGTCGATGCAGCGCCGCAGCCGCACTGTTCTTGACGGCGCTCATCAAGGGCGTCGGCCCCTTGGCCACCTGAACCATCTTGGCGACCGACGGCACCCCGGACCCGTCGGTGATGAACAGCATGTAATAGCCCGGAGGTGCCGCGCCGCCGCTCGGCGGTCCGGTGACCGTGAGCGTCGTCCCCGAGACGGTGAACTTCAGCGGGACGTAGCGCTGGCCCGGATCCACATCGTGGGTGACGCTGCTCAACCCGACCAGTCCGACCTTCTTGATCGTGGCCGACTGGGGGGAGGTGACGGCGATATTCGTATTGATCCCGATGCCTGCGGGTGCGCTCGAGATGACGGGGCGCGAGGCGAGGTTGCCGCTGCCGTCCTTGGCGTAGAGGTACGGCGGCGTGAAGTACTCGACGTTCTTCTCGAGATAGCCGACGTTCATGCAGATGCCACAGACGCCGCCTCCGCCTGTGAGCACGCGGCCGTCCGGCAACAGCGTGGCCGTGGAGTGGTACTGCCGGATACGGCTGGCGCTGGACAACGTGGTCCATGACGCCCGTGGCCGGGTCCCAACGCTCGGCGGCCGTCGCCGCGTGGTCGAGGTCGACGAGGGTCGAGACAGCGGCGCTGGTCTCGCCGCCCGTGGCCAGGACGGATCCGTCGGCCAGCACGGTCGTGTTGAACTGGCGGCGCCGCGTGTTGAGGGATCCGCTCGTCGTGACAGACGGTACCGATCCCGCATTGGTGTCGAGAATGACAGAGGTTCTCGTCGGGACGTTGGTCAGGCCGTCTTCGCTGAGTTTGCCGCCGCCAGTGACGAGGGTCTTGCCGATGTCGTAGGTGGCGAAGCTGCCGTAGTCACGCATCGCGCCGTCCCGGACGCGGCTGCCGGTGACGGCGCCGTCGCCCGATGTCACCAGGGTGTTCATGACGTCATACGGACCGTACAGGCCGAGTAGAACGTCGGGCCGTGAGCTCATGAAAGGATAGAGTCGGCTGCCGTAGGTGCTGTCGGTGGCATTGCCGAGTCGACGGATCAAGCCATTGGTCTGGTACACCTCATCAGTGGGCGGGCCACCGCCCACGATGGTGGCCTCACCGTTGGCCATTTCTGCCACCGACGGATACCAGCGGCCGGCGGCCATGTCGGGCCCCCGTGACCAGGTTTCGTTGCGCCAGTCGAAGATGTGCGTCTGAACAATGCCCGCCAGTGACGTGTCCTTGTTGCCGCCCGCCACGAGCACATTGCCGTTCTGCAGGTGGGTGAAGCCGGCGCAGAAGATGTTGTAACCTTGGACGTCGACGCGCTTGGACGTGTCGTCGGCCGGATTCCAGACGAGAGCACGGGTGAAGGTCTGGACGGGGTAGGTCTCGGCCGCGTTGTCACCGACCGAGTCCCACATCAGGACCTTGCCGTCGGGCAGGACGGCTTCGAACACCGGCACCACGTCGGTGGCGAGGACGGGGCTCCATCGCCCGGAAACACCCGGATCGGCGCTGACTCCGGCAGTCGACGTGCTTCGCGCGGCGGTGCCAGGACGGCGCCCCGTCTCGCGGGCGATCCGATCGGCATTGACCGCGGTCTGACGCTCGATCTGATCGACCGAGGTGCCGGCGAGGTCTTCGGCCGCGTGCTCTGAGCCGTCGTCAGTTGTGTGCGCATGCGCCTGCGCCGGTTCCGCGGCAGCCAGGGCGAACGGCGGGCCGGCCGCGAGAACCAGTAACGACAGGGCGAGGATCGAGCTCCACCAGCGGGTGCGCCGTTGCAGCGTCCTCGAAAAGGAACGTGGAGTGGCTCATCGGCAATCCCTCGAAACAGTAGAGACTGTGTGGAGGCGGATCGTGGTCCGTCGGCGCACTGGTCGCTTCTTTAACGCTTCGAAGTCAGTCGTGCGCGGAAAGTTGCTGACGTCCGACGGCCTTCGTGTAGATGGAGTGAGTGCGTGGGCTGCGAAAATACTGAAGTGCACCTTCGTGCAGGGTCCCGTAGTGAGCGGACGCCTTTCTGCCCGTCTCGCAGTGCGGTGGAGGGCCGATCTGATCCTGGTGGGCGGGGTCGCACGCTTCTCGCGCGGCCGACCTATGTCATGCGTCGTGTGGGGCCACGCTGGGACCACGCGCCGTCGGCCTTGATCCAGAGACGTGGACGCAGGTTCGGTCCTGGCCCTGGGGAGGCGTACGTGCCGGCCAGGCAGGCGACAGGGCGGGGCCACCAGGCATGGACCCGGGCCGCGGCCGAGGCTCGAACCACGTCGCTGCGGGTCGGCCCCGGCGCGGTGGAGGGCCGGGAGGACGTCTCGATTTCTATCGGACGCGATCATGTCCTTTACTGGGATGGCTGGTGTTCACCCGTGACGACTTCCTGGAGCTGATCTCGATGGAGCGATCATGGATCCGGCCTCGCCGGGTCCTTCCTGCCCTGTTGGTGGCCTCGCTGGTCCCCGTCCTCTCCGCCGTCCCGGCGCTCGCCGTGACCGGGACGTGGGCGCCCCACGTCGCCCTCAGCGCGCCCGGCCCGTACCCCGTCAACCTGATCTCCGAGCCGGCGGTGGGCATGGACGCCGCGGGTGGTGCGGTGAGCGTGTTCCGCCCGCCCAACGCGGGCACCACGATCGCGGCCGCGTTCCGGACTCCCGGCGGGACCTGGTCCGCCCCGGCGAGGATCTCCCCGTCTGGGGAGACCGGGATCGGGCCTGACGTAGCGGTCGCACCCGACGGGACGGCGGTCGCGGCGTGGAGCGCGTACCGCGGGAGCATCCCGGCGGTCGAGGTCGCGTTCCGGGCGCCGGGCGGCGGCTTCGGCGCGCCCGTGGCGGTGTCGTCCGGCCAGACTTCGCTCGGCGTCCAGGTCGGCATCGACTCCTCCGACCGTGCCGTCGTCCTGTTCACGCTCATCGGCTCGAACGTGCGGCACGCCTACGCGGTCACCGGCACCCGGGCCGGGCTGGGCAGCCCGACCATGCTGTCGCCGTCAACGCAGGACGCCGCCCTGGCCGACCTGGGCGTCGGATCCGGCGGCCGCGTCGTGGTGGCCTGGCAGGTGCCGTCGTCCGACCCGAACGCCGGGGGCGCGGGCGTCGCGATCGACGCGGTCCGGTTCACCCCCGGCGGCGGGTGGTCGGCCCCGCAGGTGATCGGCACGGGCACGGCGCTGTGGAACCCGTCGGTCGGGGTCGACGCGGCCGGTGACGCCGTCGTGGCCTGGACCAGTGGCACCTCGACCGCGCAGACGCAGGTCCGGCTCGCCACAGCGGGTCCGTCCGGGGCGTGGACCGCCGCGCGGACGGTCTCGGGCGCCACCGGGACGTTCCGGACGCCGGACGTCGCCCTGGACGGGGCCGGCGACGCCGTCGTCGCCTGGGAGACCGACCTCGCCTCATGGAGCAGCCGCATCGACGCGGTGACCAGGGTCGGGGCCTCCGGCGGGTTCTCCGCGCCGATCACCATCTCGGCCGGGGACGCCAACCCCGTGCTGCCCCGCGCCGCCGCCGCACCCGACGGCTCGATCGAGGTGGTGTCGTGGGTCGACACCGCAGCCCAGGCCGTCCGGGTGACGACGACGGCCCCCGGACGAGCGTTCGCTGCCCCGGTGACCCTGGACCGCGCGCAGGCCGGCGCTGCCGTCGGTGTGGCCGCGGGGTCGGGAGCCCGGGCGGCGGCCGCCTGGAACGAGGGGCTGAACTCGGCCTTCCAGTTCGTCATCGCCGCCTCGACCTTCGGCTGAGCGGCGGCTAAGCCACCTCGCTCACGGTGGCGCAGCACCGGCCCGGCGCCGGATCGAGCCGGGCCTGGAGGGAGTCCTCGTCGAGGGCCTCGATGAGGCCCTCGACGAGGCGGACGTTCAGGCCGCACACCAGGTCGGGGTGGCTCCTCGCCAGACCCTGGAAGGGACAGTTCGCCAGGGTGAGGATCGACCCCTGGACCCGCGGCTCGTAACCGTGCCGGGCCAGGATCGACGCCACCGCGTGGAGCGGGGTGCGGACGGCGACCTCGTGTTCGGGACGCGCCGCGTCGACTGCGGCGCGTCCCGCGGCGCGGGCGGCATTCTCCAGCGCCCCCGCGAGGGGGGCGTCGTCCGTGGCCGCCTCGACGCCCTCGGCCAGCACGCGCGCGATCAGGTCGTAGCGACGCTCGGGAAGGCTGACGGCGAGGTCCCGCCCCGCGCGCCGGTACAGCTTGGCGGGTCGCCCCGCCCCTGGTCCGCCGCGGCCCGGCGGGCGGGCGTACTCGACGTCCAGAAGGCCGTGCTCGACCAGGCGGTCGAGGTGGAACTTGGCCGCGTGCCGGGCGACCCCGACCCCGGCCGCCGCCTGCTCCCGGCTGACGGGCCCGTCGTGGGCGGCCACGTAGCGGTAGAGCGCCCGGCGCCCGGGATCCCCGAGGGCCGCCAAGCGTTCCAGCTGCGCGTCGGAGCCCTCCTGGCCGCCACGGTCGGTCACCTGGCGATCCTAACGAAGAGCCCTGTCTCCCCAACGCGCTGCCGAAGGTGGAGGCCGCCCAAGAGCCGTCGTCAGCTCGTCGCGTTCGCCGGTGCGAACGCGACGAGCACACGCTCCGCATAGTCGACCGCGCCTCCCGCGTCCACCCCGGGGGAGACGACCCGGGGCGAGAAGTTGAGGTCGAGGAACACCTCGGTGACCCCCTGCGCGCGCAGCGCCGCGAGGTCGTCGAGCACCTGTTCGCGTGTCCCCTGCAGTGGCCGGCGCTGCCCACCGGGGTCGTCGTCGACGAGGTCGACGAGGCCGCGCACGAGGATCCGCACGGCGTCCGGGTCACGCCCCGCCTCGCGCGCGCCGTCGCGGACGGTTGCGATGGACTCACCGATCCGGGTGAGGTCCTGCCGGCTGCTGCTGATCCAGCCCTGCGCCAGCCGCCCGGCGCGCCGCAATGCCGGCGCGGCCGAACCGCCGACCAGGACCGGCGGGTGGGGTCGCTGCAGGGGCGGCGGGCTCACGTGTGAGCGCGGGACCGTGTAGAACTCGCCGGCGAACTCGACGGGGTCCTGGGTCCACAACGCCGTCAAGCAGCGCAGGTACTCGTCCATCCGGGCGCCCCGTCGCTCGAACGGCACGCCGGCGGCGGCGTACTCCTGCCGCATCCACCCGATGCCGACCCCGGCCGTGAGCCGGCCGCCGGACACCACGTCCAGTGACGTCAGTGTCTTCGCCAGCATCGCGGGCGCGGTGAACGGCGCGCAGATGGTCGCCGTCCCCAGCCCGATCCGCTCGGTGTGCCCGGCGACGAAGGCAAGCGGGACGACGACGTCGTGCACCGAGCGGTACGCCGGCCCGGGCCCGCCGTCCGCGGGGTAGAGCACGCGCTGGAATGTCCAGAGTGATGCGTAGCCGAGGGCCTCGGCGCGACGGGCGATGCGAAGCATGGTGTCGGGGGTCGCCCAGCTCCCCGACACCGGCAGGCCGAACCCGAGCAGGGGCAGGTCACCCGTCACGGACCACGACTCTGCCAGGTCGCGGCGAGCCACGCTCGCTTCGAGCTCGGCGGATCTGGGCGAGCGGATGAGGCGAGCACCGCCGGCCGCGGTAGGAGTAGTGCATGAGCCGTCAGATGCGCGCCGTCCTCTTCCGTGGCCCGGGCACCCGGCCGGAGGTGACCGTGGTCGATCTGGCGGCCCCCGGCCCGGGGGAGGTCCTGGTCAGGATCGCCGCCTCCGGGGTCTGCCACAGCGATCTGCACAGCGTCCGTGGGGAGTGGGCCGGTCCGCTGCCCGTCGTGCTGGGCCACGAGGGCTCCGGACGCGTGGTCGAGGTCGGGGACGGGGTCGAGGACCTGGCCCCGGGGGATCCCGTCGTCCTCTCCTGGGTCGCGCCCTGCGGTGAGTGCCGGCACTGCCGGGCGGGCCACGAGGCCCGCTGCGAGCGGGCCGCCGACGTCGTCGGGCCGCTCGGGGTCATGCCGGACGGGACGACCCGGCTGTCGATCGGCGGCGAGCGGGTGCACCACTACCTCGGCACGTCGACGATGGCCGAGTTCGCCGTCGTCCCGGCCAGTGGCGCCATCCGGATCCGCGAGGACGCGCCGCTCGACCTCGCCTGCCTCGTCGGATGCGCGGTGGCGACCGGGATCGGCGCCGTCCGGAACACGGCCGGCGTCGAGGCGGGGTCGAGCGTCGTCGTCATCGGGTGCGGTGGTGTCGGGCTCAACGTCGTCCAGGGGGCGCGTCTCGCCGGTGCCGCCCGCATCGTCGCGGTCGACCTGCGGCCGGAGAAGACCGCCCTCGCCGTGCGCCTGGGTGCCACCGACGAGGTGGTGCCCGGCCAGGGGCAGGCCCTGGACGCCGTGCGCGCCGTCCTCCCCGACGGTGCGGACTACGTGTTCGACGCCATCGGCCGCACCCGCACCACCGAGGACGCGATCGCCCTGCTCGGCATCGGTGGCACCGCCGTCATCGTGGGCCTGCCGCCCGAGGGCACGCAGGCGCGGTTCGACCCGCTCACCCTCGCCTACCTCGACCAGCGGATCCTGGGGTCCAACTACGGCGGGATCCGCCCGTCGGTCGACATCCCGCAGATCGTCGACCTCGCGATGAGCGGTGACATCCAGCTCGAACCTCTCGTGTCCGCCCGTCGGCCCCTCGAGGACGCCGCGTCGGCGCTGGACGAGCTCGCCGCCGGCGCGGCACTGAGAACCCTGCTCATCCCCGGCGACTGAAGGCCACCCCGCCGCCCGCGATGTCAGCCGCGCTCTCGGTCACCCGCGGTCGTGATCGACGTGGGCTTCGTTCACCTCAGCAGGCGGTCGGCGATCACCTGGGCCACCCGCTCGGGTACCTCGACCGGCATCCCGTGGGCGGCGTCCTCGAGGGTGATCTCTGCTGCGACCCCGCCGGCGGCTCGATAGCGGTCGAGGACGGCGCGGGTCTGAGCGGCCATCGGCTGCGGCGGCAGGACCGCGTCCCCGGGCCACCCGGGGACGGCGCCGAGCCGGCCGAGATAGCCGAAATCGAAGAGTGACGTGTCGCTGACCACCTGGTCCTGCCCGCCGCGCAGCCAGGTGATCGGCGGCTTGCGGGCCAGGTCCACGACGTCCGCGGCCCGGTAGTACTTGGGGGTCATGGTGTTCAGGACGCCGCGCGTCCCGGGGGCGAGCCCTGGCCAGTTGTCCGAGGGTGTCGAGTCCCCGGGGTAGAAGTCCTCGCCCACCGTGGTCAGCAGCGTCTCGTCGAGCAGGAACTCCTCGTCGACGTTCACGGTGTTCGCGCGCGGGCCGAAGTACTCCCGCATGATGACCCGCGGGCTGGTCGTGGGCTCGTTCTCGGAGCGGTCACCGGCCGCCAGCCGGCGGACGAACTCGGGAGCCGCGCCGCCGCCACCCGAGGCGGCGAAGTCGTCGAAACAGGCGGCGCCGTCCGGCCCCTTGGTCCCGCCGTACCCGTAGGGCGACACCGGAGCGATCATCGTCATCGACGCGAGGTCATCGGGATACGCGAGCGCGTACTGCCACAGCACGCCGCCCCCCATCGACCAGCCCGCCGCGTTGACCACCCCGCGGTCGGCCCATCCCAGAGCGACCAGCAACGAACGGACGTCGTCCGCCATGTCGCCCAGCCCGCGGGTCGCGTCGATCGGCTTCGCCTCGCTGCGCCCGAAGCCGCGCAGGTCGGGCGCGACCACGCGGACGTCGTCGGGCAACGAGGCTGCGACGTAGCGCCACCACCCACCGGTGACGAGATTGCCGTGCACGAGCAGCAGCGGAACGCCGTCCTCGGGGCCGGTCGTCCACACGTGGGTGTCGAGGCGATCGGTCGGCACCCTCGTCGACTCCCAGCTCCGCATGCCCCGGGAGTCAACCAGCCGGGCGCGTAACGGGACAAGCACAGGACGATCGTCATGTCGGACTACGAGGGAGCCACTGCCCCATCGCGGAGGAACCGGGCGATGACGGGGGCGAGCTCGTCCGCGCTGGTCATCAGTGCGAGATGTCCGTCGTGGTGGATGTGCAGACGGGCACGCGGCAGCAGCCGGGCCATCAGGTGGGCGTTGGCGATCGGGATGATCGGATCGTCGTCACCGGCCACCACCAACGTGGGCTGCCGGAGCAGCGGCAGGAGCGGCAGGCTCGTCCACCCCAGGCCGCCCAGGAGCTGGTAGAGGTAGCCGCGGCGTGACACCGGCTCACCCCCCTGGGCGAGCAGGTCGTCGACCAGCTCCGGGTGCACGCGGATGCGCCCCCCGTAGATGTCGCCGGCTACGGTCCGCAGGTACGCCGGGTCCCGATGCCGGCGCGGGGTCGCCATCGTCAGCAGGACCCTCGGGCGGGCCGGGACCATCAGCGCCCCGGTTCCGGTGCTCACCAGGACGACCCGGCGGCACCGGCGCGGATTCTGCAGGGCGATCTGTTGCGCGAGCCCGCCGCCCCAGGAGATGCCCAGGACGTCGAACGAGGGGTGCCCGAGCTGCCGCATCAGCTCCGTCACGAGCCTGGCGAGGCTGCTGAACCGGTACGGGTGCCGGGGCAGCGGCGAGCCGCCGATCCCCGGGACGTCGAAGGCGACGACCCCGATCGCGGGGTCGAGGGCGGCGACGAAGGGCTCGACGCGCTCGAGGCTGACGCCGATCCCGTTGCACAGGAGGAGCGGGGGCTGCCCGGGCGAGCCGGTCCGTTGCCGGATCCGCAGCTGCTGGCCTCGAACTGTCGCCGTCCGGGTGATCAGCGAGCCCTCCTGAGGATGCATCGGCGTCAGGCGAAGGCGCCGACGCCGGTGATGTCGCGGCCGACGATGAGCGTCTGGATGCTCTCCGTGCCCTCGTAGGTGTGGATCGCCTCCATGTCGTTCATGTGCCGCATCACGTGGAAGTCGAGCAGGATGCCGTTGCCGCCGAGCAGGTCTCGCGCGGTGGCGAGGACCTCTCGCGCCCGCCGCGTGTTGTTCATCTTGGCGAGCGCCGCGATCGTGTCGGTCAGGTGGCCCTCGTCCTGAAGCCGGGCCAGCCGCAGGCAGTACAGCTGCATCGAGCAGACCTCCGCCAGCATCTTGACGAGCCGGTCCTGGACGAGCTGGAACGACACCAGCGGCTTGCCGAACTGCCTGCGCTGCATGCAGTACTCCAGGGCGATGTCGTAGCCCGCCGCGGCGTGCCCGAGGGCGCCCCACGCGACCGCGCTGCGCGTGCCGGCCAGGACCCGGGCCGTGTCCTTGAAGCCGTCCGCGCCGGGGAGCCGGGCGCTGTCGTGCACCCGCACCCCGTCGAGCCGGATCTCCGCCTGCCAGACCGCCCGCAGCGACCCCTTGCCGCGGATCCTCGTGGCGTCGTAGCCGGGGGTGGCGGGTTCGAGGAGGAAGCCCTTGACGCGGCCGTCCCCGACGTCCCGGGCCCAGACGACGACGACGTCGGCGATCGTGCCGTTGCCGATCCATGTCTTGGCGCCGTCGATCACCCAGGTGTCGCCGTCGCGGCGGGCCGTGCTCTCCAGGGCCACCGCGTCGGAGCCGTGCGCCGGCTCGGTGAGCGCGAACGCCCCGATCGCGTCCAGCCGGGCCATCCGTGGCAGCCACCGGCGCTTCTGTTCCTCCGAGCCGAGCATCGCGATGGACCGCATCGCCAGGCCCGCCTGGACGCCGAGGAAGGTGGCGAGGCTCCCGTCGCCGCGGCTGAGCTCCATGTGGACGAGCCCCGCGGCCAGCGGGCTCAGGTGAGGGCAGCCGTACCCCTCGATGCCATCGCCGACGACGCCGAGCGCGCCGAGCCGTTCCACGAGCGGCCTGGGGAACTCGGCGTTCTCCCAGTAGTCGTTCACGACCGGGAGCACCTCGTCGTCCACGAACCTGCGCACCCTGTCCCACACGGCGTACTCGGCCGGGGTCAGCTGGTCGGCGATCCTGAAGAAGTCCGTGCCGCGTGACCGGCCGATCGTCTCGCCCATGTCCTCCTCCTCTCAGGTCTCGAAGACGTAGCTGCCGGGAGCCTCGTCCAGGGGTTCGAGGCCGTGCCCGCCGAGGCGGGCCGGTGCCTCGACGAGGGCGCCGCAGCGCTCGGCGAGCCAGGCGTCGAAGTCGGGCCACCAGCTCCCGTCGTGCGACTGGGCCTCGCGCAGCCAGGCCTGCGGGTCGGTGGGGTTGTCCTTGCCGGTCTGGAACGTCGCCTTGGGGTTGCTCGGGGGGTTCACCAGGGCCGCGATGTGGCCGCTCGTGGAGAGCACGAACCGGGTGCTCCCGCCGAGGAGCCGGGTGGTGCCGTAGCAGCTCTGCCAGGGCGTGATGTGGTCGGCGATCCCGGCGACGACGTAGGCGTCGGCTGTGACGTGGGACAGGTCCGCGGGGATGCCGAGCACGGAATGAGCGCCGTGCCGCACGAGCCGGTTCTCGATCGCGATGTCGATGAAGTCGGCGTGCAGCGCGGCCGGCATCCGGGTCGTGTCGGCGTTCCAGAACAGGATGTCGAACGCCGGCGGCTTCTTGCCGAGCAGGTAGTTGTTCACCCAGTAGTTCCACACCAGGTCGCCCGGCCGCAGCCAGGCGAAGACCTCGGCGAGCGCCCGGCCGTCGAGGTACCCCTGGCGGCGGGACAGCCGCTTCGCGAGATCCGCCAGCCGCGGCCCCAGGTAGGCAGCCGCGAGGCCGGCCCGCTCGTTGTCGAGCACGGTGACCAGCAGGGAGAACGCCGCCAGCCGGTCCTGCTGCCCGGTGTCGGCCAGGTAGGCCGCCGTCAGGGACGCGAGGATCCCGCCCGAGCAGATCCCGGTGAGCGCCACCTGCTCCGTACCGGTCAGCCGTTCGGCCGCGTCCATCGCCTCGAGGATCGCCGAGACGTAGGTGTCGGTGTCCCAGTCCGCGTGCACGGCCTCCGGGTTGCGCCACGACATCACGAACACCTGCTGCCCCGTGCCGACCAGGTACTCGACCAGGCTGCGGCCGGGAGCGAGGTCGATCGCGTAGAACTTGTTGATCGTCGGGGGGACGAACAGCAGGGGTACCGCGCGGACCTGCGGCGTCGTCGGGGTGTACTGGAGGAGCTCGAAGACCTCGGTGCGCAGGACGACCGCTCCCGGGCTGGCCGCGATGTTCCGGCCGAGCTCGAAACCGGTGGGGTCGACCATCGCCGGGATGCGCGGCGACGACGCCAGGTCGGAGACGAACGCCTTCGCCCCGCGGACGACATTGAGGCCGCCCGTGTCGAGGACGGCCTTGGCCGACGCCGGGTTGAGGAGCGGGACGTTGCTCGGAGCGAGCGCCTGCACCAGGTTCTCGACCAGGAACCTGGTGCGCTGGTCGTCGCGCCAGTCGAGCTCGGCGTCGGCGACGAGGCGCTCGGCGGTCCGGCCGGTCGTGAGGTAGGCCTGGACGACCCGGCGCAGCAGGGGGTTGGTCGTCCAGGCCTCGTCGCTGAAGCGACGGTCACGCCGGGAGGGGGTGACGGTCGACGTCCCCAGCGCGATCTGCGCGAGGCCTGCGGTGAAGCTGCCGAGCCGGCGGGCGGTGACGCCCGGCCTGGTCGCGAGCGAGGCCACCAGCCGGGCCGCGGAGAGGTCGGGCGCGAAGCGCCGGATCGGCCCGAGCGCGGCCTCCACCAGCAGCGCGTCGAGGGGGGCGGCGAGGTCGTCGCCGACGTCGATGCTCACCGAGGTGCTCACGGTGGTCGTCACCGGGCCAGCGCGACGGCGAGGTAGACGATCGACACGACCAGGATCAGCAGCGCCGGGGCCATGTCTTTCGGGCTGTCGTCCGCGCGGCGGTGCATGACCAGCGCCCCGAGGATCAGGGCCGCCATGCCCAGGGCGGCGGCGACGCCGAGAGGCGGCCACACGAGGCCGCCCAGGATGCCGACGGCGGCCGCGAGCTCGGCGACCCCGATGAGCCGGTAACGCGGCCACTCGATGCCGAAGTGGTCGGCCGAGGCCTGCATGGCGGGCTGGGCGGAGAGCTTCGCGGCGGACGGCAGCAGGCAGAGGGCCGCGAGCAGGATCGAGACGAACGTGAACATGGGGACTTCCTTTTCGGGGTGGGAGGTTCAGGAGGTGACGGCCGGCACGGGCCGGGCCGGCCACGGGAGTGACGGCAGCCGCGACCGGTCGGCGAGGGTCGCGACGACCCGGTCCGGTCGGACGACGACCGCGAGGCCGGGATCGGCGAGCAGAGCGGCCAGCCCGGCCGACGGCTCGTCGGCCCGCTCGACCCGCTCGAGCTGTTCGACCTGCAGCCACTCGAGGTCGCCGCCGCGGTCAGAAGCGCCGTCGTGACCACGGGCGGGCACGACGCGGACCAGGAGCAGCCCGGACCGGCGGCAGAGTTCCACGAGGCGCGGCGCGGGCCGGCCGGCGGTCAGCAGGGCCGGCCGCCTGCGCAGGACGTCGTCCAGGCGCACGCTGGTGCCGTCGTCGAGCCGGACGACAGGGTTGTCGATCAGAGCCCCTGCGCGCAGCTCGCGGGGCCCGCCTGCCCCGCGCCGGTGCTCCTGCAGAGCGCCGGCCTTGAGCGGCGGCGTCGACGGCGACGCGAGGGCCTCGCGGAACCTGGTGCTGCGGCAGGCGGCGGCCAGGGCGACCCTGCGGACGACGGCTGCCCAGTCCTGGCCGCCGGTCATCGCCCACCCGACGGCCACCGCCTTCTTCACCATCGCCCTGGCATGGGGGCGGCGCTCGGCGTCGTAACTGTCGAGCAGGGCGACGCCGGCCTGCCCGGCCATCACATGCGCGACCTTCCAGGCGAGGTTGTCGGCGTCGCGCAGGCCGGCTCCGAGGCCCTGGCCGATGAAAGGGGGCGTGAGATGCGCGGCGTCCCCGAGCAGGAACACGGGGCCGGCGCGGAAGCCGGAGGCGATGCGGGCGCGGAAGGTGTACGTCGCGCTGCGGACGATCTCCAGGCCGTCGAGGTCGTCGCGCCCGGTCCAGGGCCGCAGCAGGCGGCCGAGGACGGCTGGTGCGATCAGAGCCGCCTCGTCCTCCCCGTCGTGCAGCTGGAACTCCCAGCGGTACCGGTCCGCGGTCACGTGCATGAAGGTCGCCGCCCGGGCGGGGTCGCACACCTGCTCCACGCCGTCCCAGGTGTCGAGCTCGCGGTGGGCGGTCACGTCGACGACCAGCCAGCGCTCGGTGAAGCCGAGGTCCTCCATCGTGATCCCGACGAGGTCGCGAACGGCGCTGTTCGCGCCGTCGCATCCCAGCACGAAGCGGCCGCTGAAGGTCTGGACGCCGTCGCCGTCGACCCGCTCGCCGACGAGGCGCACGAGCTCCGTGGCGGCGCCCGGCGCCTGCTCGATCTGGATGACCTCGACGCCCCGGTGGAGGTCGACCCGGGGGTGCCGGGTCACCCTGGCGAGGAGGAGCTCTTCGAGGTCGGGCTGGTGGAACATGTTCGCCTGCGGGTAGCCGTGCCGGCCGATCTGCCGCCCGCGCCGGAACTCACCCATCACCCGGTGCCGTGCGTCGAGCAGCCGCAGCCCGCTGGCCGGCCGGGAGCGTGCCAGGAAGGCGTCGCTGACGCCGAGCGCGTGCAGGATGCGGGTGACCTCGTCGTCGAGGTGCACGGCGCGGGGAAGCGGGTGGGGGGCGGCGTGGCGTTCGAGCAGGGTGACGGGAACTCCCGCGTCGGCCAGCAGGAGGGCGGCGGCGCAGCCGACCGGGCCCGCGCCGACGACGACCACGCGGTCGGCCGCCTCGGCGTCGCCCCGATCGACGGGAGCGACGGCGTCGGCGACGGCGCCCTGGCGGGCATCCTGCCCGGCGTCAGGGAGTGTGGAGGGCTCGTTCACGGTGATCTCCCTTCAGGGCGCGCAGCGGACGACGAGGGGGAAGCCGGCCACGGCGGCGGCCACGCGGTCGGGATCCAGCCCCGTGACGGTGACCACGAGGCGGCCGTTCTCGTGGCCGCTCGTGATGTCGCCGGGGGGCTCGAGGCCCGCCGCGGACAGCGCCTCGAGGACCGCCTCGACGGCGGCGTCGGCGACGAGGGCGGGCTTGAAGTACTTGCCGACCTCGGTGGTGGGGACGGCGGTGATGGGCCGGATCCGTTTCGGCCGCGCGGCCCGCTCGTCGATCGTTCGCTCCGCCCAGGCCATGAGCTCGGCCTCGTCGAAGCGGTCGGGATCAGCGGGGACCACGTAGGCGACGGGGACCTCGCCGGCGTGCCGGTCCGGCCGGCCGACCGCCGCGGCGGCGACCACCGAGGGGTGCCCGAGCAGGGCCTCCTCGATGACCTTGGGGTCGATGTTGTGGCCGCCGCGGATGATGAGGTCCTTGGCGCGGCCGGCGAGGTGGACGTACCCGTCGGCGTCGACGCTGCCGAGGTCGCCGGTGTCGAGCCAGCCGTCGCGGACCAAGCCGTCACGGCTGGCACGCGGGCCGTCGAGGGCGGGATCGGTGACGTAGCCGGCGAACACGGCGGGACCGGCGATGACGAGCAGGCCGACCTCACCGGCAGGGCAGTCCTGCCATGACCCGTCGTCGCCGACGCGCACGGCCTTGACCTGCTGCCCCGGGAGGACCTGCCCCACCGAACCGGCACGCTCGCCACCGAGGGGGGTGAAGGCGCTGGCGCAGGTCGCCTCGGTGAGGCCGTACCCCTCGAGCAACCGGACGCCGGTGTGCCGCGCGAACCCCTCCCGCACGGACGACGGCAGCGGCGAGGCGCCGACGACCGGCCTCGTCAAGGAGCTGATGTCCGCGTCGACGGGGACCTGGGCCAGTGCGCCGTACACGGTCGGGACGGCGGACATCGAGGTGATCCGGTCGTGCTCGACGATCTTCCAGAACCGGCTGTACAGGTTCTTGTCGCGATAGCCCAGCGGGCCCGGCCAGATGACCCGGGCGCCGACGAACATGGGCGCGATGCCGGTGACGACGAGCGCGTTGACGTGGAACAGCGGCAACCCGCCGAGCACGGCGTCACCGGCCCGCCACCCGCTGGCCTCGGCGATCCCGCGACCGCAGGCGACCTGGTTGGCGTGGGTGTGGGCGGCGACCTTCGGCGATCCCGTGGTGCCACCGGTGTGCACGAAGGCGCACAGGTCACCCGCCGTGGGCAGGTCGGCGCCGACGAGCCGGTCGCCGGGGTGCCCCGCGACGACGTCGTCGAGGTAGGCGACCGCAGCGGAACCAGCCCTGGGGACGAGCGGGGGCGGCGGCCAGTCGGCGCCGTCCGGCCGGAGGGCGAGCACGGCGGTCATGCCCGTGGTCTGCGCGACGTCCAGCATCGACTGCCACACCTCGGCGTCGAGCTCGGGGCCGGCGGCGACCATGACCCGTGAGCCGGTGCGGCGCACCAGCGGCACGATCCGCTCGGCCCGCAGCGCTGGGTTGACGGGGGCCGCGATGCCGATCGCCTCGGCGGCGAGCGTGGTGGCGTAGAGCATGCCGGTGTTCACCCCGCAGAGGGTCACGGCATCCTGCCGGCCGACGCCGAGGGCGGTGAGGGCGTTGGCGATGCGGGTCACGTGCGCGGCCAGCTCCCCGTAGGTCCACGTCACGCGCCGGGTGTAGGCGACGGGGTCGGGGATCCACTCACTGGCCACGGCGCCGGGCCACCGGTGGGCCGCGTCGAGCACCAGCTGGTAGGTGGACTCGGGCAGCGGCATCAGCTCGGGGGCGGATCCGGTCTCCGGTGTCGGCAGCGACCGGACGTGGCGCGCGCTCATCACGACTTCCCGACGACGACGGTGTGCTGGGTGCCCAGATCCAGGCCGGCGTCCGGCGACGAGATCCGCGCGCTGACGACGTCGCCGTCCTGCAGGTACCGGGGGTTGGCGGCCTCGCGCTCGAAGAAGATCCGCCACCGGGTCGCCGGCGGGAGCAGCGCTGCGATCGTCGCCTTGAGCTTGCCGGGGGCCCGCAGCGCGGTACCGCCCGGCGTCCCGGTGAGGAGCAGGTCGCCGGGGGCCAGCGGCTGGAACCGCGACAGCAGGGTCAGAGCGCGGGCAGGCGGAATGATCATGTCTTCGACCGTGCTGTCCTGACGCGTCCGCCCGTTGACGCTGAGCGTGAGCCGCAGGGACCCGAGCCGGGCGAGGTCGCCCGCGTCGACCAGGGTCAGCCACGGCCCGACGGGCGTGAACGTGGGGTACGACTTCGACTCGTAGAACTGCGTCCGGGTCAGCTGGACCTGCCGCGCGCTGACGTCGTCCGTGACCACGAGGGCGGCGACGTACCGGTGGAGGTCGGCCTCCGTCACGGTCGTGCCGACCGGGAGATCGGCGCCGAGGACGAGCCCCAGCTCGACCTCGTAGTCGAGGAATCCCACGCCCGCGGGGCGGACGATCTCACCGGTGGGACCGGTGATCGAGTGGGAGGCCTTGCGGAAGAACGCCGCCGGCACTCCGTCCGCGTTCATGCCCGACTCCCTGGCGTGGGAACGGTAGTTGACCATCTGGGCCACGACCCGGGCCGGTGCGGTGACGGGGCTGTGGAGGTCGAGCGACTCGGCCGGAACGCCTTTCTCGGGGCTCTGCTCCGCCGTCGCACGGGCCGCCGCGCACGCGGCGTCCAGGGTGGCCCGATCGGACAGGAGCGCGCCGGTGGTGGAGCGCTCGACGTCCAGGCGGACCAGGCCGGCGGGGGTCTGGAGCCACCAGCCGTCGGCCGTCCGCGCCAGGTTGGCGCTCATGACGTCGCCCTCGGGGCGGTTCCACGGGCGCTGCGGTCCGTGCCCTTGCTGTCTGGTCTGGTCATGATCGGTTCCCTCATCCGGACGTGCTCTAGAAGTGATGATGCCATCAGTACTGTAATTAATCATCAGTTATAGATTCTGCAAGGTCAAGGGGCGGCCGCAGGTGTCCGGGCTCACGTCACGCCCCGACGCCGCCGGCGACGGACACCAGCCGGTCGGAGGTGACCTGACGGCGGCGGCCGCGCGGCGTGGGAGGCAGCCGCCGCGCCCGGCTCGGGAGGCCGCGCAGTGCGTGGGAGACCATGGCCCGACGCTAGGGAGGGTGCTTGCTCGCTCGAATCCCTGATTCCGGCGGCCGTTCGGCAGGGTCCGGTGCATGGAGCGCCCGAAGTGGGGCCTCGCGGCCCTGATCTCGTGGCGGTCGCCAGGACTATCGTGGCGGGCGTGCGGTTGGTCGACCGCGGCGCCGAGAGGCAGGCGCTCAGCGCGGTGCTCGAGAGCGTCCGCCGGGGGATGAGCAGTCCCCTGGTGCTTCGTGGCGAGCCCGGGGTGGGCAAGTCGGCTCTGCTCGACGACGTGATCGAGCACGCCCAGGACATGCAGGTCGTTCGGATCGTGGCTGCCGAGTCGGAGAAGAACCTCGGCTTCGCCGCGATCCACCAGATCCTTGTGCCGTTCCTGCCCGCCGTCGACGACCTCCCGGAGCCGCAGCGCCGCGCCCTCGGCGTGGCCTTCGGCCTCGTGTCCGGACCGCCGGCGGATCCGTTCCTGGTCGGCCTGGGGGTGCTCACGCTGCTGTCGGACGCCGCCGAGACGCGGCCGGTCCTGTGCGTGGTCGACGACGCGCAGTGGCTCGACGAGGAGTCGGCCGACCTCCTCAGCTTCGTCGCCCGCCGGCTCCTGGCCGACCGCGTCGGGCTGCTCTTCGCGGTCCGCGAGACGGCGGGCGCCGATGGGCGGCTACAGGCTCTGCCGACTCTGCACATCGCCGGCCTTCCGGAGGAGGCGGCCCGCGAGCTGCTCGAGAGGTCGATCAGCCAGCCGATCGACCCGCCGGTGGCCGACCGCATCGTGACGGAGACCGGCGGGAACCCCCTCGCGGTCGTCGAGGCCGCCCGCGAGCTGACCGCGGACCAGCTGGGCGGGCGCGCGCCCCTGCCCGAGCTCCTGCCCGTCGGCCACAGGCTCGAGAGGTCCTTCCTGCGGCGGGTCCGGGAGCTCCCCACGGACACCCAGGCGCTGCTGCTGCTGGCCGCGGCCGGCTCGCCGGGCCAGGGGCATCTCGTGTGGCAGGCGGCCGCCGAGCTGGGCATCCCGGAGTCCGCCGCCGCCCCCGCCGAGGCCGCCGCGCTGATGACCTTCTGGCCCGCGCCTGCAGTTCCACGCACCGCTGGTGCGCTCGGCGGTCTACCACACCGCGACCGCCACCCAGCGCCGCCAGGCCCACGCTGCTCTGGCGGCCGTCAGCGATCCCGAGGTCGACGTCGTCTCGCGCGCATGGCACCTGGCTGCCGCTGCGGCCCGCCCCGACGAAGCGGTCGCCGCCCTGCTCGAGAGCGCCGCCGAGAGAGCCTGCAGCCGTGGTGGCTACGCCGCCACGGCCGCCCTGCTCGAACGCGCCGCCCTGCTGACGCCCGAGGAGGAGCACCGAGCCGAGCGGAACCTGTGCGCGGCACAGGCGCACGTCCTCGCAGGGACCATCGACCGGGCGGACGCCCTGCTGGGCGAGGCGACCCGCGGCCTGCGGGACCCGTTGTCGGCCGCTCAGGCGACCCGGCTCGCGGGGAGGATCGAGTTCACCTGCGGGCGCGTGTCCAAGGCCCTCGCCGCCCTCGTCGATGCCGCAGGTCGGCTGAGCTCTCTCGACCCGGCGGCTGCCAGGGACACGCTGCTCTCCGCCCTGGAGTCGGCCGCGTTCGCGGGATGGGCCCCGAGCGCGTCCCTCCTGGCGCAGATCGCCCGCATCGCCCGGAGCCTCCCGTCCACGGGTGACGCGCCGGATTCCGCTCCCAACCTGCTGCTCCGGGGCCTCACGGCGCGCGCGACCAGCGGGTACGCCGCGGCGGTTCCGGCCCTGCGCGCCGCGGTCCGTGCCTTCCTCGAGGACGACCTGGACCCGGACGTCGCGCTGCGCCGGCTCGAGCTCGCCGCCATCTGTGCGGTCGACCTGCTCGACGATGCGGCCGCCGAGAGGGTCACGACCAGCTGGATCGACCGGGCCCGCGAGAGCGGCGCGCTGGCCGGGCTGGCCGCCGGGCTCGCCTTCCGCGGCGCCTTCGTCGACGGCCCCGCAGGCCGGCTTGCCGCCGTGCGGACGGCTGAAGCGGAGGCGCGCGAACTGGGGGAGGTGACCCACAACCGCGCGATCGTCCCGCCCACCGGTGCGCACCGGGTGATCACCCTCGCCCTGAGCGGGAGGGAGGTGGAGGCCAGGGAGACAGCTGGGGCCGCCGCGCGGGAGGCTCCCAGCAGGGGCGCGGCGGGGGAGGCGGCCTTCGCGGCGTACGGCCTGGGCGTGCTCGAGATCAGCCTCGGCAACTACGCCGCCGCCGTGCGGTGCCTGGAGCCGGCTTATGTGGACGACACCCCCTGATCGGGACCCCGGCGCTGCCCGACCTGGTCGAGGCCGGCGTGCGTGGCGACCGGCGTGACCTGGCCGAGAGGGCGCTCGAACGCCTGGCGGACCGCGCGACCGCCTCCGGACGCCTCTCGCGCTCGGTCTGCTCGCGCGTTCGCGGGCCTTGCTCGCCGCCAGCGACGACGCCCGAGCAGAAGTACGAGGAGGCGCTGACCCTGCTCGCCCGGACGCGGCCCTCCGCAGCTGGCCCGCACCCACCTCCTCTACGGGAATGGCTGCGCCGCCTGCGCCGGAAGCGCGAGGCGCGCGACCAGTTGCGCGAGGCCCTCGACATGTTCGAGGCCACCGGCCTGGACCTGTTCGCCGAACGCACCCGGGTCGAGCTGCGTGCGACGGGCGAGCGCGTCCGCAAGCGCGAGCATCGGGGCGCCCGAGGAGCTCACTGCCCAGGAGGCGCAGATCGCGGCCCTGGTGCGCCGGGGGAGGCCAACCGGGAGATCGCTGCCCAGCTGTTCGTCAGCCCGAGCACCGTCGAGTACCACCTGCGCAAGGTGTTCCGGAAGCTCGGCGTGACCTCACGCACCCAGCTCGCCCATCACGTGATCAACCAGCGGATGAGCACGGACGAGCCGATCAGCGCTGCAACGCCTTGACCAGGCCCTTGAGCCGGTCGACGTCGATCTCGTTGTCCTCACGCAAGGCCGCGAGGGCGTTGCGGATCAGGGCCGGGCTCGGCGTGTTGCCCAGGAAGTCGCGGGTTGGCTCGGGGCCCCACTGCCGCAGCCCGCTGGCCGTCATCGGCGCCCAGCCGGGCTCGAGCGTGTTGTCGAACAGGTCGCCGTCGGCGTAGTGCTCGACCATCACGCGGTCCGGGTCGCGCCAGTAGTCGAAGATCTGGCTGCCCTGGATGTGCCGGCCGATCCCCCAGGAGCGGTGGTAGCCGCGCTCCTGAGGTACTCCCCGCCGGCCGCGAGCGCGTCGAGGTCGGCGACCTGGTAGGCGGAGTGGACGTAGCCGGTCTCGGGGCCAGCAGCATCGCGAGCGTGTGGTGGTCGCTCGGGAGGAGCCGCGGTCGCAGCGGATGAAGGCCATCGTCGGGCCGCGGTCGCGCTGCCCGTGGAGGTACAGGAAGTCGCTGACGATCAGCCCGAGGTTCTCCAGGTACCAGTCGAGCGCCCGGCCGAAGACGCGGGTGCCGAGCACGACGTGACCGAGGCGCTCCACGCCGGCCGGTTCGCGTGGCGGACGCTGGGTGGCGTTGACCCGCGCCGCTCGGCCACCGAACGTTCCAGGTGAGCGGAGTGTGGGCCGCGGGCAGGGCGGGCAGCTCCTCGACGCCGTGGACCACCTGCACACCGAACCCGCTCGGGTCGTTGAGGCGGACGACGCGCCCCGAGCCCAGCTCGCGTCGCGCCTCGACGCCGGCGCCGGTCGCCCGCGCGAGCCTGTCGAGGTCCTTGCCGTCGAGCGCGTGGAACGCCGCTGCCCAGGTAGCGCGAGGCGCGGCCCTGCCGGATGACGACGGCCGGTGCGCCGGCCCGGGAGCCCCGCAGGTAGAGGGCGGCGTCGGTGCGGGCGTGGACGGTGAGGCCGAAGTCGCGGGCGAACTGCTCGGAGCGGTCGAGATCCCGCTTCTCGAACTCCAGCCAGGCCAGCCCCGACACCTTGATCGTGGGATCGGCAGCCCGGCCCGCGTGCTCACCGGACAGCGCTCCTCGCTCGCTGTGCAGGTCGTGGTGCTCGGCGAGGTTCTTCTCGGTCGTGTCGGCACCGGCCATGACGTCTCCTAGATAGTCTCATCGCAACTGATGCGAGTATCAGAAATGTCGGCAGCGGCGTCAAGGGTCTGACGGACAGCTCCGCCAGGACTGATGGATCCATCGGTATCAGCGGGGCAGCCCGGACGGCGGACCGAGCCGGGAGGGCCACCCGGCGGCGGGACTGGGGAACTCGGGGATTCGGCGCCGATCGGCGCGCTCCTAGCGTCCTGATATGCGGCCCGCACAGGGCGGGCGCGGAGAACGCGAAGGAGAGGAGTCGCCACGTGAGGAGCGACGAGCAACTTCAGGCCGATGTGATGGACGAGCTGTCCTGGGAACCGCGCGTGGACAGCCAGGCGGTGGCCGTGTCCGTCCACGACGGCGTCGTCACGCTGCGCGGAACCGTGGGCACACCCCGGGAGAGGCACGAGGCCCGCAAGGCCGCCGAGCGCGTGTTCGGCGCTCTATGGGTCGTCAACGACATCGACGTCCGGCTGCTCGACGAGGACCGGCGCGACGACGCGAAGCTGCGCGGTGACGTGCTGCACGCGCTCACACTGAACGCGCTCGTGCCGATGACGGTCGACGCCCATGTCAAGGACGGCGTCGTCACGCTCGACGGGAGCGTCAGCTGGCAGTTCGAGCGCGACGAGGCGGAGAACCTGGTCGCCAACGTCCCGGGCGTGACCGGCGTGCGCGACGAGATCGAGCTGACCGGCCCGCGGCCCGACGCACCCGAAGTGCGGCAGGCCATCCAGAAGGCGTTCGGGCGGAACGCGAAGCTCGACGCCGACAGCATCGAGGTGGAGACCACGAACGGGGCCGTGTCGCTGACCGGGACCGTGCGCTCGTGGTCGAGCACGACGCCGCGCTCGCCGCCGCATGGGCGGCCCCCGGTGTCTCACAGGTCCACGACGACGTCACCGTCCGCTACTGATCCATCAACCGGTTCATCAGCCGGTTCATCGACCCGTTCATCGACCCGTTCATCGACCCGTTCGTCGACGCACTCGTCGACCCGTTCGTCAGGAGAGCCCATGGTCAAGTCCATCTCGACGGCCCTGCTCTGGCGGGGGATCCTCGCCATCGCCATCGGCGTGGTGTCCGTGGCCTGGCCACAGATCACCATCGGAGCTGTCGTCATCCTGTTCGCCGTCTACGCCTTCATGGTCGCCGTCGCGGACGCCGCCCGCGGCTTCAGCAGTCAGCACGCCGGGCCCGTCATCGGCTACCTGCTGCTCGGCCTGCTCTCGCTGGCGGCGGGCGTCGTCGCCCTCGCCTGGCCCGGCATCACCGCCCTGGTCCTGACGCTCTGCGTGGGCGCGTGGGCGTTGGTCACCGGGGTGGTCGAGGTCGTCCTCGCCTTCCGGAGTGAGGAGTCGGCCGGGGAGCGCGCCATGTGGATCCTCGGGGGCCTGATCTCGATCGCGCTCTCTGTGGTGCTGTTCATCCGCCCCGACATCGGCGCGGTCAGCCTTGCCACGGTCTTCGGGCTCTTCAGCATCGTCAGCGGCATCAACGCCATCGTCCTGGCCGTGCAGACCAGGCGGGCGGACACCGCCGCGGGGCGGCTGGTCGGCTCCACCGCGTGAACGAATCAGGCAGCGGCCGGCTCGCCCCTGCGGGGAGCCGGCCGTGGGCGACCCGGTGGCGGGCGGCACGGCCGGTCGCGCTCGTGGCGTTCGCCGGCGTGTCGCTGTACGTCCTGCTGCCGAGCCTCCTCTCGGTGTTCGGCTCGTGGCGATCACTCTCGCACCTCGACCCGTCGTTCGCGGTCCTCGCGGTCGCCTGCGTCGTCGCGAGCTTCGTGTGCCTGTGGGAGCTCGAGCGGATCGCGCTGGGCACCCGCGCCTGGTTCCCCGTCATCGCGGCCGAGCTCAGCGGGAACGCCCTCAGCCACGTGGTCCCGAGCGCGGCTCCCGGCGGCGCCCTCGAGGTCTCGATGCTCGTCGACGCCGGGCTCGACACCGGCGACACCGTGGCCGCGCTGACGGCGTCGACGGTCCTCCAATGGGGCACCACCGCCGCCCTGCCCGTGCTGGCGCTCCCGGCCGTTCTCGGCGGCGCGCGCATCGACCACCGGCTGGACGTCGCGGCGTACCTCGGTGCGGCCGTGCTTGTCGCCCTGCTCGCGCTCGGGACGCTCGCCTTCGGCTCGGACACGCCGCTCAGGCAGGTGGGCCGGGGTGTCCAGTGGCTTCTCAATCACACTGCTGAAACGTCACGATCGCCGTCACCGGCCTGCCGGACCGGCTGCTCGCCAAGCGCGACGGCATCCGGGCCACTCTCGGCACGCGCTGGCGGGAGGCGCTGGTCGCGGCAGTCGGCAGTACCGGCTTCGAGTACCTCGCCCTGCTGTGCGCGTTGCGCGCCGTCGGAGCCGACCCGCGGCCGGCCCTGGTGCTCCTCGCGTACGTCGCCGCGGAGCTGCTCGCGCTGCTGCCGTTCACCCCGGGAGGGCTCGGGTTCGTCGAGGCGGGGCTCGTGGGCACCCTCGTCGTCGCCGGCGTCTCGTCGCCGCAGGCGCTCGCGGCCACCCTGCTGTACCGGCTCGCCACGTACTGGCTGCCGTTGCCGGCCGGGGCGGTGGCGTACGTGCTCTTCCGCCGCCGCTACCCGCGTCGCGGGGGGTGAGGCGGCCGCGGTGGGCTCGGCTCGCGGGGAACGCCCGGCCGGTCCGGCGGCAGCAGCACGCGCAGGGCGCGCGGCCGGATCTCGCACGTCAGCGGGAGGGGAAGCGTCACGGCCTCGCCGTCCACGCCTGCGGCGATCGCCGCTCCGGTGCCCTGCAGGGTGATCCGCGGGGCCGACCAGGTGGTCACGCCCTCGCCGCCCGGTGTGGCGCCGCGTTCCGCGAACTCGCGCATCAGCCGGGGGAGCGGCTGGGGAGGCGAACCCGGGGATCCCTTGACGACGATCGCCCCGAGCGCCCCGCCGTCGAGCGCGAACCGCCGGCCGAGGTAGCGCGGGGTGGCGATGTGGTAGGCGTTGTTGGAGAGGAGCACCACCTGCGGATGCTCGATCGTCCCGGCCGGGGTGTCGATGCTGGCGTCGACCCACTGCCGTCCCTTCAGGTAGGGGCCGGCCACGGACGCCAGGGCGTGCGCCTTCGCTTCCCGGTAGTGGGGATCGAGCAGAGCGTCGGCGTACACGCCGAGCGACACGTTGTTGACGAAGGGGCGCCCGGCGGCGAACCCCAGGTCGACGCGGAGCTCCTCCCCGCCGGCCAGCGCCTGCAGGGCGGCCGCGGGATGGTGGATGTCGAGCCCCAGGTCGCGGGCGAAATGGTTGCGTGTTCCCGCCGGCACGACGACCAGCGGCAGGTCGGCCTCCGAAGCCAGCGCGGCCACGGTCGACACCGTGCCGTCACCGCCGGCGACCCCCAGCACCTGGGCGCCGCCCTCGACGGCACGGCGTGCAAGGGTCGCGGCGTCCTGGCCCGCATCCACGAGCAGCACATGGGCGCCGAGACGCTCGGCCGCCTCGACCAGCCCGAAGCGCTCGACCTTGCCGCCGCCGGACCCGGGGTTCATCACCAGGACCGCGCGCGGCGGCGCCGACGCGTCAGCTGACATCGGCCCGGGGCGCGCTTGCCGTAGGCGCGACGCGCCGCGCGAGGCGGCGGACCGTCCACCCGGACATCGCGCCGACCAGGGTGCCGACCATCACGTCGGACGGATAGTGGACGCCGGTGTGCACGCGCGCGTAGCCGACGAGAGCGGCGGCCAGGTGCAGGGGTGCCCAGGTGACGGGAACCTCCTCGCCCATCGTGGATGCGAAGGCGAACGCGGACGCCGCGTGGCCCGAGGGGAAGGACGACGACGTCGGCCGGCGGACCCGGCGCGACGCGACGCCCCGCCCGTCGCTCGCCTCGGGCCGCCCGCGGGGGGCCAGGGACTTGAGGGCGATGTTGCTCACCGCGGAGGCGACCCCGATGGATGCCACGGCTTCGGCCGCCGCGCGCCGGCCTCGCGGACCGCCCACCAGCGCCACGACCCCGGCCGTGGCGAGCCACAGGCGCGAGTCGTTCGCGGCGTTCGACAGGCGCACGAGGAACCGGTCGAGGGTGGGCGTCGCCGTGGTCTGGACGGCCTCGGAGATGGCTCGGTCCAACGCGTCGGTCTGGGCACGGACCTCCGAGATCCATCCCTTGCGTCGGTCGGCGTCAAGCATCGTCACGGCTGCCTCTCCTTCGTCGCACGGTCGCCGCCACCGGGTGACCGGCGGAGGTGTCTCATCCGCCGACGGTAGATCCGGTACCTGATGCGCCGAATCCCGGAAACGCCCAGTCGCGACGGCAGGAGCCCCTTCGATGATCTCGCCGCCCTGAGAGTGGTTTCGAATGGACGGAAACCACTCTCAGGCCGACGAGATCACCAACGGGTGTGTCGCGAGCCCCGGTCGAAGTCGCGATCGTCGAGTTCCTGACGGGGTGCCTGCCCCGAGGCCCGGGCGAGATCATGCAGTACGGCCTGACGCTGATGGAGCACGTGGCGCCAGTCGAACCGCAGCAGGGGTGCGCCGCCGTAGCCGTGCAACGCGTTCTGCCGGCGGAGGTCTCGCCCGTGCTGCGCCTCCTCGTCGTGGTAGGCGCCGTCGTACTCGAGGTGCACCCAGCGCTGCCCGACCACGGTGAGGTCGGGGGTTCCCAGGTGCTCCCCGCGCGGAGCGTGGACAGGCACGTTGACCAGCGGCTCGTCGTAGCCGGCCAGCACGACGATCATGCGCAGCCGGGTCTCTCCGGGTGACCGCGCCCCCGCGTTCGCCATGCTCGCGGCGAGGCGCGCCAGCCTCACCTCGGGCCATCGCCGGCGTTCCGCGCAGAACTCCGTCAGGCGGGGCAAGGTCAGAGCACCGGCGAACGCGAAGGCGTCCGCGACGACGACCGCCTCGACGAGCTGGTGCCGGCGCATGAGGTCGAAGCAGGTTCGTTCAGGCGAGGTGACGTGCAGCCCCTCCATCGCGACGACATCACCGTCCGCGCAGCGCCCGAGACGCCGCACGGACGGTGCGAACTCCAGCGGGAGGGCCGTGCCCCTCGGCGGCCGCCAGACGCCGTGCAGCCAGGCCGCGGTCAGCCCGCCGGCGACACCGCGATGGCCCACGTGCAGCCGGAGGGCGGCCAGACGCACGCGGACGTCGGCGTCGAGGCCGCGCCGGGCGTAGACGTCCGGGAAGATCCGGACGAACGTGGGCCCCCTGAGCTGGTTCTTCGTCAGGAGGCCGCCTGCCACGGCCCGGCTGCCCCTGAACGGGACGTGGGCCACTGCCTCGGGCACATGGCGGTGTCGGGTCACGGACGGCAGCCAAGGGCGCGGGTCGTCTCGCGGCAAGGGGCGTTCCGCCGGCTGTGGACAGGGGTGTCGTCCACAGCCACGAGAGATGATCTCGCTGCCTCTGGAGTGGTTTCGGAGGCAGGCAAACCACTCTCGGCGCGACGAGATCGCCGAGCCGGGCCGCCGGCTAGCGCGCGGGCGCGTCCAGGGCGGTCGGCAGAGGGCGGTGGGAGACCTCGTGGGCCTCCGCGGCGGACATGCCCAGCATCCGCAGGAGGTGCTCGGCGAGTTCGTCGGCGGTCTCGTGGCCGAGCCGGTCCGGCGCCTTCAGGCGGGCGTGGAGGTAGGCGATCAGGCAGCCGGTCGTCGTGACGAGCGCGAGGAACGGTGTGGCGACGTCGAAGCGCCCGGCGCCGATGGCCCGCTCGATGTCGCGCAGCGCACGCGGGGCGAGCCCGGTCGGCGCGAGCAGGTAGTCCAGGCCGGCCCGCACCAGGATCTGGGCGATCACAGGGTTCTCCTCGGCCACGTGCGCGGTGGCGCGGATGCCGACCGCGAAGACCTCCGCCGGGTCCTCGACGCCCGCGGACACACGGTCCAGCAGCTGGCCGTGCTCCTCCAGCACCTCCTCCACCGCGGGGTCGAAGAGCTCCGACTTGGTGGCGAAGTGGTTGTAGAAGGAGCCGAAGCCGACGTCCGCCCGATCGGTGATCTCCTGGATGCTCACGTCTGCGGTGTTTCTTTCGGCCACGATCGCCCGGGCCGCGTCGAGGAGCGCGCGCCGGGTCCGGGCCTTGCGCCGGTCCAGCCGGGTCGGCCCTGCAACCGTCGCAGTCGCCTCGGCGTCGCCGCTCATGTCCGCAGGCTAACAGCGAGTGCGCCGGACCCCGAGGCGGCCGAGCACTAAGGAATTCGTGGATTCGGGCCCGATCGGCCCTGACTACGTTCGAATCACATCAAACACACGAGGAGGCTGAAATGGCATTGTCCGATGACCTGTCACGACTCTCGGCACGAGCGAAGGAGGCCGAGGACCGGGTCGCCACGGCGAAGGCCGAGGCCCGGGACCGGCTCGAGCAGGACGTGGCGAACGCGCGGAGCAGGACGAAGGAGGCCGCTGACCGGATGAAGCAGCGGGGCGAGCAGGCGTCGCAGAACGCCGCGACGCGGGGCGACGAGATCCAGAACTCGTGGAACAAGCACGTCCAGCACGCCCGCACCCGGATCGACGCCCGCAAGGCGCAGCACGACGCCAAGGTCGCCCAGCACGACGCCGAGGACGCGGTCGGCTACGCCGAGTTCACGATCGATTTCGCGTACAACGCGATCGAGGAGGCGGAGTACGCCGTGCTCGACGCCGTGCTCGCGAGCATGGACGCCGAGACTGCGGCGACCAAGGTCCCCAGCTGACGCCACACGCGCACGGCGTGTCGTCCAGACGGCACCGCAACCCCTCCGACACGGGCGCGAGTCCCGGTCGGAGGGGTTCGTTCCTGCCGCGACCCCTCACTGTTCCGGCCGGACCGCTCCCCGTATCGGCCGCGCTGTCGCTGTCGGCCGCCGACGCGGCCCAGCCGGCGAGGAGGGTGAGCGCGTCGTGTAGCGGTCACGAGCGCCGCGCCGTCAAGACCCTCCTGCGGCCTTGAACCCGGCCGACCGGGCGAGGCGGCGGGTGTGAGCGGCCGGGCGTGACGAGGAGGATGTCCGCGTGGACCTCGACGCGTACGAACTGGTTCTCCTCATCCGTCCTCCCGATGCACGCGACTACGACGAGGCGAGCCTCGATCGCATCCAGCGCGAGCACCTCGCGTTCCACGCCGACCTGAGGGCGCGCGGCGAGGTGGTCACCAACGGACCGTTGATCGACGCCCCGGAGCCTGCGCTCCGGGGCGTCACCGTCTACCGGACCGGCTCGCTGGAGCGTGCGAGAGAGTTGGCCGAGCAGGACCCGGCGGTCGTCGCCGGCCGTCTCGCCGTCCAGGTCATGACGTGGTGGTGCCCGTCCGGCACCATGGTCCGCCCAGGACGGGCGATCGAGGTCCCGTCAGGCGATCACTGAGATCAGGGCGTAGCCGCCCGTGCAGGCGACCAGCCCCACGAGCAGGCTGGCCAGGCTGTTGGCCGCGGCCTCGAACACGGCGCCGTCCTCGATCAGCCTGACGGTCTCGAAGCCGAACGTCGAGAACGTCGTCGAGCGCCCCGCACAACCCGGTCCCGATCAGGGTCAGCAGCCACTCGGGTCCTCCGCCGGCGACGGCCCCGGCGACGCCACCGAGGACGAGGCTGCCGGTGACGTTGACCGTGAACGTGCCCCAGGGGAAGACGGTGTCGTGGAAGGACTGCACCACCAGGTCCGTCACGTACCGCAGGGGGGCTCCCACGGCGCCGCCGGCCACGACCAGCAGGGCGGACACCAGTACGTTCACGTCGGCTCCCGCCGGTCCGGCTCCGTCGCCCCGCCGCCGCCCTCCCGGCCCACGTAGCGCACCACCTCGACCTCGTCGAGGATGATCAGGCCCACCGTCACCAGGGTCTCGAGCTCGGGGAGGAACCCCCGGATCTTCTCCTCGGTGTCCACCATGATCACGATGATCGGCAGGTCCTCGGAGAGGCTGAGCAACCGGGTGGTGTGGATGAGACTCGAGGCGCCGAACCCTTCGCACCCGCGGATCACGCTCGCACCGGCGAGGCCGGCGGCGTGGGCCCGATGGACGATCTCGGTGTACAGCGGCCGGTGACGGACCCGATCGTCCTCCCCGATGAAGACCGTCGCCCTCAGGGCCTGTCCCGACAGCCTCGTCATGTCGTCCTCCTGGACGCTCGGTCCCACGGGTGGACGGCGTCCGCACCGTCCGGGCTCGGCGCCGCCCCCCGCCGCGGCCCGCGCGGCGGCCTCGCGGTGGCGATGTCGGCGGCCGCGGGACATCCGGACGAGGCCGCGGGCCGCGAAGACGGCGAGCCACACGGCCGTCAGGCCGGCGGCCAGGCTGCCGGACAGGTAGACGCCGGCGAGCCCGGGGGCGCCGCCGACGAGCAGGGCACGTGTGTCGAGCATGTACGTCGAGAAGGTGGTGTAGCCGCCCAGGATGCCGACGCCGAGGAAGGGCCGCAGGTAGCGCGAGGGCGGCCAGACCTCGATCACGAGGACCATCAACAGCCCGATGAGGAAGCACCCGGACACGTTCGCGACGAACGTCGCCCACGGGAAGTCCGCCGGGCGGTGGGGGAGAGCCTGCGCCAGACCCCAGCGCGCCAGGCTCCCCACCGCTCCGCCGACGGCGATGACGGCCAGGACGTCGCGGCGCCGGAGGAGCCCGCGCGACAGCCGTGACCACAGCACCGCGGAGTCGGCCCGGCGTCGCTCGTCGCCGGTCACCTGGCCGTCCCCATGCGTCCCAGTCTGGCGCGAGGGCGGAGGTCCACCGGGACAGCCTCCTCCGGGGCCGCCCGGACGCGCCGCTGTTCCTGATGAACCACTGGATCGCGGCGTTCACCCGGCTCATCAGCGACGCGCGCGCCGTCAGCGCCGTGTCGGTGCTGGGGCCGCTGGCGCAGACCTGCCGTACCGAGCGCCGGGTGCCGGACTTCGTCGCGGTGAACTACGCCGACATCGGGGACGTCGTCGGCGTCGTCCGCTCCCTCAACGGGCTGGACAGCCGCCGGCTGACGCGACGCCGAGCCGCCTGACGGGTGCTGCAGCCAGCCCGGCCGGACCGTGGGCCGTCAGATCCGGCCGGGCCGATGGAGGTCAGGGTGTGGCGGCGATCGCGGCGGCGAGCGCCGGCGCCTTCGACCGCAGCTGGAAGGCGAGCACGATCTGCCCGATACCCAGGACGACCAGCCAGATGCCGAGCACGACGGCGAGGGTGACCAGGGTGATCGACGGAGACATCAGCACGATGATGCCGGCCACGATGCTGAGGACGCCCAGCGCCGCGGACCATCCCCGGCCGCGCATGCCGCGGTCGCCGATGGCGGCGATGATGTCGACCACGCCGTTGACGATCCAGAAGATGCCGAGCAGCAGGGCCAGCACCGCGATCGTCACGAACAGGTGGCGCAGCGCGTAGAGGCCGGCGATGAGCGAGAGGATCCCGAGCACCGCGTACAGCACCCGGGTGCCACCGGACTCGTCGTCCGAGGCCAGCGCCGCCACGAACCTGAACACGCCGGCCAGGATCAGCTGGATGCCGAAGAGCACCGCGACGACGACGATCGTGCGGCCGGGCCAGATCAGCGTGAGCACGCCGATCAGCGCGGTCACGATGCCGAACGCGAGGAGCCACCCCCAGTGCCGGCCGACCTCGACGACCACGTCCGCGACATCGCCACGCGAGTCCACGGCCACCACGACCACCTCCATTGAGCACGACTGGTCCACACGATCTGTCGGGGGCAGTTTCGTGCCCGAGCCGGGCAGGCAACCTCACCCGGTACGGGTGAGCTGGTGAACGCGGGTGCACGAACGACAGCCGCCTTCTCTTGAAGATTCAAGTTGGACGTCGTATGCTGGGTTAAACCTTCAAGCCAGGAGCACCTCGTGGACCGGACCGCACCGACCAGCACCCAGGCCGCCGACGCGCGCATCCCCGAACAGCACCCCTTCGTCGCCCACCTGCGGCGCGCCGCCGCCGCCGAGCACCAGGCCTCACACCGGCTCTGGACTCCCGAGGACGGACCCCTGCCGAGCCTGTACCTGTCCCACGGGGCGCCGATGCTGTTCGAGATGACCGGCTGGATGACGCAGCTGCACGACTGGGCGCGCGCGCTGCCGAAGCCGCGCGGCGTGCTGATCGTCTCGGCCCATTGGGAGACGGCGCAGGCGGCGCTCTCGAGCGCCCGGCCCACCGAGCTCGTCTACGATTTCGGCGGCTTCGACCCTCTCTATTACCGGATGCGCTACGACACCCCCGACGCCACCGGGCTCGCGCGCCAGGTCGCCGGCCTCCTGCCGGGGTCGGAGCACGTCCACGAGCACGGCACGCGCGGGCTCGACCACGGCGCCTGGGTGCCCCTGAAGATCATGTACCCGGACGCCGACGTGCCGGTGCTCCAGCTCAGCCTGCCGACCCACGACCCGGCCCGGCTGCTCGCACTCGGCGAGCGGCTGCGCCCGCTGCGCGAGCAGGGCGTGCTCGTGATCGGCTCCGGCTACATGACGCACGGCCTGCCCTTCATCGACTGGAGCGACCCCGCCGCCGTCCCCGCCTGGTCGGCGGACTTCGACGTGTGGGCCGCGGACGCGCTCGCCCGCGGTGACGTCGACGAGCTCGCGCGCTTCCGCACGGCCGCGCCGGGGATGCCGTACGCGCACCCCACCGTCGAGCACTTCACCCCGCTGTTCGTCACGCTGGGCGCGGCCACCGACCCGACGCAGGCACCGGTCACCACCATCGACGGGTTCGCGATCGGGCTCGCCCGGCGGTCCTTCCAGGCGGCCTGAGTGAGCCTGCCCGACGCCGCCGGCGCGTACGGCGACGACCGGGAGCTCGGGGAGCTCGGGGAGCTCCCCGAGCAGGGACCGCGCTGGCTCGACGACGCCGAGATGGCGAGCTGGCGCGCGTTGATCCACCTGGTGACGCTGCTCCCGCAGGCCCTCGACCGGCAGCTGCGCCAGGACGCCGGCATCGGGCACGTCTACTACATGATCCTCGCGATGGTCTCGGAGGCGCCGGGGCGGCGCCTGCGCCTCAGCGAGCTCGCGGCCGCCACCGGCACGTCACTGAGCCGGCTGTCGCACGCCGTCGACGCGCTCGAGGCGCGGGGCTGGATCGGGCGATGCCCGTCGGAGCAGGGCAGGGGCGCGTACGCCGAGCTCACGGAGGCCGGTCGCGCCCTGCTGGAGCGGGTGGCCCCCGGTCACGTCGAGGAGGTGCGCCGGCTGGTCGTCGAGCCCCTGACCCGCGACGAGATGGTCGAGCTCGGCAGGATCGCCCGGCGCCTGCTCGACGGCGTCCAGGCTTCCGCGAACAGCGGGTGACCGTCGCGCGAACAGCAGCTCGCCCGGGCCCCTGACGACCGGCGCCCGGGCGTGGGCGGGGTTAGCGTGCATCTCACCGCGAGGGGCGGCGGAAGGCGGCGGTGATGCGGGACGACGATACGCGGGAGGCCCAGGTGGTCTCCCTGGAGCAGGCCATCGAGGCCGGCGACCTCGCGGAGGACCTGGCCGAGCTCACGATCGGCCAGGTGCCCATCCGTGACCTGATGGTCGAGGACGTCGACGACGACGACCCGATGCTCTTCTTCAGCGACGGGCGCCCGGTCGACACCTGGCGGGAGGGCTACCCGTACGACGAGCGCCTGCAGCGCGACGTCTACGAGCGCGAGAAGCGGCTGCTGCAGATCGAGCTGCTCAAGCTGCAGAACTGGGTGAAGGACACCGGCGAGCGCATCGTCATCCTCTTCGAGGGCCGTGACGCCGCGGGCAAGGGCGGGACGATCAAGCGCTTCATGGAGCACCTCAACCCGCGCGGCGCGGCGGTCGTCGCGCTGGAGAAGCCGAGCGAGCGCGAGCGCACCCAGTGGTACTTCCAGCGGTACGTCGAGCACCTCCCGGCGGCCGGCGAGATCGTGCTGTTCGACCGCTCCTGGTACAACCGGGCCGGCGTCGAGCGGGTGATGGGCTTCGTCGACTCCCGCGACTACCTCGAGTTCATGCGCCAGGCGCCGGACCTCGAGCGGATGCTCGTCCGCTCCGGGATCCGCCTGATCAAGCTCTGGTTCTCGGTGTCGCGCGCGGAGCAGCGCACCCGCTTCGTCATCCGCCAGGTCGACCCGGTGCGCCAGTGGAAGCTCTCGCCGATGGACCTCGCCAGCCTCGACAAGTGGGACGACTACACCGAGGCCAAGGAGGCGATGTTCTTCTACACGGACACGGCGGACGCGCCCTGGACCGTCGTCAAGAGCAACGACAAGAAGCGGGCGCGGCTCGAGGCGATGCGGCACGTGCTCAACCGGTTCCCCTACACCGGCAAGGACATCGAGATCGTCGGCGTACCGGATCCGCTGATCGTCGGCCCGGCCGCCACCCTGCTCGAGCAGGGCGAGGGCGTGAGCCACCGGTTCCCGCGGCTGGCGTGAGGGGTCGACCGGCGAGGCTCGCGCGCCGGCGGGCAGACCGGCGCGCGAGCGCTCGGGTCAGACCTCGACGAGGCTGACGACGTGTCGCTCCTGCAGCCGCAGGAACGCCTCGTCGCCGCGCCACAGGCTCACGATGCCGTCCTCGCGCTGGACGTCGTCGACGTTCTCCAGCGTCTCGGTGACCTCGTTCTCGCCGTCGTCGTCCCGGTACACGAGCGTGTAGGTCGCCACGTGGTGCCACCCTTCGGGTCGGGGTCCCCTGGTCGCGCCGCCGCCGGCCGGCGTCACGATCACGACCCTCTCACCGCCGCCCGGCCGGCGCGACATCGCACCCCGGCCCGGGTTCGCGGCCCGGGCACGCGCCGCGGCAGGCTCGCGGGGTGAGCCAGGCCGCCGCGGTGCCGCCGGAACGCGTCACGACCACGACACCCAGGCCGCTGCGGGCCGCGCTGATGCGCCAGCGGTGGTGCGACCTGGCGATGCTGCACTGGGAGGTGCCGGTGCCGGACGCCGCCCGGTTCATGCCGGCGGGCGTGCGACCGGACACCTTCGAGGGGCGCACCTACGTCGGGCTCATCCCGTTCCGGATGGTCGGGTCGGGCCTCGGGGCCGGCCCGCCGGTGCCGTTCCTCGGCACGTTCCTCGAGACCAACGTCCGGCTCTACTCGGTCGACGAGCAGGGCCGGCGCGGCATCGTCTTCCGCTCGCTCGACGCCGACCGGCTGGCCGTCGTGCTGGGGGCCCGGCTGGGGCTGGGCCTGCCGTACGTCTGGTCCCGGCTGACGTTCGCCGCAGGCCCGGACGGCGCCCTCGCGTACGCCACCCGGCGTCGTCGCGGCGGCCCGTCGAGCCGCCTGGTGCTGCTGCCCGGCCCGGCCGTCGAGCGCCCGACGGCTCTGGAGGAATGGCTCACCGGGCGGTGGGGGCTGCACACGCGGCTCGCCGGCCGGACCCGCTACCTGACGAACGAGCACGAGGTGTGGCCGCTGCACCGGGCCGAGGTGGTCGACCTCGACGACGGGCTGGTCGCTGCCGCGGGGTTCGGCGGCGTGACGGCCCGGCCGCCCGACTCGGTGCTGTGGTCGCCGGGGGTGCGGGCCGCCTTCGGCCCGACCCGCTGACACGCGGCGACACGCGGGCCAGTTCTCGTACAGGCGTTCGATCTGTGTGATCCTGTGGCGCGCGGCGCGGGTCTGCGCCGCTCACGGTGACGCTGCTCACCGATGACGACGCACCCGCGGGGAGAGCATGAGCGGCGAGGCGATCGAGGCGCCGGCGGCGGACGTGGCGCGCCTACGGCTCTGGGCACGGATCGTGCTCGTGCCGGTCGGGGTGATCGGCGCGGCGTTGTCGTTCGCCAGCATCTACGAGGCGGCCCTGCCGTCGTACGGCCCGGTGCTCGCCGCCGGCTTCCCGTTCCTCGTCGACTTCCTGATCCTCGGCGTCTCGCTGCAGTACATCGCCGGGGCACGGGTCGGCCGCCCGCGGATGGGCTGGCGCCTGACCGCGCATGCGGGGGTCGCCGGCACGCTGCTGCTCAACGGGCTCGCGGCCCGCGACCTGGAGCACCTGCCCTGGCACGTCGTCGCGCCCGCGGTCTGGTCCGTGCTCGTCGAGATGAGCGCCCGCGAGGTCGTCGGCGAGTACCGGGCGACCCGCCGGTCACCCGCCGACCGGATCCCGGCCCGGCTCTGGTTCACCGCGCCGGTCGAGTCGTCACGGACCTGGCTGCTCATGGCCCGCAACGGCGTGCCGAGCCACGCGACCGCCCGCGTGGACGTGGGGGTGCTGGCCGCCGCGGGTGAGGCGCTGCGGCTGGCCCTGCCGGGGCGGCGGCCGCGGCGCGTCAGGCGCATCATCGAGCGGCAACTGCGGGCGGGCAGCCTGCCGCCCGGGCAGGTGCTGGCGTCGCTCGGGTGGACGGACGCGTCGAGCGAGCTCGTGACGGACCCCGCCACGGTTCTCCGGGCCACGCTGATGGGCGTGCTCGCGGCCGGCCCGGCACCCGACGTTCCGACCACCACGGCCGCGCCGGCTGCTCCGGCGGCCGTGCCGGTCGAGGCGGTCCCGCCTGGTGCGGGGAGCGACGACGTCGGGGCGGTCCCGGCGGTCGAGGCGGTCCCGGCCGTGGCGGCGGTCGCCGTGGCGGAGGTGCGGGCGGTGACGCCGGCGGCGTCCGGCATGACAGGTGCGCCGGGAGCGAACGCCGGGGAGCTGGACGCTCCACGCCGGCCCTTCAACGACCCGATCTTCCTGGCGCCCACGCCCGCGCCGGTCCTCGCCACCGACAGCTCGCCCGCCGGTGCCACGAGCACGGGCGACCGCCCTTCGGACGCCGTCGCGCTGCTGCGGGCCCAGCCGCACCTGGGCGCCCTCGAGCTGGGGCAGCGGTTGCGCGAGCTCGGCTGGGTGCTCGACGACGGCACCGCCCGGCAGGTGCACGCGCAGGCGCGCCACTACCTGCGCGGGCCACTGACCGCCGTCCGCTGACCCGTCCGCTCCCGTCAGGGAGCAGTGAGGTCACAGCGCGACGTTGTCGCTCCCGTGCGGGCCGGCGTTGCGCACGCCCTCGACGTTGAGGACGTCCTCGACGAGGAGGCGCCGCTGCTGCTCGAGGTCGGGGCTGGTGATGCCGTGCTTGGCGAGCAGGTCGTACAGGCACTCGAAGATCTGCTGCGTGATCGTCCGGAAGTACATGACCTCGTCCATGGCCCCGTAGAAGCCGGGGTCGGAGGGGAGCGACGCGTCCTCGCGCAGGGAGCTCCCCGCCCCGTAGTTCACCGGCTGCCCGCGCTCGATGCGCAGACCCTCCTCGCGCAGGGTCCGCTCGTCCTGCCAGTTGCCGTAGTTCAGCTTGTAGAGCCGCAGCGGGCTCTCGAGCCAGAGCCCGGTGGTCCGGGGGAGCGCGGCGCGCAGCACCGGCTTGGTGGCCTCGTCGTCGCGCTTGTTCACCCAGTACACGTCCTTGAAGCCGGCCTGCACCGGCAGGAGCACCTGCGAGCGGCCCTCGACCCAGAGCGTGTCGCCGACCATCTCGGCGCGCACCAGCACCGTCACGACCACATCGCCGTTGCCGCTGTTCTCGACGAAGCAGCAGTACGTGCGCGCCGTCCGGTTGGGGTGCTCGGTGTACCAGTCGAGGGTGCGGTTGCTGGCGCGGGTGGCCGGCCGCTTGGCGGTCTCGTGGTCCTGGCCCGGGGGGATGATGTCGATCGGACCGCCGTCGACGAGGTTCCTGATGCTGCTGGCCGTGCCCCCGTCGATGTACAGGCGGCGCTCGGCCGTGACGCGGTAGCGCGCCTCGTCGTCCTCGGTCCGCCCGGGCACGCGGCCCAGCACCTCGGGGACGTGCTCCAGCAGGTACTCGTGCACCTGCGCCGGCGAGATGTGGAAACCGCGGCCGGCGTGACCGAGGCTCCGCGCGGCGTTCGGCGGGTTGGTGTGCAGGTTGACCCGCCAGGAGTCGACGGTGTGACCGGTGCCGACGAACGGCGAGAAGCGGTTGTAGATGACCACGTTCTCCCAGTGCAGGCGCCAGAGCCGCAGCTCGTCCTCCGGGTCGAGCGGGGGCGCCGAGGCGCGCGCGAGCTCGCGGCCCGAGAACACCTCGACGGCGGACTCGCGCACGAGGCGGTAGTGGCTGAAGACGATGAGCAGCGCGATCAGCCAGCCCGCCACCGGGAGCAGGCACACGAGGAGCGCTGCCTGGCTCATCGACAGCGCTTCCTTCGCGGCCAGGACGAACAGCACGACGCCCCCCGCCACGACTCCCAGCAGCACGAACGCCAGCTGCCGGTCGCGCTCCTTGCGGCGGGAGAGCGAGAGCATGGCGTGCCGCGCGAGCGCGATCGGGTCGATCTCGGCCTCGGGCGCCTGGGCCTGCCGGCCGTCCGAGAGCAGGACCGCCCACACGTGGTTCGCGAACGAGGCGTCGAGGTGCGCCGTGGCACAGAGGAAGCGTGTGACCCGCTCGTCGATCGAGCGGAGCCCCAGGTCTCCTGTGGTCCGGCACGCGTCTCCTCCTGACTGCTGGACGGATCGGCATGATCCCACGCAGGAGCCGCAGATGTCGCCCGCCACGCTGCACTGTCTACTGTCCGTGAGGTGCCGGGCACGGTCAAGCGCACCGGCGGCGGCCGGGCGGCCGGCCCCGGCGGCGGCGTCGTCCGGCGTGCGCCTCAGGGCGAATGTGGCACATTTCCGCCATGGGAGTGCGGACGTGGATCGAGAGCTGGCCCGTGTACCGCCAGGTGACGGGGCCTGACCCGCTCGGACGCGGCAGGGCGGCCGAGTCACCTCGTTCACGCGGCCTCGAGCCGCGCACCGTCACGGCGGACCGCGTGGCCCACTCGGTGTGTCCCTACTGCGCCGTCGGGTGCGCGCAGAAGGTGTACGTCAAGGACGAGCAGGTGGTCCAGATCGAGGGCGACCCGGACTCGCCGATCTCGCGCGGCCGGCTGTGCCCGAAGGGCAGCGCGAGCAAGCAGCTGGTGACGGGGCCCCAGCGCGAGCAGAAGGTGCTGTACCGCGCGCCGTACGCCACCCAGTGGTCGGAGCTCGACCTCGAGACCGCGATGGACATGGTGACGGCGCGGTTCCTCGAGTCGCGGCGCAAGGGCTGGCAGGACAAGGACCCCGAGGGCCGGGTCGTCCGCCGGACGCTCGGGCTGGCCAGCCTGGGCGGCGCCACGCTGGACAACGAGGAGAACTACCTCATCAAGAAGCTGTTCACGGCGGCGGGCGCCATCCAGATCGAGAACCAGGCCCGTATTTGACACTCCGCCACCGTCCCCGGTCTGGGGACCAGCTTCGGGCGCGGCGGCGCCACCAACACCCAGCAGGACCTCGCGAACGCCGACTGCGTCGTGATCATGGGGTCCAACATGGCGGAGGCTCACCCGGTCGGGTTCCAGTGGGTCGTCGAGGCCAAGGCGCGCGGCGCGACGGTGATGCACATCGACCCGCGGTTCACCCGCACGAGCGCCCTCGCCGACACCTACGTGCCGCTCCGGGCCGGCGCCGACATCGCCTTCCTCGGCGGGGTCATCAACTACATCCTCAGCAACGACAAGGACTTCCGCGAGTACGTCACCGCCTACACGAACGCCTCGTTCATCGTCAGCGAGAAGTTCAGGGACACCGACGAGCTCGACGGGCTGTTCTCGGGCTACGACGCCGAGCTCGGCGCCTACGACGCGGGCACCTGGGCGTACGAGGGCTTCGAGGGCAGCGACAACGACGGCGGCGCGCAGGAGAGCGCGCACGCCAAGGACCTCGCCTCGGGGCTGCAGCACGAGTCCGGCGGCCCGAAGCTCGAGGGGCCGGCGCACGAGCCGCGCAAGGACCCGACCCTGCAGGACCCGCGCTGCGTCTTCCAGATCCTCAAGCGGCACTACGCCCGGTACACCCCCGAGATGGTGCAGCAGGTCTGCGGCGTCCCGCCCGAGCTGTTCCTGCGGGTCTGCGAGGAGTGGACGCGCAACTCGGGCCGCGAGCGCACCACCGCGGTGGTCTACGCGGTCGGCTGGACGCAGCACAGCGTCGGCGTCCAGTACATCCGGGCGGCGGCGGTCATCCAGCTGCTGCTGGGCAACATGGGCCGCCCCGGCGGCGGCATCATGGCGATGCGCGGGCACGCGAGCATCCAGGGCTCGACGGACATCCCGACGCTGTTCAACATCCTCCCCGGCTACATGCCGATGCCCAGCGCGCTCACGCACACGAGCCTCGAGAAGTACCTCGACAGCTTCATCGGGGACAAGCAGAAGGGCTTCTGGCGCAACGCCGACGCCTACTTCATCTCGCTGATGAAGGAGTACTGGGGCGACGCCGCCACGAAGGACAACGACTACGGCTACGACTGGCTGCCGCGGCTGACCGGTGACCACGGCACCTACCGCACGACGATGGACATGGTCGACGGCAAGGTCTACGGCTACTTCATCCTCGGGCAGAACCCCGCCGTCGGGTCCTCGCACGGGCGCCTGCAGCGGCTGGCGCTGGCCAACCTCGACTGGGTCGTCGTCCGCGACCTGGCCATGATCGAGAGCGCCACCTTCTGGAAGGACGCGCCCGAGGTCGAGACCGGCGAGATCGTCCCGCAGGAGTGCCGCACCGAGGTCTTCTTCTTCCCGGCGGCGGCGCACACCGAGAAGGAGGGCACCTTCACCCAGACGCAGCGGATGCTGCAGTGGCGCGAGAAGGCCGTCGAGCCCAAGGGCGACCAGCGCTCGGAGCTCTGGTTCTTCTACCACCTGGGCCGCCGGCTGAAGGAGGCCGTGAAGGACTCCACCGACGAGCGCGACCGGCCGCTGCAGGCGATGAACTGGGACTACGAGGTGCACGGCGACGAGCCGAGCGGCGACTCGGTGCTGCGCGCGATCAACGGGTACGACCTCACCACGGGCACGGTCGTGAACGGCTACATGGAGCTCAAGAACGACGGCTCCACGTCGTGCGGATGCTGGATCTACTCCGGCGTGTACGCGGACGGCGTCAACCAGGCCGCCCGCCGCAAGCCGCGCACGCGAGCAGGACGAGACCGCGCTCGAGTGGGGCTGGGCCTGGCCGTACAACCGGCGCATCCTGTACAACCGCGCCTCCGCCGACCCGCAGGGCCGGCCGTGGAGCGAGCGCAAGGCCTACATCTGGTGGGACGAGACCAAGGGCGAGTGGACCGGCAAGGACGTGCCGGACTTCGAGAAGACCAAGCCGCCGTCGTACGTGCCCGGAGCCCGGCGCGGTCGGGCCCGCGGCCCTGCACGGCGACGACCCGTTCGTCATGCAGGCCGACGGCAAGGGCTGGCTGTACGTGCCCAACGGCCTGCAGGACGGGCCGATGCCGACGCACTACGAGCCGCACGAGTCGCCCTTCCACAACCCGCTCTACGGCCAGCAGGGCAACCCGACCCGCAAGGTCTACGGCCGCGAGGACAACCCCTCGAACCCCTCGCCGCCGGAGCCGCACAGCCAGGTCTACCCGATCGTGCTGTCGACCTCGCGGCTCACCGAGCACCACACGGCCGGCGGGATGAGCCGCCAGCTGCCGTACCTGTCGGAGCTGCAGCCGGAGATGTTCGTCGAGGTCTCGCCCGAGCTGGCGACCGAGCGCGGCCTGGAGCACCTGGGCTGGGCGACCGTCGTCACCAGCCGCAGCGCGATCGAGGCGCGGGTGCTCGTCACCGACCGGCTCACGCCGCTGCGGGTGCAGAACCGCGTCGTGCACCAGGTCTGGATGCCCTACCACTGGGGCGCGTCCGGGCTCGTCACGGGCGACTCCGCGAACGACCTGTTCGGCGTCGCGCTCGACCCGAACGTGCTCATCCAGGAGTCGAAGGTCACCACCTGCGACGTCGTCCCCGGACGGCGCCCGCGCGGCCCCGAACTGCTGGAGTTCGTGCGTGGCTACCGGACCAGCGCCGGGGTCGACCGCACCACCGGCACGCGGATCGCGACGGTCGGTGCCGGCGCGGGCAAGGCCCACCTCGAGGGCGCCCGGGACCCCTCGCTCGCCGGGCCGGACAACGGCAACGGCGCCAACGACGCCACCGGCGGCGGTCTCACCGCCGGCCGGCAGGCCGGCTCCCAGGAAGGCGACGCATGACGCTGGAGCACAGCCTCTACGGTCCCCTCGACGACGTGGCGGCGAACGCCGGCCACACCGAGCACCCGCCGCGGGTCGGCTTCTTCACCGACACGTCGATCTGCATCGGCTGCAAGGCGTGCGAGGTGGCCTGCAAGGAGTGGAACCTCGTCCCCGACGACGGCTTCAACCTGCTCGGCATGTCGTACGACAACACGGGCATGCTCGGCGCGAACACGTGGCGGCACGTGGCCTTCATCGAGCAGCCGCTGCCCCTCGGCCGCCAGAAGCCGGCCTTCGAGGGTCAGCCGACCGGGCCGCAGGGGTCGACGGGGTCGGCCGAGGCCGCGGCGGCCGCTCTCGGGACGTCGCCGGACAAGGGCGCCGAACTCGGCAACCGGCCGGCGGAGCGCACCGACGAGGGTCCCGCCGACGGTCATGGGCAGGTCGACATTCTCGGCGACCTGCAGGCCGCGCAGGAGCGGGCCGACGGGAGGGCCACCGGCGGCCCCGTCGACCTGGGCATGCCGGGCTTCGAGCTGCCCGGCGCGCGGACCGGGGCGGAGACCCGGCAGGAGTTCCGCTGGCTGATGGCGTCGGACGTGTGCAAGCACTGCACGCACGCCGGGTGCCTCGACGTCTGCCCGACGGGAGCCCTGTTCCGCACGGAGTTCGGCACGGTCGTCGTCCAGCAGGACATCTGCAACGGGTGCGGCTACTGCGTCTCGGGCTGCCCGTACGGCGTCATCGACCGGCGCGAGGACGACGGCCGCGCCTGGAAGTGCACGCTGTGCTACGACCGCCTGCACGGCGGCCTCGAACCGGCGTGCGCGAAGGCGTGCCCGACGAACTCGATCCAGTTCGGCGAGCTCGACGAGCTGCGCGAGCGGGCGGCGAAGCGGGTCGAGCAGCTGCACCAGAACGGCGTCGCGGAGGCCCGGCTCTACGGCGAGAACCCCGAGGACGGCGTCGGCGGCAACGGCGCCTTCTTCCTGCTGCTCGACGAGCCCGAGGTCTACGGCCTGCCGCCCGACCCCGTCGTCCCGACGCGCGACCTGCCGCGGATGTGGCGATACGCGGCGGCGGCCGGCCTGGCCTTCGTCGCCGCGGCTGCGTCGGCCTTCGTCGAGGGGCGGCGGCAGCCGTGACCCCGTCCTGGACCGTGGGGGAGCTGCGCGAGCGCGTGCGGGCGTACGTCGGGGAGCGCGCCGGGCGCGGTGGCGGTCACGGCCGGCATGGTGAGGTGCGGCCGGGGCCGCCGCCCGCCGAGCTGCCCAGCGACCTCGGCGCCCATGATCGCTCGCCCGCGGATGTTCGACGGCGCGGGCGCGGGGCGCCACCGGGGGTCCGGCCGGCGCCGTGGCCGTGACCGGCGCCCCGACGACGGCGGCCGCGAGACGCCGATGGTGCCCCGGGCCAGCTTCACGTCGTACTACGGGCGCCCCGTCCTCAAGCCGCCCGTGTGGAAGGACGACATCGCCTACTACTTCTTCCTCGGGGGGCTCGCGGCCGGCTGCTCGCTGCTGGCGGCGGGGGCCGACCAGACCGGCCGGCCCGAGCTGCGCCGCGGCACCCGGCTCGGGGCGCTCGGGGCGCTCGGCCTCGGCACGTACTACCTGATCCACGACCTCGGCCGGCCCGACCGGTTCCACCACATGCTGCGGGTGGCGAAGCCGACGTCGCCGATGAGCGTGGGCACCTGGGTCCTCGCCGCCTACGGGCCGGCCATGGGTGTCGCCGCCCTCAGCGAGGTGATGCCGGCGTGGCTGCGCCGCACCCTGCCCGGGCGCCTGATGGACGTCGCCGCGCGGCCGGCGGGCCTCGCCGCTGCGACCCTCGCACCCGCGGTCGCCTCCTACACCGCTGTCCTGCTGTCGCAGACGGCGGTCCCGGCCTGGCACGAGGCGCACCCCGAGCTGCCGTTCATCTTCACCGCGAGCGCCGCGGCGAGCGCGGGCGGCCTGGGGATGATCGTGGCCCCGACCGCGCAGGCGTCCCCGGCGCGGCGCCTCGCGATGTACGGGGCGATCGTCGAGCTCGCCGCCTCGCGCCGGCTGGAGAACCGGCTCGGGCTGGTCGGGGAGGCGTTCACGACGGGCGCCCCGGCCCGCACGCTCGAGCGGGCGAGCACCCTCACCGCAGCCGGCGTGCTCGGCAGCATGCTGCTCGGGCGGCGCAGCCGGATCGCGGCGGCGCTGTCGGGGGCGGCCCTGCTCGCCGGCGGCTACTACGAGCGGCTCGGCCTGCTGCACGCCGGGGTCGAGTCGACGAAGGACCCGAAGTACGTCGTCCAGCCGCAGCTCGAGCGCAAGCAGGCGCGCGAGGCGGCGGACCACGCGCCGCAGTCCTGATGCCCTCGCGCACGCCGCGGCAGCTGAGCTCGCCGATCCCGTCGATCTCCGGGGAGTAGACGGCCGGTGCCGGGGTAATCGCACCGCGCGCCGGCGCACGCGCGCGCCGCGCGTGAGTCGGGAGGTAGTGATGGCGACATCCGTCGAAGACCCCGGCGGGGCCGGCCGCGGCGCGGCTGCCCCGCGAGTGCCGGGCGGCCGATGGGGGATCGCGGTGGCCGCGGTCCTCGTGCAGCTCGCGCTCGGCGCCGTCTACGCCTGGAGCGTGTTCAACAAGCCGCTGCAGAGCGAGTTCGGCTGGAGCAAGAGCGAGGTCGTGCTGCCGTTCGAGGTCGCGATCGGCACCATCTTCATCGGCACGTTCGTCGGCGGCCGCATCCAGGACCGGCGCGGTCCGCGCCCGGTGGCGATGGCCGGCGTCGTGCTCTACTCCGTCGGGATCATGCTGGCGTCGCTGGTGAACAGCAAGGACCAGCTGTGGCTGCTCGTCCTCACCTACGGCGTCATGGGCGGCATCGGGCTGGGCCTGGCGTACATCACGCCGATCGCGATGCTGGCGAAGTGGTTCCCCGACAAGCGCGGGCTCATCACCGGGATCGCCGTCGGCGGCTTCGGCTTCGGCGCCGTCATCACCGGCCCCGTCGCCAAGAACCTGCTCTCCGGGACGTCCCACAAGCCCGGCGTCTTCCTGCCGCTCGGCATCGCCTACCTGATCGCCGGGCTCATCGGCGCCTCGATGTTCCGGAACCCGCCGGCCGGCTACACCGTGCCGGGCTGGGAGCCGTCGACGACCGCCCGCAACGTGGCGACGACCCGCGCCTACGACCTCGGGTCGGCGCTGCGGACGCCCGCAGTGGTACCTGCTCGACCGCGATCCTCACTCTCAACACCCTGTGCGGCATCGCGTTCATCTCGCAGGCTTCGGACGCCGCGCAGGGGCTGACCGGCATCAGCGCCGGGGCGGCGGCGACCTTCGTCGGGCTGATGGGGCTGTTCAACGGCGCCGGCCGGATCGGCTGGGCCGCCCTGTCCGACGGGATCGGCCGGATGCGCGCCTTCCTCGGCATGCTCCTCGTGCAGGGGCTGGCGTTCCTGCTGCTCCCGCACGTCGCGTTCGCGGTGTTCGCCGTGCTCGCGGCGCTGATCTACCTGTCGTACGGCGGCGGCTTCGGCACGATGCCCGCCACGGCGGCGGACTTCTTCGGGACGCCCAACGCCGGCGCCATCTACGGCGCGATGATCGTGGCGTGGTCCATCGGCGGCGTCGTCGGCCCGCTGATCGCGTCGAAGCTGTACGAGTCCACCGGCGGCTACTCGGTGCCGTTCACGGTGCTCGGCATCGTCGCGCTCGTCTCGATGGCCCTGCCACTGATCACGCGCCCGCCCGCCGCCGGCACCCACGCCGACGCCGACCTGCTCGAAGCCGAGTCCCGGGTCGGCAACGCCTGACCCCGACCCCGCCCTCGACCCTGCCCCTTCTCGTCTCTCCTTCTGTCGTTGATCATGCAATCCGCGTCGATCATGCAATCGTGCATGATCGACGCGGATTGCATGATCAGCGCGGGACGGGCATCGATCGCGCACGGTGGGGCGGTGGGGGTCAGGGGGGCGCGGGGTCAGGGGCGGACGACCACGACCGTGACGCCGTCGGCGCGCCGGGGGACGAGCCGGCCGACGACCGGATAGCCGGGCAGCTCGCCGGCGACCAGCAGCCCGCCCGAGGTCTGGGCGTCGGCGAGCAGCAGGGCCTCCGCCTCGTCGACCGCCGACAGGTCGGCGTGCGGGCGGATCCAGTCGAGGTTGCGCCGCGTGCCACCGCTCACGTAGCCGGCGGCCAGCGCGGCGCGGGCGCCGTCCAGGTAGGGCACGGCCGCCGGCCTCGATCTCCGCGGTGACTCCGCTGGCGCGCGCGAGCTTGTGCAGGTGCCCGAGCAGCCCGAAACCGGTGACGTCGGTCGCGCAGCGAGCGCCGGCGGCGAGGGCGGCGTCGCGCGCGCGGTCGTTCAGCGCGGCCATCGACGCGATCGCCTGCTCGAAGCGCTCGCCGGTCGCCTTGTGCCGGTTGTTGAGGACGCCCACGCCGAGGGGCTTGGTCAGGGTCAGCGGCAGACCGGGCTCGCCGGCGTCGTTGCGCAGCAGGCACCGGGGGTCCGCCGTACCGGTCACGCTCATGCCGTACATCGGCTCGGGCGCGTCGACGCTGTGGCCGCCGGCGACGTGGCAACCTGCCGCCGTCGCCACGTCGAGGCCGCCCCGCAGCACCTCGCGGGCGAGCTCCAGCGGCAGCAGATCGCGCGGCCACGCGAGCAGGTTGACGGCGACCACAGGCGTGCCGCCCATGGCGTACACGTCGGACAGCGCGTTCGCGGCGGCGATCCGGCCCCAGTCGTAGGGGTCGTCGACGACGGGGGTGAAGAAGTCGGCGGTGGCGACGACGGCGCCGGCGGGGGTCACGACGACGGCGGCGTCGTCGCCGTCGTCCAGGCCGACCACGAGCTCGCCGTGCTCGTTCGGCATCGTCGGTGCCCGGCGCAGACCCGCGACCATCTCCTCGAGCTCGCCCGGCGGGATCTTGCAGGCGCAGCCGCCGCCGTGCGCGTACTGGGTGAGGCGCAGGGAGTGGGCGCCGGGGCTCGTCACCGCCGTCATGCGCCGCACTCTAGGCACAGCCCCCTGGCGCCGCCGGTCGCCGGGGCACCGGACGGCGCCGACCCGAGGCGGTGGAGGAACACAGCCCGGCCGCCGGGGGTTGACGCCGTCGACCCATCGTCCGTGCGGGTGGAGGCCGCTATGACGCTGCGCGACGTGGTTCTCGAGACACCCCGTCTGCTGCTGACACCGTGGACCCCGCAGGACGCGCCCGAGGCGGCGCGGCTGTACGGCGACCCCGCGGTCGTGCGCTGGCTGAGCCCCGCGATGACGCCGGTCCCCGACGTCGCCGCGATGGAGCTCGTGCTCGAGCAGTGGGCGCAGGAGCACGCACGCCTGACGCCGCCCGCGGGCCGCTGGGCCGTGCGGGCGCGCGACGACGGCCGACTCGTCGGCGGCATCGTCCTGTTGCCGCTGCCGCCCGACGCGGAGGACAGCGAGATCGGCTACGCGCTGCTGCCGACCGAGCGGGGGCACGGCTTCGCGTCGGAGGCGGCGCGTGCGCTCGTGCGGTGGGCGTTCGACGAGGGCCTGCCCGAGGTCTTCGTCGTCGCTCGGCCCCGGAACCACGAGGCCGTCGCCGTCGCCGACCGGCTCGGCTTCCAATGGGTCGGCGAGACCGCCAAGTACTACGGTCTCGCGCTGCGCGTGTACCGGCTGCGCCCGGGCGACCTCCTCGACCTGCCGAACGCCTCGTGAAGCTCGACTGCCGGTCGCTGGCCCACGCCGCACGGCGGCCGAGCCGGCTCGGCCTGCTGGCCGCGCCCGCCGAGACGCCGTAGCAACTGTGCACCTTCGTGCCGCTACCGCGCCTTGATCGGCCCTGGACGGGCTCGGAGGATGGCGGAGGGGGACGAGCCGAGGCTGGGGAGACGCCATGACGCAATCAGCCGGGGAGGCCGGCGCGGGCGCCGTCCGCCTCATCTTCGAGTACGAGGACGACACCGTGCGGCTCGTCTCGCAGCAGCCGGTGGACGTGAGCATCAGCGGGTTCGACGCGGGCGAGACCCAGGCCGCCGGGCACTTCGTCGAGACCCGCCGCGACGACGGGACGCGGCTCGCGCGGGTGGCCGTCCGCGGCGCCTTCCTGAGCAGCGCCGAGGTCTTCCCCGAGGACCATTCGGAGCCGATCGTGCGGGTCGACACGCCGGTCCGTGGTGCGTTCACCGTCGTGGTGCCGGCGTCCGCGCAGGCCACGACGGTGGCCGTGGTCCGGGCGGCGGCCCGCGGGGCCGGTGCGCAGCCGCCCGAGGGGGGCCAAGGCCTGGCCCCCGGCGCTCCCGCCGAGGTGGAGCTCGGCACCTTCCCGCTGGCCCCGGCGGAAGGCCCGGCGTCATGACCACCGCCGACGGGAGCGTGCTCGGCGCCACCCGGATCGCCGGGACCGCCCCCCGCAACCGCGCCTTCACGATCGCGCTGCTCGCCGACGGGTTCACGGCCGCCCAGCAAGCGGCGTTCAACACGGCCTGCGACGCGTTCGTCGCAGCCCTGCGCGCGACCCCGCCCTACGACGAGCTCTTCCCCGCGATCAACGTCTGGCGCGTCAACGTGAGCTCGACCGACTCGGGGGCGGACGACCCGGTCAGCGGCGGCGGGACCGGGGCGACCGCGCGCACGTACTTCGACTCCACCTTCGGCGGCAACGGGATCCGACGGCTGCTCGTCTGCAACAACGACCACGGTCCTCACGACGGCCGCCGCGCAGGTCCCGGAGTTCAGGCATCGCGATCGTCGTCGTGAACTCGACGATCTACGGCGGCAGCGGCGGCTCCGTCGGCACGTACTCGCTCGCCGGCGGCGCCACCGAGATCGCGATCCACGAGGCGGGGCACACGGCGTACGGCCTCGCCGACGAGTACCCGTACTACGCGGGCGGCAACGAGACGGGGCACGACCACGCCCCGCCGTGGAACCGTCGCAGCCGAACATCACCGTCAACACCAACCGCGCCACGCTCAAGTGGGGCTGGCTGGTCGCGCCGACGACGCCGCTGCCGACGATGAGCAACCCCGACTGCTCGACGCCGGACTCCCGGCCGAGCCCCGTGCCCGCCGGCACCGTCGGGCCTGTTCGAGGGAGCCGGCTACTTCCACTGCGGCATCTATCGCCCCGAGTACGACTGCAAGATGCGGGAGCTCGGCGTCCCGTTCTGCCACGTCTGCCGGCAGGTCATCTGGAACCGGATCGGGCCGCTGGCCGACCTGCCGGCCCGCGACCAGGCGCCGATCAGCGTGGTGGCGCGCTACCCCGAACACCTCGACGTCTTCGCCGTCGCCTCGGACGGCCGCATCATGTCGGACTGGTGGGACGTGAGCAGCGGCTGGGCCGGCTGGTTCCAGGTGTCCGGCGGGTACGCCTCCCCGGGCGGGCACGGATCGCCCGTCACGGCGATCGCCCGGTACTCCGGGCACCTCGACCTGTTCGTCGTCGGCACCGACAACCGGGTGTGGAGCTGCTGGTGGGACCGGTCCGGCGGCTGGTCCGCGTGGTTCCAGATCGGCACCCTGGTCGCCCGGCCCGGATCGACGGTCAATGTCGTGAGCCGGTACACCGACCACCTCGACCTCTTCACCACGGCGTCGGACGGCAGGACGATGTCGACCTGGTGGGACGTGCGCGGCGGCTGGGCGGCCTGGTTCCAGCTGGGCAACGGCGTCGCCGCGAACGGCGCGACGGTGACGGCGCTGGCGCGTTACCCCTTCCACCTCGACGTCTTCACCGTCGGGACCGACAACCGGGTCTACAGCATCTGGTGGGACGACCGGACCGGCTGGTCCGGCTGGTTCCCGCTGCCCGGGATCACCGCCCGGCCCGACTCGACGGTCACCGCGGTCGCCCGCTACCCCGACCACCTCGACCTGTTCACCACCGCCTCGGACGGCAGGATCATGTCGACCTGGTGGGACGCGCGCGGCGGCTGGGCGAGCGGCTGGTTCCAGATCTCGGGCGGCTCAGCGTCCGCGGGGTCCCCGTCACGGCCGTCGTCCGGTACTCCAACCACATGGACCTGTTCGTCATCGGGACCGACAACCGCGTCTACAGCACCTGGTGGCACGACACGACCGGTTGGGCGGCGTGGTTCAACATCTCCGGCGGGACGGCGAAGCCGGGCAGCCAGGTCGCCGCCTTGACCCGGGTCACGGAGCACCTCGACGTCTTCGCCGTCGGGCCGGACGGGCTCGTCCGGAGCGCCTGGTGGGACGCCTCGGGCGGGTGGAGCGGTTGGTTCGCCCTGGGCATCACCTGACGGTCGGCTCCGGCTCGCCGGCGGGTCACAGGTCGCGCTCGGCCAGCTCGCGGAACTCCTCCGGGACGCCGTGCAGGTGCGTGATCGCGGGAAGGTAGCCGATCGCGCCCTTGCCGAACCGGCGGCGCACGGCGTCCATCGAGAGGTCGAGGGCCCACCGGGCCGATCCGCTCGCCGAACCGGCCCGGCGCGGGTCGTCGGGCGGGAGGGGCAGCTCGGACTGCAGCGCGGGCACGTGGACGAGGTTGGACGTCGAGATCGCGAGGAGGGTGATCTCGAGGGCCGGGGTCGCCCTGGTCGTGGATGGCGTTCCACACGAGCTGCTCGGCGATCTCGGTCAGGGTGAGCGTGGCCGCCAGAGGTGCCGGCAGCGTGGTCGCCCGGGTGACGGAGCGCATCCCCGTGAACCGGACCCGGACGCCGATCGTCCGCGCGCCCCGCTGGTGCGCGCGCAGCCGGCCCGCGACCCGGTCGGCCAGGTAGGTGAGGACCTCGCGGACGAGCTCGCGGGTGGGCCGGCGACGGCCGAGCGCCGACTGGGCGCCCACCGACCGGGCTCGCGACGACGTCGCCACCCGGCGCGGGTCGTCGTTGACCGCGAGGGCGTTGAGCCGGGCACCGACGGCGCGGCCGAGCAGGTGCTCGATCGACGTCGACGGCTCCCGGGCGAGGTCGCCGATCGTACGGATGCCGCGCCCGGCCAGCCGCTGCTGGGCGACCGGCCCGACGCCCCACATCAGGGAGACGGGCAGCGGGTCGAGGAAGGCGAGCTCGGCATCCGGCTCGACCACCACCAGACCGTCGGGCTTGGCGACCTGCGACGCGACCTTGGCCAGGTGCTTGGTCCTGGCGACGCCGACGGAGATGGGCAGCCCGACCTCGCCGCGCACCCGCCGCCGCAGCGACTCGGCGATCACCTCGGGCGGCCCGAAGAGGTGCGTCGCCCCCGAGACGTCGAGGAAGGCCTCGTCGATCGAGATCCGCTCGACCGCCGGCGTGAGGTCGTAGAACAGGTCGACGACGGCGTCCGCCAGGCGCTGGTACTCGCCGAAGTGCCCGCGGACGAAGAGGATCCGCGGGCACAGCTGGCGGGCGCGCCAGCCCGGCATGCCGCCGCTGACGCCGTGGACCTTGGCCTCGTAGGACGCCGCCAGCACCACCCCGCCCTGGCGCTCCCGCCGACCGCGATGGGCCGGCCGCGCAGGGCGGGGTCGAGCAGCTGCTCGACCGACGCGTAGAACGCGTCGAGATCGGCGTGCAGGATGGTCGGCCGCGCAGGCACACGATCACCCTACTCGAACAGGTGTTCGAACGACAGGGCTCCGTGGGCCGGGGTCGGGTCGGCCCGGCGTGTCAGCTCGGGGTCGCCGGCCCGCCGCCGTCCGGTAGTAGTCGCGCCAGATGCGCCGGTGGATCGGGACGAGCTTCGGGATCGAGCGCACGCCCGGGATGAACGGCACCAGGACGAGCGCCACCGAGAGCAGCATCATCAGCCCCCACACGATGAGGTCGGCGTTGTCCGCCCAGGCGGTCGTGAACGGCGGGACCTGGTACCAGAAGGTGTACAGCCACAGCCACGCCTGGCCGGGGAAGTCGCCCGTCTCGTTCATCATCCCCCACTGGTCACCGTGGAGGTGCCGGGCACCGGCCTGGTCGTCCAGGTAGCTGCCGTCCGCGAGGAAGAGCATGGGCCGCGTGTAGTCGGTCTGGTAGAAGCCGGGGCCTCCGCTGACCAGCGCGCTGTCGAGGCCGCCGCTCTGCGCCAGGGTGAGCAGCCGTGCCGTCATGACCGGCACGGGGCCGTAGTCGCCCGCGGGGACCTTCGCCGGGTCGCCGTCGGCCTTGTCGATGGCGTCGGCGTACGCGCCGGCCCAGGCGGTCTGCTGGTCCGCGGACGCCGAGGTCCACTGCTTGACCGCGCGTGGTCGCCGCGCTGTCGCCGGTCAGGTGGGACACGGGGCCCACGACGAAGTCCTGCGCCGGGTCGACCGGGATCCGCACGCCGGCCCACTTCTGGGGGGCGATCGGCCCGACCGACTGCCCGTCACCGGTGGTCGTGTACGGGGCGCCGTAGCCGGCACTCGTCGTCGTCCCTGCCAGCTCCCCGGTCGCCGTCGCGACGAAGTCCGCAGGTGCCGCCGTGGCCCAGTCCTGCAGCGTGATCGGCTTCTCGTCGGGGGAGGAGAACACGGCGGCGAGCACCGCGGTGAGCAGGGCGACCACCGCGAAGGCCGCGACGAGCTCCTTGACGAGGTCGTACTCGCGGGTCGGCCCGCGCCAGGTGGACGCCGCGCCCCGCTTCGGCCGGCTGGGGGTCTGGATCGCGGTCATCGCGCACCGCCCTTCTCGACGAGGTTGCCGTCGTCGTCGACGCCGATCGGGGGCACGACGCCGCGGGTCCGCACCAGGAGCAGGTGCAGGACCACGAGGACGCCGACCGCGAGCGGCAGCAGCATGACGTGCCACAGCAGCATCTGGCCCACGTCGAGGACGTTCCAGAAGGCGCCGGCACCGGAGGAGTTGATCCCGTCCTTCGCCTCGGACGCGATCCACTGGGAGTCGAAGTTCGTCTGCACGAGGTAGCCGGTGAACGCGGTCGCGATCGACGACGAGGAAGGCGACCGCGCCGGTCATCCAGGTGAGGGCGCGGCGGCCGCGCCACGCCGCCATGAAGAACTTGCCCCACAGGTGGATCACCATGAAGAAGAAGAACAGCTCCACGCTCCACAGGTGCAGGCTGTTGACGTAGTGGCCGAGCGAGCTGGTGTGCCACCAGGTGGGGCCGGCGAGCGCCAGCCAGGCGCCGGAGAGCAGGATCACGCCGAACGCCGCCAGCGTGAGCGCCCCGAAGACGTAGATCCACGACGCCACGTACGCGGGCTGACGGTCGGGGAGCAGGCGCTCAGGTGGCAGGGTCCGGACGGCCCGGCGGCGCAGAGCGGCGGTCCAGCTCGACGACGCCTCGGCCGCCGCACCGGCGCTGCCCTGGACGGGCACGCCGGCGGTCACCGCTTCCTCCCGCCGGGGAAGGGCAGCAGGATCGCGGCGACGAACACGGCGATCATCAGGATGATGACGACGGCGTTGGCGACGGAGATCTGCAGGACTCCCCAGGCCAGGTAGTGACCGGGACCGTTCAGGTCGACGGCCGGGACTGCTGTGGACACGACCTCGATCATGAGGTCCTCCTCTGCGAGAGCGGGGCCCGGGCGCTCGTCGCCGATCCCGGCCCGCTCGGCCGGTGACGCCGACACGGCGTCGAGCCGAGGATGCGCTCGCCGCGCCGATCGCGACAGGGTCTTACGTCCCGTTGATCCGCCCCGTTGATCCGTTCTGGTGGCCCGCCCTGGTGACGCGTCCTGCCAGGTCCGGCAGAGTGACCCCATGACGACGGCGAGCGCGTTCGCGGTGTACCCGGTGCCGGGCCCGGGTGCCGAGGACGTGCTCGTGGGCGTGGCCGGGCCGGACGAGGGCGCCGTGTTCACCGGGACCGAGGACGGCGCGATCCATCGGCTGAGCCACGACGGGAGTTCGGTCGAGCGCGTCGCCCACACCGGCGGCCGGCCGCTCGGCCTGGAGCACCTGCCCGACGGGCGGCTGCTGGTCTGCGACGCCCGCCGGGGGCTCCTCGCCGTCGACCCCCGCGGCGGCGCCGTCGAGCCGCTCGTGACCGAGGTCGGCGGGCGGCCGATGAAGTTCTGCAACAACGCGGCCGTCGCCGCCGACGGCACGATCTACTTCTCCGACACCTCGACCGTGCACGGGATCGACCGGTGGAAGGCGGACCTGGTCGAGGACACCCGCACCGGCCGGCTTCTGCGCCGCACCCCGGACGGCGCGGTCGACGTCCTGCTCGACGGGCTCGCCTTCGCCAACGGCGTGGCGCTCGCCGCCGACGAGTCCTGGGTGGCCGTGGCCGAGACCGGGGCCGCGCACCGTCGTCCGGTACGCCCTCGACGGGACCCGCGCGCGCGACTTCTTCGTGCCCGAGCTACCGGGCTACCCCGACAACATCGCGCGCGGGAGCGACGGGCTCGTCTGGGTGTCGATCGCCAGCCCGCGCGACCCGGTGGTCGAGGGGCTGCAGCGGTCGCCCCGGTGGCTCCGGCGGCAGGTCACCCGGATCCCCGACCGGCTGCAGCCGGCGCCGAAGCGGACGGTGCGGGTGCAGGCGTACGACAGCGACGGCCGGCTCGTGCACGACGTCGACCTGGGCGGCGAGGTGACCGCCGGGCGCTACCACATGGTGACCGGCGTCCGGGAGCACGACGGCCGGGTGTGGCTCGGCAGCCTGCACGAGCCCGCGGTCGCCGTCGTCACGCTCTGAGCCATACTGGACGCCGCCGGTGCCGGCCCCTCCTACCAGGGAGGGCTCGCCGCCGGGGAGGCGTTCGGGTAGCTGGTGCTCCCCGCGGTCTTCAAAACCGACGTGACCGAGTACCTCGGTCAGGCGGGTTCGATTCCCGTCCGCCTCCGCCAGCAGCAGAAACGTCTCCTGACCTGCGCAGACATGCTTGCGCGCGCATCGGTCGGAGGAGACCTTCAAGGGTTTCGAGGCGATCGCGGTCTCCCGTACCGATGACGTCCGGTCGGCCGCCGACGGCAAGGCGAGCGCGTGGATGGCGCCGGTGGTCATCTCCAGGCAGTCCTCGACCACGTTCTCGGACAAGGAGCAGATCTGGGCGGACAACGCGGCCTCGAGCCCGTTCTTCGGCACGACCTACGTCTGCTGGGCGTCGTTCCGCGGTCAGGAGAAGGGCAATGCGGCACCCGCGCCGCTGCAGGTCGCGGTCAGCCACGACGGCGGTGACACCTGGACGCAGCACCAGATCTCGGCGGCCGCGAACAACAGTCAGCGCAATCCCACCGACGGATGCACCATCCGCACGGACAGCCGTGGCAACGCCTACGTGTTCGGGGTCGGAACCGTCTCGTCCGCCGGTGGCCAGGCGTTCGAGCTGATGTCGGTATCCGCGCAACGGGGCCACCTGGTCCCGACCCACCCCGGTCGCAGGGCCCGTCACCCAGCCGGGTGTGCTGGACCCTGTGCAGGGGCGGCCGGTCATCGACGGCGTCGCCGGCGCCCGCAGTGACCTGGCTCCTGCCCCGAGCGTCGACATCGCCAACGGTGCCCCGGCTGGTGCGGACGCGACCAACCGGATCGTCATGACCTATGTCAGCGGGACGGTGGACGCACCGCACGTCTACTTCACGGAGTCGACGAACCGGGCTCATCGTGGTCGTCGCCGCGGGCGATCGAGACCGCGGGGGACCGGGGCCTGTTCGCCGCACCGGCCATCTCCCCCAACGGCACCGACGTGTATGTCGTGTACAACGCCTTCACCACCCCCTTCCAGCCGACGACCTCGCAACCGCGCACACTGGTGGGCGTCGTGGAGCACGCCGATTCGTCGACATCGGGTGCCGGCACCGGGCGTTCTCGTCCTGCATCGAGGCGCCCCGGAGATCCACGCGGGTCCAGTGCCAACTCGCTGATCTCCGAGTTCCTCGGCGACTACGTGTACGCCGTCGCCACCCGTGACTACGGGGCGGGCGTCTGGAACGACACCCGCAACGCGGCGGACTGCCCTGCCATCGATGCCTACCGGATGGCGCTGCAGAACGGCGTGACGACGGCGGTTGCGCCGGCACCCCAACAGGACTGCCCCGCCACCTTCGGGAACTCCGACATCTACGGCGGCTCCTACCCCGACCCAACCCCCTGATCGCAGCGCAGCCGAGGACACCCGCGCGGATCACGTGAAGGATGCCCACGGCGTCGCTGCCTAGGTTCGGGTTGCTGAGAGCTAGCGGACCGACGAGCGGACGTCGTGCGCGTCCGGACCGCATTCGATCGTGTTCTGGCCGTGCCTGGCGACGTGCTGCACCAGCGTTCAGGCCAGGCAGTTCGTCGATGCCCACAAGGCTGAAGGTCACGGGGCACCGGTCGCCGATGCGGATCGGGCTGCCGATCCGGTCGCGCCCGCCGGCCCGAAGGCGGTGAGGAACCGGTCACGGAAGGCATCCATCCGCCAGACGGGCGCGGTTGGCGATGGCTCGACGCCGTCCTGCCAGCCCCACCCGGAGACGCTCGTCAGGACGGTCCGGTCGCGGGCGACGATCGTGATCGGAACATCCCGGCCGGCGCTGTCGCCGCCTGTGACGATCGGCGCCGGCTGGTGGTCGCCGAGGACGACGAGCACGGTGTCGTCGTCCCCGTAGGTCTGGATGTAAGAGAAGAGGGTGGTCAGCGAGTAGGCGACCGATGCGGCGTACGCGGCGCGGACCTTGGTGGCGTCGGGCCAGATGTCCCCAGGTCGTGTGCCTGCGGCGGCCATCGGCCCGAAGACCGATCCGTCGCCGACGTCGTTCCACCCGATGAGCCGTGGCAGCGGGGCCCACGGGGTGTGACTCGACACGAGCGGGACCTCCGCGAGCACCGGTGGGTGTCCGGCCTTCGCGAGCTCCAAGCGTTGCATGGCGGCCAGCACGTACTGGTCGGGCATCGACGACCAGCTGAAATTCGGGCCCTGGTAGCCGAGCTGGTGGGAGTCGTAGACCTGGTCGAAGCCGTAGAAGGACGCGTCCGGCCAGGGCCGTGTGTTCCCGGGCATGATGCCGACGGTCCGCCACCCGGCCCGCTCGAAGGCGCGATCGAGGGTGAATCGGTCGCTCGCCATCAGCGTTTGGTAGCGCTGTGTGTTGTCGACCCAGAGCCCGGACAGCAAGTGGAGTGGGCGAAGATGCTGCCGCCCCCGACGGTGGGTGAGGTGAGGAAGGCGCTCTGCGCGGCGAAGCCGGCCGCCTTCAACGTGCGGGCACCCGCCTCCAGCGCTGGGACGACGGTCCCCGCGAGCCCGGGGTCCTCGAGGGCACTGCGGCCGTAGCTCTCGACGAAGACCAGAATCACGTTCTTGCCGCGGAGCGCCGTGAGCAGCTTGCTGCCCGGTGTCGTCGCGAAGGCGTCGACCCTCGACTGGCGCGCAAAGACCGCCTTGTCCCGCACGCTCGCGATGACCTGCAGCGCGCGGTCGTAGGCGGGCACGACGGCGCTCCTGGCGGCGGCGGGCTGATGCGGGGCGACCTCGACGCCGAGAACCGCCAGGGCGGCCCACACCACGGTGAGCAGGGCGACGGCCCGGACGGCAGGAGCCCGGTGCGTGACCATCAGGCGGGTCAGCCTCAGCGCGGCGAGCGCGGTCACGGCGAGGATGGCGACAGCGAGCAGCGCGGCGACGGCGACCGCGGCGATCGCGGCCACGGGGCCTGCGGACTCGCTCACGAACTCCACGCCGTCGCTGACGAGGGCCCCATCGAGCACCGGGTCGAACGGCCGGAGCAGGACCTCGTAGAAGCCCATGTCGAAGATCTTGCCGATGGTCAGCAGCCCGAGGGCGACGCCGCCGATGACCGCCAGGGCACGTCCTGGCCGCCGCGGCAGGACGAGGAGGAGGCCGCCCGCTGCGACCGCCTCGATCGGCAGCCGGAGGAAGACGACCGGCGTCAGGTCCTCGACCTTGTTCGGCGCCAGCAGGGCAGCGAACACGAGGAGGAAGGCCAGGGCGTCGAGCAGCCGGGATCTGACCCGGTTCGCGGTTCCGTTTGAACGCTGCTCGTCGACGCGATCGGCGCGCCGCCCCCCGCCGCCCTGTGCCGCCCCCCGGCCGTCGCTGCCGTCCAGCAGGCCGTCGCGTGCTGGGACGACGCCTGCGGCAGACGGATCGGTCATGCTCGAGTACACGGCCGCAGCGACTGGACTGTTCACCGGGCTGGTCGAGGGGCAGGCTGTCGATCACCGCGAGGACCGCTGAGGGCGTGCGCAGGGGGCCGGTGCCGGGCTCGGACGATATCGGGTGCTCCTTCGCCGTTCCCGATGGTTGTCAGTGGACGCACCCGTCCGGCAACCTCGCGAAGGGTCACCCGCGCCGCGCACGGGCGCGCGACCCTGACAAGAAGGGCATTGACGATGCTTCCGAAGCGTTTGAGAGGCTACGTCGCAGGGGGCTTTCTGGAGATCGTGAACCCGGGGCTGAAGGGCTCGCCCCATGAACGACTCGCCTCCTTGGTCCATGACGACGAGACGAATATCCTCGAGGTCTGCGCCGCGACAGGCTTTCTCAGCCGGATGGTGGCCACAAGATTCCCTGGAGCGAGGGTATGGGCCCTCGACCTCTCTCCAGACATGATCGAGCAGGGGCGCCGGCGCGCGCAGGGTTTGCACAACCTCGAGTTCGTCCACGCGGATGCGACGGCGATGCCTTTCAGCGACGGCAGCCTTGACGTGGTCCTCGCGGCATTCGGACTGAGTGAACTGTCTTCTGCGGGTAGACGCGAGTGCTTGGGGGAGATCGACCGGTTGCTGACAGCGCGCGGTCGACTTCTCGTCGTCGACGTCGACGACCCTCCACGCCACGCCCGCCTCTTCCATGCCTATCGGTACCTTTCGCGCCGTCGGCGAACCGGGGAGGTCCTGGGCCGTGGCCTTTCACGGGAGATCGAGCGCCGCGGGTTCACGGTGGTGAACCACGTCAACGGACAGGGAAGGCTGCTGCCCTTCCAGATCATCGTCGCTGGCCGAGCGCCTACCGGTGCTAGGACGTAGTCGGCTGCCGCCGCCCACCGAGGTGCCGGTCGAGGAACAAACGGAAGGTGAACCCCGGCTGGTGCTCGTGCTTGGTCGCTCCGAGCTCGAGCACGGCGCGAGCGATGGCCATGACCGGCGCGGCAGAGGCAGTTCAGCACGCTCACCGTCGGGATACGGCGGTGACCTCAGCCTCCCGCAGGACGTAGAACCACAGGGGGGTGCGCCTGTGCAGGTCGAAGGTCTTCAGGTCGTCGAGGTCGCCAGGCGCCAGTTCCGGCAGCTGGACGGCCTGCGCCACCCCTTGCCGGGCGTACCCGGCCGCCCCGACTTCGAAGAACGTCTGCCGGTCGATGAACCGGCGGGGAGCGCGCCGCCCCCTCGGAGATCGGCGGGATCGTGGCGGTCGGTGGCGTGGGGATCGACGAGCAAGGCGAAGAACTGCTGTGACACATCGGTGGCGCTGGTGCACATGAACCCGAGGAGATGGCCATCCGTTCGACGAGGGGCATCCTGGTGGAGTGCCTGGCGGACTAGACCCTCGAGGCGTGCGGCGACCCCCGCTTGCCGAGATGGGGCCTTGACCCTGGATCTTGGACACGGGGTGGGATTACACGGCGGACGGAAGCGTCACGGCGTGGGCTGGCGCAAGCGATCTCGTAGGCGATCGGTGAGGTGTAGCGGCACCAGGAGTGCCGTCGTCGGGTGTTGTAGCGCACGAGCCAGCCGAAGACCTCGCGGCGGCAGGTCGCCTGGTCGGGCGAGGTCGCGGCGTGTGGAGGATCTCGCGTTTGGCGGTCGCGCTGAACGCCTCCGCGAGGGCGTTGTCCGCGCTCGAGCCGACGGCGCCCATGGACTGGACGACCCCGAGGGTCTTGCACAGCGCGGCGCAGTCCTTGGAGGTGTAGACCGACCAGCCGTCGCGAGAAGCAGTCGATCACGGTGACCAGGTACAGGTCGCTGCCGTCCGGAGACCGCCGCTGACGGCACGTTGACCCGCAGTCCGCTCAGCCCGCCGCGGTCGGGCTCGGTTGAGCGGACCGCCGATCGCCTGTCCGGTGGGGCCGGCCAGTTGGGTCTTGCTGATCGTGCCGCGACGGAGTACCTCGTCAGGCGGGTTCGATTCCCGTCCGCCTCCGCCAGCAGAAGCGTGTGGTCAGACGGAGGCTGATGCCGCCGCGAGCACGACGCGCGCGCCGCCCGAGCCCTTCGCCGAGTACATCGCCGCGTCGGCCGCCTGCAGGGCCTGGTCGGCCCGCCCGCCGGGGCGAACGAGCACCGCTCCGATGCTCGGCCGGACGACGACCTCGTGCCCCTCGATCCGGCAGGGGACGTCGGTCGCCACGAGCACTCGCTCCGCCAGGGCGAGCAGGTCGTCGACGGCCGCCACCGCGGGAGAGAGCACGGTGAACTCGTCACCGCCGAGGCGCGCCAGCGTGTCGTCAGGGCCGAGGCAGGCGCTCACCCGCCCTGCGACATCGAGGAGGAGCGCGTCACCCCCGGCGTGGCCGAGCACGTCGTTGACCTGCTTGAACCCGTCGAGGTCGAGGAAGAGCAGACCGGCGGCGCCCCCCTCGCGGCTGACGCGCGCCTGCTCGGCGTCGAGAACCTCGAGGAACCGCCGCCGGTTCGTCAGGCCGGTGAGCGGGTCGGTCCGCGCCTGCTGCTGCACCTGTTGCAGGAGTTCGGTCTTGTCGAGGCCGATCGTCGTCTGGATGCCGGCGCCGGTGAGCCGCTGGACGGCCCGCTCGGTCGCGCTGGGCGACGTGATCGCACTCCGCCACCCCACGATCCCGAGGCCGTGGACGTGGTCCACGCAGCGGAGCCCGACGACGCCCGCCCGGCCGAGCCCGACCGACCCGATGAGCCCGCCCAGCCACGGCTCGTCCGACGAGGCGTCGACGAGCACGGCCGGGTGCGGGGCGGCGAGCACGCGGGCGAGCTCGGGCAGGAGCGCGGGGTCGGGCCTGGCCGCGGCGAGCCGGGCCGCCTCCTCGGGCGTGAAGCCGACGTGGCTGGCGAGCCGCAGCCGGCCGTCCGGATCGGGAACCAGGACGCACGCGGTGTCGGCGAGGGAGAGCGTGCGCAGCGCGTGCGTGGCCGCCGCGATCACGTCGCTGCTCCTTCGCGCTGCACCGATGTCGCCGGCGAACTCCAGCAGGATCTCGGCGGTGCGCCGCCGGTCGTCCGTGTCGTGCCGTGCCAGCACGGCGTCGAGGGCGGCCGCGGCGAGGGCGGCGTACGCCTGGAGGAGGTCGCGTTCGCCGGGGATGAAGGGCGCCCTGGCCAGGGCCGCGAGGACGCCGTAGTCGCGGGCCGCCGAGCGGACGGGTGCGGCGATGACGTGGTCCCCGACCACGTCGAGGCCACCCTGCAGGAGTGCCGTACCGACCTCGCGGGCGCGCTCCTGCGACAGCCCCTGGGTATGGACGGCGGGCGCTTCGCCGGGCTCGAGCTGGGCGGCCAGGACGAAGGCGCGCGCCGTGACGGCGAAGGCCGCGCGCTCGACGACGCGGGCGAGGACGGCGTCGACGTCCAGGTCGTCCCGGCCGACGAGATCGGTGACGGCGTGCTGGAGTTCCTGGAGACGTTCGTGGATGACGCGGGCGTCGACGACCTGGTCCGCCTGCGGCCGCCGGCGCTCCCACCACCGCCGGGGCGGGCTCCAGCGGAGCAGGTAGACGCAGGCTGCCGCCCCCTCCACCTGGCACTCGTCGTGCTCCACGACGGCAGGCGGAAGGCCGAACATCGGCGGGACCTGCGCCAGCATCCCCCGGGTGTAGTCGCAGTCGAAGCGGCTCGGCGGGTAGCCGTCGTGCAGGCGATAGACGGCGGTCGCCGAGCTGGGGGAGAGGATCTGCGCGCTCAGGTCCGCGCACTGGGTGAACTTGCCGTTGGCGTGCGCGATGTGGCGAAGCAGACCGGCGGGCGAGCCGAACATGCTCAGCATGAGCCGGAGCGACGGGCCGACGGCCGAGGCGAAGACGTGGGACCCGACATGCAGCCCGACGTCCGGCTGACCGGCCACCTCGCTCGCCGCGCGCAGCAGCGCGATCTTGGTCTGGTAGGAGTGCCAGGCGCGCTCGTCCTCGAGGACCTCCAGCGGCCTGGTCTCGCCCGCAAGGCGCAGCAGCTCCCGGACGCCGGCCTCACCCGCGACGCTCCGGACGTAGCTGACGACGAGGCGCACGGTGAGACCGGAGGTCTCCCGTGGCTGCTCGCTCTCGACGTGGGCCATCACTCCCTCGTCGGCAGCGGAAGGCCGGGGCCTGAGCGGTCCCGCCTCGTCGTCACGACCTCGGCGGGTTCGCCGACCCGCACGCCTAGCGGCTCCGCCCGCTGATCGTCACCGCTTCCTCCTCGTCCGTCGTCTCCGGGCCGGCCCGCTCAGCGTCCCCGTCCGGCAGGGCGAGCGCTGCGTGGTCGACCTGCCCGCCGTCGGGCGCGAGCGCCTCCTCCGCGTCACCGAACGACGGCCGCGGCAGGAAGGACAGCCAGTGTGGCAGGTACCACGTGCGCTCGCCGAGCAGGGACAGCGTCGAGGGCAGCAGGACCGCCCGCACGATGGTGGCGTCGAGCAGGACGGCGACGGCGAGGCCGACCCCGAGCTGCTTGAAGTCCTGCATGGACAGCGTGGCGAAGACACCGAAGACCCCGACCATGATCAAGGCGGCGCTGGTCACGACGCCCGCGGAGCTGCGGATGCCGGTCGAGATCGCCTCACGCGTCGGCTCGCCGCGATCGTGCGCCTCACGGATCCGGGAGACGACGAACACGTGGTAGTCCATCGACAGTCCGAACAGGACGACGAAGGCGAACAGCGGGATCCACGACTCGATCGCGCCCACGGCCGTCGTACCGACCAGGGATGCCCCCCAGCCCTTCTGGAAGATCGCCACCATGATCCCGAACGCCGCCCCCACCGACAGCAGGTTGAGCAGGACGGACACCGCGGCGATGGTCACCGACCGGAACGCCGCGAGGATCAGCAGGAACGCCAGGCCCATCACGAACAGGAACACCGGCGCGATGCTGGAGCGCAGGTGGTCGTTGAAGTCGGCGGAGAAGGCCAGGTTGCCCGTGACGTGTGCCTCCACCCCGGGCACCCGTGACAGGGTCGTGGGGATCACGTCCGCGCGCAGCGTCCGCAGGGCCCGCTGCGACGTGTCGTCCGTGCCGTTGCCCGCCAGGGGAACCGAGAGCTCGGCGACGTTATCCGCGGGGTAGGTGGTGACCTGGACCGGCTGACGGACCAGCCCGGTCCGCAGGGCGGCGGCGGTGAAGCCGGCGACCGCCTCGCGCACCTGCGACGACTGGATGTCGGCGGCCCGCACCACCACGACGGCCGGGCTGGGGCCGCCGGGGAAGGCCTTCTCGATGTGCTGGTAGGTCTGGACGATGGCCGCGTCGGCCGGCAGTTGCTTGTCGAGGGAAAGCTTCTCGGTCTGGATGCTCAGCACCGGCACGGCCATGACCAGCAGGAACGCCGCGGCCGACACCGCCGAGACCGCCGGCCTGGCCAGGACGCGATCGAGCACGGCGCCCCAGACCCGGCTCCCGCCCTGGGGACGGCGCATCCGGCCCAGGCCGGGAATCCGGCCGAAGTCGACCCGGTCGCCGAGCATCGACAGCAACGCGGGCAGCACGGTGACCGAGCCGATCACCGAGATCAGCACGACCATGATGGTGGCGAGCGCGAACCCGTCGAAGAGCAGCATCCCGGACAGGAACATGCCGGACATCGCGACGACGACCGTGAGGCCCGAGACCAGGACGGATCGCCCGGAGGTCGCCGCGGCGATCCGCAGCGCGGTCGCGGGGTCGCGGCCCTTGGCGCGTTCCTCACGCTCCCGGCGCAGGTAGAACAGGCTGTAGTCGACGCCGACGGCCAGGCCGACCAGGAGCATGACCGAACTCGCCGAGGTGTCCATGTGGATGCGGTGGCTGACGAGGGCGAGCAATCCGTTCGCCGCGAGGAACGCGGTCATCGCGAGCCCCACCGGGAGGACTGCGGCCAGCAGCGACCCGAAGGCGACCAGGAGGATGCCCAGGGCCAGCGGGATCGCGGTCAACTCCGCCCGTTTGAAGTCGGCGCCGATGGTGTCGTTGAACCACTTGTTGCCGCTGCCGTCGCCGAACTGCTCGATGCTCACAGCCGGGTGCGCGGTCCGCGCCCGAGCCACGGCGTCAAGCACCGGTTGCACCCGCTCGGACGCCGTCGCCGAGTCACCCTTGAGCGAGAACTGCACCAGGGCGCTGTGTCCGTCGGCGGAGATCAGGCGGGCCGCGTAGGGGTCGCGCACGTCGGTCGCCTGTCCGGTGCCCCGCACGCCCGTGACCACGCCGTCCACCGCCGCCCGGAACTCCGGGGCGTCGGCCGTCCGGGCGTCGCTGTGCACCAGGACCAGCTCACCCGCGGGCCGTGTGATCCCGGCGTCGTCGAGAATGCGCATGGCGGCCGACGAGTCGCCCTGGGCGTACTCGCTCATGGTCATCTGCTGTTGACCCGCGGCCGAGCCGACCATCACCGCCAGCACCACGAAGAGCATCCACCCCAGCACCGCGACCGTTCGATGCCGGATGCTCCAACCGCCGATCGTGGCGGCGAGGTTACGTCTCGTGCTCATCGCGTTCCTTCCAGCGCGGAGCACACCGCGGGCCGACCCGCCCCTTCGGCGTGTCGAGCCCTGCTGTAGTGCGCTCCGGCTGACGGCCGCGGTCATCGGGTCCTGCGATGCGCTCGAGTCCGCGAAACGGCGGATCCGTCGCGAGGTCGACACTTCACCCGGTCGCCGGCGGCCGGAAGAGGCCTTTGGCCCCGATCTCCTGGCCCGGCCCGCCACGAGGTTGCCGGCCGGCTCATCCCCGCCGGGTGAAGCAGGACGAGCCTCGCGACGGGCAGGGTTGGCGGTATGACGGAGGAGACGGCGCCATGAGCGGCTGGCCGGAGCGACCCGTGGTCTACGAGGTCGACACCTGGCCGTGGCTTCGTGACCTGTCGGAGCAGGCGGGCGCCGAGCTCACGCTGGCGGACGTCCCCGCGAGCGCCTGGGACGCGGTCGTGGCACCTGGGGTCGACGCCGTCTGGCTGATGGGGGTCTGGGAGAGGAGCCCCGCCGGCCTGGCGATCGCCCTCCGCGACGCCGGTCTCGTCAGTGCGTTCCACGCGGCGCTCCCGGATCTGCGCCCGGACGACGTCGCAGGCTCGCCCTACTGCGTCCGCAGCTACACGGTCGACGAGCGGCTCGGCGGCGACGGAGCCCTCGCGCACGCACGGGAGGAGCTGCGGCGGCGCGGCGCTCGCCTCGTGCTGGACTACGTGCCGAATCACGTCGCCCCGGATCACCCTTGGATCCGGGAGCACCCGGAACGCTTCGTCCGGGGGAGCGCGGACGACCTCGAGCGCGCGCCGGACGCGTGGTTCGACCTAGGGGGGCAGATCCTCGCGCGGGGCCGCGACCCCTACTTCCCGCCCTGGCCCGACGTCGTACAGCTGGACGCGTTCGCCGCGGCGACGCGCGGCACGACCGCGGACACCCTGATCCGGATCGGCGACGCGTGCGACGGCGTCCGCTGCGACATGGCCATGCTCATGACGAACGAGGTGTTCGCCAGGACCTGGGGGTCGCGGGTCGGGGACCCGCCGGCGGCGGAGTTCTGGCCGGAAGTCATCGCCGCCGTGCGTGCCCGGCACCCCGACCTCGTGCTGATCGCCGAGGCGTACTGGGACCTCGAGTGGGAGCTGCAGCGGCAGGGCTTCGACTTCTGTTACGACAAGCGGCTCTACGACCGGCTCGTGAACGAGGGGGCCGCTGCCGTCCGCGCGCATCTCGGCGCCGACCTCGACTACCAGCGGCGGCTCCTGCGGTTCACCGAGAACCACGACGAGCCACGGGCCGCGACCGCCCTACCCGGTGCCCGCTCCCTCGCGGCGGCCGTCGTCGTCGCGACGGCCCCCGGCGCCACTCTGTGGCACGACGGTCAGTTCGAGGGCCGGCGCGTCCAGCTCCCCGTGTTCCTCGGACGGCGACCCGACGAGCCGGTCGACGCGTCGGCCCGTGCCTTCCACCGCCGCCTCCTCGCGGAGCTCGCGGCGCACCACGTGCGGGACGGCGAGTGGTCGATGCTTGGAGTCACCGGGTGGCCCGACAACCCCAGCAGCGATCGCCTGGTCGCCTGGGCATGGAGCCGCCCGGAGGTGGCACACCTGATCGTCGTCAACCTGTCCGATGCGGCCGCCCAGGGGCGCATCCCGCTGCCGTGGCCGAGCCTCGCACCGGGGACGGTGCCCCTGAAGGAGCTCGTGACGGGGACCCTGCTCGAGCGCGACGGTCACGAGCTCGCCGATCCCGGCCTCTACGTCGACCTCCCCCCGTGGGGCTTCCACCTCGTCGAGGTTCCGCTGTCACCGTGGGAGCCCCCCGCCTCGTGACCGGACGGGCGACCCGAAGCCGCAGCACCCAGAGGCGCCGGCAGGGTGAGGCCGTCGACCGCGACGTGCCCGTGCATCGCCCGCCGGTCAGCCGTCGGAGGGGCGCCGGCGGCGGATGGTCGACGCGATCCAGCGGACCGGGTCGTACTTGACGTCGGCCACGCGCTCCTTCATCGGGATGATCGCGTTGTCCGTGATGTGGATGCCCTCGGGGCAGACCTCCGTGCAGCACTTGGTGATGTTGCACATGCCGAGCCCGAACTCCTCCTGGGCCTGCCGCTTGCGGTCGGCCTGGTCGAGCGGGTGCATGTCGAGCTCCGCGATCCGGGCGAAGAACCGTGGCCCGGCGAACGCGGGCTTGTTCTCCTCGTGGTCGCGCACCACGTGGCAAGTGTTCTGGCAGAGGAAGCACTCGATGCACTTGCGGAACTCCTGGCTCCGCTCGACGTCGATCTGCTGCATCCGGTACTCGCCGGGAGCCAGGTCGGCGGGCGGGCTGAACGACGGCACGGCGCGCGCCTTGGCGTAGTTGTACGAGACGTCGGTGACGAGGTCCCTGACCACCGGGAACGCCCGCAGAGGTGTGACGGTGATGGTCTCGCCCGGTTCGAAGGTGCTCATCCGCGTCATGCACATCAGCCGCGGCCGGCCGTTGACCTCGGCGCTGCACGAGCCGCACTTGCCGGCCTTGCAGTTCCAGCGGACGGCGAGATCGGGGGCCTGGGTGGCCTGCAGCCGATGGATGATGTCGAGGATCACCTCGCCCTCGTTGACCTCGACGTCGAAGTCGACGAGGTCGCCGCCGGTGTCGTCGCCGCGCCACACCCGCAGCCGGGTGGTCGCCGCGCGCGTGCCGCGATCGGCCTCGGGGGTCGCGGTCGTCGTCGCGGCCGCGGTGCCTCCCGTGGTCGGTGCGCCGGTCGTCGGGTCGGCCGCCATCAGCTCGCTCCTCCTGTGGCGGCCGCGCGCGGCAGCCGCTCGAGCTCGGTCTCGGTCATGTACTTGCTCAGTTCGTCGCGGTCGAAGAGCTCGAGCAGTTCGGGCGGCATCACGGGCAGCGGCTGCTGCCGGACGGCGACCGAGCCGATCGGGCTCGTCCGCCGCGGCGCCGGAGCTGTCCAAGGCGCAGACGAGGTTGACCATCCGCCACTGCGGGCTGGCCTCCGGGTAGTCGTCGCGGGTGTGGCCGCCGCGGCTCTCCTGCCGCTCGAGCGCGGCGCGCGCGATGCACTCGGAGACGACGAGCATGTTCCGCAGGTCGAGGGCCAGGTGCCAGCCGGGGTTGAACTGCCGGTGCCCCTCGACGACGACCGCGGCCGCGCGCTCCTTGAGCTTCTCGAGCCGGGAGAGCGCCTCGAGCATCTCGCTCTCCTGCCGGATGATCCCGACGAGGTCGTTCATCGTCTGCTGCAGCTCCTGGTGGAGCGCGTAGGGGTTCTCCTGGCCGCCCCCGTTGAAGGACGCCGCGCCACCCTCGAAGGGCGCCAGCGCCGAAGCGGCGGCGGCCGTGACGTCCTGGTCGTGCACCTGCGGCCGGGCGGCCGGCTCGCCCGCACCGAGGGCGTCGACGTAGGCGCTGGCCCCGAGCCCGGCGCGGCGGCCGAAGACGAGCAGGTCCGACAGGGAGTTGCCGCCGAGCCGGTTCGAGCCGTGCATGCCGCCGGCCACCTCACCTGCCGCGAACAGCCCCGGCACCACCGACGCCGCCGTGTCGGGGTCGACCTCGACGCCGCCCATCACGTAGTGGCAGGTGGGCCCGACCTCCATCGCCTCCGCCGTGATGTCGACGTCCGCCAGCTCCTTGAACTGGTGGTACATCGACGGCAGCTTGCGCCGGATCACCTCGGCGGGCAGCCGCTTGCTGACGTCGAGGAAGACACCGCCGTGCGGCGAGCCACGGCCGGCCTTGACCTCGGAGTTGATCGCCCGCGCGACCTCGTCGCGCGGCAGCAGCTCGGGCGGCCGGCGGTTGTTCGCCTGGTCGTCGTACCAGCGGTCGCCCTCGGCCTCGGACTCGGCGTACTTCGGCCGGAAGACGTCTGGCACGTAGTCGAACATGAAGCGCTTGCCCTCGGAGTTCGTCAGCACGCCACCGTCGCCGCGTACCGACTCGGTGACGAGGATCCCCTTGACGCTCGGCGGCCAGACCATCCCGGTCGGGTGGAACTGGACGAACTCCATGTTGAGCAGGGTCGCGCCCGCCTGCAGCGCCAGCGCGTGGCCGTCGCCGGTGTACTCCCACGAGTTGCTGGTGACCTTGAACGACTTGCCGATCCCGCCGGTGGCGAGCACGACCGCCGGCGCGTCGAAGAGGACGAACCGGCCGGACTCGCGCCAGTAGCCGAAGGCACCCGCGATGCGGCCCTCGTCGGTGAGCAGCTGGGTGATCGTGCACTCGGCGAAGACCTTGAGGCGCGCCTCCGCGTCGCCGAACTCGCGCTCGTCCTCCTGCTGCAGCGAGACGATCTTCTGCTGCAGCGTGCGGATCAGCTCCAGGCCGGTCCGGTCGCCGACGTGCGCGAGGCGCGGGTACTCGTGGCCGCCGAAGTTGCGCTGGCTGATCCGGCCGTCCTTGGTGCGGTCGAACAGCGCGCCCCAGGTCTCGAGCTCCCAGACGCGGTCGGGCGCCTCCTTGGCGTGCAGCTCGGCCATCCGCCAGTGGTTGAGGAACTTGCCGCCGCGCATCGTGTCGCGGAAGTGCACCTGCCAGTTGTCGGCGGAGTTCACGTTGCCCATCGAGGCGGCGATGCCGCCCTCGGCCATCACCGTGTGCGCCTTGCCGAACAGCGACTTGCAGATGATGGCGGTGCGCTTGCCCTGGGCACGCGCCTCGATCGCCGCGCGCAGCCCGGCGCCGCCGGCGCCGATCACCACGACGTCGTAGGCGTACCGCTCGGTCTCGGTCATGGGTGCCTTCGGTGGAGCCGAAGGTCAAGAGGAACCGTGGGTCAGAAGAACACGACGTCGGTGATCACACCTCGGGCCAGCAGGGTGACGTAGAGGTCGGCGAGGGCGACGCGCGAAGAGAGAGATCCAGGCGAACATCGCGTGCCGGGTGTTCAGCTCGCGACACGAAGGTCCAGGCCTTGTAGCGCATCGGGTGCTTGGAGAAATGGGTCAGCCGGCCGCCGATCGGCGTGCCGGCAGGAATGGCACGACATCGAGTACAGCCAGAGCAGCGCGGCGTTGGCCAGCAGCACGAGGGTGCCGAGGCCCATGTGGCCCCACTCCCCGGCCGGGTTGCGGAAGCCGAGCAGCGCGTCCCAGGTGAGGATCACGTTGAAGACGAGGCCCGCGTAGAAGAACCACCGGTGGGCGTTCTGCAGGACCAGCGGGAAGCGCGTCTCGCCGGAGTAGGACTTGTGCGGTTCCGCGACGGCGCAGCCCGGGCGGCGACAGCCAGAACGAGCGGTAGTAGGCCTTGCGGTAGTAGTAGCAGGTCAGCCGGAAGCCCAGCGGGAACACGAGGATGAGCAGCGCGGGTGAGAGCTTCCACCAGTCGCCGAAGACCGTGCCCAGGTCGCTGCGACCCCGGCACGCAGTTCGGTCGCGATGCACGGGGAGTAGAACGGCGAGATGTACGGCGAGGAGTAGTAGTAGCCGTTCTCGAAGGCGCGCCAGGTCGAGTAGACGACGAACGCCAGCAGCACGGCGACGGTGATGGCGGGCTGCAGCCACCACCGGTCACGTGCGCAGGGTGCGGGCGTCGATGCGCGGCGCGCGCCGTCCGCACGGTGCGGCTGCCGCCGGTGCTGTCGGGCGAGCTCGGGTCCCTCGGTGTCGAGGGCGGCGAGATCGTCATCGGCGGCGAGGGCCGTAGCCCTCGTCCTCGGCGCCCTCGAACAGGGCGCGGGGTACTCGGCGTCCGTGATGACCTCCAGTTGCGCGGGCGTGCTCTCACGCCTGATCCCGATCAGCAGGTCGAGGTCTACCACGACGCGTGACGCGTCCTCGGCGAGCCGGCGGTGGTCGACCGAGTTCGGGTAGAACCGGCGGAGGTGCTCGACCGCTGCGGTCAGGTCGTGCGCCGCCTTCCGCGCGGCAGCTGATGTGCTGCTCCTGCCCGTCCATTGCCGCCGCCTCCACCACGTCGTGGATTCCCGTCCGCGGCCCTGCGCGCTCCCTCCTCGAGGAGATGCCGAGGAGATGCGAGCAGGGCCGGACCCGCAGTCTACTCGCCGGAGAGTACTCCGCCAGACCCACGGCCGTCCATCTCGAGCCGTGGGGGAGCGCGGGACACGGTGGATTCGTCACCTCCGGTCGAGTGGCGGGAGGCCGGTCAGCGCAGCACCGGGCAGCTGCTGGGTGTGGTCGAGGACGCCGGTGAAGAGGTCGCCGCGCTCGGCCAGCCGGTCGCCGATCGTCGCGGATGGTGAAGCGTCCGGCGCCAGTGCCGGGTCGTCGAGCTCGTCCCACTCGATCGGCGCCGAGCACGGCGCGCCCGGCGCGGGCCGGGGGCTGTACGGCGCCACCAGGGTCTTGTTGATCGCGTTCTGGGTGTAGTCGAGCCGGGCCAGCCCGCCGCGCTCGCCGACCTGCCACTTCCAGCTGAGGAGTTCGGGGACCACCGCGCCGACCGTCCGCGACAGCCGCTCGACCCAGGCCCGCGTCGCGGCGAAGTCGTACCCGGCCGCGATCGGCACCCAGATCTGGATCCCGCGGCGGCCCGTCACCTTGGGCCGCGCGGTCAGGCCGAGGTGCTCGAAGGCGGTGCGGTGCAACCGCGCCAGCACCAGCAGGTCTGCCAGCTCGTGGAGCCGCCGGGGTCGAGGTCGATCAGCGCGTACGTCGGCTCGTGCGGGCGGTCGACCCGGACGTCCAGGCGTGCCACTCCAGCGCGCCGAAGTTGGCCGCCCACACCAGCGCGGCCGGTTCGTCGACGACGAGATAGGTCCGCGTCTCACCGGGGTCGGCGTCCGGGTTGTCCCAGCGGGGCAGCCAGTCCGGCGCGTGACCGGGCACCTCCTTGTGCCAGAACCCCTTCGCCTGCGCCCCGTTCGGGTAACGGTGCAGGTTCAGCGCGCCGCCGCGTCAGGTACGGCAGCACGGTCGGGGCGATCTGGGCGGCGTACCGCACGAGGTCGCGCTTGGTGACCGGAGCCTCGCCGGGCGGCGCCGGGAACATCACCTTGTCGAGATTGGTGACCCGCAGCTCGCGGCCGAACACCTGCCACGGGCCGCCCGGGCCCAGGGCGTCGAGGTCGTGCAGCTCGTCGTCGGTCACGGCGGCGGTCGAGGGCCGCAGCGGGACGGCCGCGCGGGCGGCGGGGAGGTCCGAGCGCCAGAGCCAGGCCGGGTCGGCCTTGACCTCGTCGTTCGTCCGGCCGCTCAGCACCGACCGGGGGTGGTCCTCCGTGTCCCAGCCGTCGACGGCGAACTCGTCGTGCTTGTGCAGGAGCAGCCACTCCTCCTTGCCGGCGCCGTACCGCGAGCCCTTCGTGCGCACGAGCACGAACCGCCCGCGCAGCTTCTCGCCGTACAGGTCGAGGTGCAGCTCGCCGGCCGCGAGCGCCGCGGCCGGGTCGGGCGGGTCGCCGGCCTCGTCGGCTCGCCAGGTGCCGGTGTCCCAGACGACGACGTCGCCGCCGCCGTACTGGCCGCCCGGGATGACGCCCTCGAAGTGCAGGTACTCGATCGGGTGGTCCTCCACCTTGAAGGCCGCGCGGCGCACCGAGGGGTCGAGCGTGGGCCCCTTGGGGACGGCCCAGCTGACCAGGACGCCGTCGATCTCGAGCCGGACGTCGTAGTGCAGCCGGCTGGCCCGGTGCCGCTGCACGACGAAGCGCGCGGAACCGGTATCGCCGGCGGCCCGCGTGGCCTGCCCCGACGGCTCCGGCGTCCGGGTGAAGTCCCGCTTGCGGCGGTACGGCGCCAGGGCATCGGTGTCCCGACCGCTGGTGGTCGACGCCATGCCTCCGTTCTACCCCTGACCGGGAACGAGTACCCGTCGCCGGGGCGGTGACGTGGGCGCGCGGATGAGTCACCATGGCCTGAGGCCGCGGGCGGCTCCCGGGGGTGCGCGCGGTCACGGTCCGGCCCAACCTGCGGAGCAGCCATGTCTCTCTCCCTTCACTCCCGCCGACGTTCAGCCGAGCGGCAGCCGGCCCAGGAGCAGGCCCGGCGCCGGCAGGCGCTGGCCGTGCTCACGGGCGCGAGGTCCGTGGTGGCCCGCGGCTGGCTGCAGGGTGCCTGGTACGTGCTCGAGGCGCCTGACGGCGCGCCGCCGCCTGATCGGCACGGGTTCGCTCACACCCCGCGCCTCCGGCACGGTCGAGCAGGCCTGCCTCGTCGGCGCCGTCGTCGAGGGGGCCCACCGGTACAGCTCCGAGCGCGGCGCCGGCGGCCCGGCGCTCGACGAGCTCTGGTGCGTGCTGCGGGAGGTCCAGGGCAGGCCCGTCGACGTCTCCCGGCGTGCGCCGTCGCCGGTGGCCCGGCAGTTGCGCGCCCTCGAGCTGATCCACTGGAACGACGCCCCGGGGCGCACCCAGGCCGAGGTCGTCGAGCTGCTCGACCGCGCGGCCGACCGGCTGGCGCGCGAGGCGAGCACCGTGAACCCCGTGGACGTCGCCGTCGTGGGGTGACAGGGTCGAGGAGTGCGTGGCGGGCCGAGCCGGACGGCGCTGGGTGCGGCCCGGCACCGGGCCGCCCATCAGGTCGTTGACGGCGCGATCCCGGGATGAGCGCGACGCCCGGGGCACCGCGCCGCGCGACGCGGGACCACGCCGCGCCGATGCTGCTGGCACCCCACCGCCTGATGCCGGCCGACCCGGCCGCGCGCCGGGTGGCGTGGGACCTGTACGAGGCCGTCCGCGAGGCGCCGATCTACTCCCCGCACGGGCACGTCGACCCGGCCCTGCTGCTCGAGAACGCCCGGTTCACCGATCCGTCGGCGCTGCTCGTCACCTCCGACCACTACGTGACCCGGCTGCTGCACGCGCACGGCGTGCCGCTCGACCGGCTCGGGCTCGGCGGCGGCGAGGCGACGCCCGGTGGGTCGCGGGAGATCTGGCGGCTGCTCTGCGCGCACTGGCACGCGCTCGCGGGCACCACCGTGCGGTACTGGTTGACCGACCAGCTCGCGGGCCTGTTCGGCGTGCGCGTCACCCCGTCCGAGGAGACCGCGGACGCCGTCTACGACCAGGTCGCCGCCGCCCTCGACAGCGACACGTTCAGGCCGCGGGCGCTGTTCGAGCGGTTCCGGATCCGCGTGCTCGCCACCACGGACGACCCGAGCGGACTCCCTGGCCGCACACCGTGCCCTGCGCGACGACCCCGATCTCACCGGCGCTGGTGATCCCGACCTTCCGCCCCGACCGCTACCTCGACCCCGGCCGGCCCGGCTGGCGCGCCGCGCTCCCCGACCTCGCGGCCGCCGCCGACGAGGACTGCGGCACCTACGGCGGCTCCTGGCGGCGCTCCGCGCCCGGCGCGCGTACTTCGCCGGGCTGGGCGGCACCGCCACCGACACGGGCGTTCCGGACGCCGGCACCGAGCCGCTGCCGAGCCGAGCAGGCGGAGCGGATCCACCGTGACGCGCTGGCGGGCGGATACCCCCCGCGGACGCCGAAGCCTACCGGCGCGACCTCGTCTTCAGGCTGGCCGAGATGTCGTGCGACGACGGGCTCGTGATGCAGCTGCACCCGGGCGTCGTCCGCAACCACCACCGGCCGACGTTCGAGCGGTACGGCCCGGACACGGGGCACGACCTCCCGCGTCGCGTCGTTCACGCGGCCGCTCGGCCCGCTGCTCGACGCGTTCGGGACGCACCCCGCGCTGCACCTCGTGCTCTTCACCGTCGACGAGACGGCGTTCGCCCGCGAGATCGCGCCGCTGGCCGGCTTCTACCCGAGCGTGGGCCCGGCGCGCCGTGGTGGTTCCTCGACACCCCGGCGGCGATGGCGCCGCTACCGGTGGCGGTGACCGACGCAGCCGGCTTCGCCAAGACCTCCGGCTTCGTCGACGACACCCGCGCCTTCTGCTCGATCGCGACGCGGCACGACACGGCCCGGCGGGCCGACGCCGCCTATCTGGCAGGGCTCGTGGCGACGCACCAGCTCGACGAGGCCGAGGCCACCCGGATCGCCGTCGAGCTGGTGCGGGACGTGCCCGTGCGCGCGTTCAAGCTGCCCAGCGGGCGAGCAGGTCGGCGTGGTGCACCGTGACGGCGAGCGACCCCGCACGCGCCACCGCCAGCCGGCGCTCGAGGTAGGGCGCCACCGGCAGGCCGGGCTGCTCCTCGGCCGCCGCGGCGGTCCAGCCCGAGCAGCCAGGCCTCCGTCAGGGCGCGGTCGGCGGCCGCCAGCCGCCAGAGGCTGGGCCGGAGGTCGACCTCGGCGCCGCGGGCGTCGGAGGCGGCGGCCGCGGCGCCGACGGCGTCCGGGCCCAGCAGGCGGCGGCCGCCGACCACCCGGCGCTGGTGAGCGTCGAAGGCCGCGCCGACGTGCCCGTCCAGCGGGTCGCCCGGCACGAGCTCGACCCGGCCCACCACCGAGAGCGTGAACAACGCGGGGCACCGAGCCCCGGCGCAGGCCGTCGCGAGCGCGTCGACCTCCGCCGCCGTCAGCAGGTCGAGCAGCGCGGACGCCGTCACCAGGCCGGCGCCAGCGAGGTCCGCGGCCGTCAGCGCGGTGACGTCCCCGGTACGGGTCTCGGCCACGACGGGCGAGCTGTCGGCGGCGGCGCGCCGGGAGCCGGCCGGCGGCGAGGGCCAGCAGCGCGGGGTCGCGGTCGTGCAGGACCCACCGTTGCGGGCCCGGGAGCCTCGGCGCCAGCCACCGGCCCATCGAGCCCGTCCCGCAGCCGAGGTCGTGCACGACGAGCGGCGCCGACTCCGTGGGAGAGGCCGTCAGCGCGGCCCGGGCCACCCTCGACGAGATCGATGGCGCGGGCGCGGCCGTCGGCCGCCTCGCGCAGGTCGAGCCAGCCCGGGTCGAACCCCGTGTCGTCCACCTCGGTCACCCCGTCCACGTCGGTGATGTCGCCGCCTGGAGGGCGGCGGCCAGGTCGCGCGCTCGTGGCCGCCCAGCCGCGCAGCTGCGTGCGCCGCCCGGCGGCAGCCCGGCGCAGGCGGTCGCGCAGCGCGCCGTCAGTGAGCCACTCCCGGAGGGCGGCCGCCAGCGCCTGCGGCGTCGTCCGGCGGCACCAGCAGCCCCGGTCGCTCGCCCCCGGGCGCCACCCCCAGCGCCTCGCCCACGCCGTCGACGTCGGCGGCGACCACGGGCACCGCGCGGGCCAGCGCCTCGGTGACGACCATGCCGTACGGTTCCGCGCGCGACGCCAGCACCAGCAGGTCCGCGCCCGCGTACAGCGCCTCGAGCGCCGCGCCGGTCACCGGCCCGGGGAAGGTCACCCGGTCACCGAGGGCGGCCACCCGGCGGCGGACGCCCGCCGCGTGCTCGGGTGCGCGGTCGACAGGCCCGGCACAGGTGCACGACCAGGGCAGATCGCTGATCCGGGCCAGGGCCGCGACCAGCGTGTCGTGACCCTTGCGCGGCGTCACGGCGGCGACGCACAGCAGGCGGGTACCGCGCGCGGAGGGCGCCGCCGGCGCAGCGGCGTCGACGCCCGGCGGAGCGACGTGCAGCCGGGCCGGGTCGAGCCCGTGCCGTTCGAGGATCCGCCGGGCCGTCGCGTGGCTGGTGGCGACGACGGCGGCGGCCGCCCGCAGCGCCTGCCCCTCACCCACGTCCAGGTCGCGGGCCAGACCCGGGTCGAGCCCGGTCTCGTCCGCCAGCGGCAGGTGCACGAGGACGACGACCCGCAGCCGCGCGGCCTGCGCCGCCAGGACGCCCGGTGCCGCGCAGCCGACCAGGCCGTCCAGCAGCACGACGGCACCGGCGGGGACCGCCGCGAGCAGCCGGCCGAGCCCGCCGAGGTCGCCGGCCGACGGGAGCGGCCAGCTCCCCGGCGCGACGACCGGCCGGACCTGCCGGCCCTGTGCCGGGAGCCCGTCGCGGACCCGCAGGTCGTAGCGATTGCCGCCGCTCGGGGCGGCCGGGTCGTCGACGCCCGGCGGCAGCACGAACCAGACCTCAGGCACCTCCGGCGCTCACAGCTCGCGCTCGTAGCCGGCCCACGCGACGTGCGACTCGTGCAGGGTCACGCCGAGCCCGGTGATCCCGCGGGCGGCCGCGCCGAGCAGGCCGTCGCGGATCCGCTCGGCCAGGTCGTCGGCGACGAGCCGGGCGAGCACCTCGGTCGTCGTCGTGACGCCCGCGAGGGCGGGCTCGTCGTCGAGGTCGCGGTAACGGAACCGGTCGAGCGACGCCGTCAGGGCCTGCGCGGCCAGGCCCAGGTCGACCACGACGCCGTCGGCGTCCAGGGCCGGTCGCCGGAAGGTGGCGTCGACGACGTACGTCGCACCGTGCTTGCGCTGCGCCGGGCCGAAGACCTCCCCGGGCAGGCTGTGGGCGATCATCATGTGGTCCCGGACGGTGACGGAGTACATCTCAGGCCTCCTCGGGGGACGCGGCTTCGGGGTACCGGACCCGGTGGCAGAGCCCGGGCAGCTCGCCCGAGGCGATCCGGGCCAGCACCTCTGGCAACTCCTCGAAGGCGCACTCGCCGGTGACGAGGCACGTCGAGGGCCGGGTCGGCGAGCAGGGTCAGGGCGAGCGTGAGCCGGTCGCGGTGGGTCCGGCTGCCCCGCCGCGCGGGCGCCACGGCGCCGACCTGGCTGCCGCGCAGCACGAGGCGGCGCGAGTGGAACGCCTCCCCGAGCGGCAGCTCGACCCCCCGGTCGCCGTACCAGCTGAGCTCGAGGACGGTCGCCTCGGGCGCCGCCAGCTCGAGCGCGCGCCGGAGCCCGGCGGCCGTGGCGCTGGCATGGACGACGAGGTCGCGCTCGGGCGTCGCGTCGCCGGGCCGGGCGTACCGGACGCCGATCCGCTCGGCCACGGCCGCGCGCTCCGGGTCGACGTCGACCAGCTCGACGTCCACCCCCGGCAGCCGGCCCGCCAGGGCTGCCACGCAGCCGCCGATCATCCCGCCGCCGACGACGGTGACCCGGTCGCCGACGAGCGGCGGGGCGTCCCAGAGCGCGTTCACCGCGGTCTCCATCGCCCCCGCGAGCACGGCGCGCCCCGGTGGCACACCGACGGGCAGGGGAACCACCGCCGCGGCCGGCACCAGGTAGCGCGTCTGGTGCGGGAACAGGCAGAACACGGTGCGGCCCGCCAGCTCCGGCGGCCCCTGCTCGACCACCCCCACGCTCAGGTAGCCGTACTGCACCGGCCCCGGGAAGTCGCCGCGCTGGAACGGCGCGCGCATCGCGGCGTACTGGCTCGGCGGCACCTCGCCACGCAGCACGAGGCTCTCCGTCCCGCGGCTGACGCCCGAGTACAGGGTGCGCACGAGCACCTCGCCGTCACCGGGCTCGGGCACCGGCACCGTGCGGATCTCCGCGCGGCCCGGGGCCTGGACCCAGAGCGCCCGGGCCGTCCCGGTCACGACCGCCCACCCGACACGGAAGTGAGGTCCGGCCGCGGGCGAACCGTCCGGGGTGCCGACACGTGAAGCAGGGTATGCACCGACGCGACCGACCGGATCAGCCGGGGCAGCGGGCTCCGCGGGCCCACCGGCTCGGCGCGTCCGTGCTCCTCCCGCAGGCGGGGCTGCTCGCCGGGCTGGCCGGCACGGCCGGCGTCCGGGTGCCCGGACTGCTCGCCGGGTCGGCCGCCGGGCTCCTCACCTGGCGGCTGCTCGACCGGGGCGTGCGCCGTGACGGCATGCGTGCCCTCGGTCCGGCGGACCGGGTCACGCTGGTGCGGGCCGTGCTCACGGGCGGTGTCGTCGCGCTCGCGGCCGGCGCCCTGCTGGCCCCGGCGACGGCCGCGCCCGCTGCTGCCGCGGTCCTCGCCCTGGTCGCACTGCCGCTCGACGCCGTCGACGGCTGGCTCGCCCGCCGGACGGGGACGGCCTCGCCGTTCGGTGCCCGGTTCGACATGGAGGTCGACGCCGCGTTGATCCTCGCGCTGAGCGCGCTGCTCGCCGTGGCGCTCGGCCCCTGGGTGCTCGCGGCCGGCCTGCTGCGCTACGCGTTCGCCGGCGCCGGCCTGCTGCTGCCCTGGCTGCGCAGCCCGCTCCCGCCGCGGCGCTCCCGCAAGGTCGTCGCGGCGGCTCAGGGGGTCGTCCTCGCCGTGGCCGTGGCGGGCGTCCTGCCGGTCGCGGTCGCCACTTCCGCGGTGGCCCTCGCGGTCGCGGCGCTGGTGTGGTCGTTCGGCCGCGACGTCGCGCTGCTCGCGGTCGGCGCGGCGGAGCCGTACGCGGCGAGGAACCGGTCGCGGAAGGCGTCCATCCGCCACACGGGCGCGCTCGGTGCCGGCCGCAGGCCGTCGCTCCACCCCCAGCCCGAGATCCGCTCGAGCACCGCGGGGTCGTGAGCGACGACGGTGACCGGTACGTCGCGGCTCGCGTCGGGGCCCGTGACGACCTGCGCCGGCTGGTGGTCGCCGAGGAGCACCAGGACGGTGTCGTCGTCGCCGTAGCGTTCGACGAACGAGATCAGCGTCTGCAGGGAGTAGGTGACCGACTGCACGTAGGCCGCCTTCACCGTGGCCGGGTCGGCCCACACCGCCCCGGGCTGGTCCCCGGCCGCCGGCATGGGGTCGAAGACGTCCCCGTCGCCCACGGTCTCCCACGGCACCGCGGCGGGGAGTGGTGCCCACGGCGCGTGGCTCGAGACGAGCGTGATCTCCGCCATCACCGGTGCATGGCCGGGCGCGAGCTCCCTGCGCTGCAGGGCGGCGAGCGTGTACTGGTCGGGGACGGGCGCCCAGCTGAACGGCGGGCCCCGGTAGCCCATCGCCCGCGAGTCCACGATCTCGTCGTAGTGGTAGAACGCGCCCTCCGGCCAGGCCCGGGTGACGCCGGGCTCCCAGCCGACCGTCCGCCAGCCGGCCTTCGCGAAGGCGCCGGTGAGGGTGAAGCGGTCGCTGGCCACGACGGTGCGGTAGCGCTGCTGGTTGTCGACCCAGAGCCCGGAGAGCAGCGTCGAGTGGGCGAACCAGCTGCCGCCACCGAAGGTGGGTGAGGTCAGCCAGCCGCTGCGGGCGGCGAAGCCGGCGGCCCGTAGCCGGGCGGTGCCGGCGTCGAGCGCGGCGTCGACCCGGGGCGCCAGGGCCGGGTCCTGGACGGCGCTGCGCCCGTAGCTCTCGACGAATGCGAGCAGGACCGTCTTACCGCGCAGGCCCGTGAGCAGGCCGGCGGGGGGCGTGTCGCGGAAGGCGTCGGCGCGGGCCTGCGCGGCGAACGCGACCCGGTCGCGCAGCCCCGCCACGACCTGCTGCTCGCGGGCGCGGGCGTCGGCGACCGCCGAGCGGCCGGCGAAGGGCTCGCCGGGCGCGGTGTCGAGCCCCAGCACCGCGGCTCCGATCCAGACGGCGGCCGCGGCCGCGAGCGCACGTGTGGCGGGCCGCGGGTGACGCGTCACGGCGCCGGCCAGCCGGAGCGCCGCCAGGGTGGTGAGGGCGACGACCGCGGTCGCGGCCAGCACGGCGACCGCGACGGCGCCGAGGGCGCCCAGCGGGCCCCACCTCGGCCCGCAGGAACTCGACGGCATCGGCGACGAAGGGCCAGTCGAGCACGGGGTCGAAAGGGCGTCGCAGCACCTCGTCGAACCCCATGTCGACGGCCCGGCCCACCGCGAGGACGGCGGCGGCGGCCGCGCCGAGCGCGACGATGATGCGCGCCCACCGGCGGGGCAGGGCGAGGGCGAGCCCGACGCCCGCGAGCGCCTCGACCGGGAGGCGCAGGAACGCCGTGACCGAGAGGTCCCGGAACCGGTCCGGCGCCAGGAGCACCGCGAGCACGAGGACCAGGGCGGCGGCGTCGAGCGCCCAGCCGGCACGGCGGCGGCGCCGGGCCCGCCGCGGCAGCCCCGGCGGCGGCTGGTCGGGCGCCGGTCGACCCGTCTCGGGGGGCGCCTCGAGGGCGAGGTCCTCAGCCACACCGGCCCGTCCGGGCACGGTCGAGCGTGACTGGGCGGCAGCGATCGCGAGGGTCCACGCCGGAGTACACGCGGACGACCGCCGGAGCGTTCACCCGCGGCGCAGCCAGGCGGCGGCATCGGGCGGCAGGTCTCGGCCGTCGAGCGGGGAGCTGGCCAGCAGGACACGGCTGTCGGCGGGGACCGGGACGGCGGCCGCGCCGAGGTTCACCACGCAGCGCAGGCCGGCGCCGCGGTCGAAGTCGAGCACCTCGGCGGGCCCGTCGTTCCAGGCGAAGGCGGTCTCGTGGAAGCCCGGCTCCTCCCGGCGAAGCCGGAGCGCGGCCCGGTACAGCGAGAGCATCGAGCCCGGGTCGGCGGCCTGCCGCTGCACGGTGAGCGCGGCCCAACCGGCGGGCTGCGGGAGCCACGCGCGGGCGCCGTCCGGGGTGAACCCGAAGGGCGGCCGGTCGCCGCTCCACGGCAGCGGCACCCGGCAGCCGTCGCGTCCGAGCACCGCGTGCCCCGACCGGTGCCACAGCGGGTCCTGCCGCCGGTCGTCGGGGATGTCCTCGACGTCGGGCAGGCCGAGCTCGTCGCCCTGGTAGACGTACGCGCCGCCGGGCAGCGCGAGCATGAGCAGCGCGGCCGCGCGGGCGCGGCGGGTGCCGAGGGCGAGATCGGAGGGCGCGCCCTGCTCGTCCGCGATGTGGCGGGCGCCGGTGTTGCCGCGCCCGAACCGGGTGACCAGCCTGGTCTCGTCGTGGCTGCCCAGCACCCAGGTGGGAGGGGCGCCGGTCGACGCGAGAGCGGCGAGGGTGTCGTCGACGACCTCCCGCAGCTCGGGCCCCCACCCCGCCTTGAGGAAGCCGAAGTTGAACGCGGTGTGCATCTCGTCGGGGCGCAGGTAGCGGCTCAGCCGTTCGGGGCCGTTCACGATGGCCTCGGCGACGAACACCCGGTCACCGGCGTAGGCGTCGCCGATCCGGCGCCATCGCCGCAGGATGGCATGGACGTCGTCGACGTCCCAGTGCGGGTTGCCCTCCCAGTCGGCCGTGACGAACAGCGGCACGCCGCCGTAGTCGGCGTCCGGCATCCCGTCGGCCTTGGCGAGCGCGGGCGCGGCGTCGACGCGGACGCCGTCGACGCCGCGGTCGAACCAGAAGCGCAGGACGTCGTCGAAGTGGTCGGCGACCTCGGGGTGACGCCAGTCGACGTCGGGCTGCTCCGGGGCGAACAGGTGCAGGTACCACTGGCCGGGGGAGCCGTCGGGCTCGGTGACGCGCGACCAGGCCGAGCCGCCGAACGCACTGATCCAGTTGTTGGGGGGCTCGGCGCCGCCCGGGCCCCGACCGTCGCGGAAGAAGTAGCGGGCCCTCGCCGCCGAGCCCGGCCCGGCGGTGAGCGCGTCGGTGAACCAGGGGTGGGCGTCGGAGGTGTGGTTGGCGACGACGTCGACGAGCACCCGCAGGCCGAGCGCGTGGGCGGCCGCCAGCACCGCGTCGGCATCCGCGAGGGTGCCGAACATGGGGTGGATGTCGCGGTGGTCGCTGACGTCGTACCCGCCGTCGGCGAGGGGGGAGGGGTACCAGGGGGCGATCCAGAGCGCGTCGACGCCGAGGTCGGCGAGGTAGGGCAGGCGGGCGAGCAGTCCCTGGAGGTCGCCGTCTCCGTCACCGTTGCCGTCGGCGAAGCTGCGCGGGTAGACCTCGTAGGTGACGGCGTCCCGCCACCACGGTCTGGCCGTCATCGCATCTCCCTCGGCGCCGGCGGGTCGCGGGTGGCAGCTGATCGGGCGGTCCGGCGGGCACTCAGCGTGCGACCAGGTAGCCCTCGTCGTCCAGGGTGACGGGGATCGGGTCGTGGATGAAGAACCCGTCCTCGCCGCGCGGCTCGAGGTTGCGGAACCCGACGATCGCCCAGCTGCCGTCCCGCAACTGGACGAGCGGCGCCGCGAACAGGTCGGGGTCGGCCGTGAAGGGCCGGGCCTGGGCGACGTCCCACGGCCCGAGCGGGCCCGGGGCGGGCACCGACCACGTGCAGTACTCGCCGGAGCCGGCCACCCGCTCCGGGGTCATCTCCTGCGGGTGGCAGGTGAAGACGAGCACGCCGCGGCCGTCGATCACCTTGCTCTGCAGCACCTCGAGCTGTCCGAAGCCGGCGCCCGCTCGCGACAGCGGCGGCCCGACCCGCCAGGTGACGAGATCGCTGCTGGTGGCGTGCGCGACGACGCCGTCGTCGTTGCGCCCGGCGCCCAGGCCGCGGGCGGTGACCAGCATGTGCCACCCGTCGCCGCCCGGGTCGGGCAGTACGAGCGGATCACGCCAGGTCTCGCTGACCGTCGCGAGGTCGGGGCCGGTCGTGCCGGGCGGGGCCAGGTGCAGCGTCTTGTACCAGCGGCCGTCGACCTGCAGGGTCGGCCGGTCCGCCACACGACGCCAGGTGTGCAGGTCGTGGGAGACCGCCGCCCCTACTCGCTGGTCGTAGACGTGGTGCCCGCCGGTCGAGATGGCCGTGTAGAACATCCACCACGCGTCGGGACCGCGGACCACCGAGCCGGTCCAGATGCCCAGGTCGTCGAAACCCGCCCGCGCCGGCCCCAGGCACTCGCCCCGGTAGTCCCAGGTCACGAGGTCGGGCGAGGTGGCGTGACCGACGGTCGCGTTGACGTGCCGCAGGGCCAGGTCGCCCAGGGATCGCGGCGCCATCAGGAAGTACAGGTGGTACAGGTCCCCGTCGTCGGCGACCCATGAGTCCCAGATCCAATGGTCGTCCAGGCGCAGCACAGGCCGATGGTGCCATCCGGCCCGCGCCGGCGCTGCCACGCCGAGCCGGTGACCTCGTTGCGCCGCGCGATCGGGGAGGGTCATGTCCCGACGTCGTGACGGAGCGTAATGACAGAGCGGCGTCTAAGAAAGCCATGGATAGCGTCTTCACCGAGAGCCATCCACAGGGGCCTGTCGTGCGTCCTTTCCTGCGGAGGGTGAACCGGGTCGAGGGACGGTGACGGGTGCTGCAACGTCGGTCGGAGGCCACTGGGGGCAGTGGGCGATGGAGGCTGGTGAGGCGCGCCGCCGCCGGCGTGGCGGTCCTGGTCGTCCTGCTCGCGGCATGGGTGGTGGTCCCGGCGGTGACGGCGGACAGCAACGACAGCTTCGCCGCGCGCCTCGCCGAGAGCGCGCGGGACCGCGGGCTCGGGTTCGCCGTGACCGGACTGGAGCAGCTGCAGTACACGCTCGACCCGCCGCGGGACGGCGGCAGCGTCGACGCCGCCGACACCAGCTCCCTGGCCGCGGACGCCGGGTCGGCGGCCGCCGCGACCGGGGGGACCTCCACCGGTCCCGGCACGACCGCGAGAGGGCGACCGCCCCGCACCGGCGCCCAGTCGCCTGCCCGGGTCACGCTGCACGAACCGCTCGCCGTCGTCGCCGGCCCGGCGCTGCGCGGCGAGGGTGTGTTCGCCCCCAGGGTGACGGTCGACGGCCAGCCGGCGATCCAGACGGCCCGGCTGCGGCCCGACGCCGTCCACACCAGCTACCTCGCGGGGGTCGCGTGGATGAGCTCGCGGCTGTTGAGGTTCGAGCAGCACCCCGGCTCCGGCGATCCCGGGCAGCTGGCGCTCTGGAGCACCGGGCCGACGATCACGCCGGGACGCCGTGCCGGGCTGGCCGCGACCTTCAACAGCGGCTTCAAGATCGCCGACTCGCAGGGCGGCTTCTACGCCGACGGACACACGATCGGGAGTCTGCGCACCGGCTCGGCGTCGTTCGTCGTCTACGACGACGGTCACGCCGACGTCGGCGCCTGGGGGAGCGAGGTGCGGATGACGTCGCACGTCCGCAGCGTCCGCCAGAACCTCACGCCGCTCGTCGACCACGGCCGCCTCGGCCCCGACGTCGGCTCCGGCACCCAGTCGAACTGGGGGGCGACCATCGGCGCCGCCGCGTACGTCTGGCGCTCCGGCGTCGGGGTCACGGCCTCGGGGGACGAGGTCTTCGTCGCCGGCGACGCTCTGTCGGCCCGCAGCCTGGGTGTGCTGCTCCAGCGCGCCGGGGCGGTCCGCGCGATGGAGCTCGACATCAACCCCGAATGGATCTCCTACATGTGGTACACCCCGTCGTCCGCGGGCAGTCCCACCCCGCACAAGCTGGTCGACTTCGTCCGGCCGCCCGACCGTTACTACGGCGTCAACAGCCGGGACTTCTTCGCGGTGTACGCCCGGTGACGCTGCTCCGGCCGGCGCGCGGCGAGGCGGCCGTCCTTCACGGTGGCACGGCGGGCGCCCTCGCCGCCGCCGTCCGGCCGCGGCAGTGGCTGAAGAACGTCCTCGTGGTGGGCGCCCCCGTCGCCGCCGGCGCCCACGAGTGGACCGTTGCTCGCACGACCCTGGCCGCGTTCGTCACGTTCTGCCTCGCGGCGTCGAGCACCTACCTCGTGAACGACGTCCACGACGCCGCCGAGGACCGCGCGCACCCGCGCAAGCGGCTCCGGCCCGTGGCCAGCGGCGCCCTGCCCGTGCCGGTGGCCCTGGCCGCAGCCGGGGTGCTCGCGCTGGCCTCGGTCGCGCTGGCCTCGGTCTGCTCGCGCGGGTTCGTGCTGCTGGTCGCCGCCTATCTGCTCCTGACGGTCGGGTACACCCTCCGGTTGCGCCGCGAGCCCGTCGTCGAACTGGTCGTCGTCGCGGCAGGCTTCGTGCTGAGGGGTGCGGGCGGCGGAGTGGCCGCCGGCATCCCGGTGAGCTCATGGTTCCTGCTGGTCACCGGGTTCGGGTCGCTGTTCCTGGTGGCCGGCAAGCGGTACGCCGAACTCGTGGCCGGCCCCGTCCAGCCGGGGGCGCGGGCGGCCCTGGAGGCCTACACGCCGGGGTTCCTGCGGTTCGTGTGGACCTCTGCCGCCACCCTGACCATCGTCACCTACGCCCTGTGGGCGACCCAGGTCTACGTGGTCCGCGACGAGGGCAGCTGGGGGTTGTGGTCGATCGTGCCGTTCGTCCTCGCGCTGTTCCGCTACGCCCTCGACATCGACGGGGGCCGGGCGGAGGCCCCGGAGGACGTCCTGCTGGCCGACCGCACCCTGCTCGTTCTCGGCGTCGCGTGGGTGATCATGATCGCGATCGGTGCCGGTGGCTACGACCTCGGCCTCTGAGCACAGCCCCCGAGGATCGGGGGCGCCGACGGTGCCCGCCGTGCCCACCCGCTCGCTCACGGGGTGGGGGCGCACCGCGCCGACGTCGGCCCGTGTCCACGTTCCGTCGTCCCCCCAGGAGGTCGCGGAGCTCGTGGCCGAACGGATCGCGGGTGAGCCAGCCGGCCGCATGCGGGGGCTACTGGCCCGGGGACTGGGCCGGTGCTACGGCGACGCAGCGCAGAGCGCCGGCGGGGACGTCCTCTCGACCGAGGGACTCGGCGGGATCGAGCTGGAAGGGACCACCGGCCTGGCCGTGGTCGGCGCCGGCGTCAGCCTCGACCGGCTCCTGCGGGTCGTCGTGCCACGCGGCTGGTTCGTCCCCGTCACGCCGGGGACCCGCTACGTCACCGTCGGGGGAGCGATCGCGGCCGACGTCCACGGCAAGAACCACCACGTCGACGGCAGCTTCGGCGGCCACGTCGCCTGGCTCGAGCTCGTCGACGGCACCGGTCGCCTGCGCCGGCTCGCCCCCGACGGTGAGGCCGAGGAGGCGCGCGCCTTCTGGGCCACCGTGGGCGGCCTCGGACTCACCGGTGTGGTGACCCGGGTGGCCGTTCAACTCCGGCCGGTGGCCAGCGCGTGGATCGACGTCCGCACCGAGCGGGCGCACGACCTCGCCTCCCTGATGGCCACGCTGCGCGAGCACGACCGGCGGCACCGGTACACGGTGGCATGGGTCGACGTGCTGGCCCGGGGCCGGCGGGCGGGCCGGGGCGTGCTGACCAGCGGCGACCATGCCGCCGCCGAGGCGGTTCTCGCCCGGGGCCACGACCCGCTCGCCTACGCCCCGGCCGAGCGCCTCGCGGCGCCGCCGCTGCCGGCCGCGGCGGTCGGCCCGGTGACGGCGCGGCTGTTCGACGCCCTCTGGTACGCGAAGGCGCCGACGCGCCCCCGCGACACCGTCGAGCGGCTGGAGAGCTTCTTCCACCCCCTCGACGGCGTCCGCTCCTGGAACCGCCTGTACGGCCCGCGCGGCTTCGTGCAGTACCAGTTCGTGGTGCCCGACGATCGGGAGGACGTGGTCGAGCGGGCCGTCGGCGAGCTCGGCGGGTCGGGCGCCGCCCCCTTCCTCGGCGTGCTCAAGCGGTTCGGGGCCGCGGGGCCGGCGCCGCTGTCGTTCCCGAGACCGGGCTGGACCTTGGCCGTCGACCTGCCGGCCGGCCGGCCCGGGCGGCTCGCTCCCGTCCTCGACCGGCTCGACGAGGCCGTCGCGGCCGCGGGCGGTGCCGTCTACCTGGTCAAGGACTCGCGGGTCCGCCCGGACCTCCTCGGGGCGTTCTACCCGCGGCTGGCCGAGTGGCGCTCCGTGCGTGACGGCCTCGACCCCCACCGCCTGTTCGCCTCCGACCTCTCCAGGAGACTTGGCCTGTGATCGACGCCCTCGGCCGCCCGCAGTCGGTCCTCCTGCTCGGAGGGACCAGCGAGATCGGGCTCGCCGTCGTCCGTGCCCTGCCGCCCGAGCGGCTCGCCCGGGTGGTGCTCGCCGGGCGCGACGCCTCCGCGCTGGCCGCCGCCGCGAAGGAGCTCGCGGCCGAGCTGCGCGGCGCCGCCCGGGTCGAGGTGGTCGAGCTCGAGGCCACCGCGACGGGCACGCACGCCCAGATCATGGACGCCGTCTTCGACCAGGGGGACGTCGACGTGACGATCCTCGCGGTCGGCGTGCTCGGTGACCAGGCCGCCGCCATCGCGGACCCCGCGGTCGCCGTGCGCGACGTCGAGGCCACCTTCGTCGGGCCGCTCAGCCTGCTCCTCTCGGCCGGGCGCCGGCTCAGGGCGCAGGGGCACGGCGCGCTCGTCGTCCTGTCGTCGGTCGCCGGGCGGCAGGCCCGGTCGGCGAACTTCGTCTACGGCGCCGCCAAGGCCGGTCTCGACCTCGCCGCGCTGGGGCTCGGCGACGAGCTGGCCGGGTCGGGCGCGCGCGTGCTCGTCGTCCGGCCGGGGTTCGTCCGCACCCGGATGACGGCGCACCTGCGCACCCCACCCCTCGCGGTAGACGCCGACACCGTCGCCCGGGCGGTGGTCACGGGCCTTCGCCGCCGCGGCCCCGTGGTCTACAGCCCGCCACTCGCGCGCGCCGTCGCGGGCGTCCTCGTCGTGCTGCCCCGAGCGGTGCTCCGGCGACTGCCGTTCTGACCGTTCCGGCGGGCTCGACACGGTCAGGTCAGTGCGACTCGCGGGCCACCCCGTCGCCGCTGCGGCCCACGAGGAAGTCGAGGTCGGCCCCGGTCTCGGCGCCGAGGACGGTCTCGACGTACAGCCGCTCCCACCCCCGTTCCGGCCTGGCCAGGGCCTCGACCATCGCGGCCGCGGGCTCGCGCCCCGCCAGCTCGGCCGGGTCGACATCGACGTCGAGGCGGCGGCCCTCGACGTCCAGCACGATCCAGTCGCCCGTGCGCACCCGGGCCAGCGGGCCGCCGGCGGCCGCCTCCGGAGCGACGTGGAGGACCACCGTGCCGTACGCGGTCCCGCTCATCCGCCCGTCACAGACCCGCACGACGTCGCGCACGCCCTGTTCGAGGAGCGTGCGGGGGAGCGGGAGGTTCGCGACCTCGGGCATCCCGGGGTAGCCCTTGGGCCCGCAGCCGCGCAGCACCAGCACGCTGTCGCGGTCGACGTCGAGGGCGGGGTCGTCGATGCGGGCGTGCATGTCCTCGACCGAGTCGAAGACCACGGCCCGGCCGCGGTGCCGCAGCAGCTCCGGGGAGGCCGCGGCGGGCTTGATCACCGCTCCCGCCGGCGCCAGGCTGCCGCGCAGGACGGCGATGCCCGCCCGCTCCTGCAGCGGGGAGCCGAGCGGGCGCAGCACCTCCTCGTCCCAGATCCGCGCCTCGTCGAGGTGCGCCACGAGCGGCCGGCCGTCGACGGTCAGGGCGTCGGCGTCGAGCAGGTCGCGCACCTCGCGCAGCACCGCCAGCAGGCCGCCGGCCCGGTGGAAGTCCTCCATCAGGAAGCGCCCGGCCGGCTGCAGGTCGACGAGCAGCGGCACGTCGTGGCCGATCCGGTCGAGGTCGTCGAGCGCCAGCGGGACGCCGAGCCGGCCGGCGATCGCGAGCAGGTGGACGACGGCGTTCGTGGAGCCGCCCAGGGCCGCCAGCGCGACGATCGCGTTCCGGAAGGACCCGGCCGTGACGACGCCGCTCGGGCGCCGGCCGGCCGCGACCAGCTCGACGGCGAGCCGGCCGGTGTCGTGGGCGCGCGCATGGAGCCGCGCATCGGGCGCGGGCAACCCCGCCGTGCCCGGGATCGTCATCCCCAGCACCTCCGCGAGCAACCCCATCGTGGACGCCGTCCCCATGGTGTTGCAGTGGCCCCTGCTGCGGATCATCGACGACTCGGACTCGAGGAACGCGGCCTGGCTCAGGGTCCCCGCGCGCACCTCCTCCGAGAGCCGCCACACGTCGGTGCCGCAGCCCAGCGGCACCCCCCGGAACGTCCCGTTGAGCATCGGCCCGCCCGGGACGACGACCGCGGGCAGGTCGACGGACGCCGCCGCCATGAGCAGCGCGGGGATCGTCTTGTCGCAGCCGCCGAGCAGCACCACGCCGTCGACCGGGTTCGCGCGCAGCATCTCCTCGATCTGCATCGCGGCGAGGTTGCGCCAGAGCATCGCCGTCGGCCGGACGTTCGTCTCGCCCAGGCCCATCACCGGCAGGTGCTGCGGCACCCCGCCGGCCTCCCAGACGCCGTTCGCCACCACCCCGGCGAGCTCGGTGAGGTGCTTGTTGCAGGGCACCAGGTCCGACGCGGTGTCCGCGATCGCGATCTGCGGCCGCCCCTCGAAGGCCGAGTCGGGCAGGCCGCGGCGCATCCACGCACGGTGGATGTAGCCGTTGCGGTCCTGACCCCCGTACCAGGCGGAACTGCGCAGCGACGCCATACCGCCAGGGTCTCACGGGGGCCGGCCGGCCGGGCAAGCCGATCGACCAGCGAGCACGATGGGGTGCCGCGGCTAGGCTCGGGACGTGTCGACTCCTGGCTCGGCCGGCAGCCCCACGGGCGACGACGACGGCGTGGCGTACCCGGCGCACTGGGAGGCCGACGTCGTCCTCGCCGACGGCAGCACGGCGCACCTGCGGCCGATCAGCCCGGCCGACGCCGAGAGGCTCCAGGCGTTCCACGTCAGGCAGTCGCCGGAGTCGACCTACCTGCGCTTCTTCGCCCCGATGCCGCGCCTGTCGGACGCCGACCTGTACCGCTTCACCCACGTCGACCACGTCGACCGGGTGGCGCTGGTCGCGACGGTCGGCGACGAGATCGTCGCGGTCGGCCGCTACGACCGGACCGAGCCGCGTGCCGCCGAGGTCGCCTTCAACGTCGCCGACGCCCAGCAGGGCCGCGGCTTCGGGTCGGTGCTGCTCGAGCACCTGGCAGCGGCGGCCCGCGAGAACGGCATCCACCGCTTCGTCGCGGAGGTGCTGCCGCAGAACCGCCGGATGCTCGGCGTCTTCCGCGACGCCGGCTACGCCGTGCGGCACGACTTCGACGACGGGGTGGTGTCGCTGTGGTTCGACATCGACCCGACCGAGCAGTCCCTCGCCGTGATGACCGCGCGCGAGCACCGCGCCGAGTCTCGCAGCGTCGCCGCGCTGCTCGCGCCGCGCTCCGTCGTGCTCGTGGGCGCGAGCCGTCGGGCCGGCACGATCGGTCACCGCCTGCTCCAGGACCTCCTCGCCGGCGACTTCGCCGGCCGGGTCGCGGTGGTGCACCCCCAGGCGGACGCCGTCCTCGGCGTGCCCGCCCACCGCAGCATCGCCGACCTGCCGGTGGACCCCGAGCGGCCGTTCGACCTGGCCGTCATCGCCGTGCCGGCACCGGCCGTGCTCGACGTCGTGCACGACTGCGCGCGCGCCGGCGTCCGGGGGCTGGTCGTGGTCAGCGGCGGCTTCGCCGAGACCGGGCCCGAGGGCCTCGAACGCCAGCGCGAGCTCGTGCGGGTGGCCCGGGCCAACGGCATGCGCGTGGTCGGGCCGGCGTCGTGGGGCGTCGTCAACACCGACCCCGGGGTGCGGCTGAACGCCGGGCTGCTGCCGTCGCTGCCGGCCGCCGGCCAGGTGGCCCTGTTCTGCCAGTCCTGGGCGATGTCGGCGTCCGTGCTCGAGAACGCGGCGCTGCGCGGGCTGGGGATCTCGACGTTCGTCTCGGCCGGCAACCGGGCCGACGTGTCGGGCAACGACTGCATGCAGTACTGGGAGGAGGACGAGCGCACCGCCGTCGTCGGTCTCTACCTCGAGAGCATGGGCAACCCGCGCAAGTTCTCGCGCATCGCCCGCAGGCTGGCGGCGAGCAAGCCGGTGGTCGTCGTCCGGTCGGGGACCTCGGCCTATGGGACGCCGCCCGGCCACGCGGTGCGCGAGAGCCTGCTGCCGCCGGAGGCGTTCGACGCGATGCTCAGCCAGAGCGGCTGCATCCGGGTGCGGACGGTGCACGAGTTCATCGACGTCGCCGGGCTCCTGGCTGCTCAGCCGCTGCCGGCGGGGCCGCGGGTCGCGGTCGTGGCCAACAGTGAGGCCCTGGGCGCGCTCGTCGCCGACGCGTGCGTGGGCACCGGCCTCGAGGTCGCGCGCGGCCCGGTGGCGGTCCCGCTGACGGCCACGGTCGCGGAGGTCCGGTCGGCCCTGACGGCGGCGGTCGCGGCCGAGGGCGTCGACGCGGTGGTCGCCGCGTTCGTGACCCCCGTGGGTGCCGGTGACGACGAGATCACGCAGGCGCTCGCCGATGCCGCCCGTGGCGCGTCGCGGCCGCTCGTGGCGTGCCTGCTCGGCATGTCCGGAGTGCACCGCGCCGCCGGGCCGGCGCCCGTGCCGACGTATCCGACGCCGGAGGAGGCCGTCCGGGCGCTCGCCGCCGTCCAGGGGTACGCCGCCTGGCGGCGCCGCGACGCGGGCCCCCGGGTCGATCCGCCCGGGCGCGACCGGGCCCGGGCCCGGCGCTTCGTCGCGGCCGTCCTGGCCGGGGCGCCGGACGGCGCGGAGCTGTCGGCGGAGCAGGCCGCCGAGCTGCTGGACTGCTACGGGATCCACCCGTTCCCGGCGGTGGCAGTCACCGGCCCCGAGGACGCGGTGGCCGCCGCCGGGCGCCTCGGCTTCCCCGTGGCGCTCAAGACGACGGCGCCGTACCTGCGTCACCGTGCCGACCTCGGCGGGGTGCGGCTCGACATCGCGGGGCCGGCCGAGCTCGCCGAGGACGTCGTCGAGATGACCGAGCGGCTCACCCCGCTCGGCGGGGGGCGGCTCGTGGTACAGCAATGGCGCCCCCGGGCGTGGCCTGCGTGGTCCGCTCCGTCGAGGACCCGTTGTACGGCCCCGTGGTGTCGTTCGGCCTCGGCGGCGACGCCACCGACCTGCTCGGCGACTGCGCGCACCGGATCCCGCCGCTGACGACCGGCGACGTGCACGACATCGTGCGCTCGGTGCGGGCCGCGCCGAAGCTGTTCGGGCACCGGGGGGTGCCCCCGGCCGACGTCGCCGCCCTCGAGGACGTCGTGGCCCGCGTGTCCTGCCTGGCGGACGACCTGCCCGAGCTGGCGGAGCTCGAGCTCAACCCGGTCGTCGTGGCGGAGCGCGGGGCGCACGTCCTCGGCGCCGTCGTCCGGCTGGCGCCGGTCGCGGGCGGCCGCGCCGACGCCGGCCGCCGCGAGCTGACGGCCAGCTCCTGACCAGCGGCCCCCCGCACCCGCACCTCCCCGGACGTCCGCGGGACGCGGTGGTGTCGGGGGGAGGTGACAGGATGGGCGACGTGCGAGAACGACAGGGCCTGGGGGCGCCGAGCTCGGGCGGGCTGCCGGGCGACCTGCTCACCCAGGTCGAGCGGGCCGGGTACTACCCGGCGCTGGTCAGCGACGTGCTCGACGTGGCGGTGGCCGGCGAAGAGGTGCGCTCGCACCTGGTCTACCCCGAGACGACCTTCGACCGCGACGAGGTGCGCCGGCACGTCACCGTGCTCGTCCTCACGCCGACCCGGCTGGTCGTCGCCCACGCCGACGACCACGAGCCCGACGCGCTGAGCCCCGAGCCGTACGCGTCGGCCTCCACCGAGGCGGTGGCCCTGCGGCAGGTCCGCTCGGTCGTGCTCACGCACGCCGTGACGAGGCCAACGGAGCACCGTTCGGGCACCACGCCCCGCGAGCTCACCCTGACCATCGGCTGGGGCTCCCTCAGCCGGATCGACCTCGAGCCGGCCGGCTGCTCCGACCCCGAGTGCGACGCCGACCACGGGTACACCGGCACCTCGGCCCTCGAGGACATCACGCTGCGGCTGTCCGCCGACGCCGAGGGGGCCGACGCGGTGCGGGCCGCGGTGGCCTTCGCCCGGGCGGTCTCGGCGGCCACGGCCGCGGGCTGACGGGCGGGGTGGCGAGCGGTGCCCGGGCTGGGGGAGGTCCTGCCGTCCGTGGCCGCGGCGCTGGGGGTGCCCGTGCGCGGCCCGGCCACCCTGGCCCTGCCCGCGGCGCGGTCGGCCGTGGTGGTCCTCGTCGACGGGCTCGGTGAGGAGCTGCTCGCGGCCCGCGGCGGCCACGCACCCTTCCTGCGCTCGGTCCGGGCTGGCGGCGGCCTGGCCCTCGCGGCCGACTGCGGCTTCCCGAGCACGACGGCCACCAGCATGGGCACCTTCGGCACCGGCCGGCCCGCGGGCGCGCACGGGCTCGTCGGCATGAACGTGCTCGACCCCGAGCTCGGGCTCGTCTTCAGCGAGCTCGCGTGGGACCCGCGGGTCGACCCGCTCACCTGGCAGCCCGGCAGCACGATATTCGAGGAGGCGTCGGCCGCCGGCCTGCCCGTCGTCATGATCGCCCCGCACTACTTCGACGGGTCCGGGCTGACCCGCGCGGCCCTGCGGGGGGCCCGCTTCGTCGGGGCGACCACGCTGGCCCAGCGGGTGGACGCCGCCCTCGCCGCGCTGGCCGAGCACCGCCAGGCGCTCGTCTACCTCTACTGGGGCGAGGTCGACAAGGTCGGCCATGTCCACGGCTGCGACTCCTGGCAGTGGGGCCAGGAGCTCGAACAGGTCGACGCCGAGCTCGCCCGCCTCACCCGCTCGGTGCCGGGCGATGTGCTGGTGATCGTCACGGCCGACCACGGCATGGTCGACGTCCCGCACGGCGACCGGGTCGACCTCGCCGACGAGCCCGAGCTGCGCCGGGGTGTGCGTCACCTCGGCGGCGAGGCCCGTGCCCTGCACCTGTACTGCGAGCCGGGCGAGGCCGGCGCCGTGCTCACTCGCTGGCAGGGCCGGCTGGGGCCGCTCGCCGAGGTCCTGCCCCGGGCGGAGGCGCTGGAGCGGGGCTGGTTCGGCCCGGTCGCCCCGCACGTGCTGCCGCGGATCGGCGACCTGCTCGTGGTCGCGCTCGGTCGCGTCGCGGTGGTCGACTCCGCCACCGCCCGGCCCGAGCTGCTGCGGCTGGTCGGCCAGCACGGCGCCCGGACCCCGCAGGAGACGCTCGTCCCCGTGCTCGCGGTGACCGGGCTGGGCTGACCCCGCCCCGCTCAGTCCCGGCGCGAGCCGAACACGATGTCGTCCCAGCTGGGCACGCTCGCCCGGCGGCCACGCCGCACCGGCCCGCGGTCACGGTCCCGGTCGGCGGCGGCGTCGAGGTCCAGCGGGTCCGGCACCGGGTGCTGCAGCGAGGCCGGCCGGGCCGGCGCCGAGGCGTCGGCGACCGCGGGACGCGCGACGGGGGCGGTCTGCGGGACGGAGGTCCGAGTGCTGCCGGACGCCGGGGGCGACGGCCGCGGGGCCGACGGCTTGACGGCGGGAGGCGCCGGGTGCGACGCGGGGTGGGACCCCGAGGGTGGTGCCGGGTGTGATCCATGGGGGGGCGCCGACGCCTCGGGCAGGGCGAGCACCTCGGCGTCCTCGAGCTGGGCCGGGCGGGAGCGCGGCGGGTGCGCGGCCGGCGGCTCGCCGAGGGCCTCCGCCCGCACGCGCAGCTGGTCGACGGCCACCTCGAGCGCGTCGGGCGGCTCCTGCTCGTCGTCCGGGTCGGGCAGCAGCTGCCGGCGCCCACGGCGCTCGCGCAGGGTGTCGAGCAGGTCGACCGTCGCGGCAGCCGCGCCCGCCTGCTCCTCGTCGGCCGAGCGGACGCCGCCGTCGGCCTCGACGTCGTAGACCCGCTCGCGCACTCCCGGAGCATCCGCGCGGCCGACCGCGCCGTCCCGCACGGGGGCGAGGGCGCGCCGCCCCGGCACCGCGGCCTCGGGCGGCAGCTCGTCGAGCAGCCAGCGCGCCTCGTCGTCGACCGGGCTGACGTGCCGGAGCTGCACGTCGTAGGTCCAGTCGGCGTTGCGCTCCCGGCCGCCGGCGCTGAAGGTCAGCCGGATGAACCAGGTGCCGTCCGTGCGCCAGGCGTCCCAGGCGACGGCGTCGGGGTCGACCTCGCGCGCGGTCAGCCGCTGGGTGACCAGCTCGTCGAGGGTCGGGTAGGAGCCGGCCGTCCCGGCGCCGCCGCGGCGCACCCGCACGGCCCGCGCCTGCCGCGCCACGAACTCGCGCTCCGCGAGCACCGGGCCCTCGTACCGCCGGACGTTCTCGAGCGGGACCCCGGCGTGCGCCGCGACCTCCTCGGCGGTGTGCCCGGCCCGGATCCGCGCCTGGATGTCCCGCGGCCGGAGCGTGCCGGACTGTTCGTTCTGGAGCTGCCCGAGCCGGGCGCGATCACGCCGGACGGCGGCGCGCAGCGGCTCGTCGACCCGGACCCGGTACCGGTGCCCGTCAGGCCCGGCGAGGACGAGGTGCTCCCCGTCGTCATGGACGCCGACCAGCGTGAGGTCCTGCATGGTGTTCCCTCCGCTCGGTCCGCCCCGTACCGTCATCCTTCGACTCTGCCATCCACGCATGCCGATACGAAGCACCCGGGCCCCGCGTGGCGGCGCGTCGGGCCCAGGAACCGCCCCTGGGGCGCCGGAACCGGGCGCGCGCCCCGGTCGCGGACCTGTGAGGATGCCCCCGTGAGTGTCCCACCGCAGCCGCAGACCGCCGGTCAGGGGGCGGTTCCGTACCACGCGGTCGTCCTGCTGTCGTTCGGGGGCCCCGAGAAGCCCGACGACGTGATGCCCTTCCTCGAGAACGTCACCCGGGGCCGGGGGATCCCGCGGGAGCGGCTCGAGGCCGTCGCCGAGCACTACCACCACTTCGGCGGCCGCAGCCCGATCAACGACCAGAACCGCGACCTGCAGGCCGCGCTGCGTGCCGAGCTCGACGCCCGGGGGCTCGACCTCCCGCTCCTGTGGGGCAACCGGAACTGGGACCCCTACCTGACCGACACCCTGCGCGCCGCGGCGGCGGGTGGGGCCGGGCGGCTGTGCGTCATCGTCACCAGCGCCTACTCGAGCTACTCCGGCTGCCGGCAGTACCGCGAGGACATCGCCGCGTCGCTGCTCGAGCTCGCCGCCGCGGGCGGCCTCGTGCCCGAGGTCGACAAGATCAGGCACTACTACAACCACCCCGGTTTCGTCGCCGCCGCCTCGGACGCCGTCCGCCGGGCGCTGGCCGATCTGCCGGAGCAGGCCCGCGACGGGGCCCGGCTCGTGTTCGTCACGCACTCGGTGCCGACCGCGATGAACGATGTCGCCGGGCCGGCCGGCAACGCCTACGTCCGCCAGCACGAGGACGTGTCGGCGACGGTCGCCGCCGCGGCCGCGGGCCCCTGCGGGCGCGGGCTGGAGTGGGACCTCGTCTACTGCTCCCGCTCCGGGCCGCCCTCGCAGCCCTGGCTGGAGCCCGACGTCAACGACCACCTCAGGGCGCTGCACGCGGCCGGGGTGCCCGGCGTCGTGGTCGTGCCGATCGGGTTCGTGAGCGACCACATGGAGGTCGTCTACGACCTCGACACCGAGGCCCGCGAGACCGCGCACGAGCTCGGGTTGCCGTTCGTGCGGGCCGCCACGGTCGGGACCGACCCGCGGTTCGTCGCCGGGCTGGTCGACCTCGTCCTCGAACGCGCCGCCCTGGCCCGCGGCGAGAGCCCCGACCAGGCGGCGTCCGGGGCCCCGGCCCCTCGTGGGCGGTGTGCCCGGTGGGCTGCTGCCGCAACCTGCGGGCGGACAGGCCCGCGGCGTGCGGGGCGGACTGGCCGGGCGCCGCGGCCGCCCTGACGGCCGCCGCAGCCTCATGAGCACGCCCCACGCCGCCCCCGGCCCGGCTCCCGACCCGGCTCCCGACCCGGCTCCGGACCTGGCTCCGGACCCCGCGGCGCTGCTCGTCGTGGCCGAGCAGGCGGCCCGGGCCGCCGGTGATCTCGTCCGCGCGACGACGGCGGGCCGGGTGGGGGTCGAGGCGACGAAGTCGAGCCCCACCGACGTCGTGACGGCAACGGACCGGGCGGCCGAGGCCCTGCTGCGCGAGCTGCTCGCGGCGCAGCGCCCCGACGACGGCGTGCTCGGGGAGGAGGCGGGCTGGGAGCAGGGGCGCAGCGGGCTCACCTGGGTGGTGGACCCCATCGACGGGACCGTCAACTACACCTACGGCATCCCGGCGTACACGATCAGCGTCGCGGTCGTCACCGGCCGCCCCGACGTGCCCGGGGCGTGGCAGACCCTCGCGGGCTGCGTGCACGACGTGCCGAGCGGCGAGACGTGGACGGCCGCGCTCGGCCTCGGCGCCCGGCTCGACGGGCGGCCGCTCACGACCAGGCCCGCTCCGCCGCTGGCGGGCGCCCTGGTCGCGACCGGCTTCGGGTACCGGGTCGAGCGCCGCCGGGCCCAGGCCCGGGTCGTGGCCGGGCTGCTGCCCCGGGTGCGCGACATCCGGCGGGTCGGCTCGTCCTCGCTCGACCTCTGCGGGGTCGCGGGCGGCCGCTACGACGCGTACTACGAGCGCGGGTTGCACGTCTGGGACTTCGCCGCGGCGATCCTGGTGGCCACCGAGAGCGGGGTCACCGTGGTCGGCCCGGGCGGCGGCCCGCCCTCGGGGGAGCTGCTGGTGGCCGCCCGCCAGCCCCTGCTCGGCGCCCTCGCCGCCGAGCTGGCGGCAGCCGGCGCCGACACGGACGACTGACCGGCGGCGTCAGGCCAGGCGCGGCAGGCCCTCGGCGGGCGTCTGCAGGCCGTACGTCGCCAGCGACTCCTCGGCGCCGTCCGCGGGCAGGCCGTGGTCGACGGCGATGCGGGCGAGGGTCTCGAGCTGGCCCAGGCTGATCTCGACGAGGTGGTCGTCGCCGCCGGCCGCGGCGTCGGCCAGTTGCGCGCGGGTCTGGGCGATGCGTCGCCCGATCTCACTGCGGAAGTCGCTCATGGGCGCTCCTGTTCTGTCGGCGTCGGCCGGTCGAGAGCACCGGTGGTCGGACCGGTGATCGAACCGCTGACCCTACGGGTATCGACGGCATGACCGCGAGGGGCGGCGTACCCTCGCGGAGCGACGGGCGGGTGAACTCCTCGTGACCGTGGCGCGAGCGCGGGGCGAGCAGCGGGGGCGGCGGGGAGGGCCGTTCGCGACATGCCGGGGGAGTGGCGCCGCGCCTGCTCGCGAGCGGCGGCCCGGTGGTGCACAATCCACCGGTCGTCGGGGGCACAAAACCTCGGCCCAGCGCGTTACCGAGGCGCCTGCACCGCGTGCGGCCACCCCGGTCGCGGTACGGGCGCACCAGCCACCCCTGCCGGTGCAGCACGACGACGCCGTCCCACGGCGCCGGCGACACCGCTGGAACCAACCGCACGACGACCCGGAGCGTGACCACCATGGCAACCGACTACGACGCGCCACGCAAGACCGACGACGACCTCAGTGAGGACTCGATCGAGGAGCTGAAGGCCCGGCGCGTCGACAAGACCGCGGGCGCGGTCGACGAGGACGAGATCGAGGCCGCCGAAGGCTTCGAGCTGCCCGGCGCCGACCTGTCCAACGAGGAGCTGTCCGTCCGCGTCCTGCCGCGTCAGGCGGACGAGTTCACCTGCTCGAGCTGCTTCCTCGTGCACCACCGCAGCCAGCTCGCCAAGGAGGTGGGCGGCCAGCCCATCTGCAAGGAGTGCGCGGCCTGACGTGTCAGGGCGGCCCGGGCCGTCAGGGCCGCCGCGCCCGCTCCAGCGCCGCCACCACACGATCGGGGTGGCGCGTGGAGACGAGCCAGTAGGGGGCGGGATCGGCTGGGTCGGTCACGGCGACGCGGACGCCGGGCCCGATCCAGCCCCGTAGGCAGAGGTAGGCACGGGCGTCGAGCTCCGGGCCGTGGGCCTGCCGCATGCCGGTCGCGTCGAGCGCCTCGGCGCCGCCCAGGAAGGTCACGGGGATGCTCGCGCGGGCCGCGACGAACCGGTCCTCGCGGACCCCGACGGCGGTGGCCGTCGCGAGCAGCAGCGCGGCGAGCACCAGTGTCATGACGACGGCCACGACAACGGAGACGGTGGCGCCGAACGGGGCCACCACCAGCCCGAAGCCGATCCCGAGGCCCGTCACCACCAGGTACAGCCACCACGCCGGCCACAGCCGCTCGACGTACCCGGGCCCGGCCCCTGCCGCGTCCCGGCGCCCGGCGGCGGCCGCGCCGTCCTGAGTGCTCATCCATCTCCTCCTCGCGCAGCGCCGGGCTCCGCCGATCACGACCGATCCGGTCCGGCGCCGATGCGATCCGGTCCGGTGCCGGCGTTCACAGCCTGGCACGTGGCTAAGGTGGCGGCTCGTGCGCACCCCTGACGCCGGCGACCTCGTCGTCCCCGTCGTCCTCGACGACGACTCCCTGGCCCCCGTCTACGCCCACCCCGGCGACGCGGGGGCCGACCTGCGCTGCCATCAGGACGTGACCATCGCCCCCGGGCACCGCGAGACCGTCGCCACCGGCGTGCGCATCGCGCTGCCCGACGGGTACGCCGCCTTCGTCCACCCCCGCTCGGGGCTGGCGGCGCGGCACGGCGTCACGGTGCTCAACGCGCCGGGCACGGTCGACGCCGGCTACCGCGGCGAGATCCAGGTCACGCTGCTGAACACCGACCTCGAGCGGGCGGTGACCCTGCGCCGAGGCGACCGGATCGCCCAGCTCGTCGTGCAGCGGGTCGAGCATGTCACCTTCGCCGTGGTCGATGAGCTCGACGCCTCGACGCGTGGGGTCGGCGGCTTCGGGTCCACCGGCGGCTTCGGGGCGTAGGGGTACAGCCGGCGGAACCTCGAGGGACCGTCGCGCGTCCTCCGGGCGTGCCGGTGACGGGGTCGACCTGTGCGGGATCGCCGTGGACCTGACGAGCGGTGCCTTCCTGGCCCTGCTCGCCCTGGTCACGCTCGGCGCGGCCGGTGCGGCGGTCTTCTACTGGGCGCGCCTGGCACCCGGCCGGCCGGCGGCGATCGCGGGCCGGGTGGGCGTGCTGCTCGGCGTGAACCTGCTCGTGCTGCTGACCGTCGCCGTCGCCCTCAACGACACCTTCGGGCTCTTCGCCGACTGGACCGACCTGGCCGGTGCCTTCGGCTCGGGAGGGCAGTACACCGCCAGCAGCAAGGGCACCTCGGCCGCCGCGGCCGCGGCGGCGCGCGTGCCGGGTGAGGCCGGGCCGACCGGCCGCTCTCGGACGGCGCCGCTGGTGCCGCCGATCGCGCAGTCGGGTCAGCGCCGGTACGACGTCCGGGTCACCGGGCCGGTCAGCGGGATCACCGGTCGTGTGGTCGTGCAGGTCCCGGTGGGCTATTCCGACCCAGCCCAGGCCACACGTCGCTATCCCGTCATCGAGACCTTCCACGGCTACCCGGGCTCACCGGGGCAGTGGCTGGACGCCATGGACCTCGGCCAGGCGGCCGACAACGAGGCCGCCGCCGGGCGGATGTCGCCGGTGGTGATCGTCTCGCCCCAGCTCGAGATCCCGAGGGGCCGCGACACCGAGTGCGTGAACGGCGGCCCGGGCCAGCCCGCGCTCGAGACGTGGCTCACGGTCGACGTCCCGAACTGGGTGACTCGCACCTTCCGGGTGAGCCCGGAGCGCAGCGCCTGGGCCACGGCGGGCCTGTCGGCCGGGGGCTGGTGCGCGGCGATGGTCGCCCTGCTGCACCCGGCCCGGTACGGCGCCGCCATGATCTTCGGTGGCTACTTCGCCCCGCAGTTCGGGCGGACCTACCAGCCCTTCGGCGGCCACCTGCCGCCCCGCTACGACCTGGTCGCCCTCGCCAAGGCCGGGCCGCCGCCCCTCGCGATGTGGGTCGAGACCTCCCACTCCGACAAGCTCTCCTACGCCACGACCTCGGCGTTCCTGCGCTGGGCCCGGGCGCCGCTGTCGGTCCGGGCCGTCGTGTACGCGCACGCCGCGCACGCCATCCCGCTGTGGGCCGGCCTGCTCCCCGACGCCCTGCAGTGGCTCGAGTCGCAGGTACCGGGGTTCCGCCCCGCCGCGTGAGGCCCTGCGCGACGGGGGCGCGCGACGACTAGGGTTGCCGGACGGATCGAGGGCGAGACTCCGCACGAGGAAAGGGTGACCGAGGTGAGCGTGTTCCGACGGCGCCGTCGCGACGACGACGCTGCCGAGCCGGCGCAGGGCGAGGCCGAGCCGGGCGAGGCCGCCGCGGCCGCGCCGCCGGCGGGCGGCGGGCTGCCGGAGCGCCCCGAGCGTCCCGAGGGCCCGTGGGACTCCTCCGAGCGGCCGGACACGCCCAACTACGTCGACCTGGGCGGCATCCGCCTGCAGGGCCGCGAGGGCATGGAGCTGCGGCTCGAGGTCGACGAGGGGACGGGCGCCGTCAACGGCGTCGCGGTGCTCCTCGGGGCCTCCGCCGTGCTCCTGCACGCCTACGCCGCGCCGCGCTCCGAGGGGATCTGGGGCGAGGTCCGGGCAGAGATCGGCGCGGGGGTCACCCGCCAGGGCGGGACGGCCGACGAGGTGCCGGGGCCCTTCGGCCGCGAGCTGCTCGTGCGCGTGCCGGTCCGGACGTCCGACGGGCGCACGGGCCACCAGACGCAGCGTTTCGTCGGTGTCGACGGCCCGCGCTGGTTCCTGCGCGCCGTGTTCCAGGGTCCGGCGGCCCACGACGAGGCGGCCGCGGCCGAGCTCGAGTCGGTGGTCCGCGGGGTCGTGGTCGTCCGCGGCGGCGAGGCCATGGCCCCCCGCGAGCTCCTGCCGCTGCGGCTGCCCGAGGCCGCCGACGCCGCCGCCACCGCCGAGCAGGAACAGGCCGAACGTCCCTCGCTCGACCCGTTCACCCGCGGTCCGGAGATCACGGAGATCCGGTGAGAGCCGTGCCACCGGCTGCCGCGGCGGCGGCACCTGCGTACCCTCGTCCCATGGGCACCGACCCCCGGCCCGACTCCCGGCCCGACTCCAAGCTCGACGGCAAGCCGCGCTGGCGTCAGGCCCTCTCGCGTTTCGTGGCACCCCAGAGTGCGGTGCACGCCGAGGAGGAGCTCGAGCTGGCCACCAAGGCGGGCGGCTGCCCGATCGCCATGCTGACCGCGCGCCGGCAGGCGACCGTCTGCGGCACGCTCCGCTCGGTGACGCTGCGCCCGCGTGCCGGCGTCCCCGCGCTCGAGGCCGAGCTCTACGACGGCAGCGGGAGCCTCTACGTGGTCTGGCTCGGCCGGCGGCACATCGCCGGTATCGAACCCGGCCGGCGGCTGCGCATCCACGGCATGGTGACCGAGGCCGAGGGCCAGCGCGCGGTGTTCAACCCGCGCTACGAGCTGGTGCCCCGCTCGCATGGCTGACCCCGCTGCCCCACGCCGCGGGGGTCTCGCCGAGGTCTTCGCGGAGCAGTTCACGCTGCAGGCCGTGATCGGCGGCAAGCGCGGGCTCGCCGAGTCGATCCTGCCGATGTCGGTCTTCTCGGTGGTCTGGGCCTTCACCCACGACGTCCCGCGCAGCGTGCTCGCGGCCCTGGTGCCGTCGGTCGTCTTCACCCTCTGGCGGCTGGTGGCCCGCGAGCCGCTCACGCAGGCCGTGTCCGGGCTGATGGGCATCGCGCTCGGCGCGGGCATCGCCCTGTTCACCGGCCGCGCGCAGGACTTCTTCGTCCCGGGCATCGTCAAGAACATCGGCTTCGGCGCCGTCTACGCCGCGTCGTCGCTGGTGCGATGGCCGCTGATCGGCGTGCTCCTCGGCTTCACCCTCGGCGAGGAGACGCGCTGGCGGCACGTCCCCGAGCGGATGCGCGTCTACCAGATCGCCACCTGGCTGTGGGTGGGCGTCTTCGGGGTGCGCGCGCTCGTGCAGGGCTGGCTGTACAGCCGCGGCGACGCGACCGCCCTGGGCTTCGTCAACATCCTGCTCGGGCTGCCGCTCTTCGGGGTGGCCGTCGCCGGCACCTGGCTGGTGGTCCGCAGGGTGCCCGTGGCGCGGGCCGCCGACCCGGAGTCCGCCGACCCGGAGTCCGCGGCGCGGGCCGCCGAGCCCGCGGCCGCCCCCGGGGGCGACGGACGCCGACGTCAGCGAATCCGTGCCGACCCGTCGCCGCCCCGGACCGGGCTGAGCAGGACCTGCAGCTCGTCCTCGCTCTCGGGCACCGTGACGAACATCAGCTCGTCGTTCGCCTCGAGCGTGTCGTCACGGCTCGGCGCGATCGGCCGCTCCTCGCGGATGATGCAGACCAGCACCGTGTCGGGCGGGAGCTGCAGCTCGCCGGCCATCGACCCCACCACGGGCGAGCCGGGCGGCAGCGTGAGCTCGACCATCGTCGCCTGCCCCTGCTGGAACGTGAAGATCCGCACGAGGTCGCCGATCGAGACGGCCTCCTCGACGAGGGCGGTCATGAGCCGGGGCGTCGACACGGCGACGTCCACGCCCCAGGCCTCGTCGAACATCCACTCGTTCTTGGGGTTGTTGACCCGCGCCACCGTGCGGGGGACGCCGTACTCCGTCTTGGCCAGCAGCGACACGACGAGGTTGACCTTGTCGTCGCCGCTGGCGGCCACCACGACGTCGCAGTCGGCGAGGCCGGCCTCCTCCAGGGTGGAGATCTCGCAGGCGTCGGCCAGCAGCCACTGCGCGTCCGGCACGCTGGTGACCCTGACGGCCGCCGGGTCGCGGTCGACCAGGAGCACCTGATGGCCGTTCCCGAGCAGTTCGCGGGCGATGGAGCGGCCGACGCTGCCGGCGCCGGCGATGACGACGCGCATCAGTGGTCCTTCTCGGCGGGGGGTGCGGCGAGCACGGTCTCCGCGGCCTCGAGACCGTTCTCGTGGACGACGAGGTGCACGAGGTCACCCTCCTGGTAGACGGTGTCCGCGCCCGGCACCAGTCCCTCGCCGAGCCGGGTGAGGAAGGCCACCCGGCCCGAGGAGGCATGCTCGAGCGCGGCCATCCGCCGCCCCACCCAGCCGAGGTGCACCCGCACCTCCGCCAGCACCACGGTGCCGGAGGCGTCGCGGAACTCGGGGGTGGCGTCGACGGGCAGGAGCCGCCGCGCCATCTGGTCGGCGGTCCAGCGCACCGTGGCGACGGTGGGGATGCCGAGGCGCTGGTAGACCTCGGCGCGGCCCGGGTCGTAGATGCGGGCCACCACCTTGGCCACGCCGAACGTCTCCCGGGCGACCCGCGCGGCGAGGATGTTCGAGTTGTCCCCGCTGCTCACCGCGGCGAAGGCGTACGCCTCCTGGATGCCGGCCTCGAGCAGGGTGTCGCGGTCGAACCCGAGGCCGACCACGCGGCGGCCCTCGAACCCGGCACCCAGGCGGCGGAACGCGTCGGGGTTCTGGTCGACGACGGCGACGGTGTGGCCGTGGTCCTCCACGAGCTGCGCCAGGGTCGAGCCGGCCCGGCCACAACCCATGATCACGTAATGCACGAGGTCGGGCTCCTCGACGGGCGCGGGCGGCTCCCACGGCGACGCTCCGACGGTACACGGCGGGCGGGCCCCGGACGGCGTCGCCGGGCAGCCGCCGGCCGAGCACGCTGCGCCTAGCATGCGTACGTGCTGCCGCTCACCGACGCCGTCAAGCGCCTGCTCGTGGGGCGGCCGGTCCACTCCGAACGCCTCGCCGAGACGCTCCTGCCGAAGCGCATCGCCCTGCCCGTCTTCGCCTCCGACGCGCTCTCGTCGGTCGCCTATGCGCCCGACGAGATCTTCCTCACGCTGGCTGCGGGCGGCATCGCGGCCTACGCGCGTCGCCCTGGATCGGGCTGACCGTCGCCCTCGTCATGCTCATCGTGGTCGCCTCGTACCGGCAGAACGTGCACGCGTACCCCTCGCGGCGGCGGGGACTACGAGGTGGCCACCGTCAACCTCGGTGCCGCGGCCGGGCTCACGGTCGCGAGCGCGCTGCTCGTCGACTACGTGCTGACCGTCGCCGTGTCGGTGTCGTCCGGCGCGCAGTACGCGGCGGCGGCGATCCCGCAGCTGCGGGGGCACGAGGCGCTGTTCGCGGTGGTGATCGTGACAGTCCTCATGACCATGAACCTGCGCGGCGTGCGGGAGTCGGGGACGCTGTTCGCGATCCCCACCTACCTGTTCATGGTCGCGATCCTCGGGATGTCGATCATCGGCTTCGCCCGGCTGACGTTCGGCGAGCTGCCCATGGTCGAGAGCGCGGGTCTCGAGATCCGCCCGCAGGAGCCGTTCGCGTCGAACGGCCTGGGCGGGCTGGCCTGGGGCTTCCTGCTGCTGCGGGCCTTCAGCTCCGGCTGCGCGGCGCTCACGGGCGTCGAGGCCATCAGCAACGGCGTGCCGGCGTTCAGGGTGCCCAAGAGCCGCAACGCCGCCACCACGCTGGCCTGGCTCGGGACCATCGCCGTCACGATGTTCATGAGCATCCTGTTCCTCGCGCAGAAGATGGGGCTCCGCTACGCCGAGGACCCGGCGACGCAACTCCTGCGGACGGGCAACCCGTCGGCCCGGACTACGTCCAGGACCCCGTCATCGGCCAGATCGCCAAGGCGTTGTTCAGCGGCTTCCCGCTGGGCTTCTACCTGGTCGCCGCCACGACCGGGCTCATCCTGGTGCTCGCGGCCAACACCGCCTTCAACGGCTTCCCGGTGCTGGCGTCGATCCTCGCCAGGGACGACCTGCTGCCGCGCCAGCTGCACACGCGCGGCGACCGGCTCGCTCTCAGCAACGGCATCATCTTCCTCGCGGTGGCCGCGGCCGGCTGATCGTGGCGTTCGACGCCGAGGTCAGCAAGCTCATCCAGCTCTACATCGTCGGCGTCTTCATCTCGTTCACCGCCAGCCAGACCGGCATGGTGCGGCACTGGACGCGGCTGCTGCGCACCGAGACCGACCAGCGGGTACGCCGGCACATGCAACGCTCGCGGGTCATCAACGCCTTCGGCCTGTCATACCGGCGCCGTGCTCGTGGTCGTGCTGGTGACCAAGTTCGCCCACGGCGCCTGGATCGCCTGCTGGCCATGGCCGTCCTGTTCGTCGTGATGCAGGCGATCCGGCGGCACTACACGGGTGGCGCGCGAGCTCGCCGTCGGCGAGGAGCGACGAGGCGACGAGCGCTGCCGTCGCGGGTCCACGCCATCGTGCTGGTCGACCAAGATCCACAAGCCCACCCTGCGGCCCTCGCCTACGCCCGCGCCACCCGGCCGTCGAAGCTCGAGGCGGTCACCGTCGGGGTCGACGCCGAGGAGACCGAGCGCGCTGCGGACTGGGAGCGCGCGGGCTGCCGGTGCCGCTGCAAGCGCCCTCGACTCCCCCTACCGCGAGATGACCCGGCCGATCCTCGACTACGTCGACGCTGCGCCGCCGGGAAGCCCGCGCGACCTGGTCGTCGTCTTCATCCCCGAGTACGTCGTCGGGCACTGGTGGGAGCACCTGCTGCACAACCAGAGCGCGCTGCGGCTGAAGGCGCGGCTGCTGTTCAAGCCGGGCGTCATGGTGACCAGCGTGCCGTGGCAGCTCCACTCCTCCGACCGGCTCAAGGGCCGCGCCCGAGCCGGCCGCCCCGGGCGCCTCGCGCCGCGGCGGCGACACAGCCGGGCCGGAAGCAGGCGAGGCCGGCGGACCGACGACGCCGCGACCGCGGCCAGGCGCCGGTGACGCGGCAGGCCGGCGGGCCGAGCGGTGTGCCGGCGTCGGCGGCAGCGCTCGAGCTGACGGTAGGTCCGGTCGCGCACGGCGGGCAGTGCGTGGCGCGCCACGACGGGCGGGTGGTGTTCGTCCGGCACGCGCTGCCCGGCGAGCGGGTCATCGTCCGGGTCACCGAGGAGGCGACCGCGACCGGTTCCTGCGGGCCGACGCCGTCCAGGTGCTGGAGCGCCTCGCCCGACCGGGTCGGCCCCGCCCTGCCCCGTCGCGCGGCCCGGGCGGCTGCGGCGGCTGCGACTGGCAGCACGCGCGCTGCCCGCCCAGCGGGCCTCAAGGCCGCGGTGGTGCCCGAGCAGCTGCCCGCCTCGGCGGGCATGGAGCGGCCGGTCGAGGTCGAGGAGGTGCCCGGCGACGACGGACGGGCTCGGCTGGCGCACCCGGGTCGCAGTTCGCCGTCGACGCCGGCGGCGCGCCGGCCTGCGCAGGCACCGCTCGCACGACATCGAGCCGGTCGACGCCTGCCTGATCGCCGCACCCCGAGGTGGAGGCCGTCGGCGTGCCGCGCGCGCTGGCCGGGCGCGCCGCCGTCGAGGTCGTCGCCTCCTCGACCGGCGACCGGGCCGTGGTGGTCCGGCCGCGCCCGGGCGCAGCGTGGCCGTGCCCGCCCTCGACGCGCCCGCGTCGACCTGCCGGTCAGGGCAAGGGCCGACGCGTCCGCGCGGGCTCGGGCGTGCGCGCGGCGGCGGGCGCGCGAGTTCCGGGTGGCGGGCGGCGGCTTCTGGCAGGTGCACCCGGGCGCGGCCGACACCCTGCTGGACGCCGTCCTGTCCGCGCCGCGCCGGCAGCCGGGGGAGCTGGGCGCTCGACCTCTACTGCGGGGTCGGCCTGTTCGCCGCCGGGCTGGCCGAGCGGGTGGGGCCGCAGGGCGCGGTGTGTGGCGTGGAGTGCGAGGCGCGCGCCGTCGCCGACGCCCGCCGCAACCTGCGCGACCTGCCCCGGGCCCGGCTGGAGCGCGGCGGGTCGAGGAGGCGCTCGACCGGCCGGGTCGGGCGGCGCCGACATCGTCGTCGTCGACCCGCCGCGCGCGGGGCGGGCCGCGACGTCGTCGAGCGGGTCACTCGCGCTGCGGCCGCGGGGGTCGTCTACGTCTCGTGCGACCCGGCGACGCTGGCCCGCGACCTCGCCTGGTCCGGGCGCGGTTACCGGCTGGCCGAGCTGCGGGCCTTCGACGCGTTCCCGATGACCCACCACGTGGAGTGCGTGGCGACGCTCGTCCCGGCGTCCGCGCTAGCCCGGCCTCCGCGCGGGCTGGCGACCTCGTGACGTGCGTGGACCGCGCCGAGCGGGCAGGGTCGTGCCCGCCAGGGCGGGTGGCGCTCGTCCCGGGGCCGGAAGTATCTTGATGTCGAGATAACTGCTCGTGGTGACAGCCCCTCACCGCGCTACCCGGTCGGCTGCGGCAGGATGGCCGCGGACGGCGCGAGTCACCGGAAACGGTCCGCACGACGCGAGGGAGTGACCCGTGAGCCTTCGACGGCGGCACCAGCAACGACAGCTTCGGCGCCAAGGGGACGCTGGAGGTCGGGGGACGCCCGGTACGAGATCTTCCGGCTCGGCGGCCGTCGACGGCGCCGAGGCGCTGCCGTTCAGCCTCAAGGTGCTGCTCGAGAACCTGCTGCGCACCGAGGACGGCGCGAACATCACCGCCGACCACATCCGCGCGCTCGCCGGCTGGGACCCCGACGCCCAGCCGGAGACCGAGATCCAGTTCACGCCGGCCCGCGTCATCATGCAGGACTTCACCGGGTGCCTGCGTCGTCGACCTGGCGACGATGCGCGAGGCGATGGCGCGACCTCGGCGGCGACCCGAGCAGGATCAACCCGCTGGCGCCCGCCGAGCTGGTCATCGACCACTCCGTGATCACCGACGTCTTCGGCCGCGCCGACGCGCTCGAGCGCAACATCGAGTTCGAGTACCAGCGCAACCACGAGCGCTACCAGTTCCTGCGGTGGGGGCAGACCGCGTTCGACGAGTTCAAGGTCGTCCCCCCGGCACCGGGATCGTCCACCAGGTCAACCTCGAGTACCTGGCCCGCGTCGTGATGACGCGCGAGGTGAACGGGGTGCTCCGGCCTACCCCGACACCTGCGTCGGCACCGACTCGCACACCACGATGGTCAACGGGCTGGGGGTGCTCGGCTGGGGCGTGGGCGGCATCGAGGCCGAGGCGGCCATGCTCGGCCAGCCCGTCTCGATGCTGATCCCGAGGGTCGTCGGCTTCAGGCTCACCGGCCAGATCCCGGCCGGCGCCACCGCCACCGACGTCGTCCTGACGATCACCGAGCAGCTGCGCAAGCACGGGGTGGTCGGCAAGTTCGTCGAGTTCTACGGCGAGGGCGTCGCCGCCGTGCCGCTGGCCAACCGGGCCACGATCGGCAACATGAGCCCGGAGTTCGGCTCGACCTGCGCGATCTTCCCGATCGACGACGTCACGCTCGACTACCTGCGCCTCACCGGCCGCTCCGCCGAGCAGATCGCCCTGGTCGAGGCCTACGCCAGGGAGCAGGGCCTCTGGCACGACCCGTCGCGCGAGGTGCGCTACTCCGAGTACCTCGGGCTCGACCTCTCGACCGTCGTGCCGAGCCTGGCCGGCCCGAAGCGCCCGCAGGACCGCGTGCTCCTGTCGCGAGGCCAAGGGCTCCTTCAGGACGGCCCTGCGCGACTACGCCGGCTCCGGCGACGGGCCGCCGGCGAGGGCATCGCGACGGCGTCGACGAGGCCTCCGCCGAGTCGTTCCCCGCCAGCGACTCGCCGGCCGTCGACGCCGGCGTCCAGCACCCCGCGCCCCCCGAGCCCGCCCGCACCCCGGCCGCGGAGAACCGGGCGAGCCGGCCCACCCCGGTCACGACGGCCGACGGGCGTGAGTTCGAGGTCGACCACGGCGCCGTCGTGATCGCGTCGATCACCTCGTGCACGAACACCTCGAACCCGTCGGTGATGATCGGTGCCGCCCTGCTCGCGAAGAAGGCCGTCGAGCGCGGCCTCACCGTGAAGCCGTGGGTCAAGACGTCGCTGGCGCCGGGCAGCAAGGTGGTCGTCAACTACTACGACAAGGCCGGCCTGACGCCCTACCTCGAGAAGCTGGGCTTCCACGTGGTCGGGTTCGGCTGCACGACGTGCATCGGCAACTCCGGCCCGCTGCCGGAGGAGGTCTCGGCCGCCGTCCAGGAGAACGACCTGGCCGTCGTCTCGGTGCTGTCGGGCAACCGCAACTTCGAGGGCCGGATCAACCCCGACGTCAAGATGAACTACCTCGCCTCGCCGCCGCTCGTCATCGCCTACGCGCTCGCCGGGACGATGGACTGGGACGTCGAGAACGAGCCGCTGGGCACCGGCGCGGACGGCGCGCCGGTCTACCTGCGCGACGTCTGGCCGTCACCGCAGGAGGTCGAGTCGGTCGTCGCCGACGCGATCAACCAGGACATGTTCACCGAAGGACTACGCCGACGTCTTCGCCGGCGACCAGCGCTGGCAGTCGCTGCCGACGCCGACCGGCGACACCTTCGCCTGGGACCCCGAGTCGACCTACGTGCGCAAGCCCCCGTACTTCGACGGCATGGGCGCCGAGCCCGTCCCCGGTGACGGACGTCGAGGGTGCGCGCGTGCTGGCCCTGCTCGGCGACTCCGTGACGACCGACCACATCAGCCCCGCCGGCTCGATCAAGCCGGACAGCCCGGCCGGCCGCTACCTGAGCGAGCACGGCATCGAGCGCAAGGACTTCAACTCCTACGGCTCCCGCCGCGGCAACCACGAGGTCATGATCCGCGGCACGTTCGCGAACATCCGGCTGCGCAACCGGCTGCTCGACGGCGTCGAGGGCGGGTTCACGCGCGACTTCCTCGCCGGGGGCGAGCAGACGACGATCTACGACGCGGCGCAGGCCTACGCGTCCGCCGGGGTGCCGCTCGTCATCCTCACCGGCAAGGAGTACGGCTCGGGCTCGAGCCGCGACTGGGCCGCCAAGGGCACGGCCCTGCTCGGCGTCCGCGCCGTGATCGCCGAGAGCTACGAGCGGATCCACCGCTCGAACCTCATCGGGATGGGCGTGCTGCCGCTGCAGTTCCCGGCGGGGGAGTCGGCGGGCTCGCTGGGGCTCGACGGCACCGAGACGTTCGACATCAGCGGGGTCACCGAGCTGAACGAGGGCCGGACGCCGCGCACCGTCGCCGTCCGGGCCGTGAAGGAGGACGGCACCGAGGTGACGTTCGAGGCCGCCCTCCGCATCGACACTCCCGGTGAGGCCGGCTACTACCGCAACGGCGGGATCCTGCAGTACGTGCTGCGCCAGCTGGTCCGGAGCTGAGTCGCCGCGGCGTGCGTGCACAAACAGTGACGAATACCCGCGGGGCGCCCAGCGCAGCGCCCCGGCGACCGCGTCGTTACGAATATGTGACCACCGCGTTGCCGCTCCGAGCTTTTTCGGCGGCCCCGGGCGGAATATGTTGCCTGGCACAACATATCCGCGAGGCGCTGCACGCGGGCGCGCCGGATGTGGACGGCCCCGCGACCGCGAGGCCGTGGGATCCGGGGGTCCGAGTCGGACCCCGAGGAAGGACCGAGAGCATGCGCATGCGTTTCGTTGGGCTCGCCGCCGTCAGCACGGCGGGCCTCCTGGGCCTGGCTGCCTGCGGCAGCTCGAGCAGCGCCACGTCGTCGACCGCCAGCAGCTCGGCTGCCGCAAGTTCGCTGCGGCCACCAGCGCCGCCGCCGGCGGCAAGGTCGGCGTCATCCTCCCCGACTCGGCGTCCTCGGCCCGGTGGGAGACGGCGGACCGTCCGCTGCTCAAGGCCGCGTTCGACGCGGCGGGCATCCAGTCGGACATCCAGAACGCCGGCGGCGACGTCGCCAAGTTCAGAGCATCGCCGACGGCATGATCAGCGAGGGCGTCAAGGCCCTGCTGATCGTCAACCTCGACTCCGACTCGGGCGCCGCGGTCATCAAGAAGGCCAACGCCGCCAACATCCCGGTCATCGACTACGACCGCCTCACGCTCGGCGGCGGCGCGACGTACTACGTCTCGTTCGACAACGTCAAGGTCGGCACGGCCATCGGCGAGGGTCTCGTCAAGGGCATGAAGGCCAACGGCAAGAGCAGCGGCCCGGTCGTCCTGCTGAACGGCTCGCCGACCGACAACAACGCCACGCTGTTCAAGCAGGGCTACGCCACGGTCCTCAAGAACGCCGGCTACACGGTCGCCGCCGACCAGGCCGTCAAGGACTGGGACAACCAGCAGGCCCTGACCGACTTCGAGCAGATCTTCACCAAGACCAAGGGCAACTTCGTCGGTGTCGCCTCGGCGAACGACGGCCTCGGCGGTTCGGTCGTGGCGGTGCTGCAGAAGAACGGCCTCGCCGGCAAGATCCCCGTCACCGGTCAGGACGCCACGGACGAGGGCCTGCAGCGCGTGCTGCTCGGCACCCAGTACGTGACCGTCTACAAGGCGATCAAGAAGGAGGCCGACGCGGCCTCCGCGCTCGCGATCAAGATCATCCAGGGTGACAAGGCCGGTGCCGACGCGCTGGCGACCGGCAAGGTCAAGGACACGAAGACCGGCGCGGACGTCCCGTCCGTCCTGCTCGACCCGCAGCCGATCTACAAGGCCAACGTGAAGGACGTCATCGCAGACGGCTTCACCACCAAGGCGAAGGTCTGCACGACTCCTGAGCTGCAGAAGGCCTGCGCGGCCAACGGCATCAGCTGACGCTCGGCACACCGGGGGTCCGGGCTCGTCGAGCCCGGACCCCCGGTGGCATCATCACGCGCACAGCAGGCGGCACCGGGGCCGGCATCGTTCTCGGGCGGGGGAACCCGCCCGGCAGCAGCAGGAGCGAGGGACATGTCCGACACGACCGGAACGACCACCGAGGCGCCACTCCTCAGCCTGCGGGGGATCAACAAGAGCTTCGGCGCGGTGCAGGTGCTGCGCGGCGTCGACCTCGACGCCTGGGCCGGCAAGGTCACCGCGCTCGTCGGTGACAACGGCGCCGGCAAGTCCACTCTCATCAAGGGCATCGCCGGGATCTACTCCTTCGACGACGGCGAGTACCGCTTCGCGGGCCAGCCCGTGAACGTGCACTCCCCCAAGGACTCCAACGCCCTGGGGATCGAGATCGTCTACCAGGACCTGGCGCTGTGCGACAACCTCGACGTCGTCCAGAACATGTTCCTCGGCCGCGAGGAGCACACCCGCGTCGGGCTCGACGAGATCACCATGGAGCGGCGGGCGACCGAGACCCTCGCAGGCCTGTCCGTGCGGACGCTGAGATCCGTGCGCACGAAGGTGGCCTCGCTCTCGGGTGGCCAGCGCCAGACCGTGGCGATCGCCAAGGCCGTCCTCTGGAACAGCAAGCTCGTCATCCTCGACGAGCCCACGGCCGCGCTCGGCGTGGCCCAGACCGAGCAGGTGCTGAACCTGGTGCGCCGGTTGGCCGACAACGGCCTCGCGGTCATCCTCATCTCCCACAACATGAACGACGTCATCCGCGTCGCCGACAGCATCGCCGCGCTCTACCTCGGGCAGATGGCCGCCCAGGTCCCCGCGGCGACCCTGACCACGGGACAGGTGGTCGAGCTCATCACGTCCGGCCGGAGCGGCGAGATCGGCCTGCGCAGCGAGGCCAAGGAGGCCGTGGCATGACGACCAGCCTCGCTCCCAGCACGCCCGAGGCCGTCGAGGACTCCGGCGGCATCAGCGGTGAGTTCCGGGGTTACCTGGCGCGGCTGCGCGGCGGCGACACCGGCTCCGTGCCCGCCGTCCTGGGTTTGATCGTCCTCGTCCTGTTCTTCACGATCCTGCAGGGTCAGGACTTCGCGACCAAGGGCAACTTCGCGAACCTGATCACGCAGAGCGCGCCGACGATCTTCATCGCCATGGGGCTCGTGTTCGTCCTCCTGCTCGGCGAGATCGACCTCTCCGCGGGCTTCACCGCCGGCACCGCGGCGGCCGTCCTCGGCGTGCTCTCGACCCAGCACGGAGCCCCGTGGTACGTGGCGATCTTCGGGGCGCTCGCCACCGGGCTGGTCATCGGCCTGCTCATCGGGCTGCTGGTGGCCCGCCTGGGCATCCCGTCGTTCGTCGTCACGCTGGCGTGGTTCCTCGGCCTGCAGGGCGTGCTGCTCCTCGTGATCGGCGAGGGCGGCACGATCCGGGTCGACGACACGGTCATCGTCGCGATCATGAACAACAACCTGACGCCGCTCATGGGTTGGGTGCTCTTCGTCATCGTGATCGGCGGGTACGCGGCCGTCTCCCTGCTCGGCGCGTCGCGTCGCCGTGCCGCCGGCCTCCCCGTCGTGTCGCCCGCCGTGATCTGGTTCAAGATCGGCGCACTGGCCGTGCTGCTCGGCGTCTCGACCTTCGTGCTGAACCTCGAGCGGGGGAGCCTGGGCAGCTCCTCGGCCTTCCTGAAGGGTGGCGGCACGTCGATCAAGGGCGTACCCATCGTCGTGCCCATCATCATCGCCTTCGTCGTCGGTCTGACGTTCGTGCTGAACAGGACGTCCTTCGGCCGGCACGTCTACGCGGTCGGCGGCAACGCCGAGGCGGGGCGCCGCGCGGGCATCAACGTGGGCAATATCCGCATCGCCTGCTTCATCATCGGCTCGCTGCTCGCAGCCGTCGGCGGCATCATGTTCGTCTCGCGCCTGAGCTCGGTCTCGCCCCAGACCGGTGGCTCGACCACCCTGCTGCTCGCCGTGGCGGCCGCCGTGATCGGTGGCACGTCGCTGTTCGGCGGCAAGGGCCGCGTCATCGACGCCGTCCTGGGTGGGCTGGTGATCGCGGTCATCAGCAACGGGCTGCCGTTCATCACCCAGCAGGCCGGGGTGCAGTACGTCGTCACCGCACTGGTCCTGCTGCTGGCAGCCAGCGTCGACGCGATCGCCCGGCGGCGCGCCGCCGCAACGGGCAGGTAGCCACCGGGGCGACGTGAGCGGCACATCGCACCCGCCGCCTTTGACAGGCCGGGTCACCGGCCGGGCCCCCGTGGCCCGGCCGGTGGACGGCCAGCGGCGCCGGTCCCTCGCCGTCCTGCTCGACCACCTCCGCGTCACCGGCCCGCTCAGCCGCGCGGAGCTCACCGCCCTGATGGGGCTCAACCGCAGCACGATCGCCGCCCTGGTCGCCGAGCTCACCGGCCTCGGCGCCGTCGGCGAGGAGCGGCCCGGCGGCATGCAGACCGGCGCCGGCCGCCCGTCGCTGGTCGTCCGGACCCGCCGCGACCGCCTGTACGTGCTCGCCGCCGAGGTGGCGGTCGAGCACGTGACCGTCGCCCTCATCGGGCTCGACGGCGCCGTCCGGGGGCGCCGCGTCGCCGCGACGCCTGCCGAACTGACCCTCGACGGGGTCGTCGCCGTCCTGAGCGGGCTCGCCGCCGAGCTGGCGCCCACTCCGTCGCCGCGCGTGGTGGGCCTCGGCGTCGCCGTGCCGGGTGCCATCCGCCGGACCGACGGATGCGTCCGCTTCGCGCCCAACCTCGCGTGGGTCGACGTCCCCTTCGGGCGGGCGCTCTCGGCGGCCCTGCCGGGGCTGCACGTCGTCGTGGCCAACGACGCGGACCTCGGCGCGCTGGCCGAGCACCGGCGCGGAGTGGCCCGCGACGTCGACGAGGTGGTCTTCGTGCGTGGGGACGTGGGCGTCGGCGCGGGGCTCATCATGGGCGGGCTCCCGCTGGTCGGCGCGGGCGGCTATGCCGGCGAGATCGGGCACATGAGTGTCCGTCCCGACGGGCGGGCGTGCCGCTGCGGCTCTCGCGGCTGCTGGGAGACCGAGGTGGGGGCCGCGGCGATCGGGCGCGCTCTGGAGGTGCGCGCGAAGACCTCCCGAGAGCTGGTGGCGGCCGTGCGGGGTGCCCGTGCCGCCGGGTACGCCGCCCAGCTCGACGACCTGGCGTGCTGGCTCGGCGTCGGGATCGGCAGCGTCGTCAACCTGGTGAACCCGAGCCTCGTCGTCGTGGACGGCGTCCTGCAGGAGCTTCTGGTCGCCGCCCCGGACGCCGTCCGCGCCGCGCTCGACGCCACGGCCCTGCGCGCCAACGGCGAGCAGGTCCGCCTGGCCCGGCCCCAGCTCGGCCCCGACGTCGTCCTCGCCGGAGCCGCCGAAGTCGTCTGGCAGAACCTGCTCGCCGACCCAGTGGCGGTCCTGTCCGCCGTCCCCTAACTCGTGATCATGCAATCCGCGTCGATCATGCAATCCGTGTCGATCATGCGCTCGACCGTCTACGGTGCGCCCCTTCGACTGGGTTGCGCCCGAGAGGCCGCTCGAACTGGCCCGCACAGCGGGCTTTCGCGCGCAACGTAGCCAGCGGGAAGCAATGTCGAGCCGGAGGGCATCATGGCGTCATGTCCTCCGGCGCTCCCGTCCCTCCCGGCTGGCCTGGTGAGGTCCGGCCCGCGGGGGCGCCCGACTGGGAGCGGTCGGCCGTCAACTGGATGCTCGACCTCTGCCCGGCCGACTACCGGGGCCTCGGCGTGGTCACGCGCCACCCCGCCCTGCTCGCTTGGCTCGCCGCCCATCACGTCGACGGCCAGGTGCAGGCGACCCGGCGAGCGCTGGCCTCGATCCGGGCCGAGCTCGCGGGCGTCCTCCCGCCGACGGCGATGCGCGAGGCGGTCGAGGCGATCGAGACCGAGGAGGCCCGCCTGGTGGCCGCCCGTCGTGGGCTGTCACTGGTGGGGGACGCCTTGCGGGGGATCCGTTTCGTCCCCCGGCTCTAGGAGTGGTGTCCGGAGCCGCCCTCGTCACGAAGACCCGCCTCGTGCCGGCTGAAAGGCCGGCGGCACCGGCGGCGGCTGCTCAGGCGCCGTCCCCGCCGTGGCCCAGGCTCGTGTCCGGCTCGCGGGTCTGCGGCGCGTCGGCCTGCCAGACGGGATCCGCGTTGCCGTTGTCGCCGTGCAGGGCGCGCCCCGTCTCGCCGCCGCCGATGGGTTCGGGCCGGTCCTGGAGGTGGCGCACCTGCTCGTCGGTCAGCTCGTGGTCCGGCATCGAGCTGCCGCCCCAGCCCTCGATCTCGTGCTCCACCGCGCGCACGTCGACGCCGGTGGCTGTGGGGTCGATGCGGTCGGTCCTGTGCTCGGGTCCCGAGTCGGGGCCGTCGGACGACAGGTGCGGGGCGTTCGTCGCGGTCACGTCGAGGTCGGTCGTCTCACGTTCGGTCATGCCCCGGCGGTACCCAGCCGCGGCGCAGTGATGCCGCCCACCGGGCTACGCGCGGCGGGCCGGGCGAGCGGCTCCTAGACTCCAGGGAGCCGGGTCGTCGGGCCGGCACGAGGAGGACCTGGACATGGTGGCGCTCGAGTCGATCGGTGGACCCCACGACCTGAAGGCGCTCTCGCCGGCCGAGCTCGAGGATCTCGCCGCCCAGATCCGCTCCTTCCTGGTGGCCCAGGTGACGCGGACCGGCGGCCACCTGGGCCCCAATCTCGGCGTCGTCGAGCTGACCCTGGCCGTGCACCGCGTCTTCGACTCCCCGCACGACGCCGTCGTCTTCGACACCGGCCACCAGGCCTACGTGCACAAGCTCGTCACCGGCCGGGCACGACTTCACCGGCCTGCGGCGCGCCGGCGGGCTGTCCGGCTATCCCAGCCGGGCCGAGAGCGAGCACGACATCGTCGAGAACTCGCACGCCTCCACCGCGCTGTCCTGGGCCGATGGCGTGGCCCGCGGCTTCCGGCTCCGCGGGGAGACCGACCGGCACGTCGTGGCCGTGGTCGGCGACGGCGCGCTCACCGGGGGCATGGCGTGGGAGGCGCTCAACAACATCGCCACCGCCGACCGGCCGATCGTCATCGTCGTCAACGACAACGAGCGGTCCTACGCGCCCACCATCGGCGGCCTCGCGCACCACCTCTCGACGCTGCGCACCACCCGGGGGTACGAGCGCTTCCTGGAGTGGGGCCGGTCCGCGCTGCAGCGCAGCGGGGCGCCGGGGCGCCTCGCCTACGAGGCGCTGCACGGCGTGAAGAAGGGCCTCAAGGACGTGGTGGCGCCCCAGGGCCTCTTCGAGGACCTGGGCGTGAAGTACCTCGGGCCGGTGGACGGGCACGACGTCGCCGCCCTCGAGCACGCCCTGCGCCGGGCCCGCTCCTACGGCGGCCCCGTGATCGTGCACGCGATCACTCAGAAGGGCCACGGCTGGGCGCCCGCCGAGAACGACGAGGCCGACCGCTTCCACGGGATCGGCATCCTCGACCCCGACACCGGCCGCCCGGTGGCGGCCCCCGGCCGCTCCTGGACCGACGTCTTCGCGGAGGAGATCGCGGACGTCGCCGACGAGCGGTCCGACGTGGTCGGCATCACCGCCGCCATGCTCATCCCCGTCGGGCTGCACCGGTTCGCGGCCCGGCACCCCGACCGGGTCGTCGACGTCGGCATCGCCGAGCAGCACGCCACGACGAGCGCGGCGGGGCTGGCGTTCGCCGGCCTGCACCCGGTGGTCGCCGTCTACGCGACCTTCCTCAATCGCGCGTTCGACCAGCTCCTGCTCGACGTCGCCCTGCACCGCGCCGGCGTCACGTTCGTGCTCGACCGGTCGGGCGTGACCGGTGACGACGGAGCCAGCCACAACGGCATGTGGGACCTCTCGCTGCTCGGCGTCGTCCCCGGGGTGCGGGTGGCAGCCCCCCGGGACGCCGCCACGCTGCGCGCCGAGCTGCGCGAGGCCCTTGACGTCGACGACGCGCCCACGGTCGTCCGCTTCCCGAAGGGGGCCCTGCCCGACGACGTCCCGGCCATCGAGCGCCTGGGCGGCGTGGATGTGCTGGCCCGTCAGGGCGACGAGGACGTGCTCGTGGTGGCGGTCGGTGCCATGGTGCCCCTCGCCCTCGACGTCGCCGGCCGGCTCGCCGCGCAGGGGATCGGCGGCACCGTCGTCGACCCGCGCTGGGTGCTCCCCGTCGACCGTGCGCTGGTCCCGCTGGCCGCCCGGCACCGGCTCGTCGTCGTCGTCGAGGACAACGGGCGGGCCGGCGGCATCGCCACCGCCGTCCAGCAGAGCCTCTCGGACGCCGGGGTGCTGACGCCGGTTCGGGGGTTCGGCATCCCGCAGGAGTTCCTCGACCATGCCCGGCGGCCGGAGGTCCTCGAGCGGATCGGGCTGACCGCGCAGGACGTCTCGCGACAGGTCGTCGAGGCGGTGGCCCGGATCGACGCGCGACTCGAGGGCGTCGACCTCAACGGCTGAGGGTCCGGCCCGCGGCCGGGGCGGTGACCTCGTCGCGGGTCACGAGCACGGGCGCGGGCAGGCCCCGGTCGGCGACCGGGGTGATGAGCCAGACCGCCGCCACGAACGCCGGGTCGAGATGCCGGTCGTCGAACCAGGCGCGGCGCCGCGAGGGTACGGCGAGCGGCCGCAGGCCCGTGCCGTCGAGTGCGGCGACCGCCGCCCGCACCGCCCGGGAGGCCAGCAGTGTCAGGGCGTCGTGGCCGTCGACCGGGCGCAGCACGCCGGCGCCGGTCCGGGGGGTGAGCCGGCCGGCGGCGAGAGCCCCGGCCCGCTCGAGCCGCTGCGCGAGTGGCGCCCATGGCAGGGTGGGGCCTCCTCGCCCCGTGCCGGCGGCACCATCGACGGCTGCCAGGCGCCGTGGTGCCAGTGACGGCGGGAGCGGGAGGACGGGCGCGTCGGGGCCACCACGGACGCCGACGCCGACCTCGAGCAGGCCTCCGGGCACGCGCAGCCGGACCCAGGCCGGCCCGGGGTGCAGGGCATGCCCCGGCGGCAGCGCACAGGCGACCGCGTCGAGCCGGCCGAGCTGGTCGTCGGCCGCGCCGTCCGTGGTCTGCGGGATGGTCCGTCCGCCCGTCGCGACCAGGGCCGGCGCGAGCAGGAGGGCCGCGTGCATGCGGTCCACGGCACCGGCGGGATCGCCGTGCACCACGTCGGCGAGCTGCGGCCAGGGCACCAGCACGGCGGGGGGACCGGTCAGCTCGACGCCGTCGGCGGCCAGCCGGACGTCCACGTCGTGCCGGACCGACACCTCGAGCACGACGCGCCGCAGCGACGGCAGGTTGTGAGGGCCGGCGGGGCCGGCGGCGTCTGGCCGCACGGCGGCAGGCTAGGTCGCGGCCGTGCGGACGGCGGTGCCACAGCGGCCCGGTCACCCGCGCGGGCGAGTGGTCGGGCGGGTGATCGGGCGCGTCAGCTCGCTGCGCTGTGCTCCTGCGCGTCGGCCACGGCCGCGGCGGTGAGCATGCGCACCAGGTCGGGGACGTCCGCGGGAGCCAGCCGGACCGTCGCCAGGCACGACGATCCCTGCCAGATGCTGAGGACCACCCGGCCGAACTCCGGGTGCCCGCTCACCCTCAGCACCCGGCCGGCCCGGTCGCGCCCCACGACGACGTCGCCGTGGGCGGGCAGCGGCGTGGCGAACATGGTCCGAGTGTGCGCCCGGACCCTCGGACCGTCCAGGGGTGGAGTGGCGGGGACGCCCGCGCTGACAGCGGTTACGTCTATCGTTCGCTCAGCGGACCAGTCGGGGCGTCCCGGCTCGGGGACGGAGGGTGGCACGTGACCGACGAGGAGCGGCCGGCCACCGGCGCGCCGTCGCCCGGGCTCGCGTGGTCCCCGCCCGAAGCCCCCCCGGCCGTGCCGGGGCCGCCGCCGGCGGCGCCCGGTGCCGGCTGGGCACCGCCCCTGATCCCATCCCGTCTCGGCCCGCCGCTCGGGAGCCCGCCGCCGGGGGCGCTGCCGCTCGGAGGCTCGCCGTACGGAGGTCCGCCGCCTGGTGGGGTCCCCCTCCTGGACCGGTCGCCGCAGCGGGGCGGGGGGCGCCGAGCCGCCCTGGTCGTCGCCTGCGTCGTCGCTCTCCTGGCCGTTCTCGGGGTCGCGGTGCGGCTGCCAGGGCCGCTCTCGCCGATCGCGTCGCACGGCGGTTTCACCGGCTCGTCGCGGTCACCGTCCGCGGGCTCGGCGTCCGCCGACAACGGCGCGATCGGGTACCAGGCGTTCGACGACGGCGCGCGGCAGCTCCTCGCGCGGATGACGTCCGCCCTCGCGGCCCACGACGCCACCCGGTTCGCGTCGGTCGCCTCGCCGGGGTCGGCGTCGATGCGCGCGCGGCTGCGGCAGATGTACGACGCCCTCGTGGCGCTGCCGCCGGCCGCGTTCACCTTCGAGCTCGACCCGGCCCGCGCCCCTCGTGAGCTCTCGTCGCCGAGGCCGGAGGCACACATCCTGCCCGTCCGGGTCACGTACAGCTTGAAGGGCTGGGACGTCACCGACGTCCGGGTGCCCTTGACGTTCGTCGCGACCCGCTCGCCCAGCGGTGGCTGGGGCCTCGCGGAGGACCGCACGACCACGGACGCCGACAGCGACGAGCGGCTCGAGCCGTGGGTCCTCGACAACATCTACGTGACGAGGACCCCCCACGTGCTCGTCATCGGCGACCGGAGCCACCAGGCACAGGCCCGCCGGCTCGCGGCGACGCTCGAGGGGTTGGCGGGCGACGTCCGGCGGGTCTGGCCCGAGCGCGGCTGGAACGGCAAGGTCGTCGCCTACGCGGTCAGCTCACCCACGTTCGTGCGCTCCTGGTACGGCCGCTCCGCCGCCGGTGAGCCCGGGAACGGCGACCGTGCCTCCTTCGTGGCCAAGGTCGCCACCTTGCAGTCGTCGCCGTCGAAGGGCGACCACGCCGCCATCCGGATGGTGGTCACGCCGTACCTGCTGGCCAGCCCGCGGTCCGGCTACAGCGACATCCTGCGGCACGAGCTGACGCACGTGGCGACCGCCGCCTTCTCCCAGCGCGTCCCGGTCTGGCTCGTCGAGGGAGCGGCCGAGTACACGGGCTTCGCCCGCCGGTCGGGCACGACGCTCGACGCCACCCGGACGCTCGGCGAGCACGGGCTGACGTCCGCCGAGGTGAGCGCCACGGCCCGAGGCACCTGGCGGCCGACCCTGGTCGAGGGCTACGGCTTCTACGTCGGGTCGGAGAAGGCCGTCGACGAGCGCTACAACAGCGCCTTCATCACGTGCCTCTACATCGCCGACCACTACGGCGAGGCGAGCCTGCGCCTGCTCTACGAGCAGGCGCACCGCGGTGGCGAGACGCAGATCCTTCGGCAGGTGCTGCACACCGACCGCGCGCACCTGATCGCGGCGGCCGGCGCCTACGCGACCACCCTGCGCCAGCGGCTCGTCTTCCGCTGACGCGCCCCGGCGACGTCGCCGACGATCACACACCCGGCAGCGATCATGCACGCAGCGGCGATCATGGACCCGGCGATCAGGCCGGCAGGCTCGCCACGCCCGGCGGCAGGAACCGGCGGCCGGTCACCGCCTCCGCGGTGCCCGTGCGGTCGAGGTACGGCGTGATCCCGCCCAGGTGGAAGGGCCAGCCGGCGCCCAGGATCATGCACAGGTCGATGTCCTGCGCCTCGGCGACGACGCCGCCGTCCAGCATGAGCCGCGCCTCCTCCGCAAGGGCGCCGAGGGCCCGCTCGCGGACCTGCTCCTCGGTCAGCGCGACGTCGCCCTGCGCCAGCAGCGCCTTCGTCTCGTCGTCCACGTACGGGCGGCCGCGCTCGTCCCAGCTGTAGATCCCGGCGCGGCCCGCCTCGACGAGCCGGCGCAGGTTCTCCGAGACGTGGTACCGCTCCGGGAAGGCCGCGTGCAGCGTCTCCGCCACGTGCAGCGCGACCGCCGGCCCGACGAGCTGCAGCAGGACGAACGGCGACATCGGCAGGCCCAGCGGCGCGAGCGCGCGGTCGGCGACCTCGACCGGCGTGCCCTCGTCGACCGCCCTGGTGACCTCGCCCAGGAACCGGGTCAGGAGCCGGTTGACGACGAACGCCGGCGCGTCCTTGACGAGCACGCAGGACTTCTTGAGCTCCTTGCCGACGGCGAACGCGGTCGCGAGCGTGGCGTCGTCGGTGCGCTCGGCCCGCACCACCTCGACGAGCGGCAGCACCGCGACCGGGTTGAAGAAGTGGAAGCCGACGACCCGCTCGGGGTGCTCGAGGTCGGCCGCCATGTCGGTGACCGACAGCGAGGACGTGTTGGTCATGAGCACGCAATCGGGCTTGACGACGGCCTCGACCTCGCCGAGCACCTGCTTCTTGACGCCGAGCTCCTCGAAGACCGCCTCGATCACGAGGTCGGCCTCGGCGAACGCGTCCTTCGACGTCGAGCCGGTGACGAGCGCCTTGAGCCGGTTCGCCGCGTCGGGCGAGACGCGCTTCTTGGCGCGCAGCGTGTCGATCTCGCCGTGGACGTACGCCACGCCCTTGTCGACCCGGGCCTGGTCGAGGTCGGTGAGCACGACCGGCACCTGCAGTCGGCGGACGAACAGCAGCGCGAGCTGGCTCGCCATGAGTCCGGCGCCGACGACGCCGATGCTCGTGACCGGTCGCGCGAGCGCCCTGTCGGGGGCCCCGGCAGGCTTCTTGGCCCGCCGGTTGACGAGGTCGAAGGCGTAGAGCGAACTGCGCAGCTCGTCGCCCATCGTGAGATCGGCCAGCGCCTGCGACTCGGCCTCGAAGGCGGTGTCGCGGTCGGCGGTGCGGGCCAGGCGGATCAGCTCGAGCGCCCGGTACGGCGCCGGGGCGGCGCCGTGGACCTTGGCGTCCGCGAGCTTCTTGCCGACCTTGAGGGCGCCTTCCCAGAGCTGCTCGTCGCGCTCGACCGGCGTCCGCTCGACCTGGCGGCGGCCTGTGAGCACGTCGCCGGCCCAGACGAGCGACTGCTCGAGGAAGTCCGCCGGCTCGAAGATCGCGTCGAACATGCCGAGCGCGAACGCCTTCGGGCCGTTCAGCATCGTGTTGGTGTTGAGGCTGTTCGCGATGATCACCTCGACGGCCTTCTCCGGGCCGACCAGATTGGGCAGTAGATAGGTGCCGCCCCAGCCGGGCACCAGCCCGAGGAAGCACTCGGGCAGCGCGATCGCGCCGACGCCGGACGACACCGTCCGGTAGGTGCAGTGCAAAGGCAGTTCGACGCCGCCGCCGAGCGCCGCACCGTTGACGAAGGCGAAGCTCGGCACGGCGAGCTCGCCGAACCGGCGGAACACGTCGTGGCCGAGGCGGCCGATGCCGAGTGAGTCGTCGCGGGTCCGGCCGGCGCCGACCATGGTCAGGTCGGCGCCGGCCGCGAAGACGAACGGCTTGCCGGTGACGCCGACGGCGACGATCTCGCCGGCGTCGGCCCGAGCGGCGACCCGCTCGACCGCGGCCCGGAGCGAGGCCAGGCCGGCCGGGCCGAACGTCGACGGGCGGGTGTGGTCGCGGCCGTTGTCCAGCGTGATCAGCGCCATCCGGCCGGCGCCGCCGGGCAGCTCGACGTCCCGGAGCAGTGCCTTGGTGACGATCTCGCTCGGGAGGGTCTGCTCGGTCGCGCCGCCGTCTCCTTGCTGTTCGAGCTGCCGTTCGAGCTGCCGTTCGGGGTGCCGTACGCCTCGTGGTGCGGGTTCTCCCAGAGCACCGAGCCGCCCATGCCGATGCCGATGCACATCGTCGTCAGGCCGTAGCGGACCTCGGGGTGCTTCTCGAAGTGCCGGGCCAGCTGCGTCATGAGCCGGACGCCGCTGCTCGCCAGCGGGTGCCCGATGGCGATGGCGCCGCCGTCGGGGTTCACGCGCTCGTCGTCGTCCTTGATGCCGAAGTGCTCGAGGAACGCCAGCACCTGGACGGCGAACGCCTCGTTGATCTCGAACAGGCCGATCTCGTCGATCGAGAGGCCGGTCTTGGCCAGCAGCCTTCTCGGTCGCGGGGATGGGGCCGACGCCCATCACCTCGGGGTCGACGCCGGCGAAGGCGAAGTTGACCAGGCGCATCCGGGCCGGGAGGCCGAGCTCCGCGGCGGTCTCGGCGGAGGCGAGGATGCAGGCGGTGGCCCCGTCGTTGAGGCCGGCCGCGTTGCCCGCCGTCACCTTGCCGTGCGGGCGGAACGGCGTCTTGAGCGTGGCGAGGTCGCCCAGCGTCGTGCCCGGGGCGCGGCGGCTCGTCCCTGGTGGCCAGGCCCCAGCCCTGCTCCTCGTCGCGGATCGCGACCGGCACCAGGTCGCGCTGGATCCGGCCCTGCTGCGTAGGCGGCCTGCGAGCTTGTCCTGGCTCGCGACGGCGAACGCGTCCGCGCGCTCCTTGGTGATCTCGGGAACCGGTCGTGCAGGTTCTCCGCCGTCTTGCCCATGACCAGGGCGGACGGGTCGACGAGCTTCTCGGCGACGATGCGCGGGTTGGGGTCGACGCCTTCGCCCATCGGGTGGTGGCCCATGTGCTCGACGCCGCCGGCGATCACGACGTCGTACGCGCCGAACGCGATGCCCGACGCGGTCGTCGTCACGGCGGTCATCGCGCCGGCGCACATCCTGTCGATGGCGAAGCCGGGAACGGTGCGGGGGAGGCCCGAGAGCAGCGCGGCCATCCGGCCGATGGTCAGGCCCTGGTCGCCGATCTGCGTGGTCGCGGCGATCGCGACGTCGTCGACCCGCTCCGGCGGGAGCTCGGGGTGGCGGCGCAGGAGTTCGCGGATGCAGTTGACGACCATGTCGTCGGCGCGCGTGCGGGCGTACATGCCCTTCGCGCCTGCCTTGCCGAACGGGGTCCGGACGCCGTCGACGAAGACGACGTCCCGCAGGGAGCCGGGCACCTGGGGTCCTCCTGGCTGTGGAGAGGTAGGCGGATCGCCGAGCGCGAGCATCGTCGCTCCCGGCCTCGCCTGAATGCTACTCGACAGTAACTTGCGACCGGCAGCCCCGATCCCGGTTGCGCACGTCACCTCCATGTCGGTGATCAAGGAATTCTCGGCGGGGGAGTGACCCCCACGGTCACTCCCGCCGCCGAGAATTCCTTGATCACCAACGAGGGGTCAGTCGTGCAGCGCTTGGGTCAGGGCGGGCGCCGTGAGGTCGATCTGCCAGCCGCGGGCACCGCGGGCGGCCAGCACGGCGCGGACGGCGCCTTCGTCGGCGGGCTCGGGCGGTGACCAGCACAGCCGGCGCACCGCGTCGGGCGACAGCAGGTTCTCGACCGGGAGCCCGTGCTGCTGGGCCAGCGCCGTGACCGCCACCCGCGCCCGGTTCAGCCGGGCGGCCGCCGCCGGATCGCGCTCGGCCCAGACCCGGGCCGGCGGAGGCCCCTCGGTCGGCAGGTGCTGCGGCGGGAGGTCGGCGTCGGGCAGGTCGAGCGCCCGCCGGATCGCCTCGAACCAGACGTCGGCGTGGCGGCGGGAACCCCGGCCGGTGAAGGTAGACATCGCGACGAGGGCGCGCTTGGTCTCGGGCAGGGCCAGCGCCGCCTCGACGATCGACGCGTCGGGGATGATCCGGCCCGGCGAGACGTCCTGGGCGCGGGCCAGGGCGTCGCGGGCGACCCACAGCTCGCGGACGACGGCGAGCTGGCGCCGGCTGCGCACCCGGTGCATGCCGGAGGTGCGGCGCCACGGGTCATGGCGCGGTGCAGCGGGTTGGGCGGCGGCGAGCGCCGCGAACTCCTCGCAGGGCCCAGCCGAGCTTGCCCTGCCGCTCGAGCTCCGCGGCGAGCACGTCGCGCAGCTCGACGAGCACCTCGACGTCGAGGGCGGCGTAGCGCAGCCAGGGCTCGGGCAGCGGCCGGATCGACCAGTCGACCGCGGAGTGCTCCTTGGCCAGGCTGAGGCCCAGGAGCTCCTCGACGACGGCCGCGAGGCCGACGCGCTGGAGGCCGGCGAGGCGGGAGCCGAGTTCGGTGTCGAAGAGCCGCCGCGGCCGCATGCCGACGTCCGCGAGGCACGGCAGGTCCTGCGAGGCCGCGTGGAGCACCCACTCGGCGCCCTCGAGGGCGGCGCCGACAGCTGACAGGTCGGGCAGGGCGGCCGGGATCGAGGAGGACGGTGCCGGCACCCTCCCGGCGGAGCTGCACGAGGAAGGCGCGCTGCCCGTAGCGGTGGCCGGAGGCGCGCTCGGCGTCGACGGCGACCGGGCCGGTGCCGGCGCGGAGCGACGCCACGACGGCGTCGAGGGCCTGCTGGGTGACGACGACGGGTGGCACGCCGTCGTGCGGCGTGTCGAGCGGGCGCAGCTCGCGGGCGGCGGGCTCGGTGACGACGTCGACGATGCCGGCGGCTCCAGCAGGGGCGGCCGTGCCGTTCGCGGCCGTCCCCGCGTCCGCCGCCGTGGTGGCGGTGGGCTGCAGCGGGTCGGCGGACATGGGGACACGGTAGGCCAGACGGCGCTCCTGGTCCCGGCCGATCGCCCGCGCGCCGTCACCTGATGAGCGGCCGCGCCACGCGGCACCGCTCAGGTGACGGCGCCCGCCCGCATCGCGGTCACGACCATCTCGGCGCGATCGCCGGTGCCGAGCTTGCGCGCGATCCGGGCGAGGTGGCTCTTCACGGTCAGGGCCGACAGGCCGAGCGCCTCGCCGATGTCCTTGTTCGACTTGCCGTCGGCGACGAGCTGGAGCACCTGGACCTCGCGGGCGGACAGGCTGTCGACACCCTCGCCGCGTGCCTCGCCCGTGCGCACCGGCGCGGACGCCGTCGCGGTCGAGACCAGGTAGGAGCGGACGCCGGCGCTGATGGCCGCGCGGACGCTGTAGGGGTCGTCGCTGGTGGTCAGCACCATGCCGCGCTGCCAGCCGGCCGCGCGCAGCTCGCGCACGAGGGCGATGCCGGAGCCGTCGGGCAGCCCCGCCTCGGCGACGCAGAGGTCGGCGACGCCGGCGGCGGCCCGGGCCCGTGCCTCGGCGACCGTCGAGACCTCCAGCACGTGCCGGGCACCGAGGGCGCGCAGGGTGTACGCCGACGGCCTCGCGGAGCGCGGGGCTCGCCACGACGACGAGTGCCGCGAAGCGGCCTGGACGGGGGACGGGGACTCCGGTTCGCTCGATCACCGTGGTCACTCAGACCTCCACGCTGGGCGCGCCACCGGTCGATGGCGCACGTACCTGGAAGGTCGGCAGCAGGGGGCAGCCGCTTGAGCCGTTCGGCGGGCGCCCGGTCGAGGGACGCCGGGAGACGCCGGGCACGAAGAGCGAGTGAGGAGGCCTCAGCGCCGGCGGGCGAGGGGGGCGACGCCGTCGGGCAGCGGTGGCAGCCCGCCCACCGTGCACAGCAGCATCGCCCAGGCCTCGAGGTGCTCCCCGAGGTCGCCGAGCGGGGTCCAGGAGGCACGCACCTCCAGCTCGACCGTCGCCGGCTTCGTCTCGAGCGAGCCGTAGCTCTCGGAGACGACCCTGGTCACGGTGCCGCCGAGGGCGAGGGCCGCGACGCCGGCGGCGTCCAGCGCCTCCTGGAGCCACGACCAGCCCACCTGGCCCAGCAGGGGGTCGGAGCCGAGCTCCGGCTCGAGCTCGGCGCGCACGAAGCTCACGACCCGGAAGGTGCCCTCCCAGGCCTCCGGCGCCGCCGGGTCGTGCAGCAGCGACGAAGCGCCCGGTCGCGAGCTCCTCGTCGTCGGCGACGGCGTCGGCCGACAGGGCGAGCGCGAAGGGCGCGATCCGCTGCGGGGCGGGCACCTCCTCGAGGACGACCTCGGGCCGCAGCCGCACCGCGCGCAGACGCCGCACCGCCGCGAGGAACTCCTCGGGGGCGTCGTCGGGCATCCTCCGAACGGCCACATCCGGATAGCGTACGAGGCTCAGGCCCTCACGCGCCGTCACGACGCGCTGATCGGCCCCGCATGGAGGATCAGCCGTCGTGACCGATGCGAGTCCCCCAGGCTCCGCCCGATCTCGTGCTCGCCGGCCCGCCGGCAGGCGCGCGAGGACCCGACGCCGGTGTGGTTCATGCGCCAGGCCGGCCGGTCGCTGCCGGAGTACCGGCGGGTGCGCGAGGGCATCGCCATGCTCGACTCCTGCCGCCGGCCCGACCTGGTCACCGAGATCACCCTGCAGCCGGTCCGGCGCTACGGCGTGGACGCCGCGATCTTCTACTCCGACATCGTCGTGCCGCTCGCCGCCGCCGGCGTCGACCTCGACATCATGCCCGGCGTCGGCCCGGTGATCGCCGAGCCGATCCGCACCCGCGCCGACCTCGACCGGCTGCCCCCGCTGACCCCGGACGCCGTCCCCTACATCACGCAGGCCGTCCGGCAGATCGTCGCCGAGCTCGGGCACACGCCGCTGATCGGCTTCGCCGGCGCGCCCTTCACGCTGGCCAGCTACCTGGTGGAGGGGGGCCCGAGCCGCGACCTGCACCGGACGAAGGCGCTCATGTCGGCGACCCCGCGCTGTGGCGCGACCTGCTCGACCGGCTCGCCCAGATCTCCCGGACCTTCCTCCAGGTCCAGGTCGAGGCCGGCGCGGCCGCCGTCCAGCTGTTCGACTCGTGGGTGGGCGCGCTGTCGCTCGCCGACTACGTCGACCATGTCCAGCCGTCGTCCGCGGCCGTTCTCGAGCCGCTGGCCGAGCTGGGGGTGCCGCGGATCCACTTCGGCGTCGGGACCGGCGAACTGCTCGCGGCGATGGGCCGGGCGGGCGCGGACGTCGTCGGCATCGACTTCAGGCTGTCCCTCGCCGAGGCCGCCCGGCGGGTCGGCCCGGGCTACGCCCTGCAGGGCAACCTCGACCCGGCGGCGCTGTTCGCGCCCCGCCCGGTGCTGCGCGACCGCGTGCTGGCCGTGCTCGCCGCGGCCCGCGACGTGCCCGGCCACATCTTCAACCTGGGCCACGGCGTCCCCCCGGACGCCGACCCCGGCGCGCTGGCCCACGTCGTCGACCTCGTGCACGAGCACGGCGTACATGACCGACGCCGTGCCGGGCGGGGGCGACGCGCGGCCGCTCGTGGTCGTCGTCGGCGCCGGGGTGTCGGGGCTGACCGCGGCTTGGCGGCTGGCCACCGGCCCGCGACCGCCACGCGTGATCGTGCTCGAGCAGTCGCCGCGGGTGGGCGGCAAGCTGCTCGTGGGGGACCTCGGCGGGCACGAGGTCGACCTCGGCGCGGAGTCCGTCCTGGCGCGACGCCCCGAGGCCGTCGACCTGCTGCACGAGCTGGGGCTGGCCGAGGACGTCGTCCACCCGGCGGCGGCCGGAGCGAGCGTGGTGCGCGACGGCCGCCTGTATCCGCTGCCCGCCGGCACCGTGATGGGCGTGCCCGGCCGGCCGGACCATCTCGCCGGCCTGCTGACCGCGGCCGAGGTCGAGCGCGTGGCCGCGGAGCCGGCGCTCGCCCCGACGCCGGTGCGGCGACGACGTCGACGTCGCGTCGTACGTGGCCGCCCGGGTCGGGCGCGCGGTCGTCGACCGGCTGGTCGAGCCGCTCCTCGGCGGGGTCTACGCCGGCTCCGCCGACCGGCTCTCGCTGCGCGCCACCGTGCCGCAGCTGTGGCAGCAGGCGCGGGCGGGGGGTTCGCTGCTCGAGGGCGTCCGCGCGGTGACCGAGCCGGTGACCGAGCCGCCGGCGCCGAGCGCGGGGAGCCGGGGGCGGACGTGGGAGGCCGCGCGCCGCGGCCCGTGTTCGCCGGCCTGCGGGGCGGGCTCGGCCGGCTGCCGCTGCGGCTGGCCGAGCGGCTCGCCGCCCTCGGCGTCGAGGTGCGCACGGGCACGGTGGTGCGCGAGCTGCGCCGCACGCCCACCGGCTGGCTCGTCGTCACCGGTCCGGCCGGCGGTCCGGTCCCGGCTCCGGCCGCCCTGGCGGCGGACGCCGTCGTGCTCGCGGTGCCCCCGGCGCCGGCGGCCCGCCTGCTCGGCGCTCACGTGCCCGCGGCCGCCGCCGAGCTGGCCCGGATCGAGACCGCGAGCGTCGGCCTCGTCGCCGCGCTCGTGCCGCGGGCGAGTCTGGCCGGGCTGGCCGGGACCGGCCTGCTGGTGCCTCCGGTCGAGGGCCGCCCGGTCAAGGCGGCGACCTACGCCTCGGCGAAGTGGGCCTGGGTCGACCAGCTCGACCCGGCGGCACGTCGTCGTCCGGGCCTCGGTCGGCCGCGCCCGCGAAGAGGCCGTGCTCCAGCGCGACGACGACGAGCTCGCCGCGCTGGCCCTGGCCGACCTCGCCGACCTGCTCGGCCGCCCGCTGGTGCCGGCCGCCGTGCGGGTGGTCCGCTGGGGCGGAGGGCTGCCGCAGCCCGCCGTCGGGCACGTGGCGGCGATCGAGCGGGTGCGTGCGGCCGTCGCCGCGTCGCCCCGGCTCGCGGTCTGCGGCGCCGCGTTCGACGGCGTCGGGATCCCGGCGTGCGTGGCCGCCGCGTCGCGGGCGGCGTCCGAGGTGCGTGGCGCAGCTCTCCGCGCGGTGACGCGCAGGGCGTGGGGGAGCGGAGGAGAATGACCGCATGAGCGAGGCTTCGACCACCGCCGCGCCCGCGGCGAAGGCCCGCCGGTCGGCGCGGGAGATCAACGACACCATCCGGTACGCGATGTGGTCGGTCTTCGCCGTCGACCCGGCGACCGGTGCCCTGCCCGAGGACAGGGGGGCGGCGGCGGCCGAGGTCGAGGAGGTGCTGGCCGGGCTGGGCGCCAAGGACCTGACCGTGCGCGGCTGGTACGACGTCGCCGGCCTGCGGGCCGACGCCGACGTCATGGTGTGGTGGCACGCGCCCGAGATCGAGACCGTGCAGCAGGCGTACCACGAGCTGCGGCGCACCGCGCTCGGCCGGCACCTGCGCCCGGTCTGGTCGGTCGTCGCCCTGCACCGGCCCGCCGAGTTCAACAAGGGCCACGTGCCGGCGTTCATGGCCGGCGAGGAGGCGCGCGGGTACCTGTGCGTCTACCCGTTCGTGCGCTCCTACGACTGGTACCTGCTGCCGGACGACGACCGCCGCCGGATGCTGCACGAGCACGGGATGGCCGCCCGCACCTTCCCCGACGTCCGGGCGAACACCGTCAGCGCGTTCGCGCTCGGCGACTACGAGTGGGTGCTCGCCTTCGAGGCCGACGACCTGCACCGGATCGTCGACCTGATGCGCGAGTTGCGGGCGACGGAGGCCCGCCTGCACGTCCGCGAGGAGCTGCCGTTCTACACGGGTACGCGGCTGCCCCTCGCGGAGCTCGCCGCCGCCCTCCCCTGATCGTTCGCGGCCTCTGTCGCGAGAGCGGGCTCATCCGGGTCGCGGATAGGCCCTGTCTGGCGACAGCGGTCGGGCGCGACGGCGGCGTCAGGCCTTCGGCCGGCGGCGGAGGCTGATCGAGTTGATGCAGAAGCGCTGGTCGGTCGGGGTGTCGTAGCCCTCGCCCTCGAAGAGGTGGCCGAGGTGGGAGCCGCAGTTCGCGCAGCGGACCTCGGTGCGCACCATGCCGAACGCCCGGTCCTGGATGTACTGGACGCGCTCCTGGGCGAGGGGCGCGAAGAACGAGGGCCAGCCGCAGTGGCTGTCGAACTTCTCGGAGCTGCGGAACAGCTCGGCGCCGCAGGCCCGGCAGGCGTAGACGCCCTCGGTGTGGTCGTCCCAGTACTCACCGGTGAAGGCACGCTCGGTGCCGGCCTGGCGGAGCACCGCGTACTCCTGCGGGGTCAGGCGGCGGCGCCACTCGGCGTCGTCGACGGTCAGAGGGTACGTGCCGGCCGTCGCGTCGGCGGCGGTCTCGGCGCTGATGTCGGCGGTGGTGGGGCGGGTCGTGTCGGGGGTGCTCATGTCCAGCACAACCAGACCCGTGGACCGGGCGTTCCCGGCAGCCGGCGCAATGGTCATCCGGTGTCACATCTGGATACGCTTGTCGGGTGTGGTGGATACAGCCCGTGGTGACGGTGGTGCTCGGCGCGCTCCTCGGCGCCGCGGACCTCAACGCGCCGGAGGCATCGGGGTGGTTGCGGGTGCCCGCGCTCATCGCGGCGCTGATCCTCGTGGCGCAGGGGCTGCTCGACTTCGAGAACGCGCGCCGGGCCCGGCTGATGAACCTGCCGGCGCCTGACGGCAGCATCCCGGCGCTCAACCCCGCTCCCGCCGTCCCCCTGCACGCGGACGACGTCATCCTCGAGGACGGCTCGCCGCAGTCGGCGAGCGTCGCTCTCGAGCACGCCATCCAGGCGCAGGCGCTGGCGGCCCGGCTGGTGGCCGGCACGACGGTGCGCGAGAGCAGCGGTGCGGTGATCGCCGTGCTCGTGCTGGCGGTCTGGCTCGGGCTGGCGACCCTCAGCTACTCGTCGGCGCCCGGCGCGCTGCTGACGCTGTCGCTCATCGCGTCGTTCCTGCTCTTCGCGTCGGCCTGGAGCACGCTGCAGAAGCGCCGCGCCTGAGCCGGCAGCCCTTCAGCCGACGCTCGCTGCGCAGCCAGCAGACGCGCGCTCTCAGCCGACCCAGCTCGAGTCGGCGTAGACGTGCAGCACCGGGACGCCCAGGCGTTCCCGGGCCACCGACGCCCAGTCACGGTGCAGCGTGTCCTCGACGGCGTGCGGGCTGGTGACCACCACGATCTCCTCCGCGCCGTCGGTGACCGCGGCCGTCAGGGCGGTCACCGGGTCCCTCCCGTCGACCACCTGCCCGCTCGCCGTGCACCCGAGGGCGGTGAGCTCCTCCACGGACGCGCTCACGTCGGCGGCGGCCTCGGCGGAGGTCCGCTCGGCGTGACCGGCGGCCGCCCCGACGGCCTCGCGCAGCTCGAGCAGGCTCAGGTGGTCGAGCACGTCCACCAGCACGTTGCGGCGGCCCCCGGCGGGCACCAGGACGCGCACGGCGGGCCGATCGGGGTCGTGCAGCGCGACCAGGCGCCGGGCGTCGGCGGCGGACAGGGCCCGCTCGGTGAGGACGGCGACGGACTGGACCACCGGACGCTCCTTCGGCTGCACTCTGCGGATCTTGCTGGACGGACGACGCGGGCCGGGCCACCAGGGCGGCCGGACCGACGACCACCCTAGCCGCGGGCCCCGGGTGTCGCCCCGGCCGGGCGGCGGCGGCCCGCGATCGGCACAATCGCAGCATGCCCCCGAGCACCGACCTCGCCGCGCCGTCGTTCCCGAGCACCGCCCGGGCGGGCCGGCGATGAGCGCGACCCGGCGTGGCGCCGTCCGCGGGGCGGTCCTCGGCGCGTCGCTGGCCGTCGCCGCCGGCGCGGGTCTCTCGGCCATCGCGACCGCCTATGCGCGCAAGGTGGTGACCCCGGACGCCGAGCGCCCGGACGACGTCGAGGTCCTCGCCGTGGGCGCCGGGTCGGTCACGCTGAGGGCCACGCCCGAGACGGTGGCGCCGGGCCGCTACGGGCTGTGGCTCGACGGCGGGGCCGGGCACGCCCGGCTCGCGCAGGTGATCGACCACGACGAGCAGGCGCGCACCGTGACCCGCCGGCTGGTGGGCGTCGACCGCGGCCGGCTGCTCGAGGGGGCCGCCCGCTGGAACCAGTACTTCTACGCGGGGACGCCCGCCGCCGTCGGCCTGGCGTTCGAGGACGTCGAGGTGCCGACCGACCTCGGCCCGATGCCGGCGTGGTTCGTGCCACCGGCGCAGGGCGTGCCCGCGCGCGACACCTGGGCCGTGCTCGTCCACGGCCGCGGCGCGACCCGCGAGGAGTGCCTGCGGGCACTGCCCGTGCTGCATCGACTGGGCTTCCCGGCGCTCGTCGTCAGCTACCGCAACGACGTGGGCGCGCCGCGCACCCGCGGCGGCCGCTACCAGCTCGGCGACGCCGAGTGGTCGGACGTCGAGGCGGCACTGCTCGTCGCCGCGGAGCGGGGGGCCGCCGACGTCGTCCTCTTCGGCTGGTCGATGGGCGGGGCGATCTCGCTGCAGGTGGTCGCCCGTTCGTGGCTCGCCGACCGGGTGCGCGCCGTCGTCCTCGACGCCCCCGTCCTCGACTGGCGGCACGTGCTCGACCATCACGCCCGGCTCAACGGGCTCCCGGACGCCATCGGCCGGCTCGCCCAGAGCGTCCTGCAGCACCGCTCGGCACGCCGCCTGCTCGGCGTCGACGCGCCGCTCTCGCTCGACCGGCTCGACTGGGTGACGCGCGCGGCCGAGCTGCGGGTGCCGCTGCTGATCCTGCACAGCGACGACGACGAGTTCGTCCCCGCCGAGCCCTCCCGGCGCCTCGCCGCCGCCCGCCCCGACGTGGTGACCTACGTGCCCTCGCGTGGGGCGCGGCACACGAAGGAGTGGAACGTCGACCCCGAGCGCTGGGACAGCGCCGTCGCTCGCTTCCTGTTGGAGCTCTGAGCCCGCGCGACCGGCTGAGGCGCGTTCAGGCTGCCTTGTCGAGCGACTGAACGGTGGCGGCCCGCAGCGCGTCGAGGTCGACGCCGGCCTCGGTGAGCACGAGGGCTGCCAGACCGTCACCCTCGCGGATCAGGCCGAGCAGGACGTGCTCGCTCCCGATGTGGTCGTGCCGCAGCGCCACCGCCTCGCGGAGGGCGAGCCCGAGCACCTTCTTGGCCCGTCCCGAGAACGCGAGGTGGCCCTTGGGACGCGCCCCGTCATGACCGCGGCGCCGCAGCAGCCCCCGCCGCCGGCCGGCGGCCGCCGGGACCGCGAGGGCCTCGCTGCCGAGCGTCTCCTCGAGCCGGCTGAGAACGGCCTGCAGGTCGATGCCGATCGTCCGCAGCGCCTCGGCGTCCTCGTCGGTGAAGGCCGGCCTCGGGACGGCCAGGTGCCGCTGGACGGCCGCCCGCGCCGTCGCGGCGTCCAGGCCCGCACCTCGCAGCAGGCTCGCGGGGGCGCCGGCGGCCGGGTCGAGGAGCGCCAGCAGCAGGTGCTCCGTGCCGATGTACGGGTGCCGCATGGCGCGGGCCTGCTCCTGCGCGCCGACCACGACGCTCCGGGCCTGCTCGGTGAACCGCTCGAACATCACGCCTCCTTGGCGTCGTGGGACGGCGCCCGCCGCGCGTAGCGCTGGTGCACCGCCTGCTTGCTGACGTCGAGCGCCGCGGCGATCTCGGTCCACGACCAGCCCTGCCGGCGGGCGTTCTCGACCTGGGCCGCCTCGAGGGTCTCGGCGAGGCGCCGCAGGGCGCGGGCGGCCTGCAGCCCCGCCCGCACGTCGCTGCCGCTCGCGGTGGTGACGAGGTCCGTCGCGTCGCTCATGCGTCAAGAATGCTTGACCGCCGGCCGTCGTGTCAAGGAGTGTTGACGAACGAGGAGCCGGACGCCGTCAGCGTGCGGCGGGCACCCGCCGGACGACGGCCGGTGACAGCTCGCCCGCGACCTTGTAGGCGAGCTCGCACCGCTCGAGGACGTCGCCCCAGCCGGCCGCGGGGCGGTGCGCCCGGTTGTACTCGGTCAGGCGGGCGCGCAGCTCGGGGGAGGCGGCCAGGTCGACGATCGCCTGGGCGAGCACCGCGGTCGTCGCCGACGAGCCGGCCTTCGACGCCGTCGGCGATGAAGTCGGCGATGCCGGTGCGACGGCGGGCGACCACCGGCAGGCCGGCGCACCGCGCCTCGAGCGCGGCGATCCCGAACGACTCCAGCGTGGCGGGCGCCACGTAGACGTCGCCCCGGCGGTAGAGCTCGCGGATGCCGGCGCGGTCCATCCGGCCGGGCAGCTCGACGACGTCGCCGAGCCCGAACCGCCGGACGGCGCGCTCGATCCGCCCCCGCATCGGTCCTTCACCCACGACGACGACACGCAGGCGCACGCCCGCGGGGAGCCGGCGGTGCGCGCGACGGACCGCCCGCATCAGGGCGAGCGGCCGCTTGCGCGACTCCAGCCGCATCACGCTGACCACCACGACCTCCGCCGGGTCACGGACGACGGGCGAGACGGTCCACTCGGCGGGCTCCACGCCGTTGGGCAGCACGTCGACCTCGCCGCGCGGGCCGACGAGCGTGCGCAGCGGGCGGGCCGCGAGCTCGCTGACGGCGGTCCAGGCCACCGGCCAGCGCCCCCAGCGCAGCAGCACGTGGGCGATCGCGTACAGCGGGGTCGCGAGCCACCACAGCGAGTGCAGCGTCACGACGACGGGGACGCGCTCGCGCGCCGCCGCGCGCACCGCGAGGATCGACAGCGGAGACAGCACCGAGAGGTGCGCGTGGACGACGTCGGGCCGTTCACGGCGCAGCAACGCGTACATCTGCGCGTTCGCCGCCGGCACGGCCCACCACGGGATGCCGACGCGGATCTCGGGCACGGGGCCGCCGAACGCCGACGGCAAGGCCGCGGGCACGCCGACGCCGGTGCGCGGGCGCCGGTCATGGTCGTCGGGGGCGCAGGTGAGAACAGTGACGTCGTGGCCCGCCTCCGTCTGGCGGCGCGCCAGATCGCCGACCTGGACCTCGATGCCCCCCTGCTTGGGCAGGTAGGCGTCGGTCACGTGCAGGATCCTCATGCCGGGCCTTGGGCCCTCTCTGTCGTCGTCGTGGGCTCGGGCCCGGCACGCACATGTCGAGACGCGGACCATCGCGCGGCCGCGTGTGCGGCCGCCCCATCGTTCCACGACTGGGAGCCGTGACCCAGCCACCGGCGCCCTAAACCGGTGTATCGTCCGCCACCAACCACCGGCCGAGCAGCAGCCCACCGGCCTCGACGAGATGCGCCAGCCGCAGCGCGGCGCCGCGCGAGCGGCCCGTGCGCGATGCGAGGGCCCTCGCCGGCCATCAGCCATGGCGACCACGTCAGGCACAGCTCGTCGACACGCCCCGCGCCGGCGAACCGCCCGAGCAGTTCGGGGCCGCCCTCCAGCTGGATCCGGCGCAGCCCGCGCTCGGCGAGGGCGGTGACCGCCCGAGCGGGATCGACGTCGGCGTCACCCGCGACGACGACCCGCTCGGCGCCGACGGCGCCTCTCAGGCGGGCGAGCGGTGCGGCCGCGCAGGTGACGACGAGCGTGCGCGCCCCCGGCGCGAGCAGGGCGGACTCGGTGTCGAGATCGCCGGAGCGGGTCACGACGGCGACCGTGGGGGCTTCGGCCTGGCCCGCCGCCGCTCGCCGCTCGGCGAAGGCGGGGCGGCGCCGGACCGGCTCGTACTGCTCGGCCCGCGCGGTGCCCGCGCCGACGACGACGACGTCCGCCAGTGCGCGGAGCACGCCGAGCACCGCCTGGTCGGCGGGCCCGCTGATCCCCCGGCTCGAGCCGGAGCCGTCCTGGGCGGACCCGTCGACCGTCGAGACCATGCAGGCGCGCACCCAGCCACCGGCGGGCACGGGCAAGGGGTAGGCGTACAGGTCGGCGAGCGCCTGCAGTGCGTCGGCGCGCCCGCGCTCGAGGTCTCCCACGACGGCCGGCCCGGGCAGGAGCATGCGCAGTTCCGTCACGCGGTCCCCGACCTGCCGGCGTCCGCAGCCGCGGCGAGTGACCGGGCCGGTGCCGCGGCCGGTCTCACCGGGCCGGCTGCTTCTCGCGCACCTGACGCTTGATGCGGGCGAGCATGCCGGCCATGCCGCGCAGCCGCAACGGGCTGACGGCGGCGGACAGGCCCAGCCGGTCGGGCACGTCGTCGGGCACCGCGAGCACCTCCCGCGCGGGCAGGCCGTCGAGCCCCTCCCGCAGGATGCTCGCGAAACCGCGGGTCGTCGGGGCTTCGGCCGGCGCGTCGAAGAAGAGGTGGACGGCGTCGTCCGGGTCGACCTCGACCAGCAGGAAGACGGGGGACTGGCACTCGGCGACGGGTTCCATCGCGTCGCGGTGACCCTCGAGCCTGGCCGGCAGCTGCGGCAGCTCGCGGCTGAACTCGAGCAGGAGCTGCAGGCGCTCGCGCTCGGACACGGCCGTGAAGTCGTCGACGATCGCCGCCATCGGCTCCGGCAGGTCGTCGGCTGGGCTCACGGCGTCGATCCTGTCACGTCCCCCCGTCCCCTTCCCGCCGATCAAGGAACGCCAGCCCGATCGCGCGGCTTGCCTGCTCATCGCCGGCTGCTTTGCCCAGCGGCGGCCGCCTTCGGGCCCTCGACGTCGGCCGGAGCTGGTGAAGCAGCCGCAGATGAGCACGCCGGGGGGGCCTGCACCTACAGTGCACGGCGTGGACGACCGCCGCCGACGAGCACGCGGGCGTGGTCGCCCGTCTCGTGGACCGCTCGCCGCGGGTGCCCCCCGAGCGCCTGCTGGCCGAGCTGACGCCGCCGCCGCGCTTCGCCCGCGAACGCTTCTCGACGTACCTGCCCGACCCCGCGCAGCCCAGCCAGGCGGCCGCCGTCCGACGGCTCGAGGACTTCGCGGTCGACGTCCGCGACCCGGCCGCCGGGGCGCGATGGTGGCGGTTCGGCGGCCGCTCGCGCGAGCGTGGCCCCGAGGGGGTCTACCTCGACGGCGGGTTCGGCGTGGGCAAGACGCACCTGCTCGCAGCGCTCTGGCACGCCGCGCCGGGGCCGGCGGCGTTCGGCACCTTCGTCGGCTTCACCCATCTCGTCGGTGCGCTCGGCTTCCGGCCGGCGGTCGAAGGGCTGTCGCGGTTCAGCCTCGTGTGCATCGACGAGTTCGAGCTCGACGACCCCGGCGACACCGTCCTCGTGTCGCGGCTGCTGCGCGAGCTCGTGGACGCCGGGGTGAGGCTCGCGGCGACGTCGAACACCCTGCCCGACGCCCTCGGCGAGGGCCGGTTCGCGGCCGACGACTTCCGCCGCGAGATCCAGGGGCTGGCGGCCCGCTTCGAGGTCGTCCGCATCGAGGGGGAGGACTACCGCCACCGCGGCCTGCCGTCTGCACCCCCGCCGCTGCCGGCCGCCGCGGTCGAGGCCGCGGTCACCGCTCGCCCGGGCGCGACCCTCGACGACTTCGACGAGCTGATGGCGCACCTCGAGCAGGTGCATCCCAGCCGGTACGGCGCACTGCTGGACGGCGTCAGCGCCGCGGGGCTGCGCGGCGTGCACGGGCTCACCGACCAGGCGGTCGCGCTGCGCCTGGTCGTGCTGGCCGACCGCCTCTACGACCGCGACGTGCCGCTGCTCGCGAGCGGCGAGCCGCTCGACCGGCTGTTCAGCGACGAGATGCTCGCCGGGGGGTACCGCAAGAAGTACCGCCGGGCGACGTCGCGGCTCGTCGCACTGGCCCGCGAGGGCGCCCGCCTGGCCGAGCCGGGCCAGGGGTAGGGGCAGGAGGTAGGGCCGGAGCCGCTCCGGTCAGGCCATGCACGAAGCCGGGGCGGCGGGTCCGCAGACCCTCCGCCCCGGCTCGTGCCGAGATCGCCCCCGAGCGACCCCGGTTCGCACCGGCGTCAGAAGGCGCCGGTGCCGTTCGGCGTTCCCAGTCCCGTCGGCCCGTCCCAGCCGGTGCGCGCCGTGCAGAGCTGCTTGACCCTGCAGTGACCGTTGCTCCCGCTGGTCACGTCGAAGAGCTGGCCCGGGTTGGCGTACGGGATGGCGTTCGCCAGCTGACTGCTGCTGCCGGTGCGGCCGGACAGCGCGTACACCGACGCGATGATCGGCGAGGACGCGCTGGTGCCACCGAAGACGAGCCAGCCGGGGGTGTCACCGGACGGGACCGTCGTGTCGTAGACGGCGACGCCGGTGGCCGGGTCGGCGACGGCGGACACGTCCGCCTCCGCGCGCAGGCTGCAGCCGGTGTTGAAGCTCGCCGCCGCCGCGAGCGCGCTGTTGTAGCGCGAGCAGCCGCTGCCGGCGCCCGACCAGACCGTCTCGGTCCAGCCGCGGGCGTTCGCCGTGGTCGACCTGAGCGAGGTGCCGCCGACGGCCGTGACGTACCTGGAGTCGGCCGGGAACTGGGCGCCGTAGCCGCTGTCGCCGCTGCTCGCGGTGACGGCGATACCGGGGTGGTTGTAGGGCGCGCCGTAGGAGCTGTCCGGCAGGTCGCTGCCGCCGTACGAGTTGCTGATGGCCGTGGCGCCGAGGCGTGCGGCGGTGTTGACGGCGGCGCCGAGGTTGGCGATGGAGCTCGAGTTGGCCTCCACGAGCAGGATCTTGCAGTCGGGGCAGGTCGCGCTGACCATGTCGAGGTCGAGCGAGATCTCCTCGGCCCAGCCCGCGTCGACGGTGGGGTACGACGAGGCCACCCCGCTCTGGTTCACCTGCCTGAAGCAGCCGCTGCCACAGGGGGGCAGTCCGTACTGCGACCGGTAGGTCGCGAGGTCGGACGCCGCGGTCGGGTCGTGGTACGCGTCGACGATGGCCACTGTCCTGCCGCTGCTCGTCAACCCGGCCAGCCTGTACGCGGACTGGATCTGCGCCGGGCCGAGCCCGAGGGCGTGCTCGCGGCAGCGGCTCGGCCGGCGGCCCGAGCCGCGGACAGCGCGCTGTTCATGCGCTGCGCCGAACTCTTGGCCGCCGCGTCCGTGCGCTGCAGGGCGAAGCAGCGGACCTGCCCCTTGGCCGGGGAGCTGCCACAGGAGGCACGGGTGGTGATCGCACTGCCCGCGGCGGCCGGGACGGCCGCTTGGGCCGTCACCGAGCCGAGCCCTGCGGCGACGAGCGCGATGGCGCCGGTCGCCGCGAGAAGAAGTCGTCGTGGCACGTAGGTCTCCTGCCTGTGGGAGCCCCGTCGAGTACGTGCGGGCCGCCGGCCGGGACGGGATCGGGCCGGTGTCAGGACCCAAGCATCCGAGCCCGGTCCGGGCAATGGGCCGACCCATGCCTTCTCACCGGAGGCCATGTCATGGCAGACATGGGGTTGACCGGGCCCCGGTAGGACCGGCTCGACACAACCCTCGGCCGCTCAGGCCTCGAGGATCGCCACGTCGTCGGGAGCCACCAGGAGACCGTTGGGGGACGGCTCGGGCGGCGTCCAGGCGAGGGCGACCCGTGCGCCGGCGGGTACCTCGAACTCGGCCGGCTCCGGCCCGAGGTTGACCAGGACGAGGAACCTGCCACGGTGCACGGCGAGCCGGCCGGGGCCCGTCTCGACGCGGACCCGCCGCAGGTCGTCGTCGCGCAGGTCGGGTTCGGTGCGGCGCAGGGCGACGAGCGCCCGGTACCAGTCGTACATCCGCGCGTGCGGCTCCTTGCCCAGCTCGGCCCAGTCGAGGACGCTCGCCTCGCGGGTCGCCGGGTCCTGCGGGTCGGGCACGTCCTCGGCGTCCCAGCCGTGGCCCGCGAACTCCGAGCGGCGGCCGTCGCGGACGGCGGCCCCGAGGTCGGGGTCGGGGAAGTCGGTGAAGAACTGCCAGGGCGTGGACGCCGCCCACTCCTCGCCCATGAAGATCATGGGAGTGAACGCCGACGTGAGGTAGAGAGCGGCGCCGGCGGCCTGCCGCCCGGGCGTCACGACGGCGCTGATCCGGTCACCGGTCGCGCGGTTGCCCACCTGGTCGTGGTCCTGCAGGTACCCGAGGAACCGGTGGCCCCGGTGCCGCTCCGGGTCGACCGGGTGCCCCCAGTCCTCGCCCCGGAACGTCGAGAAGTCGCCGGCGTGCCGGAACACCCGCGTCAGGGTCCGGGCGATCACGTCGACGCCCTCGAAGTCGACGTAGTAGCCCTGCGTCTCGCCGGTCAGCGTGGCGTGCAGGGCGTGGTGCAGGTCGTCGCTCCACTGCGCGGTCATGCCCAGGCCGCCGTCGCGCCCGTCCTGACGGGTCGGCTCGACCATGCGCGGGTCGTTGAGGTCGCTCTCCGCGATCAGCGAGAGCGGCCGGCCGAGGCTGGCCGCGAGCTCGGCGACCTCGTCGGAGAGCTGCGCGAGCAGGTGCCGGGGGAGTCGTCGACCAGGGCGTGGACGGCGTCGAGCCGCAGCGCGTCGACGTGGAACTCCCGGAACCAGCGCAGGGCGTTGTCGACGATCCAGCGCCGGACCTCCTGCGACCCCTCGTCGTCGAGGTTGACCGCGTCGCCCCAGGGGGTGTGGTGCCTGCCGGTGAAGTACGGGCCGAAAGAGGCGAGGTAGTTGCCCGACGGGCCGAGGTGGTTGTAGACGACGTCGAGGCAGACGGCCAGGCCCTTGGCGTGGGCGCCGTCGACGAAGCGCTGCAGGGCCGCCGGGCCGCCGTAGGCGTCGTGCACGGCGTAGAGGTCGACGCCGTCGTAGCCCCAGCCCCAGCGCCCGTCGAACGCGGCGACCGGCATGATCTCGACCATGTCGACGCCGAGGTCGACGAGGTGGTCGAGCCGGCCGAGGGCGGCGTCCAGGGTGCCCTCGGGCGTGAACGTGCCCACGTGCAGCTCGTAGAAGACGGCTCCGAGGGCGTCGCGCCCGCGCCAGGCCGGCATCGCCCCAGGCGTGCCGGGAGGGGTCGAAGACCCGGCTCGGGCCGTGCACGCCCGCGGGTTGCCAGGGGCTGCGCGGGTCGGGCAGTGGCGAGCCGCCGTCGAGGCTGAAGGCGTAGTCGGTGCCGTCACCGGCTTCGGGGACGTCGACGTGCCAGTGGCCGCCACCGCGGGGGGTCATGGCGATGCGTCGTTCGCCGGCGGGCTGCGGGCCGGGGAGGACGAGGTCGACGGTGGCGGCGCGGGGCGCCCAGACGGTGAAGCTGTGCACCGGACAACCTTCTCAACTCGGGGTGCACCCGCCACCCCACCCGCCGGCCGCCCTTGTCGCGTCGCCCAGGGCAGGGGCCGGTGCGATGATCCGCGGATGAGTGCGACCAAGAAGGCTGCCAAGAAGGCGAAGAAGGCCGCGGCGCTCGCCGAGCGCGTCGAGGCGCTCCAGGCGCAGGCCGTCGACGCGCTCGACCCGGCGGGCCCGCAGCGGCTGGCGGACGTCCTCCGCGCCGGCCCCGGGCACCTGCCGGCGGACGTCGACCCGCGCTCGACCCCCGGGTTCGCCGGATCGAAGCAGGAGGGCGCGGTGGCCCTGGCCGCGGGGGCGAGCCGGCTGTCGGACCTGCAGGAGCGGCTGTTCGCCGCGTCCAAGGGCGGGGGCCGCAGCAGCCTCCTGCTCGTCGTGCAGGGCATGGACACCGCCGGCAAGGGCGGCATCATGCGGCACGTCGTCGGCTCGGTCGACCCGCAGGGCGTGAGGATCACCTCTTTCAAGGCGCCGAGCGAGGAGGAGCAGAAGCACGACTTCCTGTGGCGGATCCGCAACGCGCTGCCGGGCCCCGGCGATGATCGGCGTCTTCGACCGGTCGCACTACGAGGACGTGCTGGTGGTGCGGGTGCACGAGCTGGTGCCGCGCCGAGGTGGTGCAGGCCCGGTACGACGAGATCAACGCGTTCGAGCGCTCCGTGGTCGAGCAGGGCACGGTCGTCGTCAAGGTCATGCTGCACATCTCGCCGGGCGAGCAGAAGGAGCGGCTGGCGGAGCGGCTGGAGCGCCCGGACAAGCACTGGAAGTACAACCCCGGCGACGTCGACGAGCGGCTGCTCTGGCACGACTACCAGGAGGCGTACGCCGCCGCGCTGAGCAGGTGCTCGACCGACGAGGCGCCCTGGTTCATCGTCCCGGCCGACCGCAAGTGGTACGCGCGCTGGGCGGTGCAGCAGCTCCTGCTCGACGCCCTCGAGGACGCCGACCCGCAGTGGCCGGCCGCCGACTTCGACGTCGAGCACGAGAAGGTGCGCCTCGCCATCACCTGACCGACCCCCGACCCCGACCCCCGACCCGCGGACCACCCCGGCCAGTCTCCCCGCGTCGATCATGCAATCCGCGTCGATCATGCAATTCAGCATGCATGATCAACGCGGTTTGCATGATCAACGCGATGGAGAGGAGGCGCGGACGAGGAAGGCGACCGGGAGGTCGGCGAGCACGTCGGCCAGCCGGACGGTGCTGCCGGGCGTCTCGCGGCCGCTCAGCAGGTCACGCCAGGTGCCCTCGGGCAGCGCGAGGGAGTGCTCGCCCCAGCCGCCGTGCCGGTCGAGCGCGACCGGCAGCCGGGTGGCGACTGCCACCGCGCGGACGTCGGGACCCGCCGCGCCGGCGACCCCCCGGCCGAAGGCCACCGCGTTCCCCGTCGACGTCGGGATCGCCACATAGGCGGAGCCGTCGCCGCGGAACCACTCGGGGTGCTCACGGCGTGCCCGGAGCACCCGCGACGTGACCAGCAGCTTCTCGTCGTCGAGGTCGGCCGGCTTCGCACCGGCGTCGAGCCGCGCCAGCCGGGCCCGCCGGTCGTCGAAGTCGACGTCCCGGCGGTTGTCGGGGTCGACCAGGGACAGGTCGACGAGTTCGCAGCCCTGGTAGACGTCGGGCACGCCGGGCATGGCCAGCTGCACGAGCTTCTGTCCGAGCACGGCGACCCGGGCCGGCCCGTCCAGCGCGCTCAGCGAAGACGGCCAGCGCCGCGAGGACGTCCTCGTCGTCGAGGACGGCGTCCGCGTAGGCGTGCACCGCCTTCTCGTAGGATTCGTCGGGCCGGGTCCACGAGGTGTGCTGCTTGCCCTCGCGGATCGCCTTCGTCAGGTAGTCATGCAGCCGGCCGGCGGCGAGTCGCGCGACGCTCCGACGGCCCTCCCGACGACCCTCCCGACGACCCTCCCGACGACCAGGTGCCGACGATCGTCTGCCAGATCAGGTAGGCGGTCGCGGGGTCGGGCCAGCCCTCGGGGAGCGGTGCCGCCCGGCGACATCGGTCCACTCCCGGACGGCGACCGCCCACTCCTGAGGCAGCTCGGTGAGGGCGAGCAGGCGTGCGCGCACGTCCTCCGAGCGCTTCGTGTCGTGCGTGGAGAGCGTCGTCATCGTGGCCGGCCAGTCCGCCTGCAGCGACGCGGCGTACGCGTGGAACTCCTCCGGCGGCACGCCGAGGTGGTCGGGGTTGCCGCCCACCTCGTTGAGCGCGATCAGCCGGTGCCACCGGTAGAACGCGGTGTCCTCGACGCCCTTCGCCATCACCGGGCCGCAGGTCTGCTGGAACCGCACGACGAACTCGGCGCGCCGGGCCTCGTCCGCGGCGCCCGCCGGGCCGCCGCCGGCCGGCCGGCCGAGGACGAGGTCGCGGACGAGGTCGAGCGCGTCCCAGGCGTCCTCCGGCAGGTGCGGCCGGGCCTTCTCGACGGCGTGGTCGACGACCTCGACGCTCTCGGCCGGCGCCGGCTCGCCGGGCACGACGTAGGAGCGGTACCGGTCGAACGCCACGAGCAGCTCGACGACGCTCTGCCCGAGCTGCCGCCGGGTGTGGTCGCGCAGCGCGATGCTCTCGTGGCAGATCGCCACGAGCAGGTCGACGAGGCGGTTGACCTCGGCGTACAGGCCCTGCTCGACGATCTCGCGCTTGGCCTGCTCGACCACGGCGCCGAACTCGGTCGGCTGCCCGGTGAGCTCGGTGAGCAGGTCGCCGAGCGGCGCCGCCGCGGCCGGGTCGGCGAACAGGCCGCCGATGCGGAGCAGGCTGTCGTAGCCCGTGGTGCCGGCGCAGGGCCAGTCGAGCGGCAGCTGCTCGTCGCCCTCGAGGATCTTCTCGACGACGACCCAGATGCCGCCGGTCGCCTCGTGCAGCCGGCGGAGGTAGCCGCGGGGATCGGCCAGGCCGTCGGGGTGGTCGATGCGCAGGCCCTGCAGCGCCCCCGCCGCGACCAGCTCGAGCAGCAGCGCGTGCGTGGCGGCGAAGACCTGCGGGTCCTCCACGCGCAGCGCGGCGAGCGTGTCGACGTCGAAGAAGCGCCGGTAGTTCAGCTCGTCGTCGGCCACCCGCCACCAGGCCAGGCGGTACCACTGCCGGTCGACGAGCTGCTCGAGCGGCAGGCCTTCGGTGCCGGGCCGGACGGGGTACTCGTGCTCGAAGTACCGCAGCACCGGCTCGTCGCCGCGGCGGTCGATCGTGATCTCGCCGTTGGCGAGCACGGTGCCGATCCGGTCGCCGAGCACCGGCGTGAGCACGGCGCGGTCGGGCACCGACCAGTCGACGTCGAACCACCGGGCGAACGGCGACGACGGCCCGTCGCGCAGCACGCTCCACAGAGCGGCGTTGAGCCGGACCGGCGTCGGCACCGCCATGTGGTTCGGCACCACGTCGGCGACCGCCTGCAGGCCCCGGTCGTGCAGCACCTCGACCATCCGGTCGAACGCGGCGCGGCCGCCCGCGTCGTCGTTCAGCCGGGAGTGGTCGACGACGTCGTACCCGTGCTGCGACCCGGGGCCCGCCGCCAGGATCGGCGACAGGTACACGTGCGAGACGCCGAGCGCCTCGAGGTGGTCGGCGACGGCGGCGACGGCGTCGAACCCGAACCCGGGGCGCACCTGCACGCGGTAGGTGGCGCTGGGCGGGGGAGGGGCCGGCGCGGACGCCGTCACGCCGGGCCCGCCTCGTCGTCGCCGCGGCGGACGGGCCGGGGCGTGGGCAGGCTCGAGCGCCCGGCCGCGCTGCCCCCGCCCTCGCCGGCCCCGCCGCCGTTGCCCCGCCGGGCGGCGCGGGCGACGGACGGGGTGTTGACGTCCTGCGTTGCGGCGGCCGTGAGCGCGGACGTCGCGTCGGGCTCGAGCGGCCGCTTCAGCACGAGGGTCGAGCGCGGCGGGACCGCGACGACGTCTCCCGGGCCGAAGGTGTCGCCGCTGTCCGAGGCCCACGTGCCGTCGTCCGCCGTGTCGAGGAGCACCGACCACCACGAGCCGTACTCGGCCGGCGGCACGGCGAACTCCCGCTCCTGGTGGTGGGCGTTGAAGATCACCAGGAACGAGTCGTCGAGGACCTGCTGCCCGCGCTTGTCGGGCTCGACGATCCGCTCGCCGTTGAGGAAGACCGCGACGGACTTCGTGTTGCCGTCGTGCCAGTCCGAGTCGCGCATCGGCGTGCCGGCCCGCGAGAACCACTCGATGTCGCCGATGTCGCTGATACCACCCTCGGCGGCCGCGCCCTTGAAGAACCGGCGCCGGCGGAACACGGGGTGGTCGCGGCGGAGCGCGACCAGCTTCTTGGTGAAGGCGAGCAGCTGCGCGCGGGTCTCGTCGGGCGACCAGTCCACCCACGACAGCTCGTTGTCCTGGCAGTAGACGTTGTTGTTGCCCCGCTGCGTGCGGCCCATCTCGTCGCCGTGCAGGAGCATCGGCACGCCCTGGCGACAGCAGCAGCGTGGCGAGGAAGTTGCGCTGCTGGCGGGCGCGCAGCCTCGAGCACGGCCTCGTCGTCGGTCTCGCCCTCGACGCCGCAGTTCCACGAGCGGTTGTGGCTCTCGCCGTCGGCGTTGCCCTCGCCGTTCGCCTCGTTGTGCTTGTCGTTGTAGGACACGAGGTCGCGCAGGGTGAAGCCGTCGTGCGCGGTGACGAAGTTGATGCTGGCGATCGGGTGCCGGCCGTCGTCCTGGTAGAGGTCGCTGGAGCCGGTGAGCCGCGAGGCGAACTCGCCGAGCGTCGCCGGCTCCCCGCGCCAGAAGTCGCGGACGGTGTCGCGGTACTTGCCGTTCCACTCGGTCCACAGCGGCGGGAAGTTGCCGACCTGGTAGCCGCCCTCGCCGACGTCCCACGGCTCGGCGATGAGCTTCACCTGGCGAGATCACCGGGTCCTGCTGGATGAGGTCGAAGAACGCGCGAAGCCGGTCGACCTCGTGGAGCTGCCGGGCCAGGGCCGCGGCGAGGTCGAAGCGGAACCCGTCGACGTGCATCTCCGTCACCCAGTACCGCAGCGAGTCCATGATCAGCTGCAGCACGTGCGGGTGGCGCATGAGCAGGTGTTGCCCGTGCCGGTGGTGTCGTAGTAGTGCGACGGGTCGCCGTCGACGAGGCGGTAGTACGCCGCGTTGTCGATGCCGCGGAAGGACAGCGTCGGGCCGAGGTGGTTGCCCTCCGCGGTGTGGTTGTAGACGACGTCGAGGATGACCTCGATGCCCGCCTCGTGCAGCGCCGTGCACCATCGCCTTGAACTCCTGCACCTGCTGGCCGCGCTGCCCGGCCGGCGTAGCGCGTTGTGCGGGGCGAAGAAGCCGATGGTGTTGTAGCCCCAGTAGTTCGCAGGCCCTTGTCGAGCAGGGTCGTGGTCGTGCACGAACTGGTGCACCGGCATCAGCTCGATGGCGGTCACGCCGAGCTCGATGCAGGTGCTCGATGACGCCGGGTGGGCGAGCCCCGCGTAGGTGCCGCGGAGCTCCTCGGGCACCTCCGGGTGCGGCATCGTCAGGCCCTTGACGTGGGCCTCGTAGATCACGGTCTCGTGGTACTCGCGCCGCGGCGGCCGGTCGTTGCCCCAGTCGAAGAAGGGGTTGATGACGACCGACGAGCATCGTGTGGCCGAGGCTGTCGGCGTCGTTGAGGCTCGTCGGGGTCGTCGAATCGGTAGGAGAACAGCGACTCGTCGCCGTCGATCTGGCCCGTCGATGGCCTTGGCGTAGGGGTCGAGCAGCAGCTTGGCCGGGTTGCAGCGGTGGCCCGCGCGCCGGCTCGTACGGCCCGTGGACCCGGTAGCCGTAGCGCTGCCCGGGCCGATGCGCGGCAGGTACACGTGCCACACGAAGCCGTCGACCTCGGTGCAGCGGCAGGCGCTCCTCCTTGCCCTCGTCGTCCACGAGGCAGAGCTCGACCTGCTCCGCGGCCTCCGAGAACAGGGCGAAGTTGGTGCCGGCGCCGTCGAAGGTCGCGCCGAGCGGATAGGGACTGCCGGGCCAGGTTTCCATGACTTCCCAAGGACGAGTGAAGCGATGAGCACTTCATTCTGCCGGGGACGGCGCCGGTCCTCCCGTCGAGGCGTGCGAGACCTCCGCCATGCGGGCACGGCCTGCGGACGCCGTCGAGCCGACGGTGGCTACGTGGGCAGGGCGCGCTCGACGATCCCCTGCGTGCCGCGCCGCCCGACCGGCAGGGTGCCGAAGAGGGCGCCGCCGCCGCCGCTGACCCGCGTCGCGAGGAAGGCCGCGGCCACGGCGGCAGGCGCGTGCCGGACGAGCAGCGAGGCCTGCAGCACGACGGCCAGCCGCTCCACCATCCAGCGGGCGCCGGCCTCGACCGCGGCGGGGTCGCGCCGGGCCTCCCGCGACGCGGCCTGGAGGAACCCGGCGACCTCGTCCATCGCCGTGTCGAGGCGCGGGTCGGCGCCCCGGGCGCGGTCGACCTCACCGAGGAAGACCTCCATCGACCGGGGCTGCAGCGACATCGCGCGGAGCACGTCGAGGGCCGTGACGTTCCCCGTGCCCTCCCACAGCGCCGCCAGCGGGGCGTCGCGGTACGCCCTGGCCAGCCCGTGCTCCTCGACGTAGCCGTTGCCGCCGAGGCACTCGACCGCCTCGGCGACGACGCTCACGACGCGCTTGCTCAGCCAGTACTTGGCCACGGGCACCCCGACGCGGATCAGGTCCGTCTCGCCGGCGTCGACCGCCGCCGCGAGCCGCAGCCCGAGCACGGTGGCGGCCTCGCTCTCGAGGGCGAGGTCGGCGAGCACGTTCTGCATGAGCGGCTTCTCGACGAGCGGCGACCCGAAGGCCTCCCGATGCCGGGCGTGGTGCAGCGCGCGCAGCACCGCGTGCCGCATCACCCCCGCCGCCACGAGGACGGCGTCGAGCCGCACCGCCGAGGTGGTGCCGAGCAGCGCGCGCAGCCCGCGCCCCTCCTCGCCGACCCGCGCGCCCCAGCTGCCGTCGAGCTCGACCTCCGCGGTCGCGGCGGAGCGGTTGCCGGCCTTCTCCTTCAGCCGGGCCAGCCGCCAGGTGTTGTGACGGCCGCTCTCGAGCACCCGCGGCACCGCGAAGAGGGTCAGCCCGCCGGGTGCCTGCGCGAGCACGAGGAAGAGGTCGCTCATGGGCGCCGAGACGAACCACTTCTGCCCGGTGAGGCGGTAGGTGGCGCCCGCCTCGACCGGGCCGCCGGGCTCCGAGCGCGCGACCGTCGTCGACGTCCGCAGGTCCGACCCGCCCTGCCGCTCGGTGACGGCGAGGCTCGCCAGGCACCCCAGCTTCTCCGCCGGGACGCGCAGGCCCGACTCGTACGCCCGCGACGCCAGCCGTGGCAGCCAGGTGGCTTCGAGCTTCTCGTCGATACGCAGGGCCGGGACCGCGGCGTACGAGGTCGAGAGCGGGCCCACGTGACCGGTCTCGGTCTGCGCCCACACGACGAGAGCCGCCGCCCGGGCGACGTGCGCCGCCGGCGGGGCGTTCTCCTGCCACGCGGCGGCGGTGAGGCCCGCCCGCACGCCGTTCTGCAGCAGGCGGTGGTGGGCCGGGTGGTACTCGACCTCGTCGACCCGCCGCCCCGCGGCGTCGTGGGTGTGCAGCTGCGGCGGGTACCGGTCGGCCAGCTGCGCCCAGCGCAGCGTGCGGCCCGCGCCGGCCAGCCGGCCGAGGTCGGCGAGCGCCGGCAGGTGCGCCTCGCCGCCGTGCCGCCGAACGGCCTCGACCAGGGCGAGGTGGGTGCCGAACAGGTCGAGGTCGACGGGCGCCGGGACCAGGTTCAGCGCCTCGTCGGTCTCCGCCACCGGGCCACCGTAGCGACAAGCCGGCCGGCGCCGGCACCGCGCGCGGGCCGCCCCGGACCCCGCCTCGAGCCCGACACGCCGGCGCCGTGCGGCCGGTGCGGGCGGGGCAGGCGGCGGAGATCGCTACCGTACGGGCGGTGACCGCCAGTCGCCCGGGCCGCGCCCTCGCCGGCACCCTGCGGACGTGCCTGCGCTACCGGGTCACGGGGCTGGCCGCGGAGGCCGGCTTCTTCACGCTGCTGTCGCTGCCGGCGTTCGTGCTGGGGATGGTCGCCTCCGCCGGTTACGTGGGCCAGGGGCTGGGGACGGACGTGCTCGGCCGGCTCCGGGCCCGGATCGCCGAGCTGGCCGGCACGGCCCTCACCCCGGACGTCGTGCACGGGGTGATCCTGCGCACCTTCGACGAGGTGCTGCGTGACGGCCGCCCCGAGGTGCTGTCCGTGGGTTTCCTGGTCTCGGTGTGGTCCGGCTCGCGAGCCCTCGGCGTCGTGCTCGATACCGTGGCGATCATGTACGGGCTGGGCGGGCGGCGGGGGATCGTGCGTACCCGCGCGCTCTCGCTGGCCCTCTACGTCGCGGCCCTCGCCGCCGGCGTCCTGGTCCTGCCGCTCCTCCTGCTCGGGCCCGGCCTGCTCGCCCGGTTCGTGCCCGGCCTGGCGTGGCTGCCCGCGCTGTACTGGCCGCTGCTCGCCGGGCTCGTCGTCGCCGGGATGACGGGCGTTTACCACGTCGCACCGCCTGCGCCGACGTCGTGGCGGCGATGCCTGCCTGGCGCGGGCCTCGCCCTCGGGCTGTGGGTGGTGGCGAGCGTCGCCCTGCGCGCGGTGATCGGCGGCTGGACCGGGCAGGCCTCGGTCTACGGCCCGCTCGCGGCGCCGGTGGCACTGCTCGTGTGGCTCTACCTGCTGGCGCTGGCCGTGCTGGTGGGGGCCGCGCTCAACGCGACCCTCGACGCGACGCTGTCGGCAGGGGTGCCGGCGCCGACGGCCCGCACGACGCAGACAGGGCCCGGGACGGCCCCGGCGCCGGCCCGGGTGCCGGCGCGGGTAGCGGTTCGTGCGACGCGCTCATTCGCGCGCGCCGGCGGTGGCGTCCGCGACGATCGCCCGCAGGTGCGCCGGCGTCACCCCGAGCCGGGCGGCCACGTCGGCGAGCCGGCGCCAGTGGGCGTCGCAGGGGTGGCCCAAGGCGAGCACGAGGTCGGCGAGACCGCGTAGCAGCCGCTCCTTGCCGAGCGCCTGCAGGTGCCCCGACAGCTCCTCGAGCACGGCCAGGTCGCTGGCCTCCCGGTGCACGGCCAGGTCGGCGACCAACATCTCGCGCGTGTACCCAGGGCCCTGGGACCGCTGGAGCACGGCCTGGGCGCGGCGCAGGTCGCCCGGCACCAAGGGCGCCGCGGCGAGCAGGTGCCCGGCGGCGGTCCGGAGGGCGCGCGAGAGCAGCTCGCCGAGGAGCTCGGCGGTCGGCACCGCCAGCGTCGCCGGCAGGAAGCGCCCACGGCACGCTCCGCACTCGACGAAGGGCGCGCCGCGGCGCAGCGGCACGAGGGGCACCCAGAACAGGTGGAACCACGCGCGCGGCCGCAGCAGCCGATGGGGCCGGTCACCGCCGCAGGACGGGCAGTGGAACCGCCCGGAGGCGACCACGGCGTGCAGGTGGCGCACGCCGAGCACGAGCAGCATCGCGACATCGTAGGGGCAGAGGTCGCCCGTTCGCGGTCGGCCGTTCCGCCGAATGTCGCCCGCGCGTCCGCCGGGCGGCCGGGACGGGGAGGGTGCGCGAAGCGGCGGGCAGGGGCGACGCGACCGCGAGCGGGCCGGCGCAGGGGTGACGTGGGAACGGCCCGGTGTTAACGTCCGGCGACGCCCGGGACGACGCAGGGAGGTGCCCGCTGACCCGCCTCGACCCGACGGCTCCCCCCGCCCCGCGCCGGGCCCCGGAGTTCGGCCGCGACGCGCTCGTCGTCTGCGACAACCTGGTACGCATCTACCAGACGGGCTCGGTCGAGGTGCAGGCCCTGCAGGGGCTGGACCTTCTCGTCGCCGACGGCGAGATGGTGGCCGTCGTGGGTGCCTCGGGCTCGGGCAAGTCGACGCTGCTGTCGATACTCGCCGGCGCCGACCCGCCGACCGCGGGGCGCGCTCGGGTGGCGCAATGGGACCTACTGTCGATGTCGCGGGCCGAGCGGGTGCGCTACCGCCGGCACGTCGTCGGGCTGGTCCGCCAGCAGGCCGCCCGCAACCTGGTGCCGTACCTGACCGCGGCCCAGGTCGTCGACCTGCCGCTGACCATCGCCGGCACCGGCCGCCGGGAGCGGCGGGCCCGGGTGGCGGAGCTGCTGGAGGCGCTTGGGCGTCGCCGGGTGCGCCGACCGCCGGCCCGCGCAGCTGTCCGGCGGCGAGCAGCAGCGGGTGGCGATCTGCGTGGCGCTGGCGAACCGGCCGCGCGTCCTGCTGGCCGACGAGCCGACCGGCGAGCTCGACAGCGAGACCTCGCAGGAGGTCTTCGACGCCCTGCGGACCGCCAACCGCGACCTCGGGGTGACCGTGCTCGTCGTGACGCACGACCCGGCCGTGAGCGGGCAGGTCGCGCGGACGGTCGCGATCCGCGACGGCCGGACGAGCAGCGAGGTGCTGCGGCGGGTGGCCGGCACGGGTGACGTGGACCCCGACGTCATCGCGGAGGAGTACGCGGTGATGGACCGGGCGGGGCGGGTGCAGGTGCCGCGTGAGTACCGCGAGGCGCTCGCCCTCACCCACCGGGTCCGGCTGACGCTGGAGTCCGATCATGTGTCCCTGCGCCCGGACCGGCCGGCCGAGTGACGGCGGCGGGCGGCGACGGACCGATGATCTCGGTCCGCGGCGTGGCCCGGACGTTCGGCGCCGGCCGGGGCACCGTGCACGCGCTGCGCGACGTCTCGTTCGACGTGGAGCCGGGCACGCTCGTCGCCCTGGTGGGCCGTTCCGGATCGGGCAAGACCACGCTGCTGAACGTCGTCGGCGGGCTCGACCGGCCCGACGCGGGCAGCGTCCGCGTCGGCGGCACCGAGGTCACCGCGCTCGACGACGACGGCCTGAGCGACCTGCGCCGGCGGACGCTCTCGTACGTCTTCCAGACCTTCGGGCTGATCCCGGTCCTGACGGCGGCGGAGAACGTGGGCGTGCCGTTGCGGCTGGCCCGGACCCCGGTCGCGGAACGCACCCGACGGGTCGCGACCCTGCTGGAGCTCGTCGGCCTCGCCGACCACGCCGACCAGCGGCCCGACGAGCTGTCCGGCGGCCAGCAGCAGCGGGTGGCGATCGCCCGGGCCCTGGCGGCGTCGCCCCGGGTGCTCGTCGCCGACGAGCCGACCGGCCAGCTCGACGCGGAGACCGGGCTGGCGGTGATGGCCCTGCTGCGCGCGCGTCGTCGAGTCCGAGGGGGTCACCGCGCTGGTGGCCACGCACGACCCCGTGATGGTCGCGCTGGGGGACCGGGTGCTGCGGATCTCGAACGGGTCGGTCGCCGAGGCCGCGGTGGACCCATGAGCGCTCGTGCGGCGACGCGGATGGCGGGTCCGGCTGTGACGGCCCGGGCGTGCTGACCCTGCTCGCCGCCCGCGCCCGCGCGCAGGCGCGGCTGCTCGGGGCCGTCCTCGCGCTCGTCGTGGCCGGCGTCACGCCGCTCGGCATCGCCGCGCTGCTCGTCGGCCCGTCCCAGCAGCGGGCGTTCGACATCGCCATGGCCAGGGCGCCGGCCGCCGACGTCGACGCCGTCGGGTTCGTCACCCGGGTCCCGGGCACGGCGGCCGCCGGCGTCGTGACCAGTGCGCGGCAGGCCCTCGTCGGCGTGCTGGCGCCGCTCCCCGCGACCTCGACGGTCACCGCGTCGGCGGCTATGCGTGAGTTGGCGCCCGCGCCCGGCGGCACCCGGGTCGGTTATCTGGGCGCCGCCGAGGGGCTCGCGGGCCGGGCCCGTCTCGTCGCGGGCCGCGTGCCACGGCCCGGTGCCGCGGTCCCCGAGGCCGCGCTCCCGCAGACCGTCGCCGCCGCGTTGCGGCTGGTGCCCGGTGACGTCGTCGACCTCGGCGCCGAGGTCGCGAGCGATGCCGACGTGACGCCGGTGCGGGTCCGGGTCGTCGGCGTGTTCACCCCGCTCCCGACCGGCGGCTGGGACCGGGACCCGCTCGGCGGCGCCGGGACCGCCGGCACTACTTCGCCTCCGGCCGGCTGCCGAGCGTGCCCGCGTTCGGGCCGTTCCTCGTGGACCTCGCCGACCTGATCCGCTCCGGCTCGACGCTGGACCGCCTCGGCGTCACCGCCCACCCCGATCTCTCCCGCCCGTCCCGGCCCGCGCTCGAGGCCGTCGTCTCGACGTTCGGGTCGGCGAACGCCCGCCTCACCACTGCGGTGGGCGGCCGGGTCACGGTGGCCCGCGTCGAGTCCGCCCTGCCCGCGACCCTCGCCGCGGTGGCGACCCAGGAGGCCGTGACGCGCGCGGCCGTGCTCGTCGTCGTGCTCCTCGCCCTCGCGCTGTCGGTCACGGCGCTCGCCCTCGCCGGTCGCCTGGTCGAGGCGCTGCGCGCGGCCGAGACCGCCCTGCTCGCCTCCCTCGGCGCGAGCCGCCGCCAGCTGGTCGCCGTCTGCGCGATCGAGGCCGCCGGGATCGCCGTGGTCGCGGCCGCCGTCGCCGTTCCCCTGGCCGGGCTGGCGCACGCGGCGCTCACACACCTCCCGGTGGTGCGGGCCGCGGGGCTGGCCGCCCCGGCGGCGGCGACGTCCGGGTCGGTGGCCGCGGTGCTGACGGGTGCCCTGCTCCTCGCCGGCCTGCTCGTCGTTCCGGCGTTGCGCCCGCAGGACGGCGCCGGCCCGGGTTCGCGCGGCCGGCCGGGCCTGGTCGTGCGCTCCGGGGCGGACGTGCTCGTGCTCGCCCTCGCGGCCGTCGGCTGGTGGCAGTTGCGCGCGCAGCCCCCCGTGACCCCCGGGACGGACGCCGTGCGCGTCGTCGCCCCGATCCTGTGCCTCGTCGCCGGTGCGCTGCTCGCCCTGCGGGTCGTGCCGCTGCTGCTCGGCGGCGCGGACCTGCTCGCGCGGCGGGCCAAGGCCCTGATCCTGCCGCTGGCGGCGATCGAGGCGGCCCGGCGCCCGCAGGCCGCGGCTGCCGCCTTGCTGGTGGTGCTCGGTGCGGCCGCCGGCAGCTTCGGGCCGGCGCTCCTCGCGACCTGGGACCGGGCCCAGCACGACCAGGGCGACCTACGGGTGGGGACCGATCTCTCGCTGCTGCTGGCCACGCCACCCGCCGCCGGTGACGCCGCCCGGGTGGCGGCGGCGACCGGCGGGACCGTCTCGGCCGCAGCCCGGCGCAACGTCCTCGTGGGGCACTGGGTCGACCCCGGGGTGCCGCCCCAACTGGTCGCCGTGGACGCCCGGCACGCGGCGCAGCTTCTGCGGGGCAGGCCGCCGCAGGGCACGACCTGGGGCGACGTCACGGCTCCGCTCGCCCCGCTCGACCAGGTCACCGGCGTTCAGCTGGCTGCCGGCGCAGTGCCGACCGTCACGGGAACCGCCTCCGGCCGTGCGCCGATCCTCGCGGCGCCCCGGCTGGTGCTCCAGGGCGCGGCGGGGGAGCGCGTCACGCTCGAGGGCGACCCGGTCCGGCTGGACGGCCGGCCGCACCGGCTCGCGCTCGGCGCGCCGCTCGCGGCCGGCGGCCAGGTGATCGCCGTCGACGTGTCGCTCAGCTACGACATCACCTCGACGCAGGCCCTCGACGAGGGCGCCGGCTCGAGCGGCGTCACCGTCGACGTCCGGCTGCCCGGCGCCGCGACGCCGGCGCGGGCCTGGCCCGCCACCTCGGTCGGCGTCCTCCCCGGCCGGCTGGCCGGCCCCGAGGCGGCGCTCGTGCCGGTGCCGGGCGGCACGATCCTGCACACGACGGCGGCGGTCGTGGTCGCGGAGCTCCCGGGGCCGCCGGCCGACCTGGTCGCGACCGCCTTCGCGGCGCCGAGGACCCTCCCGGTCGTGGTGTCCGGGAGTGTCGCGGCCGCGGCGGGCGCGCGTACGGGCGGCCCTCTCACGCTGACGCTCGGGACGACGGAGCTGCCCGCCACCGTCACTCGCGTGGTGCCTGACGTGCCGTCCGTGCCGGGCCGGCCGGCCGTTCTCGCCGACACCGACGGGCTGTCCCGCGCCCTGATCGCCGCGGGGGACCTGTCGCCGGCGACGAACGCCTGGTGGGTGGCCGGGCCCACGGCCCCGGACGCCGCCGGCCGGGCCCGCGCGCTCGGGCTCGGGACGGTGCTCACCCGGGCGGGCACGACGCAGGAGCTCAGTGCCGGGCCGCTGCGGGTATTGTTCCCCGTCGCGCTCGGCGCCCTGGTGCCCGTCGCCCTTCTGCTCGTCCTCGCGGGCGCCGCTCTGAACGTCACCGCGGACCTCGAGAGCCGCGGCCTCGAGGTCGCCCGGCTGCGTGCGGTCGGCGTCCGCCGGGCGCAGCTCAGCCGCGGGCTGATGGCCCAGCACGCCGGGGTGCTGACCCTGCTCGTCACCTGCGGGGCCGTGGTGGGCTCGGCCGGCGCGCGGCTGCTCGCCCCGCTGCTCGTCCGCTCCGACACCGGCGGCGTCCCCGTGCCCGAGGTGACGGCGGTGTGGCCGTGGGCGGCGTCGACCGCGGCCCTCGCGGCCTATCTCGTGGGGTGCGCCCTGGTCGTCGCGGTCGTGGTGGGCCGCCAGGTCCGCCGGGCCGAGACCGCGCACCTGCGGGTGGGTGGGACGTGAGCGCGCCCGCCGCGAGGGTCGGGCCGGGCGCGGCGGGCGCGGTCCGGGGTCTCCGGGCACGACTGCCGCGGGTCCACCCCGCGAGCGTCACCGGCCGCGCCCGCGCCGATCTCGGCCCCCTCCTGCTGGCGGTGCTCGTCGTCGCCCTGGCGGCCACGCTCGCCTTCGTCGTGCCGGCGGCGGGCGCGCGGGCGGCCGACCAGGCGATCAGCGCGACCGTCACGGCCGCCGGTCGCGACGCCTCGCTGGTGGCGAGCGTCCCGCTGGAACCCCGCCAGGGCAGCGGCTCCTGGCAACGGGAGCCGCGGTCGGCCCTGCTGACCGACGCCGCCTTCCGGAACACGCGGCTGGGGATGCCCGCCCAGCTCAGCGCCGTCCTGCGCCCACCGGTCGCGCAGATCACCACCCAGCCGCTCGGCGTCTTCGGCCACGGGACCGGTCGCACCCTGGTGCTGGCCTACGTGGCGGCGCAGACCGGCGACCCGCGCGTCACGTGGACGGCGGGGCGCCCCCCGGCCGCCGCCGTCCCGCCCGCGCAGGAGGAGGTGGTGCGGAACGACGGGGGGCCGCCGTGGCGGGTCGAGATCGGGCTGCCGGAGGAGGCGGCACGGGCTCTCGGCGTGCGGCCGGGAGCCCGGCTCGACGTGGAGGACGCGCGGCACGCCCCCGTGGACGTCCTCGTGACCGGGATCTACCGGGTCGGCGACGTCCGTGACCCGGTCTGGCAGGGGGTGCCCGAGCTGGTCCGCCCCGCCGCCTTCTCGGACGCGGCCGGGCACTCCTATCTCAACGTGGCGGGGCTGCTCTCGCGTACGTCCCTGCCGGACGCGCGGATCGCGATCGACGAGGACGAGGTCACCCGCCGTGTCGTCTACGACGCCGACGCCGCGCGGATCGACTGGGCCAACGCCGGCGCCGTGGCCGCGAGTGTGGTCGCGCTGCAGGCCAGCCCGCAGGGCACGGAATTCCTGCCGCAGGGCAGCCGCTGGAGCACGGAGCTCGATGCGACGCTGCGCGAGGGCCAGGCCCGCGTCCGTGCCGCGCAGGCCCAGGCGTCGGCGCTGCTCGCGGGGCTCGTCCTGACGGCCGCGCTGGTGCTGGTGCTCGCGGCCGAGCTGCTCGTGCGGCGCCGGTCCGCGGTCCTCGCCCTCGCGCGCCTGCGGGGAGCCTCGCTCGCGGGTCTGGGACTCGAGCTGACCGTCGAGTCGCTGGCGCTCGCCGCCGCCGGTGCCGCGCTGGCGGTCCTGGTGGCAGCGCCGCTGGCCGGCCGGCTGTCGTGGCCGTGGCTGCTCCCGGTGATCGTCGTGGCGGTGCTCGCCGGGCCGGTGACCGGGGTCCGGGCCGCCGCCGCCGCGACCGGGGCGCGGCGTGTGCCGGCGAACGCGTCGGCCCGGCTGGCCCTGCTGCGGACGCGACGGCTGCGGCGCGGGGCGCTCGAGGCTGCCGTGGCACTGATCGCGATCGGGGCGTTCGTGGCGCTACGCCAACGCGGCGTCACCCCGGCCGGGGGCGCGGAGCAGGGTGACCTGCTCGCCGCCGCCGCCCCCGCCGCGGCCGCCCTCGCCGCGGCACTCCTGCTGCGGCGGGTCGTACCGCTCGGAGCGCGCGTGGCGGTGCGCCGGGCATCGCGCGGGCGGGGCACGCTGCCGCTCGTCGCTGCCGCACGGCTCGCGTCGGCGACGCGCGCCCTGCCGTTCGTCGTCGTCGCCACGGCGATGGCGCTGCTCGCTCTCGGTGCGTCGCTGGTCGCGACGGAGCGCGAAGGGCAGGCCCTTTCGGCCTGGCAGGTGGTCGGGGCGGACGTGCGGGTGACCACCGCGCCGTCGTCGTCCGTGCCCGGCCTCGCCGCCGCCCTGGCGCGGGCACCAGGCGTCACCGCGGCGGTCGCCGCCCGGGTCGCCGAGGGCGTGGTCGTCAGCGGGGACGCCGGCGGGGGGACCGTGCGCCTCGTCGTGGCGGACGCCGACGCGTACGCGGCTCTGCTCGCCGCCACCCCGCTGACGGGTGCCCCTCAGCTCCACGACCTGGCCGCCGGCACGGGTACCGCGGGCAGCACGGGCGCGGCCGCCGAGGGCGGCGGGCTGCCGGTGCTGCTGCGGACGTCGGAGCCGGCCCTCCTGCGGAGCCGCGCGCTGCGCCTCGAGTGGGATGGCGCGCCGCACCCGGTGCGCGTGGTCGGCGTGGCGCCTGCCGCCGCCGGCGACGACGTGATGGTGGCGGACACGCGCGCGTTCACGGCGGCGGGCCTGGTCGCCGCCCCGGGCACCGTACTCGTGGTCGGCCCGGGCGCCGAGCGGGCGGTCGCGGCAGCGGGCCTGCCGGGGGGCGCGATCAGCACCCGCGCCGCGGCGCTCCGCGAGCGGGAGTCGGCCCCGATCGCCGCCTCGCTGTTCCGGCTGGCCGTCGTGTCGACCGGCGTCCTCGTCGTGCTCGGCTGCCTGGGCGTCGTGCTCGGCGCGGCCACCGGGTCGCGGGAGCGGGGCGAGACGATGGCCCGGTTGCGCACGCTCGGCCTGCGCCGCCGCCAGGCCTGGCAGGTGACCCTCGGCGAGCTGCTGCCGCCGGCCCTCGTCGCTGCGATCGGCGGCTTGGCGGTCGGCGTCCTGCTCGCGCGCCTGGCACTGCCGGCGCTGGCGCCCGAGCTGGTCACGGGGCAGTCCGGCGACCCGGCGCTCGTCCTGCCGTGGTGGACGCTGGTGCCGGCGCTCGCGGTCGTGTCGTCGCTCGCGGTCGTCGTGGTGGCCGAGACGTCGGTGCGCCGGCGGGAGCGCCTCGGCCTCGTGCTGCGTGCCGGGGGCTCGTAGCCGCCGCCCTACTGGCCCGTGCGCCCGTCGATGCACTCGCGCAGCAGGTCGGCGTGCCCGCAGTGCCGGGCGTACTCCTCGATCATGTGGATCAGGATGTCCCGGATGCTCGCCTGGTCCCCCTGCGGCGTGACGGCCTTGGCGTCGAGGTCCGTCAGCCCGTCCAGCCACTCGTCGGCCGCGGCGATCTGGGCCTTCCAGGTGGCGAACGCGTCGTCGACCACCGCCGGATCCGCGATCGCGCCGTCGAAGTCGAGGTCGGGCTGATCGTCGGTCCGGTACAGCCGGGGCACCTCGCGCCTGGCCCTGCAGCACACGCTGGAACCAGTGGTGCTCGACCCGGGCCATGTGCCGCACCAGGCCCAGCAGGCTCATCGTGGACGGCGGCACGGAGCGGGTGGCGAGCTGACCGGCCGAGAGGCCGTCGCACTTCAGGCCCAGCGTGAGGCGGTAGTTCGAGAGGTACTCGCGGATGGTGGCCAGCTCACCCACGGGGTCGCCCATGACCCGGGGATCGTCCTCGGGGCGAGCCCAGTTGCCGTCGTAGCCGACGGTGTGCTGATCAGTCATGGTCATACTCTCGCCGATGGCCCCACGATCCCGTGCGGATGTGCCGACGTCCGGCTCGGTACCGTGCGGCCCGTGGAGACCGACATCGTCGTCGTGCCCGTACCGGCCCGCGAGCCTGACGTCGTCCGCCTCGTCGACGCGCTGACGGTCGACCTCGCCGACGGCGGGTACACGCCGGAGGAGACGTTCGGTTACTCGGTGGAGCAGTTGGAGAGCAGCGGCGTGCACCTCGTCGGGGCGCGCGTGGCGGGCCGGCTGGTGGGGATCGGCGGCCTGGAGCTCCAGGCCGGGGCGACGGCCGAGCTCAAGCGGTTCTACGTCGAGCCCGGGCACCGTGGGTCCGGTGTGGCCGACGCCCTGATGGCGTCGCTGCTGGCCTACGGACGGGAGCACGGCGTGCGGGTCCTACGCCTCGAGACGGGCGACCGGCAGCACGCGGCCGTCGCCTTCTACCGGCGTCACGGCTTCGTCGAGGTGCCGCGCTTCCCCCCGTACACGGACAGCGAGACGTCGGTCTGCATGCAGCGTGAGTTGTGATCAGCCAGGGTGGGCATCCGCGGCGGTCGATCCCAGCTCGGTGATGCGCCAGTAGTAGCCGTCCGGGTCCACCAGCCGGAAGTCCCGCAGGCCCCACGGTCGCAGCGACAGCGCCTCGAGGAGCGGCCATCCCGTCGCCGCGACCCGAGCGTGTTCGGCGCCGACGTCGTCGACCTCGAGCACGAGCTCGACGCCCGTGGGCGGCTGCCGAGCCCCGGGGTCGGCGATCGGTGGCCGCGCGGCGGCCCCGAGCCGGACGTCGCCCCTACACATCGCCAGGTACGGCGGGTCCGCCCGACGCTCGTCACGGACGACGTCGAACGCGAGGACGTCGACGTAGAAGCGAAGCGTCCTGTCCACGTCGCTCGGGAAGATCTCGCATCTGAGCGTGGCTCCCACGCTGCTCACTCTCGCAGCACCGAATGACGTTGACGACCTCGCCAGGATGTCGGGTATGCGTCGCTTCGAGGACCTCGTGGACGAAGCCGCCGCCGTGGACGTATCGGGCTGGGACTTCGGCTGGCTCGACGGCCGGGCGACCGAGGAGCGCCCGCCGTGGGGGTATGCGCGGCTGCTGGCGTCGCGCCCTGCCACCGTCTCGTCGGCCCTCGACGTCGACACCGGCGGCGGCGAGATCATCGCCGAGGTGCCGCACCTGCCGGCCAGGATGGTGGTCACCGAGGCGTGGGCGCCGAACGTCGAGCGGGCCCGTGCCCTTCTCGGGCCGCGTGCTGTCGAGGTCGTGCCCGTGAAGCCGGGGGAGCCGCTGCCCTTCGCCGACCGCAGCTTCGAACTCGTCTCGAGTCGGCATCCCGTGGCCCCCGACTGGCCCGAGCTGGCTCGCGTGCTCGTCGACGGTGGCACGTACTTCGCGCAGCACGTCGGGCCGGACTCGGCGAGCGAGCTCATCGAGTACTTCGTCGGGCCACTGCCGAAGGGTCCGCACGTGCGTGACCCGGAGCGGGAGTCCGACGCTGCTCGTGGGGCCGGGCTCGAGATCGTGGATCTGCGCACCGCCCGCTGCCGGATGGAGTTCTTCGACATCGGCGCCGTCGTCTACACGCTGCGGAAGTGTGTCTGGTGGGTGGCGGACTTCTCGGTGGAGCGGTACCGGGAGACCCTCCAGCGACTGGACGCCGACATCCGCGCGCACGGCCCGTTCGTCGCCCACTCGACGCGGACGCTCATCGAGGCCCGGCGGCCCTGACGCGCCCGGTCGGGCTGGCGCGCGGCGGAACCCGATCTCAGGCCCAGTAGCCACCGCTCTCGCAACCGAAGGCCATCCAGCTCTCGGCCCAGAAGTCCGCCTCGTCGGCGTCGGTGGCCTCCATGTACCCCCGGTACGCCTGGTGGCACTCGGCAGTCATCGCCTTGATGGGCGCGGTCGGGGGCGTGGTCGTGGGGCCGTGAGCGACCGCCCAGGCTGCCAGCGCGAGACCGATCACGGCCGTGGCTCCCCACGCTCGCCGTACGCGCGCCGACCCTCGCCCGAACACCTCAGTCGTCCCCGCCACCGACGCGTGCATGTCCGGCCTCCTGGTCTCGGTCGTCTCGCTCAGGTAGATGTCGCTCGGCAAGAGGCGACACCTGGTCCCGTGATACGCCCCACCTATTCAGTGGCGATCATCGGGCGAGGATCTCCACGCGTCTGACTCCCGGATCCCGGCTCGGGCCATTGGCCTCTGGTCGCGGGGCAGCCGGGGACCAGCCTGAGAGCCCGCTGGCCGCAGGAGGGAAGCATGAGCGACGAGGACGCGCTCGAACGGGTCGTCTCCGGACCTCCGGACGCCTCAGAGCGGGCCCGGCGCATCGCCGTGGGTGCCCTCTTCGGGCTGCACACCTGGCGATTCCGTATCTACCTCTCTCCGAGCAAGGGCCTCCGGACGACCCCGTGACCCGGGCCAGAAGCCACGAAGCGCAGCGAGGGGGACCAACGGCTCTGGCAGGCGGCGCCGAGGGGGCAGAGGCTGAGGGCCGAGGTGAGGCAGATGAGCGTCGACAGCATCGACCCTGCGGCGGACGAGCGGGAGGTCTCCGCGGCGACGCGTGCCCCTGCCGTGGGCCGGTCCGGCCGAAAGGCCCCAGCGACCGTCGTCAACGGCACACGGGTCACCGTCGCCTTTCCCTTCTCACACCTCACCGTGTCGGAACCGGGCCAGGAGGTCCGGGCCCTCGCGGAGCTCGTGGCCGAGCTGGCCGACGCGCTGGTGAAGCCTCCTGGTGACGATGCGGCCGAGTCCCTGCGGCAGAGGGCGCACGCCCTGCGCGACGGACTGTCGTCCACCTCACGTCCCTGACGCACGGCAGCTGCGCGCGTCGCATCGTGTGGGCCGGGTCAGGTGTCCAGGCGCGGCAGAGTGGGCCACCGGTCGCAGGCCCAGGCGGCCCAGCTGCCGAATGGAATCGGCGGCGGAGGAAGGGGGCGGTCCGGGAGCTCGTCGGGCGTGGGCGGCGTGAAGTCGGCGAGCCAACGATCATGATCCGCGAGCGTCATCTCGAAGGTCTCCTCCGGCGACTCGCGCCATCGCGCCTCAGCCCGCTTCCGGCGTTCGTCCTCGGGCAGGCTCAGGTAGTGCAGCTCGAAGTCGGCGCCCGCGAGGTCGGCGATCCACCGAAGAGCCTGCCGCTCGTCGGGGGACCAGCAGCCGAAGTCGAGGATCACGGACACGCCCGCGCGCAGTACCTGATATGCCACCCAGATGAGGCGGCCTTCCAGGATGTCTCGTTTCCCACCAGCCATCCCCGAGCCGAACAGCGGTGCCATCCACTCGTCGGGCGTCAGCCGCAAGGCACCGTCTGCCCGCTCCAGCTCGCGAGCCAGGGTCGTCTTCCCCACGCCCGGCAAGCCGACGGTGAGGTGCAGTGTCGGTCTTGAGCTCACGGCGGAATGGTGCACCCGATGACGACGAGCCCGCCATCCGTCGAGTACGGCGGCGCCAGGCTCTCGGCAGTGCTGCGTGCGACACACCTTGCTGATCGTCGCCGCGGTCATCCACGTCCTGGAGGTCCGGACGCCGAAACGATGACTCTCGTCGTCGGGTTCGCCTGTCTGCTGTCTCCACCCTCGGGTGAACCCCTCGGCGTGGTGTCGCTCGTGGTGGAGGGCCTGGCGGTCGCTGGCGGTCTGGGCGCTGACCGACTCCTACCGACTGTCGCCTGGGATCGTCGGTGAAGAGATCAAAGCCGTGACGCTCGAGGTGTCTGGCACCGGGACATGGGTGAGGTAGCGGCTCGAGGAATACCTACGTGGCTGCGCGCTCAGCTTCCGGAACCTCACCCGACGTCGGTCGGGTGGACGTCGGAGATGTCGATGGGGCCGAGTGCGAGCACGTGCGGCACGTGCACGAACCCCAGCGGCTGCTTGCCCGCAGCCTGGCATTCGGTGAGGTATTCGAGGTGCGCCAACGGGACGTCGGTTGTCTCGCGATAGGTCTGCGGATCGGTTGGCTCGAACTCGTGCGCGGGTGGCTCGGTCGGGACGTCCTCACCGGATGAGCTGTTGATCCACCGTGTGGCCCCGGAGTAGCGGACGAGGCGGTGCCGCGCCAGGTGCTCGATCGGGATCCGCACCATCCGGATCAGCGCTTCGGCCAGCAGTCCGGAGCCCCAGGCCAGGGAGCAAACCCGGTGGCCACGGCGGACCAGCGGGTTGGTGTCGTAGTCGCCCACGAGTGGCCCACTGCGGCCCTCGCCCCAGCCCTGGGCTGCTGCGAGCGTGAGCGGGCGGCCAACGGCCGTGGAAACGAGGAAGCAGATCCCGATCGTGCCGGTCAGCACCGAGTCCTTGACCAGCAGAAACCGGTAATCGCCGCTGAAGAACGCGGCGACCGGCCGAGCCGTCCCGGCCGCCGTCGTCAGCGAGGCGCTCACGCGGTTGGCCGAGGCCCCCGGCTTCGTCGCCCTGCGCGGACCTGCTCACCGACGACGTCGCCGACGTCGCGCCGGTTCGCGGCGGCGTGCGGCTCACGTTCGAGGCGTGGGTCGACGAGCGCGTGGCCTTCGCCGTGGCCACAGTCCGGTCCGGCGTCTCGATCGCCATCGTTGACGCGGCCGGGCTCCGGCCGCTCGCGGCACCGATCCTCAGCGTGCCGGGCCAACCACGGCTGCCGTCAGCCACCAATACAGGAGTGAACTGACGAGGAGGGGGGCGCCCGTGAGCACCTCATGGTCGTCGGGCGCCGGGACGCCCGGCGCCGCGGCGGCGAACCGTCACGCGGAGGGCGGTGACGAGTTCGTGAGGCAGCTCCAACCGCACACGGCTGTGGTGCTCGCCGTGGCGCGTCGACTCGCCCCCGACGTCGCCGAGGACGTCGTGCAGGAGACCTTCGTCGCGGCCTGGCGCTACCGCGCCGGATACCGCCCCGAGAAGGGTCCACTGCGGGCCTGCTCCTCGCCATCGCCGTGCGGGAGGCGCACCGGGAGGCGACCCGCGGATTGTCGACGCGGGCTGCTCCTCGTCCGGGCCGGCCGCGAGGAGCCGGCTCCGCCGGCCCGCACCGGCGACGACGAGGAACTCGAGGCCGCCGTCGCGGCCCTGAGTCGACGGCAACGCGAGGTGGTCGACCTGCACTACTTCGCCGACCTGACCCTGGCCGAGGTCGCCACGGCGCTCGGGGTGAGCGAGGGCACCGTCAAGTCCACCCTGTCCGACGCCCGTCGGAACCTGCGACGTTTGCTGGGAGGCGACCATGACGGACCTGGACGACCGACTGCGCGACGCCGGCCGGCGCTGGCGTCAGGGGCAGCAATCCCCATCGGTGAGCCCGCTCGAGGCCGCGATGGCGAGGGTCGCAGCCGCGGCTGACGGCCGCGGTCGATCGCGACCGGGCCGCTCCCTCGTCGGGGTCGTCGTGGCGGCCGCCTCCGTGGCGGCAGTCGCCACCGGGGCGTTCGTCGTCGTCCACGGGAGCGGCACGAACAGCACGGCCGCGCAGTCCGGGGGTCCGGTGGTGCCCGGGGCGCCGGTCGCGAGCGGCACGCCGGCGCCGAGCCCGTCGTCCGCGGCACCGTCGAGCACGCCGTCGGCGTCGGCGACCGGCCCGGCGGCGGCCGCGTGCCAGGCGCGCGACCTGCGGGTCAGCTACGACGCCGACCGCTCCGGCGCCGCGGCCGGCTCGACGAATGTGGCGATCGAACTGGAGAACGCAGGCAACCCCTGCTGGATCGCGGGATTCCCGGTGCTGAGCCGCATCGACGCGGCGGGTCGCAGCACGCGGCTCGACCTCACGCCGGAGCCCTACCCGACCTACGACCTCCTCGTCCAGGGTCCCGGGCTGCTCGCGCACGACGCGCGGGCAGGGATCCTGCTGCACTACAGCTCCCAGGGCTGTGCCGACGCCACGAGGGCCACCGGCCGCTGGCTGCGCGTCACCACCGCCGACGGGTCCTCGGCCGAGACGGACTTCCCGGCCGACCTCGGGATCTGCGCCGGGAGCCACGGGTTCCAGGCGGAGGCCGGCCTGCTCAAGCCGCTCTGAGAGCGCGCTGGCCGCAGGAGGGAAGCATGAGCGACAGGAGCACGCGGGCGCGGCCTCGGTCGGAGTTTCAGCGGCGGACCGGTCGGGTGGTGCTCGCGGTCAGCGGCCTCGGTTTCCCCCTGACGCAGGCTCTGATTCGAGTGGGCGTGTCAATCACGGCCGAGGAGGGGCATTCCCGCGCTCACCTGCAGCTACTGTCCGTCGGGCTCCACTGAAATGCGGTCTGCGGAGGTCGGGTGGCAGGCAGTCTGGCGGGCAATCCTGGAGCCCCTGATCGTGCCGGACGCGCGCGTGCGTCGTGACGAGCGTCACTCGCCTGGAGTGAGGTGGCGCAGGTCCCGATCGGCGAGGGTGCCGGTGTGATAGCGGCCGGACTCTGGGGGATGTTGGCTGCGGCCAGCCTCCTGCTCGGGGCGGTCGTGGCGATGACGGTGAAGGTGCCACGTCGCGTTGTGGGCCATGTGATGGGCTTCGGCTCGGGGGCGCTCCTGGCTGCGCTGTCGTACGAGCTCATCCCCGCCGTCCACGTTGCCGACTGGCAGATCTGGGTCAGCTTCGCGTCCGGCGCCCTGGTCTTCTTCCTCCTGGACGGGGCACTGGAGCGGCAGTCTGCGAGCGGCGCTGGAGCGGGCGTTTCGATCGCCCTCGGTACCCTGCTCGACGGCGTCCCCGAATCGATCGTCCTGGGGGTCGGTGTGGCGGTCGGCGGGGCAGTCAGCGTCGGCTTCCTCGTGGCTGTGCTCGTGTCGAACATTCCGGAGAGTCTTGCGGCGACGGTGGACCTCCGGACCACTCACTCCGCACTGTGGATCTACCGACTTTGGGGAGGGATCGTCGTCTGTTCGGGGCTGGCTGCTGCGCTCGGCTATCTGGTCGCGGTGCACGTGTCCAGCGTTGACGGCCGGGACATCCAAGCGTTTGCTGCCGGGTCTGTACTGACGATGCTGGCCGACACGATGATGCCGAAGGCATTCGAGGAGGGTGGCCGCCCCATCGCTCTTCTCACCGCGTTGGGCTTCGCCGTCGCGGCCTTGCTCTCGACGCTGGAGTGAGCACGTGGCGTCCCTGCGGTAACGGACCGGGATCGCTCGTGCCACCGTGACCTGTGCCAAGGGCGGACGCGGCTTGACGTGCGCCGGAGTCGATTCGATGGCGTCGACGTCGGGCGCCTTGACGCGGGCGCGGCGGACTGAGAAGGCTACCGCCGAGAGGGCTTGCGCCGTTGTGGGCGCACATCGCTGCCGTCCCAGTGAGCATGATCCTCCTTCTGTCGGCGGCCCGGCTGCACTCGCGGGCGGCGTCGGAGGCGGAGAGCGGGCGCAGCACCGGCAAAGCCAGCCTGAGCCCGTACAGAAACCCAGCACCCATCCACCACTCCAGAACTCCAGAACTGATATTCGAGGTGTCCGGCACCGGGACATGGGTGACGCAGCGGCTTCAGGGAACACCTATGGGCCGCGCCCTCCAGCCGGTGCCCCGACGAGTGGCACCGGGTGCACGTCGGTGATCTTGCTGTGTAAGGCGAGCGGTGTTGGCCCGAGCGAGCACGAGCGGAGCCCCTGGCGGGTGGGGTGCTGCGGGAGTATGGTCCGGGCCCGTGGACAGCAGCGACGTGAGCCGATGGTTTCTGGAGTACCTAGACCGGTTCACGGCGTGTGGGCGAGGCGAGAGTGACCCCGGTTCGCTGCTTGAGCATTACAACGTCCCACTGTTGGTCACCACCGACGACGGACTGATGGCGCTGACGAGCGGCGACCAGGTCGTTGCCGTGATGCAGCGACAGGTGGATGAGATGCGGGCGGCCGCCTATGACCGAACCGAAGTCGTCGATTCCGAGGTGAACGTCCTCAACTCCACGTCGGCCCTCTTCCGGGGCACGTTCTCCCGGCAACGGAGCGATGGCGGCGAGATCAGCAGGCTCACAGCGACGTATCTGGTGACCGATGCGCCGGCCGGCCGCCGCATTTCAGTCTTGGCGGTCCACAGCCCTTGATTCCGCCTATGAGTTGTCGCACATGGCTGGCAATCTGGCCGGCAGGACCGCGAGAACAGCAAGAAGCCCGGCTCCTCGGGAGAGGGACCGGGCTCTGGCCTGGTGTGATGCTGGTGGGCGATACAAGGATTGAACTTGTGACCTCTTCCGTGTCAAGGAAGCGCTCTCCCACTGAGCTAATCGCCCGTGCCCGCTCGCCGTGGGGGTGCCGCGAGCGTTCTGAGGTGGAGACGGGATTTGAACCCGTGTAGACGGCTTTGCAGGCCGTTGCCTCGCCTCTCGGCCACTCCACCGCGAGTTCGGTCACCGCCCCACCGGGTAGGTGGGTGGTCTCCGAGCGGACGACGGGATTCGAACCCGCGACCCTCACCTTGGCAAGGTGATGCTCTACCAACTGAGCCACGTCCGCGTGCCTCCGAGGGCCTGCGGAGCCCTCAGGTGCGTCCTGAACCTTAGCCGACGCCGCCAGCCCCAGTCCAACCGGTAGGAGCGACTCCGCACTGTGTCGCCGAGGTCGTTCGGGCCCTGACCTGCGAGGTGAGGGCGCCCGCGGGGGACTGTCCGACGGAGGTGGCAGGCTGCACCCCGTACCTCGGGGTCGACGGATCGGGCATGGAGGCGGAATGGCGACGACGGTCTGGGTCGACGGCGTCCTGGGCACTGCATCGACAGCACGGGTCCCCGCGCTCGACCATGGGATCACGGTCGGCGACGGCGTCTTCGAGACCTGCAAGGTTGTCGGCGGCGTCCCGTTCGCCCTGACCCGGCATCTCGCCCGGCTGGTGCGCTCGGCGGCCGCCCTCGGCCTGCCCGTGCCGAGCGACGACCAGCTGCGGGCCGCCGTCGCCGAGACGCTGGCCGCCAACGCGCGGGCGGGTGGCCCGCTCGCCTTCGGCCGGCTGCGCATCACCCTCACGGGCGGCGTCGGGCCACTCGGCTCCGACCGTGCGGAGGGTGCGAGGACGTTGATCGTCGGGGTGTCGCCGTCCGGACCGTGGCCCGCGCGGGCTGCAATCGCGACGGTCCCCTGGACGCGCAACGAGCGCTCGGCCGTCGCCGGCGCCAAGACGACCTCCTACGCCGAGAACGTCGTCGCGCTCGCCGAGGCGCACCGACGCGGTGCGCACGAGGCGATCTTCGCCAACACCAGGGGCGAGCTCTGCGAAGGGACAGGCTCCAACGTGTTCGTCACCGTCGACGGAGTGCTGGTCACACCGCCGCTGTCGTCGGGCTGCCTGGCCGGCATCACCCGCGAGCTCCTGCTGGAGTGGGCCACGAAGGAAGGGCTGCCCGTCGAGGAACGGGCCCTCCCGCTGGAGGTGCTGGCCACTGCCGAGGACGTCGCTCTGACGAGCTCGACCCGCGACGTGCAGGCGGTCGGCGAGGTCGACGGACGCGCGCTGGCCGGCGGGGAGCTGGGAGCGGCGGCCGTGGAGCTCTTCGCCCGGCGCGCCGCCGAGGGCGTGGATCCGTAGGAGCTAGGCGAGCAGGCGGGCCAGCGCGGTGTCGAGGTCGAGGTGCTGGCTCTCTTCGCCGTCGGGAACGACAGCGGTCGTGCGGTCGAGGAAGCCCCGGACGTCCTGGGCGCCGGCCTCGAGGACGGCCTGGCCGTCGGGCGACGTCAGCGAGATCATCAGGAGCTCGCGCCCGGTGCCCCACGAGGGCCACACGTGCACGTCGCCCTCGCCGACCGGCGAGGTCAGGCCGGTGCGCAGCAGGTCGCGGGCGAAGACCCACTCGACCTCCATGCCGTCCCCGGAGAAGACAGCGCGCACCGCGTACGGGTCGGTCGCGCTGTAGCGCAGGCTCACGGGCAGGGGAACCGCGTCAGCATCCGCGACGACGAGCCGTAGCTGGACCGACGCCTCGACGTCCACATGCGGGTGCATGCGTGCTCCTCACTCGATCGGTGGCCACCCTGATGGCCCTCGCGGCCATTCATTCCCACGACTCCCGGCGCCGAAACCCTTCGCGAGCAGCCACTTGACCTGCACTTTCTGACGATCACGCGGGCAAGATCAGGCGACCCGCGGCCCTGGATGAGTTGCTCGTCTCCGCGAACGTATCCGCTTCCACCGTGCGCTTCGGCTGGATGACCGAATTGTCGTCGCCCTTCCGGGTACGCGATCACCCTAGAGGCCTCCGGTCATGCTCAGCCCCGGTCGTCGTGGCTCCGGGTCGTCCCGGCCTGCGGTCGTCCCGGCCCCGACCGGGCGACGCGGCCGCGATCGCGGCCCCACCCAAGGCCCGACCCATGAGTCGATCACCACGGGCACCGCCAAAGGCGGCCCGTCGGCCGTGTTGCCGCAGGTCGTGCGGATCTCGACAGGGCTTCGGCGGTGCAGGTGGCGATCATGGCCTGCGCCGGTGGGTCCGGACGCCGGCGTGACGTCGTTGCCCCGTCCGCCGGACCGCGCGGCACGCCGGGCGCGCCGGGCCACACGACGATTGGTCGGGGCAGCCCCGCGTTCGCTACCATCGGCAGGCACCATCGGGCGATTAGCTCAGCGGGAGAGCGCCTCGTTCACACCGAGGAAGTCACTGGTTCGATCCCAGTATCGCCCACGCCGACGCCGCAGGTGAGAGAGCTCTCCCTGCGGCTTCTCCTTCCCCCGGCGGTGCGGCGCCGGCCCCTGCAGCTGCACCTCCCGTCACACCTCCCGCGATCCCCCCTCGCGCTCGCCGTCGCGCCCTTGCCGCCTCCCGACAGCGCGATCCCTCCTGACTCTTGTGTCGCGCGTCACGGCGGAGCTACGGTGTCCTCAATCGCTTAATGAGTTATCTCATTCAGCGGCAAGGGCGTCCGGTGGAGGATCCACCGCGGCGCCGGGCTCCGCGACCAAGGAGGCTCGCATGACGGCTGAACGGCAGACCCAGGACGGGATCGTGGTCGAGCGGACCCCCGTGGAGGGCCGTTGTCGAGCCTGCGGGGCAGAGGACCTGCGGGGCTACCCCGTCCTCTCCGAGGGCGGGTGGTGGACCGTCGTCCGCTGCCAGTCCTGCCTCACCTGCGCCAGTCGCGAGCGGTGGGCGCCTCTCGGGTACGTCTCGCGGATGGCCTTCTGATGGCGCCCGAGATGCTCCGGCGTCGACGTCGGCGGCACCTTCACCGACGTCGTCGCGATCGAGGACGGCCGGGTCAGCGTCGCCAAGGTGCCCACGGACCTGCACTCGAGCGACACGTCGGTGCTGAAGGGAGCGGCCGACCTGAGCGTCGGCGGGGCGAGCGTCTTCAACCTCGCCAGCACGGCCGGCCTGAACGCCGTCATCACCCGGCGCATCCCGAAGATCGCCTTTCTCACCACCGTCGGGCACCGGGACGTCCTCGACCGCGGCCGCCTCGGCCGGCCCTGGACCGCCCTGACCGATCTGTCCTGGCGGCGCGGCTTCAGCGACGTCACCCGGCCGCTCGTGCCGAGGTATCTGCGCCGCGGCATCCGTGAGCGGATCACGGCCGACGGCGGCGTCCTCATCCCCTTCGACGAGGCCCAGGCCCGGCAGGAGCTGGCGCTGCTCGCGCGCTGCGACGTCGACGGCGTGGCGATCTGCCTGATCAACGCCTACGTCAATGCCGACCACGAGATCAGGCTGCGCGAGCTGGTGCGGGAGGTCCTCGGCGACGTCGCCTGCTCGCTGTCGAGCGAGGTGTCGCCGCTGGCGAAGGAGTACGGCCGGGCCTCGACCACGGTCGTCGACGTGATCATGAAGGTCACGTACCAGCAGTACACGAACCGCCTGCAGAAGGGCCTCGCGGACCTCGGCTTCCGCGGGACCTTCAACTACGCGGACTGCTCGGCCCGCCTCATGCCCGCCGACTACGCGATGGAACGGCCCTACCGCCTCGTCGTCGGCGGTCCCGCGGCCGGCACGGTGAGCAGCGCCCACCTCGGTCGGATGCTCGGGGACGGCGACCTGCTCTGCGTCGACGTAGGCGGCACCTCGACGGACATCAGCGTCGTGATCGACGGTCGCCCGTGGGTCAACTCCACCTTCGAGTTGGAGCACGACCTGCTGGTCAACGCCGTCTCCACGGACATCGTCACGCTCGGCGCGGGCGGCGGCAGCGTCGTCTCGGTCAGCTCGACGGGCGAGATCCGGGTCGGTCCCGACAGCGCCGGCGCCAGCCCCGGGCCGGCGTGCTACGGCCAGGGCGGGACCAGGCCGACCGTCACCGACACCGCCCTGCTCATGGGCGTCCTGGCGGAAGGGGCCTTCCTCGGCGGCCGGATGCCGCTGCGCCGTGACCTCGCCGAGCAGGCGTTCGAGGCGCTGCCGACGTCGATCGCCCTCGACCAGCGGATCCGCTTCGCGTGGCAGATGAGCCTCAACAACATCGCGGAGGGGCTGTTCAACGTCGCCGTCCGGCGCGGGGTCGACTCCCGCGACTTCACCCTGATGGCCTTTGGCGCCGCGGGGCCGATGCTGCTCCCGTCGCTGCTCGACCTCGTGCCGCTGAAGCGCGTCGTCGTCCCGCCGCACCCGGGGCTGTTCAGCGCGCTGGGGCTGGTCAGCTCCGACCAGGTCTTCTCGGACGAGCGGAGCGCCTACACCTTCCTCGCGCCCGAGTCGGCGGGGCAGATCGACGCGATCTACGCGTCGATGGAGGAGGGTCTGCGCAGCCGGGCCGGGCTCTCCACGGACGCCGTCGAGTTCCGGCGCACCTTCGACGGCCGGCTCGCCGGCCAGTCGTGGGAGACGCCGTCGGTGGACGTCCCGAACGGGCCGATCACGCCCGAGGGCGTCGGCGCGCTGATCGGGGCCTTCCACGACGCCTACGAGCGGCGCAACGGCAACCGGTTCGAGTACTTCCCCGTGCAGGCGGTGACGTTCCGGGTCCACATGGTGGTCCCGTCGGACAAGGTCGCCTACCCCAAGCTCGAGCCGGCGACCGGCCCCGCCGTACCGACCGGCACGGTCGTGCTCCACCACCTCGCCGACGAACCGGTCGAGGCCCCCGAGTACCAGCGCGGCGGGCTCCTGTCCGGGCACAGGATCGACGGCCCGGCGGTCATCCGCGAGGAGATGTCGACGACCTTCGTCCCGCCGGGACGGCAGGCGACCGTGGGCGAGTACGGCGAGATCGTCGTCCTCTGAGCCGGCTCCAGCGACGAAGCGAGGATTCATGACCACCACCGACCTGACGGCGCAGCCGCAGAGCCTCCGCGACCTCTCCGACGAGGAGTTCCAGGCGCGGTACCAGTGCGACCGCTTCACGGCCGCCGTCCTGGCGAGCCGGTTCCGCTACGCGATGGAACACGTCTGCACCCAGCTCGTCACCTACGCGTTCTCGCCGGTGATCCGGGAGTCGACGGACATCTCCGCCGCCATCTCCGGCCCGCCCTCGACGGACTTCGCGATGCCGGCCGTGGCCCAGACCATCCCCATCTTCTTCGGCTCGATCGCGGACGCCGTCCGCAACGCGCTGACCGAATACGGCATCGAGGAGCTCCGGCCGGGCGACGTCCTCGTCGTCAACGATCCCGCCCGGGTCGGCACCCACCTCAACGACGTCTGCTTCACGCGCCCGATCTTCCTGGGCGAGGAGCTGATCGGGGCTGTCACGATCCGCGCCCACATGCTCGACTGGGGCGGCCGGGCGATGGGCGGCTTCGAGGTCACCAAGGCCAACCTCTACGAGGACGGGCTCGTGCTCGGGCCGATGCTCCTCTACCGCGCCGGGGTGCCGGTACGGTCCACGTTCAACCTCATCCTCGACAACACCCGGTTCGGCCCGATCGTCGTCCCCGACATCCAGACGATCAACAGCTCGCTCGAGCTCGGCGAGAAGCTGCTCGTCGAGACGGCGTCCAAGTACGGGCTGGAGGCCTACCTCGGCGGCATCCGGTACGCGTGCGACGCCTCCGCCGAGACGATGGCGACCGCGCTCGAGCGGCTGCCGGACGGCGTCTACTCCGGCGAGGAGTGGCTGGACGGCGACGGCCTCGGCGGCGACGAGCAGTACGTCGTCCGGGCCACCGTCACGAAGCGGGGCGCCCTGGCGGAGATCGACCTCAGCGGCTCCGCGCCGGCCACCGGCTCTGCCGTCAACTGCTCCTGGGCCGACGCCAAGACCGCGGTGTCGATCGCCCTGAAGTACCTCATCGATCCGAGGAGTCCCTTCACCTCCGGCTCGATGCGGCCCGTCGACATCCTGGTGCCGCCGGACAGCATCGTGAACGCCCAGCCGCCGCACTCGACCATGTTCTACTGGGAACCCGTCCTCGCCACGATGCAGGCCGTGTTCCGCGCGCTGAACCCCGTGCTCGGCCTCGACGCCGTCGCCCCCGACTCGTGGGGTGGCACCATCCACATGGGCTACGGCCAGCTGCCCGACGGCCGGGGCTGGTTCAGCTCGGCGGGTCAGATCGTCACCCCGGCCGGGCCCTGGGGCGGCACCCGGGTGGGGGACGGCGACTCCGGCCAGCTGATGATCATCCTCAACCTTTTGGACGGCGGCGCCGAGCAGGCAGAGGCGGACAACCCCGTCGTCGTCATGCGGCGCGACTACGTCCCCGACACGGCCGGCCCGGGCCTGCACCGCAGCGGAGCCGCCAGCGTGGCCGACAGCATCTGGCTCGCACCCGGTGCCCACCGGGTGTCGACCTTCCACGCACGCCGGCCCGCCGGTGGCGGGGGAGTGCGTGGCGGAGGCGCCGGCACGCTGGCCGGTGGCTGGATGTGGGACCCGGCCAGCGCCGAGCTGCCCCGCCAGGCCGACTTCCTGCCGCTGGACCTCGCCCACGACATGTACCGCGAGGCCACGCCGCTGATGGGACTGCTCGACCCCGAGACCAAGCAGCTGGACGCCGACGGCGCGTACCACCTCTCCCTGCAGCCCCTGACGGCCTCGGCGAACACGGTCATCCGCTTCGTCTGCAACGGCGCGGGCGGTTGGGGGCCTGCCTTCGAGCGCGACCCGCAGAAGGTGCTGATCGACGTCCGCGACGAGTACGTCACCGTCGAGGGCGCGCGGCGTGACTACGGGGTCGTGGTGACGGGTGACCCCTCGACCGATCCCGAGGGCCTGGCCGTGGACGCCGAGGCGACCCGGCTGCTTCGATCAGAAGCCATCGCCGCCGACCAGCAGGGGAGCCCGGCATGACCACGACCGACCCGGTCCGGATCGGCTCCGCCCCCTCGATCGACGCGGCGGAGAAGGCCATCGTCAACGGCGAGCGGATCCTTTGGCACGCCCGCACGGAGGCGACCAACGACACGCCGTCGGTGATGGCCACCGTCACCCCGCGGGAGACGCTGAGCTGGGCGACGTCCTACGCCTGGTCGGCGCCGCAGGTGCGCCCTGACGGCACGGTCACGCTCACGACGAAGACCACCACCGACGGCATCGTGGACTTCTACACGAGCAACCGGGAGCGCTACCGGGTCGTCCTCATCGACAACCCCCAGGTGCGGATCAGCAGCGACTGGTACTCGTTCCTCGAGGCCGAGGCGTCGTTCGAGTCGGTGACCAACGGGGCGCGCTACGCCCAGACGTGGCTGCTCCTGGCCCCGCTCGACGGCGACCAGGGCATCACGGGGGAGATCGCCTGGGGGCGGTTCCCGCAGCTGGAGCCGGCCGCCACGTTCACGGACGTCGCCCGTGCGCAGCTGCACGAAGACTACCTGGCCGCCCTGCGCGCGCAGGACGTCGACGCCGTGCTCGCCCTGATGTCGCCGGGCGTGCAGGGGGCCGTCCGTGAGGTCGCCGGCGCCGGGGACTTCGTCCATCTCGACGGCGCCGACCAGATGCGCGCCCACTACGAGATGCTCTTCGCCGCGGCGCGGGTGCGGGACGTCGGCATCGTCCAAGTGATCACCGAAACCCTGGTACCTGTTCTCGGAGCTGCGCTGGGACGTCGAGATCACGCGCGGACCGCGCGCCGGCGAGCGCGTGAGCTACCTGACGGCGGAGCACCTCGCCCTCGACCCCGCGGGCAGGATCTACGCTCGCAGCGGTTACGCCTCCACCGCCCTCGGCTGAACCGCCTGCCGCGGCGCGGTCGCCCGCGGCGGCAGCGGGGCGAACGCCGGCGGCCGCCGGGCGACGAACGACGCGACACCCTCGGCGAAGTCGACGCGCAGCTCGGGCTGCTGGACGAAGGCGCGGGCCTCCTGCGCCGACTGGTCCAGCGAGCGCGCCCATTCCGCGCGCAGCTGGCCCTTCACCAAAGCCATCGCGGTCGGCGAACAGTTCTCGGCCAGGTCGGTCGCGTAGGCGAGCGCCCTGGCGACGACGTCGTCACGGGGGACGGACGCGGTCACCAGACCCAGCGCCGCGGCCTCGGGACCACGGACCGTGCGGCCGGACAGCAGCAGGTCGGCCGCCCGGGCGTGGCCGACGATCCGGGTGAGCAGCCAGGGCAGCCCCAGTTCGGCCACCAGGCCCCGGCGTGTGAAGGACGTCGCGAGCCCCGCCTCGTCGGCGGCGAACCGCACGTCGCAGGTCAGCGCCTGGACGAGCCCGATCCCCGCGCAGGCGCCGTTCACGGCGGCGACGAGCGGCTTGCGCAGGCCGAGAGCATGCGTGGCGGGCCGACGCCGGGCCGTCGTGGGGTCCGCGCGGCCGGTCCGGCCGGCGAGCTCGACGGCGTCCATGCCCGGGCAGAACCCCCGACCGGCGCCCGTGACGACGACCGCGCGCACCGCCGGATCGTCGTCCAGGGCGTCGAGGACGTCGAAGTACCGGGCCTCGAGTTCGGGCGTCCACGCGTTCAGCCGCTCGGGCCGGTTCAAGGTCACCAGAGCCACCGTGCCGCGATGCTCGACCAGCACCTCCTGCGTCATCCTCATACAGTATATTCATCTATCGGTACTGCATAGGTTACATCTCCTGCCGGGTCCTCCCGCGGAACGGCGTTTGCTGCCACTACCCTGGTGACAGCCCTGGACCTGGAGGTGTCTCGATGCCCGCAGCCCGCAGCCGTACCGCTCCGGCGGCCGCTCCCGCCCCGCGTGCGGTCAAGCGCGCGGCCGCGCCCGTCCAGGAGGCGCCGGCGCCCCGGCCGCCGCAGGTCGCCACCTTCGGCACCCAGGTGCGCGTCCCGAAGGCCGCCGAGCTCGTCGCCCGCGCACTGCGGCTGCAGATCGTGCGGGGCGAGCTCAAGGAGGGTGACGCCCTGCCCGCCGAGTCCACGCTCATGCAGCAGTTCGGGGTCTCGCGGCCGACCCTGCGTGAGGCGTTCCGCGTGCTCGAGTCCGAGCAGCTCATCACCGTGCACCGGGGCGCCAAGGGCGGCGCGCGCGTCCACGTCCCCTCCGGCGACGTCGCGGCGAGGTACGCCGCGCTCGTGCTCGAGCACCGCGGTACCACCCTGGCCGACGTCTACCAGGCCCGGGCGGTGATCGAGCCCGCGTGCGTGCGCATCCTCGCCGGGCGGCGCACTGCCGCTCAGCTCAAGGCCCTGCGTGCCGCTCTCGAGGAGGAGCGCGACGCCCTCGGCGACGTCGACCTGCGGCCCGGCGCCGGCAACTTCCACCGCTTGATCGTCGAGTTCTCCGGCAACAAGACCCTGCTCGTCCTGTGGAGCATGCTCGAGCACATCCTCGGGATGGCCACCGCCTCCCGGCTGACCGGCAGCGAGACCGTCGCCGGCCGGCAGGCGCTGAGCAGGGGGAGTGCGGTGCACGAGAAGCTGATCGAGCTGATCGACCAGCGCAAGGGTGCCGAGGCCGAGCAGCTCTGGATCGAGCACGCCGCCGAGGCGCAGGCGTTCGTCCTGACGGGCGCCACCGGCAAGACGGTCCTCGACCTGCTGAGCTGACCGGCGAGCGCCCGCGTTCAGATCTGGAGCAGGTCGGCGACGCCGTCCAGGGCATCGTCGCGCGACCCGAACAAGGCCTCGCCCGAGCGCGCCCGCTTGAGATGCAGGTGGACAGCGTGCTCCCAGGTGAACCCGAGCCCGCCGTACAGCTGCAGCGCCGAAGCGGTGATCTCCCGATAGGCCCGCGAGCAGTACACCGCTGCCACCTCGGCCAACCGGACCGCCTCGGTGGAGGGCTGCGCGGGGTCCAGGGCCTCGGCGGCCCCGCGCGCCGCGGAGGTGGCGGCCTCGGCCAGCACGAGCATCTGCGCGCACGCGTGCTTGACCGCCTGGAAGGACCCGATCGGGCGCCCGAACTGCCGCCGGGTGGCGGCGTGCAGGACGGCCTCGTCGAGCACGCGCCGCGCCCCGCCGGCCTGCTCGGCAGCCAGGCAGACGGCGGCGACCGTCCGGGTGAGGCGCAGGAGGTCGTCGCCGCGCCCGGGCAGTGACACGCGGGTGCCGACCGCGGCCGTGAGGGTCACCTCGGCCTGGGGGCGGGTGAGGTCGAGGGTCACCAGGCGGCGGATCCGGACGCCGGGATCGTCGGCGCTCACGGCGAGGAGCAGGGGCTCGCCGGCGTGCCGCGCCGCGACGAGGAGATCCTCGGCGGAACCGCCGTCCAGGACGTGCCCGTAGGTGCCGGACACCCGCCACGTGCCGTCGGGCTCGGGCCCGGCCGCCCCGGGGACGTCGCGCGCGCGCCACCTGCCCCCCGGCCCGGTCAGCGCGAGGGCGACCACCGCGCCGCGCATCACCCTCGGCACGAGCCGGGCGGCGGCCGCCTCGGTGCAGCCGGAGACCAGCAGCTGGGTCACCAGGGTCGCGCTCAGCAGCGGCACGCACGCCAGGGAGGCTCCCGCCTCCTCGAACACGGCGGCGAGCTCGGCGATCCCGCCGCCTGCGCCGCCGAGGGACTCCGGGACGGCGATCCCGGCCAGGTCCAGCTCGCCGCACATCGCCGTCCAGAGGTCCGGCGACCAGCCGGCGGCCGACTCCATCGCCGCGCGGACGGCCGCCTCGCCGCAGTGGTCGCTGAGGAAGGCCCGCGTGGCCGCCCGGAGCTCGTCGAGGTCCGCGGCCGACATCTGGGTGGCGATGCTCATCGGTCTCCTCCGGACGGTTGCGCGAACGGAATTAGAGTACAATCATCTAGCTGTATGGACAACGCCGTCGAGGACGGCCTGGCCGGGAGGTGGTGGGTCGTGCGACCGCTGGAGGGCTATCGCGTCGTCGAGCTCGGCATCTGGGTCGCGGGGCCGGCGGCGGCCTCGATGCTCGGCGAGTGGGGCGCGGACGTCGTCAAGGTCGAGTCGCCGGGCGGCGACCCCAACCGCTTCACGCTCCGCCACGTGGGCGTGGAGGCCGCGCGCTCGCCGGCGTTCGACCTCGACAACCGGGACAAGCGCGGCGTGGTGCTCGACCTCAAGCACGACGGTGACCGGCGGCCGGCTCGAGGGGCTCCTCGCCGATGCCGACGTCTTCGTCACCAACCTGCGCCCCGGCGCGCTCGAGCGGCTCGGGCTCGATCCCGAAGCCCTGCGGCTGCGGTTCCCCCGGCTGGTCGTCGCCACCTTGACGAGCTACGGCTGGTCGGGTCCGCTGCGCGACCGCCCCGGCTTCGACGTCAGCGCCTTCTGGGCGGCGAGCGGCCTGAGCGCCCGGCTGGTGCCCCCGGGCGAGGCACCGCCGGCGCCCCGCCCGGCCATGGGCGACCGGATCGCCGCGACGGCGCTCGTCGCCGGGGTCGCCGCCGCCCTGCTCGCCCGGGTGCGCACCGGGCGAGGGGGACGTCGTCGACGTGTCCCTGCTCCGCGCGGGCCTGTACTGCAACGGCAGCGACCTCAGCATCCAGCAAGCCTTCGGACGGCGGTCGGCCACTCGCCCGCGCGATCGCCATGAGTCGCCGCTCTACAACTGCTACCGGACGGCGGACGACCGCTGGCTGTGGCTGGTCGCGCTCGAGGGTGACCGGCACTGGCCGGTGCTGGCCGAGACCCTCGGCGGGCGCCGGCTGGCCGACGACGACCGCTTCGCCGGGTCGCGCGACCGCCGCACCCACGCAGCGGAGCTGATCGCCGAGCTCGACGCGATCTTCGCCACCCGGACCCTCGCGGACTGGACCCTCCTGCTGGACGCCGCCGGCGTGTGGTGGGCGCCCGTCCTCGACCTCCCCGACGTCGTGGCGTCCGCCCAGGCGGAGGCCTGCGGCGGCTGGGTCGGCGTCCCGGGGCAGGAGGCGCCGAGCGTCGCCGGGCCGGTCGCCTTCTGGGGCGCGCAGATCGCCCCGCGACGCGGGGCACCGGCACTGGGCGCCGATACGGACGACGTCCTCGGGCACCTGCCGGTCCCTGACCTCCTGCCGCGGGCCTGACCCGCCCCCGCGCCCCGACCACCTGCGCGCCGACACACGCCGAGAGAGGCAGCCGCAATGGACAGCAGTGACCTGCACGCCGTTCTCGCCACGGTCCGCGAGTTCGTCCGCGACGAGGTGGTGCCGGCCGAGGAGGAGATCGAGCGCACCGACGCCATCCCCGACCGGCTGCGCGAGAAGGCGCGGGAGATGGGCCTGTTCGGCTTCGCCCTGCCCGAGGAGTACGGCGGCCTCGGCCTGACGATGACCGAGGAGGCGCGCCTGGTGATGGAGCTCGGGTACACCACCCCCTCGTTCCGCTCGATGTTCGGGACGAACAACGGCATCGCCGGCCACGTGCTGCTCGAGGGCGCCACGGCGCAGCAGCGCGCGCGGTACGTGCCGATGCTCGCGAGCGGGGAGTGGACGGCGTCCTTCGCGCTCACCGAGCCGGACGCCGGCTCGGACCCCTCCACGCTCACGACGAGCGCGCGCCGCGACGGCGACGGCTGGGTGATCGACGGTCTCAAGCGCTACATCACCAACGCCCCGAGGGCCGACGTCTTCATGGTCTTCGCCCGCACCGACCCCGATACTCCGGCGGCCCGGGGCATCTCGACCTTCCTCGTGCCCCGGGGGGCGCCGGGGCTGAGCGTGGGGCCGAAGGACCGCAAGATGGGTCAGGCCGGCTCGCTCACGGCCGACGTGGTGCTGGACGGCGTCCGGGTCGGGGCCGACGCGCTGATCGGCGCGGAGCCCGGCTCGGGGTACCTGACCGCCCTGCGCTGCCTGGCGCACGGCCGCGTCCACATCGCCGCCCTGTGCGTCGGCCTGGCGCAGCGGCTGGTCGACGAGACGGTCCGGTGGGCCCGCGAGCGACGGCAGTCCGGCCGCGCCATCGGTGAGTTCCAGCTGGTCCAGGGGCTGATCGCGGACTCGCAGACCGACCTGATGGCAGCCCGCGGCCTCGTCCTGGAGACGGCCCGGGCCTTCGACGCGGGCACCGACCGGCGGGTCGGGCCCTCGTGCGCCAAGTACTTCGCGAGCGAGGCGGTCAGCCGGATCGCCGACCGGGCGGTGCAGGTGCACGGGGGAGCGGGCTACATGCACGGCGTCGCCGTCGAGCGCCTGTACCGCGACGCCCGGCTGTTCCGGCTGTACGAGGGGACCAGCCAGATCCAGCAGGTCATCATCGCCCGCGAGCTCCTGCGCGCGGGGGCGTGACCGGCATGGGGATGCTCGACGGGCGCGTGGTGATCGTGACCGGCGGTGGCCGCGGCATCGGGCGCGCGCACTGCCTGGAGCTGGCCTCGCACGGGGCCACGGTGGTCGTGAACGACCTGGGCGTGGGCGTCCACGGGGAGGCCGGGGGTGAGGCGGGCGGCGCTGTCGCCCGCGGAGTCCGTCGTCCTCGAGATCGAGAAGGCGGGCGGCACCGCCGTGGCCGACGGGACGTCCGTCACCGACTGGAGCGGGATCCGCGACCTCGTCGCCCGGACGGTCGGCGACCACGGGCACCTCGACGCCGTGGTGAACAACGCCGGGATCGTCCGTGACCGGATGCTGACGTCGCTGACGGAGGAGGACTTCGACGCCGTCCTGGCGGTGCACCTCAAGGGCACGTTCACGCTGACGAAGCACGCCTGCGACCACTGGCGCTCGGCGGCGAAGGCCGGCGGCGCCGTGAGCGGCCGCGTGATCAACACGACGTCCGGCACCGGCCTGCGCGGCAATCTCGGGCAGGTCCCGTACGGGGCCGCCAAGGCCGGGATCGCCAACCTGACCCTCATCGCCGCCATGGACATGGCCCGCTACGGCGTCACGGTCAACGCGATCTCCCCGGTCGCCTACACGCGGATGGTCGCCACCATGCCGTCGATGGCGGGCTACGTCCCCGACGAGACGTGGGACGCCCTCGACCCCGGCAACTCCTCCCCGGTCGTCGCCTGGCTGGCCTCCGCAGGAGAGCGGGTGGCTGACCGGTCAGGTGCTCCGGGTGGACGGCCGCACCGTGTCGCGCCTCGAGCCGTGGACCGTCACCGGCTCGTTCGACTCGCGCTCCGGCGCGAGGCTGGAGGCCGGCGAGCTGGGGGAGGGCCTGCGCCGGCTCTACGGCACCTTCCCCGACGGACTGGCCGGCCTGCGGTCGCCGCAGTGACCCGCCGGCTCTGGCGGTATGCCGACAATCAGCTGTATCATTTATCTCTATGACGACCCATCCTCCCGCCGCCCTTCCGGTCGCGTCCCTGGTCCGGGGGCAGACCTTCGAGGAGATGACGGTCGGGTCGCGGTTCCGGACGGCGGCGCGCACCGTCACGGAGACCGACCTCGTCACGTTCGTCGGTGCCGTCGGCATCACCGAGCCGCTGTTCCTCGACGCCCGCCACGCGGCGCAGGCGGGGTACCGCGGGCGGCTCGTCCCCGGCGTCCTCACCTACGCCCTGGCCGAGGGGCTGGTCCTGCAGACGAACGTGCTGCACGGCACCGGGCTCGCCTTCCTCGAGATGGAGCTCGCCGCGCTGCGGCCGGTCCTCGTCGGCGACACGATCGAGGTCGTCGTCGAGGTGACGGCCTGCCGGCCGACGAGCAACGGCGACCGGGGGGTGGTGACGACCGAGAACACGGTGCTCAACCAGGACGGCGAAGCGGTGCTCCGGTACACGCCCGTCCGGTTGATCCGGGGCCGCGCCTTCGTCCCTCGCACCGCCGGCTGACGGGCCTGTCCGTGACCCGCCCCGGCATCGTCGCGTACGGCGCCTACCTCCCGTACCACCGGCTGCGCCGCGAACGGATCGGCGCCGCACTCGGCGGCCGGTCCGGGTCCGGCAGCCGGGCCGTCGCCTCGTACGACGAGGACACGACGAGCCTCGCCGTCGAGGCCGCACGGAACGCGCTCTCCGGCCTGCCGGCCCGGTTGCGACCGGTCGACGTCGTCCTCGCCACCACCGCTCCCGCCTACCTCGACAAGACGAACGCCGCGGCCGTGCACGCCGCCCTCGGGCTCGACCGGCTCGGCTCGGCGGCCGACGTCGCGGGGTCCGCGGGCGGCGGGCTCGCCGCGCTCGTCGCCGCGCTCGCGGACGACGAGCCCGCCCTCGCCGTCCTGTCCGACATCCGCACCGGGTTGCCGGGCGGCGCTGACGAGCGGGACGGCGGGGACGCGGCCGCCGCCTTCGTCACGAACCGCGGCGCACACGACGACGTCGTGGCCGAGCTCGTGGCCCGGGCCGGCGTCACGGAGGAGTTCCTCGACCGGTGGCGGTTGCCTGGGGCCGCGGCGTCGTCGGTGTGGGAGGAGCGCTTCGCCGAGGACATCTACGTCGCGTGCGCGGACGAGGCGTTCAACGTCGCGCTCAAGCGCGCGGACGCCGTCCCTCTGGACGTCGACCACCTCGTCGTCGCCGGAGCGCATGCCAGGGCCGTCCGGGCCTTCACCCGCGCCTGCGGCGTCCGCCCCGAGGCCGTCGTCGACCGCCGCGTCGGCGAGCTCGGCGACAGCGGCTCGGCCCATGCCGGCGTCCTGCTCGCGGACGTCCTCGACCGGGCCGGGCCGGGCGAGCTGATCGCGCGTCGCGTCGCTCGCGGACGGTGCCCCGTCGTCCTGCTGCGCACCACGGCCGTGCTGGCGAGCCGGCGGACCGTCCGTCCGGTCGCCGCCCAGGTGCTGGCGGGCGACGACGGCCTCGACTACGCCACGTTCCTCACCTGGCGCGGGATGCTCGAGCGGCAGCCGCCGCGCCGGCCCGACCCCGAGCCCCCGTACGCCCCGCCGGCCTATCGCCGCGCCGCCTGGAAGTTCGCGTTCACCGGCAGCGCCTGCACCACCTGCGGCACCCGGCAGGTGCCCCCCGGGCGGGTCTGCCTCGGCTGCGGAGGCGTCGACACCGGCGAACCGATCCGCCTCGCGGACGTGCCCGGCACGGTGACCACGGCCACGATCGACCACCTGGCCGTGACTCCGAGCCCGCCCCTGGTCGCGGCCGTGATCGACCTCGACGGTGGCGGTCGCGTGCGGTGCCAGGTCACGGACGCCGTCCCCGGGGAGGTCGTCCCGGGGCTGCGCGTCGAGCTGACGTTCCGGCGAATGGGCTCGCCGGCCGGGATCCACAACTACTTCTGGAAGGCGCGGCCGATGCGGTACGCCCCCCTGACCCCGCCGACGCAGGTGCAGCGGTGAGCTCCCACGGCATCCGCGACCGGGTGGCCATCGTCGGGATGGGCTGCACCCGCTTCGGGGAGCGCTGGGACGCCTCCGTCGAGGACCTCCTGGTCGAGGCGGTCGGCGACGCCGTCCGGTCGGCCCGCACCACGACGGAGGCGATCGACGCCTTCTGGCTCGGCACGCACGGCTCCGGGACCTCCGGCCTGACGCTGAGCCGGCCGCTGCGGCTGCGCGGCAAGCCGGTCACCCGCCTCGAGAACCTCTGCGCGACGGGCTCGGAGTCGCTCCGGAACGCCTGCTACGCGGTGGCGAGCGGCGCCTACGACGTCGCCATGGCCGTCGGGGTCGAGAAGCTCAAGGACTCCGGGTACTCCGGGCTTGTCGTGACGCCGCCGCCGTCGGACGGCACCGGCGGCCCGGGCGAGATCAGCTCGCCGGCGGCCTTCAGCCTGCTCGCCCCCGCGTACGCCCGCGCGCACGGGCTCGGCGAGCAGGAGCTCAAGGCCGTGCTGTCACGGATCGCCTGGAAGAACCACCACAACGGCGCCCTCAACCCCCGCGCGCAGTACCGGTCCGAGGTGTCGCTCGAGGCGATCGGCCGGGCACCGGCGTCGCCGGCATGCTGGGCGTCTACGACTGCTCGGGCGTGAGCGACGGAGCGGCCGCGGCCGTCGTCGTCCGGGCCGAGGACGCCCACCGGTACACGGACCGGCCGATCTTCGTGAAGGGGCTGTCCCTGGTGTCGGGCGCGGGCGACGGGCTGGCGGACCCGGGCTACGACTTCACCGGCATCCCGGAGGTCGTGCAGTCCGCGCGTGAGGCCTACCGGCAGGCGGGTGTCGTCGACCCCGCCGCCGAGCTGGCGCTCGCGGAGGTGCACGACTGCTTCACCGTCACCGAGCTCGTGCTGATGGAGGACCTCGGGTTCGCCGAGCCCGGGACCGCGTGGAAGCGCGTGCTGGACGGCGGCTACGACCTCGGCGGCGACCTGCCGGTCAACCCGGACGGCGGGCTGAAGGCCTTCGGGCATCCGATCGGCGCCTCCGGCCTGCGGATGATGTTCGAGTGCTGGCTCCAGCTGCGCGGGGAGGCACCGGCGGAGCGCGCCGTCCCGGGGGTCGCGGCCGGTCGCACCCTGGCCCTGACCCACAACCTCGGCGGGGTGCCGGGTGACTGCGTCTCGTTCGTCTCCGTGGTGGGCAGCGAGCCGTCCGCCTGAGCAGACGTCCCCGGGCCGCCTTCGCGCGCCGACCGCCGTCGGGCCTCACGGCAGGAGCTCGACGTACCCGTCGGCTCCGTGCACCCGGATCCGCCGCCGGTCGGGGATCAGCCGGGTGGCGTCCACGACACCGACGACGGCCGGCAGGCCGTACTCCCGTGCGATCACCGCGCCGTGGGTCATCAGGCCTCCCACCTCCGTGACCAGGCCCGCGGCCGCCAGGAACAGCGGTGTCCAGCTGGGGTCCGTGTAGGTGGTGACCAGGATGTCGCCGGGTTCGAGGTCGGCCTGCGCGATGTCCAGGAGCACGCGGGCCCGGCCCTCGACGACCCCGGCCGAGACCGGCAGGCCGACCAGGGCGCCTGCCGGCACGTCCTCGCGCCGGTACGAGCCGGTGACGACCTCGCCGTCCGACGTGAGCACCCGGGGCGGCGTGAGCGCCTGGTACGACCTGAACGCCTCCTTGCGCCGCCGGATGAGCCGCTCGTCCGCGTGGTTCGTCCGCGTGAGGTCGTGGAGCTCCGGGAACGTCAGGTAGAAGACGTCGTCCTGCTCGCGAAGCACGTGGGCCCGCACGAGGCGCTCGGCCTCCTTCAGCAGGGCCCGCTTGTACACGAAGTAGCGGCTGACCATGCCGTACTTCGGGTACTCCCGGTACCCGATGAAGGTCCGGACCCGGTCGATCATCCGCTTGGTCTCCTCGCACTTCTGCGCCCCGTCCGGCAGGGCCCGCAAGCGCTCCAGCACGTCCTGCTCCTTGGCGCGGGCCTGCTGCCGCCCCTGCTCGAAGCGCCGGGCGGCGGCGCCCGGCTCGAAGTTCGCGATGTCGGCGAGGATCACGGGCACGAGCGCCGAGGGGCGCTCGCTCCACCGCGGCCGGGTGATGTCGATCTCGCCGACGCCGCGCATGCCGTACCGCTCGAGCCACGCCTCGATGGCGTCGCGCGCTGCCGGCCCGCCCGGCAGCTCGGCCAGCTCGTCCAGGAACTCTCCGTCGCTCGGCTCGACGTGGCGCAGGAAGGCCATCACGGCCGGATGCGGGCGGATCGCGTCCGCCACGTCCAGGAGCGCCAGGCCCATCTCCGAGGTGATGTTGTGGGGAACGGACTGCGTGAGCGTGTCGGCCGCGTTCTTCTCGCCCAGCCACGCGTGCAGCTGGTCATTGAGCCACCACGCGGCCTCCATGGCCGACATGAACACCTGATGGCTCTGCCGGTCGAACAGGATCCGCCTCAGCTCCTGGATGTCCGCCTCGATGAAGTCGAGCAGCGCCGCTCCGGACAAGGGCGCGATGTCGCGTTCGGCCGCGGCGATCGATGCCTGGGTGCGCGCGATCAGCTCGGTGACGACGGCCGGATCGGTCTCGATCGGCGCCGACGCGCCGCCGAACAGTGGCGCCGGGGGAGCCTCGTCGGGGAGGGGCCGGAGCAGGCCGTCGCGCTCGAGGATGCTCCGCAGCGCGTCCCCGGTCAGCGGATCCGATCTCCCCAGGGCCTCCATGAGGCCCGCGCGGCTCGCCGGCGTGGCCAGCCTCTGGGTGACGTCGACGAACAGGCGACCGCCGGCCTCGGCCATCGGTGCCGGAGTCGTCATCTGCCAGAAGGACAGCCCGAGAGGCTTCATGGCGTCGGTCATCATCTGCTGGTGACCGACGGAGACGTAGACGTGGAACTCCGCGTCGCCGGACTCGGGCACGGGGAACAGCGTGGTGATCGGGCGGCTCTGGACGATCTGGAAGTCGTCGTCGACCAGGCACCATTCGATGTCCTGGGGCCGGCCGGCGTGCGCCTCGATCCTCCGGCCGAGCTGCACGAGCCGCAGGACCTCCCCATCGGTCAGCACGGGCCGGTCCTGCAGTTCGGGGTCGATCGCCCTTTCCGCCGTCCCGCCCGCCGGGAGGGCTGGACGGCGACCCGTTTGGTGCCGACCGCCTTCGCGACGATCTCGCTGTCGCGCACCGTGTAGACGTCCCCGTCGGCCAGGCCTCCGACCAGGGCCTCACCGAGGCCGAAGACGGCCTCCACCGAGGCGACCCGCCGGTCGGACGTGACGGGGTCGGCCGTGAACAGGATGCCTGCCGCCCGCGGGAAGACCATCCGCTGCACGACCACGGCCATGCGGACCGCGCGGTGGTCGATCCCCTTGTGCCGGCGATACGTCACGGCCCGCTCGGTGAAGAGCGAGGCCCAGCACCGGCTGACGTGCCGGAGGACCGCGGCCGGCCCCACGACGTTCAGGTAGGTGTCCTGGAGGCCGGCGAAGGAGGCCGTCGGCAGGTCCTCAGCCGTCGCGCTGGACCGGACGGCGTAGGCGGCGTGCTCGCCGAGCCGGGCGACAGCGCGGCTGATCTCCGCCGCGAGATCGCCGGGGATGGCGATCTCGTCGAGGGCCCGGCGGAGTCCGGGCGGTGAGCGCGCGGGCCGCCTCCGGGTCGTTCGGGTCCAGGCGCGACAGCTCGTCGATGCGATCGTCGATCCAGGGCGCCTCAGCCATGATCCGCGCGAAGGCGTCCGTCGTCACGCAGAAGCCGGCCGGCACGCGGACGCCGTCGATCCGCGCCAGCCCGCCCAGCTGCGCGCCCTTGCCGCCGACGAGGGCGACGTCCGTCTCGTCGACCTCGTCAAGACCGGCCACGTACCGCTCGTTCATCGCGTCCCTCCGAGGCAGCCTTCGCACGAGCGATCGGCCACCGCCCACACGCGGACCTCCGCGCGCGGCGCCCGCGACCGCCCCCCGTCCCATCCGTCCGGCCGCCGATTCTGGGGCCCGACCGGGGTCTTGCCGCAAGCCCCCCGGGGCGTTGTACGGTGAAGATGCGGGCGGGGGCCGCCCTGGCTCAGGCGCTACCGGAGAAGACCGCCGGGCGCTTGCCGGCGAAGGCGGCCAGCCCCTCGACGCGGTCGGGAGTGGCGAACAGCGCGGTGTTCTCGTCGCGCTCCAGAGCGATGCCGTCCTCCAGCGACAGGGCACCGGCGGCGTGCGCCAGGCGCTTGACGGCGGCGATCGCGAGGGGCGGGCCGGCCGCGAGCCGATGGGCGAGGTGCAGGGCGCCCTCCAGCGCGTGCCCGTCGGCGGCGAGCTCACTGACGAGGCCGAGGTCAGCCGCTCGGGCGGCGCCGAGCCGCTCGCCGGTCAGCAGCATTCGCTTGGCGACACCGAGGGGTACGCGCCGGGTCAGCCGCTGGGTACCGCCGGCGCCGGGAACGAGACCGAGCGCGATCTCCGGCAGCCCGAACTGTGCGGACCGTGCGGCGACGACGAGGTCGCAGCTCAGTGCGAGCTCGAAGCCGCCGCCGAGCGCCATGCCCTCGACGGCGGCCACGCTCGGCACCGCGGACCGCTCCAGGCGGGAGAACGCCTGGGCCATCGCGGCGATGAGCCGCCGGAAGGCCGGCGCCTCCTCGAAGGTCTGGATCTCCCGCAGGTCGGCGCCGGCGCAGAAATGGCTGCCCGCACCCGTGACGACGATCGCGCGGACGGAGGCGTCCGTCTCGATCGTGTCGAGCGCGGCCTGCAGCACGTCGACGGTGGCGGAGCCGATCGCGTTGAGCCGCTCGGGCCGGCCCAGGGTGAGCACCGCGACGCCGGCGTCGCGGGAGACCTGCAGCGGCGTCCCCATCAGTTCATCGTGAGGCCGCCGCTGACGGACAGCGCCTGGCCGGTGATGTAGCGAGCGCCCTCGGAGGCCAGGAACGCGACGGCCGGTGCGACGTCGTCGGGCCGGCCGATCCTGCGCATGGGGACGGCCCGCGCCAGCGAGTCGTAGAGGCGCTGATCGGCCGCCGCGACCTGATCCAGGAGCGCCGTGTCGGTGGGGCCCGGGCACACGCGAGTTGACGGTGACGCCGGCGGCGGCGGTCTCGCGGGCCAGCGCCTTGGTGAACGCGATGACGCCGCCCTTGGCCGCCGAGTACACGACCTCGCCGCTGGACCCGACCTTGCCGGCGTCGGACGCGATCGAGACGATCCGCCCCCAGCCGCGCGCCAGCATGCCGGGCAGGACGGCGTGGGTGACCGCGATCGGGCCGCGCAGGTTGACCTGCAGCAGCAGGTCCCAGGTCTGCGGGGCCGACGCGGTGAAGGGCTCGATGCGGTCGACCCCGGCGTTGTTCACCAGGACGCCGATGGGGCCGAGCGCGGACTCGACGCAGGCGACCGCGATCGCGATGGCGGAGAGGTCGCGAATGTCGAGACCGACGGCGAGGGCGGCGCCCGCGCCGTGCCGGTCCTGCAGCTCTTTCGCGGTGCTGTGGGCGGCCTGCTCGTCGAGGTCGGTCACCGCGACCCGGACGCCGTCGCCGGCGAGCTGTCGCGCGATCTCGGCCCCGATCCCGCGGCCGGCGCCGGTGACGAGCGCGACCCTGCTCCTGTCAACCATGACTGAATCGTACAACTGATTGTGCTGATGGGGCAGGCGCTCAGCCGAGGAGATCGAGGACGGTCCGGCCCGGGTGGCCCCCGAGCAGGTAGTCCTCCGCCTCCCGCAGGTGGCGCTCCCACAGGGCTGTGGGCGCCGGCGGCGTCGCCGGCCTCCACCAGGTCGACGAGCTGCGCGTGGGCGCGGTGACCCCGCCGGAACGCGCGGGTCGTCTCGAGGCTGCCCGCGTCGGCGACGACGTGCGACTCGTTCGCGAGGTCGATGATGTGGCGCAGCATGTCGGTCAGCACGATGAGGGTCTGGTTGCCCGACGCGCGGACCACGAGCGCGTGGAACTCCAGGTGTGCGCGGATCGCCTCGGCGGCGTCGGTGTGCTGCTGCTCCTGCTCCACCGCGGAGCGCAGCACGGCGACGTCCGAGGCGGTGCGCCGCCCGGCCAGCAGGGCGGCGCACGCGGGTTCGACGACCGATCGGGCGGCGTACAGGTCCGCCAGGTCGGTCGACCGGTGCTCGAGGATGAGGGCGGCGTACCGGGCCGCGACGTCGCCGTTGGGGACCTGGACGCGCGCGCCGCCGTGGGCGCCCCGGCGGACGTTGATCAGCGCCTCCGACTCCAGGACGCGGAACGCCTCCCGCAGGGTCGGCCGGGAGACCCCGAACTGGTCCATCAGCGTCGTCTCCGACGGCAGGGCCTCGCCCTCGGCCAGCTCGCCGCGCACGATCTGCCGGCGCAGCCGCGCGGCGACGAGTTCGGCCGTCTTGGGCACGCGGACCCGCTGCGGCGACAGCGCACGGACCGGCACCGGCCGCGACGCCGGCGGATCGGCCGGGGCGGGCCGGGGGTGCGCAGACGCGACCATGTCACTCCTCGCGTCGATGGTCGACCGGAGGTCAAGCAGATGAATCATACAACGGATGCCGTCGAGACGGAGCGCTGCCACTCTGGTCCGATACAGCTTAATGAGCTAACTTATTGTTCATGGAGACGAGCCTCCCCGGCGCAGCTGCCGAGCTGCCCGGGCTCGAGCCCACCGCGGGCGATCTCGCCTTCCGCGACGAGTTCCGCAGCTGGCTCGGCGCGCACCTCACGCCGGAGTTCCGCGCAGCGGCCGGCCGCGGGGGCCCGGGGGACGACGACGCGTGGGACACCCGCCTGGCGTGGGAGCGCGAACTGGCCGCCGGGGGATGGATCGGCCTGTCCTGGCCGCGGGAGTACGGCGGCCGCGAGGCGACGCCCGGCCCAGGAGGTCCTCTTCCACCTGGAGTACGCCGCCGCCGGTGCCCCGGCCCGCTGCACCCACTTCGGCGAGGCGCTGCTGGCACCGACGCTGCTGGCGCGCGGCAGCGACGAGCTCAAGCGCAGGTTCCTGCCGCCGATCGCCCGCGGCGAGGAGCTGTGGTGCCAGGGCTACTCCGAGCCCGGCGCCGGGTCCGACCTGGCCGCGGTGCAGACCCGGGCGCGGCTGGACGGCGACGACTGGGTCGTGAGCGGCCAGAAGCTGTGGACGACGTTCGCCCACCACGCCGACTGGATCTTCGCGCTCTGCCGGACGGAACCGGGCAGCACCGGGCGTGCCGGGCTCGTCCTACCTGCTGATCCCGCTCGACCAGCCCGGCGTCGACGTGCGGCCGATCCGGTCGCTGGCCGGGGCGGCCGACTTCAACGAGGTGTTCTTCGACGCCGCCCGGACGGCCCGGGCGAACGTCGTGGGCGAGCCCGGGGACGGGTGGCGGGTCGCGATGTCCACCCTCGGGCACGAGCGGGCCACCAGTGTGCTCGCCTATCAGTTCTCGTTCGTCGCCGAGTTCGGCCGGCTCGTGGACGCCGTCCGGGGTCGCGGCCTGGCCGGGGACGTCTCGGTGCGGCGGCGGCTCGCGGAGTGCTGGACCGGCCTCGAGGTGATGCGGCTCAACAACGCGCGCATGCTCACCCGCCTCCTGCGCGACGGGACGCTCGGCCCGGAGGCCTCGTTCACGAAGGTGTTCTGGTCGCGCTGGCACCAGGACTTCTGTGACCTGGCGATGGACCTGCTCGGCGCCGACGGCACGGTGCTGGACGGGGAGCCGGCCGAGGGCTACCGGCCGAGCGGGCTGGTGCGGTCCTGGCTCACGAGCCGCTCGGAGACGATCTACGCCGGCACCACGGAGATCCAGCTGAACATCATCGGCGAGCGGGTCCTGGGCCTGCCGAAGGACAGCCCCGACCAGAGGGCCGATCACGCGCGCGCGCAGAAGGAGGGGTCGTGGAGTTCGACCTGACCGAGGAGCAGCGGATGCTCCAGAAGGCCGCCCGGACCTTCGTCTCTCGCACCTGCCCGCCGGAGAAGGCGAAGGAGTGGGACGAGCAGTCCGCCGTGCCGCCCGAGCTGTTCCGCGGGATGGCGCAGATGGGCTGGACCGGGCATGCCGTTCCCCGAGGAGCACGGCGGCGGCGGGGGCGGCCCGGTCGAGCTGGCGCTGGTCGCCGAGGAGCTCGGGCACGCCAGCCTCGACGTGGCCATGGCGTACATCGGCAGCCTGATCTCCGGGCTCACCCTCGTGAAGTGGGGGACGCCCGAGCAGCTCGACCGCCTGCTCGGCCCGCTGGTGGAGGGCGAGACGCGGCTCGCCGTCGCGATCTCCGAGCCGGAGGCGGGCTCCGACGCGGCCGTCCCTGCGGACCCGGGCCGAGGACCGCGGGGACCACTTCGTCGTCAACGGCCAGAAGATGTGGTGCACCGGAGCGGGGCTGCCGGGGACGACGATCGCGATGTACGTCCGGACCGGGCCGCGCGAGCCGAAGCACGCCGGCCTGAGCCTCCTGCTGGTCGACCCGGCGACGCCCGGGCGTCGAGATCCGCCGGGTGCCGACGCTGGCCCGCCACATCCTGGGCACCAACGAGATCTTCCTGACGGACGCCGTGGTGCCGAAGTCGGCGCTCGTCGGCCCGCTGCACGGCGGGTGGGACGTGATGCTCTCGAGCATCGAGCTCGAGCGCGTGCTCATGAGCGGCGCGCTACGTCGGCGTCGCCCAGGCCACGCTCGACGAGGCGCTCGCCTACTCCAAGGTGCGCGAGCAGTTCGGCCGCCCGATCGGGTCGTTCCAGGCCCTCGCCCACGCCATGGCCGACCTGCAGGTCGAGATCGACGCCGCCCGGCTGCTCGCCTACCGTGCCGCCTGGCTCCTCGCGGCCGGCCGCCCGTGCTCGCGGGAGGGCGCCATGGCCAAGCTCAAGGGGTCGGAGACCTACGTGGCCGCGGCCCGCCTCGGCATGCAGGTGATGGCCGGCCACGGCTTCTCCACCGAGAGCGTCATGAGCTTCCGCTGGCGCGAGTCGATCGTGGCCACCATCTCGGGCGGCACCAGCCAGATCCAGCGCAACGCCATCGCCCGCAGCATGGGCCTGCGGTCCTACTGATCAGCTCCACCGGATCCCTCCCGCTCTCCCTCGCCCCTCGAGCCACCCGCCGCAACTCCCAGCCACCTCCAGGAGACGACGTGCTCAACGGCACCGACACCGCGAGCCGGGAGGCTCCGGCGCTCACCGACGTCCGGTACGAGACCGACCGCGGCCTGGCCTGGATCGCGATCGACCGCCAGTCGCGCTACAACGCGTTCACCGCCCACACGGTCGACGAGCTGATCACGGCCTTCAAGCGGGCGTGGGCCGACCCCGGCGTCGGCGTCGTCGCGCTGACCGGCGCCGGCGACAAGGCCTTCTGCGCGGGTGGTGACGTCAAGCTCGCCGCCGAGACGGGCGGGTACGGGCCGAGCGACTCGGGGATCTTCGAGCTCGAGGCCCTGCACCGGATCATCCGCTCGATCCCCAAGCCCGTGATCGCTGCCGTCAACGGCGTCGCCGCCGGTGGCGGGCACGTGCTGCACGTCCTGTGCGACCTGACGATCGCCGCCGACACCGCGACGTTCGGCCAGTCGGGCCCGCGCGTCGGCTCCTGGGACGCCGGCCTCGGGACCGGGCTGCTCGCTCGCGCGATCGGCGAGAAGCGGGCCAAGGAGCTGTGGTTCCTCTGCCGGCGCTACGACGCGGCGCGGATGCGGGACTGGGGCCTGGTCAACGAGGTCGTGCCGGCCGCGCGAGCTGCGCGCGGAGGTGCGCCGTTGGGCCGACGAGCTGCTGACCATGAGCCCGACGTCGGTCAAGGTGCTCAAGCACGCCTTCAACGCCGACACCGAGTCCCTCTCCGGGCTGGCCCGGGTCGCCTTCGACGCGCTCGACCTCTTCATCCCGTCGGCCGAGGCCCAGGAGGGCAAGCACGCGTTCGCGGAGCGCCGGCCGCCCGACTTCTCCGCCTTCCGGTGACGTCCCGAGGAGCCCTGATGGCCGAGTCCGATGTCCCGAGCTGGAGCCCACCTTCGACCCGGACCGCTGGGTGCCCCCGGCGGATCGCGTCGGCGGGTACCGGATCAGCAAGCTCGTCGCGGCCGCGGGCGAGCCGCGACCTGCGGGCGCTCGCCGCCCGTGCGCTCGCCGACCCCGGCTGGTTCTACCCGTTCGTCCAGGACTTCCTCGGCGCCGCGTGGCTGCGGCCGTGGACGCGCCTCAAGGACGACGCGGACGGCGAGCCGCACGCGCGGTGGTTCCCCGACGGTGGCACGAACCTGGCGTGGCTCGCCTGCGGCCGCTGGGTCGGGCGGGCCGTCGGCCCGGCCGTGATCTGGGAGAGCGACGACGGCGACGTCCGCGAGCTCTCCTACGCGGAGCTCGACGCCGAGGTGTCGGCCGCCGCGGCCGGCCTGCGCGGGCTGGGGGTGGAACGCGGCGACGTCGTCGCGATGCACCTGCCCGTCGTCCCGGAGGCGCTCGTGACGATGCTCGCCGTCGCCCGGATCGGCGCCGATCGTGGCACCGGCGTTCTCCGGCTACGGGCCCGGAGCCGCTGGCGGAGCGGCTGCGGCTCGGCGGCGCGCGCGTGCTCGTCACGGCCGACGGCACGATGCGCCGCGGGCGCCGGGTGGCGATGCTCGACGAACGCGCTCGCCGCCGTCGGGCAGGCGCCCGACGTCCGGCACGTCGTCGTGGTCGGTCGCCTCGGCGACCCGGTGCCGCAGGTCGAGGGGCTGCCGCCGCTGCTGCCCTGGGCGGAGCTGGTCGGCGGGGGGCCGGACGGGCCGATCGAGGTGCTGGACGCCGGGACGCCGTGGCTGCTCGCGTTCACCAGCGGATCGACCGGCCGGCCGAAGGGCGCGGTCCACACCCACGGCGGCATGGGCTACAGCCTCATGCTCGACCTCGGCCTCACCCTCGACGTCGGCCCCGGGGACCGGTTCGCCTGGCCGGCCGACATGGGCTGGCTGGCCGGGACCGATGGCCGGCCTCGGGCCGCTCACGCTCGGGGCGACCACCGTGCTGTTCGACGGCGTCATGGACCACCCCGCACCGGACCGGCTGTGGAGGCTCGTGGAGCGGCACGGCATCACGCAGCTCGGCATGGCGCCGACCGTCGCCCGCACGCTCATGACCTTCGGCGAGCAGTGGGCGGAGCCGTACGACCTGCCGACGCTGCGGATCATCGCCTCGAGCGGCGAACCGTGGACGGGTTCGGCGTGGCGCTGGCTGCACCGCACGATCGGCCGGGGCCGGGCGCCGATCATCAACTGGTCCGGCGGCACCGAGATCGGCGGACCGATCCTCGTGAGCTTCCCGAGCGAGCCCGCCCTGGGGAGCCGCTTCTGGGGCCCTCAGCTCGGGATCGCCGCCGACGTCGCCGGCCCCGGCGGCGAGTCGCTCGCCGGCGTCGAGGGCGAGCTGGTGATCCGGCGCAGCTGGCCGAACATGACCCAGGGCCTGTGGCGCGAGCCGGAGCGCTATCTCGACGCGTACTGGCGGACCATCGACGGCGTCTGGGTCCACGGGGACCGCGCGATCCGGTTCGACGACGGGACCTTCGACGTCCCCGGCCGGTCGGACGACGTCCTGAAGATCGCCGGGAAGCGCGTCGGACCGAGCGAGCTCGAGGCCCTGGCCTGCGAGGTGCCCGGGGTGACGGCCGCGGCGGCGGTCGGCATGGCGCACCCGACCAAGGGGGAGGTGGCCGTTCTCGTCGTGCAGGCGTCAGGCAGGGCCGGTGACCCGGCGCTGCCGGGCGAGGTGAGCGACCACCTCGCCGACGCCTTCGGCAAGCCGATGCGGCCGGCCGCCGTGCTCGTGCTGCCGACGCTGCCGCTCACGCGCTCGGGCAAGGTGCACCGGCGCGTGCTGCGCGGATGGGTGACTGGCGGCGACGCCGGTGACTTGTCGACGCTGGAGAACCCCGAGATCCGGGACGCCGTCATCGCCGCCGCCTCCTCCACCTTTGCTCGTCGATCATGCAATCCGCGTCGATCATGCAAATTCATGTTGATCAAGCAAGCGCCGACGACCCTGTGTGAGCGAACGCAGCGTGACCATCTATCTCATGATCGACGCGGATTGCATGATCGACGCGGATTGCATGATCAACGCAAGGAAGGGGGTCACGGGAGGAGGGGGAGAGGGAGGGGGAGGGGGCGGAGGCCGTTCATGTCGGCGTTGGGGGCGGCGCGGCGGACCAGGCCGGGGACGACGTCGTCGAGCTCGGCGACGGTCCAGCTGGCGTCGCGGTCGACGTCCGGGCCCAGCGACCAGCCCTCCGCGACGGCGATGCGCCCGCCCGCCACGAAGAAGACCCGCCCGGTCACCTCGCCCGCCGCGAGCGTGCCGAGCCACACGACCAGCGGGGAGATGTTCCCGGCGGCCAGCGGCACGAAGCCGGAGCTCGAGGGCACGCCGCCGGCCTGGTAGCGCTCGATGCCCTCGGTCATCCGCGTGAGCGCGCGCGGCGAGACCGCGTTCACGGTCACCCCGTAACGGGCCAGCTCGGTGGCAGCGATCAGGGTGAAGGCGGCGATCCCGGCTTTCGCGGCGCCGTAGTTGGCCTGCCCGACGTTGCCGAACAACCCGGACGCCGAGGTCGTGTTGATGACGCGCCCGTGCACCGGGTCGCCCGCCCGGGACCGCTCCCGCCAGTGCGCCGCGGCGTGGTGGGTGGGCGCGAAGGTGCCCTTGAGGTGCACCCGGACGACGTCGTCCCAGTCGCTCTCGCTCAGGTTCACCAGGGTGCGGTCGCGCACGATGCCCGCGTTGTTCACCAGGACGTCGAGCCGGCCGTAGGTCTCGACCGCCCGGTCGACGAGGGCGCGGGCGCCGCTCCACGACGCGATGTCGTCGGTGGACGCCACGGCCGTCCCGCCGAGTTCTGCGATCTCGTCGACGACCAGCTGCGCGGCTCCGGCGGACGAACCGGACCCGTCCAGGGCCGCGCCCACGTCGTTCACCACGACGTGCGCGCCCTCGCGCGCGAACGCCAGGGCGTGTTCCCGCCCGAGCCCGCCCCCGGCGCCCGTGATCGCGACGACGCGCCCTGTGCATGCCCCTGACATCATGTCGACTCCTCGTCCCAGACTCTGGCGCTATCCGCTTAATCCTCTATATTAATCGTATGAAGGTGGATGCCAAGCTCCAGTTGTCGGGGGACGCCCGGCTCGCGGGCGTCGGCGCCCGCGCGGCCGGCCTGGAGGCGGACGGGTACGACGGGCTGTGGACGTCGGAGGCCGCCCACGATCCCTTCCTCCCGGTGGCCCTCGCCGCGCAGACCACCGAGCACGTCACCCTCGGCACCGGCATCGCCGTCGCCTTCGCCCGGACGCCGATGACCGTCGCCTACCTGGCGAACGACCTGCAGCTGCTCAGCGCCGGCAGGTTCGTGCTCGGCCTGGGCAGCCAGGTGAAGCCGCACGTCCAGCGGCGGTTCTCGATGCCGTGGAGCAGCCCTGCCGCGCGGATGCGGGAGTTCGTCGTGGCGCTGCGGGCGATCTGGGCGAGCTGGCAGACCGGCGAGCGGCTGCAGCACGACGGCGAGTTCTACACGCACACCCTGATGACGCCGTACTTCTCGCCGGGGCCCAACCCCTTCGGCACGCCCCCCGTCCACCTCGCCGCAGTCGGCGAGCTCATGACGCAGGTCGCCGGCGAGGTCGCCGACGGGCTCCTGCTGCACGCCTTCACCACGCGGCGGTACCTCGTCGAGCGCACGCTGCCCGCGCTGGAGCGCGGCGCGGCGAGCGCCGGCCGCAGCCGCGGGGACGTCGAGGTCGAGCTACCCGTGCCTCATCGCGACGGGCACCACCGAGCAGGAGATGTCGACGGCGCTGGCGGCGGTCCGCAACCAGGTGGCCTTCTACGCGAGCACCCCGGCCTATGCCGGCGTCCTCGAGCTGCACGGCTGGGGCGACCTCGCCGCCGAGCTCAACGCCCTGTCGGTCTCCGGCCGCGCCGGACCGGTGGCAGGAGATGGGGCGGCTCGTCGACGACAGCGTTGCTCGGGGAGTTCGCCGTGGTGGCCGAGCCGCAGGACGTCGCCGGCGCGCTCGACGTCGCGCTTCGGCGGTCTCGTCGACCGCATCACCTTCTACGCCCCGTACGACGTGGACCCCGCCGTCTGGCAGCCGGCTCTCGAGCAGCTCCGCGCGGTGCCGGCGACCACCGGAAGCAGGCGCTGAGCATGGCCGTCGACGAGGCGAGCGAGCTGCTGCGTGACGCCGACGTCCCCGTCCTGCGCGCTCCCCGCGCGCTGCCGGCGAAGGCGCTGCGCTCCCGGCTGCTCCTGCTGGGCCCCGCTTTCGTCGCTGCCGTCGCCTACATCGACCCGGGCAACTTCGCGACGAACTTCGCCGCCGGCGGGATCGCCGGGTACGCCCTGGTGTGGGTCGTCGTCGCGGCCAACGTGGTGGCCGTCCTCGTGCAGAGCCTGTCCGCCAAGCTCGGCCTGGCGACCGGGCGCGATCTCGCCGAGCTCTGCCGTGACCGGTACCCGGCCGGGGTCGTCCGGCTGCTGTGGGCGCAGGCCGAGCTCGTCGTGATGGCGACCGACGTCGCCGAGGTGATCGGCGGCGCCATCGCGCTGCAGATCCTCTTCGGCATGCCGTTGCTCCTCGGTGGCCTCGTGACCGGCGCTGTCGCGTTCGCGCTGCTCGGGCTGCAGCTGGCCGGCTACCGGCGGTTCGAGCTCGTGGTCGCGGGCCTGCTCGCCGTGGTCGTCGTCGGGATCGGGTACGTCGCCCTCCGCGCCCGCATCGACGCCGTCCCCCTCGCCCAGGGCTTCGTGCCCCGGTGGCCGCACGGCGCGGTCGGCGTCGTCGCGACCGGCATCCTCGGCGCGACCGTGATGCCGCACGTGATCTACCTCCACTCGGCCCTCGTCGCGCACCGCCCCGGCCGCCCGGCCGCCGGCGCGAGGGAGGGAGGCCGGCGCCGCACGGCGGCGCGCCCTGCGGTTCCAGCGGATCGACATCGGGCTCGCCCTCGGCGTCGCGGGGCTGGTCAACCTCGCCATGCTCGTGGCGGCCGCCGCCCTGCTCGGCGGCTCGAGCGTCGAGGCCGACCTGACGTCCGTGGCCGGCGGCCTGAACGCGGCCGTCGGCGGGGCCGCGGCCACGGCGTTCGCCGTCGCGCTGCTGGCGTCCGGCTTCGCGTCCTCCGGCGTCGGCACCTTCGCCGGCCAAGTGGTCATGCAGGGCTTCCTCCGGCGCACGGTGCCGGTCCGGGTGCGGCGGTCCGTGACCCTCCTGCCGGCCCTCGTCGTCCTCGTGCTCGGCGTCGACCCGACCAGGGCGCTCGTCGTCTCGCAGGTCGTGCTGTCGTTCGGCATCCCGTTCGCCCTCGTGCCGCTGGTGCACCTGACCGCCCGCCGGGAGCTCATGGGCACGTTCGTCAACCGCCGCCTGACGACGATGACCGCCGCCGGGGTGGGCGCGGCGATCATCGCGGTGAACGGCGGTCTCGTGGTCGGCCACGCTGGGGCCGGTGCTGGCGTGGTGACGACGACGTCGCCGACGCGCTGACCCGCTGGCTGGCCCTCCTCCAGGTCGAGCGGACCGGCCCCGACACCGCCACGGCCCGGCACCCCCGCGGCGGCCCGGCGCGCACGTTCGGAGGCCAACTGCTCGCCCAGGGGCTGTACGCGGCGGGCCTCGACCTCGGCCCGGAGACCCCGCTGCGGCCGGCCGCCGTCCACGTCGCCTTCCTCCGCCCCGGCGATGCCGGGCGAGGACCTCGACCTGGTGGTCGACGAGCGCCGCGACGGCCGGTCCTCCGCGTGGCGTGGCGTCCGCGTGGCGCAACAGGGGGTCGCTCTGCCGGATCGCCGCCTCGTTCGCGATCAGGGGTGACGCCGACGACATCGACAGCGGGGGCGGCTCGCCGTCCGGCGGGTCGCGCCCCCGCCGCCCGACGCCGGTGGCCCGCCGGCGCCCTTGACCCTGCGCGGGCTGCCGCAACCGGTCGAGCTGGTCTCGGACGGCGAGCGCAGCTGGGTGCGCGGCCGGCTCGGGCGGCTCCGGCCGACGCCCTCGTGCAGGCCTGCCTGCTGGCATGGGCCAGCGATCTGACCGCGTTCGACGCCGCCGGCCGGCTGCCGCACGTGGCGGCCTGGGGGAGCGAGCTGACCCGGATCTCGCTCGACCATCACCTGTGGTTCCACACGATGCCGGACCTGCGCGGCTGGCTGCAGCTCGACCAGACCTGCGTGCCGGGGGAGGCGGGATCGACCCTCACCCGGGGGCACTACCTCGACGCGAGGAGGCCGCCTGGTGGCGAGCCTCGCGCAGGAGGGCCTGGTACGGCCGCGCCGGGCCGGCGGGAGGCCCGCATGACCGGCTCCGGGTGGATCGCCGGGGTCCTGGCGGCGCTCGAGCGCGACGCCGAGGCGGTGGCCGCACCCGGCGCGACCTGGTCGGGCTGCCGGCTCGCCCGGCAGGCGGCGGGGGCCGCCGCCTGGCTCGAGGAGGCCGGGCTGCCGCGCGGCATCCCCGGTACCGGCCCTGCTCGACGCGACACCGCAGGCCCTGGCGCTCGTCGTCGCGGGTGCGGCGTCGGGCCGACCGCTGGCGCCGCTCGGGACCCGGCTCACGGGCGGGCGAGCTCGCCGCCGTCGTGCGGGCGCTGCCCGGCGACGTCCTGCTGTGCGAGCCCGCGCACGTGACGCTGGGCGCGAGCGTCGCGAGCCAGACCGGGCGTCAGGCGCTGGTGGTCGGGGAGATCGCGGACGACGCCGGCCGCCCGGGCGGGGCGCGCTCGGTAGCCGGCCTGCCGGCGGCCCTGGCGGCGTCCGGCGGCGTCGTCCTGGTCCTGCACACGTCCGGCACGACCGGGCGCCCGCGGCGCGTCGACGTCGCCGACGACCGGCTCGCCGCACGCGCCGGGCACAACACGGCGCTCCTCGGCCTCGGTCCGGCCGCCCGCTACGCGACGGCGTCCCCGCTGCACCACATCGCGGGCGTCGGCATGATGGCGGTCGCGCTCGGGTCCGGCACGCCGCTCGTCCTCACGACCCGGTTCAGCTCCGACGTCTGGTGCGAGGAATGGGTGCCCGCCGGGGTCACGCACGCGCTGCTGGTGCCGAGCATGGTCGCCGGGCTCCTGGCGGACGGCGTTCTCGACGCACCCCGGCTCGAGGTGCTCCAGTACGGCGCCGCGCCCATGCCGTTCTCCGTGCTACGGGAGGCGATGCGCGTGCTGCCCCGCGCCCGCTTCGTGCAGTTCTTCGGCCAGACCGAGGGGAGCCCCGTGACGTGCCTGACGGCGGAGGACCACCTGCTGGCGGCGGGTACCCGCGGCGAGCTTCTGCGCACCGTGGGCAGGGCGGCCCCGGGCGTCGACCTGCGGATCGAGAACGCGGGCGCGGACGGCGTCGGCGAGGTGGTCGCCCGGGCGCGGCACCTCTTCCGGGTGGACCCGGACGGCTGGCTGCGCACGGGCGACCTCGGCCGGCTCGACGCCGACGGCTACCTCGAGCTGGTCGGCCGGCGCGGAGACAAGATCATCCGCGGCGGTGAGAACGTCTACCCGATCGAGGTCGAGGAGGTGCTCGCCGCGCATCCGGCCGTTCTCGAGGCGGCCGTCGTGGGCGCTCCGGACGAGCGGCTCGGCGAGGTGGTGCACGCCTACCTCGTGCTGCGCCCCGGTGCGGAGGCACCGCCGCCGGTCGAGCTCGCCGGGTTCGTCCGGTCACGGCTCTCGGGGTTCAAGGTGCCGGCGGCCTGGACGTTCCTGGAGCGGCTGCCGCGCAACGCCACCGGCAAGGTCGTGCGCACCGCTCTGGCGGTGCAGCCGGTCGGGGGCTCAGGATGCTGACCGACGGCGCGCCGGACGTCGCCGGTCGCCTCGCGGGCCGGACCGCCCTCGTCACCGGCGGCGGCGGAACGGGCGGCGCCACGTCCGTCGGGGCCGCGGTGAGCCTGCTGCTGGCGGCCGCGGGTGCCCGGGTCGGGGTCCTGGACGCCGATCGTTCCGCCGCTGACACGACGGTGGCCGCCATCCGCGCGGCCGGCGGCGAGGCGCTCGCGCTGGCCGGAGACGTCCGCGACGACGACGCGTGCCGGCGAGCGGTGGGCGAGGTCGAGGCTGCGTGGGGGCCGGTCGACGTGCTGGTGAACAACGTCGGCATCGGCGGTCCGCCGGCTCACGTGGCCGACCTCTCGGACGCCGACTGGCAGCGGGTCCTCGACGTGAACGCGGGCAGCGTGCTGCGGATGTGCCGGCTCGTCCTGCCGTCGATGCCGCCGGGCGGCAGCGTCGTCAACGTCTCGTCGGCCGCCGTCGGCCGGCCGGGGCCGGCGACCGCCTACGCGGCGTCGAAGGCGGCCGTCGAGGCGCTGACGAGGGCGATCGCCGTCCAGTACGGGCCTGCGGGTGTGCGCGCCAACTGCGTCTCGCCCGGGATGCTCTGGACGGACATGGTGGCCCGGCGCTACGCGAGCCCGGACGAGGCGGAGGCCGCCCGGCGGGCCAAGGCCGCCGGCACCGTGCTGGGCACCGAGGGCACGGCCTGGGACGCCGCGCATGCCGTGCTCTTCCTCGCCGGTCCGGAGTCGCGCTGGATCACCGGTCAGGTGCTCGCCGTCGACGCCGGCGCCACCCTGCGCTGACCCGGGTAGGACACCGAGCGACAGCAGTTCTCGATCTCCCGCCGCCGCGTCCGGCGGAGGTAACTCGCATCGGCGACCTCATCCGCCGGCCGGCGCCTCCGCGGCAGCGCGACGTCAGGATCTCGTCGACCACATCAGGGTCGGCGAGCGTGGTCGTGTCACCGAGCGTGCGCTGCTCGGCGACATCGCGCAGCAGCCGCCGCATGATCTTGCCGGAGCGGGTCTTCGGCAGCTCCGGTGTGAAGACGATGCCGGCGGGCACGGCCAGCTTGCCGATCTTCTGGGCCACATGGTCGCGTAGGACGGTCAGGTGCTCCTCGTTGCCCTGGACGCCGCCCTTGAGGGTGACATAGGCGACGATGGCCTGGCCGGTCCGGGCATCGGTGCGGCCGCACACCGCGGCCTCGGCCACGGACGGATGGTCGACCAGTGCGCTCTCCACCTCGATGGTGGAGATTCGGTGCCCCGACACGTTCATCACGTCGTCGATGCGGCCGAGCAACCAGAAGTCGCCGTCCTCGTCGACCCGGGCGCCGTCGCCGACCAGGTACTGGCCGGGGTATTTCGACCAGTACGTGTCCTCATAGCGCTGTGGATCGCGGTAGATCCCTCGGAGCATGGCCGGCCACGGAGCGCGGATGACCAGGTTGCCGCCCATTCCCGGAGGCACCTCGGTACCCTGCTCGTCCAGCGCCGCCGGCTCGCCCCGGGAAGGGCCTCCGGCCGAGCCGGGCTTGAGGGTGCTGAGCCCGGGCAGCGGAGTGATCATGATCATGCCGGTCTCCGTCTGCCACCAGGTGTCGACCACGGGCGTGCGGTTCCCGCCGACATGGGTGCGGTACCAGATCCACGCTTCCGGGTTGATCGGCTCGCCCACCGTCCCGAGGAGCCGCAACGAGGAGAGATCGTGGCGCTGCGCGTACTCCGGTCCCCATTTCATGTGAGTCCGGATGGCGGTGGGGGCGGTGTAGAGGACGGTCACCCCGTACCGCTCGACGATGTCCCACCAGCGGTCCTTGTCGGGGAAGTCGGGCGTGCCCTCGTACAGCACGCTCGTCGTACCGTTGCACAGCGGGCCGTAGACGATGTAGCTGTGCCCGGTGATCCAGCCGATGTCCGCGGCGCACCAGTACACGGTGTCGGGCTTGATGTCGAAGATGTAGTGGTGCGTGGTGGCGACCCCGACCAGGTACCCGGCCGTGGTGTGCACGATGCCCTTCGGCCGCGCGGTCGTGCCGCTGGTGTACATGAGGAACAGCAGGTCCTCGGCGTCCATCACCTCGCACGGGCAGGCCGCAGGGTCGTCGTCGACGTCGGCGCTCGCCTCGTGGTACCAGACGTCCCGGCCGTCCTCCATCGCCACGTCGCCGCCGGTCCGGCGCACGACCAGGCACCGCCGGACGGAGGCGGCGCCGGCCATGGCGCGGTCGGCCACGGCCTTGAGCGGCACCGGCTTCCCGCGGCGCCACGACTCGTCCTGCGTGATCAGGACCTCGCTGCCCATGTCGTTCATCCGGCCCGAGAGCGCCTCGGCGGAGAAGCCGCCGAACACCACGGTGTGGGGTGCGCCCAGCCGGGTGCACGCGAGCATGGCGATCGGCAGTTCGGGGACCATGCCGAGGTAGATGGCCACCGGAACGCCCCGGCCGACACCCAGATTCTTCAGGGTGTTGGCGAAGCGCACCACCTCCGCCTGCAACTGGGCATAGGTGATGGTGCGCCGTTCGTCGCTCGGCTCACCCTCCCAGTGGTAGGCGACCCGGTCGCCCCGGCCGGCCTCCACGTGCCGATCGACGCAGTTGTAGCAGACGTTGAGCCGACCGCCGAGGAACCACTTCGCGTACGGCGGGTTCCATTCCTTCAGGCTTTCGAACGGGGTGAACCAGCTGACCCGGGTACGCGCCTCCTCGGCCCAGAACTCGTCGGGGTTCCGGTCGTAGAACCCGGGCCCCGCATTCGCCTCCGCCGCGGACTCCGGCGGAGGCGGATACGTGCGCTCCTCTGCCAGCAGCGCGTCGATGTTGACCTCGGTCATGACCGGGTCGCCTCAGTGCTGTCGGGCGAGCGGCGCGGCGCCCGGCACGACGGCCCTGCTCAACGGTGCTCCCACCGTCAGGACCTCGCCACCGCTCATCCCGTTGATCACGCCCGCCGCCGACGTGTACCAGGCGCAGAGCGCGGTCAGGATGCCGATGTAGCCGCCGAGCTTGATGATCGACGTATTCGCCGCGAAGTTCCCGACGAACAGCGCGATCTCGGTGAGTTCCAAGGTCAGGAACACAGCGAGAACGGCCATGTTGACCTGCGTGCTCCACAGCAGCATGTAGGTGTTGAAGATGGCGAACGCCAGCAGGATCCAGGCCTGGTCGTTGGCGGCCTGGCCGGGGGTGGCCTTCGGCGCGACGAGCAGCACGTACAGGCCGAGACCGATCCAGAACGCGCCGTAGGTGCTGAACGCGGTCGAGCCGAACACGTTGCGGTTGCGGAACTCCCACATGCCGGCGAGGAGCTGAGCCAGGCCGCCGTACGCGAACGCGTAGCCCAGCCAGGCGTCCGTGCCGTGCGTCCAGCCGGCGTTCTTCGCCGACAGCAGGAACGTGGTCAGCGCGAACGCGGCCAGCCCCAGCGGCGCAGGATCGGCGATGGCCGTGACGGCCGGGGATGCCGAATCGCGCGTTTGCATCTCGTCGCTCATGGCGACCTCCGAAATCCATACAGTCCGCGGATCTCCGGTGAGCAGGTCCACGTGCCCCTGGCCGGACCGCACGCTGCCGTGCCGGCCGTCGCCGGCAGGCACCGATCCCGGCCCTGGACGCGCGGCAACTATTGTACGCCGGTATCGGTCAACCCGCGATCATGAAGCGGAGCCGTCGTGTCCGCAGCCTGGTCACACCGACAGGTACGAGTTCTCGATCTCCTGCAGCCGGCCGGACAGCTCCTCGGCGGTGCCGCTCATGGCCACGCGCCCCTGCCGCAGCACGTAGACGCGGTCGGCGTACTGCAGCGCCTTGCCCACGTGCTGCTCGACCAGCAGGACTCCGACACCGCGATCGGTCGCCGCGTCGCGCAGCGCCTGCAGCAGTCGGTCGACGACCAGGGGAGCGAGCCCCAGGGAGAGCTCGTCGGCGAGGACGACCGCGGGGTCGCGCGACAGCACCCTCGCCAGCACGAGCATCTGCTGCTCGCCGCCGGACAGCATCCCCGCCCGCACCGAGGCGCGGGCCCGCAGCTCGGGGAACAGCTCGAAAGCCCCCTCCACGTCCCCGCGGGCCAGCCGCAGGTTCTCGGTCGTCGTCAGGCGTGTGATCGCCGAGCGGCCCTCCGGGACGAAGCCGAGCCCGTCGCGCGCGCGGCGGTCCAGGCCGGCGCGGGCCGGGACTCCGCGCCAGCAGACCTCGCCCCCGAGAACAGGGAGGTCGCCCGCCAGGGTGAGCAGGGTGGTCGTCTTGCCCGCGCCGTTGGGGCCGAGCAGCGCGACGACCTCGCCGGCGCCGACCTCGAGGTCGAGGTCGTGCACGACGGCGAGGCGGTCGTAGCCGGCGTCGAGACCGCGTGCGCTGATCAGCAGTGCCCCGGCGGTGGTGGAGGATCGCGCGCGGCAGTCCGAGTGGCAGTCCGAGTGACATGGCGGCCTTCCCGTGGGTCGTGTCGCTCAAGCGAGGGCGGCCGGAGCGGTCTGGTGATCGGTGCCGAGGTAGGCCGCCAGGACGGCCGGGTCCTGCCGGATCTCGTCGGGCGTCCCGGTCGCGATGCACCGGCCGAAGTCGAGGACGACGACGTGGTCGCAGACCCCGAGGACCAGCGGGACGTCGTGCTCGACGAGCACGACGCCGATCCCCCACTGGGCGGCGATCCGCCGGATCAAGGTGCCGAGCTCCGCCGTCTCGTGGGTGTCGAGCCCGGCTGCGGGCTCGTCGAGGAACAGGACGGCCGGCTCGGCCACGAGCGCGCGCGCGACGCCGACCAGCCGGGCGGTCCCACTGGGCAGCTCGGCGGGCATGGCGTCGAGGACGTCGCCGAGTTCGAGGTCGGCGACGACGCGTTCCGTCGCCGGGCTCAGCCGGCGGCCGCCCGGTCGCAGCGGGTCGAGCAGGTAGCGCAGGGGTGACTGGTCGTCCGCCGCCACGAGCAGGTTGTCGAGCACGCTGAGCTCGTCGAAGAGCTCCACGCCCTGGAAGGAGCGGCCGATCCCGGCGCGGGCCCGCCGGACCGGCGTCCACCGGGTGATGTCCTGCCCGTCGAGCAGCACGGTGCCGTCGGACGGCGGGGTGAACCCGGTGACGGCGTCCAGCAGCGTGGTCTTGCCTGCCCCGTTGGGGCCGATCAGGCCGACCACGGTGCCGGGTCGGACGTGGAGCGCCACGCCGTCGAGGGCGGTCACGCCGCCGTACCGCACCGTGAGGTCGCGAACCTCGAGGCTGCCGTGGCCGTGCCGCGGCCGCGGGCCGGGAGCCTGCTGCGGGGGGAGGGTGGGGGCCGCCACCTGCGGCGCCGCCGGCCGCGCGGGTTCGCGTGGTGCGCCGCAGGAGGCGCCGGAGCCGGGACCCGACCGCCGCGGCGGCTCCGGCGAAGGCGCGGGCATGCAGCGCGGCGAGCCCGGTGGGCGACTGGATGAGGATGAGCAGCACGGCGAGGCCACCGATGATCGGCAGGTAGGCGTTGACGTCCCCGAAGGACTCCACCACCTTGCCTCCCGGCGTGCCGGGCGCGATCCCGGCGCCGAGCAGGGCGCCGGAGACCCAGCCGAGTCCGCCGACGACCGCGTACATGAGCGCGTTGAGCGACCCGAAGACGTCGAACTGGGTGAAGACGACGGTCTCGGTGCGGAAGGCCGCGAGGACCCCCGCGACGCCGGCGACCGCCGCGCCGACGGCGAAGGCGTAGAGCTTGGCCGTGTAGACGCCGACGCCGAGGCTCGCGGCCGCGCGTTCGCTGGAGCGGACGGCGATCAGCCGCCGTCCGGCCCGCCCGCGGCGCAGGTTCGCCACCAGGACCGAGACCGCCAGGAAGGCGGTCAGCGTCAGCGCCGCGTAGCGGGTCGGATGCCCGATCGGGCCGACGTCCACCCCGAAGAGGCGCGGCGTGCCGACGTCGATGCCGTCGAGGCCACCGGTGAGCGCGCCGTTCTGCAGGACCACGGAGGTGAGCACGAGGGCGAGGCCGAGGGTGGCGACGGCCAGGTCGACGCCGCGGGTGCGCATGGCCGGCAGGGCCACGAGCAGCCCGACCGGGACGACGGCGAGGACGCCCACGGGTGCTGCCAGCCAGAACGGCCAGCCGAACCGGGCGACGAGCTCGGCGGCGAACCACGCCCCCATGCCGGCGAGCGCCCACTGGCTCAGCGACAGCTGCCCGGCGTAGCCGGTGACGACCACGACGGACACCACCAGCACGGCCACGATGAACAGCGTCGTCAACGCCGCGACCCAGACCGGCGGCAGCACGAGCACCAGGGCGAGCAGGACGGTGGCGCCGGCGAACAACCAGCCGACGTCGATCCGGCCGAGGCCGGGAGCGGGCAGCCGGTGGGGCAGGTCGCCGCGGCTCGGCAGCGACCGGCCCCCCAGCACGATCACCAGGATGATCACCAGGAACGGGACGGAGTCGCCGACGCCGGGCGCGGTCACGTAGCGGGCCAGCTCGCTCTGCGCGACGCCGAGGCCCATCGCCCCGAGGATCGTGAGCCCGAACGACGAGAAGCGACCGACCAGGGCGGCTGCCAGGGCGGGCACCACGAGCAGGGACAGGGTCGCGACCTGGAGCGAGGCGATCGGCGCGAGCAGCACGGCGGCCAGCGCGGACAGGACGCCGGCCACCGACCAGTTGACGAGCTCGATCATCCGGGTGGACCAGCCGAGGGACGCCGTCGCCCGGCGGTTCTCGGCCACCGCGGTGGTGGCGAGGCCGAACGGCGTCCGGGTGTAGACGGCCTTGAGGACGGCCGCGACGGCGACGGCCAGACCGATCAGCAGCAGCCGGTCCAGGCTGATCGAGAGGCCGCCCGGCAGCGCGATGACGGTCGTCGGCAGGGGCGACCCGACCAGCGCGGCGTCGGCGCCCCAGATGAGGACGGCGATGCCGTTGAGGAGCGTGAAGACGGCCAGGGTGGCGATCAGCCGGGTGACGGCCGACGCCTCGCGGAGCCGGCTCATCACCAGGATCTGGATCCCGGCGCCGATCGCGCCGCCCAGCCCGAGGGCCAGGGCCAGCGCGACCGGCGTCGACACGCCGTGGGTGTCGCGGAGGGAGTAGAAGAACCAGGCCGCGACGGCCCCGGAGGAACCGGCCGACAGGTTGAGGACGCCGGACGACCGGAACACGAGCACCACGCCGAGAGCCACCAGGGCGTAGAGGCTGCCCGTGCCGAGGCCGAGCAGGGCGAACCGCAGGACGTCCACGCTGTACCTCCTCCAGGACGGGGACTGCCGGACGTCAGAGGGTCAGACCGGAGAGGTCCTTGATGTCGAAGCTCTGACCGCCGCCGAGCAGCTTCGCCTCGCCGCCGCTCACCTGCGTGACGTAGATGCGCGACGCGAACGTGCGCAGGCCGGGGAAGAGGTCGGTGGGAGTGCCCCAGTTGAAGGGGACGATCGGGCTCATGTCGATGGTGCCGGCGGCCTTCATCTGGGTCACCAGGGACGCCGAGTCGATCGAGGCGGTCTTCGCCAGCTGCTGCGCGACGATGTGCACGGTCGCCCACGAATTGATCATGAATTCGTTGCGGTCGGTCGTGGTGTCGCCAGAGGCGTCCATCTCGGTGTTGAACTGCTTGATGCCCGGGACCTGGGTGGCTGTCGAGGGCGGGGCGATACCGGCGGACATGTAGACGCCCTCGGCGGCCGCTCCGAGCTTCTTCAAGGTCGCCGGGCCGAAGGCCGACGCCGGCTCGAAGATCTTCAGGTCGGGCTTCGCCTGGTGCAGCGCGACGATCATCTTGTCGGCGACGGCGTCCGGCCCGGTGATGTTCACGCAGTCGGCGCCCTTGCTCAGCACGGCCGACGCGTAGGGGCTCATGTCGGCGGCGGTGAGCGGCACCGGCACCTCGACGTCGACCTTCTTGCCGCCCAGGGCGAGGCCGCGGGTGAGGTACGTCTGGGCGGCGAACTTGGCGGCGGTGCTGTCCGCGTAGGCCGAGCCGATCGTGGTGCAGCCGGCCTTCGCCATCAGCGCGCCGGCCCCGGCGAGCTCGACCAGCGCCCCGGAGCCGATCGGGAAGGACAGCTGGCTGGTGAAGTCGGACTTGCTGGCCGGGATGTTGCCGATCGTGGGGATGCCCGCCCCGGCGAGGATCGGGATGTAGGCGTCACCCGCCGTCGTCTCCGCGCCGGCGTAGGCGATCACGCCGTCGTCCTTCGCGGTGCGGGCGCACTCGCTCGCCTTGTTGGGGTCGAACTGGTCGTCACAGTTCTTGATCACGATCGGCCGGCCCTTGACGCCGCCGGCGGCGTTGACCGCCTGGGCCGCCGCCTTGGCGCCGGCGAGCACGAAGGGCAGGGGCGCCGGGCCGCTGACGGCGGCATTCACGGTGAGCGTGATCGGAGCACCGGTCAGCGTGGCGGAGGCGCTGCTGCCCGGGGCACCGGAACCACCGCCGCAGGCGGCGAGCCCGACGGTGCCGGCGGTCGCGGCCGCGGCGAGCAGGGCGACGCGGGGGAGGGGGCGGGAACGCGGTCCGGACATGGCAGGTCTCCAGTTCGTGGGGCCGTGAACGTTCGGGTCGGAGGAGTGGCCGTCGGTGGGCTGCCGGCAGAAGGGCACCGGAGGGATCACGGTGACGCGACTCACAGCGTACGAGCGAGAATAGGGCTAGTCAACACAATGAACTAGCGAATTAAGCTGATACGAGTCGTCTCGTTGATGATCATGAGATCCGGATGGCTCGTCACTTCCGTTGGTGATCATGCAATCCGGTCCGATCATGCAATCCGGTCCGATCATGCTCACCAGGACGCGCTGGCGGACTTCAGCCGGGTCGACAGGCCCAGCACCTTCGTCTCGAGGTACTCCTCGAAACCCTGCACGCCGAACTCGCGGCCGATCCCGCTCTGCTTGTAGCCGCCGAAGGGGACGTCCATGTGCATCCACTGGCCGCCGTTGACGCTGCACGTGCCCACGCGCAACCGGCGGGCCACTTCGAGCGCCGTCTCCTCGTCGGGGCCGACGACGGACGCCGACAGGCCGTAGACCGAGTCGTTCGCGATCCGTACGGCGTCGTCGACGTCGTCGTAGGGGATGACGGCCAGCACCGGCCCGAAGATCTCCTCCTGGGCGATCACCGACCGCGGGTCGACGTCGGCGAAGAGCGTCGGCTCGACGTAGTAGCCGCGGTCCAGGCCGGCGGGCGTGCCGCCGCCGCGCACCAGCCGCGCGCCCTGCTGCCGTCCCGGTCGCGATGTGGCCGAACACCCGCTCCCGGTGCTGCGCGCTGATGAGCGGCCCCATGAAGGTCCCAGGGTCGCCGGGCGGGCCCACCACGACGGCGTCCATCGCCGCCGCGGCCGCCGCCACGCCCGCCTCGTAGCGCGAGCGCGGCAGCAGCAGGCGGCTGCGCGCGACGCACCCCTGGCCGCTGTTGACGCAGATCGTCCGCCCGCGCGGCCGCCGCCTCGGCCTCGATGTCGGCTGCCGGGCAGCACGACGTGCGCCGACTTGCCGCCGAGTTCGAGCACGAGCCGCTTGAGCGTCCCCGCGGCGGCGGCGGCGATCCGCCGCCCGTTGGCGGCGGAGCCGGTGAAGGTCACGAGGTCCACCCGCGGGTCGGTGGTCAGCTGCGCCCCGAGCGCGTGGTCCGACCCCGGGACGACGTTCAGCACCCCGGGCGGCAGGTCGGTCTCCTCGGCCGCGAGCCGCGCGATGATCGTGCCCGACCACGGCGCGTCCGGCGACGGCTTCAGCACCACCGTGTTGCCGGCCGCCAGGGCCGGCCCGATCTTGATCAGGTTCACCCCCCACGGCCCGTTCCAGGGGGTGATGGCGGCGACGACGCCGACGGCCTCGCGCCGCTGCCGGCGCCGGCTGACGACGCCGCGGAAGTCCAGGTCGGGCAGGCCGGTCTCGTACGGGTACTCGGTGGCCATCCGCGCGTAGTCGGCCAGCCGGTCGATGGGGACGTCGAGCAGCGTGTCGCGGGTGAGCCAGACCGGCGTGCCCACCTCGGTGACCAGGAGCGGCCGGATCTCCTCCTTGTGGCGCTCCAGCGCCGCGTGCAGCTGCTCCAGGCAGTGCCGGCGGAAGGCGGCGTCGCGCGACCAGCTGGAGGTGTCGAAGGCGCGGCGGGCGGCGCCGATCGCGGCGTCCATGTCCGCCGGGGTGCCGTCGGCCGTGACGCCGACGACCTCCTCGGTGGCCGGGTCGACGTCGGAGAACAGCGCTCCCGACGACGAGCCGACGAGCGCGCCCGGCCACGAGCATCCGCCACTCGGCGATCGCGGGGTTGGCCGTCGGAGCGGGGAGGGCCTACGTGGTCACGGCGTCGCGCCCGCCGGGACGGCGACGCCGAGGGCCGCCACGATGTCGGCCGCGCCCCGCACCCGGCCGATCCTGCCCAGGACGGCGAGGGCGGCCACGTGCGCCGCGGGGTCGAAGGCCGACAGGGCCTCGCGGACGAAGATCTGCTCGTAGCCGCATTCGCCCGCGTGCCGGGCCGTGGACTCCACACCCATGTCCGACGCGATGCCGCCGACCAGCAGGGTCGTGATGCCGCGCCTGCGCAACTGCAGGTCGAGGTCGGTGCCGTGGAATCCGTCCCAGCCCCACTTGGTCACGATCACGTCGTGGCGAGCCGGGCCGAGTTCGGGTGGGATCGCGTCCCACCCCGGCGGCAGGTCAGCGCCGGCGGGGCGACGTCGGCGGTCGGCTGCCGCAGCGCGCGGCCGCCGTCGCGGCCGAGGGAGGCCACGACGTGGACGACCAGGCCGCCGGCCGACGCGGACGGCGCCCGCGACCTCGGCCGCGGCGGCGAGCACCGCGGCGCCGCTGTTCGGCGGGGCGCGGGCAGCGCCACCGTGAAGGCCTGCAGGTCGACCAGCACGAGCGCGGTGGTCGCGGGTCGAGCGCGAGGTCGAGCGAGAGTTCTGGCCCGGCACCGGGTCCTCCTCGACGTCCAGGGGAACGGGGTTGGGTGCTCCTCCTGCGCGCTCACTGGGCGAGGTAGCCGCCGTCGACCGGGAGGATGTGCCCGGTGATGTAGGAGGCGTCGTCACTCGCCAGGAACGCGGCCACCGAGGCGATCTCGTCGACCGCGCCCAGCGCTTCTGGATCTGGCGCGACACCAGCAGGCCTTTCATCTGCTCGAGTTCCGCGCCCTCGAAGTGCGCGAGGAACACGCCGGGCATCGGCGTGTCGACGGCGCCGGGTGCGATGCAGTTGACCCGGACGCCGAAGGGCTCCAGCTCGACGGCGAGACAGCGCGTGATCCCCGAGACCGCGGCCTTGGACGCGGCGTACACGGTGTTGTGCGGCGCCCCGACGAGGCCACCCACCGACGAGACGTTGACGATCGATGCGCGCCCGGCGGCCTTGAGGTAGGGGAGGGCGTGCTTCACGAGGAACAGCTGGCTCTTGGCGTTGACGGCCATGACCCGGTCGAAGACGTCCCAGTCGACGGCGTCCACGTCGCCTCCGGAGATGACGCCGGCGTTGTTGTAGAGGACGTCGACCTGCCCGAAAGCCTCGCCGGCGGCGGCGGCGAGGGCGCGCAGGTCCGCCTCGCGGGTCAGGTCGGTCGGCACGGCCAGCGCCGTCCGGCCGATCTCCTCGACGGCCTTGCGGGTCTGGTCGAGGCCCTCCTCCTGGACGTCGGCCAGCACCAGGTCCGCACCCTCCGAGGCGAAGCGCACGGCGACCGCGGCGCCCTGACCGCTCGCGGCGCCCGTCACCACCGCCACGCGTCCTGCCAGTCGCTGTGTCATCGCTGCTCCTCTTCGAAGTCGGGGGGTCGGGTGGGTCGGCCGGGTCGGGCTGGGTCGGGCTGGGTCGGGTCCGGTGGTGGGTCAGGACGGTGCGGGGACGCGGGAGCGGTCGAGCAGATCGGCGACGGCTTCCGTCAGCTCGTCCAGGTCGTCCCGGTGCCGAGCACGTAGCGGTCGGGTCGCACCACCGCCACCTCGCAGCTGTGCCGGCGCATCCACGCCTCCAGCTCGTCCGACCACGGCGCGAGGACGCCGTCGTGCGGGGGGCGCGTGGTGGCGACGAGGGCCCCCGCGACGTCACGCCACCAGCCGGCGCTGCTGCCCAGCGCCACCATCGAGCGGGCCAGCACCAGGAAGCGGGCGCCGACCACGTCGTCGAGACGCCGCCCCGGCGGCGTGCGTGGCGGGCTGGAGGAAGAGACCGCCGCCGCCGGGCAGGACGAGCGGCCCGGGCTCGAGCCGCGGCAGCCCGAAGGGGACGCGCCGCTCCGGCGGGCGGGGGTCGGCGAGGATGCGTTCGTCGCGGGCGGCGGCCGAGCCGGCGTCGAGGTCGCAGATCACCGCACCGAAGTCGACGACGGCCTGCGTGATCGCGCGCACGTGCGGGCGCCGCTCGGACGCGTAGGTGTCGAGCAGGTCCTCGGGCGCGGTGCCGGCCACCACCCGGGCGAGCTTCCAGGCGAGGTTCGTGGCGTCGCGCAGGCCCGAGCACATGCCCTGGCCGAGGAAGGGCGGCATCTGGTGGGCGGCGTCGCCGGCGACGAGCACCCGCCCGGCCCGCCACTGCCGGGCGACGAGGCCGTGGAACGTGTAGACGGCGGCCCGCTCGACGGTGGCCTCGCCCGGCGCGAGATAGGGCCCGAGCAGCTGGGCGACCCGGCGCGGGCTGCTGCAGCTCCGCCGGGTCCTCGCCCGCCAGCACCTGCAGTTCGAACCGGTAGCGGCCGAGCGGCATCGGGATCGCGGTGTGCGGCCGGGCCGGGTCGCAGACATGGACGGCGTGCCGGGGCAGGTTCCGGCCCGCTGCGCCCGGGTGTTCTGCAGCAGGAGGTCGACCACCAGCCACTGCTCGTCGAACGACAGGTCCTCGATCGTCAGCCCGGCCAGTTCGCGGACGCGGCTGTTGGCGCCGTCGCAGCCCACCACCCACCGGGCCCGGACCCGGGTGACCTCGCCCGCTCGGGCCAGCGACGCGACGACGGCGTCCGGTTCGACGACGAGGTCGGCCAGCTCGACGCCGAGCCGGATCTCGACGCCCGGCGTCCCCGCGGCCTGGGCGCGCAGGGCCCGATCGACCCGCGGCTGGTGGAAGTACATGCTGGCCGGCAACCCCGACCAGCTCTGCTGGTCGCCCGGGATCCGCATGAGCAGCCGGCGGTCCGCGGTCACGAAGTCGAGACCGGGGTTCGGGATCATGTCGGGCAGGAGCTGGTCGAGCAGGCCCAGCTCCTGGAAGGTCCGCAGGCCCATGTGGTCGACGTGGGCGGCCCGCGGCAGGGCGAACACCTTCGGCTCGCGGTCCACGGCGATCACGCGGACGCCGCGGCGCCCGAGCAGGCCGGCCAGGGTCGAGCCCACCGGGCCGAGGCCCACGACGAGGACGTCGGTCTCGGCGAGGCTCGAGCCCGTCATCAGGCCCGTTCTGGTGCCCGTCGTCATGCCTGGCCCGCCTGTGCCGTCGCCTGCACCGTCGCCTGTGCCCTGACCGTTCCGCCGGGATCCTTGACCATCGCCGCGACCAGCTCGGACAACGCCGCCGGGGCGTCGAGGACCACCAGGTGACCCGATCCCGGGACGGGTGCGACGGCGGCCCGGGGCATCCGCGCGGCGCACTCCTGCGACACGCGCAGCGGCACGACGTCGTCCAGCTCGCCGTGCACGAAGAGGGTGGGGGCGGCGACCTGCGCGGCGACCTCGGCCGGTTCGAAGGCGCCCAGGACGGCCACCGTCTCGAGCGCGACCGGCAGGGCGGTCCCGCCGAACATCGCGCCGAGCCAGGCCAGCGTGGCCGTGCTGTGCTCGACCCGGCAGATCGCCGCTGCCGAGCGCTCGGCGAACAGCGGCCAGTCCCGGCGCATCGCCCGCGGCATCTTCTCGTAGGCGGCCGTCGAGGCGCTGGGGACGCCGACGAGCACCAGGGAGCGCACCGGTGACGGGCCGGGCAGTGCGCCCGCCAGGCGGAGGAGCGCGCCGGCGCCGAACGCGAAGCCGACCAGGGTGACGTCGGGCAGGGCCGTCTCGGCCAGCAGGTCGGCCAGATCGCGCGCGTGCCGGTCGAGGTCGTAGGGGCCGGCGAGGCCGGCGGAGTCGCCGAAGCCGGCCAGGTCGGGGGTGAGGACCTCGTGCCCGGTGGCGACGAGGTGCTCCTCCAGGTAGGTCCAGAGTCGGCGGTTCAGGCACCAGCCGTGCACGAGGACGACGGCGGGGCCGGCGCCGCGCCGCCCGTACACCAGGCCCCGGCGCGACGTCTCGACCGCGCGGCTCACGACGCGCTCCCGACCAGCAGCCGGGGTTGGACCTTGCCGACGTGGTCGCGAGGGAGGGCCGCCACGAACTCGACGCGGCGCGGGTACTTGTACGGCGAGAGCTCCCGCTTGACGAGGTCCTGCAGTTCCCGCCGCAGGGCGTCGCCGGCGGAGTACCCGTCGTGGACCGCGACGAACGCGGCGACCACCTGCTGCCGGGTCGGGTCGGGCAGGCCGACGACGGCGACCTCGCGGACGGCGGGGTGCCGGGCCAGCACGGTCTCGACCTCGACGGGGGCGACCTTGTAGCCGGCCGTGCTGATGAGGAAGTCGGTGCGGCCGAGGTAGCTCACGAGCGCCTCGTCGTCGAGCTGGATCAGGTCGTCGACGAGCGTCCAGCCGTCGACGACGTCCCGTGCCTGCAGCTCGGGGCGGCGCCAGTAGGTCAGCCCGCTCGGACCGCGGACAGCCATCCGCCCCGGCGTGCCGGCCGCGACGGGCACGGGCCGGGACCCCTCCGGCTCGATCGCCGCCACCTCGTAACCCGGCGCGGCCCGGCCCAGGCTCGCCCGCGGGACGGGGCCGGGGCCGTGCGGCACGAGCACCCAGGTGGCGAAGGACGTCGAGCCGAAGTTGTTGAGCAGCTCGACGCCGCGCTCGAGCCACCCGTCGTAGACCGCCGTGCCCGACGCCGACTGCCACATCGCGAACCCCCGGCGCAGGCTCCCCGTCGCACCGTCGTCGCCGTGCTCGTCGAGGTGGGCCAGCAGGCGGGCCCAGCTGGCCGTGATGGCGGTGAAGGTCGTGACCTGGTGGTCGGCCATCGCCGCGAGCACGGTCGCCGGGTCGGTGAAGCCCTCGACGAGGACGACCGTGGCGCCGTGCAGCAGCGTGAAGACGGTGCTGTGGAGGAAGCCCAGCGCGTGGCCCATCGGCGCCGCGGCCGCCCAGACCTCGCCGGGGCCCGTGCCGAGCGCGCGCCCGAGGGCGTGGCCGGCGAGGAGGAAGCGGCGATGCGTGTGGTAGCAGCCCTTGGGCTGTCCGGTGGTCCCGCCCGTGTGCCAGACGACGGCGACATGGTCGCCACCCACCCTGGCCGGGCGGCCCGCGCCCGGCACCGGCCCGGGGCTCCCGCCGACGGTGCGCTCCCACCCGCCGTAGCCGGCGGCCTCCGACTCGGGCGTCGGTGCTCCCAGCGTCAGGACCAGCGGCACCCTCCCGCGCATCCCGGCGAGGGCGGCAGGGACCTGGCCGACGACGTCGGCGTCGGTGCTCGTCAGCAGCGCCACCGGCCGCGTGTCGGTGAGGAGGTACGCGAGCTCGGCGGCGCGGGCCTGGGCGGGCGTCGGAACGACGACCGCACCGGCCTTCCACGCGGCCAGCGCGGCGACGACGAGGTCGGGCCGGTTCGGGCCGCGCAGGGCGATGCGGTCACCCACGCGGACGCCGAGGGCCGTCAGGGCCGCGGCGGCGCGGTCGCTGCGCTCGGCGAGCTCGGCGTACGTCACGCGCTCGCCGGTCTCGTGGTGGATCAGGGCGACGCCGCCGCCGCGGCCGGCCTTCACGTGCGCGCCGGACAGGGCCTCGCCGACGTTCAGCTCGTCGTCGATCGCGGCCCCCGGCAGCGGCAGGTACTCGGGCTGGTCCCCGGGCGGGACGAGCCAGTCCGCAGGGAGGCCCGGGTGGAGCGGGTAGGTGTCCCTCATGCGCCCTCCTCGACGAATCCGTTAGCTAATATAGCGGTAGGAACCTCGATCCGACAGCGTTGACCAGGCGCCGTTCCACCCCTAGAGTCGAATCATCTACCTGATTGTTCCGACGGCGTCCGAGGAGGGAGGCACTCCGTGGCACAGACCTCCCGGTACGCGGCGTGACCTCCGTGCGCGAGACCGCGCCCGACCCGGCCGTCGACGCCGGGGTCGAGGCCTTCGTGCGCCGCCCGTGGCACCAGCTGATCGGCGGCGAGCTCGTCCCGGCCGCCGACGGGGCGACCATGGACGTCGTCGACCCGGCGCGCGACGAGATCGTCACCACCACCCCCGAGGGCGGCCCCGCCGACGTCGACCTCGCGGTCACGGCCGCGGTCGACGCGCTGCCGGCGTGGCGGGCGGCGTCCACACCGGCCCGCGCGGCCGTGCTGCGCGCGGTGGCGGACCGGCTCGAGGCGCACGGCGAGGAGCTCGCCTGGATCGACACCATCGACAACGGCACGCCGATCCGCGTGATGCGGTCCGACTACCGGCTGGCCGTCGAGCACCTGCGCGCCGTCGCGGGCCTGGCCCTGCAGATCCGCGGCGAGACGCTGCCGGTCGACGAGCGCGACGCCGTCGACCTGACGCTGCGCGACCCGTTCGGCGTCGTCGGCCGGATCGTGCCCTTCAACCACCCGCTGATGTTCGCCGCGGCCCGGATCGCGGCACCGATGCTGGCCGGCAACACCGTCGTCCTCAAGCCGTCCGAGCAGACCTCGCTGAGTGCGCTGCGGATGGCCGAGCTCGTCGCGGACCTCGTGCCGGCGGGCGTCCTCAACGTCGTCACCGGCCCGGGCGCGACGGTCGGGGAGCGGCTGGTCGAGCACCCCGACGTCCCGCGGATCGCGTTCACCGGCGGCGTCGAGGTGGGCCGGCGCATCCAGCAGGTGGCGGCGCGCAGCCGGGTCAAGACGGTCACGCTCGAGCTCGGCGGCAAGAACCCGCTGATCGTCTTCCCCGACGCCGATCTCGACGCCGCCGTCGACGGCGCCGTCCGCGGCATGAACTTCACCTGGCAGGGGCAGTCCTGCGGCTCGACCTCACGCGTCTACGCCCACCGCTCGGTCTACGACCGGGTGGTCGAGGGTCTCGCGGCGCGGATGTCGGCGCTGGTGGTCGGCGACCCCCGCAGCGACGCGACCGACGTGGGTGCGCTGGTCTCGCGGCGGCACTACGACCGCGTCGTGGGCTTCGTCGCCGGCGCGCTCGACGCGCCCGGCGTCCGGCTCGTCACGGGCGGGCTGCCCGCCCCTGACCGGCGGACGCCCGGCTTCGTCGTCCCCCCGACCCTGTTCGCCGTCGAGCAGGGCGTCGACGCCGACGTCGTCACGCAGGAGATCTTCGGACCGGTGCTCGCCGTCCTGCCGTTCGACCGCTACGACGACGTGCTGCGCGAGGCCAACAAGCTGCCGTTCGGGCTGACGGCGAGCGTCTGGACGCGCGACCTGCGGACGGCCCTGGCGGCCTCCCGGGACCTGGAGGCCGGGTACGTCTGGGTGAACGCCAGCTCCGCGCACATCCCCGGCGCGTCGTTCGGCGGGGTCAAGGACTCCGGCGTCGGCCGCGAGGAGGGCCTCGACGAGATCCTCGCCTTCACCCAGCCCAAGAACGTCTACATCCGCTTCTGACCGGAGAGGGCCCCGATGACGCAGCAGAGCGGCGAGGCGACCTACGACGGCATCATCATCGGCTCCGGCCAGCACGGGCTGATCCTGGGTGCCTACCTCGCCCGGGCCGGGCTGCGGGTGGCGGTACTCGAACGCCGGCTGCTCTACGGCGGCGGCCTGGGCACGGTCGAGGTCACGAAGCCGGGCTTCTACCACCAGCTGCACTCGGTCAACCACTTCAACATCACGCGGACGCCGTGGTACCGGGACCTCGAGCTGGCGACCCGGGTGCGGTACGTGACGCCGCGCTACGACTTCGCCCAGCCGCACCGCGACGGCACCGCGCTCGTCTTCTCCCGCTACATCGACGAGACCTGCGCGTCGATCGCCCGCTTCTCCCCGAAGGACGCGCGAACCTACCGGGAGTGGAACGCCAAGGCCGACGTCATCAGCGACTCGATCTTCTGGCCGGAGCGGTACAGCGAGCCGCTGCCGGAGGCGGAGCGCGACGAGCTGCTCTCCCGCAGCGCCGTCGGCCGGGACTTCCTGCAGATCATCGACCGGCAGCCGCTCACCGCGGTCAACGAGCTGTTCGAGAACGAGCTGGTCCGGCTGCTCCTGCTCTTCAAGATGTCGCTGTTCGGCACGGTGCTGTACGACCAGGTCTCGACCCGCAGCCCGATGGGCGCCCTGGTCCGCGGCTTCGACCTGGTCGCGAACTACCAGGTCGCGATCGGCGGCAGCCACGCGCTCGCCCGCGGGCTGATGGAGGCGTTCGTGCGTGCCGGCGGCCACTTCCGCAGCGGCGCCCACGTCGACCGCATCGTCGTCGACGGCAACCGCGCCACCGGCGTCGAGCTGGCCGACGGCACCGTCCTGCGGGCCCGGCAGTTCGTCGCCAGCACCGTCGACGTTCCGCAGACCTTCACCCGCATGGTCGGGCTCGACCAGCTGCCGCCCGCCTATCAGGACAAGGTCCGCTCGTTCGAGCAGACGGCGTGGTCGCTGTTCGGCGTCCACCTCGCCCTGAAGGAGGCGCCCCGGCACGTCGGCCGCGACTTCGACCCGCACGTCGACCAGTCGCTCAAGGTGAACGTCGGCTGCGAGTCGATGGAGCAGCTGTTCGCCCTGCACGACGAGGTCGCCGCCGGGCAAGATCCCCTCGCGGGTCAGCTTCGGGACCGGCTCGGTCACGCAGTTCGACCCGTCCCAGGCGCCGGCCGGGCACGCCACCGCCTACGCCTGGCACGCGATGCCCGTACGCCCCCGGCGGGGACCCCGCGAACATCGAGGCGGTCAAGGAGGAGTTCGCCGACCGCATGCTCGACACGTGGCGGGAGTGGGCGCCGAACATGACGCCCGACAACGTCCTCGCCCGTCACGTGTACACGGCGAACGACTACACCCACGAGCTGATCAACATGGTCGAGGGCGACATCTTCATGGGCTCGTTCGCCGGCCACCAGACGATGTGGAACCACTTCGGGTACCGGACGCCCGTCCAGGGCCTCTACATGGCGGGTTCGCCGACCCACCCCGGCGGCGCGATCTCCGGCGGCGGCGGCTACATCGCCGCCCGCGTCATCGCCGAGGACCTCGGGCTCCCGCTGTGGTGGGAACCGGTCGACGCGCGGGCCACGCATGGAGAAGCTGGCCACGGCGGGAGGTGCGGAATGACCGCGCTGCCGCTCACCCTCGCCTGCTGGGACTACGACCGCACCCGGGCGCTGCAGGACGGGCGGGTCGGGGTCGAGGGCGTCGACCTGACCTACCTGCCGCTGATGATGCCCGAGAGCTTCTTCCGGATGCTCCGCTACGGGGAGTTCGGCGCCTCGGAGATGTCGCTCTCCTGGTACACCCGGACGGTCTTCACCGACCCGCGCCCGTTCGTGGCGATCCCGGTGTTCCCCTCCCGGATGTTCCGGCACTCCTGCGTCTACGTGAACGTCGACAGCGGGATCGAGCAGCCGGAGGACCTCGCCGGCAAGCGGGTCGGCTGCCCCGAGTACCAGATGACCGCGGCCGTCTGGCTCAAGGGCATCCTGGCCGACCGGCACGGCGTGCCCGTCGACAGCGTCCGCTACCGGACCGGCGGCCTGGAGCAGCCGGGGCGGACCGAGACGCCGATGGCCCTGCCGGAGCGGTTCGACGTCGAACCGATCCCGTCGACACAGCACCCTGTCGGAGCTGCTCGAGAAGGGCGAGATCGACGCCCTCTACACGGCGCACATGCCGTCCTGCTTCGCCCGCGGCTCCGCCCGGGTCCGCCGCCTGTGGGCCGACCCGGTCAGCCGTCGAGCAGCAGTACCTCGCCGAGACCGGGATCTTCCCGATCATGCACGTCGTCGTCGTCCGGTCCGACGTCTACGCCGCGAGCCCCTGGGTGATGCGGTCGCTCACCAAGGCCTTCGAGCAGGCCCGGCAGGTGGCCCGCGCCGACCTCTACGAGACCACGGCGCTGAAGACGATGCTGCCGTGGCTGACGGCCGAGGCGGAGCGCACCCGGGACGTGTTCGGCAGCACCGACTTCTGGCCGTACGGCGTGGAGGCCAATCGGAGCACCCTGGCCACCTTCCTGCGCTACTCCTTCGAGCAAGGGCTGAGCCCGCGCCCGCTGCGGCCGGAGGAGCTCTTCGCGCCCGAGACGCTGGCGGAGGCACGGATATGACGGCGGCCGGGGTGTCGTCGTCCGGGTGGGAGATCCTCGGCCCGGCCGTCGTGACCGGCGCCGGTCAGGGGCTCGGCCGGGCGTTCGCGCTCGCGCTGGCCGGAGCGGGCGTGCCGGTCGCCGTCGCAGACCTGGACGGCGACCGCGCCGCCGCCGTCGCGGCCGAGATAGCCGACGGCGGCGGGGCGGCCGTCGCCGTCCGGGTCGACGTGGGCGACGAGGCCGAGCGTGGCGGCGATGGCGAAGGCCGTCGTGGCCGAGCTGGGCGCGCCCGCGGTGCTGGTGAACAACGCCGCCGTCTTCTCCACCCTGGCGATGGGGCCGTTCGACGAGATCGAGCCCGCCACGTGGGACCAGGTGTTACGCGTCAACGTCACCGGCACCTGGCTGTGCTGCCGCGCGCTGGTGCCGCTGATGGCGGCGAACGGCTACGGCAAGGTGGTCAACATCTCCTCGGCGACGGTCTGGACCGGGCGCGCCGGCTACCTGCACTACGTCACCTCGAAGGCCGCCCTGCTGGGGCTGACCCGCTCGCTGGCCGCCGAGGTCGGGCCCCGGGGCGTGCGGGTGAACGCGATCACGCCCGGCTCCACCCAGACCGAGGTGGAGCGGGCCACCATCACGGCGTCGTCGCGCTCCGCGATGGCCGAGGCGACGGCCCTGCGCCGGGTGCAGGTGCCGGCGGACCTCGTCGGCGCCCTGCTCTTCCTGTCCTCCACGGCCAGCGACTTCGTCACCGGCCAGACCGTGAACGTCGACGGGGGCTTCGCGTTCCACTGATCCGCCCGAGCTGGGAGAGAGACGATGACGACCCTCACCGACACCACGACAGGCGCCGAGGCAGCAGCCCCGTGGCTGTCGCCCGCCCTGCGCAGCAGACGCAGGCTGGAGCGGCACGTCGCCGCGGAGAGCACGAACGTGATCGACGAGATCATGGCGACCGTCGCCTCGCCCGCCTCGCTCACCTGGTCCGGCGGCCTCAGCTGGGCGATGGCCGCGATCACCCCGGCCGGCCCGCAGCCGCTCGGCGGTGATCACCGATCCCACCCTCGTCCGCGGCTTCTACGCGGGCCAGCGCGACCGGCTCGACCTCGGCGGCTTCACGCCGCCCGTGGTCGCCCAGTCCAGCGACGCGTGGTCGCTGATGGAGGTCGAGGCGTGGTTCACCAGCAAGCCCGAGGGCACGCCGTTCGAGGGAGCGTCCGTGCTGCTGGGCCTGACCGACGGCGACGTCGGCATCAGCGGCGAGATCTCGCTGAACGCCTTCCCCGGCTACGACCTCGGGGCGGCGTGGACGACCCGGAACGGGGTCGACCTGCACGCCGCGTACCTGGCCGCGCTCGCCGCCGGGGACGTCGACGGGCTGCTCGCGCTCATGCTCGACGGCGTCCAGGGTGCCGTCCGCGACTTCACCGTCGACGACGGCCCCTGCTTCACGGCGGTGCGCGGCATCGACGAGATGCGGCGGCACTACGAGGCAGTTCTTCGACCGCTACGCGATCCGTGAGCTCACCGTCGTCAGCGAGCTCGTCCGGAGCTGGTGGCTGTTCGACGAGATCCTCCTCGACGTCGACGTCCGCCGCGGGCCGCACGCCGGCGCGCGGGCGCTGCTCCGGAGCTTCGAGGTCCTGCCGCTGTGGCAGGGCCGGATCGCCATGCGGCTCGGCCAGGGCCAGGTCTGGTACCAGACGGAAGGGATGCAGTGATGTCGGAGCAGTCGGAGCGGACGGGTCGCCTGCAGGGCAAGGTCGTGATCGTCACGGGCGCCGCCGGCGGGATCGGGGCGACGACCGCCGAGGTACTGGCCCGCGAGGGCGCCGCCGTCGTGGTGGCCGACATCGACCTCCAGCAGGCCGAGAAGCAGGCCGGGCGGATCGTCGAGGCCGGGCGGCCGGGCGACCGCCGCGGGGTTCGACCTCGGCGACGAGGCATCGATCGTGGCCCTGGTCGAGTCGACGGTGGCCGCGCACGGCGGCCTGGACGGCGTCTTCAACAACGCCGCCGCGACGCACCTGGGCGGTCACAAGGACCTGCCGATCGCGCTCGCCGACGCCGACGTGTGGGACGAGACGATGAGGATCAACCTGCGCGGCACGCTGCAGGTGACGAAGCACGCGGTCCCGCACCTGCTCGCGCGCGGGCGGCGGGTCGATCGTCAACGCCTCCTCGGGCGCCGGACTGGCCGGGGACTTCGGGCACCCGGCGTACGGGGCGTCGAAGGCGGCGGTCGCCCGGCTGACGACGCTACACCGCTGCGGAGTTCGGCAAGCAGGGCGTGCGCTGCAACGCGATCGCGCCCGGCCTCATCGTCACGCCGAGGACGGAGGAGACGTACGCCGCCGGCCCGATGCGCGACATGATGCTGCGCGCACCACCTGACGCCGCGGCTCGGGAAGCCCGAGGACATCGCGGCCACCGTGCTGTTCCTGCTGTCCGACGAGTCCGCGTTCATCACCGGCCAGGTGATCAGCGTCGACGGCGGCCTGCTCTCGCACGTCCCCTACCTGGCCGACGTGGTCGACCTGATGGCCGCCCGCGCCGCCGCCCAGGGCTGACCAGGAGCCCCGGATGACCTTGATGGATCGCGGCCTGGACCTCTCCCGGCTCGACGAGATGACGCAGACCGAGCTCGACGCCTTCAACCTGCACTACTCCACCTGGGACGGCCGACCGCACCCCGGGCTGAACATGTTCGTGGACCAGGGTCGGCCCGACTACCTCAAGCGGTACCGGCTCTTCGCGCGCTACCTGGCGACCGCACCGACGGACGTCGCCGTCACGCCGCAGAACCTCGGCACCAACCTCGCCGACGCCAACAAGGCGGCGAGCGCGCCCTTCGCCACCGTGTACTGGTACAGCCTGCTCGGCTTCGAGGCCGGCATCCTCTACCCGATCAACGGCGCCCAGGTCACGGGCTTCTCCAAGGACGAGTGCCTGCAGGGCATCGCCATCGCCTGCATGTACTCGGGCCCGCGCGGGATGGAGACGATCGCCGAGGCGCTGAAGGGCTACACATGGCTCGAACCGGCGCATCCGCCGAGGTTCGGCAACGGCTGGGCGCGCGACGAGAGCCGGCTCTTCGCCGGGCTCGACTACGCGACGCCCGACCTGCTGCCGGGCGAGCTGCGCCTGCTGGAGCAGTGGTACGGCGACACGATGGGCGTCGTCCCGCCGTACGTCCGCTTTCTGGCGCGGCACAACCCGCGCCTGCTGAAGGCCCACCGCAACCGGTGGGAGCACCTGCTGACCACGCTGCCGAACCAGGTGCTGCCGACGACGCTGCTGCAGATCCACCTGCTCCGCGGGGACCGGGCGGGCATCCGGGAGAACGCTCTGCTGGCGAAGGCGTGGGGCGTGACCTACGGCGAGATCGTGCACTCGCTGTGCGCCTGGATGGTGTTCGGCGGGATGGAGATGGCCACCCTCGCCCAGGAGACGATCGGCGACCTGATCGACACCTGGGAGTAGCCACCCAGCTCTTCTCCCGGCTCCCCACCCTCATGCCGCGATCAAGGAATCCAGCGGGATCATGCTGGATTCCTTGATCCCGCTGGATTCCTTGATCACGGGGAGGAGAGGGCGGGTTCGGGCGGGGTGCCGTGGCCGGCCTTGGCCCAGACGCGGCCGTCGGTGTCGAGCACGAGGATCTCGCCCGTGACGAAGGTCAGCAGCGCGTCGGCGCCCCGGGAGCGGACCTGCCAGACCAGCTCGGAGAACACGTACCAGCCCCGGAGCAGGACCGTGACCGGCTCCACCGCCACGATCTCGTACGCGTCGAACAGACCTTCGTAGTAGGCGCGGAACGCGGCCTTGTCGGGCAGCGGGCCGAACGCCGGGTCGCGCTCGGGGTAGGAGCGGGCGGCACCGACGACGTCCTCGGTGAGCACGGCGAGCACGCCGTCCACGTCGGCCGCCCGCAGCGCGTCGACGTAGCGGCGGTGCAGCGCGGCCCGGTCGTGGTCGGTCACTCCCACGCCCGGCTCCCGGTGCGCGAAGCGGCCCCACGCGATCTCGCCGGTGATCCCGTACGGCCCGTCGAGCGGCGCGAACAGCACCCAGTCCTGGTCGAGCTGCAGTCCGCGGGCGAACACGTCGAGGTGGCCGGTGGCCTCGAAGAGCCCGTACCAGGGGGTGGTCAGCCTGCTCAGGGTGTCGCCGAAGCTCTTGAGGTTGAACACCTCCTTGCCCTCGGCATAGAAGTGCTGGACGTCGCCGTACGTGGTCGAGGTCTGCATCGCGATCGTGCCGTCGGTGTTGGGCACGGGCGCCGCCCACGCGTAGCAGCCGGCCCAGCCGATCGTCTCCGGCGGGGTGACCGTGGCCAGCGTGTCGGCGACGTCGAGCGACTTCTCCGACTCGGTGTGCAGGTCGACCCTGCGCGTCCGCTCCATCGCCTGCCGCGCGTACCCGGCGAACGACAGCGCGAGTGCCTGGTCCTGGGTCATGGCGCCCTCCTCGAAGCTCAGTACTGCGACTCTGGCACGTGCACGATCAGGCCGTCCCAGTCCTCGGTGACGACCAGCTGGCAACTCAGCCGGCTGGTCGGGAGCCGCTCGGCGGCCGTGCCGTCCAGCAGTTCGTCCTCGAGCTCCTCGGGCGGGGGCAGCCGCCCCGCCCATGCGTCGTCGACGTACACGTGGCACGTCGCGCAGTTGAGGAAGCCCCCGCACTCGCCCTCGATGCCGGCGAGCGCGTCGTCGAGCGCGGCGTCCCGCACCGACGTCCCGATCGGGACGTCGAGCGACTGGGCGGTGCCGTCCGTGAGCAGGTAGGTGATCTTCGGCATGACAGGGCCTCTCAGCTCAGGGTGAGGTGCAGCGCGCGCAGGGCGCGCTCGCCGGGCACGCCCCAGTACTCCATCGGTGCGGCGGGATCGGTGAGCGTGAGCTCGGGGTACCGGCGCGCCATCGCGGTCAGCAGCGTGCGCCCGCAGAAGCGTGCGATCGGTGCGCCGATGCAGCGGTGGATGCCGTCGCCGAACACCATCAGAGGCGCGTGCGTGCGGGTGATGTCGAAGGCGTACGGGTCGGGGTAGGCGGCCTCGTCGTAGCCGGGCGAGGCGAAGATGACGTAGACGGGCATGTGCTGGGGCAGCCGGAGGCCGCCGTGCTCGGTCTCGTTCCGCGCGAACCGGTAGCTGAAGAGGCCCGGCGGGTCGGTGCGCAGGGTCTCCTCGACGGCCGCGGTGGCGTAGCGCGCGTCCGCCCGGACGAGGGCCCACTGGTCGGGGTGCCGCGCGAGGTTGTAGATCGCCGCGCCCGACAGGGTCGAGATCGTCGTCAGCCCCGCAGCCATGATCGTGAGCATCAGTGTGAAGAGCTCGGCGCTCGTGAGGCGCTCGCTGCCTTCCGCGGCGACGAGGGAACCGATGAGGTCGCCTTGCGGTTCGCGACGGCGTTCGGCGGTGAGCCGCTCGCACAGCTCGATGCCGGCGTCCCAGGCGTCCAGGTAGGCCTGCGGCTTGGGCGCCCCCGGCGCCACCTTGGAGAGGAGGTGCCAGGAGTTGGAGAGGTCGGAGGGGACGTGGTGGTCCTCCTCCGGGATGCCGAGCAGGTAGGTGAGCAGGGTCAGCGTCGACATCGGCTTGGTCACCGTCGACACGAGGTCGACGCTCCCGCCGGCGTCCTCGGCCCGGTCGAGCAAGGTCTCGACGAGCGCCGTGACCCGTCCCTCGAGCACCTTGAGGACCCCGGGCAGGAACGCCGGCTGGATGAGCCGCCGCAGCCGGTCGTGCTGCGGCGCGTCGACGTACACGATGACCGGCTCGCCGTTGAAATAGTCGAGCTGGGAGAACTGGGGGAGCCGGGGCTTACGCACCGTGAAGCGCTCGGCGTCGCGGTAGACCTCGCGGATGTCGGCGGTCCGGGTGAAGACGGCGGAGGGGACGTCGTTGATGACCGTGTAGAACGACCCCCAGGCTCGCCACTGCCGCAGGTGCGGCACGAAGTCCTGCCGGACGTCCTCGGAGTAGAGGTCGACCTGGTGGACCAGGCTCGGGTCGAGAGCGGCGAGATCGGTGACGTCGGTCGTGACGGGCTGGGCGGACATGGCGACCTCTCCGGGTGGGCGGCTGTGTCGTCGGGGCTGTCGGGGCTTCAGCCGACGGCGGGGACGGTGGCAGTGGCAGTGGCAGACCGTAGGTCGACGGCCGTGTCGGCGACGAGGCCGGCCGGGACCCGCGCCCGCTGCGCGACGAGCCGGCGCGCGAGCATGTGCTCCGCGGGCCGGTTGATCGAGTCCACGGCGGTCACGAGGTCGTCGTCGCCCAGGTGGAACACGCTGAAGCGACCCCCGGCAGGGTCGCCGCGCAGGACCTCCCGGGTGCCCGGCGCTCGCAGCCCCGCCAGCTGCAGCTTCAACCCGCACTGGTCGGACCAGAACCACGGGACGCTGTCGTACCGCGAGTCGACCCCGGCCACGGTCGCCCCGGCGACCCGGCCCTGGTCGACGGCGTTCTGCACCGACTCGAGCCGGATCCGGCCGGTGCCGGGGGCGAAGCGGTTGACGTGCAGGGTGCAGTCACCGGCCGCGAGGATGCCCGCCACGTTCGTCCGCATCGACGCGTCGACCACCACGCCGGCCGCCGAGCAGCGCACGCCGGCGGACTCCGCCAGAGCCGTCTCGGCCACGGCTCCGACGCCGATCAGGACGAGATCCGCGGGGATGCGCAAGCCGTCCGTCAGCGTCACCGCGCGGACGCCGTCCCGGCCCTCGATGCCGTCCACCGACACCCCGAGCCGGATCCGGACGCCGGCCTCGGTGTGCCGCTCGTGCAGGTAGGCGGCGACGGCGGGCGTGAGGACCCGCCCCATGATCCGGGCAGCGGCCTCCACCACCGTGACGGTGAGACCCCGGGATGCCAGCGCACCGGCCACCTCGAGCCCGATGAAGCCGGCCCCGACGACGACGACGTCCCGCGCCGCCGTGACGCGCGCCCGCAGCGCCAGGGCGTCGTCGAGGTCGCGCAGGACCTGGACCCCGGGCAGGCCGGCACCCGGAACCGGCAGGTGGCGCGGGCGGGAGCCGGTGCAGAGCACGAGGTGGTCGTAGGCCAAGGGGTGACCGTCGGCCAGCAGGACCGACCGGGCGTCCGCGTCGACGGCGACCACCGACGTGCCGACGAGGGTGGTGACCTCGCGCTGCGCCCAGAACTTGTCCCCCCGCATGGCCAGCCGGGCGGGATCGCCGCCGGCGAGGAACCCCTTCGACAGGGCGGGCCGGTCGTACGGGAGCCGCGGTTCGCGGGTCACCAGCGTCACCGCGCCCGCGTAGCCGTGCTCGCGGGCCGATGCGACGGTGTGCAGGGCCGCGTAGGAGCCGCCGACCACCACGAGGCGCCCGGTCGACGGGGTCATGACGCCGGCCGGTCGGTCAGCACCGTGACGGCCACCGCGGCGGTGTCGTCCTGGACGAAGCCGCCGGCGTTCTCCGCCACGGCGACGCGGGCGCCGGCCACCTGCCGGCGCCCGGCCCCGCCGCGCAGCTGGGTCACCAGTTCGGTGATCTGGGCGAGCCCGGTGGCCGCCACGGGGTGCCCGCGCGACTCGAGGCCCCCGCTGGGGTTGACCGGCGTCCGGCCGCCGAGTCCGGTGGCTCCGGACAGGGTGAGCGCCGCGCCGCCGCCCTCCTCGCAGAGCCCCAGCTCCTCGTAGGCCAGCAGCTCGTTGAAGGCGATCGAGTCGTGGACCTCCGCCACGTCGACGTCCCGGGGCGTGATCCCGGCCTGCGCGTAGGCCTGCCGGGCGACCCGCCCGACGGTGCCGGGACCCTCCGCACCCGAGCCGCCACCCATCCCGACGGCGCTGCCGCCCACCCACACGGGACGGCGGGAGTCGCCGAGGGCGGCCGCCGTGACGATCACGGCGGCGGCGCCGTCGCCGATCGGGGCGCACATCAGGGCGGTCACGGGGGCGACGACGATGCGGGAGGCGAGCACGTCGTCGACGGTCAGCGGCGCGGTGTATTGCGCCAGCGGATTCAAGGCGGCGTTCGCCCGGTTCTTGACGGCGATCTCCGCGAGCACCCTGGGCTCCATCGGCCGGTGCCGGGTGTAGGCGGCGATCCGGGCGGGGTAGACCGACGTCACGAAGACGCTCTCCCGGCCGGGGTCCACCCCGCTGGCGGCGAGCGTGTCGGTGTCGCTGGCGCCGTTCAGGGCGCGATAGCTCGCCGTCCGGTCGGGCGCGTACAGCTTCTCGACGCCGAGGACGAGGACGGCCCTCGCCGCGCCCGCCGCGATCGCGTGCAGGGCGAGGGTGAGGGCGCTGGACGACGAGGCGCACGCGTTGTCGACGTTGAAGACGGGAATGCCGGTGAAGCCGTTGGGGCGCAGCACCGACTGGCCGACGACGCTGACCTGTCCGGTGGTGACCGACGCCATCGCGTTGGCGACGAAGGCCATGTCGATGTCGGCGCGGTCCATCCCGGCGTCCGCGAGCGCGGCGTCGACGGCCCGGCCGGCGAGCACGGCCAGCGAGGTGCCGAGGTGCTTGCCGAACGGCGTCATGCCGACCCCCACGACGGCGGGCGCGGTGCTCCGGGGAGCGCGGTCGGTGACGCTCATGCCGGGCGCCCGGCGCCGTAGCGGGTCACGAAGGCGTCCACCCCGCGGAGGAAGTTCCCGCGCCGCATCGCGTCCCAGTGGATCTCGCGGTCGGCCTCGAGGGCCCGGGTGAGTGGCATTTCGGCGCCGTCGAGGATCGCACGCTTGGCCGCCGCCACGCCGACCCGGCCGGCCTTCGAGGCGACCTGGGCCGCGAAGGCGTGCGCGGCCTGGGTGAGCTCGGCTGCCGGCACCAGCCGGTCGACGAGCCCCAGCCCGTAGGCCTCGCGGGGACTGACCGGCTTCGCCTCGAGCACGAAGGCCAGCGCCCGGCTCGGGCCCATCAGGCGCGCGAGGTACTGGACGCCGCCGCCGCCGCTCGGCATGGCGCCGAAGAGATCCATCTCGGGGACGCCGAGCTGCAGTCGCTCGTCGTCGGCCGCGAACCTCAGGTCGCACGCCGCGGCGAGTTCGAGCCCGCCCGCCAGGGTGTGACCCCCGAGCGCGGCGACGAACAGGACGGGGCTGCGGCGCATCGCCGCGCACACGGCGCGGAACCGGTCCATCGTCGCCATGAAGGCACTGAGCAGGCCCTCCGGCCCCAGCTCCGCCACCGTGGTGGCCATCCACGCGGCGTCGGCCCCGGCCGAGAAGACCCGCAGCCCACTGCCCAGGACGACGACCGCCACGGACTCGTCGCTCTCGGCGTCGAGCACCGCCTGCTCCAGCGCGCCCAGGAACTCGGGGCTGATGGCGTTCACCGGTCGCAGCTGCATGGTCCAGGCCTGCCAGCCGTCGCCGCCGGCGACCTCGATCGGGCCGGACATCGGCGCCCGCCTCTCCCGGCCGCCGAATCGGCACCGTTCACGGTCTTCCACTTAATCAGTTATCTGATACAACTACATAGAAGTCCCGTCGTCAACGTCCGGAGGGCGGGGGGAGAGAGGTGTCGGATGCGGATCTTCGCGGGTCTCGACGACCTGCTCGCGGCGTCCGGCGAGGTCCTGGGGCCGGGGGAGTGGTTCACCGTGGACCAGGACCGGATCGACCGCTTCGCCGATGCGACGGACGACCACCAGTGGATCCACGTCGACCCGGCGCGCGCGGCGTCCGGCCCGTACGGCGCGACGATCGCCCACGGGTACCTGACCCTCTCCCTCCTGCCGCGCCTGGTGGGCCGGCTCTACCGGGTCGACGGCGTGCGGATGGCCGTCAACTACGGCCTCGACCGCGTCCGCTTCCCCGGGCCCGTCCCGGTCGGCTCCCGGCTCCGGGCCCGCAGCGAGATCGCGTCGTGCACCCGGGTCGACGGCGGCGGAGTCCAGCTCGTCCTGGCCACCGAGATCGAGCGGGAGGGCGCCGGCAAGCCCGTCTGCGTCGCCCGGACCGTCGGTCGCCTCTACGGAGAACCTCGAGGAAAGGCCTGACCATGCACGAGGCAGTGATCTGCTCCCCGCTCCGGACGCCGGTCGGCAGGTTCGGCGGCGTCCTCGCCGACGTCACCGCCGCGGAGCTCGCGGCCACCGTGATCCGCGCGCTGCTGGCGGCGACGGAGCTGCCGGCCGACCGCGTGGACGACGTGATCCTCGGCCAGTGCTACCCGAACGGCGAGGCGCCGGCGATCGGCCGTGTCGCGGCCCTCGACGCCGGGCTGCCGGTGGAGGTGACCGGCCTCCAGCTCGACCGTCGCTGCGGTTCGGGCCTGCAGGCGGTGCTGATGGCGGCCATGCAGGTGCAGACCGGCGCGAGCGAGCTGGTGCTCGCCGGCGGCGTCGAGAGCATGAGCCAGGCCGAGTTCTACTCGACGACCGTGCGGCGGGGCACCAAGGCGGACACCATCGAGCTGGTCGACCGCCTGGCCCGCGGTCGCGTCACCGCCGGTGGCTCGCTCCACCCCGTCCCGGGAGGCATGATCGAGACCGCGGAGAACCTGCGCCGCGAGTACGCCATCTCGCGCGAGCCGAGCAGGACGAGTTCTCGCTCCGCAGTCACCGCCACGCCGTCGCCGCCCAGCAGAGCGGGGCGTTCGCCGACGAGCTCGTACCGGTCACGGTGACGGGCCGCAAGGGCTCGGTCGTGGTGGCCGTCGACGAGCACCCACGCGCCGACGCCTCCCTGGAGTCGCTGGCCGCGCTGCGCCCCATCACCGGCGCCGCCGATCCCGACGCGACCGTCACCGCCGGCAACGCCAGCGGCCAGAACGACGGCGCGGCGGTGTGCGTCGTGACCCGCCCCGACGTCGCCGCCGACCTCGGCCTGACGCCGCTCGCGCGCCTCGCCGGCTGGGCGACGGCCGGGGTCCCGCCGCGGACGATGGGCATCGGCCCGGTGCCGTCGACCGCCAAGGCGCTCGACCGGCTCGGGCTCACCCTCGCCGACATCGACCTCATCGAGCTCAACGAGGCGTTCGCCGCCCAGGTGCTGGCGGTGCTCCGCGAATGGAAGCTCAGCGACGCCGACCTGGAGCGGGTCAACGTGAACGGCTCCGGCATCTCCCTCGGGCACCCGGTCGGGGCGACCGGCGGGCGCATCCTCGCGACGCTGCTGCACGAGATGCGCCGCCGGGGCGCGCGCTGGGGCCTCGAGACGATGTGCATCGGCGGCGGCCAGGGGCTGACGGCGGTCTTCGAGCGGGTCGGGGCCGCCGCGTGACGCCCGTCGCCGTCGTCACCGGCGGTGCCCGGGGGATCGGCGCGGCCATCAGCACGGTGCTCGCGGAGACAGGCGTGCACGTCGCCGTGCTGGACCGGGACGCCGCCGGCGCCGCCGCCCTCGTCGCCGGCCTCGCCGAGCTCGGGTGGGCAGCCAGCGCCCACGGCGTCGACGTCGCGTCGGCCGACGACGTCCGCCGCGTCATCAGCGACGTCGCGGAGCTCCACGGCCCGGTGGAGTCACTGGTGAACAACGTCGGCATCGACGCCACCGGGCCCTTCGTGGAGTCGACCGCCGCCGACTGGGACCGGCTGATCGCCGTCAACGTGGTCGGCGCGATCACCTGCACCCGGGCGGTGCTCGACGGGATGCTCGAGCGCGGCCGGGGCCAGGTCGTGAGCATCGCCTCGGAGGCCGGCAAGGTCGGGTCGAGCGGGTCGGTCGTCTACTCGGCGACCAAGGGCGCCGTCATCGCCTTCACGAAGGCGCTGGCGCGGGAGGTCGCGGCGTCCGGCGTCCGGGTCAACTGCGTCTGCCCGGGGCCGACGGAGACCGACTTCATGGCGCAGACACTGCGCACGAACCCGGGCCTGGCGAAGGGCCTGACCCGGGCGGTGCCGATGCGCCGGCTGGGGACGCCCCAGGACGTGGCCGCGACGGTGGCGTTCCTGCTCGGGCCGGACGCCGGCTACGTCACGGGGCAGGCGTGGTCGGTCAGCGGCGGCCTCACGATGGTCTGACAGGAGTAGCCGGATGGGCAGCACGGGAGAGTACGACCTCGTCGTGGTCGGGTTCGGCGCCGCCGGGGCGGCCGCGGCGCTCGCCGCGAGCAGCCTCGGTGCCAGCGTCGCGGTGCTCGAGAAGCAACCGCGGGCGCGACACACGCCGAGCACCGGCATGTCCGGGGGCGTGATCATGGGCGTCCGGGACGCCGAGTCGGGCGCCCGCTACCTCGATGGCTGCGCTCGCGGCCAGGTGCCGCCGGGCGTCAACCGCGCGTGGGCCCGGGCCGCCGCCGACCTGCCGCGCTGGCTCGACGCGCAGGGCACGGACCTGCGGCTGCGCGTCTTCGGCGGCCCCGAGCACGCCCACCTCGACGGCGCCGAGGCCGTCGTCACCTACCGCCAGGGCCGGCTGCTGGACGGCACCCCGTGGTCCTTCGACCCCGAGGTCGTGGAGAGCACGACGGACGTCGCCCTCGGGTGGCAGACCCGTCGCGCGAACCCGGACCTGCGGACCGGGCAGCACCTGATGGCCGACCTGGCCGCCGCGCTGGCCGGCCGCGCCGGCGTCGACGTGCACTGGGACTCGCCCGTCGTCACGCTGCTCCGGGCCGACGGTCGCGACGGGAGGGCCGGGCAGGCCGGGAGGGTGGCGGGCGTCCGGACCGGGGCCGGCGACGTCGTCCGGGCCCGCGCGGGCGTCGTCCTCGCTGCCGGCGGTTTCGAGTTCGACGAGCAGATGAAGCAGACGTACCTGCCCGCCGGCCCGGTGCACTTCTACGGCAACCCGGGCAACACCGGGGACGGCATCCGGCTCGCCCAGAGCGTCGGCGCGGACCTGTGGCACATGACCGGGGTCGTCGGCCGGGGCATCGCGCACTTCGACACGGCCGACGGGCGCGGCCTGAGCTTCAACATCGGCATCGACTCACCCGGTTACGTGATCACCGACAAGTACGGGCGGCGGTACGCGAACGAGTACCCGCAGGCGCGGCAGAAGCACAACTTCTACTACGAGATGACCGCCTACGACGCCGACCGGGCGGAGTTCTCGCGCATCCCGAGCTACTGGTTCTTCGACGAGCGCCGGTTCCGCGAGCGGCCGCTGACCCCGCGCGGCGTGGGTGCCGTGGCAGCCGGCTTCTACGACTGGAGCCCTGACAACGAGGCCGAGGTCGAGCGCGGCTGGATCCATCGGGGCGCCAGCATCGCGGACGTCGCCGCCGCCGCCGGCGTGCTGGACCCGGAGCAGGCCGCCCGCGAGGTGGCCGCTTACGACGCCGGCTGCGCGCGGGGGCAGGACCGGCTCGGCCGGCCGCCCAGCTCGCTGATCGCGCTCGACCGCCCGCCGTTCTACTGCGTCCCGTTGTATCCCGGCGGCTCGAACACCACGGGGGGCCCGCGCCGGGACGCCGAGGGCCGGGTGGTCGACGTCGACGGCCGGCCGATCCCCGGCCTCTGGGCGGCCGGCAACACGGGCGCGGCGATGGGCGCGCTCTACCCCGCCGACGGCGCCAACCTCAGCGAGGCCCTCTGCTTCGGCCGGCTGGCCGCGGAGTCCGCCGTCCGCACGCTCCGGCGGAACGGGGCAGTTGCCGGCGCCGACGCTCTTACAGCTTAATGATTCAGCTGATAGCTGTGAAGCCAGCGCGGTGCGGGCCCTGGCCCCGAGTCGGCCCGCACCGCCCGCTACGACCAGCTCGGCACCACGAGCTCTGCACCACCCGCTCGCACCACCGGGCCGCGAAGGGAGCACGCCATGGCCACGGACCTGGTCGTCGTCGGGTCGGGAGGGGCCGGCCTCGCGGCGGCCCTCGCCGCCGCCCTCGCCGGCGCCCGGGTGACGGTCCTGGAGCGGGCAGCGGTGATCGGCGGTACGACCGCCGTCTCGGGCGGGGGGATGTGGCTGCCCGGCAACCGGTTCATGGCCGAGCGCGGGCAGCCGGACGATCCCGACGAGGTCGTCACCTACCTCCAGCACCTCACCTTCGGCCGGGTGCCCCGGGGCCGTCACGAGTCGTACTACACCGAGGCGGGCAGGCTCGCCGACTTCCTCGAGGCCAACACCGCGATCGAGCTCGAGGGCACCGACACGCCCGACTACCAGAACATCGTCGAGGGCAGCCGTGAGGGCGGCCGCCAGGTGGCCGTCGGCCTCTACGACAGCAGCCGGCTGGGGGAGTGGGCCGACCTCGTGCGCCGGCCCCCCGAGCGCGGCGGGACGAGCCCGATCCGCCACCGCGAGCAGCAGGCGGGCGGGTGGGAGGTCGGCCAGCACGGCAGGGACTGGGTCTCGATCGTCGCCGAGCGCGTCGCCACCGGCGTCTTCGGCCGCGGCCGCGCCCTGGTCGGGTCCCTGCTCGAGGCGTGCCTCAAGCAGGACGTCACCGTCGTCACCCGAGCGCGCGTCCGCGGCCTGGTAGAACGCGGCGGCCGGGTGGCCGGGGTCGAATACGAGCACGAGGGGCGCGTGGTGCGCCTCGACGCCCCGCGCGGCGTCGTGCTCGCGAGCGGCGGCTTCGAGTGGAACCGGCAGCTCGTCGACGACCTCCTGGCGGTGCCGCTCGAGGCACCACTGAGCCCGCCCGGCAACGAGGGTGACGGCCTCGTGATGGCCGCCCGCGCCGGCGCCCGGCTCGCCAACCTCCAGCACGCCTGGTGGGTCCCGAGCATGGGGGTGCCCGGCGACAGCTACGACGGCGCGCCCCGGTTCCGGATCGCCCAGCTCGACAAGAGCCTCCCGGGCGCCCTCGTCGTCAACCGCTCCGGCCGCCGCTACGGCAACGAGTGCATGAACTACCCCGACTTCGGCAAGCTCCAGACGCGCTTCGACCCGCACCGCTACGAGTACCCGAACACGCCGTCCTGGGTCGTGTTCGACGCCGCGCACCTCGACCGGTACCCGGTGCTGCACCGCGACGCCACGACGCCCGCCGCGGGTGACTGGCTGGTCGAGGGCGGCTCCCTGGCCGAGCTCGCCGGCCGGATCGGCGTCGACGCTGCGGGTCTGCAAGGCCAGGTCGAGAGCTTCAACGCCGACGCCGCCCGCGGCGTTGACCCCGTCTTCCATCGGGGCGAGCAGGCCTGGGACACCTACCGCGGCGACCGCGAGGCCGCCCACCCCAACCTGCGGCCACTGTCCGGCACCGGCCCCTATTACGCCTACCGGCTGCTCGTCGGCTGCTTCGGTACCAACGGCGGGCCCGTCACCGACGAGCGGGCCCAGGTCGTCGCGGCGGACGGCCGCGTGGTCCCGGGCCTCTGGGCGGCGGGCAACGTGGCGGCGTCCGTCTTCGGGCCCGCCTACCCCGGCGGGGGCGGCACTCTCGGCCCCGCGCTGACCTACGGCTACGTGGCCGGCCGGAGCGCCGGCGAGGGGTGAGGCAGATGACCACCGGAACGACCGCACCGGCACCCGCCGGAGCCACCGACGCGGCGGCGGAGGTCGCCGTCACCGTGGTGGACTGCGACACCCACCCGCTGGTGCTCGCGACCGAGCTCGCCGACTACGTGCCGGAGCCCCACCGGACCCGGCACTTCGTGAACCTCCTGCACGAGTTCGACGCGAACGCCTCGCTGTACACGCCGCCGGACAAGACGACCCGGTCCGATGCGATCCCGCCCGGCGGGGGCATCCCGGGGGGTGACCCCGGCTTCTTCACCCGGCAGGTCGTGGTCGAGGCCGGCGCCGACTACGCGATGCTCATCGTCCTGCAGCCCAAGACGAAGTTCTACGACCCCGAGCTCGACACCGCCATCTTCTCCGCGCACAACGCGTGGCTCGCCGACACCTGGCTCTCCACGCACAACGAGCACGCCCGGTTCCGCGGCTCCCTGCGGGTCAGCGCCCACGACCCGGCCGGCGCCGTCCGTGAGATCGAGCGGTGGGCGGGCCACCCCTACTTCTCCCAGATCTACCTGGTCCCCGAGGACCCGGTGCCCCTGGGGCACCCTCAGTTCCATCCGCTCTACGACGCCGCGTCCCGGCACGGCCTGCCGATCGCCATGCACGTCACCGGGCGCCCCGGCATGTACAACCTGACGCCGGCGGGCTTCGGTGGCCTGCACATGGAGACCTTCACGCAGTGGCCGCAGTACTTCATGACGAACCTGACGAGCATGGTCTTCGAGGGCGTCTTCGAGACCTACCCCGGGCTCAAGGTCATCTTCGTGGAGGGCGGGTTCAGCTGGGCGGCGCCGCTGCTCTGGCGGCTGGACCGGTACTGGCGCCACCTGGGCGCCGAGGTCCCGGGCTGCCGGCGGCCACCCTCGGAGTACGTGCGCGACCACGTCCGCTTCACCACGCAGCCGCTGGAGGAGCCGGCCGACCACAAGCACCTCATCCGCACGCTGGACTGGCTGCACGCGGAGGACCTGCTCATGTTCGCCAGCGACTACCCGCACTACGACTACGACGCCCCCGACTGGGTGATGCCGCGGCTCGGCCGCGAGAAACGCCAGAAGATCTTCGCCGGGAACGCCATCGAGCTCTACGGGTTGCCCGCGGTCCGCCCCCGCGACGCCCTGGACGACGCCCGCGACGCCTACCTCGCCGACCCGGTCACGGCGACGCTCAGCCGTGGCCGCCCGGGCCACCACGGCTACTTCTCGGCCCAGGAGGACTGATCGCCGTGGCGCGCGAACGCATCTCGCACGTGGTGGGCAAGGTCGAGGACCTGCCTCCGGGCAGCGTGACGCTGCTCCCCGTCGGCCGGTACGGCATCGGCGTCTTCAACGTGGGCGGCGTCTTCCACGCCCTCAGCAACACCTGCCCGCACCGCGGCGCGCCGCTCTGCCTCGGCGAGGTGGAAGGCACGGTCACGGCCGGCGAGGAGCACTACGACCTGGTCTGGGAGCGGGACGGCGAGTGCCTGCGCTGCCCCTGGCACGGCTGGGAGTTCGACATCGCGACGGGAGCCTCCCTGGCCTACCCCGAGCGCCGGGTGAAGACGTGGCCGGTCACCGTGGTGGACGGCGTCGTCCTGGTGGAGGCGTCATGATCGACACGACCGACGTGGCCGGCACGGCGCCCGCCGACGGCGCCGTCGACGCCTGCGTGCAGCCGCAGCCGCGGACGCAGGAGGAGATCCGCGAGTACCTACCGCGGACGTTCCGGGACCGGCCGATGCCGGGCGTGTTCAGGTACCTGTACCCGGCCCCGACCGGGGTGGCACCGTTCGGAACCTTCAGCACGTCCGTCTCCCCGGCGGCGGGGCTGCCCGGGTCCGACCCCGGCCTCGCGGCGGGCGATCTCGCGGCGAACGGGGTCCGCGACGCCGTGCTCGTGCCGCTGACCCGCGGGCAGCTGCCCAATCTCGACCTCGGCTCGGCGCTGTGCGCGGCCACCAACGACTGGCTGGCCGCCACCTGGCTCGGCGGCGTCCCGGGCCCTGTGCGCTACCACGGCTCCATCCGGATCAACCCGCTGGACGTCGACGCCTCGGTCCGCGAGGTCCACCGGTGGGCCGGCGACGACCGGATGGTGCAGGTGGCGGTGCCGCTGGAGTCCCAGCTGCCCTACGGCCACCGCGTGTACCACCCGCTGTGGGAGGCGGTCGCGGCTACCGGGCTGCCCGTGGCCGTCCGCTCGGAGGGGTACAGCGGCGCGGCCTTCCACCCGACGCCCGGTGGCTTCCCGCGGCACTACGTCGAGTTCGCCGCCCTGTTCCCGCAGAACTTCGTCTACCACCTGACGAGCCTGATCGCCGAGGGCGTCTTCGAGCGACTGCCCGGGCTGCAGTTCGTCTTCACCGACGGCGGTTTCGACGTACTCACCCCGCTGATGTGGCGGATGGACATGGACTGGCCGATCACCCGCATCGAGGCGCCCTGGGTCACCAAGCGGCCGATGCTCTACCTCGCCGACCACGTTCGCTTCGTCACGGGCACCTACGAGGGGCCGCCCGACGACGACCGCGTGCTCGGCGAATGGCTGGAGATGACGGACGCGGCCGACCTGCTGCTCTACGGCAGTGGGTACCCCCGGTGGGACACCACGGCTCCCCGGGACGTCCTCCCCGGGCTGGCCGGCCCCGGCCGCGAGCGCATCCTCGGGGGCAACGCCCGGAGCCTCTACGGCCTGCCGGAGCGGGTCGGGGCGCACGGGTGAGCTGGGACGACACCGCCGACGTGGTGGTCGTCGGTTTCGGGGCCGCGGGCGTCGCGGCCGCCCTGACGGCGGCCCGGGCGGGCGCCGATGTCCTCGTCCTGGAGCGGCAGCCTCCCACCGCGCACACGCCGTCGGCGAAGGCCGCGGCAGCCTTCGTGCTGACCGTCACGGACGCCGAGCGCGGCGCGCGGTACCTCGACCGGTGCGCGGGCGGCACGACGCCGTACGCCGTCAGCCGGGCCTGGGCCACGCTCGCGGCGGGGCTCGACGACTGGCTGCACGAGGCCTGCCCCGGCATCGCGTCGGCTCCCGGTCGTGGCATGCACGGCGTCGCCGCGCATGCCGAGTTCGACGGGGCGGACGCCGTCCGCACCCTGCAGTTCACGCTGCCGCGCTCGGCCGGAAGGCCCGGCGCCGAACTGTTCGAAGCCCTGGCGGGTGCGGCCGAGAGGACGGGGCGGGTCCGGCTCGCCTGGAACCACCGCGGCCGGCGCCTGCTGCGGGACGACGCCGGCCGGATCGCGGGCCTGGAGTGCACGGTCTCCGACGGCACGGTCTCCGACGGGAGCGAGCGGGACGGTGGCGAGCCCGGCGGGAGCAGCCGCAGGATCCGCGCCCGCCGCGGGGTGGTCCTCACCACCGGCGGCTTCGAGAACGACCCGGGACTGGTGCGCCAGTACCTGCGGGCGGCGCCGATGTACTTCGCCGGGAACCCCGACAACACCGGCGACGGCCTGCGGATGGCACAGGCGGCCGGCGCCGCGCTCTGGCACATGAACGGCGCCGAGGGGCGCCAGGCCGGGCGCTTCGAGCTGGGCGACGGGCGGTTCCTTTCCTTCCAGATGGCCATCCCGCCCGGTGGTTACGTCGTCCTGGACGGCGCCGGGCGCCGCTTCTGCGACGAGCACCGCTACACGCAGATCCACACCGCCTGGTACGAGCTGCTGGCCTACGACCCGATCAGCCACACCTATCCGCGGATCCCGGCGTACTGGGTGTTCGACGCCCGCCGGTTCGACGCCGCGCCGCTGGTCTCGCCGATGATCGGGCCGGTCTCGATGGGGCTGTACACGTGGAGCGCCGACAACAGCGCCGAGCTCGAGCGCGGCTGGATCACGACGGGATCGTCCGGCACCGAGCTCGGCACCCTGCTCGGCCTGCCGCGGCCCGAGACCGTGGAGGAGTCGGTGGCCGCCTACAACACGGGGTGCGGCACCGGCGAGGACGCGTTCGGCCGCCCCGCGTCGTCCTTGATCCCGCTGGAGCCGCCGCTGTACGCGGTTCCCCTGTACCCCGGTGGGGTCGGCACCATGGGTGGCCCTCAGCACGACGAGCACGGGCGCGTCCTCGACCCGTTCGGCGACCCCATCGACGGGCTCTACTCGGCGGGGTCCGTGGGCCAGATGATCGGTGACCTCTACCCGGCCCCCGGATCCGGATGGTCCGAGGCGCTCTGCGCGGGCCGGATGGCCGGGGCCGCCGCGGCCGCCTCGTCGTGACGGTGCCCCGGCCGGCCGCAGCGGCGACGATGGCCCGGTGACCGCCGCCCCCGATCGACACGCCGATCGTTCTGCCGATCGTTCTGCCTGGCTGCGCCCCGGCGTCCACGAGGTCGTGCCCGGCGTCGTCCGGATCCCCCTGCCGCTGCCCTTGGACGGCCTGCGCGCCGTCAACGTCTACGCGCTGATGGACGGCGAGCACGTCGTCCTCGTCGACGGCGGCTGGGCGATCGATGAATCGCTCGGCCGGCTCGTCACGTCGCTGCGCGAGCTGGGCCTCGACCTGACCGACATCGACGGCTTCCTCGTGACGCACGTCCACCGCGACCACTACACGCAGGCGGTCACGATCCGGTCCGGCACCGGCGCCTCCGTCGCGCTCGGCGCGGGGGAGCGCGAGAGCCTGCAGGTCCTCGTCGACGGGGGCGACGAGCCGGACGACGTCGCACAGGTCGTCCTCCTGCGGCGGTACGGAGCGTCGCAGGTGGTGGACGGCCTGCGCCGGGTCGGGTGGGGCGGGCCGCTGGATCCGCGCGGATGGGAGCTGCCCGACCGGTGGCTGGGCGACGGCGAGGAGCTGACGGTGCCCGGGCGGACGATCCGCGCGCTGCACACGCCGGGACACACCCGCGGCCACCTGGTGTTCCTCGACGCCGCGGCCGGCCTCCTGTTCGCGGGCGACCACGTCCTGCCGCACATCACTCCCTCACTGGGGTTCGAGAGCCGTCCGGCGCCCTCACCGCTCGCGGACTACCTCGGCTCGCTGGCCAAGGTCCGCGCCTTGCCGGACGCGCGGCTCCTCCCGGCCCACGGCCCCGTCACCGACAGCGTTCACGCCAGGATCGACGAGCTGCTGGCCCACCACGAAGGCCGCCTGGGCGCGTCGGAGAAGGCGCTGCGGTCCGGCGCGTCGACCCCGTACGAGGTCGCCGGCTGCCTGGCGTGGACGCGGCGGGGGTACCGCCTCGACGAGCTCGACGCCGCCAACCAGATGCTCGCCGTGATCGAGACGGCCGCCCACCTCGACGTGCTCGCGGCGCAGGGCCGGGCGCGCCGGCAGGAGCTGCCCGCGACACTCACCTACAGCGCGCCCTAGGGCCGCGTGGGGACTATGTCGGGATGAGTGAGCGGAGTCTTCGACAGACCTACCACGCCATCATCGCTGCGGTCGCTGCCGCCGACCGGGACGCGCTGGATCACCTGATCGCCGGAGACATCGTGGACCACGATGCTGTGCCGGGACAGGCTCCGGGGCGTGCCGGAATCAAGTACTGGGTGAGCATGATGCACGACGCGTTCGCCGACCTGACGGGCGTCGGTGGAGGACACCGTCGTGGAGGGCGACAAGCTGGCCGCCCTGGTGACCTGGCACGGAACGCACCGAGGCGACTTCGTCGGTATCCCTGGCACGGGTGTACGGGTCGACATGCAGTCCGTTCAGATCCTGAGGTTCACCGACGGCCTGGCCAGTGAGTGGTGGGGAACGGCGGACGTCTTCGGAGTCCTTCGCCAGGTCGGTGCTTCGGTCGATCCGCCGACATAGACGATCCCGGGTGGCTGGCTCCGTGAGCTCGCACGCGGCGGGGGCGGGGTTCAGCGGCGGCGTCTCATGGAGAGGATCCCCCGCCAGCCGATGAGGCGGCGGAGGTTGCCGAGTGCGAAGAAGGTGTCGGGTCATGGCGTTCCGGTGAGCACGCCGAAGACGGCTTGGGTCTGCTCCGGGCTCCGACAACGCCCCCTGCCCTCGACAACGCCCCTGCCCTCGCCGGCGACCCGGTCACCCGGATCCTGCACGCCGAGCTGGTGTCCACCCAGGCGCACCCGCCATGTCTGCGAACCCGACGGACCCGGGTGTCACGCTGTGACGCCCGATGTCACGCCTCTCTGGTGTCCCCGCACGAAAGGCCACTGGAGGAGGCACCATGCCCAGCGCTCATCGAGCCACCACACCCGTCGGTATCACCATCGACGTCGTCGACTTCTCCCGCCCGGCGGATCTCGCCCCGGTGCCGGCGACGACCGCCGGCAACCTGCAGGCAATGCGCGCCGGGAGGCCGTCGTGACCAGCGTCGCGGGATCGCTCCGATCGATCGACACCTCGGCACTCGACGCCACGTCCGCGACCCTCGCTGAGGTGTTCGTGCGCTGGCTGGAGACGGGCGTGCGCCCGGACGGCCTGTTCTCGCCGGCGGTCTTCGGCGACCTGTCGCTGCCGCAGTGGCGGGTCCAGACCAGCGGGCCGGACGAGCTGTACGCCGTCCGCGAGGCCGGTCACCAGGGCCCGCACACCGTGAGGGTGGAGCAGCTGGACCGGACCGGTCGCGGATTCCTGCTGCAGTTCGCCGAGCGATGGCCGGCCGACGGCCAGCAGTGGTACGCACGTGAGCTCGTTCTGGCCGTGGTGGAGGGCGACCGCATCGCCGAGCTCACCCTCTACTGCACCGGTGACTGGGACGAGGCGACCCAGCGCCGCCACGCCCAGGAGGTGCCTCTGGTCAGGCCCTGATCCCGGCGGAGTCCCGCCGCCGGCCGCGCTCCGTCGACCTACCATGGATCATGGCGGCGGACGCGGTCACGGCGGGATCGCTGCTCGAGCGCGCCGAGCTCGAGCGCTCCGCCGGCCGGGGCGCCCGGGCCACGGAGCTCTACACCAAGGCGGCCGAGCTGGCTGCTCGCGGCGGGGACCTCGACGTGCAGGTCGAGGCCGTGCTCGGGCTCGCCCGCTGCCAGCCGTACAACGAGACGCCCGGCGCGTTGCCCGTGCGCCTGCACGAGCCGTACGTGCTGACCCGCGACGCGACGCAGCGCTCCCGCCTCGCGAGCGCGCTGGCACGGTGCTGGGCCTACGCCGGGGAGCCGCGGCGGGCCCGACCCTTCGCCGGCGAGGCGCTGGCGATCGCCGAGGGCTCCGGCGACGCCGTGCTGCTTGCGGACGCCCTCGACGCCGGCCTGACCGCGTGGTGGGGGCCCGACGAGCTCGAGCGGCGGCGGGCGTGGGCGGTGCGGCTCGGGGACGTCGCCGCTCACCTGCCGGATCCCGACGCCAGGCTCCAGGCCCACCTGTGGGCGCTGACCCTGGCGTGGGAGGTCCTCGACGTCCCGCGGGTGCTCCGGGAGGTCCGCGCTCTCGAACTGCTGGCCGGCGAGTCCCCGAAGGCCAGGTTCTTCGCGGCATCCCGCCGACTGGCCCTCGACCTGTTCCGCGGCCGCACCGACACCCTGACGGTTCTGCATTCCGCCGCCGAGGAGGCCACCCGGGTCACGCTCGTCCCCGATGCCTTCGGCGTCCTCCACACCATGGTCGGGTATACGGCCCTGGTCGCCGGCGATGCGACCACGTGCGCCGCCGAGGCCCGGATCTACGAGTCGTACGCGGTGGAGCAGGGCGTCGCGGCCGTCCGTGCCGAGGCCGCCATGATGTGGCTGGGCGCGGGCCGGCCCGAGCGGGTGCGCGAGATGATCGGCGTGTTCACGCCCGACGCTCTGGCGGCGCTGCCGCGGGACGGTGATTGGCTGCTGATCCACCAGTGCCTGCTCGAGGGGGCACTGGCGGTCGGGGACGCGGATCTGGCGGCTGATCTGGCCGAGCGGCTGTCGCCGTACGAGGGCCGGGCCGTGATCAACGCGGGAGCGGTCATGTTCCACGGCATCACCGACGACACGCTCGCCCGGGCGGCCGCTCTGCTGGGCAACCGGGCAGAGGCCGAACGGCTCACGACGTCCGCCCTGGCGACGTATGACCGGGTCGGCGCGCTGTGGTGGCGCGACCGGCTCAGGAAGGGATCGCCCCGGGCCCGCACGATCACACCGGCACCGCCGGCCCCGACCGTCGTGCGCCTGCACCGGGCAGCAGGCGGCCTCTGGTCCGTCGGGCGTGAGGATGCCGCGGCGACACTGCCCGACCTTCGCGGACTGCACCACCTCCACGCGCTCGTCTCCACTCCGGACACGCCGATCCCGGCCCTGACCCTGGTCGGGTCGGGCGAGGGACGTCCACCCCTGCAGCAGAGCGGGCTGGAGGTTCTCGACGAAGCCGCCCGCCGTGCCTATCGAGCCCGGCTGGCGGACATCGACCGGGAGCTCGACGACGCTGCCGAACGGGCCGACCTCGGCCGCCGGGGGCGCCTGCAGGACGAGCGCCAGGCCCTGCTCGAGCAGCTCGACCAGGCCACCGGCCTCGGCGGCCGCCGCCGAGTCACCGGCTCGAGCGAGGAACGCGCCCGCACCGCCGTCCGCAAGGCTCTCGTCGGCGCGATGGCCCGGATCGCCGAGATCGATCCTCGGCTCGGCCGCCACCTGCGCGCGCAGGTGAGGACCGGCACCGTGTGCTCCTACGAGACAGACCTCGACCAGCCCCTCCGCTGGGTGCTGCGAGCGCCGCCGTCTCGTTGAGGCGGGCGTCGCCGTACGGTGAGGTCATGAGTCACGAGCCGCTGGGGCGGGTCGAGGCAGTGCAGGCGTTCCCGGTCAAGTCCCTGCAGGCCGGTCCGGTGCCGGCGATCGACCTCGACGACGCCGGCGTGGTCGGCGACCGTCGCTGGGCGGTCGTCACCGCCGACGACGACCGCACCGTCCTCACGGCCGACGCCGCGCCGCGCCTGCGCGAGCTGATCGCCGTCCCGGGTCCCGGGGGCACACCGCTGATCACCGTGCCCGGTGGTGCTGCCGATGCCGTCGGTGCGGACGCCGATCGCGCCCTGGCAGAAGCGCTCGGGCGGCCGGTCCGGCTGGCGCGGGTGGCGGCGGGGTCGACACTCGACGCACCCGTGCACCTGGTGTCGCGGCAGGCGCTGGACGCCGCCGCGCGGGGTGAGCACGACGCCGCCGACTGCGCCTGCAGCCTGGAGGAGCCGCGCGCCAACCTCGTCCTCGACGTCCCGGGTCTGCGCGAGGAGGACTGGATCGGCCGGCGGCTCGAGATCGGCGCCGCCGTGCTCCGCGTTGCCCGCCGCCCCGGTCATTGCCTCGGCGTCTACGCCGAGGTGGAGCGGGCCGGGACCATCCGGGCCGGCGACGCGGTCGTCCTGCGGTCGTCGCCGGAGGAGGAGCCGGCCCCCGGTCTGGGATGATCCAGGGCATGGAGGTGCGCTGGCTGGGGCCGCTGGAGGTCCGGGACGGCCAGGGCGACGGAGCCCGGGTCGTCGCGATCCCCGGGCAGCGCCTCCGGTTGCTGCTCGGCCGGCTCGCCCTGCACCCGGGCAGCTGGGTCTCCGCCGACGCCCTGATGGCGACGGTGTGGGCGGAGGACCCACCGGCGGACCCGACGAACAGCCTCCAGTCGCTCGTCTCGCGGCTGCGCCGGGTGCTCGGTCACCCCGACCTCGTCGAGCAGTCGCCGGCCGGGTACCGGCTGGCCCTGACCGCCGACGCCGTCGACGGCACCCGCTTCGCCCGGCTCGTCGCGGAGGCGGCCCGGCTGCTCGAGGCCGGTCGCGACGCCGACGCCGCGGATGCCGTCGACCGGGCGCTGGCGCTCTGGCGGGGCGACCCCCTGCCGGACGACATCTCCGTCGATGCGGACGCCGTCCGCGCGTCGCTCGACGACCTGAGGCTGCAGGCCCTGCGCGACCGGGCCCGCCTGGCCGTCCGCGCCGGCCGCGGCGCGGACGTCGTCGGCGAGCTCGACGAGCTCGCCGGCGCGTACCCGTTGCGCGAGGATCTCGTCGCGACCCTGATGGACGCCCTGGTCGCGGCCGGTCGCCCTGCCGAAGCCCTGGCCGCCTACGAGCGTGCCCGCACCACGCTGGCCGAGGTCCTCGGCACCGATCCCTCGCCGGCGCTGCGCGAGAAGCACCTCGCCGTGCTCCGCCTGGCGGATCGCCCGGCGGCGCCCGGCACGAACCTGCGAGCCGCCCTCACGAGCTTCGTCGGCCGGGACGACGACGTCCGCGCCGTCCTGAGCCGCTTGCGGGCGGCCCGGCTGGTCACCGTCGTCGGCGCCGGCGGCTCCGGGAAGACGCGCCTGGCCCAGGAGGTCGCCGCCGGCGTCCTGCGCGACCAGGGGATCGACGCCGAGCCCGCCGTCCCTGACGGTGCATGGCTGGTGGAGCTGGCACCCGTCACCGAGCCCACCGGCGTGGCGCAGGCCGTCCTCGACGCCCTCGGCGTCCGCGATGTCGCCCTGCCCGAAGGGCTGGGCGAGCGCCGGCACCGCGAGGGGCGCGAGCGGCTGATGGAGCTCCTCGCCGGTGCGCGGATGCTCCTCGTGGTCGACAACTGCGAACACCTGGTCGACGCCGTCGCCGACCTGCTCGAGGAGCTCCTCGGGCGCTGCCCCGGCGTCCGCGTGCTCGCGACCAGCCGCGAGCCGCTCGGCATCGCCGGCGAGGTGCTGCAACCTCTGGGCCCGCTGCCGGTCCCGGCGGAGGGGGCGGACCTGGCAGACGCCGAGGAAAGTCCCGCGCTGCGGCTCTTCGTGGATCGCGGGCGCGCCGTCGACCCCGACGTCGAACTCGACCGGGCCGCGGTCGAGATCGTGCGCCGCCTCGACGGCCTGCCGCTGGCCATCGAGCTCGCGGCGGCACGCCTGCGCGCCCTCTCGACGGAGGAGGTCGCGGCCCGGCTCGCGGACCGGTTCCGGCTGCTCACCGGCGGCCGACGGACGGCCACCCCACGGCACCGGACGCTGCGCGCGGTCGTGGAGTGGAGCTGGGACCTGCTCTCGGACGTCGAGCGTGAGGTCGCGGAGCACGTCGGCGTCTTCGCGTCGGGCGCGACGCCCGAGGCCGTGGCTGCGGTGTCCCCGTCCTGGGTCGGGGTGGACGGCACGCGCGGCGAAGACGACGTCGTCGACGTCCTGCAGGCGCTGGTCGACAAGTCCCTGCTCGTGGCCGACCGCGCGCCGACCGGCACCCGGTTCCGGATGCTCGAGACGCTGCGCGAGTACGGCACGGAGCAACTCGCCGAGCGAGGGCTGCTGACGACGGCACGCGCGGCCCACGCCACGTACTTCGCCCGGCTGGTGGCCCGGGCCGACACCGCACTGCGCGGCCACCGTCAGCTGGAGGCGCTCCGGCTGCTCGACACCGAGCACGAGGACGTGCTCGCCGCGGTGCGCTACCTCGCGGACTCCGGTGACGCGTCGGGGTCACTGGACTTCGTGCTGCGCCTCGGGTGGTACTGGATGGTGCGGGAGAACGCGGACGAGGCGCGCCGCTGGCTGCGCGTGGCGCTGGACGTCCCGGGCGCGGGGGAGTGCTCGCAGGCACCGACCGCGCGCGGGGTGCTGGCCGTGCTCTCCATGTCGTCGGCAGACGTGAGGTCGGCGGACGTCCGGCGGGACGACATGGTCCAGATCGCCGGCCGGATCCGTGCGTCGGCGCTCGACCACCCGCTGGCGGCCATCCTGCCTCCCCTGCTGCTCATGTTCGCCGACGAGCGGGAGGCGTCCGCCGCCGAGCTGGGCCCCGCGCTGGCGCACCCGGAGCCGTGGGTCCGGGCCGCCGCCCGCATGATGCGGGTCGCGATCGCCGAGAACGACGGGGACGTCGAGACGATGCGGCACGACGTCGAGGCGTCGGTCGAGGAGTGGGCCGCGATCGGGGACGGGTGGGGCATCGCCACCGCCTTGGCGACCCGCGGCCAGTTACGCACCATGGACGGGGACCTGCAGGGCGCGGCCGACGACTTCCAGGTGGCGCTGCGCCATATCACCGACCTCGGCAGCACGAACGACCACACCATGATCACGATGCGCCTGGCCGACCTCCGGCTGCGGGCCGGACGCCCCGACGAGGCGCGCACGCTGGCGGCGGCGATGTCCGAGGGGCCCGGGTACGGGTCCGGCGAGCTGCTGCGGAAGCTCATGACGACCGTCGTCACCGCGTCGATCGCGATGTACGACGACGACGAGCGCGAGATGCGCAGCGCCTACGACGAGCTCCTGGCCCTGCTCGCGACGCTCGAGCCGCCGACGCTGATCATGGCTCACGGCGGCGCCGTGGGCGACGCGGTCAGTGCGCTGCTGGCTCTGCGGCTGAGCGGGCCCGGCCGCGCCCGGGAGCATCTGCGGGCGGCGTACGCTCACGGCCTCATCGCGCAGGACCGCCCGATCATGGCCGTGGTGGCGGTCTCCGTCGCCTACTGGCTGCGGTCGCTGGGATCGACCGCTGACGCGGCGAGGATGCTGGGAATCGCCACCCGGTTGCGTGGGGCCGAGGATGCGACGAGCCCGATGATCAGCAGGCTGACAGAGGACTTGCGCGCCGACCCGGGCGCGGACTTCGACCGCCGGTACGCGGAGGGCCGCGCGCTCGACCCGCTCGTCGCCCTCGCCGAGGTCGACCCCGCCCGCTACGACACCACACCGGCCGGCGCCCTCCGCTGAGGGCGCCGGCCGGGTTCACGGGCGGAGTCAGGCCCGGCGGCGGTACGCGCGCACGGCGAGCGGCGCGAACACCACGAGCAGCCCGGCCATCCAGACCAGGGTCCACAGCACGTGCTCGGCGACGGGGCCGCCGATCATCAGCCCGCGGACGGCGTCCACGAGCTGGCTGATCGGGTTGACCTTGACGAAGGCCTGCAGCCAGCCCGGCATCGTCTCGGTGGGCACGAAGGTGTTGCTGCCGAAGCTCAGCGGCAGGACCAGCAGGAACATGATCCCCTGCACGGCGCCCGGCGTCCGGGCCTTCATCCCGACGTAGACCGAGATCCACCCGAAGCAGAGCGCGAAGCCCATCGCCAGCAGCAGCGCGGCCCCGACGGCGAGCGGCCCCTGCGTGGCCCGGAACCCCATCAGGGTGCCGACGGTCATCGTCACCGTGAAGAGGATGAGGTAGCGGACGACGTCCGCGCCGACCGCACCGACCAGCGGAGCGGACCGCGCGATGGGCAGTGACCTGAACCGGTCGAAGACGCCCTTCTCGATGTCGGCGTTGAGGTTCTGCCCCAGCGACACGCTGGCCATCGCGATCGTCTGCCCGAGCAGGCCCGGCAGCAGGAACTGCAGGTAGGCGTCCTGCGAGCCGTGCGCGATGGCGCCGCCGAAGACGTAGGTGAACAGCAGCAGGAAGATGATCGGCTGCAGGGTGACGTCGACGAGGGCCTCCGGCGTCCGGAAGGTCTTGATCAGGCTCCGCCGCGCGAGCACGACGGCCTGCCGCCAGACGGGGGCCCGCCGACCGCCGGCCCGGCCGAGCTCGAGGGTGTGGCCGGTCGGCGGCCGGCCGGTCAGGGTCGGTGCTGTGGTGGTGCCCGTGCTGGTCATGCCGCCTCCTCGGTGGTGGGTTCGTCGGTGGGCCGGCCGGTCAGCGTCAGGAAGACCTCGTCGAGGCTCGGCAGGTGCAGGGACAGCTCGTTGACGGCGATGCCGTCGGCGCGCAGCCGCAGGGTGAGGTCGGGCAGCAGCGCGTCGTCGTCCACGCGGCACGTGAGCTCGCCGCGACCGCTCGGCTCGGGCGTGCTGCCGGTCATCTCGGCCAGGAGCGCGCGGACGTCGTCCAGCCGGGCCGGGTCGGCGGGCCGGACGCTGAGGCGCTGGCCGCCGAGGTGGCGCTTCAGCCCGTCGGGGGTGTCGTGGGCGATCACCCGGCCGCGGTCGATCACGCTGATCTCGTCGGCGAGGGCGTCGGCCTCCTCCAGGTACTGCGTGGTGAGGAGCACGGTCGCCCCCTCGGCGACGACCCGGCGCACGACCGTCCACATCTCGTCGCGTTTGGCGGGGTCGAGCCCGGTGGTCGGCTCGTCGAGGAAGATCACCGACGGTCGCCCGACGAGGCTCGCCGCCAGGTCCAGGCGCCGGCGCATGCCGCCGGAGTAGGTCTTCGCCGTCCGGCCGGCGGCCGCCGTCAGGTCGAACCACTCCAGCAGCTCCACCGCCCGGGCCCGCGCCTCCCGGGTGCGCAGGCCGAGCAGCTGCCCGATGAGCAGCAGGTTCTGCGTGCCCGTCAGATCCTCGTCGACCGAGGCGTACTGACCGGTCAGGCCGACCAGGGCGCGGACGTCGGCAGCCTCGCGGACGACATCCAGGCCGGCGACGCGGGCGGACCCCGCGTCGGCCTGCAGCAGCGTGGCGAGGATGCGGACGGCGGTCGTCTTGCCGGCCCCGTTCGGGCCGAGGACGCCCAGCACGGTGCCTTCGCGGGCGGCGAGGTCGACCCCGGCCAGCGCCTGCGTCGAGCCGAACCTCTTGGTGAGGCCTTCGGCCTCGATCGCGTAGGTCACGATGTTCTCCCTTCGTCGCTCCCGACGATGCGCCGCCGCGCTGACACCCCGCGCACACCGCGCTGGCACCGGTCTGGCACCCGCTGGCTCCGGCTGACACGGCCCCCGGCCCGCCGGCACCGGCCCGCCGCCCGCCGACGCGCCGCACGGATAACGGCGGGAACGGCCGGGGGAGCGCTGGGTAGCATCGCGAGTACGCCCGTGAGCCACGGGCGGCCCCCACGTATCCGAGGAGCACTCCGTGTCCGACGTCCCGATCGTCGTCCGCACCCCCGCCGGCAGCCAGGAGCGGGTCGTGACGACGGGGACGACCGCCGGGGAGCTCTTCGAGGGCGACCGTTCCGTCGTCGTCGCCAAGGTCAACGACGTCCTGCGCGACCTGTCGCACCCGCTGCGCGAGGGTGACGTGGTCGAGCCCGTCGGTGTCGACAGCGACGAGGGGCTCGCCGTGCTGCGGCACTCGGCTGCGCACGTGCTCGCGCAGGCGGTCCAGGAGGTCAACCCCAAGGCGCGCCTCGGCATCGGCCCGCCGATCCGGGACGGCTTCTACTACGACTTCGACGTCGCCGAGCCCTTCACCCCGGAGGACCTGAAGTCCCTCGAGAAGGTCATGCAGCGCATCGTCAAGGAGGGCCAGACCTTCCGCCGGCGGGTGGTGACCGACGACGAGGCCCGTGCCGAGCTCGCCGCCGAGCCGTACAAGCTCGAGCTCATCGGGCTCAAGAGCCCGGCGGCGAAGGACGCGGGCGGCGCCGAGTACACCACCAGCGAGGCCGAGGCGCAGGCGTCCGCCCAGGTGGACCTCGACGACCTGGACGACGCCTCCGCCGTCGAGGTCGGCGCCGGCGAGCTGACGATCTACGACAACCTCCGCCGCGACGGCAGCGTCGCCTGGAAGGACCTGTGCCGCGGCCCGCACGTGCCGTCGACCCGGCTGCTCGCCAACGGCTGGCAGCTGATGCGGACCGCCGCCGCCTACTGGCGCGGCAACGAGAAGAACCCGCAGCTCCAGCGCGTCTACGGCACCGCCTGGCCCACGAAGGACGAGCTCAAGGCCTACCTCGACCGCCTGGCCGAGGCCGAGCGCCGCGACCACCGCCGCCTCGGCGCCGAGCTCGACCTCTTCTCCTTCCCCGAGGAGATCGGGTCGGGGCTGCCGGTGTTCCACCCCAAGGGCGGGATCATCAAGCGGGAGATGGAGGACTACGTCCGGCGCCGGCACATCGAGGAGGGATTCGACTACGTCGGCACCCCGCACATCGCCAAGGCGCACCTCTTCGAGACCTCCGGGCACCTGCCGTACTACGCCGACACGATGTTCCCGCCGATGGAGCTCGAGAACAGCGAGTACTACCTCAAGGCGATGAACTGCCCGATGCACAACCTGATCTTCAGGGCGCGGGGGCGGTCGTACCGTGAGCTCCCGCTGCGGTTCTTCGAGTTCGGGTCGGTGTACCGGTACGAGAAGTCCGGCGTCATCCAGGGCTTGACCCGTGTGCGCGGGCTCACCCAGGACGACTCGCACAGCTACGTGACGCCCGAGCAGGCGCCCGACGAGATCCGCCACCTGCTGTCGTTCGTCCTGGGGCTGCTCAAGGACTTCGGGCTGGAGGACTTCTATCTCGAGCTGTCGACCGGCGGTGACTCCGACAAGTTCATCGGTTCCGACGAGGAGTGGGAGTCGGCGACCGCCGTCCTGAAGGACGCGGCGGAGAGCACCGGGCTCGAACTGGTCCCCGACCCCGGCGGCGCCGCGTTCTACGGCCCGAAGATCTCGGTGCAGGCGCGCGACGCGATCGGGCGCACCTGGCAGATGTCCACCATCCAGTACGACTTCAACCAACCCGCCCGGTTCGGGCTCGAGTACACCGCGGCCGACGGCAGCCGGCAGCAGCCGGTCATGATCCACTCGGCGAAGTTCGGCTCGATCGAGCGGTTCTTCGGCGTGCTCACCGAGCACTACGCCGGGGCGTTCCCGCCGTGGCTGGCGCCCGTCCAGGTGGTCGGCGTCCCGGTGGCCGAGGCCTACGTCGAGTACCTCGAGGGCGTGGCACGGCAGCTGACGGCGCAGGGCATCCGGGTCGAGGTCGACGACTCGGACGATCGCATGCAGAAGAAGATCCGGAACGCGAGCAAGCAGAAGATCCCGTTCGTGCTCATCGCGGGGGAGGAGGACGCCGCCAACCACGCGGTGTCGTTCCGCTACCGCGACGGCTCGCAGGACAACGGCATCCCCGTCGACGACGCCGTGGCCCGGATCGTCGACGCCGTGCCGCACCCGCGCCCAAGTCTGACCCCAATTTTCTGCGCTGATCATGCAATCCGGTCCGATCATGCAATCCGGTCCGATCATGCAAGCCCACTCATGATCGGACTGGATTGCATGATCAGCGGCAAGAGCGAGGGGCGGTGTCCGGGGCGCACGGCCGTGTCGGGGGCGGCCGCGTCACGGTGGGCGGCGTCCGGGGTCGGGCGGGCCGGGGCGGTCGTGCGGGCCCGGCCTAGGATCGCGGCGTGACGGACGACGACGACCTGTCCACGCGAGCCCCCGTGGTCGAGCGGCCCTGGGAGCTCGCGGGCGAGGCCGACGGCTTCCAGCGGCTCTGGACGCCGCACCGGATGGTGTACCTGCAGGGCGAGGACAAACCCGCGGACGCCGCGGCGGGGGAGCAGTGCCCGTTCTGCCGCGCGCCGAGCCGGTCCGACGAGGACGGCCTGATCGTCGCGCGCGGTGAGCTCGCCTTCGTGGTGATGAACCTCTACCCGTACAACACCGGGCACATCATGGTCTGCCCGTACCGGCACGTGTCGCTCTACACGGAGCTGACTCCCGAGGAGACGATCGAGGTCGCCGCGACGACGCAGACGGCGATGCGCGTCATCCAGGCGATCTCGGGGGCCCAGGGCTTCAACATCGGCATGAACCAGGGCTCCGCCGGCGGCGCCGGCATCGCCGCGCACCTGCACCAGCACGTGGTGCCGCGCTGGGGCGGCGACGCGAACTTCCTGCCGATCGTCGGCCAGACGAAGGCGCTGCCCGAGCTGCTGTCCGACACCCGACGGCGGCTCGCCGAGGCCTGGCCCGTCTGAACCGACTCCTGCGCGCTCCCTCCGATCATCCCCGTGGGCCCAGAAGTCCCGGGTCCGGTTCGTCTCATGCCGGGTCGGCCGCGAGCAGTTGCGTCGCCGCCAGCTCGGCGTAGAGCGGGTCCTCGCGCAGCAGCTCCTCGTGGGTGCCGGTCGCCCGCACCCGACCGCGGTCGAGCACGACGATGCTGTCGGCGGACGTCACGGTCGACAGCCGGTGGGCGACCACGAGCACCGTGGTCGTCCGCGAGACCTCCGCGACGACGTCGCGCAGAGCCTGCTCGTTGCGGGCGTCGAGCTGCGAGGTGGCCTCGTCGAGCAGGAGCACCGCGGGGCGGCGCAGCAGGGCTCGCGCGATCGCCACGCGCTGCCGCTCACCGCCCGACAGCAGCACGCCGCGTGTGCCGACGAGGGTCTCGAGCCCGTCCGGCAGCCGCTCGACGAGCTCGTCCAGGCGGGTCCGGGCGAGCACGTCGGCGACCTGGGCCGGTGTCGCGCCCGGCGCCGCGTAGGTGAGGTTCTCGGCCAGGGTGCCCTCGAGCGCGGGCGCGTCCTGCTCCACGTAGCCGATCAGCCGGCGGAGGTCGTGCAGGCCGAGGCCTGCGACGTCGCGACCGCCCACCAGGATCCGCCCGGCGCCGGCGTCGTAGAACCGCATGAGCAGCGAGAACAGGGTCGTCTTGCCGGCGCCCGACGGGCCGACCACCGCCGTCAGCCCTGGCCCGGGTGCCTCGAAGGTGACGGCGTCGAGCACCTGCTCGCGGCCCGCGTACGTGAACGACACGTGTTCGAAGCGCACCCCGAGCGGCACGGCGTCGGCGGCACGCTGTGCGGGCGCGACCGGGGCGCCGAGCGGCACGTCTTCGACGGGCATCGCGTCGACCGCCGCGATGCGGTCGGCGGCGGCGAGACCCTGCTGCAGCGTGCTGGTCCCGCCGACGAGCTGGCCGATCGGCCCGATCAGGTAGAAGAGGTAGAGCAGGAAGGCGACGAGCGTCGAGACGGGCAGGTCGCCGCGGGCCACCAGCGCCCCGCCGACGCCGAGCACCGCGAGGAACGGCACCTGGATGGACAACCCCGTCACCGCGGTCAGCATCGCGTTCAGCCGGACGCCGCGCACGCCCGCCGTGTACGCCGTGCCGACGGCCCCGGTGACCGCCGCGAGCTCGCTCGCCTCGCTCCCGCTCGCCTTCACCGTGCGCGCCGCCCCGAGGGCCCGGTAGAGGGCCATGGCCACGGCGGCGACGGCGTCCTGGGCCGCCCGGACCGCGGCACGGATCCGGGGGACGACGAATCCCACGGTGATCCCGACCCCGACCAGCACCACCAGCGAGACGGCGAGCAGCCGCGGCTCGAGGAAGCCCATCAGCACCAGCGCCCCGGCGAAGCGCAACCCGCCGTCGACCAGGTCGACCAGCGCCGTGGTGGCGGCCGAACGCAGCAGCGAGCTGTCCGCCGTCGTGCGGCTGATGAGGTCGCCCGGGGAGGAGTGGTCGAGCGCCTCGACCCGTAGCCGCACCAGCCGGTCGGCCAGCCGGGTGCGCACGTCGAGCACGACCCGCTCCGCCGTCCGGCCCAGCACGTAGCTGTTGGCCGCGCCGAGCAGGGCCGCGGCCAGCACGAGCGCCGCCAGGATGATCACGGGCTGCAGCAGCGACCGGTTCGCCGACAGCGCGTCGATGACCTGCTTGGCGATCAGCGGCTGCACCAGGCCCGCGACGCCGGCGAGGAGTGCGAGCACCGTGCCGAAGACGAGCGCGCCGACGTGGGGGCGCGTGTAGGCGAGGAGGCGGCGCACCACCTCATCTTCACCCCACGGTGATCAGCGTGCTCAGGCGGGCACGTCGGCGAGCATCCTCTCGACCTGGTGCTGCGGCATCGCCGCGTGCCGCACGTACGTCCGGGTGAACGTGCCCGTGCCGTGCGCGAGGCTGCGCAGGTCGACCGCGTAGCGGGTGAGCTCGACCTCGGGGACCTCGGCCGAGACCTCGGTGCGCCCGTTGCCGACGGACGTCGTACCGGTGACCCGGCCACGCCGCGTCGACAGGTCGCTCATCACGCCGCCCACGTACTCGTCGTCGACGACGACCTGCACCTCGTCGATCGGTTCGAGCATCGCGATGCCCGCCGCGGCGGCCGCCTCCTTGAGGGCGTGCGCGCCGGCCGTCTGGAAGGCGGCGTCCGAGGAGTCGACGCTGTGCGCCTTGCCGCCGACCAGGGTCACGCGGACGTCGACCATCGGGTAGCCCGCCGCCACCCCCTTGGCCAGCTGCGCGCGAACACCCTTCTCGACGCTGGGGATGAACTGACGCGGGACGGCGCCCCCGACGACCCGGTCGACGAACTCGAACCCGCCGCCCTCCGGCAGCGGCTCGACCTCGATGTCGCAGACGGCGTACTGGCCGTGCCCGCCGGACTGCTTGACGTGCCGGCCGTGACCCGCCGCCTTCTTCTGCAGGGTCTCGCGCAGCGCCACCCGGACCGGGCCGGTGCCCACCTCGACGCCGTGCCGGGTGCGGAGCCGGTCGAGCAGCACCTCGAGGTGGGCCTCGCCCATCGACCAGACGACCACCTGGTGGGTGTCGCGGTTGACCTCCGTGCGCAGCGTCGGGTCCTCCGCGGCCAGCCGGGCGAGCGCCTGCGACAGCTTGTCCTCGTCCGCGCTGGTCTTCGCGGTGAGCGCCGTCGGCAGCAGCGGCTCGGGCATCACCCAGGGCTCCATCAGCGCGGGCGCCGACGGGTCCGACAGGGTGTCGCCGGTCTCGGCCTTGGTGAGCCTGGCGACCGCCACGATGTCGCCGGCGACGCCCCGCTCGACCGGGGTCAGGGTGGCGCCCAGCACGACCGAGACGGCGCCGACGCGCTCGTCGACGTCGTGGTCCTGGTGGCCGCTCTCCTGCGCGTACGCGGGACCGGCGAACTGGCTGAAGTGGCCCGACACGTGCACCGTGGCGTCGGGCACGAGCGTGCCCGAGAAGATCCGCACGACGCTGATCCGGCCGACGAACGGGTCGGTCGTCGTCTTGACGACCTCGGCCACCAAGGGCGCAGCGGGGTCGCAGACGACCGGCTCGCGCGCGCCGCCGACGGGGGTGTAGACCGTGGGCGCCGGGTGCTCCAGCGGCGAGGGGAACCCGCGGACGACGACCTCGAGCAGCTCCTCGACGCCCAGGCCGCGGGCCGCGTCGACGGGCAGCACGGGGTGGAACGCGCCGCGGGCGACGGCCTTCTCGAGGTCCTCGACCAGGGTGTCGAACGAGACCTCCTCGCCCGCCAGCCAGCGGTCGAGCAGCCCGTCGTCCTCGGACTCCTGGATGATCCCCTCGATCAGGGTGCCGCGGGCGCCTTCGATCAGCTCGAGGTGTTCCGGCTCGGCCTCGCGCTCCACCCGGGCCCCCCCGGAGTGGTCGAACACCCGCTGCGAGAGCAGGCCGATCAGGCCGGCCGGCGCCTCGTCGTCGTCGAGAAGGGGCAGGTAGAGGGGCTGCACGCCCGCGCCGAAGACCCGCTGGCAGATCGCCAGCGCCTCGTCGAAGTCGGCGCGCTGCTGGTCGAGGTGGGTGACGACGACCGCCCGCGGCATGCCGACCGACGCGCACTCCTCCCAGAGCATCCGGGTCAGGCCGTCGACGCCGTCCACGGCCGAGACGACGAAGAGGGCGGCATCCGCCGCCCTCAGCCCTGCCCGCACCTCGCCGACGAAGTCGGGGTGGCCCGGGGTGTCCACGAAGTTGACCTTCACCCCCTCGTGGACGACGCTCGCGACCGCCAGCGACACCGAGCGGCCCAGGCGCCGCTCGACCTCCTCGTGGTCGCAGACCGTCGTGCCCTCCTCGATGCGCCCGAGGCGCGTCGTCACACCGGTGCCGAGGAGGAGGGCCTCGACCAGGGCCGTCTTGCCGGCGGCCGCATGGCCGACCAGCACCACGTTGCGAATCCTGGCCGGGTCGCCGACCACGGCCGGCTGGCCGCTGACCGTCGCGCGCGACTTGGTGTTGCCCGCCATCAGACCTCCTCGTCCCCACCGGTTGGTGCGCCTTTAACTTCCACCCATCGCCGGGTGCGGGGCAAGGGTCTGGAGGCCCCCGGAACGTCGGTAGAGTTCGGGCTGCCCGGCCCTACGGCTCCCCGCGTCCATCTGCTCTCCACCTGCAGTTGCAGCGCGAGGCGCTCCCAGGCGCGGGGCCACGCCCGCCGTGCCGCGCGGGGTCCCTGCCCACCCCGGACGTCATGCTCAACCGCTTCGCCCGCGCGCTCGTCACCCGGCTCCTCACCCCCGCCGCCCGGGGGCTGGTCGCGCTGGGGATCAGCCCGGACGCCGTCACGCTCGTGGGCACGCTCGGAGTGGTCGCCGGTGCGCTGCTGTTCTACCCGCGCGGCTCGTTCTTCTGGGGCACGGTCGTGGTGGCGGCGTTCGCCTTCTCCGACTCGCTCGACGGGATCATGGCGCGGCTGCAGGGGCGCTCGACCTCGTGGGGGGCCTTCCTCGACTCGACGCTCGACCGGGTCGGGGACGCCGCGATCTTCGGCGGCCTCGTGATGTTCTACGCCATCCATCCCCACGAGCGGTGGGCGACGCTCATGACGTCGCTGACGCTGGCCTGCCTCGTGCTGGGCCAGATCGTCTCCTACGCCCGCGCCCGCGCGGAGGGCCTCGGCATGACCGCGGCCGTGGGCGTGGCCGAGCGGGCCGACCGGCTCGTCGCGGTGCTCCTGACCACCGGGCTCGTGGGGCTCGGCCTGCCGCCCGTCGTGCTGCTCGTCGTGCTCGCCCTGCTGGCGGTCGCGAGCCTCGTGACCGTCGTCCAGCGGGTGCTCGTGGTGCGCCGGCAGGCGTTCGCCGCGAGCGCCGCCACCACCGGCACGACCGCCGGCAGCACCCCTGGCACGACCCCCGGGACCACCCCTGACGCCGAGGAGGGCGCACATGCGTGAGCGCGTCTCGTTGTGGATGTTCACCCTCGGCTGGCGCCTGGTGCGCGCCCTGCCGGAGCGGGCGGCCTACCTCGTCTTCTCGTTGATCGCCCAGATCGCCTGGCTGCGGCAGGGGCGCGGGGTGCGCCAGCTCGAGGCCAACCTCGCGCGGGTCGTCCCCCAGGCGACCGCCTTCAAGCTCAAGTCGCTCAGCCGCAAGGGCATGCACTCGTACATGCGGTACTGGTGCGACGCCTTCCGCCTGCCCGACTGGACCTCGGAGCGGATCCTGCAGACCTGCCGGATCGAGAACGACGAGGAGGTGCGGGCCGCGCTCGCGGAGGGCCGCGGCGTCGTCATGGCGCTGTCGCACAGCGGCAACTGGGACCACGCCGGTGCCTGGTCCACGCTCGCGCTCGCCCAGGTGACGACGGTGATGGAGCGGCTGCGGCCGGAGGAGCTCTTCGAGCGCTTCCTGCACTTCCGCCAGCGCCTCGGGATGGAGATCCTGCCGCTGACCGGCGGCGGCAACCTCTTCGGGCACCTCGTGCGCCGGTTGCGCAAGGGCGGCTTCGTGCCCCTGCTGGCCGACCGCGACCTCACCAGCACGGGCGTGCCGGTGACGTTGTTCGGCGAGACCGCCCGGATGGCCGCAGGCCCTGCCTCGCTCGCGCTGGTCTCGGGCGCCGCGCTGTACCCGGTGTCGATCCGCTACGAGCGTCTGCCGGCGGGCGCGCCCGCGCGCTGGGGCGTCGTCGTCCGGTTCCACCCCGAGGTGGTGGCGCCGGCGGGGGAACGGTCCGAGCAGCTGGCGGAGATGACGCAGGCCTGCGCCGACGCGCTCGCCGAGGGCATCCGCAGCAATCCGCAGGACTGGCACATGCTGCAGCGGGTGTTCGTCGCGGACCTCGTACCGGTCGCCACGCCAGAACTCGCCAGGTAGCCGGCCGTGCGCCTCGGGATCGTGTGCCCCTACTCCTTCGACGTCCCGGGCGGGGTGCAGTTCCACGTGCGCGACCTCGCCGAGCATCTGATCGACGCGGGGCACGAGGTGAGCGTGCTCGCCCCGGCCGACGACGACACCCCGGTGCCCTGGTACGTCGAGGGCGCGGGCCGGGCGGTGCCGGTGAAGTACAACGGCTCGGTGGCGCGGCTGGCCTTCGGGCCGGTCAGCGCTAGCCGCGTTCGCCGGTGGCTGAGCGAGGGCGACTTCGACGTGCTGCACCTGCACGAGCCCGTGTCGCCGTCGCTGTCGATGCTCGCATTGTGGGCGGCCACCGGGCCGATCGTCGCGACCTTCCACACCGCGAACCTGCGCTCGCGCACGATGCAGGCGGCGTTCCCGATCCTGCGGCCCAGCCTCGAGAAGATCTCCGCCCGCATCGCCGTCTCGGAGGACGCGCGGCGCACCCTGGTCGAGCACTTCGGCGGCGACGCCGTGGTCATCCCCAACGGGGTCTACGTCGACCGGTTCGCGGCCGCCGTCCCCCGGCCGAAGTGGCAGGGCACGCGGGAGCGGCCGACCGTCGCGTTCGTCGGCCGGATCGACGAACCGCGCAAGGGCCTTCCGGTGCTGGCCGCCGCCGTCCCGGCGGTGCTGGCGAACCACCCCGGCACGCGCTTCCTCGTGCTCGGGCGAGGTGACGGCGACGAGGCGCTCGAAGGGCTCGCGCCGCAGCACCGTGACGCCGTGGAGCTGCTCGGCCCGCTCGGCGACGACGACAAGGCGGCGCTGCTGAAGTCGGTCGACGTCTACCTGGCCCCGCACACCGGCGGTGAGAGCTTCGGCATCGTGCTCGTCGAGGCGATGAGCGCGGGGGCGCCCGTGCTCGCGAGCGACCTCGGGGCCTTCCGCCGGGTGCTGGGCGACGGCGAGTTCGGCGTGCTCTTCCCGGTCGGCGAACCAGGGCGGCTGGCGGCCGAGCTGTCGGCGCTGCTCGACTCCCCGGCGGACCGGTTCCGGCTGGCCGTGGCCGCTTCGACGGCCGTGCGCCGCTACGACTGGGGCCGGGTCGCGGGCCAGGTGCTCGCGGTCTACGAGACCGTGCGCCTGGGCGCCGACCGGGTGGGCGAGGACGTCGGCAGCCGCCGCCTGCTCACGCGCTGGCGTGGCTGACGGCGGCGTGTCGTGAGGGATCTCGTCGAGTGGTGGCTCGTCGTCCTCGCCGTCCTGCTCGTGCTGGGGTGGTACCTGTCCTTCTCGGCGGCCCGGCTCGACCGGCTGCACCACCAGGTCGAGACCCTGCGAGCGGCGCTCGACGCGCAGCTGGCGCGGCGGGCGGCGGCGGCCGTCGAGGCGGCGCCGCTGCTCGACCCCGCCACCGGGCTGCTCGTGGCCGACGCCGCCACGCTGGCGCTGGCCGCGGGCGAGACGCGCGGCGAGTCGGAGTGGCTCGAGGCCGGCGGCCCCGTCGAAGAGGTCGAGAACGACCTGACCCGGGCGCTGTACGTGGCCTTCGGCGATCCCGCGCACGTGATCGAGCTGCGCGCGGCGCCGCTCGCGGCCCAGTCCCTCGACCTGCTCGGGCAGGCATGTGCCCGGGTGCAGCTGGCCCGGCGGTTCCACAACGACGCGGTGTCGCAGACGCTACGGGTGCGTCGCAAGCGGGTGGTGCGGTTGGCCCGGCTCGCGGGGCACGCGCCGCTGCCAGGCATGGTCGAGATCGACGACTCCGTACCCCCGGGCCTGGTCGCCTGACGCCGACGCCGACGCCGACGCGCGTCGGGTCGGGTCGTCGGATGATGTGACGGGTCTGACATCAGGGGTGGGACAGCTCGATCGCGTAGAATCGTTGCCGAAAGACGTCCCCTTTCACCCGCCGGCCGGCCTCGCCCGCACGAGCCGGTCGCCACCCGCAGCGAGGTCTTCCGTGTCCCAGCAGGACAAGCCGAGCACCACCTCGGTCAGCACCACTCCCGCCGTCGGCACCGCCCGCGTCAAGCGCGGCATGGCCGAGATGCTCAAGGGCGGCGTGATCATGGATGTGGTCACCGCCGAGCAGGCCAAGATCGCCGAGGACGCCGGTGCCGTCGCCGTCATGGCGCTCGAGCGCGTGCCCGCCGACATCCGCGCGCAGGGCGGTGTCGCGCGCATGAGCGACCCCGACATGATCGAGGGCATCGTGGCCGCCGTGTCCATCCCGGTGATGGCGAAGGCACGGATCGGGCACTTCGTCGAGGCCCAGGTGCTGCAGTCGCTCGGCGTCGACTACATCGACGAGTCCGAGGTGCTGACCCCGGCGGACTACACGCACCACATCGACAAGTGGGGATTCACCGTCCCCTTCGTGTGCGGGGCGACCAACCTCGGCGAGGCACTGCGCCGGCTGACCGAGGGCGCGGCCATGATCCGCTCGAAGGGTGAGGCCGGCACGGGCGACGTCTCGAACGCCACCAAGCACATGCGGACGATCCGTGCCGAGATCCGCCGCCTCTCGTCGATGAGCGAGGACGAGCTGTACGTCGCCGCCAAGGAGCTGCAGGCGCCGCACGAGCTGGTCCGCGAGGTCGCCGAGGCCGGCCGCCTACCCGTCGTGCTCTTCACCGCCGGCGGCATCGCGACGCCTGCGGACGCCGCGATGATGATGCAGCTCGGCGCCGACGGTGTCTTCGTCGGGTCGGGGATCTTCAAGTCCGGCAACCCGGCGGCCCGGGCCGAGGCGATCGTGAAGGCCACCACGTTCTTCGACGACCCCGACGTGATCGCCAAGGTCTCCCGCGGGCTGGGCGAGGCCATGGTCGGCATCAACGTCGAGGAGCTCCCGGAGCCCCACCGCCTGGCCCAGCGCGGCTGGTAAGCCCCTCCACACGCCTCCGACGCGACCCTCGCGACCTCTGGTGTCTTTTCGTGGTTTCGTAGGGCCGAAATCCACGAAACGACACCAGAGGTCGCGGCGTAGGAGCCTCATTACCTGTGGCCGGCGCCGTCGGCCCGCTTGAAGTCGCGCTCGTCGAGCTCGAAGCGCGGCTCCTCGCCGGACGCCGCAACGAGATCGCGCAGAACGACGTGCCGCTCGCGGAGGACGTGCCGCCAGTCGTAGCGCAGGAGCGGGACCCGCCCCTCGCGCTGCAGACCGTTCTGCCGGCGCAGATCACGACCGTGCTGGGCCTGCTCGTCGTGATAGGCGCCGTCGTACTCAAGGTGCACCCACCGGGGGGCCGGAAGGGTCAGGTCCGGCGTCCCGAGATGCACGCCCTGTCGTGTGTAGACGGGCACGTTGACCAGAGGCTCGTCGTAGCCGGCGAGAACGATGACCATCCGCAGACGACTCTCGCCGGGCGACCTTGCCCCGGCGTTCGCCAGGTCCGCCGCCGCGCGTGCCCGGCGGATGTTCGGCCATCGACGGCGCTCGGCACAATATGCACGCAGGCTCGGCAGCCTGACGAGGCCGCGATGAGCGAAGGCATCGGCAACGACCACGGCCTCGACCAGGCTTCGCTCGCGCATCACGTCGACGCACGTGCGCAAGCCCGACGTGACGTGAACGCCGTCCATGTCGACCACGTCGTCGGCGTCCGGCTCGTCGAGCAGTACCAGGCGGCGGCGCCGCAGACCCGCTGGCTGTTGTCCGTGTGCCCGGAGCGGTCGCGCGATCTCCAACGGCAGGGTGCCGCCGGGCGGTGGCGTCCACACGCCGTGAAGCCAGGCCGCGGTGACGCCGCAGACGACGTCATACAGGCCGACGACGAGGCGCAGGGCGTGCACGCGAACCTGAGGATCCGACTCACGGCCCGCTCGCACGTAGACGCCGCGCAGCAGCCGCACCCAGGTAGGTCCGCGCAGCTCGTTCGCTGTCAGCAACCCGCTGCGGACGGCGATGCTCCCCACGAAGGGCCACTGCGCCAGCTCGTCCGGTACCCGGTGATGCCCCGTCATCCACCAAGGAGAGGGGGTATGCGGTGATGCGGGCAAGGGCCTCACGAGCAGCTGTGGACAACTCGCCGCACCTCTGGTGCCCTTTCGTGCTTTTCGGGCGTCGAGAAGCACGAAAAGACACCAGAAGTCGCAGGTGGAGGGGAGGGGAGGAAGGGTCAGGTGACCTTTGACGGGGTGGCGTGGGCGGGGGACAGGTGGTCGCCGGCGTCGAGGACGGCACGCAGGGCGAGGGCGGCGGTGACGGCGTCGGAGTGGGTCACGTAGAGCGGGGCGAAGCCGAAGCGGGCGATGTCCGGCGCGCGGAAGTCCCCGACGACGCCGCGCGCCGCCAGGGCCCGCACCAGCCCGTACGCCTGCGGGTGCCGGAGCGCGATCTGCGCGGCCCGCCGGTCGTCGTCCGGCGGGGTCACGACCGACACCTCCGGCACCAGCCAGTCGACGACGCCGGCGAAGAGACCCGCGACGGTCAGCGACGCCGTCCGCGCCTGGGCGACCGTGAACCGCTCGTACACCGACAGCGCCGCCTCGAGGGCGAGCATCGACAGGATCGGCGGGGTGCCGGTCCGCATCCGCTCGATCCCGGCGGCGGGCCGGTACCCGGGCTCCATCGCGAACGGCTGCTCGTGCCCGTTCCAGCCCGGCAGGGCGTTGCGCAAACCGTCGTGGTGCCGCCGCGCCGCGTACACGTAGGACGGCGCACCCGGCCCCCCGTTGAGGTACTTGTAGCCGCAGCCGACGGCGAGGTCGACGCCGGCCTCGTCGAGCGACACCGGCACCACCCCGGCGGTGTGGCACAGGTCCCACAGCGCGAGCGCGCCCGCCTGGTGCGCGGCCGCCGTGAGCCCCGGCAGGTCGAACAGCTCACCAGTGCGGTAGTCGAGATGCGACAGCGCGACCAGGGCCACCTCACCTCCGCGGCGGGCCAGGATCCCCGGGACGTCGCCCGGCGCCGCGGTCACGATCTCGAGCCCGCCGGCCTCGGCGGCCGCACCGAGGACGTGCAGGTCCGTCGGGAAGGACCCCGGATCGGTCACGACCACACGCCGCCCGGGTCGCAGCCAGGCGGCGGCCCGGTAGGCCTTGTAGAGGTTGACCGTGGTCGAGTCGCCGCAGACGGTGGTGCCCGCCCCGGCGCCCAGTAGTCGGCCGATCGCGTCGCCGACGCGGGCGGGCGCCCCCCACCAGTCGCTGGTGTTCCACGACGCCACCAGGTCGTGCCCCCACTGCCGGCCCACCGCGTCGGCCAGCGCGGCCGGCACGGCCCGGGGGAGTGCCCCGAGGGAGTTCCCGTCGAGGTAGACCAGGCTCTCCGGCAGGTCGAAGAGCTCGCGGGCGCCGCGTACCGGGCTGCGCTCGTCGAGGACGGCCGCTCGCCGGGCCAGGGTCGAGGCGGTCATCTCGGTCACGGGTGCACGGTAGGTGAAACCGGGAGCGTGGCGTCCCTCCGGGGGTTCCATGATCGACGCGGTTTGCATGATCGACGCGGTTTGCATGATCACCGGGGGGAAAGGGCGGGGGAGGGGGTGGGGAGGAGCGGGACGTCGGGGTCGCGGGAGCCGGCCTGGCCTCGTCGCGCTGGTGCGGCAGCCCGGCCTGGCCTCGTCGAGCTGGGCGGCGGCCGGGTCAGTCGCTGCTCCATCAAGGCCGGCGCGGGAATGCCCGCCCCGGCCCCCTACGCTGAAGGGTCGTGACCAGCAGCAAGGATCCTGTCGTCGGCGTGCTCGCGCTGCAGGGCGACGTCCGCGAGCACCTCGCCGCCCTCGCCGAGTGCGACGTCGTCGCGCGGCCCGTGCGCCGCCCGACCGAGCTCGCCGAGGTCGACGCGCTCGTGGTACCCGGCGGCGAGTCGACCACGATCGACAAGCTCACCCGGGCCTTCGACCTCCGCGAGCCGATCCTCGACCGCATCAAGCAGGGCATGCCTGCCTACGGCTCCTGCGCCGGGATGATCCTGCTCGCCGACCGGGTCGTCGACGCCGTCGACGGCCAGCAGACGTTCGGAGGGATCGACATGACGGTCCGGCGCAACGCGTTCGGGCGCCAGGTCGAGAGCTTCGAGGAGGACCTGCCGTTCATCGGCGTCGAGGGCGAGCCGGTGCGGGCCGTGTTCATCCGGGCGCCGTGGGTCGAGCAGATCGCGCCCGAGGTCGAGGTGCTCGCGAAGGTCGGCTCGATGGAGGGGACCCCGGCCGAAGGTAGGATCGTCGCGGTGCGGCAGGGCAACCTGCTCGCGACGTCGTTCCACCCCGAGATCACCGGGGACACCCGCGTGCACCGGCTCTTCGTCGAGATGGTCCGGGGCGCCCTGGCGGGCGGCAGCTGAACAGGAGGCAACGCGATGTCCGGCCACTCCAAGTGGGCCACGACGAAGCACAAGAAGGCGGTCGTCGACGCCAAGCGCGGCAAGATGTTCGCCAAGCTGATCAAGAACATCGAGGTGGCCGCCCGCACCGGCGGCGGTGACCCGGCGGGCAACCCCACGCTGTACGACGCCATCCAGAAGGCGAAGAAGAGCTCCGTCCCCAATGACAACATCGACCGCGCCGTCAAGCGCGGCTCCGGCGCCGAGGCCGGCGCCGCCGACTACCAGACGATCATGTACGAGGGCTACGGGCCGAACGGCGTCGCCGTGCTCATCGAGTGCCTCACCGACAACCGGAACCGCGCGGCGGCCGAGGTGCGGACGGCCCTGACGCGCAACGGCGGCACGCTGGCCGACCCCGGCAGCGTCTCCTACCTGTTCAGCCGCAAGGGCGTCGTGGTCGTGCCGAAGACCGGCCTGACCGAGGACGACGTGCTGACGGCCGTGCTCGAGGCCGGGGCGGAGGAGGTCAACGACCTCGGTGAGTCCTTCGAGGTCGTCAGCGAGCCGGGCGACGTCGTGGCGGTGCGCACCGCCCTGCAGGACGCGGGCATCGACTACGACTCGGCCGACGTGAGCTTCGTGCCCAGCGTCGCCGTGCCGCTCGACGAGGACGGCGCGCGCAAGATCTTCCGGCTCATCGACGCCCTCGAGGACAGCGACGACGTGCAGGACGTCTACGCCAACTTCGACGTGAGCGACGACGTGATGGAGGCCGTGGGCTGAGCCGGGGGAGTCACCGCCCGCCCCGTCCGGGTCGCGAGCGGTGCCCCTTCACTCGCGGCGGATGACGACCTTTCGAACTCCCGGCTGCTTGCATGGTGGGAGCCAGAAGGGTGGACGACGATGCTGAGCGAGCACGAGCAGCGCGAACTGCGGAACATCGAGCAGATGCTGCTCTCCGACTCCCACCTCTGCGCCACGTTCAGGCGTGTCAGCGCCCGACGCGTCCGTCACGGTGACGTTCTCTCCCGCGTGCTGGTCGGGTCCGGCGTGCTGATCATGGTGTGCGCCGTGATCCTCGACCTCGGTGCGGCCTTCTGCCAGGGGCTCGGTCTGGCCGTCGGCGGTGTGCTGTGGGTGGCCACCCGGCCGGGCTCGCCGGCTCGGCGACTGGCGGCGCGCCCCGTCGTGCGGAGGGACTGAACTCCCCGCGACACTCCCTGGGACGCTGCCGGCGCAGTTCCCCGTGACGCACACCGCCGGCCGTGCCCCACGGGGCACGGCCGGCGGTGTGCGGGCTCGCGTCGATCAGCGAGAGGACGGCCCGGCGTCCCGAAGGCTCAGGCTTCCGCAGCCTCGGCGTCGGCCTCGGCCTGGTCCGCCAGCTCGCCCAAGGCGATGACGAGGCCCAGCGCATCGGTGATCTTGCCCGCGGCGGCGAGGACTCGAGCCGTCCCCACGATCGGGGCGACGGTGACGAGCACGTCCTGAACGTCGTCGATCTTTATCCCCGAGTCCGCGGCGGCTCCGATGTGCATCAGGTACGAGGCCTCGGGAGCGTCGACCGCCACCAGCGCGGCGAGCCGTACCAGCAGGAGGGTCGACGGCTCCAGCTCGGACCGGGCGATGGAGACGGCGTTCAGGTCGAGCAGGGTCTCGAGTACGGGTGCTTCTCCGATGGCCATGGTGGGTCCCTTCCGTTCTGACCGACGGCGAACTGTCGGACTGCGACGTCGAGTGATGACCCGACCTGCACGAGTCTTCCGAAGAGAAGGGGCCGCTTCATCGTCCCGCGGGGATGACCTACTGCAGGACCACCTGCTCGTCCGGCGGTCTCACCGACGTCGGGCCGGTCGCCGCGTCGGGCGGTGCGGGCTCCGCCAGCGCGGAGACGAAGGCGGCCCTGGACGGCGCCGCGGCGCGGAGTGCCCGCTGCTGGTCGGCGCCGGTCCCCAGGCGCTCCAGCCGTTGCAGCCCGGGCAGGACCACCGCGAGGTCACCGGTCGCCTCGAGACTGGGCATGATCACCTCGAGCAGGCCCGCCAGGACTCCGCCCGCCAGGACTCCGCCCGCCAGGACTCCGCCCGGCCGGTCCCCGCCTGCCGCCCGGGGCCGGACGATCGCCGGCGCGAGCCCGTCATGGGCGGCCGACAGGAGCTGGGCCCGCAGAGCGGTCGTCCGCGGCCCGGGCGCCGGAGCAGACAGGCGCGCGCTCCTGACGTCGTCGGCCAGCGTGGCGACGAGGGCGCGGACGATGCCCGCGAACACCACCGACTCGCTCGCCGTGAGACAGGTGTCGCCCACCCGCACCTCGATCGTCGGGTAGCGCGGTGAGAGCCGTGCGAGCCAGTACACGCTGCGGGTGTCCAGCGCGACGCCTCGTCGAACGAGCGAGGCGAGCTGCCGGTCGTAGCTCTCGGGGTCCCGGTGGGCGGTGGGCGGCCGGAAGGTCGGCCACGCGAGCTGGCGACGGTACCGGTTGCTGCCCCACCCCGTGTCGATCCCGTCGGCGAACGGGGAGTTCACCGTGATCGCGAGCAGCGTGGGCAACCACGGTCTCAGCCGGCCGAGCACCTGGACGGCAAGGGCCCGGTCGTCGATGCCCACGTGGACGTGACAAGCGCACGTCACCGCGCCGGCGGTGGCGGCGGGCCAGCGGTCCACCATCGCGCGATAGCGGACGTCGTCCGTGAGCATGCCCGGTCCCGCGTGCCCGAACGGCGGCACTCCCGTGGGCGCGACGCGGACGCCGAGGGTGCCCGCGGCCTCGGTGATCGCAGCGCGCAGACCGGTCAGGTCGTCCTCGAGCTTCCCGAAGCGTCCGGCAGATGCCCGAGGCCGTCTCCACCTGGAACGACATCAGTTCCGGATGCATGCCGCCGCGACCGCGGCGGCCCCGGGCGAGGCGTAGCACCTCGGGTGCGACGGGCGCGACCTCTCCCGTCGGCCCGAGCAGGAGCAGTTCTTCCTCCACGCCCAGGGTGAGCATGCGGGGGGCCACCTTTCTCGAGCGCCCGGAGCCGCTCCAGTCTTCGGCCCGGGCCGTGCTCGGACATCACCCGGTCGGGATGACGGCGGGAGCAAGGCGCTGAGCGAGCATGACGATCGACGCCTCGAAGGGACGCGGAATGGGAACGGGAACACCGGTTCAGCCGCGGTCGAGGGGATGGCGCGATTCGTCGAGGCAACCGCCTCGGGTGACGGAAGGCATGGTGAACGTCGTCACGACGGAAGGCGCCGTGCTGCCGGATCCTCCGGCAGCACGGCGCCTTCCGCCCGCCGTTTCAGGCCAGCGCCTTGGCCTTGAGGCGGTCGTACTCCGGCTGGGAGATGACGCCCTCGTCCAGCATCTTCCGGGCCTGGACGATCTGGTCGGTGGAACTGACGGGCGTGGTGGACGCCGCCACTTCGCGGATGTAGGCGTCGGTCTCCTTGCGCATGATGGCTGCCTCTTCCGCGCGGCGCTCGGCCATGCTCCTGCCGCGCGCCACGACGTAGATGAACGCCGACAGGAACGGGAAGACGATCAGTGCGATGATCCAGACCGCCTTCACCCATCCGGACATCGCGCGGTCGCGGAACAGGTCACCGAGGATGGAGAACAACACCATCAGGTACGCCACGAACGCGAACGAGATGATGATGAACCAGACGACATCCCAGAACGACATTGCGGTCTCTCTTCTCGAGCAGGGTTCCTTCTGGTATCAGTCTTCTCGTCGGCGCTGCCGTCACCTCATTCCGCGAGGATGAGATCACCTGCCGGTCGACAGGCCGGGCCGCCCTCGCCGTGAACGCCCGCCGGTGCTTCGTGGCGGCCCTCGCGGTGCTCGTCGCGGTGACCGTGGCCCGCTTCCTCGGGGTCGCCGGTCCGGACGCCGTCTGGGCGACCCTGATGACGGCTGCTCTCGCGACTGTCGCCTGGTCGGTGCCGGGTGACACCCGCGGATCTCGGACTGCGGAGCGCGGACGCTGGCCGGGGCCTGCGCTATGGCGGAGCCGCCTTCGCGGTCGTGCTGGTGGTGCTGGCAGCGGCAGCCGCCCTGCCCGCGACGAGCGGCTTCCTCCACGACGACCGCGGCCGGATCACCGCCGCCCAGCTCGCCCACGAGCTCCTGGTGGACGTCCTCCTGCTGACCGCGATCCCCGAGGAGTTCGCCTTCCGCGGCGTGCTGCTCGGCGCGGGCGCAGCCCTGTGGGGGCCCCGCCGGGCTGCTCTCGCGGTCTCGGCCCTGTTCGGCCTGTGGCACGTGCAGCCGACGCTGGCGACCATGGGGGACAACCCCGCGGTCGGCGGCGCCTCCGCCTCACCGGTGGGCCGGCTGCTGGTCGTGGCCGGAGCGGTCGGCGTCACCTTCGTCGCGGGCCTGCTGTTCGCCTGGCTCCGGCTGCGGTCCAGGAGCCTGCTCGCGCCCGTGCTCGCCCACGTCGCCACGAACGGGCTCGGGCTCGCCGTCGCCTGGGTCGTGCTGCATTGAGCCGACGGGGACGTCGACCGATCAGGGGATCGCAGCCGCCTTGGCCCGCAACGCGGTCAGCTCGTCGGGGGTGACGTCCGCCGGGCGCAGGACCGTGTTCCAGGCGTCGACGTACTCCGACTTGTAGGCGTGCCCGTGCCCCTCCGGGACGCCCCCCGCGAACGTCAGGTCGGCCGTCACCTGCCAGAAGGTCACGAGCGGCAGCCAGACCACGCCCTCCAGCACGTCCTTGCCGGGGGGTTCGCTCGTCCAGTCGGGCTCGCTGAGGAGCAAGCGGGGGCTCCACCAGACGATCGGGTCAGAGGCGTGCATGAGGTACAGCACCCGGGTGCCGTCCCACGGCTGGCCCGTCGGCGGGATCTCCGCCCGGGCGTCGTTCGTGAAGCGCACCGTGCGGCCGCCGTGGTACACGGGCAGCCGCTCCAGGCTCCGACGTCCCGGTGCTCCCGGAACTCGGTGAACAGGGTGTTGAAGTTGGGCGGGCCGGCGAAGACGGTGCCGACGTCCGGTTGCGCAGGTCCGCCTCGCCGCTGAACGCGGACTCGCCGCCGAACGAGCCCAGGCTCTCGCCGCTGACGAAGAGGCGGGGCCGCGGCCCGGCCGGTAGCGCCGACCAGCGCTCGTAGACGGCGTCGAAGAGGGCCCGGCCGGCCTCGCGCGCCTTGGTCTGGTCGACCAGGTAGGACATCCACGAGGGCAGGTAGGAGTACTGCATCCCGACGATGGCCGAGTCGCCCCCGGTCAGGTACTCGAAGGTGTCGGCGGAGGAGCCGGGTCGATCCAGCCGCTGCCGGTCGTGCCGACGACCAGCAGGTTCGCGCGTTGGAACCCGCCCGCGTGCTCGAGGTCGTCGACGGCGAGCCTCGCCCGGTCCTCCGGGTCCTCCGCCGTGGCGAGCCCTGCGTAGGCCCGGATCGGCTCCTTGGCGGGGCGGTGCACGGTGGCCGTCGATGTCGGCGGCCGTCGGGCCCGGTGCCGGTGAACGTGCGGCCCTGCCACCCGAGGGTGTCCCAGTGGACCAGCGAGCCGGTCCCGCCCGAACGCAGGGCGGTGGTCGGTTGGCTGCACGCCCTCGGCCGTCGTGGTGTCCCGCACCGAGAACGTCTCGTTCGGCGGCGTTCACCAGCCCGTCGAGCAGGATGCCGCTGACGACGAGGTAGGTGACGCCGGCGACGGCGATCATCCACCCCAGGGCGTTCGCGGCGCGCGGGCCGATCCAGCGCCGGATGAGGCTGCGCGAGCCGCGGTAGAGCGCGCCGCAGGCCGCGGCCCAGCAGGACCAGCAGAGCGAACACGAGGAGCGCGACGACCGGCGAGAGGACGACCAGGGCGATGTTGTAGTCGGTGACGCCCATGAGACCGCGGATCTCGTGCTGCCAGTACTGGCCCAGGCCGAAGAACAGGGCGAGCACGAGCCCGCCGGCGATCGAGGAGATCCGCCACGTCGACGGCGCGCGGGCGCGGGTGTCGCGGTCGGCGAAGGCCCGCCAGACACGGCCGCGAGCACCGCCGACCCCGTACCCGATGGCGGCGGTGACACCGGCGACGATGCCCTGGATGAGCCCGCTGCGGGGGAGCAGCGAGGGTGTGAACGACAGGCACGCGAAGACCAGGGCCCCCCAGACGCCGGGGACGGTCGTCTGGCGCCAGCTGGACCATCCTCGCCCTGGCGCGGCCGCCTCCACCGAACCGCCGCCGCCCGCGGCGCGCCGCGTCTGCGCGACGATGTTCGGGATCGTGCTGCCGGTCTCCACGCTCTCGGACACCGTCGGTCTCCTTCTCACCCCGGGGCTCGGGGTCGTCGGGGCGGCGCCTCCCTCGCCGCGGGTAGGGGAAGGCAGCGCTCAGCCGCCGAAGGTGCTGACGAGGACGTCGCGCTCGGTGTCCGTGAGGTTCGTGCTGATGAGCTTCCAGTGCATGCCGTGGAGGCGTTCACCGAGCCGGTCGAAGTCGGCGTTCTCGGTCACGACGAAGAGCGCGGACGTCCCGGGCGTGACCTCCGACCGGATCGTCTCGAGCTCGTCCTTGCCGATGCCGGTGCCCTCCATGGTCTTGACCGCGGCGCCGATGGCGGCGCCGACCGCGGCGCCGATCAGGGGGACGAAGAACAGCATGCCGATGAGCACGCCGAGGAACCCGCCCCAGACGGTGCCGCGCTTCTTGCTGTCGTGGCTGATGTCGGTGTCGGGCCGGTCCGCACCTTCGGGCCAGGTCACGACCGCGTGGTCCACGACCTTGACAAGCCCGTCGTCCTCGGCCAGGCGCAGGATCGTGGTCGCGTCCTTCGCGCCCTCGGGGCTGTCGAACTTCCACACGGTGAACGCCGTCATGACCGCTCTCCTCACTGCTCCCACTGACTGTGCCGATGCCCGCCACGATCGTGGCCTGCGGGGGGCGCGGCCTCATCCTCGGCGGATGGTCGACGGGACGGCGGCCGCTGGATGCAGGCGGCTCAGTGCAGCAGTGCCTTGAGGAGGACCATCGCGACGCCGAACAGGCTCGCCACGGCCGCGGAGACGAGGCGCTCGCGTGTGCTGAGCCGTCCGTCGCGGCCGATCTCCCAGCCGGCCAGGGCGAGAAGCACGGTGCTGGCGACGAGCGCGGCGATCACCGAGGCGAACAGCGACGCGCCGAACGCCGCCGCGACGACCAGGACGATCAGGGGGATCGCCGAGGCCGATACGATCTCCCAGCCGTGGGTGAGCTCGTGCCGGACGTGCCCCAGTCCGGGCGGTGCTCGTCGTGGATCCGGGCCGCCACCAGCCGGGCGTAGCGCTCCGCCGTCCAGTAGATGACCAACGTGACCAGGACGGCGACGGCGACGGCGACGACCCGGTCGGCGTGCGAGGCCGCCATGACCGCGGCCCCCACGATCACGCCGTAGATGCCCGACGCCGTGCTCTCCTCGTCGCGCCCGACGGAGGGCATGGCGCCGCGGGTCCAGCTCGGGCGGCGTAGGGCCACGGTGCGGGCGGGGTCAGGTCGTCGAGGGCGTCGGGGCCTGGGCGGCCGGCGCGGTACTTCCCGCCGGACCCCCTCGGCTCCTCGTCCACAGCAGGTCGGCCACGATCGCGAGCGCCACGATGACGACGAGGGCGATCGCCGTCCCGGGCTCGTTCACGAGTGTCGTCGTGCAGAAGACCAGGAAGGTGCCGAGCGTGGACACGACGGCGACGACCAGGACGACCACGCTGGCGCCCGTCACGTGGCGCACGCGGAAGTGCGCCAGGGTGATCAAGCTGAAGACGATCAGGGCGACGGCGCTGCCGAGGGAGGCGATGGCGTCGAGGTTGAACGCGATGACGAGCACGATGGTGAGGCCGGCCATCACCAGGAGGCCGACCGACGCCTGGCGGCGTCCGAGGTCGCGGCCGAAGAACGGCGGGAACTGGCCGGTGGAGGCGAGGTGCCGGCGAGGCCGACGGCCGGGTAGAGGCTGGCGTTGGTCGCGCCCGTGGTCGAGAACAGTGCCGTGATCACCATGAGCACGTAGCCGAACTGGCCGAGCGTGGGCTTGGCCGCCTCGGCCAGGGCGGTCCCGCCGGACGCGATCACCTGGTCGACGGTCAGCGTGCCGAACACGCCGAGCGCGACCCCGACGTAGACGGTGGTCGCGATGGCCAGCGCCAGGTACATCGCGCGCGGGAGTTGGCGCGAGGGATTCGGCAGGTCCTTGGCGGTGAAGGTGATGACGCCGAACCCGAGGAAGGCGAAGAACGTCAGGGCGATGCTCGAGACGATCTGCCGCACGCCCGGGTACCCCGACGGCGCCAGCAGCGAGGGATCCATGTTGGCGATGGTGACGACGGCGAAGAGCGCCAGGATCGCGATGACCACGTTGACGATCACGGCCTGGACCCGTGCGACAGCGCGGGCACCGACGACGTTCAGCGCGGTCATCGCCAGCACGACCAGGCAGGCGAACACCTTGGCCCAGTGCGGGTCCTTGCCGGCGACGACGGCGCTCGCGTAGTTGCCGAACGACGAGGCGACCATCGCCGTGATGATCGCGTTGGTCGCGAAACCAGCCAGGCCGTGGCGTTGGTGACGTGCCCCCGCCCGAATCCCTGCCCGAGGTACTCGAGCAGGCCGCCCTCGGACGGGTACTTCGCGCCCAGCTTGCCGAACGAGTAGCCCTGCAGACCGGCGATCGCCCCGGCCAGCAGGAAGGACAGCCACACGGCCGACCCGGCCACCTCGCCCGCGGCGCCGAGCAGCGCGAAGATCCCGGCGCCGACCATCGCGCCGACCCCGATGAACGAGGCCTGCACGAGGGTCATCCGCCGTTCCGGGACCCCGTCGGGTGCGCCCGGCGCACCCTGCGTGCTCGGCGTGGTGGACATGCGGACCGCCTCCCTCGAGGGCGCGGCGCGCGCCACGCCCTCCGGTCAGGTTCGCGCCCGCCCGCCGGTTCCGGTTCACCCCACGCGGATGACGTCCGCCGCGGTCGGCTCGCGGCTCCGTTCCGTCGGCTGGTCGGAACGGGCGCTCAGAAGGGTGTCGGGATCCAGCGCAGGGGGACGCGCGGGCCGGCGACGTCCGGGCCGGCCTTGCGCTTCGGCAGCTCGATCGTGCGCTTCGGCACCGGCTCGTAGGGCACCTGCTGGAGGAGGTGGGAGATGACGTTCAGCCGGGCGCGCTTCTTGTCGTCGGAGTTCGCGACGAACCAGGGTGCCCAGGCAGCTGTCGGTCGCGCGGAACATGTCGTCCCGGGCCCGCGAGTAGTCGCGCCAGCGGGTGTACGACAACAGGTCCGGGCTCCGACAGCTTCCAGAGCTTGCGCGGGTCGTCGATCCGGCTCTGCAGCCTGCGGGTCTGCTCGTCGGCCCCGACCTCGAGCCAGTACTTCACGAGGATGATCCCGGAGTCGACCATCGCCTTCTCGACGCCGGGCACGAGCTCGAGGAACCGGACGGCGTCCTCGTCGGTGCAGAAGCCGAGCACGCGCTCGACGCCGGCGCGGTTGTACCAGCTGCGGTCGAAGATGACGACCTCGCCGGCGGCGGGCAGGTGCGGGACGTACCGCTGGATGTACATCTGGGACTGCTCCCGCTCCGTGGGAGCAGGGAGGGCGACCACCCGGAAGACGCGCGGGCTGACCCGCTCGGTGATCGCCTTGATCGTGCCGCCCTTTCCCGCCGTGTCCCTCCCCTCGAAGACGACGCACACCTTGGCGCCCGACGCTTGACCCACTCCTGCATCGCCACGAGCTCGCCGTGCAGGCGGCGCAGCTCCCGCTGGTACTCCTTCTCCTTCAGCTTCGGGTGGTCCGTCGGCTCCGCGTGGTCCGTCGGCTCCGCGTGGTCCGTTCCGTCGGCGCCGGGCTGTCCGCCGTCCGCGGGGGCGTCGCCCGGCGGCCCGAGGGTGACCACCCCGGTGCCGTTCTCGTGCGGCCGCTTCTTCTTCGACATGACGTCTCCTCGGGTCTCGTCGCAGGTGTCAGGGGTCAGGTGTCCACGCCGCGCCGGGGGCCGGCTGCTGCGGGATGCCGGGAACGGTCCGCTGCTCGGCCGCGACCGCCGCCCGGAAGGCGGCCACCCCGGCCTCGACCGTCGGGAAGAAGTGGGCCGGGTCGATGGTCCGGGTCAGCTCGTAGCGCTCGATCTTCTCGCGCACCGGGTCCTTCATCTCGGCGAAGACCAGGGACACGCCCCGCGCGTTCAGCTCGTCGTCGAGGTCCTCGAGCATGTCGGCCGCGGTGGTGTCGACGTCGGTGATCGGTTCCGCCGCGACGAGGATCCATCGGGGCGGCGGGTCGGCCGCGGCAGCCGCGCGGATCTGCGTCGCGGAAGGTGCGGGCGTTGGCGAAGATCAGCGGCGCGTCGAAGCGGAAGACGACAGGCCGGGCAGCGAGGTCGGCGTCGGGGTAGCAGCGGATGTCGTGGTACCCGGGCAGGTCCTCGACGCGGCCCGAGCACGGTCTGGTACGGCCGCCACGCCGGCGGAACACGTTGAGGATCGACAGGCCGACCGCCACGGCGATGCCGGGCAGCACGCCGAGCAGCGCGACCGCCGAGGAAGGCGGCCAGATCGAGAGCGCGAACTCGGTCCGCCGCTGCTGCCACAGCCGCACGCGTGCCGGGGACGTCGGCCAGCGACAGCGCGGCGGCGATCACGACGGCGGCGAGCGTCGGCTGCGGGAGGTTCTGGAACAGCCCGGGCGACGAGCACGATGGTCAGCGCGATGAGCGCCGCGCCGACCACCCCGGTCAGCTGGCTCTTCGACGCCGGCCTGCTCGGCGACCGCCGTCCGCGAGCCGCTGGTGCTGACCGGGAAGCCCTGGAAGAAGCCCGGCGGCGAGGTTGGCCGCGCCGATCCCGATCATCTCCTGGTTGCCGTGCACCTCCTGCCGCGTGCGTGCCGCGAACGACGGAGGCGGTCGAGATCGTGTCGGCCAGCGAGACCAGCGCGATGCCGAGCGCGCCGGCGACGAGCGGCGGCGAGGTCGGACCAGCTGGACCGTCGGGAGCGTGAACGGCGGGAAGCCGCTGGGCAGCTCCCCGACCAGCGGACCCCGTGCGCGGCCAGGTCGAAGACGGCGGTGGCCGCGATGGACGAGGACGACCGCGACGAGGACGGCCGGCACCTTGCGGCAGCAGCGCTGAAGCACCAGGATGAGCCGGCCAGCGAGACCAGCCGATCGCGGCGGCGGGGACCGTACCTCGCCGTCGGCCAGCCCGGGACGAAGGCCCTCGCCTCGCGCGATCAGGCCGGCGGCGTCGACGGAGAACCCGAACAGCTTCGGCAGCTGCCCGACCACGATGGTCAGGGCGAGGCCGTTCATGTAGCCGATCATGGTCGGCTTGGAGAGCAGGTCGGCGACGAAGCCGAGTCCGGCCAGCCCGGCCACGACCATGAGACGCCGACGATCACCGCGAGCATCGACGCCAGTGCGACCGCGCGCTGCCGGGTCGCCGTTCGCCGGCGACGAGCGGCAGCATCGTCGCCGCGATCATCGGGCCGAGCGAGGAGTCCGGGCCGAGCACCAGGATCCGGGACGGCCCGAACACGGCGTACCCGAGCAGGCACAGGATCGACGTGTAGAGGCCCGTGATCGCGCGGCAGGCCGGCCAGCTCGGCGTAGGCCATGCCCTGCGGGACCAGCAGGGCGGCGAGCACCAGGCCGGCGACGACGTCCGCGAGCAGCCAGGCGCGCCGGTAGCTCGCCATCGCACCCAGCCCGGGAACGTACCGTCTCATCCGTGATCACCCTCCAGCCACGGGCCGGGCGCTCGCCGGCGACGGTGACGGGGCGCCCGTGAGCCGGGGCCCGAGGCGCTGCGCGAGCGGCGCCGCGGTGAGCCCGTGGGCGACGACGCTCGCCAGCACCGTGGCGACGACGACGGCCACGGCGACGTCCGCGCGCGGGCCGAGCTCCTCCAGCGCGAGCAGGGCGAAGACGACCGAGGCCAGCCCCCTCGGGCCGAACCAGCCGATGAACAGGGCGGTGACCCGGCTGAGGCCGGAGCCGGTCAGGGCCCCGGCCACGGGGATCATGCGCAGCGCGGTGAGGCTGAGGACCGCGTAGAGGGCGAGTTGCCAGGCGCCGGCGTCGACGACCCGGGGCAGCGCCACCGCGCCGAAGAAGGTCCACACCAGCAGTCCGGCCAGGCCCGCGGTCTGCTCGACGTACGCCACCCCCTCGGGGTGGCGGCCCCTGCCGGCGGCGGCACCGAACGCGGTGCCCGCGGCGAAGGCGGCCACGAAGCCGTTGCCACCGGACACGAGCGCGGCGGCGTAGGCGGCCAGGGCGAGGGCCAGCACGGCGGGCCCCCCGAAGGTCTCGTCCACCCAGCCGCTGCGGCGGGCAGCCCGCAGCAGGAGGCCCCCGGCCGCCCCCACCCCGGCGCCGGCCAGAACCCCGATGAGCAGCTCGAGCACCGCGTGCCAGAGACCCGTCCCGCTCTCGCCCGACGCGGCGCCCACCAGCGCGATCAGGACGACGGGCGTGACGATCCCGTCGTTGAGGCCGCTCTCGACGTTGACGATGCCGCGGACCCGGGCGGGCACGTGCGGGTTGTTGAGGACAGCCGCGCTCAGCGCCGCGTCGGTGGGCGCGAGCGCCGCCCCGACGAACAGCGCCAGCCACAGGCTCGCCGCGCCGAACAGGCCGCCGAACAGGGCCGACGCGAGCCCCCAGCCGAGCAGCACGGTCACCGGGAGCGCCAGACCGAGCAGGCGGCCGTAGACGCCGGCGTCCGCGCGGAGGTCCGCGAGGCTCACCCTGGCGGCGTCGGAGAACAGCACCCACACGAGGGTGACCTCGGTGAGCACCGTGAGCGCCTCGGCGTCGACGTGCGAGGTCAGCGGCACCAGGAACGACAGCAGGAGCCCGACCGCGACGAAGACGATCGGCGCCGTGAGGTCGGCACGCTCGAGCCGCGCGGAGAGCGCGCCCCAGCAGAAGAGCGCCGCCGCCACGAGCAGCACGGTCACCATGCCTGCCACCAGGGCCCGGCCGTCGCCCGGGCCCTCCCCGGCATCCTCCGCGTCGTCCTCCCCGCCGCCGCACCCCTCATTGCGGGCCGACCCCCTGCCGCCACAGGAAGCCCAGCAATCGGGTCGCGAGCTGGACGTCGCCGGTGAGCCGGGCCCGGCCGGAGTAGATCGTCGTGGTGGGGTTGCGGTCGCCGCGCAGCAACTCGACGAGCGTCGGTGCATCGGTCGCCAGGACGCAGTCGGCCTCGTCCGCGCGTGCGTCCAGCGAGAGGCGACCGTCGTCCGCCACCAGGCGGTACCGGCCGGCCTCGCTCAGGTCGAAGCCGATGGAGGCGTGCTCGCCGAGGGTCGACGCCGGGGAGATCTGACGCGCGGCGAAGAGGATCTCCTGCACCACCGGCCAGGGTCGGCTCCCGGCAGGCAGGTCGACCAGCACCTGGCCGGTGACGTCGACGCCCGCATCGGCGACGCCCCATCGCCCCGGGACGCGGAACAACTCGAGGCGCCGGATCCGCTCGGGCAGATGAGCGTCGCAGCGCAGCACGGCGCCGTCGGGCTCGAGCCCGAGCATCGCGCGGACCAGCATGAGCGGCGCTCCGGAGGCCCAGGCCTGGGGGCTGCAGGCCGTCGGGTACTCCGCGGGGAAACCGGTCTGCTCCCGGGGGAACCCGGCGAACGCCTCCGGGAGGCGGTTGCCGAGCAGCGAGGCCGCCTCGAGCAGACCCATCGCCAGCCGGGCCGCCTCGGATCGGTACCCGTGCTGCGCGAGCGCCAGCACCGCGAAGGCCGAGTCGTGCGGCCATACGGTCCCGAGGTGGTAACCGATCGGGTTGTAGCCGACCTGGCCGGTGGCGAACGTGCGCACGCCCCAGCCGGAGTTCAGCCGATCGCCGGTCAGGAGCGACGCGACCCGCTCGACCCGGTCGTCGTCGACGATGCCGGTCCAGAGCAGGGGCCCCTGCACCGAGGTGAGGCTGTCGACGGGGTTCTTGTCGCCGTCCAGCGCCAGGGCGTACCAGCCCCGGTCCGGCAGCCAGAAGTCGCGGTTGAACCGCACCTTCAGCTCGGCCGCCTCCTGCTCGAGCCGGTCGGCGAGCCGGGGGTCGTCCCAGACCTCGCGGGCCAGCCGCGCGGCCCGGACCTTGGCGGCGTAGGCGTACCCCTGCAGGTCACTGGTGGCCCGCGGCAGCGACGCGATGACGCCGTCCGCGGACTGGATGGAGTCGGGCGAGTCGCGCCAGCACTGGTTCTCCAGCCCGGTCGAGGGGTTGCGCCGCTCGTACTCGACGTAGCCGTCGCCGTCGCGGTCGCCGGACTCGTCGATCCACCGCAGGGCCGCCCGGGCCGGGGCCTCGAGGGCGTGCACGATGTCGTCGCGGCCGGTCCAGCGCTCGAACTCGTCCAGCAGGATCAACCACAGCTGCGTGGCGTCGGCGCTGCCGTAGTACGGCGAGTGCGGGCGCTCCTCGAACGCGGTGAGCTCGCCGAACCTCAGCTCGTGCAGGATCTTGCCGGGCTCGGCGTCCCTGAAGTCGTCGCGCTTGACGGCCTGCAGCTGCGCCAGGGTCACGAGCGTCGTCTCGGCGAGCTCGGGCATGAACGGCAGCGCCTGCAGGCTCGTGATGATGCTGTCCCGGCCGAAGGCGGCCATGAACCACGGCAGGCCGGCCGCCGGCAGGTAGTGACCCGGGCTGATCGGCAGGTCGAAGCGCAGGGCCGCGAGATCGCGGATGGTCTGCTGGTAGATGAGTTCGAGAGGTCGCCAGCTGCTCGCCAGCGCCGGCACCTGCCGTTGGAGCAGCCGCAGGCCGAGCCGCTGCTCGGGGTCGTCGTGCACGCCGTGCTCGCGGAAGGCCGGCTCCGGATCGCCGCCCCGCACGGTGAGGACGTCGATCTCGGTGCTCCACGACTGCTGCGGCTCCAAGGTGACCGTGAAGCGCAGCCCCGCCTCGTCGACGACGGGATCGCCGGACGCGCGGATCCACGTCTCGCGCCGGTAGCTCTCGCGCTCGTAGCCGAGCACGAGGCGGTTCGCCTCGGCGCGACGGTAGGCGCGGCCCGGCTTGTCGACGGCGGCGTCCTTGACCTCGAAGAGGTCGGCGAAGTCGGCTTGCGCGGCCAGCGCCACCTCGACCGTGACCGCGGTCGCGTCATGGTTGGTGACCGTGACGACCTCGTGGAAGCCGTCGAACACGGTCCTCGAGCGGATCACGGCGATCTTCGCGTTGACGTAGGTGGACGCGACGCCGGGCGCGAGGAAGAACTGGGCGGCGTAGTACTTGGTCCGGTCGACGGACAGCGGCGCGAGCCGCTGCCCGTCCAGCGTCAGCACCCAGCGCGACAAGAAGCGGGTGTCCCGGTCGAACAGCCCGTGCGCCTCGACCGGTGAGCCGTCGACGTCGCCGCGCTCGTCGCTGACGAGGAAGGTGTTGCCCTCGAGGATGTCCACGGTGCCCGCCATCCGCAGCATCGTCGGCGTGGCGGCGCCGGGTGGCCTCATCCTCAGGGGGCGAGGGAGGCGGCCTCGCCGGCTCTAGCGTGCTTGGACGAGGAGGTGCGATGACCGGCGTCCGCCCCGCGACCTCGTCCGCAGGCACCGACCGCACGAGCGGTGAGCGGCCGGGCTCGCCTCGCCGCGCCGTGCTTGCGGTCCTGCGTACCTGCGTGGTCATCGGGCTGCTGGTGGTGGCGTACGCGCTGGCGCCGCGGGACCCGCCCACGCAGCTGTCTGTCGCTGTACGCCTGGCCATCTGGCTGGTGGTCGTCGTCCTCGCGGTGCTCTGGCAGATCCGTGCGGTCATGCACTCCTCGCACCCGTGGCTGCGCGCGGTCCAGGGCGCCGCGCTCAGCGTCACCCTGCTCATCCTGCCGTTCGCCACGGCGTACGCGAGCATCTCCGCGGCCGACCCGGCGACGTTCACGCAGCCCCTGACGCGCCTCGATGCCCTCTACTTCACCGTGACCGTGTTCGCGACCGTGGGGTTCGGTGACATCGCGCCTGTCAGCGAGCCGGCCCGGCTGCTCGTCACCGTGCAGATGCTGGCCGACCTCGTTCTCATCGGCATGATCGTCAAGGTGCTCGTCGGCGTCGCCCAGCGACGGCGCGAGTCGCTCGGGCCGCGGGTCCGGCCCCGGGACGGGGACGCCGTGAGGGGAGCGGCGCCGTGACAGGACACGGATCGCGGCGCTGGTCGTGCTGGTCGTGCTGGTCGCGGCGAACGTCTGGGTCCACGTCGGATCGCGGCGCGTCCAGCTGCTCACCCAGCCCGCCGCGGCGGTGCTCCTCCTGGTGCTCGGCCGCTGGGCGGGGCTGTCGTGGGGCGACCTGGGTGTCGGGGTGCCCGCCGCCCGGGTCGGCCTCCTGGTGGGGGTGATCGGGGTCGTGCTGGTCGCGGCCGGGTACGCCGTCGCGCTGGGCCTTCCCCGCGTCCACGGCGCCTTCCTCGACACCCGTTACGACGTCGGCCTGCGCCGCGCCGGCTTCACGGCCTTCGTCGAGATCCCGCTGTCGACCGTGGTCCTCGAGGAGACGGCCTTCCGGGGCGTCATCTGGGGCCTGGTCGCGGTCGACGCCGGGCCTGGGACCGCCACGATCGTCTCGTCGGTGCTGTTCGGCCTCTGGCACGTCCTGCCCGCCCTCGACCTCGCCCGGACGAACACGGCGATCGGCGCCGGTGAGCTGTCCGTGTGGCGTGCGGTCACGGTGGTGGCGAGCACGGTCGCGGGGACGGCGTTCGCCGGTCTGCTCCTCGCCGAACTGCGGTGGCGGACCGGCAGCCTGCTGGCGCCGGTCGCCGTGCACTGGGCCGCCAACGGGATCGGGGTCGTCGCGTCGGCCTGGGTCTGGCGGCGCCGGGCGCCGCGATCGGCGGGCCTGCAGCAAGGCTCACCCGCCCGGGATGAGGCAGTGGCCGAGGGCCGTGAGGACGCTGAAGCCGTACCTCGACAAGGGAGAGAGTCATGACCGACACCAGTTCGTCGGCGAGCGCCGCCGCGCGGATCCCGGCGCCGTCCCGCCCAGCGCGTCCCGAGCCCACCGGATGGGTCGGCTGGATCGTCTTCGCCGCCGTCATGATGGTGATGATCGGCGTCCTGCACGCGATCGAGGGCCTCGTCGCCATCTTCAAGGACTCGTACTACGTGGTCGCCAAGAGCGGCCTGGTCTTCGCGGTCGACTACACCGTCTGGGGCTGGGTGCATCTCATCCTGGGGGTGGTGACCGCCCTCGCCGGCGTCGCCCTGCTCACCGGCCGCATGTGGGCACGCGCCGTCGGGGTCGTCGCCGCCCTGTTCAGCATCCTGGCGTCCTTCACGTTCATGGCGGCCTACCCGCTCTGGTCGATCTCCTTGATCGTCGTCGACATCCTGGTGATCTACGCGCTCACCGTGCACGGCCGGGAGATGCGCAGCGTCTGACGCCGTCTCGGCGCGGCCACGGCCACGGCCACGCGAGGTGCGTGGCCGTGGCCGTTCACATCCTGCGTAACCCTCTTCGTGAAATGGGGTTCGTCATGGCAACGACGCCCGCCGCCTTCGTGGAGCGCGCGCTCGGCCGGCACGCCGAGCAGACAGGCCTGCTCGTGGCGTCGGCGGTCGCGCCGGCCACCTTCGCCCGCTCCCTGGGGCCCCGGTCGGTCGGCGACCAGGCGTTCGTGACGGGTGTCGTGACCGCCCTGACGTACGCCACCACCGTCGCCACCCAGGACGCGCTCGCCGCGCTCGCGGCGGCCTCTCCGCAGGGCCGACCGGAGCGGAGCCCCGAGGAGGTCCGCCGGCGCCTGCTCGCCGCCGACCTGATCGCAGTCCCGGTCGCGCTCGCCGTCGGCCGTGCCCTGCCGGTGCGCGATGACGAGGGGGTGCTCCGTAGCGCGGCCCGGCAGGCGGCCTGGCGCGCCGGGGTGACCGGTCTCGGCAGCCTGCTCGTCGCAGCCGCGGGCCGGGCCACGGGGAGCGCGGACCGCCGGCTCGGCGCGGGCGGCAGGATCGCCCGGCTGCCGCTGTCGGTGCCGACAGGGGTGCTCTTCGCCGCCGCTCTCGAGTGGCGCCGTCGCCGCGACGTCGCGGGCGCCGATCAATCACGGCCGACGCCGCGGGAGGCCGCGGTCTCCCTCGTGGCCGGGCTGGGTGTGACCGGCGGCCTCACCGTGCTCGCCCTGGGGGAGGAGCGACTGGCCTCGTCGTCGGCGTCGCTGCTCGCGCGTCGCCTGCCGACCTCTCCCGCGGCCGGACGCCTCGCTGGGCACGCGCTCGTCGTCGCCGGCCTCGGCGGCGCCGTGTCCCTGCTCTGGACTCGCGCGATGCGCCGGGTCGAGTCCGGCGCGTCGACCGTCGACGCCGCGCTCGTCGATCTGCAGCACCACACCTGGCTGCTCGACACCGTGAGCGGCAGCCCGGACAGCCGGGTGTCCTGGGAGTTGCTGGGCCGTGAAGGACGCCGTCACGTGGTGACGGCGGCGCACCCCCGGCCGCTCGCGGACCGGCCTCCCGGGGTCCCGGACCTGTCGATCCCGACGGTAACGGGCCGCCCGGCGGTGGCCGACCCGGTGGAGGTCTACGTCAGCCTGGACGCCGCGGCGACCGCCCGTGAACGGGTGGAGCTCGCACTCGCGGAGATGGACCGGACCAAGGCCTGGGAGCGATCCCTCCTGGTGCTGGTGTGCCCGACGGGCAGCGGTTACGTCAACTACTGCGCAGCGGCCGCCGTGCAGTACCTCACGGCCGGCGACGTCGCGATGGTGACCCTGCAGTACTCGAAGCGGCCGTCGCCCCTGTCGCTGGGCAAGATCGGCGATGCCCGGGAGCAGAACCGGCTGCTGTGGTCGCGCATCGCCGAGCGGCTCAGGGACGTGCCGGCCGAACGCCGCCCCCGCGTGGTGCTCTTCGGCGAGAGCCTCGGGGCGCACGTGAGCCAGGACGTCTTCCTGCACTGGGGGACGCTGGGGTTGCGCGCCCTGGGCATCGATCGCGCCTTGTGGGTGGGGACGCCGTACTCCAGCGGGTGGATGCAGGAGGTCACCAGCGAGGGCCGGCCCGACACCGACCCCGACGTTGTCGCCGTCGTCAACGACTTCGGCCAGGTCGAGGCCCTGCCGGCGGAACGCCGGGCGCGCCTGCGGTACGTGCTGCTCAGCCACGACAACGACGGCGTGACGAAGTTCGGCGCCGACCTGCTGCAGCGCTCCCCCCGGTGGCTGCGCGAACCCGGGTCGGGCGTCGAGGAGGCCGCCCCGTACAGCCCCCGCGGCGTGCCGGCCGGCATGCGCTGGCGGCCCGTCGTGACGTTCTTCCAGCTGGTGGTCGACATGAAGAACGCGCAGACGCCGGGGGCCTATCTGGCGTCCCGGCACGACTACCGGCCGGAGCTGGCCCGGTTCGTGAACGAGGTCTACGCCCTCGGGGCCGACGACGACCTGGTGCGCCGGGTCGAGGCGGCCCTCGAGCAGCGCGAGCAGGTGCGTGAGGGCTTCTTCGCCTGACGTTGCTCGCCGACCTCTGTGCGCTCGTCGTCGTGTCGGGGTTCGCTCGACCACGACAGGTGCACAGAGGATCCATGCCGGATCGATCGGCGGGCGACCTCAGCCGGTCAGCCGAGTGCGATCCCCTCGACGTCGCTGACCGGCTCGGGGTCGGGCTGGCGCCGCATCCTGAACGAGATGACCAGCCCGGCGAGGCCGGCCAGCAGGGGTACCAGGAGCGCGATCTGCAGGGCCAGCGGCCGCGCCTCGGTGTTGATCCGGATGATCTCGTCCTGCACGTTCGCCGGCTGCCCGGACAGTACCTCGATCAGCTGGGTGTTGCTCAGGAGCTGGGCGTCCGTCTCCAGGGCCTGCGCGACCTGCTGCTGCTGCGGCGGCGAGAGCACGGTGCTGTCCTGGGCCAGGTGCGTGAACGTGATCGAGAGCGCCGCCAGCATGATCGCGCCGGCGAAGGCGAGGCCGACCGAGAGGCCGAACGAGCCCGCCGCCGAGTTCACCCCGGCGGCCTCACTGACCCGCTCCTGTGAGATCGGGGCGAGCGTGTAGTTGTTCAGCTGCGAGACGAGCAGGCCGAGCCCCACGCCGGTGATGATCAACGGGATGACGAGGTACCAGCCCGAGGTGGCCCTCGGCACGATCGGGATCAGCAGCAGGATGCCCAGGGAGTAGATCGCGAAGCCGGCCCGGATGACGTTGCTGGGACGGCGACGGCCCGCGCGGCGCGCCGCGACCAGGGCGATCGCGAACATGCTCAGCGACAGCGGGGCGAGCGACAGGCCGGCCGCCATCGCGTTGTACTCGAGCACCATCTGCAGGAAGATCGGAAGGACGATCATGGTCCCGCCGAGGGCGATCTGCTGGAGGAGCTGACCGCTGACGCCGTACCGGAACAGCTTCGAGGTGAACAGGTCCGGGTCGAGGAGCGCGGCCTTCCCGGCGCGCTGACGCCGCCGCAGCCACAGCGTCAGCCCGAGCATCCCGAGCGCGCCGATCAGGAGCAGGGCGCCGACGGACTCGCCGCCCTCCTGCCAGACGAGGATGCCGAGGACGAGCCCGCCCATCCCGGTGACCGAGAGCGCCGCGCCGAACCAGTCGACGGAGCGGGAGCCGGTGTAGGGGACGTCCTGGATCCGGCGCATCCCCGACAGCACGACCGCGATCACCACCACCTCGAGCAGGAAGCCCACCCGCCAGGACAGGTACGTGGTGATGAAGCCGCCGAGCAGCGGGCCCACCGCGGCGGCGACGGCCGCGGAGGCGCCCACCAGGGCGTAGACCTTCTTCTGGGCCGCTCCCGAGAAGTTCCCGTGGATGAGCGACTGCATCGAGGGCAACAGCAGCGATGCGCCGATCCCGCCGATGATCGCCCAGAAGATGATGATCGGCAGGAGGCTCTGGGCGAGCACCATCGAGATCGCACCGATGGCGTACCCGAGGAGCCCGATGACGAAGGCGCGCTTGCGGCCGATGAGGTCGCCGACCTTGCTGCCGATGAGGATGAACGCGGCGGACACCAGGGCCTCGAGCGCGATGGACGACTGGACGGCACTCACCGTGGTGCCCAGGTCGCGGACCACCGCCGAGATCGAGACGTTCATCAGCGACGTGTCGACGACCAGCACGAACATCGCCATCGCCAGACGGAGGGCGACACGCATGTCGATGGCGTCCTCGGCCGAGGTGTCCTTGCTCGTGCTCTCACTCATCACAGGCCTCCCCAGCACACCTTGGGCCGGTGGGTTCACGCGGTCCTCATCCTCGGGGGATGGGGGCTCCTCCGAGGGACGCCTGCTGTCAAGCCCGACCACCGGCCGGCTCCTCCGGTGGCGCGTCGTCCGCTCCGAGCAGTCGCGCGATGGTCCTCATCGGCCCCCCGCCGTCGCCGGGTGTGAGCGGGGAGCGGCGGGCCGTCGCCCAGCTCGACGCTCAGTGCGGCGGCGGCGACCAGGACCAGCGAGATGAGCACCAGCCACGACAGCAGGGCGAAGCTGACGCCGATGGCGCCGTACCGGCTCGCGTTGTTCTCGACGACGTGCGGGATCCACAGCGTCGACAGGGCGGCGACGCCCTGCTGACCCAGGCCGGCCGTGACCGCCCCCGGAAGCAGACTGCGCCAAGCCACGCGGCCGCCGAGCAGCAGGTGCTGCAGGGCCAGCCAGAGGGCGCACGACGCCGCGGCGCGGAGCACGAACTCGAGCTCGGACCCGGCGGGCACGGACCGGAGGAACCCCCCGAGCAGACTGAGCAGCAGGATCTGGGTGAGCAGCAGGGCGAGCGCCGCGACGCCACCGAAGGTGCCGCGTAGGCCCCGCGGCGGGAGCTGCCAGGCGGCCTCGTAGGTGCGCTGCATGGTGCGCGCGAAGCTCAGCCCCGAGACGACGAGGAGGATGACACTGCCGGCCGTGATGCTCGAGGTGGCGCCCGCGGGCTGGGCGAAGAGGGTGCGCACGGAGTCGGCCGCGTTCCCCGACAGGCGGAATCGCTGGGTCATGCTCTCGGCGAGCTGGAGTCCACCGCTCGACGAGACGAGCGTCGACACGACGATGAGCATGGGGATGAGCGTGCTGAAGGCCTGGCCGGCGAGCACCAGACCGCGTTGCGTGCCGTCGATCGCGACGTACCGCTGCAGCGACCGGAGCACCAGCGCGACGAGGGGACGCTCCAGCACCGTGCGCAGGACGCGGGCCGCCCGGCCCGCGACCTCCGGGGGCGCGCGCACGACGGCCGTCCCGGTCCGCGCGCTCAGGCCTCGGTCGCCTCGTGCCCGTGGACGATGATCGCGTGGATCACCAGGATGGCCAGGCCGATGAGAATCAGGTTCCACACCGGCGACGCGGCCATGGTCAGGAAGTTCTCGATGATCGTCAGGCCTGCGAGCACGACCGCGACGATCCGCGCCCACATGTACCCGCGGAGCAGGGCGAGGCCCGCGCCCACGACGAGCACCCCGAGGATCAGTTGGGTCCAGCCCTTGGTGGTCCAGCTCTCGTTCGACGGCCAGGACCGCCGTGTTCACCTCGTAGTAGTGCGACTCGAACAGCGTGACCAGCCCGGCCACGATGTAGAGCCCGCCGACCAGGGTCATGATGGTGGCCGCGAAGGCCAGCCACCCCAGCCCGGGCGGTGTGGGGCCGTAGTTCAGGTCGTAGTCGTCGCTGCGCTGGACTCCGTAGTGCTGGTCGGCTCCGACGAACTGCGCGTGGGGGAGCTCGCTCATGATTTGTTCTCCTGTCTGACCGAAGTGGGCTGTGACCGGGAAACCGGTGCTGATCTCGGGACCTCGGCGGGTCACCGCCCCAGGTGGCGTTGCTCCCGTGGGCCGCGGGGAAGGCCAGGGATCGCGGCCGCCATGAACGGCCCGACGAGCTCGACGCGTCGGGCGCGCGGCGCCGCGACCTCGACGAGGGAGTCGTCGTCCAGCCGCAGGAGGACGACGACGGGGTCCGGGCCCAGCCGGTTCACCTCGCCCGGGCCTGCGTCGCGCAACGCCTCCTCCGGCATCCGGACGGCCAGCGTGGCGGTCCTCGGCAGCAGCACTCCGCGATCCAGCAGCAGGACCTCGTGCGCCCAGGAGCCGCGCCAGCGGCTACGAGGCCAGCGGTTCGCGTGCTTGTCGCCGGGCCCGCCCTTGGGGCGCACCTTGCACGGGAACGCGGCCGGCCGCGGGGAGGAGCGCGCTCGCCCGAGCCGCACGGCCAGGACCGCGCCGACGAAGGGCAGTGCCAGCAGGAGGAGCACCACGAGCACGGTCATGACGGCCCCTTTCGCGCGGTCGGCCCAAGCCTGCCGGGCGGCGCGCCCTGTCGGCGTCATCCCGGGCGAGCGAGTGCAGGGGTGGGACCCGTGCTCAGCGGGCCGGGCCGGCGAGGTTCTCAGTGCGGCCCGGGCCGCCGGCCGCCGGACGTCTCATCCCGTGCGGGTGAGACCCTCGCGCCGGGAACGCCTGGGCTCTCCGGCAACGGCACGGCCGACGGCAACGGCACCACGGTTCCCGGCGGCCCCGCTGGTGCTGCCGGCGCCTTCTCGGCCCCCAGGACCGCGTTGAACGCCCCCGTCCGAACCAGCGCGTGCGTGAGCCGGACCTCGATGTCGGGGCTGAGCGACGCGGCCAGCAATTTGCCGCCGAACCGTCCCAGCGCGGTGAGCGCGTCCGCCGGGAGGGGCTGGGTCGCCAGCAGGAACAGGGCGGACCTGTCCGGAGCCAGCATCTCCCGCAGCCTGTCCTGGAAGGGGACGTCGAGGCCGAGCGCCTCCAGGCGCTGCGAGAGCTCGTTCAGGTCGTGCTCGTCGAGTCCCCGCGAGCCGGGCAGGAAGACGAGTGCCGTGAGGAGGAGCTGCCAGAAGAAGAGGGGCCCGTCCTCGGCCAGCGTGTGGTTGGTGGTCACGTGGAAGGCGCCGTCGTCGTCACAGGTCACCACGGCGAGAGCGTCGGGTGTCGCCGCGAGTTCGGGCTCCTGCAGCAGGATGTCCTGTGCGGCGGCGTCCGCGGTCGTCGGATAGGGGAAGCCGAGAACGAGGAGGGTCGTCATCACGCTCCCTCCCGGACAGAGCACGCCGAGGACACGGCGGCCGACCCCCAGACAAGCTGGCGCGGCGGCGGCCGTCGTCCCCCGGCGCGGATGGTCTTGACCCCGCTGATCCGCCGGCGCGCTACCCGTCGAGCAGTCCCACCTCGTGGGCGCGCCGGACCGCCTCCGCGCGATTGGCGACGTCGAGCTTGCGATAGATGGCCGCCACCTGGCTCTTCACGGTGTTCCTGGACACGACCAGCTCGTCGCCGATCTCACCCAGGGTGTGGTGGGTCGGCAGCCGCCGGAGGACGCGCAGTTCGGCGCTCGTGAGGCCGAGCCCGTGGACGGGGTCACCCTCGCCGTCGCCTGCCTCGAGTTCGGCGGCGAAGTCCTCGACCAGGCCGGGCAGGATCCCCTGCGTCGGCAGCAGCGCAAGGCTGCGCCGCGCGTCCGTCAGCTTGCGCTCCGCGGCGGGAACACTTCCCAGGGCCGCGAACAGCCTGCCGAGCACCACGGCGAGCTGGACCGACAGCCACGGGAAGGCGATCGGGGGAGCATCGCGGTACAGGCGCTCCGCGTCCCGCAGCTGGTGGAGGGCCTCCTGGGTGTCGCCCCGGTGCAGTCGCACCTGGGCGACAGCCGCGTGGGCGGCGATGCTCGTCATGCTTGCCCCGAGCTGGTCGACCACGAGCCGGTGAGCCTCGTCGGCACACGCGGTCGCCGTGCTCCAGTCGCCGGCATCGGCCGCGATCAGGGAACGCAAGGCCAGCGCGAGGGACACGCCGGGGCGCTGCTTGTCCCTGCCGTAGGCGGCGGCCCGTTCGAACGCCAGGTTCGCCTCCCGGGTCGAGCCGGTGAGCAGTTGTGCCTCGCCCTCCAGCACCCGCGCGAGGGTGTGCCAGGGACTGCCGGCGGGCTCGAGCGCGACAGCCCGGGCGGCGTCCGTGAGCATCGCGTCCACCCCGTCGGGGGCCAGCGCGGCTCGGGCGATCGTGGTGGCTGATGTCAACGAGGCGGAGTCGTCGGGCATGACCCCGTCGAAGGAGCTCTCCTCGGCCAGCCGCAAGGCCCGCCGGGCCCGGGGCGCCTCGCCGGTGAGCGCCCACGCCCACACCCCGGAGATGGCGACCGGCGGGTAGAGCTCGAGGACGCGCCAGTCGAGGCCCTCGAGCCACTGCCGGACCTGCGGCATCCGCCCACGGCTGTGCAGCTCGTGCGTGTGCGCAGCGATCATGCGGGCGACCAGGAGGGGGTCTCCCGCGGCGATGGCGTGCTGGATCGCCTCGCCCGGCCTGTCCTGCGCCTCGTACCACAGCGACGCCGCCCGCAGGACGCGAGCGTCCTCGCCGGGTTCACGGCGCCGCAGCTCGCCCCGGAGCATCTCGGCGAACAGCCGCTGGTAGCGGAACCACTCCCCGTGCTCGTCGAGCGGGACGAGGAACAGGCCGAGGGCGCCCAGTTCGTCGAGCCAGGCGGCGGAGCCGCTCGTTCCGAGCACCGCGTCGCAGAGTGGGGCGCAGATCCGGTCGAGGACGGCGGTGCGCATGAGGAAGCGCACGGTGTCGACGGAGAGCCGGGCGAGCACGGTCTCGCGGAAGTAGTCCGCGATGTACCGGCTGGTGCCGCGGATCCCGCGCATCTGCTCGCTGATCTGCTCGGGGCTGCCTCGCGGCGTGGGCAGGACGAGGGTCGCCAGGTGCAGCCCAGCGGGCCAGCCCTCGGTGCGGGCGTGCAGGTCGTCGACCGCCTCGGCGTCGACGTGGCCGAGGCGCACGTCGGCGGCGAGCAGGGCGGCGGTCTCCTCCCGGGAGAAGGCGAGATCCTCCGGGCCGATGTCGAGGCATCGCCCCTCGCTGCGCAGCCGCCCGATCTGCAGGCGCGGCTCCCGGTCGGCGATCGCGACGATGCGGGACCCGGGCGCCAGTCGGACGGCGACCGCCAGCACCAGGTCGAGCGCCGGGCGGTGCTTCAGCAGGTGCAGATCGTCGAGGACGATCGTGACCGGCACGCCGACGGCGGCGGCGGCCGAGGCGAGGCGCTCCGCCGCGTCCTCGGGCGGGATGTCGCGGGGCGACGCGGCCAGCCCCCCGAGAACGTCCCCGAGTGGCCCGATCCGGAGCAGAGCGAGCGCGAGATCCTGGACCAGCCGATGCCGGCCGGCGTGCTCCTGGCTGACGTCGACCCAGGCGACCTGGCTCCGGGTCGTCCGTGCCCACTGGCTGACGGCGGTGGTCTTGCCGTACCCGGGCGGCGCGACGACGAGGACGAGGGAGACGTCGTCGGCGACGGTGGACAGCCGGCGTACGACGGCCGCCCGGCGGATGCCCGCCATCGCCAGCGGCGCACGCGGGAGGCCGACGCCCCCGCTGGGTTCCCGCTCGTCCATGCACTCTCCTCGGCGCTCTGCCGCCTCCATGGTCAGGCCCCCGGCTACAGGCGCTGCCCTCCGTGCAGACTCTCGGGTGACTTCCTCTGTCTTGACACAACTGTGTTCGCAGCGTCAACCCCAGGGCCGAAGGTCCTGCCTCCCGGCGGGGGCACCCTGCCGTCGCGAAGGGGGGATGACGTTCCACCCCTTCTGGGTGATGAGCGCGTCATCCTCACCCCTGAGGGTGAGATCAACGGAAGAACCACGTGTCGGCTATCGAGGCAGGCCACTTCCGTCAGATGAGGGGTCGACGTCATGACTCTTGGCATGGACGCGACCGAGCGCGCGACGACGCCCTCGGGTGATCCCATCATGACCGCGAAGTTCCTCGTGCCCGCAGTCAAGGCCCAGGTCGTTCCCCGACCCAGGCTGTTCGAGCAACTCACCGCCGGCGTCCGCGGGCCGCTCACCCTGGTGAGCGCTCCGGCCGGCTCGGGGAAGACCGTGCTCGCGGGCGCCTGGGCCACGAGCGGAGACGCTCCCGGCCCGGTCGTGTGGCTGACGCTGGACGAGGAGGACCACGCCCCGGGCGTGTTCTGGTCGTACGTGCTGGCCGGCCTGCTCCGGGCGGGTGTGGACACGGCCGGGGTGGGCGAGCCGGAACGGCTCGACGCCGTGGAGCACTCCCTGTTGGTCCGGCTGGCGGCCGCGCTCTCCGAGCGGGCGGCGCCCGTCGTCCTCGTGCTGGACAACGCCGAGGCACTGACGCTGCAACAGGTCTTCGACGACCTCGACTTCCTGCTCCGGCACTCCGCGGGGCACCTGCGGCTGGTCCTGGTGACCCGGGTGGACCCGAACTTCCCGCTGCCGCAGTACCGCCTCGACGGGTCGCTCACCGAGATCCGCTTCCCCGAGCTCGCGTTCACCCTCGACGAGGCGCGTCAGCTGCTCGCGGGGCAGGAGCCGGAGCTCTCGGACACGGCTGTGCTGGCGTTCTCCTACCGGACCCGCGGCTGGGCGGCCGGCCTACGCCTGGTGGGTGTCGACGACGGCCACGGAGGCCAGGTCGACGACCAGGCCGACTATGACGGCAGCGACATCGCCGCCTACTTCCGGACGGAGGTGCTGGACGCCCAGCCGCCCGGGGTGCGTGACGTCCTGCTCTCGACCAGCGTCGTCGACGTGGTCCACCCCGACCTCGCCGTCGCCCTGACGGGGTCGAGGCAGGCCGCGTCGACCCTGCGCGAGCTGGCCCAGGCGAGCGCCTTCATCGATGCCGTCCCGGGGGACGAGGAGGCGTACGCCTGTCACCCCCTGGCCCGTGACCTGTTGCGCGCCCGGCTCCGGCACGACTCGCCGTCGCGGATGCGGCGGCTGCACCGCAAGGCGGCCCGCTGGCTCGCCGAGTCCGGGCACACGACCGAGGCGGTGCAGCAGTACGCGGCCGCGGACGACTGGGAGGCCGCCGCGAACCTCCTCGTGGTCGACCGGGCCTTCGGCCGGCTGCTCGTCTCGACTCCGGCCACGGGGATCGCCGAGCTCTTCACGCGGATGCCGGTCGCGACCCCGGGGCCCGCGGCGGCCGTGGCGGCTGCCGCGACCGACGTGCTGCACGGACACCTCGAGGCCGCGGACAAGAACCTGCGCCGAGCGGACGAGCTCGTGACCCGGGGCGCGGCGGCGCTGTCGGACCTGCCGCTCGCGATCGCTGTCACCGCCATGACCAGGGCTGCGCTCGCCGGTGAGACCGCGGACGCGCTCGGCGGGGCCGCCCTGGTGCAGGACCTGCAGGCAGCCCTGCCGGGATCCCCCGACCCTGACACCACTGCCCTCACGCTGTTCGCGACGGGGCGCGGGCAGTTCGTCCTGGGCGAGCTCCCCCGCGCCGCGGACGGCTTCACGGCCGCCGCACGCGCTGCCTCGGGCGACCGCAGCCGGGGGCTGCACCGGCACGCCCTCGCGCAGCTCGCCCTCGTCGAGGCCGTGGCCGGCCACCTGACCGCCGCCGTGGAGGGCGCGTCCCGTGCCCTGGGCGAGGAGGACCCGCCGGGGGGCTCGCCGCACGAACCCCGGCGCGGGACCCTGGGGGTGTGCGCGGCGCACGTCGCCCTGGCCTGGGTGGCCGTGGACCGTGGCGACCCCGTCGCTGCCGGCGAGCACGTCGAGGCAGCCTCGGACGACCACGACGGTCTCGCGGATCCGGTCTGCGTCGCGGCCCTGGCTCTCGTGCGCAGCCGGCTGATGCGGTCGGCCGGCGACCCGGGCGGGGCCCTGCGCGTCCTGACGCATTGGCGGGAGCGCCGCGCGGAGGCGACCCCGGAATGGCTCCGGCGTCGGTTCGAGGTGGCCGAAGCCCTCACGCTCCTCGCGGACGGCTGCCCCGAGGCCGCCGAGTCACAACTCCGGCGCTTCACCACACCGGACGCGCCGGCCTGCCTGCTCGCCCACGGGTGGGTCAAGCTGGCCACCGGTGGTGCCGCGGAGAGCTGGCGGACCGCGCGCCAGGTCTCGCGCGAGACCGCCCTCCCGCTCGAACTGGTCGTCGAGGCCCACTTGCTCGCCGCCGCCAGCGCCCTGGCCCTGTCCCGGCCGGAGGCGGCCGCGGCGGGCGTCGACGAGGCCGTGCGGCTGGCGTCGGCCGAGGGTCTGCGCCGTCCGTTCGACTGGGTACCGCCGAGGCTCGAAGCGCTGCTGCGGCAGCGCCAGCAGCACCGGAGCCACCAGCCGCTGCACGAGGCCAAGGCACCGGCCGCTCGTTTCGTTCCCCGCCAGCGGCACGAGCCGGCCGGCGCGCCTCGGGTGGGGGAGCCCGGCCCCGCACCCCTGGCGAGCGGGGTGATCATCCAGCCGCTGACCGAACGCGAACGTGAAGTCCTGGTCTACCTCGACCAGCTCCTCCCCACCGAGGAGATCGCCGCCCACATGTTCGTCTCGGTCAACACGGTGAAGACCCACGTGCGGGCGATCCTTCGCAAGCTCGCTGCCGAGCGGCGCAACGAGGCCGTGCGGCGGGCGCGCGAACTCGGCCTGATCTGAGCGCGAACTCGGCCTGATCTGAGCCGCCGCGAGACGCGCGCTCGTACGACAGAACCGCCCGGCTGCCGATGGGCAGCCGGGCGGTTCTGCTCTGCGGACGCCGTCCGCGTCGTTCGCTCTCAGACCGACGCCGCGACCGCCGATCGGTGGCCTTCAGCCGCGGCGACCGGAGCCGCCGAGAGGCGCCCGCGCTGCACGGCCTTGTAGACCTCGGTGACGACGATGACCGAGGCAGCCACCAGGATGCAGACGATCCACTGGGCGAGGTCGAGCTCGACGGTCTTGAGGAGCCGCTGGAACGGCCCGAACTCCGTGGCCAGCACGATCGCGGCGACGGACATGCCGCTCATGAGCACGAGCCGGCGGTCGTCGAAGGTGTCCAGGGAGAACACCGAGCGCAGGTCGTCCTTCGCGGTGAGCGACAGGAAGAGGTTGAACAGCGAGAAGGTCGTCAGGCCCATCGTCCGGGAGATCTCGGTGCCGTACTTGTGGTCGGCCCAGGCGATGACGCCGAGAGTGCCGACTCCCAGCACGAGCCCGAGGACGCCCAGCCAGGTCAGCTTCTCGCGGGGAAGGATCTTCTCGTCGGCGGGCCGCGGCTTGCGCGCCATCAGACCTGGGGCCGGCTTCCCGTAGCCGAGCCCGATGGCCTGGAAGACCTGCGTCGTGAAGTTCACCCACAGCGTCTGCAGGGGCAGGAACGGCACCCCGGACGCGATGTTGAAGATGCTGGCGCCGAGGAACGTCACGATGAAGCCGATCAGGGCGCCCATCTGGAAGAAGACGTACTTGCGCAGGTTGTCGTACAGGCCACGGCCGAGCTCGACCGCCCGGACGATGGTCGCGAAGTCGTCGTCGGTGAGGATCATCGCGGCGGCCTCCTTGGTGACCTCCGTACCGGTGATCCCCATCGCGATGCCGATGTCGGCCCGCTTGAGCGCGGGCGCGTCGTTGACGCCGTCACCGGTCATCGCGACGATGTGGCCCTTGCGCTGCAGCGTGTCGACGAGCCGGACCTTGTGCTCGGGGGTGACGCGTGCGATGACGCCGATCCCGTCGATCGCCCGCTCGAGCTCGTCGTCCGACATCTCGCCGAACTCCGCGCCGCTGATCGCCCGGCCCTCGATGCCGAGCCGCCGGGCGATCGCCTGGGCGGTGACCTTGTGGTCGCCGGTGATCATGCGGACCTGGATGCCCGCCGCCTTCGCCTTCGCGATCGCGGCCTTGGCCTGGGGCCGCGGCGGGTCCTCGATGCCGACGAGCGTCAGGACGGTCATGCCGTCCAGCTGGGCGAGCAGGTCACCGCCGGGGTCGAAGGTCGGCGGGCTCGAAGTCCTTGCGGCCGGTCGCGAGCACTCGCAGACCCTGCTCGCCCAGGCGCTGGTTCTCCTCCAGGTACCGCTGCCGGAAGCCGTCGTCGACCGGGACGGGGTGGAGGTCGACGGGATCGAGCGTGTGGGCGGCGCGGGCCAGCAGCTGGTCGGGGGCGCCCTTGACGAGGCAACGCACGACGTCGCGGCCGTACTCGTCGATCATCCGGTGGAACGTCGCCATGAGCTTGTAGGCGGCGTCGAACGGCAGCTCGGCGATGCGCGGGTAGAGCCGGCGCGTGTCCTCGACGTCCAGCCCGCCCTTCTCGGCGAGCACCACGAGGGCGCCCTCCGTGGGGTCGCCGACCATCACGCCGTCCTGCACCGTGGCGTCGGCGGCCAGGGCCATGGGGAGCAGGAACTGGTCCAGCGGCACCTCGGGCTGGCCGTACACGTGCTTGACGGCACCCTCGATCGAGTACCCGCTCCCCGAGATCGCGTAGCGGCGCCCGGGCAGCGTCATCTCCACGGCCGTCATCTGGTTCAGCGTGAGGGTTCCGGTCTTGTCGGAGTTGATGGCGGACGTCGAGCCGAGCGTCTCGGCCGACCGCAGGCGCTTCACGATCGCGTTCGACTCGGCCAGCATCCGGGTGCCGTAGCTGAGGATCGTGGTGACGACGGCCGGCAGGCCGGTCGGGATCGCGGAGATGGCGAAGGCGATGGCCGCCGTGAACACCACGGTGAACTCGTTGCCCCGTGCCAGGTTGATCACGACGGTGACGAGCAGCGCGATGCCCGCGATCACCAGGATCTGGTTGGTCAGTGCGGCGAGCTGGCGCGTCAGGGGGGTCTCGCTGTCGTCCTGGGCCTGCAGCATGCCTGACACGTGCCCGACCTCGGTCGACATGCCGGTCGCGGTCACCACGAAGGTCCCGGCGCCGCGCGTGACGTTGGTGTTCATGTAGACCATGTCGGTCCGGTCGCCCAGGGGGGTTTCCACCTGGGGGACGGCGTCGATGCCCTTGGACACCGGCAGGCTCTCGCCGGTGAGAGCGGACTCGGCCACCTCGAGCGTCGCCGCCCGCAACAGCCGGCCGTCGGCGGGGACGAGGTCACCGGCCTCGATGTTGACCACGTCGCCGGGGACGAGCTCCTCGGCGGGCAGCTCGACGAGCCGCCCGTCCCGGCGGGTCTTCGCCTTGACGATCATCATCTTCTGCAGCGCCGCCACGGCCGCGGCGGCCTTTCCCTCCTGCTGCAGGCCCAGCACGGCGTTGAACAGGGTGAGGAAGAGCAGGACGAAACCGGTGCCGTACTCCTTGAGCGGCCAGATGCTGCCGAGGCCGGCGACCAGGAGCACGATCTGCATGAGGTCCGCGTACTGCCGGAGGAAGGCGCGCCAGCGCGGCTCCTGCTCGCCCTCGGCGAAGCGGTTCGGGCCGAACGTCCGCCGCCGCTCCTCGGCCTGGGCCGTGCTCAGGCCGCGCTGCTCGTCGACCTCCTCGGCGGCCAGGGCCTCGGGGATCGAGAGCGTGTGGAAGTCGAGCTGGGCAGGCACAGCCGCTCGCGCGCTGGTCGGCGAACTCGTCATGGTGGTGCTCCTCCTCCGGCCTTCGCTCCCCTCGGGCGCACCGGGGGAACCATCGCCCTACTGAAGCCGCAAGGCCCGCTTCCGGACGTCATCCGCCTGGGATGAGGCTGCCGATATCGGCCTCGGCGAGGCTCGTGGACGAACCGGAATGGGGCCGGACGGCGCCTGAGGGAGCAGGACATGGTCGAGACCAAGTCGCAGCGCAGCACCGTGGCACCGGAGGCACGGGGAACTCTCGGCCTGCCCCAGGCGACCGCGCTGATCATGGGCAGCATCATCGGCGTCGGCATCTTCAACCTGCCGTACTCGCTCGCCGGCGTACGGCCCGATCAGCCTGGTGGCGATGGCTGCTGGCCACGGTCGGCGCCCTCGCCCTGGCGCTTCATGTTCGCCGTGCTCTCCCGGCGGCTCCCCGCCGACGGCGGCCCCTACGCCTACGCCCGCGCGGCGTTCGGCAACGGCGTCGGCTTCAGCCAACGCGTGGTCTACTGGATCACCGCCTGGGCGGCAACGCCGCGATCGTGTGGGCTGGGTGTTCTACGTCGAGGAGTTCGTCAACAAGGGCGGCAGCACGTGCTGGTCGATCGTCATCGCGCTGGTCGGCCTGTGGATCCCGGCCGCCGATCAACCTCAGCGGGGTCACGAACATGGGCGCGGTCCAGCTGTGGACCACGCGTCGCTCAAGTTCATCCCGCTCGTCTTCATGGCGACCGTCGGGCTGTTCTTCATCAGCACCGCCAACTTCACGCCCTGGAACACCAGCGGCGAGTCGCAACCTGTCGGCGATCGGCGGCGCGATGGCGATCTGCCTGTTCAGCTACCTCGGCGTGGAGACGGCGGCCGTGGCGGCCGCCAAGGTGCGCAACCCCGAGCGCAACGTGCCGCAAGTCGACCGATCTACGGCACGCTCGGCAGCGCCGTCGTCTACCTGCTGTCCCTGATCGCGGTGTTCGGCATCGTCCCGGCACCGACGCTGGCCAAGGACAGCCAACCAGGCGTCGTACTCGGCCGCCGCGAACGCGATCTTCGGCGGCACCTGGGCCGGCTACGCTGATGGCCGCGCGCCGTCGTCATCTCCGGCTTCGGCGCCCTCAACGGCTGGACGATGATCTGCGCCGAGATGCCGCTGGCCGCCGCCAAGGACGGGCTGTTCCCGCGGCGCTTCGGCGCGGCTGTCCGCGCGCGGGGTCCCGGCGTTCGGCATCATCTCCTCCACCGTCGCTGGCCTCGGTCGTCGATGCGTGTCAGCTACCTCGGCGCGCAGCGGTGCCACGGTGTTCACCACGCTGGTGCTCATGACCGGCATCACCGCCGCCATCCCGTACGCGCTTCTCCGCGCTCGCCCAGATCAAGTGGCGGCTCGCAGGACCAGCCGCGAGCTGCACACGCCGCGGTTCGTCCGCGACGTCGACGGTCGCCGTCGTCGCGCTGGTGTTCTCGGTCGCTGTTCATCTGGTACTCCCGCAACACCGGCGAGGCGACTGGTACGTGGTCTGGGGACCGTTCCTCATGGCCGGCGGCGCATTCGCTGCTCGGCATCCCGGTCTACCTCGCGCAGCGCAGCCGGATGACCGAGCCCGCCACCGGTGCCGCCGTACCACTGACCCCAGCGCTCCGACGCAGCAGAGACGGCGATCGCCATGACCTTCCACGTCGACTCCGAGGTCGGCCAGCTCCAGCAGGTGATCGTGCACCGGCCCGGGCCTGGAGCTCACCCGGCTGACCCCGGACAACGTCGACGACCTGCTCTTCGACGACGTCATGTGGGCCCAGCGGGCCCGGGAGGAGCACGACGCCTTCGTCGCAGAAGCTGCGCGACAAGGGCGTCGAACGTGCACCACTTCGCGCGACCTGCTGGCCGAGGCGCTCGACGAGCCCGGGCGCCCGCGAGTTCGTGCAGGACGAGCTGACCACGGCGACCCGGTTCGGGCCGGCGCTGGACGCGCCGCTCGACGAGCTGGTCGGCCAGACGCCGGCGCGACGTGCTGGCCGAGGTGCTGATCGGCGGCGTCCTCAAGCGCGACCTCGCGCGCTGCCGGACACGTCCAGCCTGCTGCTGGAGTACCTGAGCCGACGACGACTTCCTGCTCGCGCCCGCTGCCGAACCACCTGTTCCAGCGGGACAACTCCGCCTGGGTCTACGACGGCGCTGTCGATCAACCCGATGGCGAAGCCGGCCCGCAAGCGGGAGACCGATCAACTCCCGGCTGATCTACAACTTCCACCCGATGTTCCGCGACGCCGGACTTCGACACTTCTACTACGGCAACGACGGCGAGGTCGCACGAGCCCGGCCAACCGTCGAGGGCGGCGACATCCTCGTCATCGGCAACGGCGCCGTGATGATCGGGCATGGGCGAGCGCACCACGCCGCAGGGCGTCGAGATCCTCGCCCGGCAGCTGTTCGCGCACGGCGCGGTCACCAAGGTCATCGCCGTCGAGCTGCCGCAAGACGCGCGCGTTCATGCACCTCGACACCGCGATGACGATGGTCGACCGCGACGCGTTCAGCGTCTACCCGTACCTGCCCGACGACGCTGCGGTCGTTCACCCTGCACGCCGGTCGGCGACCGGCGGCGACTACCAGGTCGCCGAGAACGCCGACGCTGTTCCCCGTGGTCGGCCGACGCCCTCGGCGTCGACAAGGTCCGCGTGCTCAAGACGCCGATCGACGTGCTGGGCGCCCAGCGCGAGCAGTGGGACGACGGCAACAACTTCCTCGCCGTCGCGCCCGGCGTCATCTTCGGCTACGAGCGCAACACCACCACCAACACCTACCTGCGCAAGAACGGGCATCGAGATCGTCACCATCGCCGGCTAGCGAGCTCGGCCGCGGCCGCGGCGGCCCGCGGTGCATGACCTGCCCGATCGAGCGCGACGCCGTCGCCTGACGACTGGACGAGCAGGACCGATGCCTGTCAACCTGCGCAACCGCAGCTTCCTCAAGGAGCTCGACTTCACCGCCGACGGAGCTGCAGTTCCTGCTCGACCTCGCCGCGCGACCTCAAGCGCGGCCAAGTACGCCGGCACCGAGCACCCGCGGCTGCGCCGGCAAGAACATCGCGCTGATCTTCGAGAAGACCTCGACCCGCACCCGCTGCGCCTTCGAGGTCGCCGCCTACGACCAGGGCGCCCACGTCACCTACCTCGACCCGACGCGGCTCGCAGATCGGGCACAAGGAGTCGGTCGAGGACACCGCCCGGGTGCTGGGCCGGATGTTCGACGCGCATCGAGTACCGCGGCTCCGCGCAGGCGACGGTCGAGAGCTGGCCGCAGTACTGCCGGCGTGCCGGTCTGGAACGGCCTCACCGACGAGTGGCACCCGACCCAGATGCTCGCCGACATGCTCACGATGCGCGAGCACACCGCCAAGCCGATGCGCGAGATCGCCTTCGCCTTCATGCGGGGACGCCCGGAACAACATGGGCAACTCGCTGCTCGTCGCCGGGCGCGATGCATGGGCATGGACGTGCGCATCGTCGCGCCCGAGGACGCTGTGGCCCGACGAGGACGTCGTCGAGGACGCCGCGCGCGATCGCCGAGGTCACCGGCGCGCGGATCACCCTCACCGAGGACCTGGCCGAGGGCGTCGGCGGCGTCGACTTCGTCTACACCGACGTGTGGGTGTCGATGGGCGAGCCCAAGGAGGTCTGGGACGAGCGGATCGCGCAGCTGCAGCCCTACCAGGTCAACGCGGACGTGCTCCGAGCCACCGGCAACCCGGACGTCAAGTTCATGCACTGCCTGCCGGCGTTCCACGACCGCGACACCGACGGTCGGCGCAGGAGATCTGCCGAGCAGACCGGCATGACCGCGCTCGAGGTCACCGACGAGGTGTTCGAGTCGGCCGCACTCGATCGTCTTCGACCAGGCCGAGAACCGGATGCACACGATCAAGGCCGTCATGGTCGCCACGCTCGGGCTGAGCGGCTGAGCCGGAGAGGACGCGCATCGTCGATCGCCCTCGGGCGGGAACGCCCTGCTGCGAGCGCGGGCAGAACCGGACGCCGCGGTCCAGCAGGCGAACGCGGCGCGGGCGGTCGCACGCCCTGCGCCGCGCTGGCCGCGGAGCACGAGCTCGTCGTCACGCACGGCAACGGCCCACAGGTCGGCCTGCTCGCCCTGGAGAGCGCCGCCGACCCGCGACTCGAGCCGGCCGTACCCGTTCGACGTCCTCGGCGCCCAGACCCAGGGCATGATCGGCTACTGGCTGCTCCAGGCGCTGCAGAACGCCCTGCCGGGGCGACAGGTCGCGGCCGTCATCAACCAGACCTTGGTCGTCGGCGGCGGACCCCGCCTTCGCGGCGCCCACCAAGTTCGTGGGCCCGGTGTACGACGAGCCGACCGCCCAGCGGTTCGCCGCGGAACGCGGCTGGACCGTGAAGCCGGACGGGCAGTACTGGCGACGCGTCGTCCCGTCGCCGCGGCCGCGTGCGGGTCGTGGAGACCCGGGTCGTCCGCCTGCTCCTGTCGTCGGGCGCCGTCGTGGTCTGCGCCGGCGGCGGCGGCGTTCCCGTCGATCCGCGACGAGGCCGGCAAGCTGCGCGGGGTCGAGGCCGTCGTCGACAAGGACCTGGCCACGGAGGTGCTCGCGGAGGCCCTCGAGGCCGACGCGCTGGTGCTGCTCACCGACGTCCCGAACGTCGTCCGCGACTACGGGACGCCCCAGGCCACGCCGATCACCCGGGCCACGCCGGCCGCCCTGCGCCGCGAGAACTTCGCGGCGGGGTCGATGGGCCCCAAGGTCGACGCCGTCTGCCGGTTCGTCGAGGTCACGGGTGACATGGCGGCCATCGGCGCGCTCGAGGACGTGGCGCTCATCATCGAGGGCAAGGCGGGCACCGTCGTGACCCCCGGAGGCGACTACGGGGGGCCCGGCGACCTGCGGCCCGGGCGTTGAGGGGGCGGGCCTCGTGACGGGCGCGACGGGTCGCCACACCGCGACGGCGACGTCCGGCGTGGAGCCGCCGCCGGCGACGGCCCGGTCGCGGTGGCTGGCCCGCCTGGCGCTCGTCCTGGCGGCCATGGCAGCGGTCGTGCCGCTCGCGGCCGCGGGGCTTCGAGGCAGCCTCGGGCTCGCGCTCGTCGGGGTCGTGGCGGTCGCGGTGGGCCTTGCCGCCGCGTGGTGGTTCCTGACCCACCGTGGCCTGGCGCGGACGATCGCGGGTGTGGTCGTGGTCGTCGCGCCGGTCGTCCTGATCGTGATCCTCGTCCGCGCGGGCCTGTTGTGGGTGGTGATCGTGACGCCGCGCTGTGGGCGGCGTCGGCCGCCGCCGCGCGTGCCGCGTTCGGGCAGATGGCGGCCGGCACGTCGCCCGTGGAGCACGCCACGCCCCCTCCGGGCCGGCCGTTCCTGATCATGAACCCCAAGTCGGGCGGCGGCAAGGTCGTGACGTTCGACCTCCCGGCCAAGGCGCGCGCGCTGGGTGCGGAGGTCGTGCTGCTCGACGCTCCCGGGACCGACGTCGTCGCCCTCGCGCAGGCGGCCGTCGCCCGCGGCGCCGACCTGCTCGGCGTGGCCGGCGGGGACGGGACACAGGCGCTCGTCGCGGGCGTCGCGGCGGAGCACGACCTGCCCTTCATGGTCATCTCAGCGGGGACGCGCAACCACTTCGCCCTCGACCTGGGGCTCGACCGCGAGAACCCGGCCGCGGGGCTGGACGCCCTCACCGACGGGGTCGAGCTCCGCGTCGACCTCGGGTCCATCGACGGCAGGACGTTCGTGAACAACGCCTCGTTCGGCGCCTACGCGGTCGTCGTCCAGAGCCAGGCCTACCGCGACGACAAGGTCCGCACGACCCTCGACATGCTGCCCGACCTGCTGGCGCCGGCGAAACGGGACCGCGCTGCGGGTGCAGGCCGGCGAGCTGCGGTTGACGGCACCGAACGCCGTGCTGGTGAGCAACAACTCCTACGGTGGCGAGGACCCGGCGGGCCTCGGCCGGCGCGCGCGTCTCGACCGCGGCGAGCTCGGGGTACTGGCGGTGACGGTGGAGCGCACGGCGGACGCCGTCGACCTGGTCCGCGGCCGGCCGGACGCGGGCGATCCGCCGGACGACCTCCACGGAGGTCACCGTCGACAGCGACGAGGCGGAGCTCCCGGTGGGTGTGGACGGCGAGGCCCTCGTGCTGCCCACCCCCGTCCGCTGTTTCGTCCGGCCCGCGGCGCTGCGGGTCCGAGTCCCCCGGCAGCGGCCGGGAGTACCGGTCAAGCAGCGCACACCGTCCTTGGCGGAGCTGGGACGGCTCGCCCTGCCGTCGCCCCGCCCGGGGACGTCGTGACCGGGGAGGCCGGGGACCAGGGTGCGCCGCCGGCTCCGGTCGTCATCGCGCACCTCTCGGACCTGCACTTCGGCGCCCACGACCAGTCCGCCGCCGAGTCCCTCGTCGCTGACGTGGCCGCGGCACGACCCACCGTCACGGTGGTCACGGGTGACCTGACCCAACGGGCCCGGGCGCACGAGTTCGCCGCCGCGGTGGCGTTCCTCGGACGGCTGCCCACCCCGGTCGTCGTGGTCCTCGGCAACCACGACGTGCCGCTCGACCGCCTGCAGCGCGTGACCTCGCCCTACCGGGCGTACCTGCGGCACCTGCGTCTCGACCTCGACCCGATCGTCGACGCCCCCGGCGTCCGCGTGCTCGGCCTGCAGTCGATGCCGCGGTGGCGCTGGAAGAGCGGCCGGGTCTCCCGCCGGCAGGCGGACCTGGTCACCCAGAGCCTGGGCGCGGCCCCGGCGGCCGCCGTCCGCGTCGTCGCGCTGCATCACCCGGTCTCGGTCACCGGGGCCGCTGCGCTCGTCGGCCGCGCGCGCCTGTTGGACGCCCTGGCCGGGGCGCAGGTCGAGCTCGTGCTCGCGGGCCACACCCACCGGGCGAGCACGACGTGGTTCGAGCTCGAGACCGCGCAGCGATCATGGTGCGTTCTCGAGGGCATCGCCGGCAGCGCGACCAGCACGCGCCTGCGCGGGACCCCCCGCTCGTGGTCGCTCTACCGGGTCGACGCGACGACGATCACGGTCGAGGAGCGATGGGAGTCCGCAGGGGCCTGGGCGACCGGTGACCTGCGTCACCTCCGCCGCCGTTCGCCCGCCGCGCCGGCGGCGGTGGGGCAGGCCGACGGTTCCGGTTCCTGACCGAGGGCAGGGTCCTGGCGCAGGACAGGGCCGTGCGGAGGATCCGGGCGACGCCGGTGGGCCCCGTCACCCGCGAGCCGGCACCACCAGGCTGGCGTCGGCCAGCTGCTCGACGAAGGCGCGGCCGGGCCCGGAGAACGCACGGAGGTCACGCTGCCGCTCCGCCCCGGTGCCCAGCCGCCCCAGCCGTTCCAGCCCCCGCGGCGACGGCCTCCTCGTCGCCCGAGAGCCCGCAGCGCGCCGCGGATCCGCTCGTGCAGCCGCGGGACGACCTCGGCGAGCGAGGTGGACGTGCCGTCGCGAGCGGCCGGGGCAACAGGCCGTACCGGGCCGCCTCGAGCAGGTCGAGGTCAGGGCGCGCGAGCGGTGGCTCCGGTGGCCGGCTCCCGGCGCGCGTCCTCGATCAGGGTGGCCACCAGGGCCCTGACGACGGCGGCGAGCAGGACGGAGTCGTCGACGGTGAGGCTGGTGTCGGCCAGCCTGACCTCGATCGTGGGGTACCGCGGGGACAGCCGGGCGACGGAGTCACCCGCGCGCGCCTCGCCGGCCCGGCCGTTCTCGACCCGCGCACGGACGTCGCGGTCGTCGTCCGGACCCGTCCACCACTCGGGCGGCCGGGCGTGGCTGCCGTCGACTGCAGCCGGTACCGGGCGCTGCCCCACCCCGTGTCGAGGCCGGCCCGGATGGGCGAGTTGACGGTCATCCCGAGCAGGACGGGCAGCCACGGGCTCAGACGGCGCAGGACCTCGGCGGCCAGTCGTCGATCGGGCACGCCCACGTGCACGTGGCAGGCGCAGGTCCCGTTCGGCGAGGAGCCCCCGGGAAGGCCGCCGCGAACCTCCTTGTACCGCCCCTCGTGCGTCGGCTCGCCGCCGGGATGCGGGTCCAGCGGCGGGACGCCGACCGCCACGAGCCGGACGCCGACCATGTCGGCCGCCTCGGCGATGCGCCACCGCAGGGCGATCAACTCGGCACGGACCTCGTCGAGCCGGCGTGCAGACCGAGGTGGCCGCTTCGACCTGGAACGGCAGCTGCTCGGGCTTGATCCTCGGATCCTCGCGGACACGACGGAGCACCGCAGGTGCCACAGCCGCCAGGTGCCCGTCAGGCCCGATGAGGAGGAACTCCTCCTCGACCCCGAACGTCAGCATCAGTCCTCCGTACCGCCGGTGACCCCCAGGTGCGCCCGCTCCGGAGCAGGCCGGACCGGGGGAGGGCGCCAGCTGCCGTCGAGGGCGGCAGGCTGAGGCCAGTACAGGCGCAGGGCCAGACCGAAAGGCCCCTCGGGGGTGGGCATCCAGTTGCGCCAGGCCCCCTCCGGCGGATCCGTCTGGAGGAGGATCGTGAGGGTCCCGTCGGGCTCGTACCACAGCGGGTCGCGGTCGCCGATCGCCAGCCGCCCACGGCACTCACCGGGCAGCGTGGCCTTGCCCGGATGCACCGTCAGGGACCAGAACGCGCGTGCGGGCGGGGCCGCGCCGGGCGGGAACGTGATCACGTACGGCCTCCGGCCGTCGAGCGGCCGCCCCTGCGCGTCGACGTCCGTGACGTAGAACTGGCCGTCCCGCCGCGGCCAGGTGCCGAGGCCGGTCCAGGCGCAGGCGGCCCGCATGAGCGGGTCGGCCGGGCGGGCCCCCAGGTCGGACGCGCAGATCCAGGATCCTCCCGGGACGAGGCTCCTCGCGGCTCCCTCCACCTGCGCGAGCCCGTCGGCCATGCCGCGAGCGATCTCACGGACCAGTGGCCCGGCCTCGCGCGACCATGCCGGGGGCCGGCCGGCAGCGACGCCCAGGTCGCGCATCCGCTCCACCCGGACGCGGTCGACGCGGTGCGGCGGGTTGTCGACCAGCAGCCGCGCCACGTGACCGAAGTACTCCTGCGGATCCATCCGCGCCAGGCGCGCGGCTGGGGACGGGGCGACGGCCCGAGTGCTGACCGCCGTCCGGCGCTCGGGTTCCGGGCCGTCAGGCCAGCGGCTGAGCGGCGTCAGACGGATCTGTTGCTGGAGCCGGCGCACCGCGGCGTGGTCCTGCGGCCCGTCGGAACGGATGTGTCCGACGATCCAGGCGAGGGCCGTCGGCGACTGCACGACGGGCATGCCGCGTGGCAACCGGCCCCGCCACCGCCCCCGCACCAGGACCCAGTCGCGGGCCTGGGTACCGGTCGTCCGCGAGCCCAGGTCGGCGAAGACAGTGGTCCAGGCGTCGTAGATCGGCATGGCGTAGTAGCGGCCGGCGGTGTCGGGCAGCGAGAGGATCAGCGGCTCGTCCGACAGGTCGAGCCAGGCCGAGGACGTCAGCGTGTCGACGTTCGGGGTGATGACGGGCGCCCATGTCGCGAGCGGGAAGCCCGGGGTGTGGGCGAACTGGTTGACCGGCGCTCGCAGGCCCGTGGCGGTGCTGGTGGCGGTGAGCTGCGACCTCGCCAGGTCCATCAGCACCAAGGGGTACGTGACGACCAGTGCCTCCGCGCCGAGGGCTGCGGCTCGGCGGCCTCGGCGCGCCGCCACCACGGGACCGGGCACGATTCGTCAGCTCACTGTCCGACCGCCGGCACCGGCACCTGCGCGGGTCGCGGCCTGGTGCCGGACCGTGGCTCGACCGCCAGGAACTCGATGACCGCCAGAGCGACGAGCACTCCCGCGGTGACCCACAGGACGAGCCCGGGGGTGCGATAGCGCTCGAGCAGGACGACGGCGAAGGCAGCGGCGACGACGATCCCGCGCAGCAGCTTGGCCCGGGGCGCCACCCAGCGGGTGACGTCGCCCATCCGGAGGCCGAGACCCTCGGCGCCGCCCTTGGCGGCGGCGACACCGCTCGTGCACCAGCGACGCACGGCCGTCGCGGTCACCGACGGGCCGGTGAGGAAGGCCCCGATCGCGAAGATCAGGCCGACCAGGGCGAGCGAGCGGATCGCTTCGCGGAGGTACCGGACGATGGTGTCGAAGAGCACGGCGGCGGCGTCGGGCGGCAGGATGGCCGGCGGTACGCCCTGGAGGTACCGGGATCGGGCGTACTGCAGGGCGAGCGCGGTGGCGAGTGCTGCCAGGGCGACGCCCAGCCCGGTCCCGATGAAGGCCCGCCGGTGGTTCGGCGCGAGGTAGATCCCCAGCCCCGCCATCGCGACCAGGATGAGCGGCAGCCAGTAGCCCAGCGTGTCGAGCACGTTGAAGGCCTTCTGGACCTTGCCGACATCGGCGGACTCGAAGACCGTGAACGTCGCGTTGACGGTCGGGATCCGCTCGGCCAGGGTGAAGCCCCGGTCGATCAGCCGCTGCTTCACGGAGTTGACGAACGTGGCGAGGTTGACGCTGACCGCGTTGTTCTGCACGGTCACGGCGCCGCTCTCGCCCGACAGCGCGGCCACGAGCTGCTCGTGGGCGCTCCGGTTGGCCTCCTCCCAGGCCTGGGCGAAGACGTCGCTGGTGACCAGCTGCTCGATCCGGTCGCGGACGAAGGAGTGGACGCCGTCCGCGATCGGGATGGCCAAGGCCGGGAGCTGGGCGGCGACGGCCGGCGGGACGATGTCGCGCTGCGCGATGGCACCGAGGGCCTGGCTGGTGATCCCCTGCACGTCGATGTACTGGAACACGACGTTGGTGAGATTCTCCGTCACCGCCTGCTGGATCGCAGGGTCCTTGGCGAGGGGGGCGACCGTGTCGACGTACCGGTCGCTGTCGGTGACCTCGCTGCGGGCCCAGACGGAGACGACGGAGAGCGGTGCGAGCACGCAGCTCACCACGATGAGCACCGTGGCCGCCAGCCCCCGCCACCATCGCCGGGGTCCCCGCGTGGTCGCGCCGCGCTGCGGCGGGATGGTCGCCGACTCGGCACGCAGCTGGGTCACCTCGGCGCGGAGGCGTTCCAGTTCGGCGCGCTCTTCGAGTCCGAGCGGCTGGCCCTGCTCCGTGTCGCTGGTCATGTGCCCTCCTCGGGGCGCGTCCTCCGTCGGGAGGCGCCCGATGGTCGCTCGCTCGCGGTCCGCGCAGCCGTCAGCAGCCGGCGCTGACGGCCGTCCTCAGGTTCCCGACCGTGGCCCGCAGCTGGTCCACGCTGGTGCCCACCGCCGCCAGCGAGCCGCTGGTGGGGTAGGTCAGGGCGCCGCGGACGCTGCTCCGCAGCTGGGTCACCGACGAGCGGACAGCGTCGACCTGGGGCTGCAGGTCCGCCTTGACGTCGGACCTCAGGAGCTCGAGCTCGGTCTTCACCTGGGCGAGCGCGCTGTCCAGGGCGACCATGCCGTTCGCGCTGAGGTTGACGTTGCGCAGGTTCTCGACGGCGGAGCGGACCCCGTCACTGCGGTCGCAGGCCCGTGCCTGGGCGGACTCACCGCAGGCTGTCATCGTCAGGGCGGCGCTCACGGCGAGCACCCCCGCCGCGAACTTCCCACGTGTACCGGTCATGCCCGAATGCTCCGCCGGCGCCGTCGGCCCGCCGTCCTCCCTGGCGGATGACTCGGCGCCGGAACTACTGCACGCCCTCGGTGGGCGGCCGGGGCGCGGGTGGTAGGGGAGCGGGTGACGGCGGAGCGGGTGACGGCGGAGCGGGTGACAGGTCGTCCCCGCCGAGCCAGTCGTAGACGACCGACGTCCGGAGCACCGCGTCCTGGAGCGAGCGGTTGTGGCGCGACACGACGACCCACGCGACGCCGATCGGGAACAGCACGCAGAGCAGCGACCGCACCAGGGCACCGCCGAGGCGCAGCCGGCCGAAGGGGCCGACGACGCGCAGCCCGAGGAGGTGCTTGCCGTAGGAGCGGCCGGTCGTCCCCCAGGTCGCCGTCAGGTACAGCACGGCCGTGAGCCCGCCGAGCACGAGCATGAGGAGGAACGGCGGCGCGGGGAAGGTGAACGCCCAGCTCCGCCACAGGAAGCGGACCGCGGCGACCCCCAGGTACCCGAGGGCGAGGACGCCGGCCACGACGCCCGCGTCGACCGTGTCGGCCAGCACGCGCGTCACGATGCCGGCCCGCTGGCCCTGCAGGGGCTTGGCCTGGGCGGGAACGGTCGACCCCGGCAGGCTTGCCCTGGAGCGGGACGGACCCGGGCCGCCGCCGGAGGGCGGCTCCTCAGTCAACACCGGCACCTCCCGAGCGGGTGGCGGGGGTGGCTGTCCCGTTGAGGTCCGCACCCGCCAGGTCCGCACGCTTCAGGTCCGCCCCGTCGTCCCGCCCCCCGTTCCGGTGTGACCTGCGCCGGAGCAGCATCCGGTCGGCGAACCGGGCGAGGGCCTGGTCGGCCTCCATGCTCCTGGTGCGTACGCCGCGCAGACCCTCCGAGGCGACCGAACCCGTGGACTCGCGGATGATCCGCGGCAGGTCGATGCCGTCCACCACGAACTCGGCGAGCCCGATGATGTCGACGCGGTCGAGGACCTTCTCGACGTCGAGGCCGGCGGCGACGCGGTCGAGGTCGACGCGCTGCTCGATGAGGGCGTCGAGGTCGATGCGGTCGAGGACCTTCTCGACGTCGAGGCCGGCGGCGACGCGGTCGAGGTCGACGCGCTGCTCGATGAGGGCGTCGAGGTCGATGCGGTCGAGGATCTTCTCGACGTCCAGCCGGGCGGCGACGGTGTCGAGGTCCAGCCGGGCGGCGACGGCGTCGACGTCGGCCGCGGCGACGACGGCGTTCACGTCCACCCGGCGCAGCACGAGCGCGGTGAGATCGATCTGGTCGAGGACGGCGTCGACGACCACGGGGACGGCCGCTTCGAAGAGCTCCTCGGCGCGGTGCCGCACGAGGTCGCGCGCCCTCCCACCCTCACGTCGCCAGCGATGGGCGAGGTCGACGGCGGCCTGCGGGGCGGTGGCGGCGCCGGCCGCCGCGGCCTGCCGGGCCAGGGGGAGGATGCGCCTCGCGGGGCCGCCGAGGAGCCGCCCGGCCACCCGCGCGCCCGAGACGGACGCTCCGGCGGCGACGTCCAGGACGGTCAGTGCCGTTGCTCGGCTGCTCGGTGCCATCACGGCCTCCTCGGCGCGCCGCGGTGGACGCCCCACGGCCGCGGGCGGGCCGCCCGCACCTGCTGACGTTAGGCGAACCGCCGGCGCCCCGACTCACCCGCTCCGGGGGAGTTCGCCGAGGGGGGCCGGGCCCGACCGGGGCCGGGAAGGACCGCCCTTTGTCATTCGGTCCGGATGACGTGACCCGGCTCCGTCCGGTGCAACGTGTGCTCCGGACGTGAGGGTCGGCGGGACCGCCGGCGCGCCGACCAGCGTGAGGAGGCACGGCATGAGCAACGACAGCCAGGAAGAGCTACAACTGGGACCGGTCGACTTCTTGATCGTCGAGTTCCCCGGGAGCCGGATGACGGGGGAGGGGCTTCCCCTGCTCGTCGACCTCGTCGAGCGCGGCATCATCCGGGTCCTCGACCTGGTCTTCGTGAAGAAGCGCGCCGACGGCAGCGTCGTCACCGTCGACATCGGCCAGCTGGACCAGGACGGTACGAAGGGCCTCGGGGTCTTCAGCGGAGCGTCCTCCGGACTTGTCGGCCAGGACGACCTCGACAGCATCGCGGCCGTGCTCGAGGACGGCAGTGCGGGGGCGGTCGTGGTCTACGAGAACTCGTGGGCGGCACCACTCGCCACCGCGCTCATCCGGGGCGGTGCCCGGCTCGTGGCCGGGGCCCGTATCCGGCCCCCGTGCTGCTCGAGGCCCTCGACGCGCTCGACGGCTCGCCGGCGGACCTCAGGTCCGAGGGCGCCGCGCCGGTCGGCGCGGGCGCGACCAGCAGCACCACGAGCAGGGAGGGTTGACCGATGCCTGGTCTCATGCGTGGCGTGGCCCGGACGGCCGTCGTCGCCGGCACCGCCACCGCCGTCTCCGGCCGCGTCTCCCGGCGCCAGCAGGGCCGGTGGGCGGCGAAGGATCAGCAGCAGTACGAGCACGAGGCGTACGAGCAGCAGCAACAGCAGCCGCCGCCGCCGCAGTACGCGCCGCCGCAGTACGCACCGCCGCCTCCCCCGCCCGCTCCGGCCTCGACCGGCATGGAGGACAAGCTGGCGCAGCTGCAGCAGCTCGGCGAGCTGAAGGCCCAGGGCGTGCTCAACGACCTCGAGTTCGAGCAGCAGAAGGCCCGGATCCTCGCGTCCTGAACGGCAGCTGCCCAGGCGGCGAGGAAGGAGCACCATGCCACGGACCGGCCGGCCTGACGCCCGCGCCACCCGCTCTCGGGGACTCACGGTGATCGGGCTCGGGCTCGCCGGCCTCGTGCTGGCGGGCTGCTCGGGGAGCGGCTCGGGGGGATCGCGGCCGACGCTGACGGCGTCGGTCGCGCTGCCGGGCGCGACCCGGACGGCGGACGCGTCGGGCACCTCGTCCGAGGCGGCGACGTCGTCCGCCGCCCCTTCACCGACTGCGGGAGCGCCCGGCCTCGGCGCCGGGACCGGGTCGGTGGGCCGCCCCTCGCCGCCGGCGGCGACGACGACGACCAGTGAGCCGGTGACCACGACGACGACCACCACGGCGACGGCCACCCGGACCGAGACGCGGACGGAGACTCGGACCGAGACGCAGACCGTGGCCCCCACGACCGCCACCACGCCGGCCCCGACGACGGCGGCGGCCGTCCCGTCGCCGACCCCGGCGGCATCACCTGCGGCGACGGCGACCGACGCCGAGACGACCTCGTCGGGCGAGGTCCCGTGGTGGGCCTGGGCACTGCTCGTGCTCGCCGTGGCCGGCCTGATCGCCGGCTTCGTGATCATGCAGCGGCGGCGCGGGCAGGCTGTCGAGGCGTGGGACAGGGATCAGGCGGACGCCGAGGATGCCGCCGCTGTGGCTGCACGACCGGGTCCTGCCGACCGTCCTGGCCGACCCCCGCCCGGCCGACCAGGGACTCCCGGGAACCCCGACGGCCTGGTCCGCGGCGCGGCCTCGCTTCGTGGAACTCGACCAGAAGCTCTCCGTGCTCGCCGGGAGCGCCCCCGACGAGGACCGGCGGGCCGCCGTCGGCACCCTGCGAGCCGCCCTCGCCGACACAGGGCTGGCCCTCGACCAGCGCGGTACGGCACCCGGACCGCAGGCGTGGACGGCAGCCCAGACGCGGGCCGTCCTCGCGGCCGATCATCTGGCCCGCATCCTGTCGTACGACGCGGCCGGCGCGCCCGCCGTGGTGGGCGTCGGGTTCGGCGACGACCCCGCGCCTGCGATCGTGCCGCCGGCCCAGCGCCCGGCTCCGGCGCCGGAGAAGCTCTCCACCGCCACCACTCCCGTCGGGCGAAGCACCCGACAGCGTCGGCCAGGCGCCCGACCCCGTCGGCGAAGCACCCGGCTGGTCGCCGATGCGCCCGACCCCGTCGCCGATGCACCCGACTCCGGCGGGGATGCACCCGGCCCCGCGGGACCACCCGGCACCGGGAGCACCGGCGGCGGCAGACACGCGCAGCCGCGCGACGAGCCATGAGTGAAGCGTCGGGTGCCGCGGACGGTCCCGGTGGCGCGGAGCACCGCCGGCTCGCGGAGGCCCGCGGGGGCGCCCTGGCGCCGGTGGGGCCCCTACGTCAGCGCCCGCCAGTGGGGCACGGTCCGGGAGGACTACAGCGCGGACGGCGACGCCTGGGACTACTTCACCGCACGACCAGGCCCGCTCGCGGGCCTACCGCTGGGGCGAGGACGGCCTCGCCGGCATCTGCGACGACCAGCAGCTGCTGTGCTTCGCGCTCGCGCTGTGGAACGGCCGCGACCCGATCCTCAAGGAGCGGCTGTTCGGCCTGACCAGCGCCGAGGGCAACCACGGCGAGGACGTCAAGGAGTACTACTTCTACCTCGACAGCACGCCGACCCACGCCTACATGAGTACCTCTACAAGTACCCGCAGGCGGCGTTCCCGTACGACGAGCTCGTCGACGACGAACGCCGGCGCGGCCGGAGGGAGCTCGAGTACGAGCTGCTCGACACGGGCGTCTTCGACGACGGCCGCTACTTCGACGTCCTGGTCGAGTACGCCAAGGCCGGCCCCGGAGGACATCCTCATCCGGATCACCGCTACCAACCGCGGGCCCGAGGCGGCGACGCTGCACGTGCTGCCCACGCTCTGGTTCCGCAACACCTGGTCGTGGGGCGACGGCGAGCCGCCGAGCGCCGCCCGGCTGTTGCCCGCGGCAGCCGCGAACGCGCGCCCACCGTCGGTCCGCGCGACCAGCGCGGCGCTCGGCGACGCGGCTACCTCTGCTGTCGAGGCAGCCGCGCGCTGCTGTTCACCGAGAACGAGACGAACACCGAGCGGCTGTTCGGCGCGCCGAACGCCTCCCCGTACGTAAGGACGGATCGACGAGTACGTCGTCGACGGCGAGCACGGCGCGGTGAACCCGGCCGGCGCGGGACCAAGGCGGCCGCGCACTACGTGCTCGACGTCGCCGGCCGGCGGCTCGGCGTCGTCCGGCTCCGGCTGACGGACGGCGGCCGACCCGGCGTCCGCACGGGCCCTTCGGCGCGATTCGACGCGGTGATCGCCGCGCGGCGGGCCGAGGCCGACGCGTTCTACGACGAGCGTGCATCCCGCCCGAGCCGAGCCGACGAGCGCGAGGTGATGCGCCAGGCGCTCGCCGGCCTGCTCTGGTCGAAGCAGTACTACGGCTACGACGTCGAGCGCTGGCTGCGCGCGCACGGCCGCCCGTCCGCCGCCGGCGCCGCGGCTCCGCAACGCGCGACTGGCGGCACCTGCGCGCACGCCGACGTCATCTCGATGCCGGACAAGTGGGAGTACCCGTGGTTCGCGGCGTGGGACCTGGCGTTCCACTGCGTCCCGCTCGCGATGGTCGACCCGGAGTTCGCCAAGCAGCAGCTCGCTCCTGCTGCTGGAGCGCGCTACCAGCACCCCAACGGGCAGATCCCGGCGTACGAGTGGAACTTCGCGCGACGTGAATCCGCCGGTGCACGCCTGGGCCACCTACTTCGTGCTACCAGCTGGAGAAGAGCCGGGCCGGGCGACAGCGACGTTCCTGCTCGAGACCGTTCCACAAGCTCGCTGATGAACTTCACCTGGTGGGTCAACCGGAAGGACCCCGACGGCAACAACGTGTTCCAGGGCGGTTTCCTCGGCCTCGACAACATCGGCGTCTTCGACCGGAGCGCGCCGCTGCCCACGGGCGGGCACCTCGAGCAGGCGGACGGCACGGCCTGGATGGCGCTGTACTGCCAGACATGCTGCGAGATCGCCCTGGAGCTGGCCGAGCACGACCCGGTCTACGTCGAGCAGGCGCCGAAGTTCTCGAGCACTTCGTGTGGATCGCGCTCGCCAGACCGCGACGGCGCCGGCGGGGCCTCGATGTGGGACGAGGACGACGGCTTCTTCTACGACCTGCTCCGGCTGCCGGACGGCTCGGCCACCCGGCTGGCCGTGCGGTCGATGGTCGGCCTGCTGCCGCTGGCGGCGACCACGTTCATCGGAGCCGACGTCGCCGATCGTTTCCCCGAGCTCATCGCCGCGGGCCGCGAGTTCGTGGCCAGGCATACAGCGGGCCGTCGCTGCAGGCGGCCGAGGCCCGCAGCCGGGCGTCGCGGCGGCTACCTGCTCTCGATGTTCGACGAGACCCGGCTGCGGCGGATCCTCGCCCGGATGCTCGACGAGGAGGAGTTCCTCGGGCCCTACGGGGTCAGGTCGCTCTCGAAGGTCCACGCCGAGCACCCGTACGAGTTCCGGGTCGACGGATCGGCGTCCCGGGTGGCCTACACACCGGCCGAGTCCGACACCGGCATGTTCGGCGGGAACTCCAACTGGCGCGGGCCGGTCTGGTTCCCCGTCAACGCCCTGCTGATCCGGGCCCTGGTGAGTCTCTACGCCTTCTACGGCGAGGACTTCCGGGTCGAGTGCCCTACCGGCTCCGGCAAGGAGCTCACCCTCTACGAGGTGGCCCGCGAGATCTCCGACCGGCTGACGCGGACCTTCCTGCGCGGCGACGGACGGCCGCCGGCCGGTCTACGGCGGCATGCGCGTGTTCCAGGAGGATCCGCACTGGCGCGACCTGCTGCTCTTCCCGGAGTACTTCCACGGTGACAACGGCGCGGGTCTGGGCGCGACCCACCAGACCGGGTGGACCGGGCTCGCGGCCGTCTTCCCGCAGCTCTTCGCCGTCCTGCGGCCCGAGGACGTCGCCGTCCGCGGTCTCTGGGGCCGGCCGGCCGAGCCGGCCGACGCCCCGCAGGGCTCGTAGGGCGGCGTCCGCATGTGCCGCCGGAGCAATGGAAGAGGCCGGCCCGGTACGTCGCCGGCCGCCCCGGGTCGGGAGGTCGTCGACGTCCGGAGCCTGCCGGACCCGTCGCCGCGCATGCTGTGGCGGTCCGGTCTCGTGCTCCTCGCGGTGGTCGCGGTCGGGGCCTTCGGCTGGTTCGTCCTCACCGACGCCGGCTCCGCGCTGTTCACCATCCTGATGGCCTGGTTCGCGTCGATCACGATGGAGCCGGCCGTCCGCCGGCTCGAGCCCCGGATGCGGCGGGGGAGAGCGGTCATGCTGGTGATGACCGGCGTCGCGTTGTTCCTCACCGTGTTCGCACTCGCCTTCGGGCGGCTGTTCCTGACCCAGATCGCCGCCCTGCTGCGCATGCTGCCAGGCCTGATCGAGGACATCATCGGCTGGGTCAACCAGACGTTCTCGACGTCGTACTCGACGCAGGACCTCCAGCAGGCCCTGAGGCTGACGCCGGACCAGGCCGGGGGATACGCCGACGAGATCCTCGGCGGGCTCGTCGGGTTCGTCGGATGGGTCGCGCGCCTGTTCTTCAGCGCGTTCACGGCCGTCTTCCTCGTCTACTACTTCGCCGCCGACGGCCCCCGCCTGCGGACGTGGATCGCCCGGCTGCTGCCCGAGCGGTCGCAGCGCCTGTTCGTCACCGCCTGGGACCTCACGACCGTCAAGACCGGCGGTTACGTCTCCGCCCGCGTGGTCCTGGCCACGATCAACGGTTCGAGCAGCGCCCTGGTGTTCCTGCTCATCGGCATGCCCTCGTGGCTGGCCCTCGGGATCTGGACCGGACTTGTCGCGCAGTTCGTCCCCAGCATCGGCACGTACATCTCGATCGCGCTGCCCGTGCTCGTCGGTCTGCTCAGCCCCAACCCGTGGATCGGGGTCGCGGCCCTGATCTGGGCGATCATCTACCAGCAGGTCGAGAACCTCACGATCGAGCCGCGCATCAGCGCGAAGGCCGTGGACGTCCACCCGGCGGTGTCGTTCGCCTCCGTGATGGTCGGCTCGGCCCTGTTCGGCGTGGCCGGCGCGCTGCTGTCGATCCCCGTCGTGGCGGTCGTCCTGGCGCTCGTCGACGTGTACGTGCGGCGCTACGAGCTGCTCCCCGAGCTGCGCGTCCAGCGGGCGGAGGCGGCGGCCAAGAAGGGCGGGGGTGTGGGCGACGGGTCGGTCGAGGCGGCCCGGCGGCCCCGGGTGGTCCGGCGCTTCCTCGTGCGCGTCCGGCCCGGTCACCGGGTGGGCGAGGAGGCAGACGGGTCCCCCCCGGCGCAGCCGCTGGAGGCACAACCCTGAGGCGCACTCTCGGTGTGCTCGCCGCAGGGAGTTCGCTCTGCCCGCCGCGTCCTCCCGGCACCCCGGCCCGCCGTCTGCGATGGTCGGGAGGTGCGCGTGCTCGCGGTCGACCCCGGCCTCACGCGGTGCGGGCTCGCCGCGGTCGACGGCCGGCCCGGCCGCCGCGTCGACCTCGTCGCGGTCGACGTCATCCGCACCCCGGCGCACGCCGACCTGGCCGAGCGCCTGCTTGGGGTGGGCCAGGCCGTCGAGGGCTGGTTGGAGCAGCTCCGCCCTGACGTCGTCGCCGTCGAGCGCGTCTTCAGCCAGCACAACGTGCGGACGGTGATGGGGACGGCGCAGGCGGCCGGCGTCGCCGTGATCGCGGCCGCCCGGCTCGGGATCCCGGTCGCCCTGCACACGCCGAGCGAGGTCAAGGCAGCGGTCACGGGGTCCGGCCGGGCCGGCAAGGAGCAGGTCGCGGTGATGGTGACGCGGATCCTCCGGCTCCCGGCCGCCCCGACGCCGGCCGACGCCTCCGACGCCCTCGCCCTGGCGATCTGTCACCTCTGGCGTGACGGCACCGCCGCACTGTCGCCCCGGGCGGGCACGCCGGACGTCGTCACACCGGCCCAGCGCCGGTGGGTGGAGGCCGCGCGGGAGGCACGTCGCTCCACATGACCGGCGACGGCGAGCCGCGCCGTGCCGCCGGCCCGGCCCCGATAACCTTCGTACACGTGTTCGCTCCCGGCGACCCTTGAGCGGAGGTCCACCTCGTGATCGCTTCTGTCCGTGGGCGGGTCCTGGCCCTGCGGCTCGACGCCGCCGTCGTCGAGGTCGGCGGCGTCGGGCTGCTGCTGCAGGCCACCCCCGCGACGCTCGCCGGCCTCCGCCTGGGCGCGGAGGCCGAGCTCGCGACCTCGCTCGTGGTCCGCGAGGACGCGCTGACGCTGTTCGGCTTCGCCGACGCCGACGAGCGTGACGTCTTCGAGGTGGTGCAGACGGTCTCGGGCATCGGCCCGCGGCTGGCGCTCGCCATGCTGGCCGTGCACACGCCCGACGGCCTGCGCGCCGCGGTCACCGACGCCAACCTGACGGCCCTGATGAAGGTGCCCGGCATCGGCCGCAAGGGCGCCCAGCGCATCGTCCTGGAGCTCACCGATCGTCTGGGTCCCCCGTCGGGCACGCAGCCGGTGAGCCCGGCGGCAGCGGCGGCCTCGCCCTGGCGGGAGCAGGTGGTCGAGGCGCTCGTCGGCCTGGGCTGGTCCGCGAAACAGGCCGCCGACGCCGTCGAGGCCGTGGCGGGCGACGCCGAGGCGGCGAACGGCCCGACCGGCGCCTCCGCGGGCGCCGACGTCGCCGGCACCCTGCGCGCGGCCCTGCGCCACCTGGGCAGGTCGGCGTGAGCGAACGGCTGCCCGCTCCCTCGCACACCCCGCACGACCTCGCCCACCCTCCACCGGCGTCCGCACGGGTCTCGCCCCTGATGGAGGCCGGAGCCGACGACGAGGAGCGGGCGGTCGAGGGCGCGCTGCGGCCGAAGCGGCTCGACGAGTTCGTGGGCCAGCGGATCGTCCGCGAACAGCTGTCGCTCGTGCTCGAGGCGGCCCGGCGGCGCGGCCACGCCCCCGACCACATCCTGCTGTCCGGCCCGCCGGGGCTCGGCAAGACCACCCTGGCCATGATCGTCGCGTACGAGCTCGAGGCGCCGCTGCGCGTGACGAGCGGGCCGGCGATCCAGCACGCCGGCGACCTCGCCGCGGTGCTGTCGTCGCTCGAGCCGGGGGAGGTGCTGTTCCTCGACGAGATCCACCGGATGGCCCGCCCCGCCGAGGAGATGCTGTACGTGGCGATGGAGGACTACCGGGTCGACGTCGTCGTCGGCAAGGGGGCGGGGGCCACGGCGATCCCGCTGGACCTGCCGGCGTTCACGATCGTCGGGGCGACGACCCGCGCGGGGATGCTCCCGGGCCCGCTGCGCGACCGGTTCGGCTTCACCGGCCACCTCGACTTCTACGAGCCGGCGGAGCTCGAGCAGGTGCTGCGGCGGTCGGCCGGGCTGCTCGGCGTCCACCTCACCGACGAGGGCGGCCGCGAGATCGCCGGCCGGTCCCGGGGCACCCCCCGCATCGCCAACCGGCTGCTGCGCCGGGTGCGCGACTGGGCGCAGGTCCGCGGCGACGGTGTGCTCGAGCGAGCCCGCCGCGCGCGCGGCGCTGGCCGTGTACGCCGTCGACGAGCGCGGGCTCGACCGGCTCGACCGCGCCGTCCTCGAGGCGCTCTGCCTGCGGTTCGGCGGCGGCCCGGTGGGGCTCTCGACGCTCGCCGTGGCCGTCGGCGAGGAGCCGGAGACGGTCGAGACCGTCGCCGAGCCCTACCTCGTCCGCGAGGGCCTGCTCGGGCGCACCCCGCGCGGTCGCGTGGCCACCCCGGCCACCTGGCGGCACCTCGGTCTGCGGGCCCCCGCCGGCGTCCAGCCCTCACTCCTCGACGACGTCTGAGGCCGGCCCGGGGCACCCGCCCCGCTCCTCGCGGGCGCCGCGACCGGCCGTACGACCCCGCTCGTTGTTCGGGCCCCGCGCGCTCGCCTACACTCCGGTGGGCCACCCCGTCGGCGGAACCCGACACGCTCGGTGGCCGTTCGCTTGCCGAGGCCGGATCTGCCCGACGGGCACCGGCCCAGGGCGCTCACCGCGTCCGGGCGAAGCACCCCCGAGGAGGAAAGGACCAGCACCGTGGGAAACGGGAACAGCAGCCTGCTGCTCGTCCTGGTGCTCTTCGCGCTCCTCCTGCTCGCCTCGTCGAGGTCGCGGCGACGCGTGCAGCGCCAGCGCGATGAGATCCAGGCCCGGCTCGCGCCGGGCGCCGAGGTCGTCACCGGCTCCGGGCTCTACGGCACGGTCGTCGAGATCCTCGAGGACGGTACCGTCATGCTCGAGACCTCACCCGGCCAGGTCACGCGCTGGGACCGGATGGCGGTCTCGCGCGTGGTCACGGCCGCCGAGGCCGGCGAGACCGAGGCCGAGCACGACGCCGAACCCCGGGTCGAGCACGAGGCCGAACCCGGGGTCGAGCGCGGCGCCGAACCCGGCACCGGGCACCTCACCGAGTACCGCACCGAGCACATGACCGAGCACGTCACCGAGCACGGCACCGACGGCGAAGGCCCCCGCGTCGACGGCGTCCAGGACAGCGCCCCACCCGACCGGCCCTGACCGGTCGCAGGGCGGGCGCGGCGCCCGCCCCCTCGAGAGAAGAGACTTCTACCCGTGGCACGATCCGCTCGATCCCGCCCCGTTCGCACGCTGCTCGTGCTGGTGGGGCTCATCGCCGTGCTCTACGGGGTCATCGCGGCCGGCGTCCAGTGGGACACCGCGCAGTGGAGCCCCAAGCTGGCGCTCGACCTCGAGGGCGGCACCGAGATCGTCCTCTCGCCGCAGCCGGTCCAGGGGCAGACCTCGGTCGACCCGACCGCCGTCGACGAGTCGGTCAACATCATCCGGCAGCGGGTGAACGGCAGCGGCGTCTCCGAGGCCGAGGTGACGCGCCAGGGGTCGGGCAGCGGCACCCGCATCGTGGTGTCGCTGCCGGGCAAGCCCGACCCCGCGACCATCGCGCTCGTGGAGCGCTCGGCGAAGCTGCAGTTCCGGGCCGTGATCGCTGCTCAGCAGACGGCGGTGCCGCAGCCGAGCGGGACGCCCACGGGCACGCCGACCGGCACGCCCACGGGGTCCCCGACGAGTTCGAAGGCGGCCACGCCCGCCCCGAGCGGCAGCGCCAAGGCCCCTGCCGTGAAGGCCTCGCCGACCGCGTCGGCACGGGGATGAACATCCCGCAGGCGCTGCGTGCCGCCCCCACGCCCACGCCCACCGGGCCGGCCGCGTCCGCTCCCGCCGCGAGCGGCACGGGCGCGCCGGCGGCGTCCGGCAGTGCCGCGCCCAGCGCGGCGGCCACCCCGACGGCGAAGCCCACCGACGCGAGTGACCCCAACTGGGTGACGGCCGCACTGGCGCAGCAGTTCGCCGCGTTGGACTGCAGCGACCCGGCCACCATCCAGAAGCTGCGCGCCCAGTCGCCGCCGCCGAGCCTGCCCTACCTCACCTGCGCGGCCGACGGCACCGAGAAGTACCTGCTCGGCCCCGCGGAACTCGAGGGCACCGACGTGACCGGCGCGACCGCGGACTCGAGACGAACAGCCAGGGCTTCACCGGCGCCAACTGGCAGGTCAACCTCACGTTCTCGCCCGACGGCGCCTCGAAGTTCGGCAAGGTCACCACCCGCCTGTTCGCCCTGCAGAACCAGGGCGACCGGAACCGGTTCGCGATCGTCCTCGACAACCTCGTCATCTCGGCGCCGCGCACGCAGGGCGCGATCACCACCGGTTCGGCACAGATCACCGGCAACTTCACCCAGCAGAGCGCGACCGACCTGGCGAACCAGCTCAAGTACGGCGCGCTGCCGGTGTCGTTCCGTGTCGAGACCACCAGCGACATCACCGCGACGCTCGGCACCGACAACCTGCGGCGCGGCCTGCTCGCCGGGGTCATCGGCCTGGCGCTGGTGGTGCTCTACTCGCTGCTGCAGTACCGGGCCCTCGGGTTCGTGACGGTCGCCAGCCTCGTGATCGCCGCGGTGATCACCTACGGCCTGGTCGTGCTGCTGGGCTGGCGGCAGGGCTACCGACTCAGCCTCGCCGGCGTCACCGGCCTCGTCGTCGCGATCGGCATCACGGCCGACTCGTTCATCGTGTACTTCGAACGCGTGCGCGACGAGGTGCGAGATGGGCGGAGCCTGCAGGCCGCGGTCGAAGCGGCCTGGACGCGCGCCCGCCGCACCATCCTGGCCTCGGACGGCGTGAGCTTCCTTGCGGCGCTCGTGCTCTACATCCTCGCGCTGGGCAACGTGAAGGGGTTCGCCTTCACCCTGGGCCTGACGACGATCGTCGACGTCCTGGTGGTCTTCATGTTCACCAAGCCGATGGTCACGCTGCTCTCGACCACCCGGTTCTTCGGCGGCGGTCACAGGCTCTCCGGCTTCGACGCCGAACACCTCGGCCGGGCGGTCACCTACGCCGGCCGCGGCCGGGTCCGCCCCGCCGCGGGGCAGAAGCCCGCGGCTCCCGTACCCGTCGAGGCCGGTGCCCGGCGGACCACCATCGCGGAGCGGCGCGCCGAGCGCGAACGCGCCGCCCAGCCCGAGGGCGGCGAGGCGCCGCCGGGGCCGGGCGATCCCCGCCTGACGCCCCTGCCAGAGACCACCACGACGACGTCCGGCCGGGAGTCCTGATGCCGAGTTTCGCCGCCTTCGGCAACGACCTCCACAGCGGCAAGCGTTCGATCGACTTCATCGGCCGCAGCAAGCTCTGGTTCGCGATCGCCGGCGTGGCGGTCCTCGTCTCGCTCGCCAGCCTGGGTCTGCGCGGCCTCAACGAGGGCATCCAGTTCAAGGGCGGGTCCGAGTTCGTCGTCTCGCAGGTCGCGAACCCCGACACCCGGCTCGCGCAGGACGCCGTCAACGCCACGGTTCCCGGCACCGCCTCGCCGCTGGTCACGGTGGTCGACGGCAACAGCATCCGGGTCCAGACCGGCCAACTGGCCGTCGGCCAGGTCGACTCGCTGCGGTCGTCGCTCGCGAAGACCTACGGCGTGCCCGAGACGAAGGTCAGCAGCACCTTCGTGGGCCCGAGCTGGGGTTCGGACGTCACGAACAAGGCACTCGTCAGCCTGGTCGTGTTCCTCGTGCTCGTGGCGCTCGTCATCAGCCTGTACTTCCGCACCTGGACGATGGCCGCCGCAGCGCTGGTGGCGCTCCTGCACGACCTCCTGCTCACGGCCGGCATCTACTCGCTGATCGGCTTCGAGGTCACGCCCGAGTCGGTGATCGGCTTCCTGACCATCCTCGGCTACTCGTTGTACGACACGGTGGTCGTCTTCGACAAGGTGCGCGAGAACACCGAGCACGTCACGGCCACCACCAAGCGGACCTACGCCGAGGCCGCCAACCTCGCCGTCAACCAGACCCTGGTGCGCTCGATCAACACCTCGGTGGTGGCGCTCCTGCCGGTCGGCTCGATCCTCTTCATCGGAGCGTTCATCCTCGGGGCCGGCACCCTGAAGGACTTGTCGCTGGCCCTGTTCGTGGGTATCGCCGTGGGCACCTACTCCTCGATCTTCATCGCGACGCCGCTGCTGGTCCGGCTGCGGATGCGCGAGCCGGAGATGAAGGCGCAGGCCGAGCGCGTGTACCGCCGCCGCCGCGACGAGGCCGCCCGCGCCGCGCAGGAGCCGGCGCTGGTCGGTGCCGGTGCCGCCCCGCGGCGGCGGCCGGCGCCGCGCCGGTGCGTGGCGCGACCGCGGTCACGGCGGAGCAGGCGAAGGAGCTGCGGCCGGGGTCGGGCGGCCAGCGGACGCAGCCGCGGCGCGGCGCCGGGTCGGCCAGGCCGCGGCCCGGCGGCCGCAAGGGCTGACGGTGACGCAACCGCAGACCGGGCTCACCGTCCGGCCCGAGGTGCTGGGCCTGATCCGGGACGTGCCGGACTACCCGTCGCCGGGCGTGCTCTTCAAGGACATCACGCCGCTGCTGGCGGACGGGCCCGCCTTCGCCGAGGTGGTCGCCGCGCTGGCCGCCCCGCACCGCGAGGGTGACGGCCGGGTCGACGTCGTGGCCGGCGTCGAGGCGCGCGGGTTCATCTTCGCCGCGCCCGTGGCGTTGGCTCTCGGCGTCGGGTTCGTGCCGGTGCGCAAGGTGGGCAAGCTGCCCCACACCACCATCAGCGCCAGCTACCAGCTGGAGTACGGGACGGCCGAGGTCGAGGTGCACGCGGACGGCGTCCGGCCCGGCCAGCGCGTGCTGCTCGTCGACGACGTGCTCGCGACGGGCGGCACGGCGGCCGCCGCCGGGAGCCTCGTCAGCAGCCTCGGCGGGCGAGCTCGTCGGCGTCGCCGTCCTCATGGAGATCGCCGCGCTCCGGGGCCGCGACGCCCTGGCGGGCCTGCCGGTGCACGCCCTGCTCTCGGTGTGACCGGCGAGCCACCTCCCGCCGGCGCAGCGGCGGCAGGGGAGGGCGCGCGTAGAGTGGTGGAACGAAGGCCTGCCCCCGGGCAGGCCCGACCTGTGGTGGAGGCGCCCGTGGCGGAGGACAGGGTCCAGGCCGTGGAGCCGGTCGAGGGTGCCAGCACGCCCGCCAGTACGCCCCCCTCCGGGGCGCCCGCGGCACCCCGGAGGCGGGTGGCGGTCCGTCCGCCGCTGGCCGCGGTCCCCGACCTCCCTGCCGGCCCCGTCACCGTGGACACTCTCGACGCCGCCGGCCCCCTGCCCGCCGCCACGGCAGCCCTGGCCACGCCGGCCGGCCCGGATGACGTCGAGGCCGACGCCGACGGCCCCGCGGAGGCCGACCCCGCCACGGACAACGGCAAGGACGGCGGCACGGAAGGCGAGACCCGGCACGGAACGGCACGACGGCGCTGACAGCGGCACCGGGCGGGCCAGGGGCGGCGGCGCGCCGGTCACGCCGCGGCACCGCCAGATGTCGCCGAGCGAGGGCCTGCCGACGACGAGCCGGGTCCTCTCGCGCATCGCGCGCTTCGGCTCGGGCCGTGGCGCGACGACGTCCCCGTTGCTCGAGCCGCTGCTCCGCACCGTGCGCAACGTGCACCCCAAGGCCGACCTCGCGGTGATCGAGCGTGCCTTCGACGTGGCCGCGCGCGCCCACGCCGGCCAGAAGCGGCGCAGCGGCGACCCGTACATCACGCACCCGGTGGCGGTGGCGACATCCTCGCCGAGCTCGGCATGACGCCGCCCACGCTCGCCGCCGCGCTGCTGCACGACACCGTCGAGGACACGTCGTACACCCTCAAGGAGCTCCGCGCGGAGTTCGGCGAGGAGGTGGCGATGCTCGTCGACGGCGTGACCAAGCTCGACAAGGTCACCTACGGCGACGCCGCGCAGGCCGAGACGGTCCGCAAGATGGTCGTGGCGATGTCGCGGGACATCCGCGTGCTCGTCATCAAGCTCGCCGACCGGCTCCACAACGCGCGGACCTGGCGCTACGTGCCGCAGAAGTCGGCGGAGCGCAAGGCGCGCGAGACGCTGGAGATCTACGCGCCGCTGGCCCACCGCCTCGGCATGAACACGATCAAGTGGGAGCTCGAGGACCTCTCGTTCGCGACCCTGTACCCCAAGGTGTACGACGAGATCGTCCGCCTGGTGGCCGAGCGCGCCCCGCCCGTGAGGACTACCTGGCGCAGGTGCGCGAGATCGTCACCGCCGACCTGCGCGCCGCGAAGATCAAGGCCGTGGTCACGGGCCGGCCCAAGCACTACTACTCCGTCTACCAGAAGATGATCGTCCGGGGCCGCGACTTCGCGGACATCTACGACCTGGTCGGTGTGCGGGTGCTCGTCGACTCCGTCCGCGACTGCTACGCCGTGCTCGGCGCGCTGCACGCGCGCTGGAATCCGGTGCCCGGGCGGTTCAAGGACTACATCGCGATGCCCAAGTTCAACATGTACCAGTCGCTGCACACGACGGTGATCGGGCCGGAGGGCAAGCCGGTCGAGATCCAGATCCGCACCCACCAGATGCACCGCCGCGCCGAGTACGGCGTCGCGGCCCACTGGAAGTACAAGGACGACCCGAACGCCGTCCCCGAGCGTGCCGTCGACGGCGGCCCCAACGACATGAAGTGGCTGCGCCAGCTGCTCGACTGGCAGCGCGAGACGGCCGACCCGGGGGAGTTCCTCGACTCGCTGCGCTTCGAGATCAACGCGCAGGAGGTCTACGTCTTCACGCCCAAGGGTGACGTCGTCGCCCTGCCGTCGGGCTCGACGCCGGTCGACTTCGCGTACGCGGTGCACACCGAGGTCGGCCACCGCTGCATGGGCGCGCGGGTGAACGGCCGGCTGGTCCCGCTGGAGAGCACCCTCGACAACGGCGACGTCGTCGAGATCTTCACCGTCGAAGGCCGACGGCGCCGGGCCGAGCCGCGACTGGATGTCGTTCGTCCAGAGCCCCCGCGCGCGCAACAAGATCCGGCAGTGGTTCTCCAAGGAGCGCCGCGAAGAGGCGATCGAGCTCGGCAAGGACGCGCTCGCCAAGGCGATGCGCAAGCAGGGCCTGCCGATCCAGCGCCTCATGTCGCACGAGTCGCTCGTGGCCCTCGCGACCGAGATGCGCTACTCCGACATGTCCGGCCTGTACGCGGCCGTCGGTGACGGTCACGTCGCGGCGGCCAGCGTCGTGCAGCGGCTGGTCCAGTCGCTGGGCGGCGAGGAGGGCGCCGAGGAGGACCTCGCCGAGGTCACGACGCCGACGCGCGCCCGCCGGCCACGGATCGGCGACCCGGGCGTCGTCGTCCGGGGCATGGACGGCGACGTCTGGGTGAAGCTGGCGAAGTGCTGCACGCCCGTCCCCGGCGACCCGATCATGGGCTTCGTCACCCGCGGCGCCGGCGTCTCGGTGCACCGCACCGACTGCTCGAACGTCGCGGGGCTGCGGGCCGAGCCCGAGCGCATCATCGACGTCGACTGGGCGCCGACCGCGGGCAGCGTGTTCCTCGTGCAGATCCAGGTCGAGGCGCTCGACCGCAACCGGCTGCTGTCGGACATCACGCGGGTCCTCTCGGACAACCACGTCAACATCCTGGCGGCCACCGTCTCGACCTCACGCGACCGCGTCGCGGTCTCGCGGTTCACCTTCGAGATGGCCGCCACCGGCCACCTCGACCACGTCATCAGCGCCGTGCGCCGGATCGAGGGTGTCTTCGACGCGTACCGGGTCACCGGCAACCGGGTCGACTGACCGCTGACCGAGCAGAGCCTCGGAGACCGGCACGGCGGGCCCCGGCCACAGTGCCTGCCAGTCGGCCAGCGCGCGCCGCGCCCGCGCCACGCCCGGGCGGCCGGCCAGACGGGCGAGGACGGCGGCCACGTGGTCGGGGCGCACGCCGGCCGTCACCCCGAGTGCCGCGAGCACGCACAGGCCGTCGGCGGGCGGCAGGGCACGGGCGGCGTCCGCGGCCGTCCGCGCTGGCGAGGTCACCGCGAAGCCCGGCAGGGCTGCCCACAGGTCGGCCGGCCCGTACCCCACGGCATGCACGCGGACGACGCCCGCGGAGCGCCCCCTGCCGCCCGGCAGCGCGACGTCGACACGCGCCGGCGCCTGCCCACCCGCGTACAGCCACACGGCGGTGTCGAGGCACACCACGGCGCCGGCCGTGGCGAGGCGCTCCGGCAGCAGCAGGCGCAGGGCCGCGAGCCGGACGCTGAAGGTGCGTGCGGCGCCGGCGGGTGCGTGGACGTCGAGCAGGACGGGCTGCACCTCACCCGCGGCGACCAGCCGGCCGACCTCGCCCGCGGCCCCGTCGGCCCGGAAGGGCGGCAGCGGCCAGCGCCGGTCGGGTGACCCCGGGCCTGGCCCGTGCCGTAACCCGCGATCGCTCCCCACCCCGGCATCGTCGTCGCCGGCGAGCACCCACCGCGACAGGCCCCGGCCCCGGCTGTGGACAGCGGTACGCCCGACCGCCCCTGTGGACGGGCGAAGGGTCAGCCGCCGAAGTCCGCCAGGGCCTTGCGCGCCTGCTCCAGCCACTCCTCCCGGGCGAGCAGGGCCTGCTCGGCGTCGCGTACCGCTCGCTCGCTGCCGCCGTCGCGTGCACTGTCCAGCCGCTTGCGGAGCGTGGCGATGGTCGACTCGAGCTGGTCGACGGCGTCCTGGGCGCGCGCCCGGGCCTGCGGGTTGCTCCGGGCCCACCGCTCCTGCTCGGCGTCCCGGACGGCCTGCTCGACGGCCCGCAGCCGGGCCTCGATGCGACCGAGGTCGGCGCGGGGCACCTTGCCCGTCGCGTCCCACCGGTCCTGCAGATCGCGCAGCGCCGCGCGGGCGGCCTGCGGGTCCCGGACCGGCAGCAGCCGCTCGGCCTCGGCCAGGAGCGCCTCCTTGGCGGCGAGGTTCGCCCGGAACTCGCTCTCGGCCTCGTCGTTCGCGGCCGTGCGCGCGGCGAAGAAGGCGTCCTGCGCGGCGCGGAACCGGGCCCAGAGGGCGTCGTCCTCCTTGCGGGCGGTGCGCCCCGACGCCTTCCACTCGGTCATGAGGTCGCGGTAGGCGTTCGACGTCGCGGCCCAGTCGGTCGACGTCGACAGCTCCTCCGCGCGGGCGATCAGCCGCTCCTTCACGGCCCGGGCCTGGGAGCGCTGCTCGTCGAGCGCCCCGAAGTGCTGGCGCCGCTTGCGGTCGAAGGTGGTGCGGGCGTGGCTGAAGCGCTTCCAGAGGTCGTCCTCGGTGTGCCGGTCGAGGCGGGTCTGGCGCTGCTGCGTCTTCCACTCCTCGAAGAGGTCCCGCAGCCGGTCGCCCGAGACCTTCCAGGAGATGCGTTCCGGGTCGGGCGCCGCAAGCGCCTCGGCCTCCTCGACGAGGGCGGTGCGCTGCGCCGCCGCGCGCTCCTTGGCCTCGCGGGCGGCCTGCTCGCTCTCGGCCTTGCGCGCCTGCGCCAGCGGTGTGAGCGCCTCGAGCCTCGCGGTCAGGGCGGCGAGGTCGCCGACCACGTTCGCGCCCGGCACGGTGTCGGCGAGTCGGCGCACGGCGGTCTCGGCCTGGCTCCCGCTGAGCTGGTTGGCGGCGATGCGCTGTTCGAGCAGCGCGACCTGCCCCTCGAGCTCGGCGTACTTGCGCTGGTAGTAGGCCAGGGCCGCCTCGGGCGTGGCGCCGGGGTACGACCCCACCGCACGCTCGGCCTCGCCGGCGCGCACCCAGACGGTGCCGTCGTCGTCGACCCGGCCCCACTGCTGTTCCGTCACGACCTCACGCTCTCTGCTCTCACCGGCCGCCGTCGGCTCGGTCGGCATCGACGACGGCGTCACCTCGGTGTCTGTCACCACCTCAGTCTGCCCCGCCCACGCGCTCGGCGTCCGCCTCAGCCCGCCGGAACGGTCGCCGAGACGATCGAGACCTTGCGCACCGGGGCTCCGTCGGACCCGCCCTGGGCCCCACCCGCGGCGACCTTCTGCACGACGTCGAGGCCGGACTTCACCGTGCCGAAGATCGTGTAGCCGCCCCCGTCGGTCGGCAGGCTGGACGCCTTGTACACGATGAAGAACTGGCTGCCGTTGCTGTCCGGCGACGACGACCGCGCCATGGCGACCGTGCCCGCCGGGTACAGCCCGTTCGCGGGCGCGTTCTCGACCGGCCCGAACGAGTAGCCGGGGCCGCCCGAGCCCGACCCGGTGGGGTCACCGCACTGCAGCACGTAGATCCCCGAGGTCACGAGGCGGTGGCAGGGGGTGCCGTCCCAGAAGCCGTTGCGCGCCAGGAAGAGCGCGTTCGAGGTGGCCTGCGGCGCCTTGGCGCCGTCCATCGAGATCGTGACCGGGCCGCACGTGGTGGTGAGCATCATCGTCCAGGTCTTGCCCTGGGCGAGGGTCTTCGGCGGGGGAGTGGACCAGGACTTCGGCGTGGCCGGCGCGGTCACGGTGGGGGCGGGGCACGGGTTCGCCGCGTTGGTCGCTCCGGGTTGCGCCGACGCGGACGCCGTCGGCGTCGTCCCGGCCGCAGCGGGTGCCGCGTCATTGGCCGACGTGCCGCGCAGGGCGGCGACGCCGATGGCCACCGCCAGCACCGCGACGACGGTCCCGCCGGCGGCGAGCGCGTTGCGGCGGACCCGGCGGCGCTGCTCGGCCCGTGTCTGCTGCTTGGTCGCCCACTTCTCGTACCGGCGCTTGGCGTACTCGCGTTCCCGCCTGCTGGGCGACACCCTGGACCCTCCTCGTGCGACCCGGCTCGCGGCCGGCCGGGGGCCAGTGTAGGCGCGCGCGCCCGCCTGCCCGGGCAGCACCACACCGCGCCCGATGCGTCGGCCGGCCGTCATCCGGCTGTCGTCTAAGCTTCGGGCGTGCTCGTCGTCGGCTTCCCCGCGCTCGCCTTCGCCACGAACTGTTACGTCGTGGCGCCGGCCGAGGGCGAGGAGTGCGTCGTGGTCGACCCCGGCATCGGCGTCGAGGCGCGGTTGGCCGAGGTGCTCGCCGAGCACCGCCTGCGCCCGGCCGCGGTGCTCCTCACCCACGGCCACGTCGACCACGTCTACGCCGTCACGCCGGTGTGCCAGGCCCACGGTGTCCCGGCCGCCCTGCACGCCGACGACGCCTACCGGCTGGCCGACCCGCTCGCGTCCCTCGATCCGGCGCTGGTGGCGATGCTCGAGCAGCAGTTCGGCACCCGGGCGGCCTGGCAGGAGCCGGCCGATCTGGTGCGGCTGACCGACGGGTCACGGCTCGAGCTGGCCGGCCTGACGGTCGACGTCCTCCATGCCCCCGGCCATACCGAGGGGTCGGTGATGTTCGCCCTGCCGACGGTCCCCGCCGATGTCGAGGCCTCGGCGACCGTCCTCTCGGGCGACGTCCTCTTCGCCGGCAGCATCGGCCGCACCGACCTGGCCGGCGGCGACCCCGACGCCATGACCCGCTCCCTGACCGGCAAGGTCCTGCCGATGGCCGACGACACCCTGGTCCTGCCCGGGCACGGCCCCTCGACCACGATCGGCCGGGAGCGCCGGTCGAACCCCTTCCTCCGCCAGCTGGCGCCCAGCGCCTGAGCCGGCGCCGCCCGCACCGCCCCGCCCGGGGCGCACCGTTGGAGAACTCATGGCCCGCCCCGCCTCCCTGTCCGGCTTCCCCGAGTGGCTGCCCGCGCAGCGACTGGTCGAGCAGCACGTCCTCGACACGTTGCGCCGCACCTTCGAGCTCTGGGGGCTCTCGTCGATCGAGACCCGCGCCGTCGAGCCGCTCGAGCAGCTGCTCAGCAAGGGCGAGGTCGACAAGGAGGTCTACGTCGTCCGGAGGTTGCACGCCGACCCTGCCGAGGCCGACGAGCCGGCCGACCGCCAGCTGGCGCTGCACTTCGACCTCACGGTGCCGCTGGCCCGCTACGTGCTCGAGAACGCCGGCCGGCTGCAGTTCCCGTTCCGGCGCTACCAGATCCAGAAGGCGTGGCGCGGGGAGCGGCCCCAGGAGGGGCGCTTCAGGGAGTTCCTGCAGGCGGACGTCGACGTCGTCGGCGAGGGCGAGCTGCCCTTCCACCACGAGGTCGAACTGCCGCTGGTGATGGCCGACGCGCTCGGCGCGCTCCGGTCGATCGGCCTGCCGCCCTTCACGATCCAGGTCAACAACCGCAAGGTCGCCGAGGGCTTCTACCTCGGCCTGGGCCTGACGGACGTCGCCGGCACGCTGCGGATCGTCGACAAGCTGGACAAGATCGGCCCGGCGCGCGTGGCGGAGACGCTGCAGGCGGAGGCGGGCGCGACGCAGGCCCAGGCGCGGGCCTGCCTCGACCTCGCCGCCATCAGGACCGCCGACGCGTCGTTCGTCGATCGCGTGCGCGCGCTCGGCGTCGACCACCCCGTCCTCGACCAGGGCCTGCTCGAGCTGGCCCGGGTGGTCGAGGCGGCGCGGGAGCACGCGCCCGGGGTCCTGGTCGCGGACCTGCGGATCGCCCGCGGCCTCGACTACTACACCGGGACCGTCTACGAGACCGTGCTCGACGGCCACCCCGACCTCGGCTCGATCTGCTCCGGCGGCCGCTACGACGCGCTGGTCTCCGACGGGCGCACCACCTACCCGGGGGTCGGCCTCTCGATCGGGGTGTCGAGGATCGTCTCGCGGCTGGTGCGCGACGGGCTGGCGACGGTGACGCGGTCGGTGCCGGCCTGCGTGCTCGTGGCGGTGCCCGACGAGAAGCGCCGCCCGGAGTGCGACCGGTTGGCCGCCACACTGCGGCGGCGCGGCGTCCCGGTCGAGGTGGCGCCGAGCGCGGCGAAGTACGGCAAGCAGATCCGGCACGCCGACCGGCGGGGGATCCCGTACGTGTGGTTCCCGGGGGACGAGCCCGGCGCCGACCAGGTGCGCGACATCCGCTCCGGGGAGCAGGTGCCCGCGGACGCCGCCGCGTGGGAGCCGCCCGCCGAGGACCGCTGGCCGCGGGTGGTGGCCGGCTGAGCGGCCGTCCGGAGCGAGCAGGCGACGATCGCGCTACCGCAGCAGGTGGATGCCCCCGCCGCCGCCGCCCGGCGGCGGGGCCGCACCCGAGTGCGTGCAGGGTGCCGGTGTTGCCGTTTCCTGCGTAGTTCCCGACGATGATGTTCCCGTTGACGGTGAGATCGGGGCCGCCGCCGTAGGTGAGGGTTCCCGACTTCAGGTAGATGGATCCGTCGACGTTCAGCCGCCCGTGTCCCGTTGCCGCTGCCACTGATCAGGAGTCCGCCCGTGTTGTTCGGGTCGCTGACGATGGCCAGCCCGAAGCAGACACTCGCGTAGATGGGTGGCGAGGACACGGAGATGTTCAGAGTCGCCCGTCCCTTCGACCTCGATGGATCCTCCCGAGGCATTGGGAGCGCAGGGCGACGACAGTGTCGTTCCCGTCGCTGTCGAGGAGCAGGTGAGCAGGAACGTCACCCCGGTCGCCTGGATCGTCGTGTTCCCCGTGAACGAGGAGACGCCCGGTGAGCACGTAGAGGCCGGGGTTGAACGACGTACAGTTGCCGACCGAGGCGTACGTCCCAGCGACACAGGTACCCGAAGGGGACGGCGCGACGGGCTGGCCGAGGGGGTCGGGCTGGCCGAGAGGGCGCGACACGTCGACGACGGGCGCGGTGATCGGACCCGTCTTGGGCACGGTGCCGGGCAGGAGCACTCCGGTGACGTCCTGCAGCAGGGTGCTGGAGAGGTTGCTACCGGTGACGCTGCCGTTGGCGAAGATGCGGCCGCCGGTGTTCACCACCTGGGCGTTCGGTCCAGATCGAGGATGCCGTTGACGAGCAGGTCGCCCTGGTCCATGTTCAGGTCCGCGTTGGCGCTCAGGTTCGCGTTGTTCAGCACGCACAGACTGCAGCCGCTGCCGGCGCCGTTCCACGTCGCCGTGGCCGACCTCGTCACCGACGGCGTGCCCTGTACCGATGCGCGGCGGCGAAGAACGTGGGCGACTGCCGCGGCGGGAGGGTGACGGTCACCGTGTGGGCCGTCGATGTCGACGGTGATGGTCGATGGCCGCTGCCGTCCCAGCCGTTCGCGGTGATGTAGCCCGGGCCTTCTGCGTCGCCGCCGCGACGTTGTTGCACTGCTGGTGAGGGTCGCCATGCAGGTCGCGCCGGCGAGGGCCGCGGCGTCCGCGGCGTTCTGCGCCTTCCGCACCTGGTCCTGGGCGAACCCGAGATCGACGACCAGGGCCGCGAGCCCGAAGAACACAGTGACCAGCACTGCGACGAGAATCGCCACCGTCGCCTCGGTCGTCATCCCGGCCGAGGGTCACGAGCCGGCGCAGGAGGCCGGAGCGAACCGTCATGGGCACCAGGAGAGCCAGTCGACGCCGGATGGCAAGGTGATCGCCGGCGATAGCCGGTGCGGGCGGCTGCGCCGGCGCCCGCCACCTCGATGGGGATGTCGACGCGGGTCTTGGCGAAGCCTCCGGCGGGGAAAGGCACGAACGGCAGGAGCGAGGTGTGCTGGGTGATGGCACAGACGCGCAGGGTCGCTCCCACCTTCCAGGCGCGGGAGTGCCCTGCGGGTGTTCCGACGTCCGACGAAGGGGACGAGGGGTCGGGGGCGATGACGACGCGCATATAGCGTCGTGCCCGAGATCTGTCCCATGCCTTGCTTCACGGTGCAAGCCAGGCTGGCGAGTTCACCCCCGCTCCCGCAGGTCCCGAACTGCTCCACGGAGCCGCGTCGGGCGCCGTCACGGACCGCTTGCCGGGCAGAGATGGAGTCGGCGAACCAGATGCCGTAGTCGATGATCCCGAACAGGATGATGAAGAGAAGGGGCGCGACCAGCGCGAACTCGACCGCGGCGGCGCCGCGCTCGCGTCGCCGGCGGGCGGACCTCAGCCCGGCCATGGCCCTCCTCGGGGTCGATCCGACGCCACCTTACGGGCGCGGGCGCCCATCAGGCCGCCGCCACCGAGGGTGTCAGACACGAAGAGTGCCACCGAACGCGGGTGAAAACGCCATCCGCGTCGACGGCCGGTCACGCCGGGTGAGGGGCTCAGCTCGAGCGGACCAGCCGGACGGCGCCGTCCCCGGTGCCCGCCGGTGTGACCGGCGGCGCGTCGACCTGCAACATCGTCGATCGGAAGTAGGTGAAATTGCCGGCCAGCGACCCCACGACCACGTGCCCCTGCACCACCGCCGTGGCCGAACCGCGCGGCGCGAGAATCACGTTCGGTCCGTACACGTCGCCAACGATCGTGAGCTGGTAGCTGCTGTTCAGGTACTCGTTGCGGCTCAAGCCCTGGTCGAAGACCAGTGCATAGCTGGAGCCGTCCGGCGCGGACAGGGTGCGCGCGGCTCCCGCGGCGCCGAGGAACCGGGGCGGGGGGCCGCTGGGGCATGGGGCGGCAACGACGACTCCGGTCGGCGCAGCGCTGCAGGTGAAGAAGAGGCACTACGCCGGCCGCGTCGGTGTGGAGGCTCATCGAGAGGGTCCCGGAGGGGCTGCCTGTGACGAAGTAGGTCCCTGACCCGAAGGACGTGCAGCCGTCGATCGTCTGGTAGATCCCGGGCGAGCAGGGACCGTCGGGACCCGGCGCGGACGGCTGCCCGTAGAGGCTGCCGCCGGGTGCCCCCGCTCGCAGCGGCGCCAACGTGGCCGCGAAGGGGTCGGTGAGCGGCCGCTTGACCGGTAGGGGCGAGACGACCCCGCGGTAGGTGGTGCTCCAGAAGGTCCCGAACGTGGCGCCCCCGTCGGTGACGTCGAGGCGACCGGGCCACTGCACCGTGAGGCTCGAGCCGACGGCGGCGTCGCCGCCGCTCACGCGCACCCTCTCGGCCCCGCTCGAGTACGACCCGAGGACGCACAACGCGCACGAGCCGACCGATGGGGGTGATCCTGTCGCCCCAGGTGGCGGTCGAGGTGGCTGTGGCTGCCGCCGCCTGGCTCCCGGCCAGCCCCCCGAAGATGACCGGGACGGGCCGCGGGGGCACCGTGACACGCACCTGCTTGAGGGTGGTGTCGATGCTGATGCAATCGCCCGACGCGGACGGCGTGCCGACCGGCAGGGGAGCGTCATCGACGGCAGCTCGCCCACGCCTGTGCCCAGGTCGTTCCCTCGGGCGTGCTGAGGTTGGCGGCGACGGCGTCCTGGGCGGCCTGGGCGGCGGCCGCGGCGCTCCCGCCCGAGGTGAGGGCGGCCGCGGCCGCGAGGGCGCCGGCATCGGCAGCCGTGCGCGAGCGCCCGGAGAGCACACGGGTCAGGCCCAGGTCGACGACGACCGCCATCAGGGGCAGGACGACGGCCACGACGATGATCACGGTCGCGACCGCGACGACGCCCCTGTCGTCGTCGCGGCGCGCTCCGGTCCGGCTCAGCACCACGACCAGTCGACCCGCAGCGGCCGACGCGTCCATGGCGACGGGGTTCAGGAGCAGTGCGGGGTTGGGGCCGCCGGGCTGGATCGGCATGTCGGCTCGCGTCGTCACGATCCCGCCGTCCGGCAGGGGGACGAAGGGCAGGACGGCGTCGTGCCGGGTGACGGCACAGACGCGCAGCCGGTTGCCGACCGCCCATGTCGCCGTCGGGTGCCCGTCGGCGTCCACGACCTCGGCCTTCGCGACGACCGTGCCGCCCCCGAGCGGCTGGACCGTCTCGCCGATCCGGCAGGCCACCCTCGTGAGGTCGTTGGTCGCCGCCGGAGCGAGCGACGGTGTGACCGCGAGCGCGCCGCACGTCGTGCTCCCCGGCCAGCTGGCCGCCACGCTGCTCACCGAGAGCGTCGCCTCGCGGGCCGCGTCGGAGACGCCCTGCTGCACGGACAGGACGTCGGCCATGTAGAGGCCGTAGTCGATGACGCCGAACAGCAGCATGAACAGCAGGGGCGAGACGAGGGCGAACTCGACGGCGGCCGCACCCCGGTCGCGCTGTCGCCGGATTCTCGACGTCATAACTCCCCTCACGCTCAGTGACAACCGCGAGACTAGTGGTAAACGGCGATCGAGGAGGTGGCGTTACAGATCCTCGTACTTGCCACCCGGATCGAACGGGTGTTCGATAGCTGCATGCGCTGGGAGGGGCAGAGCGTCGCCGCCGTCGACGACGGAGCATTGCCCGGCCTGCAGCGCGTGGCCGGCCTGCTGAGGACCGTCACGGCGGCCGAGTTCCCAGGGGTGCGCTTCCACGAGGTGGCGGCCCGGAGCGCCCTGAACGAGGTGCCCGCGGCATCCGCGGTCCCCTTCCGCTGGACGATCAACCCCTACCGCGGGTGCGCCCACGCCTGTGTGTACTGCTTCGCCCGGGGCACGCACGCCTGGCTCGAGCTCGACACCGGCAGCGACTTCGACCGGGAGATCGTGGTCAAGGTCAACCTCGTCGACGTGCTGAGGCGTGAGCTGGCGCGCCCGGGCTGGGGCCGCCACCACGTGGCCCTGGGCACGAACACCGACCCCTACCAGCGGGCCGAAGGCCGCTACCGGTTGATGCCCGGCGTGGTCGAGGCGCTCGCGGCGTCCGGCACCCCGTTCTCGATCCTCACCAAGGGGACCCTCCTCCGGCGCGACGTGCCGCTCCTGGCCGCGGTCGCTCGCGACGTCCCCGTGGGGCTGGCCGTCTCGCTCGGCGTCCACGACGAGACCCTGCAGGCATCGCTGGAGCCCGGGACGCCCGCGCCGAGGGCCCGGCTCGAGCTGGTCCGGGCCGTCCGCGATGCGGGGCTGGAGTGCGGCGTCCTGCTGGCACCGGTGATCCCGTGGCTGACGGACGGCGAGGAGCACCTCGACGGCGCCTTGACCCGGCTCGCAGCCGCCGGCGCGAGCGGCGTCAGCGTCATCCCGCTGCACCTGCGGCCCGGCGCCCGGGAGTGGTTCATGGCGTGGCTGGCTCGCGAGCACCCCGAGCTCGTGGGCCGCTACCGGCGGCTGTACCGGCGGGGCGCGTACGTGTCGGCCGAGTACCGCACCTGGTTGCGGGCCCGGGTCGACCCGCTGCTCGAACGGCACGGCTTCGGGCCGGCGTCCGCCCGGGCGGCGGGTGGCCCGGGCGACGACCGAACGGGCGGCGGCGCAGGCGACGGTGGGGTGCCCGGCGACGAGTCGGTGGGGTTCCCGCAGGGCAGCCTGCCGCGGCTGTCGGAGCGTGCCGTCCCGGATCGGCACGAGCAACAGACGCTGCTGTGAACCCGGGCTCAGTCCCGGACGACGACCTCGATGTAGTCCCCGGGCTGGTCGATGACGAGACGTGGCCGCTCGGACCCGGAGGCCGCGAGCCACACCGACAACGACGAGCCGGGGATGGTCAGCTCCTCGCTCTGACACTCCGCGGCAGCATGGTGGGCGCACCAGGGCCGGTGCGACTCGGCGGCCTGGCCTCCCTGGTAGGGCAGCGAGACGGTTGCACTCACGGACGGCTCCTCGAAGGGACACGGGGCAGGGGACGCCTGGCCCGGCCCCCGGCGGCCCGGGCGGGCGCCGCGGCAAGGCCTACCACCTGATCCGCCCGCGGGTGCGGCGCAACGCCGTCACGCCCCGTCGAAGGTGGGAGGCTCCGGGTCAGCCGCAGGGACAGTCGACGGCGGCCCGCAGCCGGGTGTCCTCGCGCTCCTCGTTCCAGGTGGCGTCGACCCCGCAGGCGGGGCAGGCAGCGGTGAAGGCGACCGCGTCGGGCACGGAGGGGCGCGACCGCGTCCGCGGGACGAAGCCGGGGCGGCCGCCGCCGGGGAGCTCGTGCCGGGGAGCGGGCACGGCCGGGACGACGGCGCCGGGGTGGGCAGCCACCGGGGGCTCCGTGGGCCCGCCGAGGTCCTGCATGGGCACCTCCTCCTGGCCTCCTGCGGCGCGCCGGCCGGAGCGCCGGCGAGCCGAGGTCGAGCGGCTCTCACTGCCATCATCCGGCATCGACCCCCCGCCGGCCGCGCATTCGCGGGATGTCGCGCGGGCCCCGCGTCGGGTGCCGGGCGCGGCCGGCCGCGTAGGATCGACGGGCCGTCCGCGCGGCGGGCGGCCCGTCGATCAGAGAGCGAGACATCACTGTGCTGCGCACCGACGAGGCAGGCACCCTGCGGGCCGACGACGCGGGCCGCACGGTCACTCTGGCGGGCTGGGTGGCCCGGCGTCGCGACCACGGCGGCGTGGCCTTCCTCGACCTGCGCGACGTCTCGGGCGTCGTCCAGGTCGTCGTCCGCGACGAGGCGGTCGCGCACGGCCTGCGCAACGAGTTCGTGCTCCGCGTCACCGGCGACGTCCGCGCCAGGCCCGCGGGCAACGAGAACCCCGCCCTGCCGACCGGCGAGGTCGAGGTCGTGGCCGACCGCGTCGAGGTGCTCAACGAGGCGGCGCCGCTGCCGTTCCAGATCGACGAGCACGTCGAGGTCGGCGAGGAGGCGCGGCTGCGCTACCGCTACCTCGACCTGCGGCGCCCGGCCCAGGCGCGCGCCATCCGGCTGCGCAGCGAGGTCAACCGCGCGGCCCGCGAGGTGCTCCACGACCGCGGCTTCGTCGAGATCGAGACCCCGACGCTGACCCGTTCGACGCCCGAGGGCGCCCGCGACTTCGTCGTCCCCGCCCGGCTGTCGCCCCGGCTCCTGGTACGCCCTGCCGCAGAGCCCGCAGCTGTTCAAGCAGCTGCTGATGGTGGCCGGCATGGAGCGGTACTTCCAGATCGCGCGGTGCTACCGCGACGAGGACTTCCGCGCGGACCGCCAGCCGGAGTTCACCCAGCTCGACCTCGAGATGAGCTTCGTCGAGGAGGACGACGTCATCGACGCTCGCCGAGGCCGTGGTCGCGGCCCTCTGGCGGCTCGTCGGGTACGAGATCACGACGCCCATCCCGCGGATGGCGTACGCGGAGGCGATGGCCCGGTTCGGGTCCGACAAGCCCGACCTGCGGTTCGGCCTCGAGCTCGTCGAGTGCACCGGCTTCTTCAGCGGGACCCCGTTCCGTGTCTTCCAGCAGGAGTACGTCGGCGCGGTCGTCATGCCCGGCGGTGCGTCGCAGCCGCGCAAGCAGCTCGACGCCTGGCAGGACTGGGCGAAGCAGCGGGGCGCCCGCGGGCTCGCGTACGTGCTGGTGGGGGAGGACGGCGAGCTCGGCGGACCGGTCGCGAAGAACCTGTCGGACGCCGAGCGCGCCGGGGTCGCCGACCACGTCGGTGCGAAGCCGGGCGACTGCGTGTTCTTCGCGGCGGGCGACGCCTCGAGGTGCGCGCGCGCTGCTCGGCGCGGCCCGGCTCGAGATCGGCCGCCGGCTCGGACTGATCGACGAGAGCGCCTGGTCGTTCGTGTGGATCGTCGACGCGCCGCTGTTCGAGCCGTCCGCCGCCGCCCGCGCGGCCGGCGACGTCGCCGTCGGCGCCGGCGCCTGGACGGCCGTCCACCACGCCTTCACCTCGCCCAAGCCGGAGTGGATCGACCGCTTCGAGTCCGACCCGGGGCAGGCCCTCGCCTACGCCTACGACATCGTCTGCAACGGCAACGAGATCGGTGGCGGGTCGATCCGTATCCACCGCCGCGACGTGCAGGAGCGGGTCTTCGCCCTGATGGGGATCACCCCCGAGCAGGCGCAGCAGAAGTTCGGCTTCCTCCTCGACGCGTTCCAGTACGGCGCGCCGCCGCACGGCGGTATCGCGTTCGGCTGGGACCGGGTCACGATGCTGCTCGCCGGCGAGAGCTCGATCCGCGAGGTGATCGCCTTCCCCAAGTCCGGTGGCGGCTACGACCCCTGACGGGAGCCCCCGCCCCGATCACCCCGGAGCAGCGCAAGGACGCCGGCATCGACGTCGTCGCCGTGGCGGACCCCGCGGCCTCGCCGGCCGTGGCGACCGCGCCGCCGGTGCCGGGCACCGCCTCGTCCGCCGGCCCCGTGCCCGCGACCCGATGACGACGGCGCAGCAGGAGCAGGCGCCCACGGCGACGTCCGGGTCCTGGCGCGCCTCGCCCAGGACCTGGGCGTCCGCGAGAACCAGGTGCGGGCGACGGTCGAGCTGCTCGACGCCGGCGCCACGGTGCCGTTCGTCGCCCGCTACCGCAAGGAGGTCACCGGCGGCCTCGACGACGCCGTCCTGCGCGACCTCGACGAGCGGCTGACCTACCTGCGGGAGCTCGAGCAGCGGCGTGCCGCGGTGCTCGAGTCGGTGCGGCAGCAGGGCAAGCTCGCCCCCGAGCTCGAGGCGCAGATCGCGGCGGCCGACTCCAAGGCCCGCCTCGAGGACGTCTACCTGCCGTACAAGCCCAAGCGCCGCACGAAGGCGCAGGGCGCGCGAGGCGGGGCTGGAGCCGCTGGCGCTCGCGCTGCTCGGGGACCCGTCGCTGGACCCGCAGGCCCAGGCGGCCGGGTACGTCGATGCCGACCGGGGGGTGGCCGACGTGGCCGCGGCGCTCGACGGTGCCCGGTCGATCCTGGTCGAGCGCTTCGCCGAGGACGCCGACGTGGTCGGCGAGCTGCGCGAGCGGCTCTGGTCGCGGGGCGGGCTGGTCTCGCGCGTCGTGCCGGGGCAGGAGGAGGCGGGCGCCAAGTTCGCCGACTGGTTCGAGCACGACGAGCCGCTCACCCGGCTGCCCTCGCACCGCATCCTCGCCATGTTCCGGGGCGAGAAGGAGGGCGTGCTGACGCTCGCCATCGAGGACCCGCACGAGGCGGCTGCCGACCCTGCCGCCCGGTCGGCCTACGAGCAGCGGATAGCGGGCCACTTCGGGATCGCCGACGAGGGGCGGCCGGGGGACCGATGGCTGCTGGACGCCGTCCGCTGGGCGTGGCGCACCCGGGTGGTGGTGCATCTCGACCTCGACCTGAGGTTGAGACTTCGCCAGGTGGCCGAGGACGAGGCGTGCGCGTCTTCGCCGGGAACCTGCGCGACCTGCTGCTCGCCGCCCCCGCCGGGATGCGGCCCACGATGGGGCTCGACCCCGGTCTGCGCACCGGGGTCAAGGTCGCCGTCGTGGACGCGACGGGCAAGGTCGTGGCCACGTCGACGATCCACCCCCACGTGCCGCACCGGCGCCGGGAGGAGTCGCTGCAGGTCCTCGGCGCGCTCGCCCGCCGGCACGCGGTCGAGCTGATCGCGATCGGCAACGGCACGGCCTCGCGCGAGACCGTGGCACTCGCCGCCGAGCTCGCCGCGAAGAACCCCGACCTGCCGCTCACCCCGGTCACGGTCTCCGAGGCCGGCGCCTCGGTCTACTCGGCGTCCGCGTACGCCTCCCGCGAGCTGCCCGAGCTCGACGTCACCCTGCGCGGTGCCGTCTCGATCGCCCGTCGCCTGCAGGACCCGCTGGCCGAGCTCGTCAAGATCGACCCGAAGTCGATCGGCGTGGGCCAGTACCAGCACGACCTGACCGAGGGCAGGCTGTCGAAGTCCCTGGACGCCGTCGTCGAGGACTGCGTGAACGCGGTCGGCGTCGACGTCAACACGGCGTCGGTACCCTGCTGCGGCGGGTGTCGGGGATCAGCGAGGGGCTCGCCGCGGCGATCGTCGCGCATCGCGACGCCCACGGCGCGTACCGGTCGCGCTCGCAGCTGAAGGCGGTGCCGCGGCTCGGGGCGAAGGCGTTCGAGCAGTGCGCGGGCTTCCTGCGGATCCGCGACGGTGACGACCCGCTCGACGCCTCCAGCGTGCACCCCGAGGCCTACCCGGTGGTGCGCCGGATCGTGCGGCAGACCACGGGCGACGTCGCCGCGCTGATCGGCAACGGCCGCGCGCTGGCGTCGGTCGACGCGACCCGCTTCACCGACGAGACGTTCGGCCTGCCCACCGTGCGCGACATCCTGGCGCGAGCTCGAGAAGCCCGGCCGCGACCCCCGGCCGGAGTTCCGGACGGCCACCTTCGCCGAGGGCGTCTCGACGGTGGCCGACCTGGTGCCGGGGATGGTGCTCGAGGGTGTCGTGACGAACGTCGCCGCGTTCGGAGCCTTCGTCGACGTCGGCGTCCACCAGGACGGGCTCGTGCACGTCTCGGCCCTGTCGGCGACCTTCGTGAAGGACCCCCGCGAGGTGGTGAAGCCGGGCGACGTCGTCCGGGTCAAGGTGCTCGGCGTCGACGTTCCCGCGCAGCGGATCTCCCTGACGCTCCGGCTCGACGACGAGGTGCCGGCGGCGGGCGCGCCGTCCGGTGCCCGTGGCCGCGGCCCCAAGCGGGAGGGCGGCCCCGAGCGGGAGGGCGGGCCCCAGCGGGAGAGCGGGCCGAGGCGGGAGGACAAGCCGAGGCGGGACGGCGGCCCCGACCGCGGGAAGCGAGCGGAGCCCGAGCCGCAGGGTGCGCTCGCCGACGCCCTGCGCCGCGCCGGTCTCGCCTAGGAGGCGGCACACCGCTCGCCAGCGTGGACGTGTCCCGGTGTGGCGGGCACGATGACAGGGTGAGCTCGCAGCCGCTGGTCATCGGCACGTACCCGGCCAATCGCCTGCTGCCGCTGCCTCCGGTCCCGCCCGGGGCCAGGCTGGTCGTCACCTATCCCGAGCCGTACGGGGACCCCCTCGAGCCTCTGGTGCTCGGGAGCCCGCACGTCGCCCCCGCCGGCCCGTTCCGGCGCGTCTTCGACCGCCGGCCCAGCCGGGAGGAGCGTGAGGGGGGCCTGCAGATCGACGTCGTCGACGTCCGGCCGCACCGGGTGTCAGGCACCCTGACCCTGCCCGCCCGGGGCGACGTCTACCAGTTCACGGTGCGCGTCACCGCGATCTGGTATGCCGCCCGGCCGCACGAGGTGGTCGGGTCGCACATCGCGAACCCGCACACGGTGGTGCTGGAGGAGATCGACCACCTGTTCCGGCGGGTGACCCGCACGGTTCACGCCGACGAGGCGGAGGCCCTCGAGCTGCGGCTGAACGAGACGGTCGACCGGCCGAGGCCCGTGCCGCCCGAGACCGGCCTCGACATCGTGAGCTGCCGGGCCCGGGTGCGGCTCGACGAGCGCCGGGCCGAGCGGTGGCTCCAGTTCGACACGAACGAGATCGACCGCCAGCAGGAGAACTACCGCCGCGAGCAGGAGCGCGAGCAGGTCAGGCACCTTCGCGAGCTCGTGGGCGACAGCAGCGACGCCGTGTTCCTGCACCTCGCCCGCCACCCCGAGGACACCTCGGGCGTGCTCGAGCACGTCCTGCGCACCTACGAGCGAGACCACGCGGCCGGGGTCGAGCTGCTGGAGCGGTTGCTGGCCAAGGGCCGGCTCCGCGACCAGGACCCGCCGCGCCAGCACGTGCTCGAGATGCCGCCCGACGCGCCGTGGCCGGGCCGCCGGCAGGCGCAGGGGGCGCCCCCCGCCGGCGAGGGGGGTCAGCGCGCCAGCGGGTAGCCCGGCCTCGTTCTGAGGTGATCTCGCACCGCCGAGGGTGGTTTCGGGCCGGGCGAAACCACGCTGGGGGCAGCGAGATCGCGACGGTCAGCGCGCGAGGGGGTAGCTCGTGAACCGCTGGTCGAGGCGGTAGCCGAGGCGACCGTAGAGCGAGTGCGCCGTCCGATTGTCCGCGTACAGGTCGACCGTCGCCACCGGCGGCCGCTCGGCCAGCGCCCGCCGGGTGGCCGCCGCGACCACGGCGGCACCGAGCCCCTGCCCCCGCGCCGAGCCCGCGACGGCCACCGACGCCATCAGGTCGACGCCGGGCACGACCTCGTAGAGCGCCACGGTCGCGACCAGTTCGCCGGCGTCCGAGCACACGGCGAGCCACCGCCGCACCCTCGGGTCGCCGGGTACCGCGCTGTGCCGCGGGCTGTGCCGGGCCAGGAACGCGGTCACCTCGTCCACGACGCCGACGGCCGTCACGTCGAGGTCGCCGACCCGCTCCTCGCCGGGCTGCGGCGCCGGCGCGGACGGCGTCCACATCCAGTCCCAGCTCTCGCCGGCCGCCCGGCACCGAACAGAGGCCCCGGCGGCGGTTCCGCGGACTGGGGCAGCGTGACGGACCGCACCGCGCCGAGCGCGCAGTCGCCGGTGGCGACCACGCGCTGGGCGAGGTCGAGCGCTGCGGCAGGTTCGCCGAGAACGGCCAGCGTGCTCCCGTAGGGCGGCCGGGAGCGCTGGATGGCCAGGGCGCCGGTCCCGTCGTCGCGCCACGCGGTCCCGGCGTCGAACCCGACACCCCACCGCACCCACGGGACGTCGCCGGCGACCTCCTCCAGCTCCCGGGGACCGGCCAGCCGTCGGACACGCACGACCCCCAGCCTTCCATCGACGCAGCGCTACGGCACGGGCGGGCCTAAGCCCGCCCTCCGGTCGTCACCACCCAGGTCGCGATCTCCGTCCGGCTGCTGAAGCCGAGCTTCGCCAGGATGTTGCGGACATGGCTTTCGACGGTCCGCTCGGAGAGGACGAGCTCGTCCGCGATCTCGCGGTTACTCAGGGCCCGGGCCACGAGCGCGGCGATCTCGTGCTCCCGGGCGCTCAGCGGGTCGTCGTGACCCCGGGCGGCAGCGTGCTTGGCGAGCAGTTCGTCGGCGCGACGCAAGGGGCCCGGCATGCCGAGCCGGCGTGCCTCCCGCGCGGCCGCGCCGGCCAGCTCCGCCACCTCACGGTGGTCGCCGGCCGCCATCAGCAGCTCGGCGAGCTCGAGGCGGCCCAGCACGACGAACGGCCGGGCACCGAGGCGGAGGTTGGTCTCGACCCCCGAGCGCATCAGGCGCTCCGCGCCGTCCACGTCGCCCGTGACCGCGCTCAACCGGCCGAGGTCGCGGTGGAGAGCGCCGCGGAACAGCACGGTGGTCGCGCTGAGCGGGCTGACGAAACGCCGCCAGGGCTGCAGCTGTTCCAGGATCCGCGCGCACACCTGCTCGTCCCGCAGCTCGACCGCGACCTCGAGCGCGTAGCCGAGGACACCCCGCCAGCGCCGGTCGTCCGGTGGTTCGAACAGCAGCGGCCGCAGGGCGTCGTAGTGGCGTGCCGTCCGGTCGCGGTCACCGCGCATCAGCCACACCGTGGCGTTGGCCGCCTGCATGATCGGCATGTCCGGCACCAGCTCGCGCGTCCGCTCGTACCGCAGGTCGTCGATGACCTCCGGCCGGCCGGTCAGCTGGCCGATCCAGAAGTGATAGGCGGCGGTCAGCCCCGATGCCGACGGGTCGCCGAGGGGCAGCGCGCACGCGAATGCCTCTTCCGACAGGCGCAGGCCGTCGTCGAACCGGCCCTCGAGCTGAGCACGCGTGGCCAGCATCCGTAGGTGGTGCCAACGGGCCAGGGGCAGCCGGGACGCCTCGGCCAGCCGGCCGACCGCCTCGGCCTCGTCCCGCGCGGCGTCCACGTTGCCGAACGCGTACGCGGCGTCCGAGCGCCAGTTGTGGCCGAGCAGCGCCGGCAACGGGCGCCCGACCAGAGCGGCCTCCCGGACGGCGGTGGCCCCGAGCGAGAGCAGTTCCGCGAGGCCGTCGGGCCCGGTGAGCACGCGCGCCCTCGCCTGCACGGCGACGAGCACGGCCGTGGGGTCTCCCGTGGACCGTGCCAGCTCCAGTGCCTCGGACGATGCCGCCCGCGCGGCCGGCGTCCGGCCCTGGTCGGTCAGCGCGCACGCGTGCTGCGCCTTGACCTGGGCCAGCAACGCGGGCTCGAGGGCGTTGCCCGGCCGCGCCTGCAGGGCCAGCGCCTGCTCGCACCACTGGCCGATCGACGCCATCACGTCGGGCGAGTCGAGGCCCTGGATCACCACTGCGGCCTTCGCCACGAGGTCGGCCCGACCCAGCCGCACCGCCCAGCCTGCAGCCTCTCGCAGGGTCGTCAGGGCGTCCTGTCCCAGGCCCGCCCGGTTCTGGGCCTCGGCGAGCTGGATCAACCGCTCGGTCACCTCCGCGGGCTGACCGCCTGACGCGCGCGTCGCCTCGGCAGCGGCCGCCCGCCAGCGCACGGCGTCCTCGAGACCCAGCCGTCGCTCCGCCTCCTCGGCCGCCTGGACGGCGGCCAGCGCCGCCTCGCGGCGGACCGCGACGGCGTTGCCGGCACGCAGCAGGTGCCCCGCGCGGACGGCCGCGAACGAGGGGTCGACCTCGGCCCGGGCGGCCAGTCGCCGGCCGATCGACCGGTGCGATCCCCACCCGCTGCGCGGGGTCGAGACGCCGCACCAGGGCGTCGCGGACGAGTGCGTGCCGGAACCGGTAGCCACCCTCGGACACGTCCGGGACGAGCAGACCGGCCTCGACGGCAGCCCGCAGAGCGGCGCTGACCTCGGCCTCCGGCCGGTCGTCGAGCTCCGCCACCAGCTCCGGGTCGACGGACTCGCCGTACACGGCGGCGACGTCCAGAACGGCACGGTCCGGTTGCGCCCAGAGCCCCCAGCATGCGACCGGCCAGGCGCGTGAGGTCGAGGGCGGCCACCACCTCGGCCCAGACCGTCGCGGGGTCGGCGCCGCCCACCTCGGGCGCGGCTGTGGGCCCCGGCCGCCGCCACCGCAGGGCCTCGGCCGCGGCGGCCACGAGCAGGGGGTTGCCGCCCGTTCTCCGCTGGACCAGCGTGAGGAGTTCCGCCGAAGGTGGTGATCCGCCGCGCGCGGCAAGGTACTCGGCTACCGCTGCGGTCGGGAGCGGGCCCAGCTCGACGAACCGGCAGGCCGGCTCGCGCAGCACGTCGTCCACCGAGGCCGAGACGGGAGCCGGGGCCGGGGTCCGCACCGTGGCGACGACGAGGAGCCGCGAGCCGGCCAGCTCCCCGGCCAGATAGCGCAGCACCTGCAGCGATGCCGCGTCGGCCCACTGCGCGTCCTCGAGGACGACGACGAGCCCGGCGGCCTCGGCCGCCCGGGTCAGATCGGTGCTGAGCCGGTCCACCAGCACGAAGCGCGCGGCGGCACTGTCGCTCGCGCTGCCGCCCGGTGCCACCGCCCGGGTCTCGATGCCGGCGCGTGCCAGCGCCTGGGTCCACGGCCACAGCGGCGGTGCGCCCTCGTCGTCGAGGCACCGGCTGCGCACGACCGGGACCCCCCGGGCGGCTGCCGCGGCGGACAGCTCCTGCGCCAGCACCGTCTTGCCTATGCCCGCCGGCCCGCCCACGACGACGAGCCGGCCCGAGGCGTGTAGGGCGGCCCCGAGGTCGTCCGCGAGGTCCGCGAGCTCGGCGGCGCGCCCCACCACCGGCTCGCGCTGCGCGGGGGCGTCGTGGGCCACGGCACCAGTATCGCGATCAGTGCCGGGGCGGGTCACGGGTTCCGTGGCCGCGATCAGTACTGGCACTGAGGTGCGGGGGTGGCCACCACGAGAGCGTGAAGCCGTCGCGAGCGCTCGACTCGAGACCACACCACAAGCCCTGACGACGAGGAGACCGCCGTGTACCTCACCGCTCACCCGCTCAGCCGGGTCTACCCGCCGCCCATGGCCGACCCCGCGCGATGGTCGGCCTCCGTGCTGTCCGCCCTCCCCTCGACGCCCCGGGCCTCGTGGGTCGGCCGTCAGGACGACGCCAGCGAGGGCGCCCTGGTCGCCGTCTGGCGCGACCGTCAGGATGCGGAGGCCGCCGCCCAGGTCCAGGCCACCACGCCGGAGCGCATCGTGATGGGGGAGGGCCGGTGTTACCGCATCTCCGAGGTGTTCCCCGCGGTCGACGTGGACCAGCTCCCGGGGGTGATGCAGCTGACGTTCTTCGCCGGCCCCCACGACGCCGCGCAGGTGCGGGCCTACGAGCTCTCCGGCCGCCGGGTCGCGGCGGCGCTGCACGGCGAGCCGGGCGTCTGCGGCGCGATCTCCGGGTACGCCGACGACGACACCCACCTCGTCGTCAGCTTCGCCGACTCGCCCGGGACGATGAGAGCAGCGATCGAGGTCATCATGGCCACCGAGCTCGGCCCCGAGGAGGACCCGGCGCTGCTGACGGGGCCCGACGCCGTCACGGTGATGTCCGTGGTCCGGGTCGACGGCGCCCTGCGGGACGTGGCGGCGACGCCGGTGGGCGGTGCCCGATGAGCACCCGGACGGATCTGCACCGGCGCGAGGTCGACGTGGCCAGGACGATGGCGTCGTTCGACGCCCGCTCGTGGCACGGAGCGGTCCACGGGACCGTGCCGGTCCTGTCGGGTCATGTGACCGTGGACGGCGACGGGGCGCCGCTGGCCGTCACCGCCGAGCTCGACCTCGCCGGGCTCGACACGGGCAACCGTCGCCGCGACAAGGACCTGCGGGGACGGCGCTTCTTCGACACCGCGAACCACCCGGTGATGCGCTTCGACGGCTCGTCCGTGGAGCCCCGCGACGGGGGATGGGACGTCGCCGGCACCCTCACGGTCGCGCGCGCCGTCTGCCCGCTGACGCTCCATGTGACGTCGGGGAGCGGCGACGCGCCGGACACCTTCGTCACGGCGGTGTCCCTCGATCCCCGCGAGCTCGGCGTGACCGCTCCGCGCTTCCTGATCCGCAAGGTGGTCACCCTGCGCGTCAGCGCCCACCTGGTCGCCAACGGGTGAGGCTCACCCCGCCTCCTGCAGGCCGAGGCGCGCGTGCAGCCGGCGCAGCGGGGCGGGGGCCCACCAGTTCCACTCGCCGAGGACGGTCATCGTCGCCGGCACCAGGACGAGCCGGACGAGCGTCGCGTCGAGGGCGACCGTGACGGCCAGCCCGATGCCGGTCTCCTTGATGACCAGGAGCTGGCCGGCGGCGAACCCGAGGAACACGACGACGATGACCAGCGCCGCCGACGTGATGATGCGCCCCGACCGCTGCAGGCCCGCCGCCACGGCCTGGTCGTTCGGCAGCCCGTCGTCGCGCAGCTCCTTGATCCGGGACAGCAGGAAGACCTCGTAGTCCATGGAGAGGCCGAAGCCGAGGGCGACGATGAGGACGGGGATCGCCGTCTCGATCCCGCCGGTCGACTCGAACGACAGCACCCGCTCCAGGTGCCCCTGCTGGAACCCCCAGACGAGGACGCCGAAGGAGGCGCCGAGGGACACGACGACGAGCACGAGCGCCTTCACGGGCACGAGCACCGACCCGGTCAGCAGGAACAGCAGCACGAACGTCGCGAGGACGACCACGGCCGCCGCCAGTGGTCCCCGGGTCTTCACGTCGTCGAGGAAGTCGTTGACGAACGCCGCCTGCCCGGTCACCCAGATCGGCTCGACGGCGGGCTCGCGGGCCTGCAGGGTGCGCACGACCGAGCGCGCCTGGTCGGACGCCGGATCCGGCACGGCGAGCCCGCCGACGGTCCGCGAACCCGCGACGCGCACGCCGAGCACCGACACCCGCCGACCCAGGTTCTCCTGGGTACGCACCCGGTCGACCCCCGTGACGCCGGGGATGGCGGCGACGCCGTTGTCGACGGCCCACTGCTGGAGGCGGTCGGGCGGCCACAGGCTGACGACGGTCACCGGCGCCCCGCTGGCCGCCGGGAAGCGCGCGCCGATCTGGTCGAACACCTGCCGCGAGGGCGCGGTGCGGGGCAGCAGGGCGACGCCGGAGCTCACCAGGCGCAGCTGGAGCACGGGCAGGGCGGCCACCAGCAGGACCACCAGCACCCCGACCATCGGGATCACCGGGCTCCGCTGGATGGCACTGGCCAGCCGCGAGAAGGCACCGCGCTCGGGCGCGACGTCACCCAGCCGCCGCCCGAGCAGGCGCAGGCCGGGGAGCCGTTGCGTGACCCCCGGCCGCACCAGCCGCGGGCCGGCCAGGGTGAGCAGCGCGGGCACCAGGGTGAGGGCCACCAGCAGGGCCACACCCACCACGCTCACGCCGGCGGCACCGACCGCCCGCAGGATGGTGGCGCTGAACAGCAGCAGCCCGGCGAGGCTCACCGCCACGGTGAGGCCGCTGAAGAGCACGGTGCGGCCCGCGGTCGCGAGCGTCCTCTCGAGGGCGCCCTCGGGCCGCGCCCGCAACTCCTCCCGGTAGCGGCTCGTCAGCAAGAGGCCGTAGTCGATGCAGAGCCCGAGCCCGAGGACCGTCACGACGCTGACGACGCTGCTGTCGAGGTCGGTCACGTACGAGAAGCCGAGCAGCGCCACCAGTGCGCCGCCGATCGACGCGACGGCGCCGAGCAGCGGCAGGCCGGCCGCGAGGAACCCCCCGAACACCACGATCATGACTATCAGGCTCGCCGGGAGCGCCACCACCTCACCGGTGCGCAGGTCGCGGGGGACCTGGTGGGTGATCTCGTCGGTGATGGCGCGGGGGCTGCTCGTGCTGGGGACCGCACCCGGGATGGTCGCGCCGGCGGCCAGCAGCCGGCCCGAGACGTCGGCCGATGCGCTGCGCTCCGCCGCGGCGCCGAGGTCGCGGACGAGCTGGACGGTCACGAGCAGCGCGCGACCGTCCGTGGCCACCAGGGGAGACCGGGCGGGGTCGGCCGGGACGCCGGGGACCGTGGTGTAGGGCGAGCGGACGGCGAGCACGTCGGGCAACGCCTTGACCTCGGCGGTCACCTGCTCGACGGCTGCGCGCACGGCGGGGTCGCCGGGGTCGACCTGGTCGAGCAGCAGGGTCTGCGTCGCCCCGCCGGCCGCCGACTCGTTGAGCACCCGCTGACCGGTCCTGGCCTCGCTCGTCACCTGCGGGGCGTCACCGGGCTGCAGCCGGTCGAAGAGGCCCTCCCCGAAGGCGCCGGTGGCCGCGGCGAAGCCCAGCACGACGAGCACCAGCCAGGTGGCCACGAAGCGCCACGGGTGGAGGGCGATCAGGCGGCCGAGGGCGGGGAGCACGCGGATAGCCTTGCAGGGGTGAGCGATCTCTTCTCCGCCGCATTGGATGATGCGCGCGACGACGACGGCGAGGGCGGTCCCGCGGTGGCCGTCTCCGCCGCCCCGCTCGCCGTCCGGATGCGCCCGAGGACGCTCGACGAGGTCGTCGGGCAGGGGCACCTGCTCGCGGCCGGCTCCCCGCTGCGCCGTCTCGCGGAGGCCGCCGGCGGCCCAGCCGGCCCGGTCTCGGTGATCCTCTGGGGGCCGCCGGGCACCGGCAAGACGACGCTCGCGCACGTGCTGTCTCGCGCGGCCGATCGGCGGTTCGTCGAGCTCAACGCGGTGAGCGCCGGCGTGAAGGACGTGCGTCGCGTGCTCGACGAGGCCCGCGACGCCAAGGCGCTGTACCGCCGCGAGACCGTGCTGTTCCTCGACGAGATCCACCGCTTCAGCAAGTCCCAGCAGGACTCGCTGCTCACCGGCGTCGAGAACAGGTGGGTCGTGCTCGTGGCGGCCACCACCGAGAACCCCTCGTTCAGCGTGGTCTCGCCGCTGCTCTCACGCTCGCTCCTGCTCACCCTCAAGCCGCTGGACGCCGACGCGGTCGGGCTGCTCGTCGATCGCGCGGTGAGCGACCCGCGGGGTCTGGCGGGCCAGGTCGCCCTGTCGCCGGAGGCCCGCGAGCACCTGGTGCGGACGGCGGCCGGCGACGCTCGCTCGGCGTTGACGGCACTCGAGGCAGCGGCCGGCGTGGCGCTGGCCGAAGCCGCTGCCGCCACCGCTGCCGACGGCACTGACGGCGACGCCGCCGGTGACCCGCCCGTCATCACCGTCGGGGACGCCGAGCGCGCCGTCGACCGCGTCGCCCTCAAGTACGACAAGGACGGCGACCAGCACTACGACGTCATCAGCGCCTTCATCAAGTCGATCCGCGGCTCCGACGTCGACGCGGCGCTGCACTACCTCGCCCGGATGCTCGAGGCCGGGGAGGACCCGCGCTTCGTCGCCCGCCGGCTCATCATCAGCGCGAGCGAGGACGTCGGCATGGCCGACCCGACCGCCCTGCCGCTGGCCGTGGCCGCGGCCCAGGCCGTGCAGCTGATCGGCATGCCGGAGGGCAGGATCGTCCTCGGTCAGGCCGTGGTGCACCTCGCGCTGGCCCCCAAGTCGAACGCCTCCTACCTGGCGATCGGGGCGGCCGCGGGCGACGTCCGCGCCGGGCTGGCCGGCCCCGTGCCGGTGCACCTGCGCGACGCGCACTACCCGGGGGCGGCCCGGCACGGGCACGGCAAGGGCTACCGGTACGCCCACGACGACCCGCGCGGCGTGGTCGAGCAGCAGTACGCACCCGACGCCGTGGCCGACCGCACCTACTACACCCCGACCGACCGCGGCTTCGAGCGCGAGCTCGGCCCCCGGCTGGCCCGGCTGCGCGCCCTCCTGCGCGGCCGCGCCGGCGAATGACCCCGCCGGCCGCAGCGGGCACGGGCGCGGCGGCGGGCCGGGGCGTTCGCGATAGGGTCGCACCCGCTGGTGGGAGGGTTTCTGCGGAGGGAGTGCCACCGATGTCGGTCGGCGAGTTGGCGGGGCTCATCGCGGCCCTGGCGTTCGTGCTCCTCGTGGGCTTCCTCGCCTATCCGCTGTACAAGCTGGGCAAGGTCTTCGACGAGACCCGGCTCTCGGTGCGCGACCTGTCCGGCAGTGCCGTGCCGCTGCTGGACGAGGTGACGACGACCGTCACGACGACCAACGGCCAGCTGGTGCGCGTCGACACGATCACGCGCAACCTCGAGGAGACCTCCGAGAACGTCTCGGCGCTCACCCGCCTCTTCGCCGCGACCCTGGGATCGCCCGTCGTCAAGGTCGCCGCCTTCTCCTACGGCGTCCGGCAGGCGATCTCCTACCGGTCGTCCGGCGCCCGCCGCGGCCGCAGGGGCTGACCCGGGGTGCGCAGGGTCTTCTGGATGGCGCTCGGCGCGACCGTCGGCGTGCTGGTCGTGCGGCGGGTCAGCCGGGCGGCGCAGGCCTACACGCCCGAGGGGATCGGCCGCTCACTCACGGCCGCCGTCGACGCGGTGCGCGACCTCGCGGAGGACGTCCGCGCCGGCATGAACGAGCGCGAGCAGGAACTGCGTGTCGCTCTGGGGGTCGAGGCAGGCACCATGGATGCTGACGGCGCGCCCGACGAGGCGGCCGCCGGGCGACACGCCAAGAGGGCGCGCGACCGCTGAGGCCGCCGGCCTCGGCCCGCCCGGCGTCCACCGGTCGGGTGCGAGCGGGCCGCGCGGCCGGCGTCCGGCGCTCCTGGCGAAGGGGCGCCGCGGCGTGGTGCCGGGCCGCACCCGCGAACCCTGAACGATCCGGCCCGACGATATAGCTGCTCAACGAGAACCTGTACCCCGGAGGTCACCGACATGGACACGGCCGAGATCCGCCGCCGCTGGCTGCGCTTCTTCGAGAGCCGGGGGCACAGCGTCGTCCCGAGCGCCCCGCTGCTCTACGACGACCCCAACCTGCTCTTCGTCAACGCCGGCATGGTGCCGTTCAAGCCCTACTTCCTCGGGCAGGAGACGCCGCCCTTCCAGCGCGCGACGAGCGTGCAGAAGTGCGTGCGGACCCTCGACATCGAGGAGGTCGGCAAGACCACCCGCCACGGCACGTTCTTCCAGATGAACGGCAACTTCTCGTTCGGCGACTACTTCAAGGCCGGCGCGATCGAGCTGGCGTGGGAGCTCATCACGCGCTCCACGGCGGACGGCGGCTACGGGCTGCCCGAGAACAAGCTCTGGGTCACCGTCTACCACGACGACGACGAGTCGATCGGGCTGTGGCGGCGGATCACGGGCATCCCGCAGGACCGGATCGTGCGGCGCGGCATGAAGGACAACTACTGGTCGATGGGCGTGCCCGGCCCGGCGGGCCCGTGCAGCGAGATCTACATCGACCGCGGCGCGGAGTACGGCCCCGACGGCGGTCCGGAGGTCGACGAGGACCGGTACCTGGAGTTCTGGAACCTCGTCTTCATGCAGTACGAGCGCGGCGAGGGCGGGGCCAAGGAGGACTACCCGCTGCTGCGCGAGCTGCCGGCGAAGAACATCGACACCGGCATGGGCCTGGAGCGGATGGCCTTCCTGCTGCAGGGCGTGCAGAACCTCTACGAGATCGACGAGGTCTTCCCGGTGATCCGCCGGGTCGAGGCGATCTCGGGCCGCGCGTACGGCGCGTCGCACGAGGACGACGTCCGGATGCGCGTCGTGGCCGACCACGTCCGCAGCGGGCTGATGCTCATCACCGACGGCGTCACGCCCTCGAACGAGTCGCGCGGCTACGTGCTGCGCCGGCTGCTGCGCAGGGCGGTCCGATCGCTGCGCCTGCTGGGCGTCGACGAGCCCGTGCTGCTCGACCTGGTCCGCGTCAGCGCCGACCGGATGCAGCTGTCGTACCCGGAGGTCGCGGCCGGCTTCGGGCGCACCTCGCAGATCGTCGAGCAGGAGGAGGAGTCGTTCCGGCGGACCCTCGTCTCGGGCACGACCATCCTCGACACGGCGGTGCAGAAGGCGAAGCGCGCGGGGACGACGACACTGTCGGGCGGCGACGCGTTCGCGCTGCACGACACCTACGGCTTCCCGATCGACCTCACCCTCGAGATGGCGGCCGAGCAGGGGCTCACGGTCGACGACGGCGAGTTCCGCCGGCTGATGGGCGAGCAGCGGCGCCGGGCCAAGGAGGACGCGCGGGCCAAGAAGTCGGGCCACGCGGACGTCGGCGGCTACCGGGCGGTCGCGGACGCGCTGGCGGCGCCGGTGGTCTTCACGGGGTACGACGAGGTCGTCTCCGAGGGCCGGGTCGCGGGCCTGCTCGTCGAGGGCGAGGTGGTCGACTCGGCGCAGGAGGGGCAGCAGGTCGAGATCGTGCTCGACCGCACGCCCTTCTACGCCGAGGGCGGCGGCCAGCTCGCGGACGCGGGCCGGATCGAGGTCGACGGCGCGCTGGTCGTCGTCGACGACGTCCAGTCGCCGGTCACGGGGCTGATCTCGCACCGTGCCCGGGTGCTGTCCGGCGAGATCCGGACCGGCACGCTGGCGCAGGCGCTCGTCGACGTCGAGCGGCGCAAGGCGATCAGCCGCTCGCACACGGCGACGCACATGGTGCACAAGGCCATCCGGGAGGCGCTGGGGGAGACCGCGACGCAGGCGGGCTCGGAGAACGCGCCCGGGCGGTTCCGGTTCGACTTCCACGCGGGCTCCTCGCTGCCCGTCAGCGTGCTGCGCGACGTCGAGGCGCGGGTCAACGCCCTGCTCGTCGAGGACCTCGAGGTCCACGCCGAGATCATGACGCAGGACGAGGCGCGGGCGTCGGGCGCGATGGCGCTGTTCGGCGAGAAGTACGGCGACCGGGTCCGGGTGATCTCGGTCGGCGACTGGGCCCGCGAGCTGTGCGGCGGCACGCACGCGGCGCGCTCGGGGCAGCTCGGGCTCGTCACGCTGCTCGGCGAGGGCTCGATCGGCTCCGGGGTGCGCCGGGTCGAGGCGCTCGTCGGCGCCGACGCGTACTCCTTCTCGGCGCGCGAGCACGTGCTCCTGTCGCAGCTGACGGACGCGTTGAAGGTGCGCCCCGAGGAGCTGCCCGACCGCGTGGCGGGGCTGGTGGGGCAGCTGCGCGACGCCCAGAAGGAGATCGACCGCTACCGCGCCGCGGCGGTCCAGCTGGCCGCCGCGCAGGCGGCGGGCGAGCCGCGCGACGTGTTCGGGGTCGACGTCGTCACCCACGACGCGGGCGAGTCGGCGCCCGACGAGCTGCGGACCTTCGCCCTCGACGTGCGCGGCCGGCTGGCCGGCGAACGGCCCGCGGTCGTGGCGGTCGGCGGCGTGGTCAAGGGGCGGCCGCAGGTCGTCGTCGCGACCAACGACGAGGCGCGCCGCTGGGGGCTCGCCGCCGGTGACCTGGTGCGGGTCGGCGCGGCGGTGCTCGGCGGGAACGGCGGCGGCAAGCCCGACGTCGCGCAGGGCGGCGGCAGCGACCCGGCCCGGATCGGGGAGGCCCTGCTGCGGATCGAGCACACCATCGGCGAGCGGGTGACCGCCGGGCGGTAGGGCCGGTGAGACACGGCGTGCGGGTCGGCGTCGACGTCGGGAGCGTCCGCGTCGGCGTCGCCCGCAGCGACCCGTCGGGCCTGGTCGCGACCCCGGTCGAGACCGTCGCGCGCTCGGGCGCCCCCGGCGCCGACGTCGATCGGATCGCGGCCATCGTCGCCGAGGAGGAGGCTGTGGAGGTGATCGTCGGGCTGCCGCGGACGTTGCGCGGCGAAGAGGGTTCCGCAGCACAGGCGGCCCGCCAGTACGCTACGACCATCGCGCAGCGAGTCGCACCGGTGGGTGTGCGGCTCGTCGACGAGAGGTTGAGCACGGTTTCGGCCCATCGCACGCTGCGCGAGGCGGGAGTGAGGGGGCGCAGGCATCGGCCTGTCGTCGACCAGGTGGCAGCGGTCGTGATCCTGCAGACCGCCCTCGACGCGGAGCGCGCGTCGGGGCGGGCGCCCGGGGCGCTCGTGGCCCTGGACCCGCCACCGGACGGACCGGCGGCGAGCGGAACGGAGGCCGGCGGCACGTGACCGAGATGTCACTCTCGGACGTCGTCCACGGGGAGCCCAACGGCCCCCGCCGGCGCTCCCACCGGGCGGTCGAGAAGCGCCGCAAGCGCCGCCGCCGCCGTACCTGGGTCACCGTGCTGATCACGGTTCTCGTGCTCGGCGGCGCCAGCGCGGCGGCTTACTTCACCCTCAAGCCGCTGCTGGCCTCGTTCAACACCCCGCAGGACTACCCGGGCCCCGGCCACGGCACGGTCACGGTGCAGATCCCGGCGGGGGCCACCGGGAAGGACATCGCCTCGATCCTCGCCAAGGCGGGGGTCGTGAAGACCCCCAACGCCTACGTGTCGGCGGCGTCCGACACGCCCGGCAGCGCGGGGATCCAGCCGGGCAGCTACGAGCTGAAGCTCGAGATGTCGGGTCAGGGGGCGGTGCAGGCGCTGCTCGACCCGCAGGCGCGGCTTCTCAAGCGCGTGACCGTCCCCGAGGGCACCCGGATGGCTGTGATCTTCGACAAGATCGCTGCGTCCACCTCGATCACCAAGGCCCAGCTCGCGGCCGCCGCGAAGGACCCCGCCGCCCTCGGCCTGCCGCCGGAGGCGCACGGGAACCTCGAGGGCTACCTGTGGCCCGCGACCTACGACGTCGAGCCGAGCACGACCGCGGCCGAACTGCTGCACCAGATGGTCGACCAGACGTTCACCCAGCTCGACCAGCTGGGGGTCGCCGAGAAGAACCGGCACAAGGTGCTCACCCTGGCCAGCATGGTCCAGGCCGAGGGCCGCCACCCCGAGGACTTCGCCAAGATCGCGCGCGTCCTCGACAACCGGCTCGCCAAGGGTGTCAATCTCGAGCTCGACACGACGCTGCACTACGCGACGGGCAAGTTCACGGTCTTCACCAGCACCAAGGACACGAAGTACCCGTCGCCGTACAACACCTACCTCCACGCGGGGCTCCCGCCCGGCCCCATCGACTCGCCCGGGCTCGAGGCGGTGAAGGCCGCGCTGGCCCCCACGCCAGGCCCGTGGATGTACTTCGTCGCCACGAACCCGAGCACCGGTGAGACGAAGTTCGCCGTCACGGAGGCGGAGCGCCAGAAGCTGGTGGCCGAGTACCACGCGTGGCAGAAGGCCCACCCGGGCCAGTAGCCCTCGCTCCGATCCCCTGATCGGCCGCGTCGCCCTCAAGGGCGGCGGCCCACCGGCCGACGTCTTCCTCGCGAAGTGGCACGCGCGCCGATCCGCCGTGCGCGCGATCCGAGGGAGGAGATCCGTGGGCAACAGCGGCGAACAGGACAACTGGGGTGCCGGGCCCTACGCCGACCAGCACGGCGGCCCGTACGCACCCGAGAGCGGCCGGTACGCCGCCGAGCCGTACGCCGGTGGGTACGCCCCCGAGCCCTACGCCGGCCAGTACGCGCAGCAGCCCGCCTACCTGCCCGTGCCGGAGCCGCGGTCGGCGCTCGCGGAGCCGGCCGCCCCCGCCGGCGCCTACGCCCGCGCGACGACCGAGCCGGTCACCAAGCCCGACGAGATCACGCTGAACGAGCTGCTCCAGGGGATGCTCGAGCTGGGCGCCTCCGACCTGCACCTCACCGCCGGCTCCCCGGCACTCGTGCGCGTCCACGGCGACCTCGGGCCGCTGCGCGACTGCCCGGTCCTGCCGCCGGACCTCATCCAGAGGGTCCTGTACACGATCCTCACCCAGAAGCAGCGGGAGCGCTTCGAGACGGATCTCGAGCTCGACTTCGCCTACTCCCTGCCGGGTGCCGCCCGGTTCCGCGTGAACGTCTACCGCCAGCGCGAGAACCTCGGGGCGGCCTTCCGCCGGATCCCCTACGAGATCAAGACCCTCGAGGACCTCGGCGTCCCGGCCTCGATCGGCTCGTTCTCGAGCCTGCCCCGGGGGATGGTGCTGGTGACGGGGCCGACCGGCTCCGGCAAGTCGACGACGCTGGCGTCGCTGATCGACCAGGCCAACCGGACCCGGCGCGACCACATCATGACCGTCGAGGATCCGATCGAGTTCCTCCACCGGCACAAGAACTGCATGGTCAACCAGCGTGAGGTGGGGGAGGACACGCACTCGTTCGCCAACGCCCTCAAGCACGTGCTGCGCCAGGACCCCGACATCATCCTGGTCGGCGAGATGCGCGACCTCGAGACGATCTCGGTCGCGCTGACCGCCGCCGAGACCGGCCACCTGGTCTTCGCGACCCTGCACACGCAGGACGCGGCGCAGACGATCGACCGCGTCATCGACGTCTTCCCCCCGCACCAGCAGCAGCAGGTGCGCACGCAGCTCGCCGGTGCGCTGCAGGGCGTGGTCTGCCAGACCCTGTGCCGGACGGCGGACGGCCGCGGCCGGGTCGTCGCGACCGAGGTCATGGTGACGACGCCGGCCATCCGCAACCTGATCCGCGAGGGCAAGACCCACCAGATCTACTCGGCGATGCAGGCCGGCGCACAGCACGGGATGCACACGCTCGACCAGCACCTCGCGGAGCTCGTGAGAACGGGTCGCATCAGCTACGAGCACGGCCTCGACAAGTGCCACCACCTCGAGGACTTCAACCGCCTCTGCGGTCGCGGCTGAGGGGCGGGGACATGGCCACGGCGACCAAGACGTTCGAGTACTCCGTCCGCGACCGCAAGGGCAAGCTCGTCAACGGCAAGCTCGAGGCCGCCAGCGAGGCGGCCCTGGTGCAGAAGCTGCGCGGCATGGGGTACGCCCCCCTGAACGTGCGCGAGACGGGCACGGGCCTGAGCCGCGACATCACCATCCCCGGCTTCGACCGGGTCAAGCTCAAGGACCTGGCGGTGATGAGCCGGCAGTTCGCCACGATGATCAACAGCGGCCTGTCACTCCTGCGCGCCCTGTCGATCCTGGCCGAGCAGACCGAGAACAAGCTGCTCGGCAAGACCCTTTCCGAGGTCCGGACGGCGGTCGAGACGGGGCAGTCACTGTCGTCCTCCCTGGCCAAGCACCCCAAGGTCTTCCCGCCGCTCGTCGTCAACATGGTGCGCGCGGGCGAGGTCGGGGGCTTCCTCGACCGGGTGATGCTGCAGATCGCGGAGAACTACGAAGCCGAGGTCAAGCTCCGCAGCAAGATCAAGTCGGCGATGACCTATCCGGTGGTCGTCTTCGTGATCGCCATCCTCGCTACCCTCGGCATGCTCCTGTTCATCGTGCCGGTGTTCGCGAAGATGTTCACCGACCTCGGCGGCAAGCTGCCGCTGCCGACGCAGATCCTGGTGAACCTCTCCGACGCGCTGCGCCTGATCGCCCCGATCGGTGTCGTGCTCCTGATCGGCGGGGGCATCGGGTGGGCCAAGGTGCGCCACACCGAGCGCGTCCGCCAGATCGTCGACCCGTTCAAGCTGCGCATGCCGATCTTCGGCGCGCTCTTCCAGAAGGTCGCCATCAGCCGCTTCTCGCGCAACCTGGGCACGATGCTCGCCTCCGGCGTGCCCATCCTGCAGAGCCTCGAGATCGTCGGCGAGACCGCGGGCAACGTCGTCCTGCGGGCGGCCGCCTTCTCCGTGCAGGACAGCGTGCGCCGGGGCGAATCGCTCGCCGGGCCGCTGGCCGCTCACAAGGTCTTCCCGCCGATGGTGGTCCAGATGCTCGCCGTCGGGGAGGACACCGGCGCCATCGACACGATGCTGCACAAGGTCTCCGACTTCTACGACGCCGAGGTCGAGGCGACCACCGAGGCCCTGACGAGCCTGATCGAGCCCCTGATGATCGCCGTCCTCGGCTCGGTCATCGGCGGCATGATCATCGCGCTCTACATGCCGATCTTCGGTGTCTTCGATCTCATCAAGTGATCTCAAGTTCCGGTTCCCGCGGTCGATAACCACTACGTCAAGCCTCCGCGCGGGCCCTGAGTCGCGGCGGCCGGCCCGACCGACTCGACCCGACCCGAACGAACCAAGGAGCTCACCAAAGATGCTCGCTCGCCTCCGCCCCGCCGCGAAGACGGACAAGGACCAGGGCTTCACCCTGATCGAACTCCTCGTCGTGATGATCATCATCGGCATCCTCGCCGCGATCGCGATCCCCGTCTTCCTCAACCAGCGCGCCAAGGCCCAGGACACCGCGGCCAAGGCCGACGTGTCGACACTCGGCAAGGAGATCGCGACCTTCTGGATCGACAACACCACGGCCCCCTCCTCGCTGGCCATCACCGCCGGGCGCTACGTCCTCACCGTCGGAGCCGGCGCCGGCGCGACCACGACGGACCTCGGCAAGGCCAGCGCCAACGTGGCGCTCAACGCGACCGCTGCCGGCGCCCTGACGGCCAGCAACTGGACCGCCAACGCCTGGTGCGTGGGCGTCAACAACCCGAACGGGTCGCAGAAGACGTACAAGTACTCCGCTCAGAACGGGCTCGAGACGGGTCGCTGCACCAGCGACACCGCCCCGTGATCCACGGCTGCTGAACGACGCGGAGGGGGGCGGTCCACGGACCGCCCCCCTCTGCGTGCCGGAGTCGGTACCGTCACGGGGTGCTCATCGCCGTCTGCGCTCTGTTCGGCCTCCTGGTCGGCAGCTTCCTCAACGTGGTGATCGCGCGCGTACCGGCCGGGCAGTCCGTCGTCAGCCCCGGCAGCCATTGCCGGTGCGGCGCGCCGATCGCCGCGCGCGACAACATCCCCGTGGTCTCGTGGCTCCTGCTGCGCGGCCGCGCCCGCTGCTGCGGCGTCCGCATCCCCGTCCGGTACCCCGCCGTCGAGCTCGCCACCGCCGCAGCCTTCGCGGTGGTCGCCGCCTGGGCCACGCAGGCCTGGACGCCCGGCCTGCTGGGCGAGGACCCCGCCATCGCCGCGGCCGACGCTCTGATGCCGCCGGCCTGGAACGCGCCCTGGCCGTTGCCGGCCTTCCTCTACTTCGCCGCGGTGAGCATCGCCCTGGCGGTGATCGACGTCGAGCACCACCGGCTCCCGTTCTGGATCGTCGTCCCGTCGTGGTGGGTCGGCGCGGTGCTTCTGACCGGGGCGGCCTTCCTCCTGGGCCACCCCGGCGCCGCCGTCCGGATGCTGCTCGGCGGCCTCGCCCTCTGGGGCTTCTACCGGCTGCTGCACGCGATCCAGCCGAACGGCATGGGCTACGGCGACGTGCGTCTCGGCGGCCTGATCGGCCTCTACCTCGCCTTCATCGACTGGGGTGCCCTGGTCGCCGGGGCGGTGCTGGGGGTCCTCGTGGCGGGCGTGGGCGCGGGCGTCCTCCTCGTGGCCCGGCGCCGCGGCCTCAAGACCGAGATCCCGTACGGGCCGTACATGCTCGCGGGCGCCTGGCTGGGGATCCTCTGGGGTCAGCCGCTCGCCAGCGCGTACCTGCGGATGGGCGGCGTCTGAGGCCTCTCGCTCGATCCACCGGGCGTTCTCGCGCTGCTCCGTCCGGGGGACGCCACCCCGCGCGGCGGCGGCCGTCACCGCCCGGCACCTCAAGACCTGCCCCCGAGCACCCGATCAGCCCCTCGGACCCTGCTGCGGGTCCGTGCTGAGAGGAGCCCTGGAGCATGCCGCGTCGCCCCGCCATCGGCCTCGACATCGGGACCTCGGTCGTCCGCGCCGTCGAACTGTCCTACGGCCGCGGTGGCATCACGCTCGAGCGCTTCGGGCAGCTCGTGCTGCCGCCCGGGGCCGTCCTGGACGGCCAGGTCGTCGACGCCGAGGCCGTGACCGAGACCCTGCGCAAGCTGTGGTCCGCGACCCGGTACAGCCACAAGCGGGTCGTGCTCGGTGTCGCGAACCAGCGGGTGATCGTCCGCCAGCTCGAGCTGCCGTGGCTCGACCGGGGCGAGCTGCGGGCCAGCCTGCCCTTCCAGGTGCAGGACCTGCTCCCCATCCCCGTCGACCAGGCGGTGCTCGACTTCTTCCCCGTCGAGGAGTTCACCGACGCCTCCGGCGGCCGCACCCTGAAGGGGCTGCTGGTCGCCGCCGCCCGCGAGACCGTCCTCGCCAACGTCACCTGCGCCGAGCAGGCCGGCCTGCACGTCGAGGCCGTCGACCTGACGCCGTTCGCCGTGCTGCGGGCGCTCGGCCGGCAGACCGGGGTCGAGGTCGAGACCGAGGCCCTGATCGACATCGGCGCCCGGGTGACGAACATCGTCGTCCACAGCGCCGGCGTCCCCCGGTTCGTGCGCATCCTGCTGGTCGGGGGCCAGGACGTCACCGAGGCGGTCTCCGAGCAGCTCGGCGTGCCACTCGCCCGGGCCGAGGAGCTCAAGCAGCAGGCGGGCCGGGCCGGCTTCGACGAGGAGCTCGCCGACGTCACCCGGGCCGTCTCGACCACCGCCCAGGACTTCGTCACCGAGATCCGCGGCTCGCTCGACTACTACGGGGCGTCGCACCCCGGCGCGGCCGTCGAGCGCCTCGTCGTGACCGGCGGGGGCTCGCGCCTCGAGGGCATCCTCGACCGGCTCGCGGCGGCCACCCGGCTGCCCGTCGTGGCGGGCAACCCGATGGCCAACCTGCGCATCGGCAAGACCGGGCTCGAGGAAGCGCAGCTCGACTTCGTCACGCCGCTGGCCGCCGTGCCGGTCGGCCTCGCCCTGGGAGCGATCCGATGACGGCCTTCCCCGAGGTCAGCGCCCCGGCGGCGCCGACGACCACGACCACCGGCGCGCGGGTCGACTGGGCGACCGTGCCCAAGGTCAACCTGCTGCCGCCCGAGATCCTCCAGCGCCGCCGGATCGCCGGGGTCAAGCGCGTGCTCGCCGGCGTTGTCGTCGTGACGCTCGCCGCCTGCGTGGGCGGGGTCGTGTGGGCCCAGGGCGGCGTCGGTGCCGCACAGGACGAGCTCGACGCCGTCCAGGCGCGCGGGGCCTCGCTGCGGGCCCAGCAGGCGAAGTACGCCCAGGTGCCCCCGACCCTCGCCGTCATCGACGCGACCGCGACGGCGCGCGAGCAGGCGATGGCCCAGGACATCCCGTGGTACGGCCTGCTCTCGGACCTCGCCCTCACGACGCCCAAGGGCGTCAAGCTCGACACCCTGTCGGTCACCCTGGACACCGCCACCGTCGCGGCGCCGGCCGCGGCGGCCGCGGCAGCCCCCGGCACGGATCCGCTGACTCCGGCCGGCATCGGCAGCGTGAGCTTCACCGGCGAGGCCGCGCACTTCCCCGACGTCGCGGCCTGGCTCGAGAGCGTCGCCACCCTGCACGGGCTCGACGGCTCGACGCTCCAGAGCGCCACCCGGGCGGCCGGCTCCGGCGGCCTGGTGAGCTTCTCATCGACGATCAAGGTCACGAGCAAGGCCTTGACGCACCGCTTCGACCGGAAGGCCCACTGACGTGCTGAAGAGCCCCACCTCCCGGTGGATCGCCGGCACGGCGGCGCTGTGCCTGGCGCTGCTGGTCCTCGCCTACCTGACGCTGATCGGGCCTCGGCGTGACGAGGCGGCGTCGCTGACCGGCCAGGCCGTCGCCGAGGAACAGCAGAACGACCAGGTGCAACTGCGGACCGCTCAGCTGCGGGCGCTGTACGCCACCCTCCCGCAGCGGCGCGCCGACCTCGCCGCCATGCTCGCGCAGATGCCGGTCACGGCCGACGTCCCCCGCCTCGTCCGCTCGCTGGACGGTGTGGCCGCCGGCACCGGCGTGTCCCTCGACGCCCTCACGCCTTCGGGCGCGACCTACCTGAACGCGACGGCCGGCGCGGCGACCGCGGCCGGCGCGGCCGGCGCGGGGGCGGTTCGGCCGGTGGTCGTGCCGCTGAACCTGACCGTGCACGGCCCGTACTTCAAGGACGTCACCTTCCTCAAGAAGCTGCAGACCGGCACGCGGGCGTTCCTCGTCACCGGCCTGCAGGTGTCGGTCGCCGACGGGGTCGTCACGATGATCGTCAAGGGGTCGGTCTACGCCCTCCCGGGGGCCGCGCAGGCGCTCCAGTCCATGGCCGGCGGTGTCACCCCGGCCGGCGCCACGCCGGCGGGCGGCGCGGCGCAGGCGGGCGGCGCGGCGCAGCCGAGCGGAGCGGCGGCCTCCGACGGCAGCGGCTCGAGCCCGATGGGGTCGGCGGAGCCGGCCGGCACACCGGCGTCGTCGGCGCCGGCCGGCGCCCCGACCTCGCCGGCCGCCCAGACGACGTCTCCGGCGGCCTCCGCTCCCGGCGCGTCCGTCTCGGCCCGATGAACCGGCAGCTGCTCCCGCGCAGGGCCGAGATCCGGGCCACGAGTCGGGTGCCGCAGCGGAACACGGCCGCGCCGGCCCAGGAGCGCGCCAAGGAGGTGATCGCCGCACGGCCGCGGGTGCTCCGCCGGCCGGCCGTCCTGGCGCTGGTGACCGCCGGGGCCGCGGGTTCTGCCCTGCTCGCCTGGGTGCTGCTCACCGGCTCCGGCGACACCACGGCCGACCAGCCGTCGCCCTTCGCACGCGCCGGCGCCGCACCGACGGCCACGGCCCCGACCGCGAGCGCCCGGGCCGGCAGCACGGTCGCGGCGGGTCGGGACCCGTTCGCGGCCGACGGCCTCGCCGCCCGCGGCCAGGCCCCGGGCACCGGCGGCCCGGGCCTCGGCGCGCCACCGAACGACGCGCCCACGAGCCCCCCGCACACCGAGGCCGTCGTCCCGGCGCCTGCCCCGGCGAGCCCGACGACGAGCCCCACCGGCGCGCCCGCGCCCGGCGGCGGCAGCGCGTCGCCGACGGTCACCGTGACCGTCACGACCGCTGCCAGCTACCTCGGCCTCTACGGCTGGAACGGCGACCGGGCGGCCTTCCGGTTGAACACGACCCCGTTCCACCTGACCGTCGGTTCGTCGTGGAGCACCGGCCTGCGATTCATCGGCACCGTCAAGAAGGGGACCCTGACCTGCGCCGTCGTCTCCAACCCCGCGACGCAGCAGACGTCGCTGACCGTCTGCCCCGGCCAGGTCGTCCGGCTCGGCTGACGCCCGGCCCCCGCCGGCCCCGGCCGACCCCCATGGGAGGATCGGCCGCATGCTGCGCTGGCTGACCGCGGGGGAGTCGCACGGGCCCGCCCTCGTCGGCGTCCTGGAGGGGCTGCCCGCGGGTGTGGCCGTCACGACGGACGACGTCCGCGCCGCCCTCGCCCGCCGCCGGCTGGGCTACGGCCGGGGCGCCCGGATGAAGTTCGAGCAGGACGAGGTGACCCTCGTCGGCGGCGTCCGGCACGGCCTCACCCAGGGCGGGCCGGTGGCGATCGAGGTCGCGAACAGCGAGTGGCTCAAGTGGGAGACCGTGATGGCGGCCGACCCGGTGCCGCCGGAGGTGCTCGCCGAGCAGGCGCGCGCGGGCGCCCTGACCCGCCCCCGGCCCGGTCACGCAGACCTCGTCGGCATGCAGAAGTACGGCTTCGATGACGCGCGGCCGGTGCTGGAGCGCGCCTCGGCCCGCGAGACGGCGGCGCGGGTCGCGCTGGGCACCGTGGCCGCCGCGTTCCTCGCCCAGGCCGCGGGCGTGCGGCTCGTCAGCCACACGGTCGCCATCGGGCCCGTCGCCGTGCCGGACGGCGCACCGCTGCCGCTCCCGGGCGACGTCGACGCCCTGGACGCCGACCCGGTGCGGTGCCACGACGCCGCGACGAGCGCGGCGATGGTGGCCGAGATCGACGCCTGCCGCCGCGAGGGCGACACGGTCGGCGGCGTGGTGGAGGTGGTCGCCCACGGGCTGCCGCCGGGCCTCGGCAGCCACGTGCACTGGGACCGGCGGCTCGACGCCCGCCTCGCGGCCGCGCTGATGGGGATCCAGGCGATCAAGGGCGTCGAGGTCGGCGACGGCTTCAGGACCGCCGCCCGGCGGGGCTCGCAGGCGCACGACGAGATCGAGCGCGGCCCCGACGGCTCCGTGCGGCGGCGCAGCGGCCGGGCCGGCGGCACCGAGGGCGGCATGAGCACGGGTGACGTGCTGCGCGTGCGCGCCGCGATGAAGCCCATCTCGACCGTGCCCCGCGCGCTGGACACGGTCGACGTCGCCACCGGTGAGGCCGCCGTCGCGATCAACCAGCGCTCGGACGTGTGTGCGGTCCCGGCCGCCGGCGTGGTCGCCGAGGCCATGGTGGCGCTGGTGCTCGCCGACGCCCTGCTCGAGAAGTTCGGCGGCGACAGCCTGCCCGAGACCGCGCGGAACGTGCGCGGTTACCTCGACGCCCTCCCCGAGCTGCTCCGCCCCCCAACGGCCGCTGATCATGCAAACCGCGTCGATCATGCAAACCGCGTCGATCATGGATCGCAGGGCGCTCCCCAGTGACACCCACCGTGGTGCTCGTGGGCCCGCCCGGGGCCCTGACCGCCGAGACCGGCCGCGAGCTCGCGGCCGAGCTGGCGGTTCCGCTGCGGGACACGGACGAGCTCGTCGTGGCCGCCGCCGGCAAACCGGTGGCCGACGTGTTCGTCGACGACGGCGAGGCCGCCTTCCGCGAGCTCGAACGCGCCGCGGCGGCCGCCGCGCTGCAGGGGGACGGCGTCGTCGTGCTCGGCAGCGGCGCCGTGATGGACCCGCTGACCGAGCACGCCCTGGTCGACCACCGGGTGGCGTTCCTCGACGTGTCCGTCGCGGACGCCGCCCGCCGGCTCGGCTTCTCGCGCGAGCGGCCGGCGGCGCTCGGGAACCCCCGCGCGCAGTGGCTGCGCCTGATGGAGCGCCGGCGGCCCGTCTACGAGCGGGTCGCGTCGTTCACCGTCGTCACCGACGGGCTGCAGCCCTCCGCCGTCGCGGCCGCCGTCCTCGCCCTGCTGCCGGAAGCGTCGGCGTGAGCGGCACGACGACCATCCGCGTCGGGCCGGGGTCGGCGGGCGACCCGCCGTCGGCCGACGGGTACGACGTCCTCGTCGGGCGGGAGCTGCTCGGCGAGCTGCCGCCGTTGCTCGGGCCGGCGCGCAAGGTGGCCGTCGTGCACCCGCGGGCGCTGCGCGAGACGGGGGAGGCCGTCCGCGCCGACCTCGCCGCGCAAGGGCTCGAGGCCGTGGTCGTGGAGGTCCCGGACGGCGAGGAGGCCAAGAGCTCTGCCGTCCTCGCCTTCTGCTGGCAGGTCCTCGGGCAGGCGGGGTTCACGCGCACCGACGCGGTGGTGGGGGTCGGCGGTGGCGCCGTCACCGACCTCGCCGGGTTCGCGGCCGCCACGTGGCTGCGCGGCGTCCGGGTCGTGCAGGTGCCGACCACCCTGCTCGCGATGGTGGATGCCGCCGTCGGCGGCAAGACCGGGATCAACACGGCCGAGGGCAAGAACCTGGTCGGGGCGTTCCACCCGCCGGCGGGTGTGCTCTGCGACCTCGCCACCCTGGAGACACTGCCTCGGCACGACGTCGTCGCCGGGCTCGCAGAGGTGGTGAAGTGCGGTCTCATCGCCGACCCGCGGATCCTGGAGCTGGTCGAGGGCTCCGTCGAGGCGGCGTCCGACCCGGGGTCGCCGGTGCTGCGCGAGCTCGTCGAGCGCGCCGTCCGGGTCAAGGCGGACGTCGTGACGCGCGACCTGCGGGAGTCGTCGCTGCGCGAGGTGCTCAACTTCGGGCACACGCTGGGGCACGCCGTCGAGCTGGTGGAGCGGTACCAGTGGCGGCACGGCGCGGCCGTGAGCGTGGGGATGGTCTACGCGGCGGAGCTCGGGCGACTGGCGGGGCGGACCCCGGAGGCGCTCGTCGACCGGACCCGCGCCGTGCTGCGCGCGCTCGGTCTGCCGACGACCTACCGGCAGGACCGCTGGCCGCAGCTGCTCGACGCGATGCGCCGCGACAAGAAGGCGCGCGGGGACCTGCTGCGATTCGTGGTGCTCGACGGCCTCGCCCGGCCGGCCCGGCTGGAGGGCCCCGACCCGTCCCTGCTGGTCGCGGCGTACACCGAGCTCTGTCCCTGACGGAGCTCGCCGGTGCCGACCGACCATCGGCGGGCGGTCCTCGACCCGCGCGCCGAGACCCGGCGGGTGACGCGGGAACGTCGTGGTGGGGCGGCTGCGGCCGGCGACTCACGGGCTACGGTCGACCCATGGCTGACGAGGTGCGCGACGGGGTCGAGCTCAAGCACCTCGACGGCGAGCTGTTCGACGGCGCGGGCGTGACCAAGCGCGACCTCGTCGACTACCTGGACGGCGTCGCCGATCGCCTCCTGCCCGAACTGCGCGACCGGCCCCTGACGGTGCTGCGTGTGCGGCCGGGCCAGCAGCCGTTCATGCAGAAGAACCTGCCGGCGTACGCGCCCGACTGGATCCCGACCGTCGCGGTGTGGGCGCAGGCCTCGCACCGCGAGGTGCGGTACCCGCTGTGCCACGACCGGCGGACCCTGCTGTGGTTCGCCGGCCAGCGCGCGGTCGAGTTCCACCCGACGGTGCTCGACGGCGAGCACCGCGTCACGCACCTCGTGCTCGACCTCGACCCGCCCGAGGGCGCCGGCTTCGCGGACGTCGTCCGCGCGGCGCTGCTCGTCCGCGCGGCGCTGGCCGAGGTGGCGCTCGAGGGGGCGGTCAAGACCAGCGGCTCGAAGGGCGTGCACGTGATCGTGCCCGTGGCGGCCGGGCTGCCGGTCGAGGACTCGATGGCGGCGACCCGCGCGCTCGCCGCGCGGGCGGAACGGCTCGACCCCGCGGTGGCGACGACGGCGTTCATCAAGGAGGACCGGCAGGGCAAGGTCTACGTCGACCCGACGCGGGCCGGCGGCGCGAGCCTGGCGAGCGCCTACAGCCCGCGGGCGCGGCCGGGCGTGCCCGTCTCGTTCCCGCTGACGTGGGACGAGTTGCCGGACGCCGATCCGCGCGACTTCACCGTGCTGACCGCGCCGGGCTTGCTCGGCGACCGGGACCCGTGGCGTGAGTCGATGCCCGCGCCGCAGGAGCTCCCTGCCGAGCTCGTCGCCGAGGGGCACGCGATCCCGGTGCCGCGCGTGGCGGCGATGCACGAGGGCAAGCGGCGCGCCCGCGCGCGGCGCACCTGACCCTCCCAGGCACTCCGGGGCACGGCGCCGTCCTGTGGTGTCTTCTTGTGGTTTCGACAGCCCGGAAACCACGAGAAGACACCACAGGACGCAGGGGGGAGGGGCCTGGCACCCTGGTGAGGACGAGGAACGGGAGGGGTTGTGGACGACGAGAGCGGCATGTCCGACCCCGGTCGTAGCGTGGCTCCTATGAGCGCGACCGCACCGATCGAGCCCCTCGGGATGACCGCAGAGGAGCTGCTCGAGCTGCCCGACGACGGGATGCGCCACGAGCTCGTCGAGGGGGAGCTGAAGCTGATGACGCCGGCCGGGGGAGAGCACGGACAGGTAGCCCTGCGCGTGGGTGCCCGAATACTGGCGTACGTCGAGGAGCAGGACCTCGGTGCAGCCTTCGCTGCCGAGACGGGTTTCGTCCTGAACCGAGGGCCTGACACGGTACGGGCGCCCGACGTCGCGTTCGTCGCTCGGTCTCGCCTCTCCACCGCGCCTTCCTGGGGCTTCCCCGAGTTGGCTCCCGACCTCGTGGTCGAGGTCGTCTCTCCGTGGGACCGCGCGAGCGAGGTCTCGGCGAAAGCGGCCACGTGGCTGGATGCCGGCGTGCGGCTCGTCTGGGTCGTCGACCCGCAGGCCCGGCTGGCCACCGTTCACCACCCAGGGGGCCAGGACACCGTGCTGCGCGAGGACGGAATCCTCGACGGCGAGGACGTCCTGCCCGGCTTCCGGCTTCCCCTGGCGTCGATCCTCCGCTGATCAGTCGACGTCGGGCGGCAGCGACGGGTCGTCGTGGTGCTCGAAGACCCTCTCCAGCAGGCGGGCCGAGGTGCGGCCGCTGGACAGCTCCGGCACGTCGTCGCGCCCGAACCAGTCGACGCCGTCGGTCTCGCTGCTCATCGTCGCCTCGCCGCCGACGACCCGGCAGCCCACGACGGCCTTCAGCGTGTACCAGCTCATCGGCGGGTGGCCCCACCGCTCCCGGTCGTACACGCCGAACAGCCGCTCGTACTCGACGACGTACCCGCTCTCTTCCCGGACCTCCCGTAACGCACCCGCGGCGATCCCCTCGCCGACGTCGGCCCAGCCGCCGGGCAGCGTCCAGCGCCCGTCCGAGCGCTCGCGGACGAGCAGCACGCGCTCCTCGTCGTCGAACACGGCCGCCCGCACGTCCAGCTTGGGTGTCAGGTAGCCCTGGGAGCTCTCGACGGCGAGACGCAGGGGAGCGGGCTCCCCGTCGGACAGGGCGCCTGCGATGTCGGCGGTGAGCTCCTTGAGCCGCGCGTACCGGGCCTGGTCGAACGGGTTCTGGGCGTAGGTGAGGCCCTCCTGCGCGATTGCCTGCAGAGCACGCACGCGCCCGAGCCAGGCGCCGTCCAGATCCTGCGCAGTCCCGTCCTCGGCCCCGTCCACCCGGCGAACGCTACCTGCGGGACGAGCCGGGCACGCGCCGGCCGGTACGATGTCGGGCGATCCCACCCGACCTCTCCAGCCGGGCACACGCGTGCCGCCGGCGATCACGACGCGACAGAAGGCAGATCCGTGGCAACGACCAACGACCTCAAGAACGGCCTGGTGCTCAACCTCGACGGGCAGCTGTGGTCCGTCGTCGAGTTCCAGCACGTGAAGCCGGGCAAGGGCGGCGCCTTCGTGCGCACCAAGCTCAAGAACGTGCTGTCGGGCAAGGTCGTCGACCGCACGTTCAACGCGGGTACGAAGGTGGACACCGCCACGGTGGACAAGCGCGACATGCAGTTCCTGTACAAGGACGGCTCGGACTTCGTGTTCATGGACTCGAACACGTACGACCAGATGCACGTCCCGGGGGCCACCGTCGGCGACGCCGCGAACTTCCTGCTGGAGAACCAGGAGGCGATCGTCGCGGTGCACGAGGGCACGCCGCTCTACATCGAGCTGCCGACCTCGGTCGTCCTGGAGATCACGTACACCGAGCCCGGGCTGCAGGGTGACCGGTCGACCGGTGGCACGAAGCCCGCCACGGTCGAGACCGGCTACGAGATCGCGGTGCCGCTGTTCCTCGAGACCGGCACCCGGGTGAAGGTGGACACCCGCACGGGCGACTACCTCGGCCGGGTCAAGCTGACCCGTGGGCGCCCGGACCAAGGCCCGCAAACGGGCCCTCGACGTGCTCTTCGAGGCGGACCAGCGCGGCCTGGACGCCGTCGCCGTGCTGGCCGAACGCGTCCGCAGGGCCGACCCACCGGTGCCCGAGTACACGGTCGAGATCGTCGAGGGTGTGACGGCCCACGCCGAGCGCATCGACGAGCTGCTGTCGACGTACGCGCAGGGCTGGACGATCGACCGGATGCCCGGCGTCGACCGGGCGCTGCTGCGGCTGTCCACGTGGGAGCTGCTGTTCAACGACGGCGTCCCCGACGCGGTCGCCATCGACGAGGCGGTCGAGCTGGCGCGGAGCCTCTCGACGGACGAGTCGCCGGCCTTCGTCAACGGCCTCCTGGCCCGCCTCCTCGAGATCAAGCCGAGCGTCACACGCTGACCCGAATTCGCGCTGACGGGCGCTGGCCGCCCGCACGCTAGCGACCCCACGACTAGCGCTGGCTACCCCGCGACTAGCGCTGGCTACCCCGCGACTAGCGCTGGCTACCCCGCGACTAGCGCTGATCATGCAATCCGGTCCGATCATGGCTTGCCATGATCGGACCGGATTGCATGATCAGCGCCCGCGGAGGACTGCAGCGAGGGCTGCGCCCTGCTCCAGTCCTCCGCCGCCACCGCGCGGCGGGCGTCGGCGTTGAGGACGCCCCAGGCGATCAGCTGCTCGGCGAGCACCGCCGGCGGGACGTCGTAGATGACGGCGAGGGTGCGCAGGTCGTCGGTGCGGATCGAGAGCACCTTGCCGTTGTAGTCCCCGCGCTGGCCCTGGATCGTCGCGGCGTAGCGGGCCAGCGGGCCGGCCTTCTCGGCGGGTACCGACTGCAGGCGCTCGAGGTCGAGCACGAGCTTGGGCGGCGGCTCGCTGCTGCCGGTGGGAGCGGCGTCGGGCAGGAGCGCCTGGACCGGCACGCCGTAGAAATCGGCGAGCTCGGCGAGCCGCTGGACGGTGACAGCTCGGTCACCGCGCTCGTAGGAGCCGACGACGACCGCCTTCCAGCGGCCCTCGGACTTCTCCTCGACACCGTGCAGGGAGAGTCCCTGCTGGGTGCGGATCGCGCGGAGTCGGGCGCCCAGCGCCCGTGCGTAGTCGGAGGCCATGCCGTGATGGTCACGGAGAGTTACTTACTTCGTCAAGCAGGATCGCCGAACTCGTTGGAATCGATCTCGTCACGCCCGTGGATTCGTCCCGTTATGCCCGGTCCGTCCTCACCCGATCGGACCTGAGCCCGGTCCGTCGTTCGGGCCGTCCTCCCGGGTGCGGGGCGCGACCGCCATCGCGATGTGCGGTGCGCCCCGTCACGGCGCGGCCGTGCGGCGCGCCGGTCGCGAGCCGCCCCCGGGTGCGGCTGGTAGCCTCGGCCGAACGATCGGGCCAGCTCCTCGGGCCCGTCCCACAGATCCTTTAACGCCCGTCCTGTGAGGCGGGGAAGGAGGCCGTGGACGTGACGTCCGCGCATGCCGGTGACCGGGGCGAGCCCGGGGCACCGCAGTTCCAGGCCGTTCGGCCACCGTCAGCCCCGCAGGCGTCCTCGGCAGGGCGCGCCGTGCTCGACGCCGGCGAGATCCGCCGGGCCCTGACCCGCATCGCCCACGAGCTCCTCGAGCGCAACAAGGGCGCCGACGACCTCGTGCTCCTGGGCGTCCCGACCCGCGGGGTCACGCTGGCCCACCGGCTGGGGCGCCGGCTGGCCGAGATCGAAGGTCGCGAGGTCGGCGTCGGGCACCTCGACGTGACGATGTACCGCGACGACCTGCGCTCCCAGCCGGTCCGTGCGCCCGCCGCCACGACCCTGCCGGACGGCGGGATCGACGACCGGGTGGTCGTCCTCGTCGACGACGTCCTGTTCTCGGGCCGCACCATCCGCGCCGCGCTCGACGCCATCTCCGACCTGGGCCGGCCCCGGGCGGTGCGCCTGGCCGTCCTCGTCGACCGGGGCCATCGCGAGCTGCCGATCCGGGCCGACCACGTCGGCAAGAATCTGCCGACATCGCTCGCCGAGCGGGTGCGCGTCGAGCTCGTCGAGGTCGACGGCGTCGACGAGGTGCGGATCGAGCCGGCCGCAACCCGCACCAGGAGCCCCGCACCGAGCCCGGCGCAGACCGCCGCGCAGGGTCCCGCGGGGAGGGCCCGCTGATGCGTCACCTCCTCTCCGCAGCCGACCTCGACCGGGCCGGTGCGGTGTCGGTCCTCGACGTCGCCGAGCAGATGGCCGCGACCCAGCACCGCGAGATGAAGAAGCTGCCGACCCTGCGCGGCCGCACCGTCGTCAACCTCTTCTACGAGGACAGCACCCGCACCCGGATCTCGTTCGAGGCCGCCGCCAAGCGGCTCTCGGCCGACGTCATCAACTTCTCGGCCAAGGGCTCGAGCGTCTCCAAGGGCGAGAGCCTCAAGGACACCGCGCTCACGCTCGAGGCGATGGGGGCCGACGCCGTCGTCGTCCGGCACCCGGCCTCGGGCGCGCCGCACCGCCTCGCGCACGCGGGCTGGATCAACGGCGCCGTGGTCAACGCCGGCGACGGCACCCACGAACACCCCACCCAGGCCCTGCTCGACGCCTTCACCCTGCGGCGCCGGCTGCGCGGTGGCGCCGCCCGCGAGGACCTCTCCGGGTTGCGCGTCGCCGTCGTCGGGGACGTTCTGCACAGCCGCGTCGCGCGCTCGAACGTGCTGCTGCTCGACCGGCTCGGCGCCGAGGTGGTGCTCGTCGCGCCGCCCACGCTGCTGCCGGTGGGGGTGGACGCCTGGCCCTGCACCACCTCGTACGACCTCGACCGGACCCTCCTCGGGCGGCACGGCGACCTCGACGCCGTGATGATGCTGCGGGTGCAGGCGGAGCGGATGAACGCCGCCTACTTCCCCAGCGCCCGCGAGTACTCGCGCCGCTACGGGCTCGACGCTCGCCGGGTGCGGCTGCTGCCGTCGCACGCGGTGGTCATGCACCCGGGGCCGATGAACCGCGGCCTCGAGATCAGCGCGGACGCCGCCGACTCCGAGCGCTCCACGATCGTCGAGCAGGTCGCCAACGGGGTCGCCGTCCGGATGGCCGTGCTGTACCTGCTCCTGTCCGGTGCCCCCGAGAACGGCGCCGCGACCAGCGCGCCGGCCGAGCAACGGACCTACGACCAGGGGGTGCTGGCATGAGCCGGCGTGTTCCTCGTGCGCGGGGCGCGCCCCCTCGGCGGCGCGCCCGTCGACCTGCTGCGTGCGCGACGGCCTGATCGAGCAGGTCGGCACCGGGCTCGGCGCCCCCGGCGCCCAGGTCGTCGACGCCGACGGGCTGGTGGCCCTGCCCGGGCTCGTCGACCTGCACACCCACCTGCGCGAGCCCGGCCGCGAGGACGCCGAGACCGTCGAATCGGGCACCCGGGCGGCCGCGCTGGGCGGCTTCACGGCCGTGCACGCGATGGCCAACACCGATCCCGTGGCCGACACGGCCGGCGTCGTCGAGCAGGTGTGGCGGCTCGGCCGGCGGGCCGGCTGGGTCGACGTCCGGCCCGTGGGCGCGGTGACCGTCGGGCTGCGCGGTGAGCGCCTGGCCGAGCTCGGCGCGATGGCCGACTCGGCCGCCGGCGTCCGGGTGTTCTCCGACGACGGCGCGTGCGTCGCCGACGCCGTCCTCATGCGGCGGGCGCTCGAGTACGTGAAGGCCTTCGACGGCGTGGTGGCGCAGCACGCGCAGGAGCCGCGGCTGACCGAGGGCGCGCAGATGCACGAGGGCGAGGTGTCGGCGGTGCTCGGCCTGACGGGCTGGCCCTCGGGCGCCGAGGAGGCCGTCATCGCCCGCGACGTGCTGCTGGCCGGCCATGTCGGCGCCCGGCTGCACGTGTGCCACGTGTCGACCGCGGGCTCGGTCGACATCGTGCGCTGGGCCAAGAGCCGCGGCGTGCGCGTCACCGCCGAGGTGACCCCGCACCACCTGATGCTGACCCACGAAGAGGTGCGCAGCTACGACCCCCTCTTCAAGGTCAACCCGCCGCTGCGCACGGCGGACGACGTCCGGGCGCTGCGCGCCGGGCTCGCCGACGGCACGATCGACGTCGTCGCGACCGACCACGCCCCGCACCCGCTCGAGGACAAGGACTGCGAGTGGGCGGCCGCGGCCATGGGCATGACCGGCCTCGAGACCGCGCTGTCGGTCGTGCAGGCCGCGATGGTCGACACCGGGCTGCTCGACTGGGCGGGCGTCGCGCGGCGGATGTCCACCGTACCGGCCGCGATCGGCGGCCTGACGGGCCAGGGAACCGGCCAGGGCGGGGCGCTGGAGGCGGGCGCTCCGGCCCACCTCGTGCTCGTCGACCCCGCGGCCCGCGCGGTGGTCGACCCCGGGCGGATGGCCACGGCCGGGCGCAACAACCCCTTCCGGGGCCGCGAGCTGCCCGGTCGCGTCGTCGCCACGTTCTATCGGGGCACGCCGACCGTCCTCGGCGGCGCCCTCGCCGAACCCGCCGCCGACCTCGAGGAGGTGCCCGCCTGATGCGCACGACCGCCGTCGCCCTGCTGGCCGTCCTCGTCGTGCTGGTGTGGCTCGCGATGCTCGCCGGCTGGCGCCGCCGTGCGGCCCGCCAGACCCGCGAGCTCGGCCTGCCCCCGCTGCCGCCGACCCCGGTCGACCCCGGCGCCCCGCTGACCGACGACGTCGGCAGCGTCTGCGTGTCGACGACGACCGCCGGGAACTGGCTCGACCGGGTCACCGCCCACGGCATCGGCACCCGGCTCACGCGGGCGAGCGCAGGGGGTGCGGCGTGAACGGCGGGTCGACCGGAGCGGCCCTGCTCGTCCTCGAGGACGGCCGCGCCTGGCACGGGCAGGCCTACGGTGCCGTCGGCACCACCGTGGGCGAGGCCGTCTTCGCCACGGGCATGACGGGCTACCAGGAGACCCTGACCGACCCCTCGTACCATCGGCAGGTCGTGGTGATGACCGCCCCGCACATCGGCAACACGGGCGTGAACGACGAGGACGGCGAGTCGGCGCGGATCTGGGTCGCCGGCTACGTCGTGCGCGACCCGGCCCGGCGCGCCTCGAGCTGGCGGTCGAGGCGCGAGCTGGCCGACGAGCTGCGCGCGCAGGAGGTGGTCGGCGTCAGCGGTGTCGACACCCGCGCGGTGACCCGCCACCTGCGCGAACGCGGGGCTATGCGGGCAGGGATCTTCTCCGGGCCGGCTGCGCAGGAGCGGGTCGAGACCCTCACGGACGTCGTCCGCGCCGCCCCGCCGATGACGGGTGCCGACCTCGCCGGCGAGGTGTCGACGGCGCAGCCCTATGTCGTGCCGGCGAGGGGGGAGCGGCGGTTCGTCGTCGCGGCCGTCGACCTCGGCATCAAGACGATGACGCCCCGGCGGATGGCCGAGCGGGGGATCGAGGTGCACGTGCTCCCGGCCACGGCGACGGCGTCCGACGTGCTCGCCGTCGATCCCGACGGGGTCTTCTTCTCCAACGGCCCCGGGGACCCGGGGGCGTCGACCGGGCCCGTCGAGCTGCTGCGGGCCGTGCTCCGTGAGGGCCTGCCGTTCTTCGGGATCTGCTTCGGCAATCAGCTGCTCGGGCGCGCGCTCGGACTCGGCACGTACAAGCTCGGCTACGGCCACCGTGGGATCAACCAGCCGGTGCTCGATCGCGCGACCGGGCGGGTCGAGGTGACCGCTCACAACCACGGCTTCGCCGTCGACGCGCCGCTCGACCGGCCCTCGGCCACGGACTTCGGCCGGGTGGAGGTCAGCCACGTGGGGCTCAACGACGGGGTCGTCGAGGGGCTGCGCTGCCTCGACGTCCTGGCCTTCTCGGTGCAGTACCACCCCGAGGCCGCCGCCGGCCCGCACGACGCCGCCCACCTGTTCGACCGCTTCGCCGACCTGATGTCGACTTCTCGCGGCACCCCCCCTTCTGGCGGCACCCCCCCTTCTCGCGCTGATCATGCAAACCGGTCCGATCATGCAAACCGGTCCGATCATGGTGCGATCGCCGACCATGATCGGACGGAATTGCATGATCGGACGGAATTGCATGATCAGCGCCGGGGTGGCGGGGCGGGGGAGGGGGAGGGCTGATGGCACGGCGGAGCGACATCGCGAGCGTGCTGGTCATCGGCTCCGGGCCGATCGTCATCGGGCAGGCCGCTCGAGTTCGACTACTCCGGCACACAGGCCTGCCGGGTGCTGCGGGCCGAGGGCCTGCGCGTGATCCTCGTCAACAGCAACCCCGCAACGATCATGACCGACCCCGAGTTCGCCGACTCGACCTACGTCGAGCCGATCACCCCCGAGTACGTCGAGGCGATCATTGCGAAGGAGCGCCCCGACGCCGTCCTCGCCACCCTGGGCGGCCAGACCGCCCTCAACACGGCGATCGCGCTGCACGAGGCCGGCGTGCTCGAGAAGTACGGCGCGGAGCTGATCGGCGCCAACGTCGACGCGATCGAGGCGGGGGAGGACCGGCAGCGCTTCAAGGAGGTCGTCGCCCGCGTCGCCGAGCGGTACGCGCTGCCGGCCACGGTGGCGCGCTCGTCGATCTGCCACTCGATGGCCGAGTGCCTCGCGGCGGTCGCGGAGCTCGGCTACCCCGTCGTCGTCCGCCCCAGCTTCACGATGGGCGGCCTCGGCTCGGGCATCGCCTACGACGAGGCCGACCTGCGGAACATCGCCGGGGCCGGCCTGCAGTACTCGCCGACCACCGAGGTGCTCCTGGAGGAGTCGATCCTCGGCTGGAAGGAGTACGAGCTCGAGCTCATGCGCGACCGGGCCGACAACGTGGTCGTCGTCTGCTCGATCGAGAACCTCGACCCGATGGGCGTGCACACGGGCGACTCGATCACCGTCGCGCCGGCGCTGACCCTGACGGACCGCGAGTACCAGGTGCTGCGCGACATCGGGATCGCCGTGATCCGCGAGGTCGGCGTCGACACCGGCGGCTGCAACATCCAGTTCGCGGTGAACCCGGCCGACGGGCGCGTCGTCGTCATCGAGATGAACCCGCGGGTGAGCCGCAGCAGCGCGCTCGCGAGCAAGGCCACCGGCTTCCCGATCGCCAAGATCGCCGCCCGGCTCGCCATCGGCTACACCCTCGACGAGATCCCCAACGACATCACGGCCAAGACCCCGGCGAGCTTCGAGCCGACGCTCGACTACGTCGTCGTCAAGGTGCCGCGGTTCGCCTTCGAGAAGTTCCCCGCGGCCGACACCACGCTCACGACCACGATGAAGAGCGTCGGCGAGGCGATGGCCATCGGCCGCTGCTTCACGGAGGCCCTGCAGAAGGCGCTGCGCTCGCTGGAGCAGCGCGGGGCGGCCTTCAGCTGGGCCGGTGACGCCCCGGGCCCCGCCGAGGTCGAGGCGCTGGTCGAGGCCGCCCGCCGCCCGACGCCCGACCGCCTCGGGCAGGTCCAGCGCGCGATCCGCGGCGGCGCCACCGTCGAGCAGCTGCACGTCGCGACCGGCATCGACCCCTGGTTCCTCGACCAGATCGTGCTCCTCCACGAAGTCGCCGGGGCGGTGGCGGCGGCGCCCGGCCTCACCGTCGACCTGCTGCGGGAGGCCAAGAGGCACGGCTTCAGCGACGACCAGATCGGCGCGATCCGCGGCACCCCGCCGGACGTCGTCCGCGAGGTGCGGCACGCACTCGGAGTGCGGCCGGTCTACAAGACCGTCGACACCTGCGCCGCGGAGTTCGAGGCGACGACGCCCTACCACTACTCGACCTACGACGAGGAGGACGAGGCGACGCCCTCGGGGCGCCGCAAGGTGATCATCCTCGGGAGCGGCCCGAACCGGATCGGCCAGGGCATCGAGTTCGACTACTCGTGCGTGCACGCGAGCTTCGCCCTTCGCGAGGCCGGCTACGAGACGATCATGGTCAACTGCAACCCGGAGACGGTGTCGACGGACTACGACACCTCCGACCGGCTGTACTTCGAGCCGCTCACGCTGGAGGACGTGCTCGAGGTCGTGCACGCCGAGCAGGCCGCGGGCGAGCTCGCCGGGGTGATCGTGCAGCTCGGGGGCCAGACCCCGCTCGGGCTCGCCGCCCGGCTCGAGGCGGCGGGCGTGCCGATCGTCGGCACGAGCCCGGCGGCGATCCACCTCGCGGAGGAGCGCGGCGCCTTCGGGCGTGTGCTCGCCGGGGCCGGTCTGCCGGCCCCCAAGCACGGGACGGCGTTCAGCTTCGAGCAGGCGCAGCGGATCGCCGACGAGATCGGCTACCCGGTGCTCGTACGCCCCAGTTATGTGCTCGGCGGGCGCGGGATGGAGATCGTCGACGACGAGGCGGGCCTCGCCGACTACCTGCGCCGCGCGACCGAGCTCACCGACGAGCACCCTGTGCTCGTCGACCGGTTCCTCGACGACGCGATCGAGATCGACGTCGACGCGCTCTTCGACGGCACCGAGCTCTACGTCGGCGGGATCATGGAGCACATCGAGCAGGCCGGGATCCACTCCGGCGACTCGGCCTGCGTCCTCCCGCCGGTGACCCTCGGCGACGGCATGATCGACCGGGTGCGCACCAGCACGGAGGCGATCGCCCGCGGGGTCGGCGTCCAGGGTCTGCTCAACGTGCAGTTCGCCCTCGCCGCCGGCGTCCTCTACGTCCTCGAGGCCAACCCGAGGGCGAGCCGGACGGCACCGTTCGTCTCGAAGGCGACCGGCGTCCCGCTGGCCAAGGCGGCGGCCCGGATCATGCTCGGCGCGAGCATCGCCGATCTGCGCGCCGAGGGCCTGCTGCCGGCGGACGGCGACGGCACGCACCTGCCGGACGACGCCCCGCTCGCGGTCAAGGAGGCCGTGCTCCCCTTCAAGCGCTTCCGCACCCCGGCCGGCCGCTCCGTCGATGCCCTGCTCGGCCCCGAGATGCGGTCGACCGGTGAGGTGATGGGGCTCGCCGAGGACTTCCCGCGGGCCTTCGCCAAGTCGCAGACGGCGGCCTACGGCGGGTTGCCGACCGGGGGCCGGGTCTTCGTCTCGGTCGCGGACGGCGACAAGCGGGCCATGGTCCTGCCGGTGAAGCGGCTGGTCGACCTGGGCTTCGAGGTGCTCGCCACCGACGGCACCGCGCGCGTCCTGCGGCGCAACGGCATCGCGAGCACGCTCGTGCGCAAGCACAGCAGCGGCCGGGGCCCGGCCGGCGAGCCGACGATCGTCGAGCGCATCTACGCCGGCGAGGTCGACATGGTCGTCAACACCCCGAGCGGCCCGCCGCGCGCCTGGACGGTTACGAGATCCGTGCCGCGACCACTGCCGTCGACAAGCCGATCATCACGACGGTCCAGCAGCTCGCGGCCGCCGTCCAGGCCATCGAGGCCGACGGTCAGGTGACGGTCCGCTCGCTGCAGGAGCACGCCCTGACGCTCGGGCGGACGCTCGGGGCGGCCGCCGGCCGGGTCGCGACCATGAGCACCCTGTACCGCCGGGTGCTGCTGCCGCCGGTGAAGCTCGCCACCGCTCACGACGCCGAGGTCGCCCTGCACCTGCACCTGCGGGCCATGCGGGCGATGCAGGCCAGCCCGGCGCTGCTGCGGGCCGCTGCCCGGCGGCACGCCGCCCCGCCCGACCCGCTGCTCGCCCAGGAGCTGATGGCCGGCCTGCACGTCCCCCACCCGTTCGGCGTGGCGGCGGGCTACGACAAGAACGGCGCGGTCTACCCGGCGTTCGAGGCGCACTTCAGCCCCGGATTCGTCGAGGTCGGCACGGTGACCCTGCGCCCGCAGGGCGGGAACCCCCGGCCACGGGTGCACCGCCTGCCGGGCGACCACCTGCTCAACGCGATGGGCTTCCCGAACGAGGGCGCCGACGCGGTCATCGCGAACCTGCGCCGGCTGCCCGCGCCGACGGTGCCGCTGGGCGTCAACGTGGGCAAGCTCAAGGCCACTCCGGACGCCGCCGCACCGGCCGAGTACGCCGAGGTCGTGCGCGCCTTCGGGGCCCTGGGGGAGCGGACGCCGGGGTACTACGTCGTGAACGTGTCCTCGCCCAACACCCCGGGCCTGCGCGCCCTGCAGGAGGTCGGCCGGCTCTCGGAGATCCTGGACGCCGTCACCGCCGCGCTGGACGACCAGACCGGGCTGGGCCGAGCACCGCGGCGCCGGCTGCTCGTCAAGCTCGCCCCCGAGCTCGGCGCGGCCGATCTCGAGGCCGTCGTCGGCCTGGTCCTGCGGTACGACACCGGCGGCCTCGTGCTCACGAACACGCGCGCCGCGGCGGGCCGGCCGGGCGGCGTCAGCGGGCCCGACCTGTTCGCGCTCAGCTCGGCGATGGTCCGCGCGGCCGCGGGCATGCTGCCGGCCGACCGGGTGATCGTGGCGACCGGGGGCGTCGACAGCGTGGAGCGCGCCTACGAGGTGCTCGCCCACGCGGACCTCGTCGGGGTGTACACCGGGCTGGTGTTCGGTGGCCCCGGGCTGCTGCGCCGGCTGCGCGACGGCGTCGCCGCCCGGCTGCGCGCCGACGGCGTCCCGTCGCTCGCGGCGCTGCGCGCCCAGCACCGGCCGGTGGGCCGTCCGGCGCGGGCGGGCGACGGGTGAGCGGGGGCTCGCCCCGGGCTCCCTTCGGGGAGCGGCTGGCGGCCGCCGTCGCCGTCCGCGGGCCGCTCTGCGTCGGGATCGACCCGCACGCGCCGCTGCTGGCCGCCTGGGGCCTGCCGGACGACGCCCGTGGGGTCGAGGTGTTCTCGCTGGCCGTCGTCGAGGCCCTCGGCGACCGGGTCGCCGTCGTCAAGCCGCAGCTGGCGTTCTTCGAGCGGCACGGCTCGGCGGGGATCGCCGTGCTCGAGAAGGTGCTCGCCGCGTCGGCGGCCGCGGGGGCCCTGACGATCGCCGACGCCAAGCGCGGCGACATCGGCTCGACGATGGCCGCGTACGCCGAGGCCTTCCTCGGGGAGGGGTCGCCGCTGGCCTCCGACGCCGTCACCGTCTCGCCGTACCTCGGGTTCGGCTCGCTCCGGCCGGTGCTCGACCTGGCGCGTGCGACCGGCCGCGGCGCGTTCGTGCTGGCCCTCACCTCCAACCCCGAGGGCGGCCTGGTCCAGCACGCCGTCGGCGCCGACGGCCGTTCGGTCGCGCAGGCGTTGCTCGACGCCGTCCGGGCCGAGAACGAGGCCGAGCTGGGGCCCGGCGCGACGCCGGAGGCCTGGGGCTCGCTGGGCGTGGTGATCGGGGCCACGGTCGGCGACGTCGGCGCGGTCGCTCCCCGCCTCGGCGTGCGCGGGCCCGTCCTGGCACCGGGCATCGGCGCGCAGGGGGGCGCCCCGGCCGACCTGCGCCGGGTCTTCGGGCCGGCGGTGCGCGACGTGCTCGCCAGCACGAGCCGCGAGGTGCTGGCGGCCGGCGCGACCCCCGGCGGCGGCGCCGCCCGTAGGTCCGCACTGCGAGCCGCAGCCGCCCGCACCCTCGAGGCCGTCGCCACCGCCCTCCCCACCGGGGGCTGATCCCGCCACTCTGGCGGTGATCCCGCCACCCTGGCGGTGATCCCGCCACCCTGGCGGTGATCAAGGAATTCTCGGCGGATGCCCCAGCGGGCCGATGTCAGCACCCGCCGAGAATTCCTTGATCACCGCGAGCGGGAGGTGGAGGCGGCGCCGCCGGTGGTTGCCCAGGAGGGCAGCAACACGGCCCTGACCTGATGTGATCCGCCGCACCTGCGTTGCTCGTTCGGGCGAGCAGTCGGTAGGTTCATCGCTTGCGGCGGGGGCGCGTCCATGAACCAGCCGTCGCTTCTCGCACCGGCACCCGAACAGGCACGACCCTGCACCGACCCAGCCCGACAGACCGAGGTGACCTAGTGGCACTGCCCCCCCTGACGCCCGAGCAGCGGGCTGCGGCCCTCGAGAAGGCCGCAGCCGCACGCCGCGCCCGAGCCGAGGTCAAGAACCGCCTCAAGTACTCCCAGGGCTCTCTGGGCGAGGTCATCAAGGAGGGCCAGGCCGACGAGGTGATCGGCAAGATCAAGGTCTCCGCCCTCCTCGAGGCGCTGCCCGGCGTGGGCAAGGTGCGCGCCCGGCAGATCATGGAGGAGATCGGGATCTCCGAGTCACGGCGCGTACGGGGCCTCGGGGCCAACCAGGTCGCCGCGCTCGTCGAGCGCTTCAACCGCTGACCTGGCAGTGGAGCGCGCGGGCCTGAACTGGCCGGGCGGCCCGGTGGCCGCCGCCTGACCGTCCTCGCAGGCCCGACGGCCGTCGGCAAGGGCACGGTGTCCGCCGACATCCGGGCGCGCTACCCCGAGGTGTGGCTGTCCGTGTCGGCGACGACACGCCCGCCCCGCCCGGGCGAGGTGGACGGCGAGCACTACCACTTCGTCACGCCGGCGGAGTTCGACCGGATGATCGCAGCCGGCGAGCTGCTCGAGTGGGCCGTCGTGCACGGCGTGCACCGCTACGGCACACCGCGCCGGGCTGTCGAGCAGGCGCTGGCCCGGGGGCGGGCGGCCCTGCTCGAGATCGACCTGCAGGGCGCCCGGCAGGTGCGCGCCTCGATGCCGGGTGCGCTGTTCGTGTTCCTGGCGCCGCCCTCGTGGGAGGAGCTCGTGCGCCGGCTCGTCGGCCGGGGGACCGAGACGGCGCAGGAGCGGGAGCGCCGCCTCGACAACGCCCGGCTCGAGCTGGCGGCGCAGGAGGAGTTCGACGTGACCATCGTGAACGCCGACGTGCACCAGGCCACGGACGACCTCGTACAATGCATGGGACTCGTGCCACGCCCGCTCGGCGTGGCCCGCGGCTGACGGCGCCCCGCCCCCGGGGCCGACGCCCGTCGCGCTTCCCCGAGACCCACTGAACTGGAGCACTGCGTGGCCGGCACCGTCGCGTCGCCCGAAGGCATCACCAACCCCCCGATCGACGACCTGCTCGTGGCCGCCGACAGCAAGTACGCGCTCGTGATCTTCGCGGCGAAGCGCGCCCGCCAGATCAACGCTTACTACTCCCAGCTGGGCGAGGGCCTGCTCGAGTACGTGGGCCCGCTCGTCGAGACCCACGTCCAGGAGAAGCCGCTGTCGGTGGCGCTGCGCGAGATCAACTCGGGCATGCTCGTCGCCGAGCCCACCGAGGGGTGATGCCCGCGGGCGCCTCCGCGGGCAGCGCCCCCAGGGTCGTCCTGGGGGTCGCCGGCGGCATCGCGGCCTACAAGGCCTGCCTGCTGCTGCGCCTGCTCACCGAGTCGGGTCACGACGTGACCGTGGTGCCGACGGCAGCCGCCCTCGAGTTCGTCGGCGCCCCGACCTGGGCCGCGCTCTCGGGTCACCCCGTCTCGACCACGGTGTGGGCGGACGCCGAGGCCGTCCCGCACGTGCGGCTCGGCCGCGAGGCCGACCTCGTCGTGGTGGCCCCGGCCACCGCGGACCTGCTGGCCCGGGCGGCCCACGGCCTGGCCGACGACCTGCTGACCACCACGCTGCTCACCGCCCGCTGCCCGGTGCTGCTCGCACCCGCCATGCACACCGAGATGTGGCTGCACCCGGCGACGCAGGCGAACGTCGCCACGCTGCGCTCGCGCGGCGTCGTCGTCCTCGACCCCGCCTCGGGGCGCCTCACCGGCGCCGACTCCGGGCCGGGCCGCCTCCCCGAACCCGAGGCGATCCTGCTCGCCGCCCTCTCGCTGCTGCGGCGAGCCGGCGGGACGCCGCCGGCCGAGAGGGTGCCGGCCGGGCTGGTGCAGAGATCGCCGACCTCGCGGGCCGTCGCGTCGCCGTCTCCGCGGGCGGCACCCGCGAACCCCTCGACCCGGTGCGCTACCTCGGCAACCGCTCCTCGGGGCGGCAGGGCTTCGCGCTCGCCGCCACGGCCGCCGCCCGCGGAGCGAAGGTGACACTCGTCGCCGCCAACGCCGACCTGCCGGACCCGCGGGCGTCGACGTCGTGCCCGTCGGCACGGCGGAGGAGCTGCGCCGGGCGATGCGCGAGGCCTCGGCCGGCGCCGACGCCGTCGTGATGGCCGCCGCCGTCGCCGACTTCCGCCCCACCGACGTGGCCGTGAGCAAGATCAAGAAGTCGGACGACGCCGACGACGCCCCGCAGGTCCGCCTGGTGCGCACCGTCGACGTGCTCGCCGAGCTCGTGGCGGCGCGCGCACCCGGCCAGGTCGTCGTGGGCTTCGCGGCCGAGACCGGGGACGCCGCCGGCGACGTCCTCACCCACGCCCGCGCCAAACTGGCGCGCAAGGGCTGCGACCTGCTCGTCGTGAACGACGTCTCGGGCGGGGCCGTGTTCGGGCGCGCCCGCAACGCCGTGACCGTCCTGACCGCCCGCGGCGAGGCACACACCGTGCCCGAGGGCACGAAGGAGGCCGTGGCGGACGCCGTCTGGGACGAGGTCGCCAGGCTGTGGACGCCCGCCGAGCACCATCCGGCCCCGCCGGTAGAGTGACCCACTGCCCCCTTCGAGGGGCCCATCAGTCAGCGGCCGCTGCGACAGGGAGCGCCGTGACCCACCGCCTCTTCACCTCGGAGTCCGTCACCGAGGGCCACCCCGACAAGATCTGCGACCAGATCAGTGACGCCATCCTCGACGCCCTGCTCGCGCAGGACCGCACCAGCCGGGTCGCCGTCGAGACGCTGGTGACGACCGGCCTCGTGCATGTGGCCGGCGAGGTCACCACCGAGGGCTACGCCGACATCCCCGGGATCGTCCGCTCGACCGTCCTCGGCATCGGCTACGACTCCTCGCAGAAGGGCTTCGACGGCCGCTCCTGCGGCGTCGAGGTGTCGATCGGCTCCCAGTCGCCGGACATCGCGCAGGGCGTCGACAGCGCGTACGAGGCCCGTGTCGAGGGCGACCTCGACCCGCTCGACGCCCAGGGCGCCGGTGACCAGGGCCTGATGTTCGGGTACGCCTGCGACGACACCCCCGAGCTCATGCCGCTGCCGATCTGGCTCGCGCACCGGCTTCGCAGCGCCTGTCCGAGGTGCGCAAGAGCGGCGAGGTGCCCTACCTGCGGCCCGACGGCAAGACCCAGGTGACGATCGCCTACGAGGGCGACCGCGCCGTCGCGCTCGACACGGTCGTGCGTGTCGAGCCAGCACGCGGCCGACGTCTCGCTCGAGAACCTGCTGCAGCCCGACGTCGCCGACCACGTGGTCAAGCCCGTCGTCGACGGCATCGGCATCGACACCGACCACTTCACGCTGCTGGTCAACCCCACCGGCCGCTTCGAGGTCGGCGGCCCGATGGGCGACGCCGGCCTGACCGGCCGGAAGATCATCGTCGACACCTACGGCGGCATGGCCCGGCACGGTGGCGGGGCCTTCTCGGGCAAGGACCCGTCGAAGGTCGACCGCTCCGCGGCCTACGCGATGCGCTGGGTCGCCAAGAACGTCGTCGCCGCGGGCCTGGCCCGCCGCTGCGAGGTGCAGGTCGCCTACGCGATCGGCAAGGCGCACCCGGTCGGCCTCTACGTCGAGACCTTCGGCACCGAGACGGTCCCGCTCGAGCGCATCCAGAAGGCCATCCGCGAGGTGTTCGACCTGCGGCCGGCGGCGATCATCCGTGACCTCGACCTGCTCCGGCCGATCTACTCCAAGACCTCGGCCTACGGGCACTTCGGCCGGGAGCTGCCCGAGTTCACCTGGGAGCGGACCGACCGGGTCGAGGCCCTGCAGTCGGTCGCCGGCTGACGGCCCGGCTCGCGCCGGCCACACGCCACGCCCCTCACGAGCGCGGCCTCCGCTGACGCCGACCGAGCCCCCGCCCGCCGCGGAGCAGCTCTCGCTGCTCCGCGGCGCGGTGCGGGGCCGCCGCCCGAAGCCACCCGCACCACCCGCCGCCACGCGCCCCGTCGCACGGGTCGTCGTCGACCTGCCGCTGCCCCATCTCGACCGCCCGTTCGACTACGCGGTCTCCGCCGACCTCGACGAGCAGGCGCAGCCCGGCGTCCGCGTCCGGGTCCGCTTCGCGGGGCAGGACGTCGAGGGCTACCTGCTCGAACGCGCCGAGGCGAGCGAGCACCTCGGCCGGCTCGCGCCGCTTCGGCGGGTGGTGTCCCCGAGCCGGTGCTCGCCCCGCAGGTGCTCGCGCTCTGCCGCGCCGTCGCGGACCGGTACGCGGGCACGCTCGCCGACGTCCTGCGCCTGGCCGTGCCGCCGCGGCACGCGCGCACCGAGAGGCAGGGCAGCTGCCGATCGCCGTCCCGGCCCCCGACCCGACCCGCGGCCTGGAGCCGTGGGGGGTCTCCCGCGGGCGGCGCCTTCCTCGCCCGGCTGCGGGCCGGCGAGGGGCCGCGCGCCGTCTGGACCGCGCCGCCCGGCCCGATCTGGGCGGACGCCGTGGCGCACGCCGTGGCGGCGACCGTCGAGGGCGGCCGCGGCGCGCTCGTCGTGGTGCCCGACCGCCGCGACCTCGACCTCGCCCAGGCGCTCTCACGGCACACCTGGGCGTGCCGGTCGCCCGGCTCGAGGCCGACCTGGGGCCCGGCGAGCGGTACCGGCAGTTCCTGTCCGTGCTGCGCGGCGCCGCACCCGTCGTGCTCGGCACCCGCGCGGCGGCTTTCGCGCCCGTCCCGCGGCTGGGTCTCGCCGTGCTCTGGGACGACGGCGACGACCAGCACGCCGAACCGCGCGCGCCGTACCCGCACGCGCGCGAGGTGCTGGCGCTGCGCGCCGAGCTCGAGGGCGCGGCCTTCCTGGTCGGCGGGTGGTCGTGGACCGCGGAGGGGGCGGCGCTCGTCGCCGACGGGCTGGGCCCGACCGCTGGAACCCGACCGGGCCGTGCGACGCGCCACCTGGGCGCGGGTCCGGCTCGCCACGCGACGCCGACGGCGACCCGCTGGCCGCCGCCGCCCGCATCCCCGGCCCCGCCTGGCGTGCCGCGCGGAGCGCGCTGCCGCACGGCCCGGTGCTCGTGCAGGTGCCCCGGGTCGGGTACCTGCCGGCCGTGGCCTGCGCGACCTGCCGGGCGCCCGCGCGGTGCCCGGCGTGCTCCGGCCCGCTGCGCCTGCACGACGCCCACTCCACCGACGGGCCGGTGTGCGGCTGGTGCGGGCGGGTCTGGCCGGCCTGGACCTGCCCGCACTGTCAGGGTCGCCGGTTGCGCGCCACGGTGGTGGGCGTCGAGCGCACCGCCGAGGAGCTCGGCCGCGCGTTCCCCGGCGCGACCGTCGTGGTGGCGCGGGGCGAGCCGGGCCGCACCGGCGGTGCCGGCGTCCCAGGCGCTCGTGCTCGCCACTCCCGGCGTCGAGCCCTTCGCTCCCGGCGGTTACGCGGCCGCCCTGCTCCTCGACGGCGACGCCCTGCTCAACCGGCCCGACCTGCGGGCCGCCGAGGAGGCGCTGCGCCGATGGCGGGCGGCCGCCGCACTCGTGCGTCCCGCGTCGCAGGGCGGCGCCGTGGTGCTCTCGGCCGACCCGGCGGCGCCGGCCGTGCAGGCGCTCGTCCGGGGCGACCCCGCCGGGCACGCGGCGCGCGAGCTGGCCGAGCGGCGAGAACTGGGCTGCCCCCGGGCGCCGCCGTCGCCGCGGTGACCGGCGAGCCGCCGGCCGTGGCGGCCTTCGTCGCCGCGCTCGAGCTGCCGGCGGGCGTCGCCGTGCTCGGCCCGGTGCCGGTGCCGGCGCCCGGGGCGACCCCGCCGTACAGGAGCAGTCGCGCGTGCTCCTGCAGACCGAGCCGAGCCGGCGGGCGCCCTCGCGGCCGTCCTGCGAGCGGCTGTCGCCGTCCGCAGCGCCCGCCGCGAACCGGGCGTCGTCCGGGTCCGGATCGACCCGCGCGACCTCGGCTGAGGCACCGCAGCCGGCGGGCCGATCGCGCCCGCTATGCTCGCCCCAGCGCGCGTCAGCCGCGATGCACGCGACAAGCCGTTCAGGAGAGGCCCGCGAGCGGCTTGTCGCGTGTAAGGCGGCTTGACGCGTGCACCAGGGCGTGGCGACGAGGCCGTGCGCACCGAGTGCGCCGTGAGGGCCCGCCGAGGGCGACCTAGAATGGATCGCCCGGGTGTCTCGGCGTTCGCCGACGGAGAAGCCGGGCCAGCGCCGTCCCCCTCGAGGAGTTCCGTGGCCATCCAGCCGATCCGCCTGTTCGGCGATCCGGTGCTGCGCACGCCCGCGCAGCCGGTGACCGACTTCGACAAGGAGCTGCGCCAGCTCGTCAAGGACCTCTCCGAGACGATGATGGACGCCCCGGGCGCCGGCCTCGCCGCCCCGCAGATCGGCGTCGGGCTGCGCGTCTTCACGTACTACGTCGACGGCGAGCTCGGCCACCTCGTGAACCCGAGCCTCGACCTTTCCGACGAGTTGCAGGACGGCGAGGAGGGCTGCCTCTCCTTCCCCGGCATCTACTACGACACCCCGCGTGCCCTGCGGGTCGTTGCGAAGGGCTTCGACCAGCACGGCGAGCCGGTCGTCCTGGAGGGCAGCGAGCTGCTGGCCCGGTGCATCCAGCACGAGACCGACCACCTCGACGGCGTCCTCTTCATCGACCGCATGGACAAGGCCCAGCGCAAGCTCGCCCTCAAGGCGATCCGGGAGGCCGACTGGAACGGTGCCCAGCCGCCGACGGTCAAGGTCAGCCCGCACTCGACCTTCGGCAAGGCGCTGTAGCCCCCGTGAGGCTGGTCTTCGCAGGCACCCCGGACGCCGCCGTCCCGTCGCTCGACGCCGATCGCCGCGTCCCCGCACGAGCTGCTCGCCGTGGTGACCCGGCCCGACGCGCCGGCGGGGCGGGGCAGGCGCACGGCGCGCTCCGCCGTCGCGCGGTGGGCCGACGAGCACGGCGTCCGGGTGCTGCAGCCGGGCAGGCCGTCGGAGCCGGCGTTCCTCGACGAGCTTGCCGCTCTCGCGCCGGACTGCTGCCCGGTGGTCGCCTACGGCGCGCTGGTGCCCAAGACCGCCCTCGACATCCCGCGGCACGGCTGGGTGAACCTGCACTTCTCGGTGCTGCCGGCGTGGCGCGGCGCCGCGCCCGTGCAGCGGGCCGTGATGGCCGGGGACGAGGTCACGGGCGCCACCACGTTCCGGCTCGAGCAGGGGCTCGACACCGGGCCGGTCTTCGGCGTCCTCACCGAGACCATCCGCCCCACCGACACGGCCGGCGACCTGCTCCGCCGGCTGTCGACGGCCGGCGCCGGCCTGCTCACCGCCACCCTCGACGGCATCGACTCCGGTGACCTCGTCGCCGTGCCGCAGCCGGCCGACGGCGTCTCGCTCGCGCCGAAGGTCACCGTGGAGGAGGCGCGCATCGACTGGTCGCAGCCGCCGCACGTGATCGAGCGCCGGATCCGCGGCTGCACGCCCGCGCCCGGGGCGTGGACGACGTTCCGCGGCGAGCGCATCAAGATCGGTCCGCTGCGGATGGTCAGCACCCGCATGATCGGCAATGTCGTCGAGCGAGCCGACGGGCTGCGCGACGGCACCGAGGTCGTGCTCTGGCGGAACGGCTACGAGTTCGTCCTCGGCGACGTCCAGCCGCAGGGCAAGCGGATGATGCCCGCCACCGACTGGGCGCGCGGTGCCCGCCTCGAGCCGGGGGAGTCGTTCGCGTGAGCCCCGGCCAGCGCCGGTCCATGCCGGCCGGCGGCAGGACCCGGAACGTCGCCCGGCGTGAGGCCGACCCGGCCCGGCGGGTCGCGTTCGAGGTGCTGCGGGCCGTCGACGTCGAGGACTCCTACGCGAACCTCGTGCTGCCCCGGCTGCTCCGGCAGGCGGGCCTCTCCGGCCGCGACGCCGGCTTCGCCACCGAGCTGACCTACGGCGCCCTGCGCGGCCGCGGCACGTACGACGTGGTCATCGCCGCCTGCGCCGACCGGCCGCTGGCGGACGTCGACCCGCCGGTGCTCGACGCGCTGCGCCTCGGCGCCCACCAGCTGCTCGCGATGCGCGTGCCCGCCCACGCCGCCGTGTCGGCGACCGTCGACGTCGTCCGCGCGGACATCGGCCAGGGGGCCGCGGGCTTCGCCAACGCCGTGCTGCGCCGCATCGGCGACCACGACCTCGCTGCCTGGATCGAGCGGGTCGTCCCCCCGGGCGCGAGCGAGGACGACCGGCTGGCCGTCGCCACCTCGCACCCGGACTGGATCGTGCGTGCCTTCCGCGACGCGCTCGCGTTCAACGGCCGCGACGTCTCCGAGCTGCCCGACCTGCTCGCCGCCGACAACGTCGCGGCCGCGGTGACCCTAGCCCTGCTGCCCGGGTTCGCGACCGCGGCCGACGTGCCCGGCGGTACCTCGCAGGGCGCGGCGGGCACGCTGGTGCCGACCGCGGTGCGGCTGCCCACCGGCGGCGGCGCCCCCGACTCGCTGCGCGTCGTGCGGGAGGGCCGTGCCCGCGTGCAGGACGAGGGCAGTCAGGCGGTGGCGCTCGCGCTCGCGGCCGCTCCGCTGGTGGGGCCGGACGCCGGCCGCTGGCTCGACCTCGCCGCCGGCCCGGGCGGCAAGGCGGCGCTGCTCGCCGCGACCCTGCGGGAGCGGGCGATCGAGGGTTCCCGGCTCGTCGCGAACGAGGTCTCTGCGCACCGTGCCCAGCTCGTCCGGCAGTCCGTGGCGGGCGTCGAGCACGCGGCGCCCGGGCTCGTGGAGGTCCGCGTCGGCGACGGCCGCGAGCTCGGCGACGCCGGGCCGGGGGCATACGACCGCGTGCTCGTCGACGCCCCCTGCACGGGGCTGGGCGCGCTGCGACGGCGTCCGGAAGCGCGGTGGCGACGGCGCGCCGCCGACCTGGCCACACTCGGGCCCCTGCAGCGCGACCTGCTGCGCTCGGCGCTCGCCGCCGTCCGCCCCGGCGGGGTGGTCGCCTACGTGACGTGCTCCCCGCACCCCGCCGAGACCCGGCTGGTGGTCGACGACGTCCTGCGCAAGCGCGACGACGTCGAGCGCCTCGACGCCCGGGAGGCCCTGGCCGCCGCCGCGACCGGGCGGGCCACCGGCGCGGACCTCGGGCGAGGGCCCGACGTGCAGCTGTGGCCGCACGTCCACGGCACGGACGCCATGTACCTCGCCCTCCTGGCCAAGCGCGGCTGACGCTCGTTCGTGAGGAGGGCGCGCGGGGTCAGCGGGCCGCGGCGTTCGTGCCGGTTCCCTCGGCCTGGGGGCTGGTGAGCCCGTCGTCGTGCACGGCGCCGAACGCCACGGCGGCGACCAGCCCGAGCGCGGCGGCGGCCACGCCGAGGGTCGAGACCGGTCCTCCGCGAGGGCGACGGAACGCGGGGGTCGCGAGGAGCGCGTGCCGTCCGCGGCCGGTGAGGCGGCTGCTGAAGCGGCTGGTGAAGCGGGCCGCCAGCCGGGCGCGGAGACCGTACCCGGCCGCAACCAGCAGGAACACGGTGCCGCCGATGATGAAGAAGTCCGCGACGTTGTAGACGCAGCCGTGGACCGGGATGAAGTCGACGGCCCCGCGGCGGCTTCCCGGGGCCGTCCAGAAGTGCAGCCCGAGACGGTCGAGCGCGTTGCTGCTCCAGCCGGCGACCGCCATGGTCGCAGGGACGACGAACAACCGGCGCCGCACCCCGACCAGGAGCCACACGGCGAGGCCGAGCACGACGGCGCTCTGCACGTCCAGCACCGCACCCGACAGCTGGGACGAGTACAAGGCGCCGACCTTGTGCCCGACGAGCAGATCCCCGCCGCGATTGATGAACACACCGTGCAGGTGCCGCCAGGCCCACCACTTCGTCGCCTGGTCGGCCACGACGACGGCGGCGAGCACGGCGGGCACCAGACGCGGGTGCCCGCGACGTGGCCTCGGCCGCCTGCGGTCCTCCCTCGTCGGTCGCCTGCGGTCCTCCCTCGTCGGTCCGGCGTCCTGGTGGACGCGCGCATCGCCGGTCACTGCCACTCCTCGGGTCACGGCCATGGATGGCCGCGGCCCTGGTTTCCCCCTCGGTCGATCAACAGTCCCGCGTCGCGCCAGACGTGACGGGCGTCACGTCAGAGCGAGCCTGCGGTGGGGGAGTGGGCGCTGTGTCAGCGGTCGGGGATCGACACGTCGCGGATCGGCAGTCGCACCTGGAATCGCGTGTCGCCGGGGACGGAGACGACGCGAAGATCGCCGCCGTGCCGGTTCACCACGATCCGTCCACGAGATGTCCAGGCCGAGGCCGGTGCCCTCGCCGACCGGCTTGGTGGTGAAGAACGGCTCGAAGATCCGCCGCTGCAGCTCCGGCGGTACGCCGGGGCCGGTGTCGCCGACCTCGACGAGCAGGCTGTCGCCGTCCCGGGCCGTGCTGACGGTCAGCGTGCCGGCGCCGTCCATCGCCGCAGCCGCGTTGTCGATGAGGTTGGTCCACACCTGGTTGAGCTCCGCCGGGGTAGGCGGGGACTTGGCAGCGACCGGTCGAACTCCTTGACGACGGTGATGCCGCGCGCCGAGCTTGCGACAGGATCACCAGGGTGCTCTTGAGGCCCTCGTGCACGTCGACCCACTGGTGCGGCGCCCGGTCCATGTGCGAGTAGCTCTTCGCGCGCCGTCACGAGCGTCGAGATCCGGCGGGTGGCCTCCTCGATCTCGCTCATCAGCAGCTCGGTCTCGACGCCGTACGCCAGCCAGCGCACCGAACCGTTGAGGCGTCGCCGCCGGTCGACGGCGGGGAGCTGCTCCAGCCAGTCGGGCGTCGATGCCGGCCCGCACGAGCACGGGCGCGAGCTCCCACGCCCCGTCGACGTCGTGGTCCTCGAGCCAGTCGCCGACCTCGTCCTCGCGGTCGGAGGTCTCCAGCGGCGATCAGCGTCGGCGCGTCGGCGACCCGCTTGACGGCGTCCTCCTGCAGGTCGACGAGGCGTGCCAGCGCGTCGGCGTCGATGTTGGCCGTCGCCAGCAGGGCGAGCTTGTGCCGCATGCCGGCGACCCGCTCGCGCAGCGACGACGGTGGCCCGTACGGCGGCGGCGGCGGGGTTGTTCAGCTCGTGGGTCAGCCCCGCGGACAGCGCCCCGAGGGCGACGAGCTGCTCGCGCTGGCCGACGACGACCTGCGGCGTTCGCTGCTGCCCGAGGCATGCCCTCGAGCAGGTGCATCGCCATCGGGAACCAGCGCCGCAGCTCCGGGCCGAACTCGTCGGCCGGGAGCGCAATCAGCGCGGCGTCGGTGGCGCTGCGCAGACTGTTGGGGTAGCGGTGGCCGGCGCCTTCGGTGGCCTGGATGAACGACTGGGTGGCGCCGGAGTAGGCGCCCCGCTGGTCGGTGCGGACGATCTCGATGTCGTCGCCGCTGACCCGCCGGCTCATGACGATCGTGCCCGACGAGCAGCACGAAGAAGCACTCGGCCGGGTCGCCCTCGGCGTAGCACGACGCCGCCCGCGGCGAAGTGCTCGACCCGGCCGCTGCTCGGCCAGCCACGCGAGCTGCTCGTCGTGAGCGCCTCGAAGAGGAACAACGTCCGCAGCTCGTCGGTGAGGCTGGCCCTGCCGGTAGGAGCCGGCCTCGGCAGCGGCCTCCGACAGCGGGGTCGCGCCGCTCACGACTTCTCCAGGTAGCGGTGCACCAGCGTGACGGCCATCGCGCCCTCGCCGACGGCCGAGGCGACCCGCTTGACCGACTGGGCCCGCACGTCGCCCGCTCCGAAGACGCCGGGCACGCTGGACTCCAGTAGGTACGGGTCGCGGTCCAGCGCCCACCCCGTCGGACGCCGCCCGTCGCGCAGCAGGTCGGGCCCGGTCAGGAGGAAGCCGGCGGCGTCGCGCTGCACCGTGCCGTCGAGCCAGTCGGTCAGCGGGGCGGCGCCGATGAAGACGAACAGGTGCCCGGCCGGCACCGTCTCGGTGGTCCGCGTCGTCGCGTCGGCCAGGGTGAGCCGCTCGAGGTGATCGTCGCCGTCGGCGCCCACGACCGTCGTGCAGGTGCGCACCTGGATGTTCGGCGATGCCCCGCACCTGCTCGATCAGGTACTGCGACATCGAGCGCCTCGAGGCCGGTCGCCGCGGACCAGGATCGTCACGCTGCGGGCGACCCGCGCGAAGAACACCGCTGCCTGGCCGGCCGAGTTGGCGCCGCCCACGATGTAGACGTCCTGGTCGGCGCAGGCCTGCGCCTCGGTGGCCGCCGAGCCGTAGTAGACGCCGCGGCCGGTCGAGCTCGTCCACACCCGGGCGCGTCCAGCGGCCGGTAGGAGACGCCGGTGGCCAGCACGACGGCGTGCGCGGCGATCTCGCTGCCGTCGTCGAAGCGGACGACGCGGGCGGGGCCCGCGGACCTCGAGGCCGGTCGACGTCGCGGGTGGTGAGCAGCTCGGCGCCGAACTTGCGCCGCCTGCCGCCGCGCCCGGTCGGTGAGCTGGCCGCCGGAGACGCCGTCCGGGAAGCCCAGGTAGTTCTCGATCCGCGAGCTCTGCCCGGCCTGCCCGCCGGTGGCCTGACGCTCGACGAGCACGGTCCGCAGCCCCTCGGAGGCGCCGTACACCGCCGCGCCGAGCCCGGCCGGGCCGCCGCCGACGATGACGAGGTCGTAGAAGTCGGCGGCCGGCGCGGTCGACAGCCCGACGGCCTGCGGCGAGCTCGCTCATCGTGGGCGAGGTCAGCGTCGCGCCGTCGGGCGTGACGACCAGCGGGATCGACGCCTCGTCGACGCCGGCGGCGCCGAGCAGCCGGCGCGCCCTCGGCCTCGTCGACGGTGTACCAGCGGTAGGGCACCAGGTTGCGCGCGAGGAAGTCGCGCACGTCGTACGAGGGCGCCGACCACGCGGTGACCGACGACCTGGACGTCGAGCACCGGCGGCGTCGCCCGGCTCGCGCCACGCCTCGAGCAGCGCGTCGACCACCGGGTAGAGCTTCTCCTCCGGGGGGTCCCACGGCTTGAGCAGGTAGTGGTCGACGTCGACGACGTTGATGGCGGCGATGGCCGCGTCGGTGTCGGCGTAGGCGGTGAGCAGCGCCCGGCGGGCGTGCGGGAACAGGTCCATGGCCTGCTCCAGGAACTCGATGCCGTTCATCTCGCGGCATCCGGTAGTCGGCGAGGATCGCCGCGACCGGCGTCGCCGCGCAGCTTGACCTCGCGCAGGGCGTCGAGCGCCTCGCTGCCGGACGTCGGCGCGCACGATCCGGTACTCCTCGCCGTAGCGGCGCCGCAGATCCCGGGCGACCGCGCGGGACACGGACGGGTCGTCGTCCACGGTCAGGAGGACAGGTCGCCCCTCGGGCATGGCACCTCCGTCAGTCCGCCAGTGGGCGGGTGGCCGCCATTGTCGTCCTTCGAGGTGAACGGGCGGTGATGCCCGCAACAGCCACCGCCCGCACGATCTTCCCGACCGATGGCGTCGTCCACAGCCGCCTCCGCGCGCCACCTCGTCCACAAGCCGCCCCGGTCGTGTGGCGGCACAGCTGCGGACGGGCGAGCGTCTTTCGACGTGGTGACGCGGATCGGGCCTGTGACCCCGGCGGCCGTCGTGCGGGAGCTCGGGGGCCGCGCGAGCAGGGCCCAGATCCTTGCTTCGTGCACACGTCACCAGCTCGCGGCGAGCGTGCGCTCCGGGCGGCTCATGCACGTCCGCGCGGACGTGTACGTCCTCCCGAACCTGCTCGAGCCCCTGGCCGTGGCGGCCCGTCTCGGCGGAGTCGCGTCGCACTCGTCCGCCGCCGGCCTCCTCGGCCTGTCGCTCGTCGAGGAGCCGACCGTCACGCACGTGACCGTTGGCACGGGTCGAAGCGGCCGGCGGAGGAGGGCGTCCGGCTGCACCGGGCGCGGTCCCTGCCGCCGGCCGACGTCGTCGGTGGGTGTACTTCTGCGCTGCGCACCGTGCTCGGCTGCGCCACCACGATGCCCTTCGCCCACGCGCTGGCCGATGCCGACAGCGCCCTGTCGCTGTCGCTGGTCACCGAGGTCGAGCTGCGGCTGGCCGCGGCGCGGAGCCCGAACCGCGACCGCGGTCACCGCATCCGGATCGCGGCAGCAGCCGACGGCCGAGCCGAGAACGCCTTCGAGTCCGTGCTGCGTGCCCTCGTACTCGAGGCGGGCTTCGCGTCCTTCGAACCCCAGGTGCCGATCCGGACCGCCGGGGGGCTCTTCGTCGTCGACCTTGCCGACCGTGCCCGCCGGCTGGTCATCGAGGGGGACAGCTACACCAAGGCACCCGCAGCGCCTTCGTCCGGGACTGTGACCGCTACGACGCTCTGGTCGCCGACGGCTGGAGGGTCCTGCGCTTCACCTGGGAGCACGTGATGCGCAGGCCGAAGCGCGTGATGGCTCTGGTCGTCCAGACGTGCGCCATGATCGATCGGCAGCGTCGGTCATGACGCCCTCCATACCCGCCCGACACGCCGAACCCTCCGGCGTGTCGGGCGGGTATGGAGGGCGTGGTGACCTCCGGGTCGGCCGGTCGGACTCGCCCCGGGTGAGCGGGCAGGGCGGGGCGGCGCCGGTAGGGTCCCGGTGTGGGCCTGCAGATCTCTCCGAGCATCCTGACGGCGGACTTCGCGCACCTCGCCGCCGAGCTCGACCGGATCGCCACGGCGGACTGGGTGCACGTCGACGTCATGGACAACCACTTCGTGCCGAACCTGACGCTCGGGCTGCCCGTCGTCGAGTCGATCGTGCGGGCGACGTCCCTGCCGGTGGACACCCACCTGATGATCGAGGATCCCGACCGGTGGGCGCCCGCCTACGCCGAGGCGGGGGCGCGCAGCGTGACCTTCCACGCCGAGGCGGCGCAGGCACCGGTGCGGCTCGCGCGGGAGCTGCGCAGCCTCGGTGTCCGGGCCGGGCTGGGCCTGCGACCGGCCAGCCCGATCGAGCCCTACCTCGACCTGCTCGAGGAGTTCGACCTGATCCTGATCATGACGGTCGAGCCGGGATTCGGCGGGCAGAAGTTCCTCGAGGCGTGCCTGCCGAAGGTGCGCCGCACCCGCGAGGCGGTCGACAAGGCCGGCCTCGACGTGTGGGTGCAGGTCGACGGCGGCGTCTCGGAAACGACGATCGGGCGCTGTGCCGAGGCGGGCGCCGACGTGTTCGTGGCCGGGTCCGCCGTGTACAGCGCGCAGGACGCTGCTGCCGAGATCAGCGCGCTGCGCGAGCTCGCGGCCCAGGGGGTGCACGCGTGATCTACCACATCGCCCTCGAGTCGGACTGGGAGTCGGCGCTGGAGGCGGGGGACTACCGCGTCTCGACGCTGCACCGCACCCTCGAGGAGGAGGGGTTCATCCACGCCGCCTACGCCGAACAGGTGCGCGCCGTCGCGGACCGGTTCTACGCCGACGTCGCCGAGCCGCTCCTGCTGCTCACCATCGACGAGCGACGCCTGACAGCACCCCTGCAGATCGACGCCGTCCCGGGGGAGGCCGACGGGTACCCGCACGTCTACGGGCCGGTCACCGTCGAGGCCGTGATCATGGCGACGCCGCTGCAGCGGGACGCCCAGGGCCGGCTCGAGCTCCCTGCCCTGTCCTGAGCGCGCTGCCCGCACGGACATGGCGGGTCAAGGCTGCCCTCTCGTCATGATCCCCCTCCGGGTGCATACTGGACGGCGACACGCACGCGTGCTCCGGGGTCGGTGAAATTCCGAACCGGCGGTGACAGTCCGCGACCCGACCGCAGCCAGCGGCCGGTGGACCTGGTGGAACTCCAGGACCGACGGTGAGAGTCCGGATGGGAGGCAGCACGCAGCGGCGACCGTTCCCGGTCGTCCGGTAGTCGCCGGGCGTCCGGCGAGGGATCGTCGTGGTTCGGCGACGTCCACGCCCTCGGGCGCGGGACGGGCCCGGGCCGTCCGCCCGCCTCCCCGCGTCCACCCCCGGAGCCATGACTCCGGAGGGATGTTTCAGTGAACTGGTTCCAGCAGGCCTTCGAGGCGCAACTGACGATCTCGGGCCACGCGATCACCTCTCGGGAGATCGTCGGCAACCTCTTCGGCCTCGCCTCGGCGATCGGCGGCATGCGCCGCAAGGTCTGGGCCTGGCCGGTCGGCATCGTCGGCAATGTCCTGCTCTTCACCGTCTTCCTCGGGGTGGCCTTCGGGAGCCCCCAGGGGGCGACGCTGTACGGGCAGGCCGCCCGGCAGATCTTCTTCATCCTCGCCAGCGTCTACGGCTGGGTACCGCTGGCAGCAGGACAGCCAGGCGACACCCCGCCAGCGGTGGCGCCGCCGGGCACCCGCGCTGGGCGACGGCCCGGGAGCGGCGATCTTCCTGCCGTCGCCGCTGGCTGGTCGGAATGGTCTTCGTGCAACAGGCCTTCGTGGCCCTGTCGAGCTCTCGGCGGGACGTTCTTCCCGCCGCGTGGTGGTACTACCTGGCCGACTCCTGGATCTTCGTCGGGTCCATCGCTCGCGACCTACGCGATGGCCCGCGGCTGGAACGAGTTCTGGCTGGGCTGGATCGCCGTCGACCTCGTCGGTGTGCCCGAGCTCCTGCACTTCCGGTTCTACCCGTCGGCCGTGATGTACGGCGTCTACGGCGCCTTCGTCATCTGGGGCTTCTTCGTCGGTGAGGCTGCGGGAGTGGCGCGCGAGGAGGGCGCCGCCGCGAGGCCTGGCGGACCCGGCCGTCGAGGCGGTGACCTCGCCCCTGTAGCCTGTCCGGCGTGAAGACCTTCGACGACCTGTTCGCCGAGCTGGCCGGGAGGGCGCCGACGCGACCCGCCGGTTCCGGCACCGTCGCCGCCCTCGACGCGGGCGTGCACGCCATCGGCAAGAAGGTCGTCGAGGAGGCCGCCGAGGTCTGGATGGCCGCCGAGCACGAGGCGCCCGAGCGCACCGCGGAGGAGATCTGGCAGCTGCTGTACCACCTGCAGGTGCTCATGCTCGCCCGCGGCCTCACCCTCGACGACGTCTACCGCTACCTGTGAGGAGCTCGATGCTGCGGGTCGCCGTGCCCAACAAGGGGTCCCTCTCGGAGGCCGCCGTCGGCATGCTGCGCGAGGCCGGCTACCGCCAGCGCCGCGACAGCCGCGAGCTCGTGCTCCCCGACCCCGAGAACGGCGTCGAGTTCTTCTTCCTCCGGCCGCGGGACATCGCTGTGTACGTCGGCGCGGCACCCTGGACGTCGGCATCACCGGGCGCGACCTGCTCCTGGACGCCGGCGCCGACGCCCGCGAGGTCGTGGCGCTCGGGTTCGGGGAGTCGACGTTCCGGTTCGCGGCGCGGGCCGGCAGCGCGTCGTCGATCGCGGACCTCGAGGGCCGCCGGATCGCCACCAGCTACCCGGGCCTGGTCGAGCGCTGCCTCGCCGAGCACGGCGTCAAGGCGGACGTCGTCCGGCTCGACGGGGCCGTCGAGACGGCGGTGCGCCTCGGCGTGGCCGACGTCATCGCGGACGTCGTCGAGACGGGCAGCACCCTGCGCGCCGCGGGCCTCGAGGTGTTCGGCGACCCGATCCTGCGCTCGGAGGCCGTGCTCGTGCGACCCGGCACGTCCGGCGAGGACGAGGCCGTCGACGTCCTGGTCCGGCGCCTCCAGGGCGTGCTCGTGGCGCGGCAGTACGTGCTGATGGACTACGACGTGCGGGTCGAGCTCGTCGAGCAGGCGTGTGTGATCACGCCGGGGCTGGAGTCGCCGACCGTCTCGCCGCTGCAGGACCCGAACTGGGTGGCCGTCCGGGCGATGGTGCCGCGCTCGCGGACCAACCAGGTCATGGACGAGCTGTACGCGCTGGGCGCCAGGGCGATCCTCGTCACGGGGATCCACGCGTGCCGGTTGTGAACGGGGCAGGTCGGGCCGTGGACGCGCCGTTCGTGCCGCTGCGGGCGCGGCGGACGGCGATCGCGGTGGGCGTGGCGCAGGGCGTGGTGCTGGTCGGCCTCGCGGTCGTGATGCCCGGGACCGGTGTGGTCGCCTTCCATTGGTACGACCGGCTCGGCGTCGTGGTCATCGCCGCCCTGGTGGCGCTCGTGCTGTCGATGTTCGCGCGGCTGCGGGCCGAACCCGGCGAACACACCCTGGTGGTGCGCAACCTCGTGCACCGCCGCGAGCTGGCGTGGGCGCAGGTGGTCGCCGTCCGGTTCGGCGGCGGCAGCCCCTGGGTGACGCTCGACCTCGACGACGGCGAGGTGCTCGCCGTGATGGCGATCCAGCGCGCCGACGGCGCCCGCGGCGAGGCCGAGGCACGCCGCCTCGCCACCCTCGTGGCGCGTCCATTCCGTGACCCCGACCGACGACTGAGCGCCCCCTTCCCCATCTTCGTGATCAAGCTCGCCCTCCCATCCCCGTGATCAAGGAATCCGCGGGCACTCCGTGCTGGCACCGCGGCACGCGATGCCCGCGGATTCCTTGATCACGAGGGGTTGAGAGAGGGAGCGGGCGGGGTCAGCTCGGCGTCGGCAGGCCCTTCGCGGCGGCGGCCTTGGTCACGAGGTCGTGCATCTGCTGGGCCGTCGGGATGCCCTGGGTGACCTCGCTGCCGTCGACGAGGATGGTCGGCGTGCTCGTGTACTTCTGCGAGAACGCGTCCGTGCGCTGGACGACCCAGCCGGCGAACCGCTGGGTGCTCAGCGCCGAGGCCACGGCTGCGCGCGGCGCGCCGGCCTGCGCGGCGAGGTCGGCGAGCTGGGTGTCGGTGAGGCCGGCGCTGCCCTCCGCGGGCTGGTTCGCGTAGAGGAGGTCGTGGAAGGCCTGGAAGGCGGCCGGGTCGCTGTCGACGACGGCCGCGGCGGCGTTCAGGGAGCGCGAGGAGTAGTTCGTCGTCGACGCCCGGTCGAGGAAGGCCACGGGCTTGTAGACGAGCTTCACGACGCCCTGCTTGGCCCAGCGTTCCAGCTGGGCGTGGTTGTCCTGCTCGAACTGCCGGCAGGCCGGGCACTGGAAGTCCTCCCGACATCTCGACCGTCACGGGGTCTTCCCCGCCGGGGTCGCGCCGGACACCCCGGCGATGCCGCCGTCGGGAAGGAGGTTCCGGGGGGTGCCGCTCGGCGCCGCCGCCGCCGCGACACTCTGGTCGTGCTGGGCCTGTCGCACCAGGGCGACGACGCCGACGACGGCGAGGACGGCGACGACGACGGCGGCCGTGACGATCGTGCTGCGGCGGCGGGCCTGCTCGCGTGCGGCCTGGGCGCGCAGTTCGGCGGCCTTCTCACGGGTGGAACGGACGGTACGGGCGTTGGTCACGGGGACTCCTGGGGAGAAGACGGAGGATCAGAGCGCGGCCGGGCGGAGCCCGAGCCTGCGGTCGAGCGAGAACCGGCTGTCGGGTCGCGCCACGAGCCACACCGCGAGGGCGAGCAGGGCGCCGTCTCGCAGCAGGTCGAGCACGTAGCCGGGGACGGGGTCGGCCACCGCGGCCCCGGTGCTGCCGAAGCAGCCGCAGTCGATGCTGAGGCCGCGCGCCCACGCCGCGACGATCCCCACCATGAACATCACCAGCAGGACGCCGACCCCGGCCGCGGCGATCCTCGTCGCGAGTCCTGCGAGCAGCAGCGCGGCGAGGGCGAGCTCGAGCGCGGGGAGGGCATAGCCGAAGGCCGGCACGAGCGCCTCGGGCACCAGCCTGAAGGCGCGCACGCTGCGCAGCGTGCCCTCCGGGTCGGTGAGCTTGGGCCAGCCGGCCAGCGCGAAGACGACCCCGAGCACGAGCCGCGCGGCCAGCGACAACCAGGGGGCGAGCGCGGGCGGGACGCGGCCGGCTCGGCCGCCGGCGTCGAGTGCCCGGGCGCGATCGCGCCCGGTCGTGCGGGTGAGTCGGTCCACCTGGGCTCCTGACGGTCGGCGGGATCGGACGGCGGTGGCGCCCCCGGCGACCCGTGGTCGTCAGGCGGCGAGGCAGCCGGCGGGGGGCCCGCGGTCGAGTCGCGGGCCGGGCCGCCAGAGCATGGTCAGCGGGACGGGGGCGGGAGCGGGCAGGCGCCGGACGTCGCCGGTGCGCGGGGCGCCGGCAAGCAGGAGCAGGAGGGGCCGGACGGCGGCCGCGAGACGCCCGGCCACGGCGAGGCCGGTCGCGGCGGCCGCGACCAGCGCGCCGGTCAGGGCGGCCAGTACGGCGTGGCCGAGCAGCACGACGAACGCCGCGGTGACGGCGGCGACGACGGCCGTGAGCCCTGGCCCGGCGGGGACGGCACCCGGAGGGCAGGCGCCCGCGCGCTGCGCCAGGGCGAAGCGGACGCCGGTCTCGGCGCCGTTGCCGACGACCGAGAGGCAGCCACCGCCCGGTGCCTCGCGGGCGGTGAGCGCGAGCACACCGTGGCCGGCCAGCTGGGCGAGGCCCGCGACCGCGGCGGTCGAGCCCGCGCCGCCGGCGGGCAGCAGGCAGGCGACCAGCGTGACGACGACGCCGACGACGAGGGCGGGGACCGCAGCCGGGACGGCGCCAGTGGTCAGCAGGTGGGCGACCAGCACGCCGGGTGCGGTCAGCAGGGCGATGGCGGACCCGCGCGCCCAGCGTGGCGCGTCGAGAGGGCTCACCGGCACAGCGCCAGCATACCGAGCGAAGCTGGGAGCAACCTGGGTCCAAGGTCCCGAGTTCGAGCGGGTGCGCCGCCCCCTGAACGGACGGTCGACGCCGACAGTCCGTTCAGGTGGCCGCTAGAACCAGTGCCGTCAGAACCAGGTGGGCGTCCAGGGGGCGCGGGTCGTGCGGAGCAGCCGTGCGAGGCGGGCCAAGGCCCCGAGGCGTGCTCGCAGGCCCGCCCCGCGACGGCGGCGGCGTACAGGTCGCCGCCGCCGAGCCACAGGCTCGACAGCACGTCGACCGGCAGCGTCACGTCGGGGCGGCTCGTGCTGCGCTGGCAGGCACCGGCGCCGTCGGCACCGGCCTCGAGGGTGAACGTCCCGGCGGCCCAGCCGGCCGGATCGAGGACCTCGATGGTCACAGCGCCGGCGCTCTCGTAGGTGCGTGCGGACAGCGCGGACGCCGGATCGAGCAGCCGCGACCATTGGAAGTCCGCGCGACCGACCTGCCGGGCGGCCCGCTCGTCGACGAGGAGCCACGGGAGCGCCTCGTCGACCGCGAGCTCCTCGGCGTCGACCGTCGCCATCAGGTCGAGCGACGTCAGGACCGACCACAGCGCCGCGTACGCCGCGGGGGTGGCCGCCTGGAAACGGTCGAGGTGGGCGACGCTGTCGATCCGGCGGTCGACCCACCGCTCCTCGCCCCGGTAGACCGCGTAGCCCTGGGGTGTTCCGGCGGCGTCGCGGTGCAGCAGGGCCGTGGGCTCCGGGCCCTCGGCGAAGCGGCCCAGGTCGCGGTCCCACCGGAGCTCGGAGAGGTCGAGGGCGCCGGGGCGGCGGGCGGCTTCGAAGACCGCCGGTGCGATGTCGCGGAGCTCCTGCTGGGGGATGACCGCGACGGTGCCCTCGAGCGGCACCTCGGGGCGGAGCCGCGCCGTCGGCACGTTCACGCGCCAGTGCCCCGTCTCGGTGGCGGCACCGAAGCCGAACCGGCCGTAGATGGGCGCCTCGGCGGCGATGAGGACGGCGACGGCGAGCCCGCGCTCGGCGGCGTCCGCCAGGTCGGCCGTGATCATCCTGGTGAGCAGGCCGCGGCGGCGGTGCGTCGGCAGGACGGTCACACCGCTGACGGCGTCGGCGGCGACGGCGGCACCGCCGGGCGCCGTGACGCGCGTGTCCCAGGAGCGGTAGGTGGCGACGACGGCATCACCGTCGAGCGCGGCGGTGTAGCGGTGGTCGGTGGGCATCATGGCGCGGCGACGGGCGAACCCCTCGGCGTCGAGGAGCGGCTGGAGGAAGACCGCGAAGTTCGTTCGCAGCCAGCGCTCGAACAGCGGTGACGCCGGGTCGACGGCGACGATCGGCAGGCCCGCCGGGGCGGTCGTCTGGGTCACGCGGGAAGGCTAGCGGCCGTCACCGACAGTGCCGTCCAGGCGCAGGTCCGCCGCCCCCTCGGTGCCCTCCCGGGCGAAGTGGACCCCCTCCTGCCGCGCCCAGCGCTCCCAGTGCGGCGCGTACGTGTCGCCGTCGCGCGCCAGCGCCCTGCCTCGGCGCACCGCCTCCGGGGCGTCGAGCCAGACGAGAAGCGTGAGATAGGGCCGGCACGCGGCCGCGCCGGCGCCGGCGCCCTCGACGACGACCACCGGCGGCGCGGGCGGCCCGAGCTCGGGCCGCGGCCGCGGCGGCCCCGGGGCGTCCGCCGTCCAGTCCCAGCTCGGGAGCGTGACGGCGCGCGCCTGCGCGAGCGGGGCCAGGAGGTGCTCGGTCACCAGCGGGACGACGGCGTCCAACCCGTCCCAGCCGGGGTACAGGTCGTCGAGATGGACGACGACCGCGGCCGGCGCCGCCGGCGCGGCACCCGGTCTCGGCGCCGATCTCGGCACCGATCTCGGCGCCGAGCGCGGCCGCGAGCGCCGCGGCGAAGCTGGTCTTGCCGGCTCCGCTCGGGCCGTCGACGGCGACGACACGGGGGCCGGTGGCGGCGGCCGGCGGCCGGGGACCCGCCAGCACCCGGCGCGCGACGACGGCCGCGGCCCCGCTGATCACACCGACAGGTCGGCGGCCGCCAGCGCGGCGAGGGCGGCCGGGTCGCCGCCGCGCTCCACCAGCGCCCGCGCTCCGCGGCCGAACGCGACGAGCACGAGCTCGCCGGGGTCACCGGTGAGCCGGGCGGCGGGCGCGCCCCGGACGGCGACGGTCTCGCGGCCGTCCGGCGTCGCGAGGACGACCCCCGTGCGGGCACGCCGGAACATCCCCCGGCCGCGGGTCTCGAGGAACCGCCAGAGGGCGTCCTGCACGCCGGCGGCGAGCTCGGCGGCGACCGGTTCGCGGGCGGGGTCGCCGCGCCGCACGTCCTCGCAGTGCACGAAGTGCTCGCTGAGGTTGCCGGCCGCGTCCGCCCCGGGCAGCGCGAACGGGCTCGTCCGGGGCGGTCCGGTGCGGACCAGGTGGACGAGCTCGTCGTACGGGCGCCGGGCGTACTCGGCCCGGACCCGGTCGGTCCAGCCGGCGAACGGGCGCAGCAGGAGCCCGGGCGTGGTGTCGGGCCGCCGCTCGCGCACCACGAGGTGGGCGGCCAGGTCACGGGTCGTCCACCCCGTGCACAGCGTCGGGGCGTCCGGGCCGACCGCCTCGAGGCTGTCGGCGAGGCGGGCGCGCTCGAGGGCGGCGGGGGTGACCATGGCGCCGATCGTGGCACGTCGGGGCTGTGTCGGCCCCCCGTGAGAAAGTGCTTAGGTGCCCGACGACGACCTGACCGCCACGGGGGCGGCCACCCTTCGCCGCGGGATGAGGGTCCTCGCCCGTGGGATCCGCGACGAGCCGGGCATGTTCTCCCTGGCGGTGCTCGGGAGCGCCGTCTACGGGATCGGCACCGCCGCATCGGGGTGGCTGCTGGGGCACCTCATCCAGACCGTGCTCGCACCGGCCTTCGCCGCCGGCAGCATCACCGGCTCGCAGATCGCCTACGTCACCGGCACCCTCGCGGCCGTGGCACTCGCCACCTCGATCGGTGTCGTCGGGCGGCGCGCAGCCGGCGGGGCCACGATGTACCGGCTTCAGGCGCGCTACCGGCGCGCGGTCACCCGGCAGTACCTGCGGCTGCCGCTGGCCTGGCACCACCGGCACCCGGCTGGGCAGCTGCTGTCGAACGCGAACGCCGACGTCGAGGCGACCTGGCAGGTGATGGCGCCGCTGCCGATGGCGCTCGGTGTGATCGTCATGCTCGTCGCCGCCGCCGTCGCGATGCTCGCCGCCGACCTCGTGCTCGGGGCCGTGGGCCTGCTCGTCCTGCCCGCGGTGTTCGCCGTCAACGTCGTCTTCCAGCGGCGGATGTCCCCGCTGGTCGTGCGCGCCCAGCAGTTGCGCGCCGGGGTGTCCGCCGTCGCGCACGAGAGCTTCGAGGGCGCCGTCGTCGTGAAGACCCTGGGCCGCGAGGCCGCCGAGACGGGCCGCTTCCGCGAGGTGTCCGAGCGGTTGCGCGACGCGAACGTCTCCGTCGGCATCACCCGGGGTCTGTTCGACCCCGTCCAGGAGGCCCTGCCCGTGCTCGGCACCCTCGCCGTGCTGACGGTCGGCACCTGGCGGATCGCGCACGGCGCGGCCGACACGGGCGACGTGGTGCAGGTCGCCTACCTGCTCTCGCTGGTCTCCTTCCCGGTCCGCGCGCTGGGCTGGGTGCTCGGCGAGCTGCCGCGCTGCGTGGTGGGCTGGGAGCCGGGTGAACGCCGTCCTGGAGGCCCGGGGGGAGATGGCGTACGGCGACCGGGCCCTCGCCGGCACCGGGGCCGCGTCGCTCGCGCTGGCCGACGTCGGCTACGCCTACCAGGGGCAGCGCGAGGAGCGGCTCCCCGTGATCCACCGGATCTCCCTCGACGTCACCGCCGGTTCGACCGTCGCCGTGGTGGGGCCCACCGGCAGCGGCAAGTCGACGCTGGCGGGGCTGCTCGTGCGGCTCGTCGACCCCGAGGACGGTCATGTGCTGCTCGACGGCGTCGACCTGCGCGCCCTGCGTCGCGGCCAGGTGGCCGGTGCCGCCGCGCTGGTGCCGCAGGCCACCTTCGTCTTCGACGACACCGTCCGCGGCAACGTGACCCTGGGCGCGCCACTGCCCGACGACGAGGTGCGCCGGCGCTGCGGCTGGCCCGCGCCGACGACTTCGTGGCGGCGCTGCCCGAGGGCCTCGACACCCGGGTCGGCGAACGCGGGCGCGTCGCTCAGCGGCGGCCAGCGGCAGCGCCTCGCCCTGGCGCGGGCCCTGGTCCGTGCGCCACGGCTGCTCGTGCTCGACGACGCGACCTCGGCGGTCGACCCGCACGTCGAGGCCCGGATCCTCGCCGGCCTGCGTGCCACGGGCGGCGCCAGCACGGTCATCGTGATCGCCTACCGGATGGCCACCATCGCCCTGGCCGACGAGGTCGTCTACATCGAGCGGGGCCGGCTGGTCGCCCGCGGCTCGCACCAGCGGCTGATGGAGGTCAGCGAGGGCTACCGGCGCCTGGTCACCGCCTACCAGCGGGACGCCGAGGCGCGCGAACGGTTCCGCGCGGCCGCGGGTCCCGGCGCCGACGAGCGGGCGGAGGGCGCCGCGTGAGCACCGCCACGACGACGGGCGCCGCCGCGTCGGCCATCGAGTCCGGCCCGGGCAGCGGCGCCTGGGCGACCCTGCGGCGGGGCGTCGCGATCAGCCGCAGCTCACCCGTGGCCTCGTGACGACATTGCTCGTCTCGCTGCTGTCGACCGTGGGGCGCGTGCTCGTCCCCGTCGCCGTGCAGCAGACCATCGACCGCGGCATCCGGGCGCCCGGCGGCCGCGGCGGGGCTGGTGCTGGCGCTCTGTTCGGTGGCAGCCGTCGGGCTCGTCATCACCGCCGCCTCGTCGTTCGTGGCGAACCGGCGGATCTTCCGCGCCAGCGAGGCGGGTCTGGCGACCCTGCGGACCGCCGCCTTCCGGCACATCCACGACCTCTCGACGCTCAGCCAGAACACCGAGCGCCGCGGCGCCCTGGTCGCCCGCGTGACGAGCGACGTCGACACCATCTCCACGTTCGTCCAGTGGGGCGGGCTGCTCCTGGTGACGTCGACGGCCAGCTGCTGGTGGCGACCTTGCTGATGGTCGTCTACTCATGGCCGCTGGCCCTGCTGGTGTGGCTCTGCTTCCTGCCGCTGTTCCTGGGGTTCCGCGTGCTGCAGAGGTTCGTCTCCCATGCCTACTCGCTCGTACGCGAGCGGGTCGGCGACATGCTGGCGGCCATCTCCGAGTCGGTCGTGGGCGCCGACACGATCCGGGCCTACGCCGTCGAGGAGCGCACCCAGGCCCGGGTGGACGCCACCGTCGACCGCGCACGCGCGCAGCGCGATCCGGGCGCAGACCACCGTGGCCCTGTCGTTCAGCGGCGGCGTCCTGATCTCCGGTCTCGTCGTCGCGGCCGTCGTCGGTGCTGGGCAGCTGGCTCGGCGTGGCACGGGCAGCTGACCCTCGGCGAGCTCGTGGCCTTCCTCTTCCTCGTCACAGCTGTTCACCGGGCCGGTGCAGATCGGCACCGAGGTGCTCAACGAGCTGCAGAACGCCGCCGCGGGCTGGCGGCGGGTGCTCGCGGTGCTCGACACGCCGGCCGACGTCGCCGACCCGGGCGACGCGGGCGAGGTGCTGCCGCGCGGGCCGATCGCGGTGCGGTTCGAGCACGTCTCGTTCGCCTACCCGGGCGGCCCGCCGGTGCTGCGCGACGTCGACCTCGAGCTGCCGCCGGGAGCCCGGATCGCCGTCGTCGGCGAGACCGGCTCGGGCAAGACCACGCTGGCCAAACTGCTCACCCGCCTGATGGACCCCTCGGCCGGGCGCGTGCTCGTCGACGGTGTCGACCTGCGGCGGGTCCGCTTCTCGTCGCTGCGTGACCGGGTCGTGCTGGTCCCGCAGGAGGGCTTCCTCGTTCGACGACACGCTGCGCGCCAACATCGCGGGTGCGAGCACGGCCCGGAGCGCCCGCACCCCGCACGGCGACGAGATCGTCCTGGCGCTCACCGAGCTGGGCCTGCTCGAGTGGGCCGAGCGCTGCCGCACGGCCTCGACACCCAGGTCGGGCAGCGTGGCGAGGCGCTGTCGGCGGGGGAGCGCCAGCTGGTCGCGCTCGCCCGCGCCTACCTCGCCGACCCCGACCTGTTGGTGCTCGACGAGGCCACGTCCGCGGTCGACCCCGCCACCGAGGTGCGGCTCGGGCGGGCCCTGGAGGGCGCCACCCGAGGCCGGACCTCGGTCGCGATCGCGCACCGGCTCTCCACGGCCGAGGCCGCCGACCTCGTCGTCGTCGTCGAGGCCGGCGGGGTCGTCGACGTCGGCCCGCACACGAGCTGTTGCAGCGCCCGCGCGGTGTACCGCCGCCTGCACGCCAGCTGGGCCTCCCAGCAGCGGCCCGACCACCGGCGGGAGGCCGCTCCCGCCGGTGGCAGGGTCGGCCCGTGACCCACGCCGCCGCCGCCCCCGGCGCGGCGCGCCCTCGACCCGCTGGTCGCGGGCCGCCTCAAGCGCGACGCCGACGGCCTCGTCTGCCGCCGTCGTCCAGCAGTACGCCACCCGCGAGGTGCTCATGCTCGGCTGGATGGACGACGAGGCGCTGCACCGCACCCTGACGACCGGCCGGGTGACCTTCTGGAGTCGGTCAGCGCCAGGAGTACTGGCGCAAGGGCGACACCTCCGGGCACGTGCAGTGGGTGCGCGAGGTCGGCGCTCGACTGCGACGGCGACACCCTGCTCGTCCAGGTCGACCAGGTCGGCGCGGCCTGCCACACCGGCACGCGCACGTGCTTCGACGGCCGGCCCTGCCGGCCGTCGTCCTGCAGAGCAGCGTCTCCAGCGACCCCCGGGCACGGCGCCCCCGCCGGACCGACGGCGGCGGACGGCGCCGGTCACCCCCGCACGCCGTCGTCGCGCCCGACCTCACCCTCGGGGTCACCTGCCGACCTCGACGCGTTCCGCGGCGCTCGCGGCCGACGCCGCGTCATCCCCGTCGACCGGCGGCTCCTCGCCGACGGCGAGACGCCCGTCGGCGTGTACCGCAAGCTCGCCGCCGGACGCGCCCGGGCACGTTCCTGCTCGAGTCGGCCGAGCAGGGGGCGTCTGGTCGCGCTACTCCTTCGTCGGGCGTCCGCGCCGCGCCGACGCTCACCGAGCGCGACGGCCAGGCGCACTGGCTCGGCGAGCCGCCGGTCGGCGTGCCCGACCGAGCGGCGACCCGCTGCTGGCGCTGCGCGCGACACGCTCGCGGCGCTGCACGACGCCGCGACTGCCGGGCCTGCCGCCGCTGACCGGCGGGCTGGTCGGATACCTGTCGGCTAGGACGTCGTCCGCCGGTTGGAGCGACCTGCCCGACACCGGCCGGTCGACGACCTCGAGCTGCCCGAGCTGGCGATGATGCCTCGCCACCGATCTGGCCGTGCTCGACCACCACGACGGCGCCGTGCTGCTGGTCGCGAACGCGATCAACTACGACGACACCGACGAGCGCGTCGACGAGGCGTACGCCGACGCCGTCGCGCGGCTCGACGCGATGACCGCCGAGCTGGCCGCGCCCGCGCCGAGCGCGGTCGCCGTGCTCGGCGGCCGACCGCGGCCGCCCGACGCGCCAGCGCACCGAGCCGCGAGGAGTTCCAGCGGCCGTGGTCGAGCGGCCAAGGAGGCGATCCGCGACGGCGAGGCCTTCCAGGTCGTGGTCTCGCAGCGGTTCGAGATCGACTGCCCGCGCCGACGCCCTCGACGTCTACCGGGTGCTGCGGGCCATCAACCCCAGCCCGTACATGTACCTGCTGCGGCTGCCGACGCCCGACGGCCGGCCTTCGACGTCGTCGGCTCAGTCCCGGAGGCGCTCGTCAAGGTCAGGACGGCCGGGCGTGTCACGCCACCCGATCGCCGGCTCCAGGCCGCGCGGCGCGACGCCCGCAGCGAGGACGCCGCAGCTCGCCGAGCGAGCTGCTCGCCGACCCCAAGGAGCGGGCCGAGCACCTCATGCTCGTCGACCTCGCCCGCAACGACCTCGGCCGGGTCTGCGCGGCCGGGCACCGTCGAGGTGGTCGAGTTCATGGCGGTCGGGCGGTACAGCCACATCATGCACCTGGTGTCGACGGTCGACCGGCCGACCTGCGCCGCGGCCGCGACGGCGCTCGACGTGCTGCCGCGCGGCGTTCCCCGCCGGCACGCTGTCCGGCGCCCCGAAGCCGCGCGCGATGGAGATCATCGACGAGCTCGAGCCCACCCGCCGCGGCCTCTACGGCGGCGTGGTCGGCTACTTCGACTTCGCCGGTGACGCTCGACATGGCGATCGCCATCCGGACCGCGCTGCTCCGCGGCGGCGTCGCCTACGTGCAGGCCGGCGGCGGGCATCGTCGCCGACTCCGACCCCGAGCGCGAGGACGCAGGAGTCGCAGAACAAGGCGGCGGCCGTGCTGCGCGCCGTCGCGACCGCGTCGATGCTGCGCGCGCCCGTGAAGCGGCGCGGGCGAGCCGCGCGTGCGCGCTCGCTGGGCTCGCCGGCTGAGCGCGGCCTCGTGGTGCTCGCCGGAGGGCGCACCTGGGTGACGGCCAGGCCGGCAGGTGTCCCGGGCGTGACCGACGGTGGCCGGCCGCCGGCGGCTCGGCCGCCCCCGCCGCACCGGCGCTCGCGCTGGCGGCCGCGGCCGCCTCGGTCGCCGTGCTCGTCACCGGGCGGCTCGGGCGGCGCCTCGCCACCGTCGTCCTGGTGCTGGCCGGGCTCGGCGCCGCAGCTGCCTGCGTCGCGGTCCTCGCCGACCCGGTCGGAGCGGCCGAGGCGGCCGTGTCGGCCGCGACCGGCCGCACGGCGGTGCGCCGTCGCGTGCCACGTGACGCGGCGGGTGCGCTGGCGCTGGCCGGCGGCCTACTCGCTGCGGTGGCATGCGGGTACGGCGTGGCCCGACGTCCGCTGGCCGGCGCCGCGGCCGCCGCTTCGAGCGACGTCGGGCGCCGCCAAGGCGTCGGCGGCGCCGGTCACGGGGCATCCCGGCGGCGCAGGGCCGACGGTGCGGACCGCGGCGCTGCAGGCCCGGCAGGCGCGGCCGGCCCCGACCCGATCGGTGCGTGGGACGCGCTGAGCCGGGGCGAGGACCCGACCACGCCCGCAGCCGTGACCTGACACAATGCGCGCCGGAGCGGAAGGAGCACCATGGCGGACAGCCAGCAGATGCAGGGCAGGCGCTCGGGCAGCCTCGAGCCAGACGCAGCAGGCCGGCCAGGCCCGCACGTCGAGCGCGACCACAGCAGCCACGGTCAGAGCATCGCGCGTGGACCGCCGTCGGCGGGTCATGGCCGGCGCGCTGTCATGGCGATCGCCGTCGTCATCGCCGCGACCTGGCTCTTCGTCGTCGGCGCCGTCGATCGCCGTGCTCGGTGCGGATCTCGGCAAGGTGCTGTCGGCGATGGGATTCGGCGTCTCGGGTCGTCCCGGGCACTGAGCTGCGCTGCAGGGCCGTCACCCAGCGTGGCGACCCTACTTGCTGGTTCCAGGGGCCTTCGGCGACGGGTACCATCAGAGCATCGACTTCGCCGCTGACTGTGGAGATCTGTGAGTGTGCTCGACGAGATCCTCGCCGGGGTCCGGGAGGACCTCGCCGAGCGGCAGGCGCGGTCCGCCTGCGACGAGCTCAAGGCGCTGGCCGCAGCGCACGCCGCGCCTCGACGCCGATGCCGCGGCTGCCGCGGCGACGGCGTCGCGGTGATCGCCGAGGTCAAGCGGTCCAGCCCGTGCAAGGGCGCGCTCGCCGCGATCGCCGACCCGGCCGCGCTGGCCGGCGACTACGAGGCCGGCGGCGCCGCGCGTCATCAGCGTGCTCACCGAGCGGCGCCGCTTCGGCGGCAGCCTGGACGACCTCGGCGCGGTGCGCGCCGCCGTCGACGTGCCGGTGCTGCGCAAGGACTTCATCGTCACCTGCTACCAGCTGTGGGAGGCCCGGGCGCCGGCGCCGACCTGGTGCTGCTGATCGTCGCCGCGCTGGAGCAGACGGCGCTGGTGTCGCTGGTCGAGCGGGCCGAGTCGCTCGGGCTGACCGCCGCTGGTCGAGGTGCACGACGAGGAGGAGGTCGAGCGCGCGGTCGACGCCGGCGCCCGGATCATCGGCGTCAACGCCCGCAACCTGCAGACCCTCGAGGTCGACCGCGACGACCTTCGCCCGGCTCGCGCCGCTGATCCCCGACGGCATCGTCACGGATCGCCGAGTCCGGCGTCCGCGGCCCGCACGACGTGCATCGACTACGCCGCGCGCCGGCGCCGACGCCGTCCTGGTCGGCGAGAGCCTGGTCACCGGGCGCGACCCGCGCGCCGCGGTGGCCGACCTGGTCGCCGCCGGGCGCCACCCGGCGTCCGCAGCGCCACGCGCTGACGGCGATCCACGTGACCGCCGATCGAGCCTGACGGCGCCGACCTGACCGGCGCCGGCGCCGGCGCGCTGCCCGACGCCGCCGGGCACTTCGGCCGTTCGGCGGCCGGTTCGTGCCCGAGGCGCTGGTCGCCGCGCTCGACGAGCTCGACGCGGCGTACGCAGGCCGCGAAGGCCGACCCGGCGTTCGCCGCCGAGCTCGACCGCGCTGCTGCGCGACCTACACCGGCCGGCCCAGCCCGCTCACCGAGGCGACGCGGTTCGCCGAGCACGCCGGCGGCGCGCGCGATCCTGCTCAAGCGCGAGGACCTCAACCACACCGGCTCGCACAAGATCAACAACGTGCTCGGCCAGGCGCTGCTCACCAAGCGGATGGGCAAGACCCGGGTGATCGCCGAGACCGGCGCCGGCCAGCACGGCGTCGCCACCGCGACCGCCGCGCGCGCTGCTCGGCCTGGAGTGCGTCGTCTACATGGGCGAGGTGGACACCCGGCGGCAGGCGCTCAACGTCGCCCGGATGCGGCTGCTCGGCGCCGAGGTCGTCCCGGTCACAGCCGGCAGCCGGACCCTCAAGGACGCGATCAACGAGGCGATGCGCGACTGGGTCGACCAACGTCGACACGCACCCACTACCTGCTCGGCACGGTCGCCGGACCGCACCCGTTCCCGATGATGGTCCGCGACTTCCAGCGGGTCATCGGCGTCGAGGCCCGCGCGCAGGTGCTCGAGCTGACCGGCCGGCTGCCCGACGCGGTCGCCGCCTGCGTCGGCGGCGGCTCGAACGCGATCGGCATCTTCCACGCCTTCCTCGACGACCCGGGCGTCGCGCTGTACGGCTTCGAGGCCGGCGGCGACGGCGTCGAGACCGGCCGGCACGCCGCCACGATCACCGGCGGCGCGCTCGGCGTGCTGCACGGCGCGCGCACCTACCTGCTGCAGGACGACGACGGGCCAGACGATCGAGTCGCACTCGATCTCGGCCGGCCTGGACTACCCGGGCGTCGGCCCCGAGCACGCCTGGCTGCACGACACCGGCCGCGCGACGTACCGCGCCGGTCACCGACGCCGCAGGCGATGGACGCCTTCGCGCTGCTGTGCCGCACCGAGGGCATCATCCCGGCGATCGAGAGCGCGCACGCGCTGGCCGGCGCGCTGCGAGCTCGGCCGCGAGCTCGGGCCCGGACGGCCGTGATCCTGGTCAACCTGTCCGGCCGCGGCGACAAGGACGTCGACACCGCCGCCGCGCTGGTTCGGCCTCGTCGACGACGGGAGCTCGTCGGCCGAGGTCGAGCGCGTCGACGGGCCGACGCGGGAGCGCCGGCGAGCGGCGGTGACGCTCTCGCGACGGTGCTGTCGCCGACGCGCGGGCCGAGGGCCGGGCCGCGCTGGTCGGCTACCTGCCCGGCCGGCTTCCCGACCGTCGACGGCGCCATCGACGCGTGCGCGCGATGGTCGAGGCCGGCGTCGACGTCGTCGAGGTCGGCCTGCCCTACTCCGACCCGCTGATGGACGGCCCGACGATCCAGGCGCGCCGTCGACATCGCGCTGGCGCGGCGGCACCCGCACCGCCGACGTCCTGCGCACCGTCGAGGCGGTCGCCGCCACCGGCGCGCCCGACGCTGGTCATGACGTACTGGAACCCGGTCGAGCGCTACGGCGTCGACGCGGTTCGCCGCGCGACCTCGCCGCGGCGGGCGGCGCCGGCGCTGATCACGCCCGACCTGATCCCCGGACGAGGCCGGGCCGAGTGGCTCGCGGCCAGCCGACGCGCACGGCCTCGACAGGGTCTTCCTCGTCGCGCCGTCGTCCACCGACGAGCGGATCGCGACGGCCGTCGCGGCGCTGCCGCGGCTTCGTCTACGCCGCCTCGACGATGGGCGTCACCGGCGCCCGGGCCGCGGTCGGCGCGCCGCGCGCCGAGGCCTGGTCGCGCGCGTCCGCGCGGCGCACCGACCTGCCCGGTGTGCGTCGGGCTCGGCGTCTCGCACCGGCGCCAGGCGGCCGAGGTGGCGGCCTACGCCGACGGCGTCATCGTCGGGCTCGGCGTTCGTCCGGCGGGATCGCGCAGGCATGAACGCATCGACCAGGCCCGCCTGCTGCCAAAGGCAGCCTGGAAACTCAGGACAACCCTCGCAGTCCTAGGCGTAGGTGGGCAGCGATGAGGTCGTCGCGGTCGACGAGGTTGCCCCATCGGGTCGCGGGTGGACATCGTCCACTACGAGAACACACTGCAAGGGCAATCACGACTCTCGTTGATCGTGGATCAGGTCACGCGGTCCAAGCAGGTGCTCAACCAGAGCCTCGGCTGGGCCTGGTCGCATATTGCGGGCAATCAAGTCGAGGACGTCGTTCAGAATATTTGGGTTTCACAACGCAATTGGACATCCGTCGCGACAACACGCAGTGGCCACTGGCGATTTCAGGCCTCCAGTTGTCGGCGCTCTCAACCGAGTCTTGTTGTACCCCACGCTATTCCGCCGCCATGGCAATGCTACCGGGCATGGACCGATGTCGCCATGGTCGGCGCCGCGATGATTCTCGTCCGCTCTGTCAGCACCAGCGAGGTGAACCAGGTCATGTCGTTGGTCATGTGATGAAGCGTCCCGTCTGGCCAACTGAAGCGACCAGGGCATATAGTTTCGGGACAAGGGGGTGGCGGCAGATGTCTCCGCTGGGAATCATTGGACTCATCTGGATCGGTTTTGGCCTGATCACTATCGCGGTCGCTGTTCGGATGAAGCTGCGACCGCTGCTGATGTGGATAATCGCGGGTCCGCTGTTAGGTCCGTTCAGCCTGTTCTGGCTCGGTGCTGGTATCGCACAGAAGAAACGAATCCCTCCCTACAACGACGGGTCGGGCCGCTACGGCGCTCGTTCGCTCCCCGGAGATGTGCTGGGTTCGGCGGCGGTGGTTGATTCGGACGGCCACCGGTCCCCGCAGCAAGGTTCGTAACCGACGAGCACCCAGGCGCTGAGCAACGCGGCCGTCACGGTCAATTTCAGCCGCCGTTGACAAATCCTGGAATGGGATCCGGTCGCTACCTGCTCGGGTAGCGGTGTCCTAGCGAGGGAGGACCGACGGGTTTCGGGTTGGCGCGGGCATTACCGGAGGCGGGAATCTTGTGTCTGGTGGCGGCGCCGTCGAAGTTGCAGCGCCCTGCTGGTGATCGAGTCAAGACCGACGCCGTGATGCGGCTCGTTCGGCGCGGTTGTTACATCTCGGACAGATCGTTGTGGTGACGGTACCGAGTGCTTCTCAGGAGGTCGCCCGTGATCTGGTGCGGGCCCCGTGAGGATCTCGAGTGATCTCATGGCGGCACGACCCATCCATAGCGGTGGTGGCTCCGAATCTCATAGGACCGTCGATTGAGGCGTCGACGGTGCCTCACCCACGAGGGAAGGAGGGAGCAAGTGTCGATCGCATGGCACGAACTGCGATGCACGGGCGGGCCGGGTCCGCATTGACGGGGACAGGGTCCGCGTGGAAATCAAAGAACCCGAGTACCCGGCTGAGCCGCCTGACAAAGGCGTCCACATACGTGGGTACGGTCCCCAGATCGCCGGCGAAACGGCGGTGATCTCGAGCAAAGCAACCGGGCGCATCGCTACGGCTCGCGCCGGTGGCCATTCAGGTCGACCACCGCCTCAGCCCATCTATCGCGATGTCGGTTCTTGCGGGCGAACGGAGTTCAGACCTTGCACGGCTCGCCGAATCGGTTGCCGTGCTTCGGTTTACCGGTACGCCCCCGGGATTCGATTCGTCAAGGCGGGCGCACCGCATCCGCGCCGGCGCGCGCCGCTGGTGTGACTCGCTCGTCCTTCGTGGCGGGCCCGGTGTTCCGACGGTCGCGCATCCGAATGGTGAGCGATCCCTTTCCCGTGGCCGCACCTGCCGCCTGTGTGGAGGTCGAACATCTGGGTATACGACTCGAACTTCTGCCTATAGATGCTCTCAAAGACTGAAAGGAGTGTGACGCGTGGACGATCGAGTCACAGATGTCGGAAATGAGTCAAGAGACATAGAGAGGCTCTCGCGGACCGCATCAAGTCTCGCCTCGCCCACACCGATAACCCCGCTGCGGATCACGACGTGAGCATCGTCGGTGGAGGTGTGGCGGCACTCACGCTGGCGCTGGAGCTTCGCCGAGCGCGTCCGGCCACGCGGATCCTGGTGATCGAGCCCAACACCCACCCGGTGCCCGAGATAACCCACACGGTTGGCGAGTCGACCGTCGAGGTGTCGGCGCACTACCTGCGGGACGCCTGGGTTGGGCGATCACCTGAGCACTTCACACATTCGCAAGATGGGCTTGCGGATGTCTTTTCACACGAAGGAACACCGATATCGCGCAGCGGATGGAACTCGGAAGTTCGTCCTTCGC